>CAWAQH010000016.1:0-305735 GCA_963784085.1 uncultured Acidobacteriaceae bacterium | reverse complement strand
AGCATTCACTACCACATGGGGGTGGATGGCATTTCGCTGTGGCTGGTGGTGCTCACCACGTTTCTCACGCCGCTGTGCGTGCTGATTTCATGGAAGTCGATTCACGAGCGGGTGAAAGAATTCTTCATCCTGCTGCTGATCCTGGAGACGGCGCTGATCGGCGTTTTCACTTCGCTCGACCTGTTCCTCTTCTATTTCTTCTGGGAAGCCACGCTGATCCCGATGGCGTTGCTGATTGGCATCTTCGGGCACGAGCGCAAAGTTTATGCCGCGGTGAAGTTTTTCATGTACACCATGATTGGCTCGGTGTTCATGCTGGCGGCGATTTTGTGGCTTTATGCGCATGACCGGCAGCTTTGATTTTGTCGATCATTCGCGACCAGATCGCAAGCGGCAGCGTGCCGCAGTTTTCCGGCGGCCGCGCAGTGGCTCTTCCTTGGATTCTTCCTGGCGTTCGCGGTGAAGGTTCCGCTGTTCCCTTTCCATACATGGCTGCCTGACGCGCACGTGGAAGCGCCCACGGCGGGTTCCGTGCTGCTGGCCGGGGTTCTGCTGAAGATGGGCACCTACGGCTTGCTTCGCTTCAACCTGGGCCTGTTCCCCGAACAAGCGCGGCGCAACGCTCCCTGGATCATGACGCTCGCGTTGATTGGCATCATCTACGGCGCGCTGGTAGCCATGGTGCAGCCCAACATGAAGAAGCTGATCGCGTACTCTTCGGTCAGCCATCTGGGATTTGTCGTGCTGGGAATCTTCAGCTTCACCCAGGCCGGACTGAACGGCGCAATGTTCGTGATGCTGGCTCACGGAATTTCGACCGGCGGGCTGTTCATGCTGGCAGGCATTCTGCACGAACGCCGCCATACCTACGAGATCAGCGAGTTCGGCGGACTGGCCTCGCCCATGCCGAAGTATGCCACGCCTATCTGTTCATCGTGCTGGCCTCGGCGGGTCTGCCTCTGTTGAACGGCTTCATCGGCGAATTCCTGGTGCTGAGCGGCGCCTTCCAGGACAAGGCCGTTTACGGGATACTCGGCGGCGACCGGCATAATCTGGAGCGCCGTCTATCTGCTCTGGATGTATCAACGCGTCTTCTACGGCAAGGTCACGCACCCTGTGAACAATTCGCTGAGCGATCTGACGGCATTCGAGAAGGCCGCGCTTTTGCCGTGCGCGCTGGCGGCGCTGGTGATGGGCGTGGCGCCATTCTGTGGCTGGGGGCGATCGATCCCGCGGTTCAGGCCGCGCTGACTCCCTTCGCGCAAGTAGTCGAGCAGGGTGGTAGACCATGATCGACGGCAACCGCCACTTCCGTCGCGGCTTTTCGCACAGACGCTTCCGCAGAGCGCCGATTATGTCCGCATCCTGCCGGAGATCGTTCTCTCGATTTTGGCATGGTCGTGATGGTGCTCGAACCTCTGCTCGACGAAGAGACCGGCCAGAAGGTTCTGGGACTCATCGCGCTGGTGGGCACTCTGGCCGGGATTGCGGCGACCTGGTTCATGGCGCAAGTTCCCGGGTTGGCCTTCTGGAACATGGTGCAGGTGGATGACTTCAGTGTTTTCTTTCATGTACTGGTGATTGCGATCGCTGCCGTTGTCATTCTTAGTTCGTACGAATATATGGCGGTGCAGCGGATCCGCGCTGGGGAATACTACGCGCTGATTCTGTTCGGCGCGGTCGGCATGGCGCTGATGTCGTCCGCGGTTGAACTGGTTCTGATTTTCATCGCGCTCGAGATTTCCTCCATCTCGTCTTATGTGCTGGCTGGATTCCGCCGGCACGAAGCCGCCAGCGCCGAATCGTCGCTGAAGTATTTTCTGCTGGGTTCCTTCGCCACGGCGTTTTTCCTTTATGGTGTGGCGTTGATGTTTGGGGCGACCGGTTCGACCAACATCGATCAAATTAGCCGCGCGTTGCGCAGGCGGCCCCATGTCCGTTGCTGGCCTACGTGGCCGTGGCGTTCATGTTTGTGGGCCTGGGGTTCAAAGTGGCAGCGGCGCCGTTCCACATCTGGACCCCCGACGTGTACGAAGGAGCGCCGGCGCCGGTTGTGGGATTGATGTCGACCGCTCCCAAAGCGGCTGCGTTCGCGGTTTTGTTGCGCGTCGTTTCGTCATTACGCTCCGGGCGTCTTCTGGCTGATCTGGTTTGCGGCCGCGCTTTCCATGACCCTGGGAACTTTGGCGCGCTGGTGCAGAACAACGTGAAGCGCCTGCTGGCCTATTCGTCGATCGCGCACGCCGGATATCTGTTGGTTGCCTTTGCGGCGCTCCCGGAGCTTGGCACTTCGGCCGCCATGTTCTACACCGCGGCCTATGCCGCGATGAATCTGGGGGCTTTCGCCTGGTGAGCCACTTCGCCGGCGCGGGTGAACGTTACGTCACGCTCGAAGATTACGACAGGCCTGGGGCGCAGTTCTCCGCTGCTGGCCGCCACCTTCACCATTTTTCCTGCTGTCGCTGATCGGTATCCCGATGACGGGCGGATTCTTCGCCAAGTTTTACGTGTTCAGTGCGGCCCTGAAGTCGAATCTGGTCTGGCTCACGATTATCTGGTACTGAATAGCGCGTGGGCGCGTACTACTACCTGCGCATCATCGTGGTGATGTACATGCGGGAGCCGCGCGAAATGGGTTCCGGTGAATGGCTGATTCCATTGGCGCTACGCCTGGCTTTGGCGGCGTGCTTGTTTGCCACTTTCTACCTCGGACTAATTACCCAAAAATGTTCTGCTTTAGTGCACAGAATTCGGCGCAGCAGGTGGTGCAGGCTCCGGCGGAGCCTTCTGTCCCAGCGCCGGTCGCAGCGCTCCCCGGAACGCTCTGAGACCAGCTGGCCCCGCTCCCCGTTCCCTTGCTCCGTATGCACGCTCGCATCGCATGGCGGCCCCGGTGTATTAGTATGGCCATCAATCGCTCATGAAGTCTGTTCCGCAGATGAACTTGGCGCTGGTGCGCAGCGGCTACCTGCCGACGCTCGATGGCTGGCGCGCGATTGCCATTGCCGCGGTACTTCTCGATCACGGGAACTGAAATGTTGTTTTCGGCGGTCTTCCTGGTATTCATATCTGCGCCCGGGCCCAATGGCGTTAGCCTGTTTTTTGCCATCAGCGGATTTCTGATCTGCTCCCGGCTGCTGGAGGAAGAACAAATCTTCGGGCGCATCAGTTTGAAAGGTTTTTATATTCGTCGGGCCTGCCGCATTCTTCCGGCGGCCTTTACCTATCTTGCCATCTGGCTCTGTTCGCCGTATGCGGGCTGGCGATTGTGCCCCGCTGGGAGTGGTGGAGTTCATTCTGTTTTTACCCCAATTACCTGCCGCCGGACTGGTTTCGCGCGGGTGGGGCGGCTACACGATCCATTATTGGTCGCTCGCAGTGGAGGAGCACTTTATCTGCTGTGGCCCGCGCTGCTGGCCTTTTCGGACGAGTACGGGCGCGTTATATCGCGGCAGCTCTGGCCGCCGCTGTCGCGATCTGGCGGTGGTGGGATTTCCATCACCAACTCGTAAATCGCTATCTGCCTGGACTTTATTCCCTTCGCGCACGGATGTGCGGCTGGACGCCTGTCGCACGGATGTCTGGCCGCCCTGGCACTGGCGGAACCGCGTTGGCGGCCGCGGGTGCAGCGGCATTTCACGGTGGGGGTGTGGTGGCTGTGTGTGTTTGCGTACGTCCTCACGCAGGTAATTACGCGGAAACACGACTACGGCTTGCAAGAGTCGGCGCTGCTCGCGATGCTGGTTGCCGGCACGGTGTTGCATCCGGCAGGGATCGGGAGGATTCTGGAAATTCCGCGATGAAGTGGGTGGGGCGGCTCTCCTACAGTCTCTATCCGTGGCAGCAATTGTTTCTGGTGCCGGGCGCGAACTGGCTGCTATCCCGTCGCAGGTTCCTGGAATTTGATTCCCGTTTTTTCATAGCCGGCTTCGCTCCTGAGCAATTCGTAACTCAAAGCCGGCTATGAGAAAAACGGGAATCAAATTCCAGGGAAATCTCTGCAACAGGGATAGCGGCCAGTTCGCGCCCGGCACCAGAAACAATTGCTGCCACAAATACAGACTGTAGGAGAGCCGCCCCACCCACCTCATCGCGGAAGTTTCCAGCATCCTACCGATCATCCCTGTGGGATGCAGCACAGTTCCAGCCACCAGCGCCGCCAGCAGCACCGATTCCTGAATGCCGTAGTCGTGCCTGCGCGTCAGCAACTGGCTGAGCACATAGGCCAGCACGCACACCCACCACACACCCATCGTGAAATGCCGCGTCAGCCATGGCCACCAGCGCGGCTCCGCCATTGCCAGCGCGGCCAGACACCCGAGCAGCAAAGCATCTAGCCGCACGTCCGTACGCGTGGGAAAAAGTAGTCCGGGCAGAAAGCGATTGACGAGCTGGTGATGAAAATCCCACCACCTCCACACCGCCACGGCCACCGCCAGTCCGGCCGCGAGATACCGCGCCCGCGCTCGTCCGGAAAACGCGAGCAGCGCGGGCCACAACAGATAGAAATGCTCCTCCACCGCCAGAGACCAATAATGAATCGTGTACCCGCCCCAGCCCGCGCGAATCCTCACTCTGGCGGCAGGTAATTGCGAAAAAACAGAATGCAGCTCCACCACTCCAGCGGAGTCACGATCACGAGCCCGCATACGGCGAGCAGGGCCAGCACGGCAAGATAGGTGAAGGCCGCCGGAAGAATGCGGCAGGCGCGACGAATGTAAAAGCCTTTCAAGCTGATGCGCCCGCAGAGTTGTTCTTCCTCAAGCAGCCGGGAGCAGATCAGAAATCCGCTGATGGCAAAAAACAGGCTGACGCCATTGGGCCCCGTGCGCAGGTAGGAATACCAGGAAGACCGCCGAAACAACATTTCAGTTCCGTGATCGAGAAGTACCGCGGCAATGGCAATCGCGCGCCAGCCATCGAGCGTCGGCAGGTAGCCGCTGCGCACCAGCGCCAATTTCATCTGCGGAACAGACTTCATGAGCGATTGATGGCCATACTAATACACCGGGGCAGTAATGCGATGCGAGCATCCATCGGAGCAAGGGAACGGGGAGCAGGGGCCAGCTCGTCTCAGAGCGTTCCGGGGAGCGCTGCGACCGGCGCTGGGACAGAAGGCTCCGCCGGAGCCTGCACCACCTGCTGCGCCGAATTCTGCGCATATTGCAGCACAACGTTGGGAAACAGTCCGAGGTAGAAAGTGGCAAACAAGCACGCCGCCAAAGCCAGGCGTAGCGCCAATGGAATCGCCGTCACCGGAACCGGCTTGCGCGGCTCACGCATGTACATCCTCACGATGATGCGAAGATAGTAAT
Source organism: uncultured Acidobacteriaceae bacterium (assembly GCA_963784085.1). GTDB lineage: Bacteria > Acidobacteriota > Terriglobia > Terriglobales > Acidobacteriaceae > Sulfotelmatobacter. The sequence goes on along the minus strand of CAWAQH010000016.1, from coordinate 300,420 downwards.
ACGCGCCCACGCCGCTGTTGAGTACGCCGATGATCGTGAGCCAGATCACGTTGGACTTGACCGTCGCGCTGAACACGTAGAACTTGGCAAAAAAACCGCCAGTCATGGGGATACCGATCAGCGAGAGCAAGAAAATGGTGAGCGTTGCCGCCAGCAGCGGCGAGCTGCGCCCCAGGCCTTCATAATCCTCGAGCGTGATGTAACGTTCACCCGCGCCGGCGAAGTGGCTCACCACTGCAAAAGCTCCCAGATTCATCGCGGCATAGGATGCGGTGTAAAACATAACTGCCGAAATTCCAAGCCTGGGAGCAGCCGCAAATGCCGCCAACAGGTATCCGGCGTGGGCGATCGACGAATAAGCCAGCAAGCGCTTCACGTTGTCCTGCACCATCGCGCCCAAATTGCCCAGGGTCATGGAGAGCGCCGCTGCCATCCAAACCATCCAGAAGATGCCCGGGACATGAATGACGAAGACAACGCGCAACAACACGGCGAACGCCGCCGCCTTAGGGGCGGTCGACATGAAACCTACGACCGGCGACGGCGATCCTTCATACACGTCGGGCGTCCAGATGTGGAACGGCGCGGCGGCCACTTTGAATCCCAGTCCGACAAACATGAGCGCCACCGCTACGTAGGCCAGCACGGGCATCGGGCCGGACTGCAAAACCGCCGCGATGCGATCGATGTTGGTCGAGCCGGTAGCGCCAAACATCATGGCCACTCCGTAGAGGAAGAAGGCGGTGGCGAACGAACCCAGCAGAAAATATTTCAGCGAAGCCTCGGCGCTGGAAGCTTCGCGCCTGCGGAAGCCGGCCAGCACATAAGACGAGATCGACGAAATCTCGAGCGCGATGAAAATCAGAACCAGTTCGATCGCTGACGACATCAGCACCATGCCGACCGCGCCAAAGAGAATCAAAGCGTAATATTCGCCGGCGCGAATCCGCTGCGCCGCCATGTATTCGTAAGAGCTGAGAATGACGACGGCAGCGATCGCAATTATCAAGACATGAAAGAAGACGCTGAATCCATCCACGCGCACCATGTCCCAGAAGGCCATTCCAGGGGACCGCGCCATGAACCAGGTCGCACCCAGGCCCACCAGCGTGCCCAGCAGCGCAATCAGGCCCAGAACTTTCTGGCCGGTTTCCTCGTCAAGCAGGGGTTCGAGAAACATCACAATCATGCCGAAGATAGAAAGAACGATCTCCGGCAGAATGCGAACGTAATCGGCGCTCTGCGGAATCGTCTGCGCGAAAACAGCGGTAGCGGTTGCCATCATCATGGCCCTACCACCCTGCTCGCCCACTGGGCAACGGGAGTAAGCACTGCATGAACCGCAGGATCAATCGCCTGGAGCCATAGAATGGGCGCGACACCCATCACCAGCGCCGCCACTGCGCACGGCCAGATCGCGGTCTTCTCGAACGCCGTCAGATCGCCCATGGAGTTGTTCAACGGGTGCGTGACCTTGCCGTAAAAAACCCGCTGGTACATCCAGAGCAGGTAAACCGCGCTCCAGATGATGCCGGTCGCCGCCAGTACGCCGTAAACGGCCTTGTCCTGAAAAGCGCCGCTCATCACCAGAAATTCACCGATGAACCCGTTCAGTAGGGGCAGTCCGGCCGAGGCGAGCGCGATCACGAGATATAGCGTGGCGTAAGCGGGCATGATCGAAGCCAGTCCGCCGAACTCGCTGATCTCATAGGTATGCCGGCGATCGTGCACCACGCCTGCCAGCATGAACAGTCCCCCGGTTGAAATGCCGTGAGCCAGCATCACGAACATGGCCCCGTCCAAACCGGCCTGGGTGAAGCTGAAGATTCCCAGCACCACGAATCCCAGGTGGCTGACCGATGAGTAGGCGATCAACTTCTTCATGTTGGGCTGCACCATGGCCACCAGCGCGCCGTAGATGATGCCAATCAGCGCCAGGGTCATGATCCAGGGAGCGTTCCGCCGCGCCAGTTCGGGGAACAGGCCAAGGTTAAATCGCAGCATTCCGTAAGTGCCCATCTTGAGCAGAACGCCGGCCAGGAGCACAGAACCTGCCGTCGGCGCTTCGACGTGGGCGTCAGGCAACCACGTGTGAAAAGGAAACAGCGGAACCTTCACCGCAAAGGCCAGGAAAAATCCAAGGAACAGCCACTGCGCGGCGGCGGGAAAAGCGGCTATCTGGTGAGTGGCAATCAGGTCGCGAATGATGACGAAGTCGAAACTGCCCGTCTTGGCGTAAAGCCACAGAATCGCGGCCAGCATAAACACGGACGCGATCATGGTGTACATGAAAAACTTGACGGCGGCGTAAACTTTGCGCTCATGGCCGAAGATGCCGATCAGCAGCGCCATCGGAATCAGCGTGGCTTCCCAGAAGAAATAGAAAAGAAAAAGGTCGAGCGAAGTGAAGACGCCGATCAGCGCCGTCTCCAAAATCAGCAGCAGGATGAAAAACTCCTTCACGCGCTCGTGGATCGACTTCCACGAAATCAGCACGCACAGCGGCGTCAGAAACGTGGTGAGGACCACCAGCCACATCGAGATGCCATCCACGCCCATGTGATAGTGAATGCTGGGCGTGGAAACCCAGGGCCGATCGACCGAAAACTGGAATTCAGTGAGCGCGCGATCGAAATGCACCGGCAGATGCAGGGACAACACGAACGTGAGCAGCGAAATGAACAGCGAGAAGATGCGAATGTCGCGATCGCGCCGCGGCAACAGCATCAGCAGCAGCGCTCCTGCCAGGGGCACGAAGGTCACGAGCGTAAGAATCACGGGATTGAGGCTGGCGGTGTTCATTACGCTTTCACCCACATCCAGATCATGAAGGCAATCACCACTGCCGAGCCTGAGGCGATCCACGCTGCGTAGGAGCGAATATTGCCGGATTCCATCTGGCGAACCTGGTCGGAAACCTGGCGCGCACCGTCGCCGGCATCATTCACCGCGGCGTCGATAATTCCTCGGTCTACTCCTTGCCACAGGATTCGCGTCGAACCCTCCACCAGAGGCTTGACAAAGAGTGCTGCATAAAGCTCGTCGATGTAATACTTGTGCACGACGGCCACATAAAAGCCGCCGAAGACGTTGGCGATCTTCTCCGGAAGGTCCTGGCGCTTTACGTAAAGCAGGTACGCCAGCCACCACCCCGACAGGGCGACGGCCACGGACACGCCCATCAGGATCCATTCGGTTGTGCCGGTTCCGCTCTCGGCCGCGACCTCGCTACTGGCTCCAAATACCGGAGCAAGAAAATGCTCAAAGTGGTTGCCCCAGCCGACCAGGCCGCCCACCAGCGAGAGCAGCGCCAGAATCATCAAGGGCACCAGCATCACCATCGGGCTCTCATGCGGTTCGCCGTGACCGTGAGCGTCATGACCGTGCCCGTGAGCATTCACCTGCACTCCGCGGTAGTCGCCGAAAAATGTCATGTACCACAGGCGGAACATGTAGAACGAGGTGATGAACGCGGTAATCACGCCGATTGCCCAGTAGACTTTGCTGACCTGGTATGCCTTCCAGAGAATTTCGTCCTTGCTCCAGAAACCAGCCAGCGGCGGGATCCCGGCGATCGCCAGGGTGGCGATGCTCATGGTGAGGAACGTCCATGGGATATACGACTTGAGGCCGCCCATCTTGCGCATGTCCTGCTCGCCACCGACGGCATGAATCACCGAGCCAGCGCCGAGAAACAACAATCCTTTGAAAAACGCATGCGTCATCAGGTGGAAAATCCCGGCGGAAAACGCGCCCACGCCGCACGCCATGAACATGTAGCCAAGTTGCGAGATGGTCGAGTAGGCGAGGACTTTCTTGATGTCGGTTTGCGCGATGCCGATGGTCGCGGCGAAAAATGCCGTAAGTGTACCGATGATGGCCACAACCATCAGCGCCAGCGGCGCGCGGTCAAAAATCACATGCGAACGCGAAACCATGTAGACGCCGGCCGTCACCATGGTGGCGGCATGAATCAAGGCCGAAACCGGCGTCGGACCTTCCATTGCGTCCGGGAGCCAGACGTAAAGCGGAATCTGCGCCGATTTGCCGCAAGCGCCCACCATGAGCAGAATGCCAAGAGCGGTGAGCAGTCCGGCTCCAGCAGTTTCCGGCGCCAGCGGGGTGACGCTTCGCGATATCTGATCGAAACTCAACGACCCGTAGTTCTTCATCAGCAGAAACAGCGCGATTAGAAACCCGAAGTCGCCAATCCGGTTTACGATGAACGCTTTTTTGCCCGCGGAAGCGGCCGAATCTTTCGTGAACCAGAACCCGATCAGCAAATACGACGCCAGGCCCACGCCCTCCCACCCGATGAACATCACCAGGTAGTTGTCGGCCAACACCAGGGTCAGCATGAAAAACATGAACAGGTTCAGGTAGCTGAAGAAGCGGTAGTAGCTGGGGTCGTCCCACATATAGCCGACGGAATAAATGTGGATCAGAAACCCGACTCCGGTAACCACAAGCAGCATGACGAGCGAGAGTTGATCGAGATAGAAGGAAAAGTCGACGCTGAAACCGGTGATGCGGATCCAATGGGCGAGCGTTTCGTGGTAGGGAAGCGTCAACGACGAAAAGCGCGCCACCACGGTCAAGGCCATGATGAAAGCGGCGCCGCTGAAAAAAAGCGCGACTGCGCTCACGCCCGCGCGCGAAGCCTTCTTTCCCAGTAAGCCATTGATCGCGGCCCCGGCCAGCGGCAGAACCGGAATCACCCATAGATTTAGCGACGAGTTCATAGTTTGAGCAGGTTCACCCGGTCGACGTTAAGAGTCTCGCGCGTGCGATAGACGGCGATGATGATCGCCAATCCCACCGCCGATTCCGCTGCAGCCACCACCATCACGAAAAAAACGAAAACTTGCCCGGCGAGCGCATGCCAGTGCGCAGCGAACGCCACGAAGGAAAGATTCACCCCGTTCAGCATCAGCTCAATCGACATGAAAATCGTGATGATGTTGCGCTGGATCAGAAATCCCGCCACGCCGCACGCGAACAAAAAGCCGCTCAGCAACAGGTAATAGGACAGTGGCACCATCAGTCGAACCTCCCCGGAGCATCCGGCCTGCCGGCCAGCACCACCGCGCCCATGATGGCGATCAGGATCAAGACGGAAGTGACTTCGAAGGGCAACAGAAAGTCGTGGAACAGGAGCTGCGCGATGTCCACGGGATGCCCCGGCAGAGCTCCAATCGGCACCGATTCAACGGTGGAGTGCTTTAGTACCACCCAGCCCACCAGCAGACTGCTGGTCAGTATTCCCGGCACGCCGATTAAAACTGCAATGCGGCTGCCTTGTGTTTGCTCCTCTGTGCCCGCGTTCAGCAGCATGATGACAAAGACGAACAGCACCATGATGGCCCCGGCATAGACGATGACCTGCACGGCCGCGACAAACTCCGCGCCCAACAGCAGGTACTCCCCCGCCAGCGCCGCCATCACCGCGATCAGTGACAGGGCGCTGTTGATGGGATGGCGCTGTGCCAGCAGGTTGATCGCCCCGCCCACGCAGACAGCCCCGAACATCAGAAATAAGATGAGGTGGAAACTCATAGCTAGTACCTGGTATCTAGTACCCAGTGCCCAAGCGCCCGGTCTACTGGGTACTAGGTACTGGCAACTGTTCTTACCATGCCACCGCAATCGCGGTCGCCACCAGATTTGCAATCGCCAGCGGGAGCAAAAACTTCCAGCCGAAAGACATCAGTTGGTCGTAGCGGAAGCGCGGCAACGTCCCACGCACCCAGATATAAAGAAAGAGAAAACAGAAAACCTTGGCGCCAAACCAGAAGACCGGCAGAAGCGACTGCAGCAGCGGAGGCCCAAACAGGGGCCCGCGCCATCCGCCGAAAAACAGCAGCGTGGCCAGGCACGCCACCGTGATCATGTTGGCGTACTCGGCCATGAAGAACATGGCAAACTTCATCGAGCTGTATTCGGTGTGATAACCCGCCACCAGCTCAGTTTCAGCTTCGGGCAGGTCAAAGGGAATGCGATTGGTTTCGGCATACGCCGCCATCAGGTAAATAAAGAAGCCGATCAGCTGCCCGTGAAAAATATTCCAGCGCGGGATGACATATAGAAACCGCCCTGCCTGCGCGTCGACAATATCGCGCAAGCTGAAACTGCCGCTCTGGATCAGCACCCCGACCAGAGAAAGTCCAAGCGAGATTTCGTAGCTGACCATCTGCGCGCTGGCCCGAAGACCGCCGAGCAGCGAGTATTTGTTATTCGACGACCACCCCGCCAGCGCCACGCCATACACGCCCATCGAGGTCGCGCCAAGAGTCATGAGCAAACCGATGTTGACGTTGACGATCTCGAGAGGAATGGAATACCCCGCAATCACGATGGAATTGCCGAACGGAATCGCCGCGATCGAAGTCAGGGCGAAGATCACCGCGATCATCGGCGCAGCCAGAAACAGCGGCTTGTAGACGTGCGGAGGGGTGAGGTCCTCTTTGAACAGAAATTTCAAACCGTCGGCCGCTGGTTGCAGCAATCCAAACGGCCCCACACGCGTCGGTCCCCAGCGATTCTGCATGTGGCCGACGACTTTGCGCTCCAGCCACACCGAGTAGGCAACCGCGGTCAGCAGCGCAATCAGGATGATCAGGGACTTGATCACCGACACGACGACGAACATGAGAGGAGACAAAGGCATTTCTTAATTCAGTAATTTTGTAATTGAGTAATTGGAAGACCGTGCAGCGCTGTGCCCGAATTCAAATTACCCAATTACCAACTCGCCCACTTATAAAAGGACTCTCAGTCAGCCGCGACTTCCGCGGGCTTGACCTGATGACTCTCGATCACCGACCGCAATGTCCGCGAATAACGTCCCAGGGTTCCGGAAGTGAACAGATTGTCGTTCGCCGGAGCAATCGCCTGCGGCCCGTGCTCCGCGCCGGGTCCGGCTTTGCTGATCTCGGTATGCTGGCTGTTCCCGGCCAGCAGATTCACGCGAGACACGTCATAGCCGGGCACGAGCCGGCGAATTTCATCCAGAATTGCCATGGCGTCGAGCGGGCTCATCTTCGGTTCGAGACCTTGGGCTTCGAGCCACACCGCGTGACGGTCGGCCTCGCCCGATTGGGCTCCACGCGACTGCCCCATATCCGCGTGCGTTCCCGCGCCGCCGAAGGGCACCAGTTTGTGCACGTCAAAATTCATGGCGTCGGCAATGCGCACGATCATTTCAAAATCGGGTTTCGTCTCCGTGACCTCGCCCGCCTTCTTTACCAATTGCAAATCGCCGCAGGTATTGGTGAAGGTGCCGGTCTTCTCATACGCGTTGGCAGCCGGAAGCACCACGTCGGCCATCACCGCCGTCTCGGTCAGGAACATGTCCTGCACCACGACGAAGCTTTGGGAAAAAGCGAAGGGATCGATTTTCAACCGGCCGACGGGATTCGAGCCGACAACATAAAGCGCCTTCAGCGTGCCGGCCTTGCCGGCTTCGACCATGCCCGCCAGATCAAGGCCAGGGACTTGTGAAATGTTTCCCCATTCCTCATGGAACGCGCTGTTTCCCGCAACCGGATGATATCCCGGCAACAAATCGGGATACAGACCCATATCCGCCGCGCCGCGCGAATTGGCGTAATCAGCGAGGCAGACGAATTTGGCCCCGGCGATTCCCAGACCGAACTTCACGACGCTCGACAGGTGGTTTCCCCGGAGTTCGGAGCCGACAATGATCACGAGATTCTGCTCGCCGCGCAGCTTGTCACGCAGTTCCCGCCACTCGTCAGGCGAAGACGACGGCAAGGGCGCCAGGCCCGAAGCGGACGCGATGAGCCCATCCAGAGCGGAATCGTCTCCAGCGAGAAACGCCGCCGCGCTCCCCTCGGTTCCATCCGGAATGTGCGTGAAGCTCGAAGCCTGCCGCCGCAACTTGATCGATTTTGAGTTGATCACGTAAAGCCGCGCGCGATGCAATCGAACGTTGTTGCGAATCTGCCAGGCTAACAACGGATGCTGCTCCGAGGGATCATTCCCAATCAGCAAAATCGCAGGCGCTGAGAACACATCCGCCATGCTGGCCGTCGTGTCCGATTTGCCGCGGAGCGCGGGCGCGAAAGCAGGGAAGTCGGCCGTGCGATGGTGGTCTACATTGTTTGTCTTCAAGACCACGCGGGCAAACTTCGAAAGTAGATAAGCTTCTTCATTGGTGGTTCGAGTAGATCCGATCACTCCAATGGCCGCCCCGCCGTCGCGGTCGCGAACCTCCGCAAACTTCCTTCCGATCAACTCAAAAGCTTCTTCCCACGTTGCCGGGGTCAGCTTGCCCTCTTTGCGAATCAGCGGCCGCGTCAGCCGCTCTTCGTGATTCGCAAAATCGAATGCATAGCGGCCCTTGATGCAAAGAAAGTCTCCGTTCGTGCCGCTCTTGTCGCGGTTGTCGCCGCGGACGATCTCCATGCCGCTGTCGGACCGGCGCACGCCCAATGTGGTCTTGCAGCCGTCGCCGCAGTGGGTGCAGATGGTGCCCACATGCTTCATCTCCCACGGGCGCGTCTTATAGCGGTATGCGCCGGAAGTGAGCGCCCCCACCGGGCAAATATCAATGCAGGCTCCGCACTCTTCGCAGTCCAGATGATCTTCTTTATTGGGAGCGATAATCGAACTCACACCGCGGTTCTGCACGCCTAGCGCCCAAACGTCCATGCCCTCGCCGCAGACACGCACGCAGCGGTAGCAGAGAATGCAGCGCGGCCGGTCGAAAAATACTACCGGCGACCACTGCTGCTCCTCTTTATGATTCTTCGCCTCCATGAATTTCGATTCGGCAGCGCCATAGGAGAACGTCATGTCCTGCAATTCGCACTCGCCGCCCGCATCGCACACCGGACAATCCAGAGGATGATTCCCCAGCAGCATCTCCAGCATCGACTTGCGCGCTTGCTTGATCTCATCGCTCTCGGAGGTGACGACCATGCCTTCGCCGATCACGGTAGTGCACGCGGTCTGCAGCTTCGGCATCTTCTCGATCTTCACCAGGCACATGCGGCACGCGCCCTGCAGAGAAAGATTGGGATAGTAGCAAAATGAAGGCACCTCAATGCCCACGGTTTTGCAGGCCTCGATCAGCAGCGTCCCCGCAGGAGCCGTGACCTTCTTGCCATCAACGGTAAGTGTTACGTCAGCCATAAGAATTTAGCGATTGAGTGATTGGGTGATTTAGCGATTGAAAACCTTTCGCCTATTGGCTCGTCGACTTTCAATCGCAAAATCACCCGATCGCCCAATGACTCAATCTCTATTAGTGCGCCAGCGCCGCCATCTCCTCCGCCGCGCCCTCTTTTTCATAAGGGCACGGCTTGCCGTCCAGATGATCTTCAAACTCTTTGCGGAACTTCTTGATGAACGCGATCGTCGGCATCGCCGCCGCATCGCCCAGCGGACAAAACGTCCGCCCCAGCATGTTTTCTGACAGATACTGCATGTTATCGATGTCTTTCTTCACGCCGCCGCCCGAATGAAAACGAGTCAAAGTTTTCTTCAGCCAGTCCGTGCCTTCACGGCAGGGAATGCACCATCCGCAGCTTTCGTGCTGATAAAACTTCATCGTCCGCAGCGCGAATTTTACAATGCACTGCGCGTCGTCGATCACGACCACGCCGCCCGAGCCCAGCATCGACCCGGCCTTCGCCACCGAATCGAAATCCATATTGATGTCGATTTCGTCCGGCGTGAGGCAGGGCGTGGAAGATCCACCGGGCACAACCGCCTTCAGGTTGCGGCCATTCGGAATGCCTCCGCCGACCTCATAAATCATTTTCTTCAAGCTGTAGCCCATGGGCAACTCGTAGACGCCGGGCTTCGCCACGTTGCCGCTAAGACAGAACAGCCGCGTGCCGCCGTTTTTTGGCGGGCCAAGCTTGGCATACCATTCCGCGCCGCCGAGAATAATGTGCGGAACACTGGCCAAAGTCTCCGCATTATTAATGACCGTCGGGCCACCCCACAGACCGACCACGGCAGGGAACGGTGGTCGAATACGAGGAATCCCGCGTTTGCCTTCGAGCGATTCCATCAGCGCCGATTCCTCGCCAACTTCGTAAGCACCGGCGCCGCCATGCCAGTAAATGTCGAAATCGCGCCCGCTGCCGAAAATGTTCTTGCCCAGAAATCCCCTGGCATAAGCGTCGCGAATGGCCTTCTGCATGATGATCGACAGATATCGATATTCGCCGCGAATGTAGATATAGCCGCTTTGCGCGCCCACCGCGAAGCCGCCGATCATCACGCCCTCGATCACGGAATGGGGATCATGCTCGAAAATCAAGCGGTCTTTGCACGTGCCCGGCTCGCTTTCATCACCGTTGCACAGCACATACTTCGGCTTGGCCGACTGCTTGGGCACGAACGACCACTTCATCCCGGTCGAAAAGCCGGCCCCGCCACGACCGCGCAGGCCAGAATTCTTTACCTCATTGATAATGGCGTCCGCATCCATCGCGAGCGCCTTCTGCACGGCCTTGTAACCGTCAAGTTCGAGATAGCGGTCGATATCGGTCGCACCCATGCCAAAGCGCCGGGTGACGACTTTTACCTCATCGGGATGGGAAACCAAAGATGCCATTGGTGACTTTGCGATTGAGTCATTGTGCGATTGAAGGGCCGTTGCCTTTCAATCGCCCGATCACCCGATCGCACAATCGCTAAATCTTCTTGTAGTCCTCCAAAATCGCGTCCATCTTCTCCGTGGTCAGGTTCTCATGAAAATCGTAGTTCACCTGCGCCGCCGGAGCCCAACTGCAGGCTCCAATGCACTCGACTTCTTCGAGAGTAAACATTCCGTCCGGCGTCGTACCCTTGTGACCCACGCCCAGCTTCTTCGCGCAATGCTGGAAAATCTCTTCTCCGCCGCGAACCAGGCAGCTGATGTTGGTGCAGACCTGGACGTTAAACTTACCCCGCGGCTTCGTGGTCAGCATCGAGTAATAGCTGATCACGTTGCGCACTTCGAGTTCCGTCAGATCCAGTCGCGAAGCCAATTCCGCGATCACCTCGTCGGACAAGAATCCCACTTCATCCTGCGCATAAAGCAAAGTGGGCACCAGCGCCGACCGCTTCGTCGGATAGTGCGGAACCATCTCCGCAAACCGCACCTCGAATTGCTCCGAAAACCATCACCGATCGATTTCTCCCAAGACAATATCGATACTTCCGATCGCCGCGACCACATCCGCGATCAAGCCGCCTTCGCACATCTTCGGCAGAGTCTGCAGGTTGGCCAGGCAAGCTGCCCGCATATGCACTCGATAGGGTTTCGCCGTGCCGTCGCTGACAATGTAGTAGCCCATCTCTCCCCGCGGCGACTCGACAGCCTGATAGACTTCGCCCGGCGGCACCGCAAACCCCTCGGTAATAATTTTGAAATGGTAGATGAGCGCTTCCATCTGCGTCTTCATCTTCTCGCGGTCGGGCAGCACCACGCCGGGAGCATCGGCTTTGATCGGCCCCTCCGGCATGCCATCGAGAGCCTGCTGCACGATCGCATTCGACTCCCGCAGTTCGCGGACGCGGCAGAGGTAGCGCGCGAACACGTCGCCTTCCTCCGCCAGCGGGACTTTGAACTGAAACTTCTCGTAGCTCGAGTAAGGCATGTCGCGGCGGAGGTCGATATCCACGCCGCTGGCGCGCAGCGTGGGACCGCTCGCGCCAAGGGCAATCGCATCCTCAGCCGTCATCCTCGCGACGCCCTTGGTACGCATCATCCAGATCGGATTCCCCGTCAGCAGGTTCTCATACTCATCCACTCTTTCGGGAAAACGCTTGGCGAATTCGCGCACACGCTCGAAGAATCCCAGCGGAGGCTCCAGCGCGACTCCGCCCACGCGAAAGTAGGAAGTCATCATGCGCTGCCCGCTGATCGCCTCAAAAATCTTCAGAATCTCTTCGCGCTCGCGAAAGCAATACAGAAACACGGTCATCGCCCCAATATCGAGCGCGTGCGTGCCCAGCCAGACCAGATGCGAATTGATGCGCGTCAGCTCGTTCATCAACACGCGCATCCACTGCGCTTTCGGAGGAATCTCCAACCCCAGCAATTTTTCCACGGCCAGCACATAGCACAGATTGTTGGTCATGGGGCAGAGATAGTCGATACGGTCGGTGAGCGGCACCACCTGCTGATAGAACTTCGCCTCGCAGGTTTTTTCAATGCCAGTGTGGAGGAAGCCGATGTCGGGCATGATGCGGACCACGGTTTCGCCATCGATTTCGAGCAGCACGCGCAGCACGCCGTGGGTGGATGGATGCTGCGGCCCCATGTTCAGGATCATGGTTCGATCCTGACCGGGTTCCAGCACTGGCGTTGGTGTCAGGTGCGCCATCTCAGCGGTAGCCCTCCACCGGATAATCTTTTCTCAGGGGATGGCCTTCCCAATCCTCGGGCATCAGCAGCCGGCGCAGGTAAGGATGCCCATTGAATCGAATCCCAAACAGATCAAACACTTCGCGCTCAAAATAATTCGCGCCCGGCCAAAGAGAGTCAGCGACTCCACGGCAGGGTCCCCGCTGTCGAGCCTCACCTTCAGCCGCACCCGCTCTTTCTTGGGAATCGAAAGCAGATGGTAGACGACTTCAAAGCGCGGCTCACCCGGATACCAGTCCACGCAGGTCACATCGGAAAGGAAGTTAAAAGCGCAGTCGGCATCGTCGCGCAACAGAGCGCAGACCTCGCGAATATGGGTGCGATCCACCCAGATCGTCATCTCCTCGCGGTCGAACTTCGCCCCCACAACCGACGCCGGATTCCACGCCAGCAGGCGCGCGACCGCGGGATGACTCTTCAGTTGTTCAAGGTCGGTAATGGCAGCGGCCAACGGCACTTAACGCTCTCCTCGACTGGGGGCGGCGGGTCTTGCGGCGGATGGGCCCCACTCCAGCACGCCTTTTTTCCAGACATAGAAGAAGCCAACCAGAACGACGCCAACGTAGACAAACATTTCTGCCAGCCCAAAACGGCCCTGGCCTTGCTCTTTGAGCCGGCGCAGGATCACCGCCCAGGGATACAGAAAGACCGCCTCTACGTCGAACAAAATGAACAGCATCGCCACCAGATAAAATTTTACGGAGAAACGGCGGCGAGCGTCCCCGATCGGGGTCATGCCGGATTCATAGGGCGACATTTTGGCGCGCGTGGGCTTCCGTATGCCGATCAGCCAGGAAAGCGTGATAATTACGGTCGCAATTCCGCCCGCTAGCAGGATATGTATCAAAAACGGCAGGTAGCGAGCGAAATAATTGTCGGACATGGGAGAGGCTCTATATAATTCGCGCCAGCACTACTCAAACGTTTTAGATTACGTGCAGGTAAGCGGGGGCGTCAAGAGAACAGGAAGAGAATCGGGCAACGGCGTGACCGGTTGGTCCGGGAATTGCAATTCGAAAGCTCGCCGGACCCGGAAACGTTGTAAGCTCGGATGCTTAGACTAGCTTAGCCACCGATGCACCGATCGCCCGATCACAAAATTTCTTATGATCTTCGGCTTCAATACTGACGTTAAGCACAAAGGCACCATCTATCACGTGCAGAGCGAGGCGCGCGAGAGCGAAAAACTGCTCCAAACCCAGGTGTTCGTGCGCGGGCGCTGCATGGGCAAGCGCGCGATTTCCTATGCCGAGTCGTCCACGCAGGCCGGTCTGAGCGATCCCCAAAAAGAGCAGCAACTGCGCGATCAGCATCGTCTGGTGCTGGAATCGATCAAAGAAGGGAAGCTGGAGAGCGTCCTTGACCGCTCCGAACCGGAAACGCTGGCTGCCATCAAGCAACTCGACGTGCTGTGGGAGAACGCTGCCTCGGTGCATGCCAATCGCAACCTCACGCTGCAGTTGCGCGTCACCGAGGGAGAAACCGCGGTCGCCGGCGCTCGTCTGACCTTTCGCTTCGCCCGTCCTGACGCAGCACCTTTCTATACCCAGGCGGTCACGGATTCGGCGGGCAGCGCGGCTATTTCACTCGAAGTGGAGGAGTCGGCTTTGCCGGATTCTTCGGTCATGGTCCAGGCCAACCACGAAGGCCGCACCGTGACCCGCAAATTCGCTTTGCGAAAAGCGGAGTAAGCTCCAAGCCGGCTCGCCCGGCTCACGTTCCCTCTCGCTCACACCCGCCCCTTCCATTCCGTATAGCACCTTAGTGGTGGAGACTTTTTACCCGCTGATTAAAAACCAAAGTGGCGTTACTATCCCTCTCAAAGGTTCGACTCAGAATCCCCCCCTTGAAGACCGGAGACTGTCGTGAAGCCCATGATGTGCTTGCGGGGAGCGCTTCCTTATTGTTGGTCAGCGAGGGCGCGCGTCACGTAACTCTCGACCATCCTTTTGGCCCGCTTTGCCTCTGGAGGCAGTGACGTACGGCAAAGAATCTTGAAGATCCGTAGTGGAGGATCGTAATGAAGTCGCGCATGCTGGTGGTCGCTGGGTTGGTCGCGCTGTTTTTCACGGCAGGTGCGGTCGCCCGCGCTGCGGCCACGGATTATACGATTAGCGTGAAGGCCACCGGCCTTACCGGGACGCTTGTCGTGACCGACAACCAGAGCGACACCTTGACCTTCACCACGAACGAAACCCTGAAGTTCGCCACACCTTACGCCAGCGGCGCCACCTACACCGTAAGCATCGAGACCCAGCCTGCCGGGCAGACTTGCACGCTCAGCGCCAACGCCAGCGGAACCATCACCAAGAACCTTACGGTCACCGCCACATGCAAAACGGATTACACCGTCAGCGTGGCCGTCACCGGCCTGACCGGAACCCTGGTGATGAAAGACAACGAGAATGACACTTTAACCTTTACTACGAACGATGCCCAGACATTTGCGAATCAGTACACCAGCGGCTCCGCCTATACCGTGAGTGTGAAGACTCAGCCGTCAGGAGAAACTTGCACGCTGAGCAGCAACGCGAAGGGAAAAATCGCTTCGGACACCACCGTGACGGCTACTTGTGTACCGAATTACAAGATTAGTGTCACCGTCACTGGACTTTCCGGAACGCTGGTCGTCGAGGACAACCAGTCGAGCACATTGACGTTTACCAAGAGCGCCACCAAAACTTTCTCCAAGCTGTACCCCGGTGGCTCGACCTATTCGGTGACCGTGGAGACTCAGCCGGTGGGCGAGACCTGCACCTTGAGCAGCAACTCCAGCGGAATCATAACTTCGAACATTACCGTAACCGCCTCATGCGGCTCGACCGCATACACCATCAGCGCCGCCGTCTCCGGGCTGACGGGCACGAATCAGGGTCTGGTGTTGCAGGACAACGGCAGCAGCAATCTGAGCGTCCCGAGCAACGGCACCTATCCGTTCGCTGCCACCATCGCCGCAGGCGGAGCCTATAACGTCACTGTCTTCACGCAGCCGAGCGGTGAGAACTGCACGGTCACCAACCCTACGGGCACGGCGAACTCGAACGTCACCGTGTCCGTAAGCTGTGCGCCGATTATGTATACGATCAGCGCTTCGGTGACGGGGCTGACGGGGACCAATCAGGGTCTGGTGTTGCAAGACAACGGCACGAGCAACCTGACGGTCCCGAGCAACGGTACTTACCCGTTCACGACCACCATCGCTGCTGGCGGCGCTTATAACGTTACCGTCCTTACCCAGCCGACCGGACAGAAGTGTACGGTCACGAATCCCGCCGGCACGGCGAACTCTAACGTCACCGTAGCCGTAAGCTGTGCGCCGATTATGTACACGATCAGCGCTTCGGTGACGGGGCTGACGGGAAGCAATCAGGGTCTGGTGTTGCAAGACAATGGCACCAGCAATCTGACGATTCCCAGCAACGGAACCTATCCGTTCGCAACCACCATCGCATCTGGCGGCGCTTACAACGTGACCGTCTTTACCCAGGCAAGCGGGGAAAGCTGCACGGTCACGAATCCCGCCGGCACGGCGAACTCTAACGTCACCGTAGCCGTAAGCTGTGCGCCGATTATGTACACGATCAGCGCTTCGGTGACGGGGCTGACGGGAAGCAATCAGGGTCTGGTGTTGCAAGACAATGGCACCAGCAATCTGACGATTCCCAGCAACGGAACCTATCCGTTCGCAACCACCATCGCATCTGGCGGCGCTTACAACGTGACCGTCTTTACCCAGGCAAGCGGGGAAAGCTGCACGGTCACGAATCCCACCGGCACGGCGAACTCTAACGTCACCGTAGCCGTAAGCTGTGCGCCGATTATGTACACGATCAGCGCTTCGGTGACGGGGCTGACGGGAAGCAATCAGGGTCTGGTGTTGCAAGACAATGGCACCAGCAATCTGACGATTCCCAGCAACGGAACCTATCCGTTCGCAACCACCATCGCATCTGGCGGCGCTTACAACGTGACCGTCTTTACCCAGGCAAGCGGGGAAAGCTGCACGGTCACGAATCCCGCCGGCACGGCGAACTCTAACGTCACCGTAGCCGTAAGCTGTGCGCCGATTATGTACACGATCAGCGCTTCGGTGACGGGGCTGACGGGGACCAACCAGGGTCTGGTGTTGCAGGACAATGGCACCAGCAATCTGACGATTCCAAGCAACGGAACGTATCCGTTCGCAACCACCATCGCATCTGGCGGCGCTTACAACGTGACCGTCTTTACCCAGGCAAGCGGGGAAAGCTGCACGGTCACGAATCCCACCGGCACGGCGAACTCGAACGTCACCGTGGCCGTGAGCTGCGCGCCCATTATGTACACAATCAGCGCGGTGGTGACCGGGCTGACTGGAACCAATCAGGGCCTGGTTTTGCAGGACAACGGCAGCAGCAACCTCAGCGTCCCGAGCAATGGAACCTATCCGTTCGCTACAACCATCGCTGCTGGCGGGGCCTACAACGTCACTGTCTTCACGCAGCCCGGCGGACAGAATTGCAGGGTGCCGACTCCCACCGGAAACGCGAACTCAAACGTCACGGTATCCGTGACCTGTTCCATCAACTTGTGGACATGGGTGAGCGGCTCGAACCTTGCCGGTCAGACCGGCTCCTACGGAACTAAGGGGACACCCGGCGGAACTCCAGGATCGCGCTATGGCAGTGCCACCTGGATCGATTCCTCCGGCACCTTGTGGCTTTTCGGCGGTTACGGGTACGACATCAACGGGAACGAGAATTACCTCAACGATCTCTGGAAGTTCAGCGCCGGCCAATGGACATGGGTCAACGGCTCGAACACCATTGACCAGGCGGGAGCCTACGGCACGCTGGGGATCACCAGCGGCACAAATGTTCCTGGAGCGCGTGCCTGGGGCGTGAGCTGGAAGGATTCGTCAGGAAATTTCTGGCTTTTCGGCGGTTACGGAATCGACTCTGGGATTAACGACCCAGCTGCCCCGCTCAATGACTTGTGGGAGTACAAAGGCAACCAATGGATTTGGCAGGGGGGGCCGAATATCTCCGGCCAAAAGGGAACTTACGGCACCGAGGGCGTGGGCTCCTCCACCAACATTCCCGGCGGGCGATACTCTGCGTCTGGGGCAACCGATGCGGCCGGCAATTTCTGGCTCTTCGGCGGCGTCGCTCTGGACTCGACCGGGAATGACGGACCAATCAACGATCTCTGGGAGTACAGCAACAGCGAATGGACATGGGTAAGCGGCGCGAACACGATCGAGCAAAAAGGGACCTATGGCGGCGTCGGCAGCGTTCCCGGCGGCCGTGAAGGTCAGGTGAGCTGGATCGATGCTTCCGGCAATTTCTGGCTCTTCGCCGGCAACGGGGCCGACATGAACGGAAGCTTCGGCTACCTCAATGACCTGTGGGAGTACAGCGGCGGCGAATGGACATGGCTCGGCGGTTCCGACGTGATCAATCAACCTCCCTCCTACGGCGCCGAGGGCGTTCCCAGTTCCGCCAACGTTCCGGGGTCGCGGGAGTACTCCGTGGGCTGGCTGGATAAATCGGGCAATTTCTGGATGTTCGGCGGACAGCAGGTTGGCGATCGCGAACTTACCGATCTGTGGAAGTACAGCGCGGGTGAATGGACCTGGATCAACGGTCTGGATACGGCGAACACGCTCGGAACCTACGGAACTCTGGGCACAGGCGCGCCCGCCGACACGCCCGGCTCGCGACAACTGGCACTCGGCTGGATCGACGCATCCGGAAATCTCTGGCTCTTCGGGGGCTACGGCTGGGCCTCGGTCGGCCAACCCGAATGCCTCAATGACCTCTGGGAGTATCAGCCGTAAACCGCTGCACAGGAATGGGGAAGGCCGGCCCTGACTTTGCCGGCACCATATAGACTGAGGCTGCCCCAGCTTTGCCTCCTTTGCAAAGCTGGGCAAGGGATAGTCCATAGGGATTTCCCATCCGCGGCACCAACTACGCATTGTTATCCCGACCGGAGCTTACTCCTTGCGTGGGTTGCCGTAAGCAGTTGCCTTTTCAGGCGCGGTCATCCCCACATTGTGACCTGCTCCCCGTTTTCCGAACAAGTCCGAGTATGATTTCGGACGAAGGAAAGGGGAAGGGGTATGTCGAAGAGCAGGCACACGGAAGCGCAGATGATCGGGGCGCTGAAGCAGTTGGAGGCGGGGCGCAAGGCCGAAGACGTAGCCAGAGAAGTGGGGGTGTCGAAGCACACGATCTACGCTTGGAAGGCGAAGTACGGTGGGATGGACGTGAGCCAGGCGCAGGAAGCGAAGCAACTGCGGGATGAGAACACGCGACTTCGGAAGCTGGTGGCGGATCTGAGTCTGGACAAGGATGCGCTGCAGTGGGTGATTGAAAAAAACGGGTGGAGCTCGCGGTCCTGAAGGCGACTGTCGAGCAGGTGCGAGAGAAGTACGCCTTCAGTGAACGGCGGGCGTGCAGCGTGATGACGCTGCCGGTATCGAGCTATCGCTACCGGAGCATACGCACGGACGAGCCGCTGCGAACGCAGTTGGTGGAATTGGCGCGGGAGAAACCGCGCTTCGGGTATCGGCGGCTGCATGTACTGCCGGGCCGCTCGGGAGAGCATGTGAACCACAAGCGGGTGCATCGCGTGTATCGGGATGCCGGGCTGATGATTCGGCGGAAGAAGCGGAAGCATTGCGTCCGCGAGGGAAAGCCGCTGCTGGTGCGGACTTCGGCCAACCAGGAGTGGGCGCTGGATTTTGTGCATGATGCGGTGGAGTGCGGACGAACGATCCGGGTGCTGAGCGTGGTGGATGCCTATACGCGGGAGTGCTTGGCCTTGGAAGTGGATACGAGCTTTGCCAGCCGGAGAGTGACACGAGTGCTGGATGCGATCGTGAGCGAGCGGGGACAACCGCAAGCGATCCGCTGCGACAATGGGCCCGAACTGACGAGCCGGCATTTTCTGGCGTGGTGTGTGGAGCGAAAGATCGAGTTGTTGCACATTCAGCCGGGCAAGCCAACGCAGAACGCGCGCGTGGAAAGTTTTCACGGACGGTTGCGGGATGAGTGCTTGACGGTGAGCTGGTTTCAAAACCTGTTCGACGCACGGCGGAAGATCGCAGCGTGGAAGATCGAGTACAACGAGGAGCGTCCGCATAGCAGCTTGGGATATAAAACCCCAAAAGAGTTTGCGGCGGCGCATGCAGCAGGCTTCTACACAGCTGAGCGAGAGGCAAGGGACTCAAACGCCGTCCCTTGCCCCTCGCGCTCCCCCATCCCGGCTCAAACCGGAGAGGGAGCAGCTGAAAGTTGTCGTATTCTTACGTGAACGAAAGCAGGGGGCAGGTCAAGTCCAAATGGGCGTTAGGGGGGCACTATGCTAACTAGGTTCGCAAGCTTCGTATTCCAGAGCATGCTGTTACTAGGGTTGTGCTGCTGTTCAGCTTGGACAGCGGCACAGAGTGGCAACAATGGGGGCTGGCCCAGCTTTGCCGCCGCCATATTAACTTAGGCCGCCCCAGCTTTGCCTCCCTTGCAAAGCTGGGCACCACGAATCCCGCCCGTTGTGTTCATAAACCGCATGCGATGTCGGGAGCCGTGGCGATAGAAACATAGAAAAAGATCGGTACCCTGGGGCGATTTCCTATCCGCTGCACCAACTACACATTGTCATCCCGACCGGAGCTTCCCGTTGACGGCTCCCCTGCAACATGCCCCACCTAACCCCTTTAGGCTGCCGAATTTACCCGTAAGTCCAATGGGCTCCCGAATTTGCATGCTGGTACCCCAGCTAACCCACTGATTCTAAAAGAGGCGGGGTGGGGGGAGGGGAGTGACAAAATAGTAAAATAGCATTGAAAACAAATGACTTACGAGATCGCGCCAGCATGTAAATACATGTTTTCGCCCCCGCTTTCGCCCCCAGGAAAGCGGCGTTTCATGCCAAATCATGCCTGGCGATGCCCCAAAAAGCTGCGAGTCCAATGAACAAAAAACAGAAAATGCGGAGCTGAAGTTGCGCAAGATAGGGTGATACGATCGGTGAACCCTGACGAGGAGACCGGATATGAAAGCCGCAAAGGCAAAAAAGGAGTTGTCCCCGGAACAACGCGAAAAACTGCTGGCAGCATTGCAGGCTCGCTTTGAGAAAAACATGATCCGCCATCAGGGCGTCGAGTGGGCCAAGGTAAAGGCAAAGCTGCAAGGCAACGCTGAAAAGCTGTGGTCGCTCGGCGAAATGGAAAGAACCGGTGGGGAACCGGACGTGGTTGGTCATGACAAAAAGACCGCCGAAATCATCTTTTTTGATTGCTCCCCGGAAAGCCCCAAGGACCGCAGAAGTTTCTGCTACGACCGCGAAGCGCTCGATTCCAGGAAAGTGGCGAAGCCGAAAAATAGCGTGATGGATATGGCAGAGGCCATGGGCGTTGACCTTCTAACCGAAGAACAATATCGAGAGCTGCAGAAACTTGGCGAGTTCGACACCAAGACATCGAGCTGGCTGAAAACTCCTGCCGAGATGAGAGAACTCGGGGGCGCACTCTTTGGCGATCGCCGCTTCGGCCGCGTCTTTCTGTATCACAACGGCGCTGAGTCTTATTATGCCGGCAGGGCCTTCCGTGGTTGCGTGAAAATATAGACAGAGGAAGCTGGGGACAGAAAAAACGTTTCAGATTTTCATGTAGAGCTGTCAGGCGGACCGAATCGGCGGCTGCTAGACTGGCTTGGTGCCGGCTATCCCGATGAGAGTTCGCCCGCTATGAACCTTCACATCATATGAACCTTCACATCAATGGAGAACAACGCACCTTTCCCGATCTCGCGTCACCCGCCGAGTTCACGCTCGCGGCCCTGGTCGAATCTCTTAACATGAAGCCGGACCGCGTAGCGGTTGAACTCAATCGCGAAATCGTCCCGCGCGACCGCTGGTCCCGAACACTCCTTCAGGAAGGCGACCGTCTTGAAATCGTCCACTTCGTCGGCGGGGGATCGAGGTAGAGCGCACATTTTCTTAAGCCCCCCGCACTCTTCTAGTTAACCCTTTTCCTCTGAATCTCCTGTTGACTCCCACCGGTTCGTGTCTAGAATGTTTGAAACATTAGAGCAGTAGATTGTTTCAAACATAAACGGGAAACCATGCCAGATCGCTTTTCATCGCAAGAGGTGATCGCCCTGACCGGGATTACTGCCCGTCAGTTGCAGTGGTGGGACGAGCGCGGCGTTGTCAAACCCGAACGCTCCGGACACCGCCGCCTGTATTTCATGCAGAACCTCACCGAGATAGCCGTGATCTGCGAACTGCGGCGCAAGGGCTTTTCTTTGCAGGGTGTGCGCAAGGTCATGCGCTTCCTGCAGCGGGAGTGCGGCAAAGGCCTGGCCGAGATCGTCGGCCGCAATTCCGATGTACATCTGCTCACCGACGGCTCGCATCTTTATCTCGAAACCTCGGCGCGGCAGATTGTCGACATCCTCAAGAATTCGAATCAGCCGATTCTTGGGGTTTGCCTCAGCGACGCGGTGCGGCAAGTTCGAGCCGATGTGATCGCCAGGAAGGTAAGTACCTCCGTAACATCGTCGGCTGAGCGTCGACGTGCTAGAAGAGTGTCGTAGCTAAGTTGTGGAGTCGAGGCGCAGGACCAAATTTACAGGAGGAGCACATGGTCGGAGAACTGGATCTTCTGAACGAGTGGATTCCCGAACAGATGCAGCCTGGAACAATTTTTGTCCTCGAAAATGCCGGCGAAGTGGGCGAGAAGGAAGATCCTTATTGGGCCGTGCTGTCGTGCCCGTCGTGCGGAATGCTGGGGCTGATCACGCGCCGGCAAATCAACGGACTGGTCCCGGTAATCTGCGGCTCGGAACACTGCTCCGCGCAATTTTTCATTCGCGAGAGCGAAGTCATCGTGCGCAAGCCGTTTTAGATGCTGCGCTGCCCGCAGTCGCGGGCGAGAGTGCGCCCCACCAGCCCAAATTACACTCGCGTCAACGCCACTGGAACCTGATCCACAATCTCAACTCCAAACCCCTCCAGCGCCGCTACCCGCTTGGGTTTGTTCGTGAGCAGGCGGATTCTGTGCAGATTCAAATCAGAAAGAATCTGGGCGCCGATTCCAATTTCACGCTGCGTTTGCCTTTCGCCTTCGAGCAGGGCGGGCAACTTGCGGCCACGATGGAAAGTGAGCGCGGTACGCTCGCCGGCTTTGTCGATGGAAAATCCCTGCGAACTCTGATGCAGGTAAATCAGCGCTCCGCGGCCTTCTTCGGCAATGCGGCGCAGCGAGCCTTGTAAAGTGGCATGGCACTCGCATCCGGTCGCGCCGAAGACGTTGCCGAGCAGGCAGTGGGCGTGCATGCGCACCAGCACCGGGGTATCGCTGCCTTCAATGTCCCCTTTAATCAAGGCCACGTGCGATTCTCCGCCGTCGATTTCGCTCTCATAGGCAATCAACCGGAATTCGCCATAAAGCGTATCGACCAGCGCCTCGCCCACGCGATGCACGTAGCGTTCGTGCGCCATGCGGTAGCGGATCAGCTCGGCGACGGTCAGCATTTTCATACCGTGCTCGTTGCAGAACTCGATCAGGTCCGGGACGCGGGCCATGGTGCCATCGTCCTTCATGATTTCGCAGATGATGCCGGCGGGAATCAGTCCGGCAAGCCGCGCCAGATCGACCGAAGCTTCCGTTTGCCCGGCGCGAACCAGCACGCCACCTTTGCGGGCGCGAAGAGGGAAGACGTGGCCGGGGCGCGCCAGATCGGATGCCTGGGTCGCGGGATCGATCGCCACCTGAATGGTGCGCGCGCGATCGTACGCGGAGATGCCGGTGGTTACGCCCACGCGCGCGTCGATGGCCTCGCAAAAAGCTGTCCCATATTGCGAAGTGTTCTCTGCGCTCATGGGGCCGAGGCGCAGGTGGTCGAGCCGCTCTTCGGTCATGGTGAGGCAGACCAGGCCGCGCCCATACTTGGCCATAAAGTTGATGGCTTCAGGCGTGACCTTCTCGGCAGCGAGCGTGATGTCGCCCTCATTCTCGCGGTCTTCGTCGTCGACGACGACGATCATGCGGCCGGCGCGGATCTCCTCGATGGCGGTGGGGACGTTGGCGAAGGCTTGGGTGGTCATGAGGCGATTGTAGCAAAGGTGGTTGGCGAGTTGGTTAACCGGGGGATTCCAACGTCTTAGACCACCCTACGCGGACATGCATCACTTAAGACGGGTGGCCCAGTAATCGGGTCGCCTGCTACTGTGAGCTACGGCCCAAATGATGATCACGCCTTCTTGTTCGGAATAAATAATAGAAAAGGGAAATCGCCAAAGGAGGAAACGTCTCGTATTGCTGTTTCCTAGCGGCCAGCGTTCGGGAGCTTCGCGGATCGTAGCGACCGCCCGATCGAGCTCTTCGACGAAGTCTGACGCGGCTTTAGGGCTGCGCCCCCGATACCAGGCAACCGCGGCCTTAACATCTGCGCTTGCGTCCTCGTGGTAGCGAACACTCCTAACGCTCATTCAACATCGCCAACAACTCTTGATGCAATTCTTCCCAGGGTACGGTCACGGCTTTGCCAGCCCGCAGGTCTTGCATGCGGCGCGCCACTTCCTCGTCCCATGCCGCTTGCACGGACTGATCCACACCTTCGAGACTGTCGAGCAGAGTGTTGGCCAACGCGGCGCGCTGGTCGACCGGGAGAGCAAGCGCCCGTTTTAGAAGATCAGAAACTTCTGGGCTCATTGCGCTATTTTAGCTCAGGTCCTCATCGTCGACGACGACGATCATGCGGCCGGCGCGGATTTCTTCGATGGCGGTGGGTACGTCCGCGAAGGCTTGGGTGGTCATGATGGAATCATTGTAGCAAGTACCACTAGGTTAATAAGCTTCCAGTACCCGCGTTCCGAACCCACATCGCTGTCATCCTGAAGCTCGCGTTCTTTGCGGGCTTCAGGACCTATGTAGTGGCGGCCGCGCCAGCGCCGCAAGCGAGTTACATGGGTCCTTCGTTGGGAGTCCTCGGCCAGGCCGAGGACTCCGCTGCCTCAGGATGACAAGCGGTCGGGGTCGGCTGTCCCATACAAAAAACTATCCTGCCAGTTCTTCTTCTGCTCCTCGAAACAATGCTCGCATGGCTCGGATTACTGCCCGAGCCAGCAGCACTATCACTGTTACCAGCGCCAGCGCGATCATAGCGGCTGCGTAGGGATGCCTCGTGGCTAACCAGGTCAGGCCGATGGCGAGGGCATCTTCGGCCAGGCTTAGGGTGATGTTCGAGAACGGCTCGGGGGATGGCGTTACCGCGGCGCGGATGGCGGTCTTGCCTCCATGAGCGGCCAGGGCGATGGCGACTCCGAGGGCGGCGGCGAGGAGCTGCTCGGCGGGAGTGAGTTGGCGAGTGGCGCCATAGGCCAGCAGAGCCGCCGCTGGGACGCGGATAAAGGTATGGAGGGCGCTCCAGATCAGATCGAAGGCGGGGATTTTATCGGCGAAGAATTCGATCACGAACAGGGTTGAACTGGCGGCGATGATGGGCCAGGTCGTGAGGAGTTGCAAAGCCTCCGGCAACGGGACATGGCCGAAGCGGGCCAGAAGACCGAGGACGGCTACCGTGGCGTAAAGATTGAGTCCGGCGGCGAAGGCCACGGCGGCGACAAGGGCGAAGAGTTCGGGGAGCGGAAGTTGGAGGAAGTTAAGCATGTGGATTTGTTGCTGCTAAGGGCGCTGGTTTGGAGACAGAAAAAGCAGGTTCCTCCACTTCGCTCGCTGGCGCTCCGCTACGGTCGGAATGACAAGAGTTTTGCAGAATAGCGGATCAAAAGCAAAAGGGCCGCCTTTGGGCGGCCCTTGATTTCTTGCCCGTCTTCAATTGCAGCGTGAATTACAGCGTGGATTCGATTTCGAATCCCCAGGCTTCCAGAAGGGGCTCGGGGATGTATTTCGAGTTCTTGTTGCGCCGTGCCCATTCCCGCAGACGGGTGGATCGGAGATACTGATCCGGGGAGAGCTTGTATTCGCGCACGACCTGCTCGAACTCAGTAATGGTAGGGACAATAGGGCCGATTGGCTCGGGTTTGCCCCAGTTCGGATTTCCGCGTCGCTTGGCCATAAAAACGCCTTTCGTACAAAGGGGGAATGAACGTATCTGATTGCGCTATGTATATGATTCTCCAGAGTGCATCCGGATTCAGGGAAACACAAACCAGCACAACGCCGAGCATCCCTTAATCTCAGAACGTAATCGGAGATTCGTTATGTTAGGGCAATATTCCCTGAAAGTCAATCGGAAATTACCTTGTATCGCTTGAGTCAATCTACGTAAATGATTGCATTAATTGTGCTTATAGGCGTCTTAGACGTTCCCGATCCGGGCCTGGGCGCCGGCATGGGCTTTGACAACCCATCTGCTGCGGCTCCGTTCTGCGACCCCACCCGTGACCCCTATCCTGCGACCTTACTGGCGACCCCAAGGGAGCTCAACCCGTGGCCGCGGGCACCGGGAAAACGCGGTTACAAGGGTAATCTCCGGGTGCAAGTGGTTGATTGATTGGGCGTTGGGGCGGGCTTACAGTGGAGAGGAAGGATCGAGGCGGTCATGAACCTGAAGTCGCTGCTGCTGTGTTCCGACGAGAAGATTGTACGCACTCTGCGGCGGACGCTGGGCGAGCTTGAGATCGAAGTAGACCTGTGCGCGACCTCGGAAATTGCCTTGGGCAAGCTGACGCGGGGGCGGTATGAGGCGATTATCGTGGATTGCGCTGGTACGGGGGCTGCCGACGTACTGCGCAGCGCCCGGAGCGCTCCGTGCAACAAGCGGGCCATCGCGGTGGCCATTCTCGATCCGGATGTGGGGCTGCGGTCGGCATTCGATATCGGGGCGCACTTTATCCTGTACAAGCCGGTTTCGGTGGAGAAATCGAAGTCGAGTTTTCGCGCGGCCAGAGCCTTGATGAAGAAGGAGCGGCGGCGCAACCAGCGGATTCCGGTCAGCATTCCCGTGGATTTGTCGAGCCGGGAATCCGGAGCTCGCCTGAAGGCCACCACGACCGATCTGGGCGAAGGCGGACTGGCACTCAACCTGCCCCGGCGGAGCAAACCACAGGGACGATGGGATTTGACCATGACGCTGCCAGGTTCCATCGAGAAGCTGGAGGTGGAATCTGAATTTGCCTGGGAGGGAAGCGGGACGCAGGTTGGCTTGCGGTTTGAGAACGCGTCGCCGAGCGTGGTAAAGCAGTTACAGGACTGGTTGGCGCGGACTTCAACGGACATAGAGAAAGACGACCCGCCGGTCAGTTGCCGGCTGGTTCACCTGACTATGGGAGCGTGCTACCTGGAGCTTTCGTCGCCTTTCCCGGTTTCGACTCAGGTCACGATCGCAATGAGCGTGCAGGAACTCAAATTGGAGATCGCTGGCGTTGTGCGGGTAATGCACCCGGATAAAGGAATGGGCGTGGAGTTCGCGCGAACCAGCCCTGAAAATCGCGAGTTGCTGGGGAAGTTCCTGAAAGTTCTGGCGGCAAATCGCGGGCTG
Organism: uncultured Acidobacteriaceae bacterium; assembly: GCA_963784085.1. Lineage (GTDB taxonomy): Bacteria > Acidobacteriota > Terriglobia > Terriglobales > Acidobacteriaceae > Sulfotelmatobacter. The sequence continues at coordinate 273,540 of CAWAQH010000016.1, read as the reverse complement.
CTGCCAGAGGTTCTGGTGGAACCCGAAGGATTGGAAACCGAGGCCGCAAAGCCGGCAGTGGCTCCAGGAACCGAAGACGCGCTGTTGCGATTGTTCCACAAACAGGGCGGGCTTCCGGCCGAAGCGTTTCTCAAAGAGTTGGCCAAGAATCGTGGAGTGGCGCCGTCCGCCACGGGGGCGCGGGCCTAATCGGGCTTGCTCTGTTGCCGCCGTCCCTGACGGGGTTGATTGTGCTCCCACTTTCGGCCGAGTTGGGCGGGGAAATGGGGGCGGAAATGCGAGGACAGACGGGACTCGCAGCCATTGTCTCGCCCGATGTCAGAACACTATAACTCTCCAGTAGAAATTTCACTCCGCTTTGCGGGCTTTTGCTCCTCGAAAGGCAAGACGCCTGAAACAGCACGTGCAGGATGCCCCGCAGGATAGTTCGACCTTCGCAGCCTAGAAAAGAATGTGAAGCGTCCCGCCTGCCCCAGTTTGTTCCCTTAAATGCTTCGCCATACGCGGTTTTTTTCATTTGCACCTTTAATGGAAACTAGATAGAATGTGGCCGTCTTTGGGGCTCATCGAAAGAGTGTCAGTTCCATCCCTCTGCAAAGAAGGAGTACCCATGCGCCGCTTGCGCTCTGCTGGCCGTCTTGCCATTTGCTTTCTGTCGTTCTTGACGATCCATGCCACGCTTGCATTCGCAAGCACCGATTTCACGATTCCCCCGGGCAGAGCCAGTTGGCCCTATCAAATAGCGAAGGGCCCGGACAACAACCTGTGGTTTGTGGAGTTGGCTGGACAGAAAGTGGGCCGGATCACCACCGCCGGAGTGATAACGGAGTTTCCCATACCGAATGCGCAGGCACTGTTTGGTATCGCTAGCGGATCGGATGGCAATTTGTGGTTTACCGACACAATGGCCGGCACCATTGGCCACATCAGCACGAGCGGAACTGACATTGTGCAGTATTCACTGACGGCGGGCTCGTTTGCTCAGGGAATTGCGGCGGGACCGGACGGCAATTTGTGGTTTGTGGAGCAGAAGGCATCCGGCGATTACGACATCGGCAAGATCACCACGGCCGGGAAAATCACTGCGTATTCGACGAAAGAGAACCTGGGGACGTTTCAGGTGTACTCGGCGCTTGGCTTCAGCTTCGGCCAGATTACGGTCGGGCCCGATGGAAATTTGTGGTTCATCAATCCACAGAACGAACTGGATTACCAAGTCGGAAAGATTACGACAAAGGGTGCGATAACGCTGTATACGCTCGGTGATCTGCCATTGGGCATCACTTCGGGGCCCGACGGAAATTTGTGGCTGACTGAGTTATCGCATGTGGCGAAGGTAACGACGACGGGCGCGGAGACAGAACATTCGATCGAGAATGGCGGATTCGCAGGAATTGCGACCGGGCCGGATGGAAACATCTGGTTTTCGGAGATTAATACCGGATTCGGGATGGTGGTTCCCTCTACTGGCGTCGTGACGGAATACGCGGCGCAGTTTCCGGCCTTTCAATATACGACCTCCATCGTTAGCGGCCCGGACGGAAATTTGTGGTTCACGGCAGGGACCAGCAGCAACATCGGCCGCATGACGACTACGGCAACCATTACCGGCAATTTTGCATTGAGCACCGGCTCGGATTCAGGCTTCAACACCACCGGCCCGGACGGAAAAATCTGGTTCACAATGAGTTATCCCGCCAACGCAGTCGGCAAGATGACAACGGCAGGAGTGGTGACAACCTATCCGCTGCCGACAGCCGATGCTCAGCCCACAGGAATCACCGCCGGCCCCGACGGGAACCTCTGGTTTCTCGAGACCAACATCGAGAAAATTGCCAAGATCACGCCTTCCGGCGAGCTGACCGAGTATGCGGCCAATGGCTACACCTGGTTCGGCATGATCGCCGGACCCGATGGCAACATGTGGTTTCCCTATATTTTCGCCAACAGCTGCGCGTGCTCGGCTATCGGCCGCATCACGACAGCCGGAACCATCAGTGTGTTTCCGACGACGACTCCGTCGAGTACCCCGGTTGATGTGGCGGTCGGGTCGGACGGCAACATATGGTTTACCGAGAACTCCACGAACAAAATCGGAAAGATGATACTGCGGGTGTCGCTTTGGCGGAGTATACGACCAAGACCACACCTTCCAACGTCAGCGCGATTACCAGCGGCCCCGATGGGAATCTGTGGTTTCTGGAAAACACGGAATATGGGGCCGTAGCAAAGATTACAACGTCGGGTGTGGTGACGGAATACAAAGCCCAGATGCAGAACTATCAGAACGGCATTGTTTCCGGACCGGATGGCGCCATCTGGTATGCGCAGGGGTTTCCGAATGCGGTAGGGCGTGTGACCACGAAAGGCGTAGTGAGCACAGTGCCCCTATCGAGTTTGAATGCCCTGGGCAATTCGCTCACCGTCGGCCCCGATAACAGGATATGGGTAGCCGAAGGCGTGGCCGGCGCGCTCGGACGGATGAGCGCGATTGGCGGAACTGGGCAAGACTTTACGGCGACGCACGGAGTGCAATTCACGGGAGAAGTGGCCAGCTTTGTAGATGGAACGACGACGGCGAAATCGTCCAAATTTACGGCGACCATTTACTGGGGCGATGGTGCGACGTTGAGCGGCACGATTACGGGGAGCACGGGCGGTCCCTTTGACGTGAGCGGTAGCCACACCTACTCGACTGCGGCAACTTTCCATCCGTACGCGACGCTTTACGATGAGGTCGACAAGTCGACCTACACTTCCAGCAAAGGGAAGGCAACCGTCAACTAGACTGCGCGGTATTTGATTCCCGATCGGCGTGGGCGCGTTCCTCCCTAGATTTTATTTCGCTTGCGCCATCCCAACTTGGCTGCCACACTCGTCGCTGTTTTCGACGAAGCCTGCCCTGAGCCACAGACCTCCACCTCTCGTTCCCTCATCTTATTCGGTATTGTTCGATGAAGCGGGGGCGGCGTAGAGAAGGCCAACCAGGAAAACCGCGCCGAAAATCAGGATGCCGAGCTTGCCGGGAGAGCGGTTAAGTTTGTGGTCGAGTACGCTCGCTGATGCCGTGGCCATGGTTGCTCCAGGTTGTGAGAATGTGGCTGCAATCTGCCTGAACTCCGCAATATACGGAACGATTGTTACGGGAATATGAATGAGAGGCAGGAAGCTGCGGGCTGCGCTTCGGAAGAGCCAGGCTGGAGCCTGTGGTATGCTGTGCGCGATCCAAGAGGCAGGATTGAAATTGTGGTTTAGGAGAGCATCAGCCATGAAGCCCAAGAGTAAGCTCACGATTGCGATCGCCACGGCTGCGGTCGCCGTCCTCGTCGCCACGGTCCTTTACGCGCAGGTTCAAGATAAAGACAAGTATCGCTGAAATCGCCGAGTGGAATCGCATTCTCCGACTTCAGGGGATACGAGGACTGGTCGGTGGTCTCTTCGGCCCGCACCGAGGAAATCCTCAAGGTGATCGTCGCCAATCCGAAGATGATTAAGGCGTACAAATCGGGCATTCCCGGCAACGGCCAGCCTTTTCCCGAGGGCTCCATGATCGCGAAGCTCCAGTGGAAGCTGAAGAAGAGCACCGAGGCCCCCTTCGCCGTGGAAGTTCCCGATGTCTATAGCCAGGCTTTCCTTATGGAAAAGGACAGCAAGAGATTTGCGAAGAGCGGTGGATGGGGATACGCGGTGTTCAACTACGACGCCGCATCGGATAAGTTCTCACCTGATGCCAAGAGCCTTTCAGACTGCGGATTCGCGTGCCATACGCCAGTGAAGGCGAAGGACTACATCTTCCACCCGTACCAGAAGCGCTGAACCGCGCCTTCCACTCAGGCCAAAACCAGTCTTGAGTGGGCCACCTGTGATCTTTCAACACGTTGTTCCCTTTCCGAGGGAGCATGAGCCCCGCCGTAGCAGGAGCGGTGCGAAAGTGCAAATCGGCTGTAACGATTTGCAAGGCGCGGACTTATCGCGCCGTCTTTTGCACCGCTCGGTGCTCAAACCAAGTCCGATCGATCCGGTTTCGGTGGGTACAACGTCTTGATAATCTACAGCCACCCGCCGCTGAACTCGTTGGGGCTCCCAGTAGTGGTTAATGAGCGTGACGGGGATCTTGCAACGAGTCACAAAATTCCTTTCTCTACGCAGCCCCGGAAGGTAACATCGGGGCGTGCAGATTCAGGAACCGGCCGACGAATATCGAAAAAAGACGGACGATGACCTGCTGCGATTAGCAAGCTACCGAGAGCAATTGACCCCAGAGGCTGCTTCCGCCCTAACGGATGAACTGGCACGCCGGAAAATCGCTGCGGAGCGATTCAAGGCGTTTAGCAAGCAAGAAGAGCGACAAGGGCGTAAAGAGGCATTTCGCTCGAAACGACAGCGCACACGGACCGTAGGCCGATGGCGGTGGGGAATTCAACTGTTCGCGGCTTACGCGATTGGATTCTTGGTCTACCACCTTCTTCCATTCAAAATACCAAAAGAGTGGGAAGACGCTGCGGTTGTGACGTTTCTGTGTACAGTTGCAATCGGGTTTATGTTTCAGGAATTCTGGAACCGGCTTAGCTTCTGGGTGTCTCTGGCAGTTGCGGCTCTCGCACAACTCTGGGTGATCAAGGTGCTGAATCCATACGCACATTGGCATTACAAGAAGGCTTCGATCGTGACCGGCTTTGCAGTTGGTCTCTTGGTATGGGGAGCAATGTTCTTGCTGCTTCGTCGTCTCAATCAGGATTCGGACGCCAGTTCCAACTTTCGCGACGAATAGCAATGAGAGCCGCTAATTGTCGCTAACGGGCGTTCGCAGCCCTTCTTAGCGCACGCAGCGGATGCGAGTCGGATTGGGAGATACACAATGAACACCGATTCATCGCCAGCATCAGCCTTGGGCACGCGGGACCAAAACGAAATTCCGGTGCGAGAGATCGCGCTGTGGCGAATTTATCTTCTGCGGGCCGGATACCTCTTGATTGCCGTCGGCATGGGCATGCAGAAGGTTCCTGCCTTCCTTCATCACAAGCCCTGGGAACTGATGCATGGCGTGGTCAATTCCATGCTGCTTGCGCTGGTGCTGATGGCGGCCCTGGGGTTGCGCTATCCCTTGAAGATGCTGCCGCTTCTGTTCTGGGAAATTGCTTGGAAGGCCACATGGCTGCTCGCGGTGGCGCTGCCTGCCTGGCGGAACCACACCCTGGACGCAGACACCTGGGACACAACTTTTGCCTGCCTAATGAGCGTGATCTTCCTGTTCGTCATTCCATGGGACTACGTCTGGCGAAATTTTGTTGCCGCGCGCGCTGACCGCTGGTGGTGAATCCTTTGTGGCAAGCGCCCCTTGTTGAAATTGAAACTGACCCCACTCTGTGAAGGGGCTTCGCGGGGACGACGGCATTGTTTACAATGAATGATTCGTTCTGCCTTGGGGCCGGTGTGCCCGCGGGAGGGACGAAGATTATTTTGGAACAATCAAACCACAAACCTGGCGCGCCCCCCGGCGTAGGGATCGTAGTGCCGAACGGCACTTCGGCGGGGCCATCCCCCACGGTGTTCTGGCGGGTGGAAGGCAGCCTGCTGGACCTGACGGTGGTGCAGCCGGTGGCGTTCTTTACCTGGAACGCGCAGACTTTCGCCGAGCGCTTCAGGCGGCGGGGGCTAATCTTTCTGATGGCGCTGCTGCGCCCGTTTCTGTACTCGACGAACCGGAAATTTGCTACTCGCGTGGTGCACACAACCCTCCGGGGCGTGACCCGGGACCGCCTCGATCTGCTGGGCGAAGAATATTTCCAATACAAATTGAAACCACAGTTAAAGGCGCACGGTGTGGAACGTGTGCAGGAACTGGTGCGTGCTGGCGCGGATGTGGTGCTGGTAAGCCAGGCACTGGAACATGTGATGAAGCCGCTGGCGCTGCATCTGGGCGTGAAGCGGGTGGTGGCGAACCGGCTGGAGTTTCGCGATGGCGTGGCGACGGGAAGGCTGCTCGAGCCGGTCATCCGGCCGCGAGGGGCGTTTGCGCGGCTGCGGGAACAGAGTCCGGATGGGCGGCGGGCGCCGAAGACGCTGGCGCGGCAGTTGGACATTTCTTTGGAAGAATTGCGCGGCGCTGTAACCAGTTCGGAGCGGGAACCGGTGGCGCTCGATCGCCCGGTGGTGCATTTCGAGGGACAGCGGCAGGCGGCAGGATTTTCGGTGCGGCGGGCACTGGCGGGCAAGCACGTGATGCTGATCGGGGTGACCGGATTTATCGGGAAGGTCTGGCTGGCGAATACTTTGCTGGAGTTGCCGAAGATTGGGCGGATATATCTGCTGATCCGGCGGCAGAAATCGAATCCGGCACAGCGGCGGTTTGAGAAGATTGTCGAGGAGTCGCCGGTATTCGACCCGCTGTTCGAGAAATATGGAGCGGGATTTGGCGAGTACCTGAGAAGCAAGGTCGAAGTGGTGGAGGGCGACGTCACCCTTGAGGGATTGGGGCTGGGTGCGGAGGTGGCGCAGCGGCTGCAGCGGAATCTTGATCTGATCGTGAATAGTTCGGGATTGACGGATTTTAATCCGGATCTGCGGGACGCGCTGACTACGAATACTGACGCAGCGATGAACATACTGCAGTTTGTGCGCGGGTCGGACCATGCCGGGCTGCTGCATCTGTCAACCTGCTACGTGGCCGGTGAGCGCGACGGGCGGGTGACAGAGAAGTTGATTCCGAATTACACGCCGCATCGCGTGGCCGGTTTTGATGCGGAGAAAGAATGGCGGTCGCTGCAGGTGGTGATCGCAAAGGCGGAGGCGCAGGCTGAAGGCGAGGAGGTGCGGGCCGAGTTGCGTTCGCAGTCGCTGACCAAGGAACATGCGGCGAAAGGGCTGCAGGGCGCTGCTCTTGAAAACCAGATTCGTAAGAACCGAATCCGGTGGTTGAAGACTTATTTGACCGAAGCCGGCACCCGGCGGGCAAAAGAGCTGGGCTGGCCGAATACATATACGCTGACCAAGAGTCTGGCGGAGTCGCTGATTGTGAAGCATGGTGCGGGACTGCCGATTGCGGTGGTGCGTCCGGCGATCGTAGAAACTTCGGTGGTGAAGCCGTTTCCCGGATGGAATGAGGGGATTAATACTTCGGCTTCGCTGTCTTATCTGCTGGGGACTCGTTTTCGTCAGTTGCCCTCGAACGAGAGCAAGCGGCTGGATATTATCCCGGTCGATGACGTGTGCTCCGGGATGACGCTGATAGCGGCGGCGATTGTGGAACGGCGGCACGATCAGCTTTATCAGTTGGCAACATCGGCGACGAATCCCTGCGATATGGGGCGGTCGATTGAGTTGACATCTCTGGCGCACCGCAAGCATTACCGGGCGCAGGAAGGGCTGGAATCGTGGCTGCGGCTGCGCTTCGATGCGATTCCAGTGTCGAAAACGCGTTATCAGCGGATGTCGGCGCCGGCGCAGAAGGCAGTCGTGAAATCGATTCAGCGCATCATGTCGCCGCTCCCGCTGAAAAAGACGCCTCTGGTGAAGGCGGAGAGAAATCTGGAGCGGGTGGAAAAGCTGATCGAATTATTCGAGCCGTTTATTCTTTTTAACGAGCACGATTTTGCGGCGGACAATGTCGAGAAGTTGTCACATGCCCTGATTGCGGACGAGCAGGAGGAATTTGGATATAGGGCGCGGTTGCTGGACTGGTGGGATTACTGGATCAATGTGCACATTCCGGCGCTGCGAAGGTGGACTTATCCGCTGATTGAGGGAAGGCCGCTCGAGGCGCGTCCGGCGCGGAGTTTGGAGAATGGGGAAACGGTGAAGACGGGCACGTAGGTTTCGACTAACAGCTGCGTATGCGCTGGAGATTTTTCGACTTCGCTCATGACATAGGGGAATGGAATTATTGAATGGCGATATTTCTTACGGGATCGACGGGATACATCGGGGCACATGTGGCCACGAATTTGTTGCGCGATCATGGCGCGGCATTGAATGTGCTGGTGCGAGCGCGGGATGCGAACGAGGCCGAAGCGAGGCTGTGGCAGGCGCTGCAGTTGCATATGGAGTTTCCGCAGTTTTATGAATTTTTGCAGACGCGGGTGCGAGTTTTCCGCGGAGACTTGACGCAGCCGGCTTTCGGACTGGACCGCGATGAATATGACCGGTTGGTGCACACGACAGATTCGGTGATTCACTGCGCTGCGTCGTTGAACCGGAAGTCGGAAAAGAGCTGTCTGAATGTGAATCTGCGAGGGACTCTGGAGGTTCTGACCCTGGCGCGCCATGCGGAGCACTATCACGGGCTCCGGCGTTTCAGCGAGGTGAGCACGGTGGCGGTGGCAGGGAAGCGGCAAGATGAGGTCGTGACGGAGGACCGGTCGATTGAGTGGGACCGGTCGGATTACGATCCGTATGCGCGGACGAAGAAATTCTGCGAACACATGCTGCACGTTTTGCTTCCGGAGACGCCAAAGACGGTGTTCCGCCCGAGCATAGTCCTCGGCGACAGCCGGCATGCGGAGACTACGCAGTTCGACATGGTGAAAGCGTTTGTATTTCTGGCGGGTTTGCCGGTGCTGCCGTTTCGTTCAAAGGACAAGATCGACATTGTGAATGTGGATTTTGTGGCGGAGGCGATTGCCACATTGCATCAGAAAGACCGGCCCGAGCACGAGGTTTACCATCTTTCGTCCGGTGTGGGGTCGCAGACGTTTCGAGAAATCACGAAGGCGCTGTCCGCGGCGCAGAACAAGCGGGCGCCGATGTTTGTGCCCGTCGCCGAGAAGCCGTTTTCCAAGTCGGTGAATTTCCTGGCGAATCGCAAAGGGGCGATGGCCAAGGGCGCATCGCTGATGAAGGTGTTCATGCCCTATCTCACCTGGAATACCGTGTTCGATAACACGCGGGTGACGCGGGAGTTGGGTAAGAAGCCGGTGGTGTTCTCCGAGTATTGCTACCCGCTGTTGAAGTTCAGCCGGGAAAATAATTTTGCTTACCAGTACCGGCCCTGGCCGGCGGCGGGAGGAACGGCCGCATGATGGATTTTATCTTGGAAGCATGGGTGAGCAGTTCAATCGAACGCGCGAAGGCGGGATGGATGCTCGGCGAGGGGCAGCGCTGGAAGCCGGGCGAGAAATTGAAGCTGTTGTTTGCCGGGTACAACGGCACGCGGAACATGGGATCGGATGTGCGGGTGGAGGAAATGCTGCGGCAGATCCGGCACATTCTGGGCGCCGAGCGAGTCGAGTTTAGCGTGATGAGCCAGAATTTCGATTTCTCGCGTGGATATTTCGAGGGCACCAGGCAGGTGCACCTGCCGGATATTTTTCCGCCATTTCTGGCGAACGAAGTTCCGAAGCACGACGGCGTGGTAGCGTGCGAGGGCTCGATGTTCAAGAGCAAGTTCGCCAACGCGCTGACCACAATGATGATCGGATCGCTGGGAATTGCGGCCGTGCAGAATAAATTATCCGTGGGCTACGGCGCTGAAGCGGGGCAGATGGATCCGCTGGTAGCGAAGATGTGCGGGCGGTATTGCAAGAATTCGTTTGTAATTACACGCAATGAAGAGTCGCGGACGGTGCTGCGCGAGTTGGGCGTGCCGACGGAGTTGGGCACCGATACGGCCTGGACTTTTGAGCCGCGGCCTCCGGAATATGGGCAGAGTGTGCTGCGCAAAGTCGGATGGGACGGGCGGACGCCGGTATTGGTGGTGTGCCCGATCAATCCATTTGAGTGGCCGGTGAAGGCTTCGGTAGCGAAGTATGCGGTGCGCAGTTTGACGGGAGCCTATAAGGACAGCCACTACCGCACGGTTTACTTTCACAATTCCGGGCCGGCGGCGGACGAGGCGTACCGAAAGTATTGGACTGCGATTGCGAACGCGCTGGATGCGTTTCGCAAGAAAAAGAACGTGTTTGTGATTCTGGCGGCGACGGAGCGGCTGGATGCGCGCCCGGCGCGAAAGATTGCGGAGAAGCTGGGTGGAGTGCCGGTTCTTACCTCGGACGAATACAGCATGTACGAACTGGTGAGCGTTTTGCGGGCGTGCCACATGATGGCATCGTCGCGCTATCACGGGATTGTGACTTCGATGCCGGGGCTGGTGCCGTCGTGCGGAATCACGATGGATGAACGCATCCGGAATTTGATGCGCGAGCGGGGACATCAGGATCTGCTGATGACCGTGGATGACCCGGAACTGGAAGGGAAACTGCTCGCCGCTTTAGAAAAGCTGAGCTGCGAGGGCGAGTCAATTGCTGACGGGATTGCGCGGACGGTGGTGAAGAATTTAAGAGTGATGGCGAGAATGGGCGTTTATTTTGAGGAGGAAGTGCAGCGCAGGTATCCGGAGTTTGAGACGCGGCGCGGAGAGTGGAGTTGGCAGGATTATTTGCCGCCGATGAGCGCGGGGCTTCGGGAGTTGGTGGCAGCTTACAACTAGAGTTTGGTTAGGTGCGTGTCCAGTGCGCTTGCCCGGAAAGTCCAACATGCAACGACGAGTCGAGATGTTTTTCGCGACGGTTCTGATCTTTTTTGCGCTGACGGCTTGCAGCACGCACACCGCGCCAGAAGAGGATGACAAGCAGGCGGCCATAAACGTAGTTTTGGCGCATGAGCGGGCAGTCCAGGCATACGATTTCGACAAAGTGGATTCTCTGCACACACGCCGGATGCGCGTGTAATCGAGGAGTCCTGCCCGCACCCATTCGAACCCGACGAACGCCAAGGCTGGCAACTCTACAAGGACGCAGGCCTCCACGTTGACTATCATCCCCAGGACGCAGTCGCCGAGGTGCGGGGCAATGTTGCATGGGTCACCGTAACGTTGCACAGCACCTGGGCAGCTGATACTCCGGCGGGCCGGGCGATACTGGGAGGGAGCACGTGGCGTGGGACCTGGGTAGAGAGTTTTATTCTGGTGAAGACGCCAGCGGGTTGGAAAATCACGCTCCGTCATACCAGCATGCTTCCTCCCGATTTTGGCGTCGAGCCGGATTACCACCAGGAACACGGTGGTATGAAATTTGCCGAAGTGGCTGAGGGTGGTCCCGCGGGCAAGGCGGGACTCAAACCCGGCGATGTGTTGATCGAGTACGGCGGACGGGAAATCGATAACCCCGTTGACTACGACAGGCTCCGCCATGCCTACTACGAGGGCGAGAAGGTGACGGTCACGGTGATGCGAGGACATGAGAAAATCACGAAGGAAGTGACTCTGGAGGCGATGCGGTGAAGACCCTGCGGTTTAGCAGGGGTGCCGGATCAGCGTTTTTTTTAGCTCCTCGCAAGGTCGGGTACGCGGACAAGTTGGTTGAGTTCTTGGTGAGAGCGGTCTTGCAATCCGCATTTTGAGCACACACATTCCATTCATCGAAGAGATATTCGCGCAGCTGAACGCGCCTGCGGACACGCGTATTCTTGCTGAAATTCGCGATAGCGAAGTCTCGGGCGTGACTGGGGGCGAGTTGCTCGAGATGGTCCGCCGGGCGCGGACTTTCATCGCTTCGAAGGAACTGAAGAAAGGCGAGCGCTGCGGGTTGCTGGCGGCGAACAGTATCCGCTGGGTCGCGATGGATCTGGCACTCATGGCGGAAGGGCTGATCGTGGTGCCGCTCTACACGCGCGAAGAGCCGGCAGATTTGGTTGCAAAGATGAAGGACTGCACTCCGTCGCTGGTGTGTTGCGGGGATGCGGGGATGCGGGATGCGATTGTGCGGGCCTGGCCGGAAGCTCCGCCGCAGTGCCTGTTTGAGGAGATCTTTGCCGGCGTCGATGGCGTGCAGTTGGAACCGCCGCAAATGGGAGCAGACAGTCCGGTGACGATTATTTATACGTCGGGGACTTCGGGTGAGGCCAAGGGCGTGGTGCTGACGGCGGCGAATGTCGGGTTCATGCTCGATCGGACGGCGGAACGGTTGAGCGAGTTGATGTCCGGAGCAACCTCTGGATCGAGCAAACAGGACCGCATCTTTCACTATTTACCCTTTACCTTTGCGGCATCCTGGATCGCTTTGCTGACGTTTTTGAAACGGCAAAGCCTGGTCACGATCAACATGGATCTGGCCAAGATTGCCGGCGACATGCGAACGGTGACTCCAGATTATTTTTTGAACGTGCCGCAGTTGCTCGAACGCATGCGACGGGCGGTGGATGAACAACTGTGGCAGACCGGAGGAGTGGCGCAGGCGATTTATTCGCGGGCCAAAGGCGCGTGGGCGCGAAAACAGGATGGGCAAGCCAGAGGCGGCGACGCTTTGTGGCTGGGGCTCGCGAATCTGCTGGTGTTTCCGGCAATCCGGAAAAAGATGATTGGAAAGAATCTAAAGGCGCTGATTTGCGGGTCGGCGCCTCTGACGGCGGAGACGCAGATCTATTTCATGATGCTGGGAATTCGAGTGCTGCAGGTTTACGGGCTGACGGAGACTACGGCGATTTGCACGATGGATGATCCGAATCACGTGGAGGTGGGGCGCGTGGGGCCGGCGATTCCGGGCATGGAGATGAGGCTGGGAGAAAATGACGAGATCCTGGTGCGGGGCCCGAATGTTTTCGCGGGATATTGGAACCGTCCGGAGGAAACTGCGGAAGCGCTGCGCGGAGGATGGTTTCACACCGGCGATCAAGGCGAGATGAATGCAGGGGGGAACTGGCGGATTGCGGGGCGGATCAAGAATCTGATTGTGCTGGGGTCGGGACACAAGATATCGCCGGAGCCCGTCGAGATTGCGATTGCGAAAGGTTTGCCCGAAGCGCAGCAGGTTGTGATTGTGGGGAACGGGCGCGGATACTTGTCGGCGATTGTGACCGGGAGCGTGACCGCGGAAAAAGTTCAAGCCGCGCTCGATGCCGTGAATGCTGAATTGCCGCATTACAAGCAGGTGCGTGCGTTTGTAGTGCGCGCGGAACCGTTTTCGATTGAGAGCGGGATGCTGACGGTGAATGGGAAGCTGAAGCGGGATGTGATTGCGGGACGCATGCGGGATGAGATTGAAGGAATGTACCGGGTTCGACAGGCGGTGTAGGAGTGCAGAGAGGAAAGGCAGAGGTGGAAGTTGGCGCTGGCGGTGGGAGTGCTTTGTCCTGGAGTCTTTCTTCGGGAGTGATTGAGCTCGCTCTGCATCGACCGCCTTGCAACGAGTTGGGGTCGGAGTCTCTGGCGGCGTTGGAGACGTTTGCCGCGGCTTTGCCCTCACTGCAAAAGGAGGCGCATGCACTCATTATCTATAGCGAGATGCCGCCGGGGTTTTGTGCGGGGGCGGATTTGCGTGAGCTGTACCGGCGGTCGCAGGCGATGGAGAAAGCCGAGGCAGTGCGGGGAGTGCGGGATTTCCTGGAGCGCATTCATCGCGTGTTGAATCTGATTGACGCCGCCCCTCTCACCACGATTGCGGCGGTGCATGGAGTGACGTTCGGGGGAGGGTTCGAGCTGGCCCTGGCTTGCGATTTGATCATTGCCGACAAGATGGCACGGTTTTGTTTTCCGGAGTTGCGCTTGGGGCTGATTCCTGGTTTTGGCGGGATTCCGCGACTGACGCGGGATTTGGGCAATGCGGTGGTGAGAGATCTGTTGCTGACTGGGCGCAGTTTTAATGCGACCAAGGCACAGCAGATCGGGCTGGCGAGCCAGATTGTGGGCGAGGGCGAGGCCTTGCGGGCGGCGCGGGCGACGGCGGCGCAGTTGGGAAAGTTTGATCGAGGGACGGCGGCGGCGGCGAAGAAATTTATCAAACCGATCCCGCACCAGGAGTTACAGCGGGAGATCGATCTGTTTTGCGAATTGTTTGAACGTCCGGCGGTGCAGGAGGGTTTGCGGAAGTTTGTGGAGAGTACGGATGCGCAGCCTTATTTGCCTTGAACCGGTTGCAAGTACCCAGTTGCCAGTACAATTCACAAGCGTGCGGCAAGCACAACGCAGAAGTAGTTGAGGGGATATGCAGACGGCCGACCAGACACTCGATGAGATCTTGACCCTTGCCGCATCGCATTTCAAGGTGCCGCGGGAGAAGTTGAGTCCGGATGACGATTTTTTTAAAGCTCTCGGAATCGACAGCTTGCAGACGCTTGATCTGCTGACCAAGCTGGAGAATCACTTTCATGTGGAACTGCCGGATTATGAACTCCAGGGAGTGTCGGACTTTCGAACGCTCGCCGGGAAGATTCAGGCACGGCTTTAGGCTCAATCCACCCCGCAAGGCTAAAACGCTCGGCCACCCATGTGCGGGTCACTAAGTCATTAACATGGTTTTCTCCGTGTCTCCGTGACTCTGTGGTGAAATAGTCCCTGATGCTTGATCTTCAACAATACAGTTGTCTGGGCGCGGTGCTGCGCGACGCGCTGGATCGTTTTGCGGGCGAGACTTGCCTGATTGAGGCGGACCGCGAGCGGGAAAAGTCGCGGCTGACCTATTCCGATTTTAAGGAAATCAGCACTCCTTTGACGAGGGCGTTGGAGGATGCGGATTTCCATGCGGGAGACCGTGCGGCGATCCTGATGACGAATCAGTCGAAGTGGCTGATTTCGGCTTATGCGATTTTCTACTGTGGTGGCGTGCTGGTGCCGCTGGATTACAAACTGACGGCGGCAGAACAGATGCAGTTGATCGAGCACTCGAAGGCGAAACTGCTGGTGGTGGAGTATTACTTGTGGCGCGCGATCACGCAGTCGCCGGAATTTCAGCACATCAAGACGAAGCTTGTGCTGGTGACGGAAGCGCCGATTGGGGCTGAGCTAGCGGGGGGATTCCGCTGGGAGGACTTCAAGCGCAAGGGCAAGCCGGATTTTGTGATGCGGCAGCGCGAGGATGTGGCTTGCATCGTATATTCGTCGGGTACGGGCGGGCGGCCGAAGGGCTGCGTGTTGACGCACGAGAACTATCTGGAGCAGTGCCGGGCGCTGACGGCGTGGTATCCATTCTGGCCGGGGGTGCGGTATTTGAGTATCCTGCCGACCAATCACGCGATTGATTTCATGGTGGGATTCATTGGGCCATTTGTGTGCGGGGCGTGCGTGGTGCATTTGCGGACGCTGCGTCCGGAGTTTGTGCGCGATGCTTTTGTGCGCTACCGGATCACTTATTGTGCGCTGGTGCCAATGATTGTGAAGAACCTGGAGCGCGGGCTGCGGGCGAAGTTTGATGAATTGCCAGGCTGGAAGCGCGCGATTCTGAATCGAATGATTGGTCTGAACAAGATGCTGACGCGAAAGCACCCACGGGTGAAACTGAGCCGAAGTTTGCTGGGGCAGGTGCATCGGGCGTTTGGCGGAGAGCTGCTGGCGCTGATCACTGGCGGAGCGTTTATGGAGCCCACGACGATGCAGTTTTTCTACGACCTCGGCATTCCGGTGGTGAATGGTTACGGATTGACCGAAGCGGGGACTGCGCTGACGCTGAACGATCTGAAACCGTTTCGCGCGGATACGGTGGGCAGGCCGCTGCCGGGGGTGGAACTGCGGGTCCTGAGCCCGAATGAAGAAGGGATCGGCGAAATTGCGGCGCACAGCAAGACGGTGATGTCGCGCTATCTGGACGATCCGGAGTTGACGGTGCAGACGATTGTCGATGGATGGCTGCTCACGGGCGATTTGGGGCGGTTCGATAAGACCGGGCACCTGCAACTTTTTGGGCGCAAGAAAAACATGATCGTTACGGAAGGCGGAAAAAATATCTATCCCGAAGACATTGAGACGGCGTTCGAGGGGCTGCCGGTAAAGGAATACTGTGTGTTCGCGGCGAATTATGTATGGCCGCAAATGGAGTTGGGGCGCGAACTGCTGGTCATGGCGTTGCGCCTGGAGCCGAGCCAGTCCTTCGACAGCAAACTGCTGGAAGAAATTGCGGCCCGGAACCGGCGGCTGCCGGATTTCAAGCGCGTGGGCGGATATTTGATCTGGGAAAGAGATTTTCCGCGGACGGCTTCGATGAAGATCAAGCGGCAGGCTCTGGCTGAAGAGATGGGAAAGACGGCGGAGCGCGCAGCGGTGCAACATTTGTAGTTTTGTAATCGGATAATTCAGTAATTGGAAAGCCTGAAGTCGAGGCGGGTCTTTTGCGGATCGTTAGCGGATCTTTTTTCACAACAGTTGCTCAACTACCAGACAACAAAATCACCCAATGTCCCCTGAGGCGACCAACCCCTACTTAGCGATTGTGAATCCTGCGGCGCGAGGTGGACGTTCCCGCAAGATGCTGGATCCGGTGCTGGAGCGGCTGCGGGCGGGGGGTGTTGCGGTTGATATCGTGGAGACGCGCGGGGTCGGCGACGCCACGCGGATTGCGCGCGAGGCTTATCAGCGCGGACAGCGGCGATTCATCGCTGTGGGCGGGGATGGGACTTCGTATGAAGTGGTAAACGGACTTTTTCCGGAGGCGGCTGCGGGCATGGCGGGCGGGGGCGCCCGCCCTACACTTGGGTTCTTGCCGCTGGGGACGGGGAATTCTTTTCTGCGTGACTTCAGCGACCGCGGTGTGGAGCACGCGATCGAGGCGTTGATTGCGGGACGGACGCAGTCCTGCGACGTGGTGCGGTTGCGTCATCGCGAGGGAGTCATTCACTACATTAATTTGTTGAGCGTGGGGTTTGCCGCGGATGTGGCTACGATGAGGGCGCGGCGGTTCAGCACGCAGGGACAGTTGGGATACCTCATTTCGATTTTTCTCGGGCTGGCGCAGCTGCGGAGGCGGGCGTTTCCGGTGCGCGTGGATGGCGAAACGGAGTTTGACCGGCGGCGCTGTTTGTTTCTTAGTTTCAACAACAGCAAGTTTACCGGCGGAACCATGATGATCGCGCCCAAGGCCGAGGTAAACAGCGGGTTGATTGAATACGTGCGATGGGGAGCGATTGGGAGACTGGGGCTGATCCGGAATTTGCCGGGCCTTTATGATGGCACGCACGTTGCGCACCCGCTGGCGGAGCGACGGGCTGTGAAGCAGGTTGAGTTTGATCTGGATGCTCCAGTGGATGTGATGGTGGATGGGGAAGTGTTGACGGTGCGGTGCGAGCAATTGGATGTGCTGCCTGGGGCGCTGGATGTGGTGGTGTAGAGGCTTGAGCTCAAGGCCCGTGATATAAAAAAGAACATGTCTGAAGAGCGGCGAAAACGGCGGCAGGAGCGCGAGGGGATACCTACACCCCAGGCGAAGTCTGGGTCACGGAAGAAGTTGATCTGGGGCGGAGCTCTGGTGGTGATCCTGGTGGCTTACGGGTCATGGTGGCACTACGTGAATCACCGGTATGACGACTTCGCGAAGTGCCTTTCGGCGAAGAAGGCGAAAATGTATGGCGCCTACTGGTGCCCGCACTGCGCCGATCAGAAGGAAGAGTTCCGCAGATCGTTCCGGTATGTGAATTATGTGGAGTGCGCCATTAAAGGTTCGAGCGAGATGACGCCCGCCTGCAAGGCCGCCGGGGTGCAGCATTATCCGACCTGGCAGTTTGGGGAGAGTCCCCTGATCGAGGGAAAATTTCCGCTGCAGGAGTTGAGCGATAAGACTGGGTGCAGTTTGCCGTGAGTGCGACCGGAACGGCGAAGAACACTCGGGCATGGTTTGCGGCCATTGCGGTTCTCGCGCTGGCGGGGATGGCGGTATCAGGAGTTTCGCTGCAGCGGCATTATGCCAAGTCGGCGACAACGTTCTGCGAGTTCGGTGAGAAGTTTAATTGCGACATTGTGAACCGCAGCGAGTATTCCACTTTGATGGGAATTCCGGTGGCGGGGATTGGCATTGCCGGGTACGCCGCCCTGCTCGCGCTGGCAACGGTATACCGATCGCAGGCGGAAACGCCGTTACGCTTGTTGCTGGCAGCGCTGGCGGGATTGGGGGTTGCCCTGTATCTGAGCTACATCGAGGGATATGTGTTGGGGACCTGGTGTGTTTTGTGTTTAAGTTCGCTGGGGCTGATTGCGGGGATTGTGGTGCTTGCGGGAGTGGTAGCAGTGAAAATGCGCGCGTGATTCTTTACAGCCTGATGGAGCTTCTATTGCGTCAGGTTTACCGCGACTGGGTTGCGGTTAGCTTCGAACAAAACTCTTCCGATGCCAAGAATCCAGAGAATTAAAAGTGAAGCTGGGGGCATTGCGGCGCCGATTCGCGCCACGGGTGCGACGGGAGATCTGCGGCTGCATGAATTCCAGAGCCGGGTTTTCCGGAACACTCGGTATCTCCGGGTGTGGCTGCCGCCGGCGTATGACGATTGGGAAAATTCCGGACGGCACTATCCGGTCCTTTATCTGAACGACGGACAGAATCTGTTCGAGGCGGCAACTTCGTTCACCGGGGTCGAATGGCAGGTGGATGAGATGGCAGACCGGTTGATCGGCGAAGGCGAGGTGCCGCCGATGATTGTCGTAGGCATCGATAATTCGGGGAAGAATCGATTTCGTGAATACATGCCGCACCGGTCACTCAACCCGATGATGTTGCGGGTGCAGGGAAAGCATTATCCGGACTTTTTGTTCAAAGAGGTCATGCCATTTATCGGACAGCAGTACCGAGCGGCAACCGAACCGGAGAATACCGGCCTCGGGGGATCGTCTTTGGGAGCGCTGATCGCGCTGTACACGGCGATTGCGCGGCCGGGGATGATTGGACGGTTGCTCCTGGAGAGTCCTTCGCTGTGGGCGTCGCAGCGACAGTTGATCAAAGAAAGCCGCGGATTGAGAATTTGGCCGGAACGAATTTACCTGGGCGTGGGCACGGCCGAAATGGGAGCGAGCGAACGAAGCCGCTCTGTTGTGGACGATGTGCGCGAACTGGCAGGCATCATGCGGCGGGCGGTGCTCAGCGAGAAACGGTTGCGCCTGGTGATTCGGGAGGGTGCTGGGCATAACGAGGGGGCGTGGGCAGATCGATTTCCGGAGGCGCTGCGTTTCTTGTTCGGGAACTAAGTAGTTCACCACCGCTCCGGTGGATGGAGCTTTTTTCCTCAGTTGCGAATCGCCGGGCGCAATTCCTTTCTACCACGGTTCCAGATTCCATACAAAATAGCGGCCATTACGGGGACGGAGAGCTGGACGTGTGTCCAGCGGGCTAGCGGGCCCACGAGCGGGAGTGCGTAGGCCAGATAAAGCAGCAGCGTAAAACGTGGAATAGATGCAAGGGCCGGTTGAGCGATCAGCCAGTCGGAGAACAGCAGGAATGCAGGGGCGAGGATGACGAGATCATAGACGGTGAGGTGCGGGGCCAGGAGAACGGTGGCGAGCAGAAGGGCGGAATAACGCACGGACAGCGGGAGGCGACTGCGCCAGCAGGCGATGGTCAGGGCTGATATCGCGATGGCTGTTACGACATAAAAAACAAAAGACGCCGCAGGCCAGGGAATGAGCATGGTCCAGAAGGTGCGGAGAGAGTGGGTTTGGTAGGGACGAGGTTCGAGGAGCGGGAGCAGACTCGAGGCATGTAGCAGAACGTTTTTCCATTCGAGAAGCGGGCCCGGGCCATAGTAAAGCCAAGCCGCTATGAGTTGCGCAGCGGCGGAGAGAATCGCCCCGGTGATGAGCTTCCAGTTCAGCGTGAACAGGAAAACAACGGCGGCGGCCAGAGCGAGTTGAGGCTTGAAGATAAGGCATCCTAAGGCCAGTCCGGCCAGGAATTGTTGTTGGGCGCGCAGGGCAAAGAAGGCAACCGTGAAGCAGACGAGGGCAAGGCTGGATGTTTGTCCCCAGTTAATGAGGTGCCAGAAGGCAGGGAAGGCAAGGGCAAGAATCAGGACTGTGAATTTCTGGTTCTGCAGGTGGGGGCAGGTTCGCCAGACAGCATAGCCGCAGATGCCGTAGAGCAGCGCGCTGCAAGCGATCCACAATGCCAGCGCTGCGGGGTAGGGCATACGGGCAAAGGGCGCGAAGAAGATTGAGACTTGCGGAGGGTAGAGCGGCAGGTAACGGATGCTTGCGGCGGCGGGAACGCGCTGGGCCGCCAATTCCGCCTGTGCCGGCATGTTGTAGAGATCAGCGCCGCGGTGCGTGAGCGCCAGTGAGCCGAGTGTGTAGAAATGGAGAAAGTCAGTGCCTTTGAGATTGCTGGCGCGATCCATAAGGCCGGGGTTGGAGATGTTCCAGAAGTAGACCGACCAGAGGCAGATGGCGAGGATGATGCCGTGCGCGCGGATGCGGTTGGCGGTCAGCAGGAGCGGTGCCGGCATTCGAGCCAGTTTATCGTACGTACGGAAATTCAGATGCGCACGAAATCAATTGCTTCCTACTTTTTCGCCAGCCCGGAGCGGGCGGGAGCAGACCTCCTCGGATTTCGCGCCGCACAGATGAATCAAGGAGAGCGGGAGATCGCGAGCCTGCACGA
Source organism: uncultured Acidobacteriaceae bacterium (assembly GCA_963784085.1). GTDB lineage: Bacteria > Acidobacteriota > Terriglobia > Terriglobales > Acidobacteriaceae > Sulfotelmatobacter. The sequence goes on along the minus strand of CAWAQH010000016.1, from coordinate 253,264 downwards.
CGTAGGTTCCGGTTGCGATCGCATCCACGTCAGCGTAGTTGCTCAAGACAATTCCGTTCTCCGGCTGCGCGCGGATTCGAAATTGCCGCGACGATGGCTCATAGTTGGCGTAGCTCAAGCAGTGGCCGATGCAGACTCGGTCAAGCTGGTGCTGGAAACAAAGCGAATACAAGGACTGCGACGGAGCCAGGGCGATCGCACGTTGCGCGGAAGGCAACTGCCGCACAATCGCGGTCATGGAGTTCTCCAATCGATTGAGGCGGCGATCATCGGCATAGAGAAGGCTGAAGAACCACAGAGCCACTAAAACCAATCCGAGGTTTCCCATCTTGCCGGTGGTTACGCGGGCCAGAACGGTGCAGAGGATCAAGGCCGAGGCCAGTGCAAGGCGGCTGGTGATGAACCCAAACGGAAGACCGAATTGGGGGAACATTATGCGGTCGGGAATCAGGCATACGGCGGCGGCATTCAACAGCCAGAGTTGAAATGGAATGGATACGACCAGATTCGCCAGGCCCTCTCGCTTTTCCAGCCTGCTGAACAAGATCATCCAGAGAAGGAGCAGAGCGGCGATCGCGGGCACATACTTAAGGCCGAAAAGACCGATCTGATTTGCCCCCGTGATGAAGCTCACCTGCAGCAGCGACCATGAGTATGCATACCGGCTGGTGATCAGGAAGCGGGCGACCACGATGGCGGCCAGTCCGAGGGCCAGAAGCAGACCTCGTTGGCGCGGCTGAAGGCGGCGGGCGATGGCGGCGTAGGCGCTTACGCCGACGGCCCACACAACGGGGAAAGGGTGGGCAGTCCAGGCCAGGACCAAGAGCGCGGTTGCCGCCGCGTGAATTCTCCAGCTTTTGCCCCAACTGAGAGCGAGATACCAGAGGCATAGACCCATCGAAAGATAAAAGTTGAAGAATCCGATGTGAAAGGTATAGCCATAGGCGAGCATGGCCACACATGGGGCGGCAAACCACCAGTTCTTGCCGGCAACGCGGAAGATGAAGAGTACGGCGCCCCAGGCAAAGATCAAAACTGAGAGAGATACGGCGAAGCGCAGCGCCAGGTCGGGGCCTACGCGGACGAAAAGCCATTCCAGGATCAGGTCGAAGAGCACGTTGGTGGACTGCGGCGCAATCGAAAGTCCGGGGGCCGCGCCGCTATGAATCTGGGTTGCGAGCCAGGCGTTGTAGATGTGGCTGGCTAAATCCGCGGACTGGATGTGGGATTGCCAGAAGCAGGGAATCAATAACGCGGCCGAAAATAACAGGACGGCGATCCAGTTGCAGATTGTCGATTGATTTATTTTCGCGGGAAGCATCTCGGGTGCATTTTATCCTGCGGAGTGTGTGGCGCACTAAGACGGAGGGAGCGAGATCTGTCACAATTAGTTCGTAGCTGCGAAGGGTCGTGAGCGCTCATTATGGCGAATGTGAAGGCAAAGAAGGCTGTGATCGGAATTCTTACTGGCGGGGGCGATGTGCCGGGGCTGAACCCGGCCATTCGCGCTGTGACGATTCGTGCGCTGAGTGAGGGCTGCCAGGTCATTGGTATACGGCGTGGGTGGGGCGGCCTGGTCGATATGGTTCGCGAAAAGGATTACGACAACAGCGAGAACTATCAGGTTCTGAGCAAAGATGTGGTGAACCGCATGGGGCGCACCGGCGGTACTTTTTTGCACAGCTCGCGAACGAATCCAAGCCGGGTGAAGAAGGGCAGCGTTCCGCCGCACCTGCAATCGACTTACAACGCCGAGAAGAATGACCTGACGCCGGAAGTCCTGAAAAACCTGGACTGGCTTGGCATCGACTATCTCGTTCCGATCGGCGGCGATGACACGCTGAGTTACGGCGTGCGGCTTTATCAGGAAGGCGTGAAGGTGGTGGCGATTCCGAAAACCATGGACAATGACGTGCCCGGGACCGACTACTGCATTGGCTTCAGCACGGCGGTTACGCGCACCATCTCCATGACCAACAGTCTGCGCACGAGCGCGGGATCGCATGAACGGTTTATGGTGCTCGAGGTTTTCGGGCGCTATGCGGGGTTTACCGCCATGCTGCCCACCATGGCGGGAGCGGCGCATCGGTGCGTGATTCCGGAGCACAAGTTCGATATTGAGCTGCTTACGGAGTTGCTGGTTTCGGACCGGCGAAATAATCCCAGTCATTATTCGGTGGTGCTGGTCTCGGAAGGAGCCATGTTTGCAGGCGGAGAGATGATTTTTGAAGAGGAGACGACCGACGCCTTTGGGCACAAGAAACTGGGCGGGATTGGCGACCTGGTTGCGGCGAAGTTGAAAGAGCTTTCCCCGAAGTACAACAACGGCAAGATGATCGATGTGATCACGCAGAAGTTGGGGTATCTGGTGCGGTGTGGCGATCCGGACTCGATTGATTCCATTGTGCCGATGGCCTATGGAAATCTGGCGTTGGATTTGCTGTTGGGCCGGATTCACGGGCGATTGGTTGTTCTGCGGAATGGGCGGTATGACAATATGCCGATCGATACGGTGATTGCTTCGAAAAAAGTCGTCAACGTGAAGGAACACTACAATACCGAGCGGCTGCGGCCGCAGTATAAGAGCTTTGCCATGAAGCCCTTGTTGATCATGACGAGCGAGTAGGGGCTGTCGAGCAGCGGACTGGGACGGCAGGCCGGGAAGCGACAGACTTGGATGAGACAGACCAGGATGAGACTCAACCGGGGCAATTAGTATCGGCGCCGGTTCCGCGCTAAACTGCACTCACACATGCGAGTTCTGGGCATTGATTGCGGCGGCGAGTATACCGGGTATGGCGTGGTCGAGATGCGGTCAGCGGGGGAGTTGGTGTGCCTGACGTGCGGCGCAATCAAGCTTTCGCCGCGGGACCCGCTGGCGCGCCGCCTGGCGCGAATTTATGAGGAACTCGGAGCGCTGATCGGGGAACATCATCCCGATGAAGTGGCCATTGAGGGGATCTTCTACGCGCTGAATGTGAAGTCGGCATTGAAACTGGGGCAGGTGCGGGGCGTGGCTATGCTCGCGGCCGCTGCGGCGGGTCTGGAAGTGGCGGAATATTCGCCGCTTACCATCAAGTCGTCGGTTGTGGGATATGGGCGGGCGGAGAAGCAGCAGGTGCAGCACATGGTGACGCGGCTGCTGGGATTGGTCGCGCCGCCGGAACCCATGGATGCGTCGGACGCGCTCGCCATTGCGATCTGCCACCTGCATACGGCGGGAACGCTCGAACGGCAGAAGACGGCGGCCCGGTGATGAGCTTCTCGGCACCTGGCACCCGGTACCGGGTCGCCTTTCTCGCTGTTGTCGTCACTGCGTTCACCGCTGTCTTCTCCGCTGTTTTCCCTTCGGTGAAGGCACAACAACCGGTTATGAGCGACGGTTCGGCCTCGGTGCCAGTGGTTACGTTCACCGTGGACTTTCCAAAATCGAATCCTGAACATTACTCGATCAAGGTGGATGCGAACGGACATGCGCGCTATGAGTGCGTAGGGGCGATCGCGGATGATTCCGAGGCGCAGCCCTACCAGGCAGAGTTCGAGGTCTCGGCGGCGAGCCGCCAGCGGATTTTCGATTGGGCAAAGCAGGCGCAATATTTCGCGGGCAAGGTGGATTCGGGCAATGGCAAGCTGGCCTTTGCGGGGATAAAGCAGCTGAGTTATCAGGATGGGGGCCGCTCCAACACGGCGAAATACAACTATTCAAATTCGGAGCCGGTGCGGCAGTTGACCGAACTCTTCCAGAAAATGGCGGGATCGCTGGACTATGGACGGCGGCTGGCCTATTACCATCGCTATCAGAAGCTGGCGCTCGACGAGGAGCTGAAGCATATGGAAGAGCAGGCCCGGAACAGTGAACTGAGTGAGCTGCAAAGTGTGGCGCCGGTTTTGCAGGAGATTGTTGCCGACACCTCGGTGATCAATGTGGTGCGGGCGCGGGCAAAGGAACTCGTGGAGTGGGGCAGTGTGTCTGGGCATTGAAGTTTGAAGCGTGGCATGAAGCGCGCGACAAGAACCGCTTACGCGAGGTTACGGGAAGTTTTTTCTGAATTTGCGTATGGAAGCAAGGCGATATGCTGCATAATGTGACGATAGCGGGAGGTTTCGATGTTTAGGCCACGGTTTTATTCGATTCTCGGAACGGCTTTGGCGGCGGCGCTTTTTGCCCTGCCGGCTGCGGCTGATTCGCAGGCGCGCATCGTGCGGCTGAGCGATGTCAAGGGAACGGTGCAGATCAATAAGAATTCAGGGCTGGGGTTTGAAAATGCGTTTGACAACCTTCCCATCACCCAAGGGACTGCATTGCGCACGCGCGGAAACGGCCGGGCTGAGGTTGAGTTCGAGGACGGCAGCACGATGCGGCTCACACCGAACACGATGGTCGAGTTCAGCACTCTGGCGTTGAGCGATGCGGGGAAGCGAATGTCGGTGGTCAACCTGGTGGAGGGAAAGGCTTATGTCAACTGGCTGGGAAAAAGCCATGACATCTTCACACTGAACTTTTCGCAGGAAAAAGTGGAACTGGGGACGGCAGCGCACTTCCGCGCGACGAGTTCTTCGAGCCTGGCCGAGATTGCCAGTTTCAAAAACGATCTTGATGTGGCCGGGCCCGTGGGCACGACGAGGGTGGGGAAGAACAAGATGGTCACCTTCAATGTGAGCGATAACGATCACCCGACGGTCGCGAAGAATGTGGACGCATCTGCCGACGCATCTGGCGACGATAAATGGGACGAAGGGGCGATTGAGTATCACGAGCAATACGCGGGGAATAATTCCACGCCGTCCGAGTATGGCTCGAGCGACCTGGGGTATTACGGGGCGTACAGCAACGTCGCCGGCTACGGCACGTTGTGGCAGCCGTATTTTGCGGGAGCGGGGTGGAACCCGTTCATGGACGGGGCATGGTCGTGGTATCCGGGCATGGGGTATCTGTGGGCGTCGGCTTATCCGTGGGGCTGGATGCCCTATTTATATGGCAATTGGATTTATGCGCCGGGCTTTGGATGGGGATGGCAGCCAGGCAGCGGCTTCGGAACATGGAAGGGCGGACTACATTACGTGGGGGCCGCGGTTGCGGGGTTTCGGCCTCCGGTGGCGCCGACGGGAATGGGTAGCACCGTTGTGGTGGGTAGAGGTGGGCCGGTAGCAACGACAGGGATTCCTCCGCTCATGGTGGTAAAAAATGGGTCAGCGGGACTTGGGATTTCGCGGGGGGCGTATGACAATCTCCACCATTTGAACACGCAGGTGGCGAAAACCGGTTCTGCCGAGCTGCGCGTGGCGCCACCCTTTGCGGTGAGTTCTGAACGCACGGTATGGAACGGATTTAACGCCGCGCATGAGACGGAGCACGGCGGAACTTAGTTCGGCTGCGCCGAGTTCGGCTTCGGCGGGGCACGCTTCGGGCGCGAGCGGGCATGTGAGCCATTAGCGCAGAGCGTAATTCGTTACGTTTCTGCCTTTTCCGTTTTCTTCTCCTCCTGGTCTCGCGCGTCCAGGACTCAGGAATAGCCTCGCTGCGAATTGAATCCTTCCGGCTCCGATCATCGCACTCCGTACATCGCTCGAGGGAATTTTCTGCGCGCCGTAACTGCTTAGACCACCACGATGCCGGCGTAGCCTACGACCAGGTTGCGGTCTCCGGAGATATCTCCCGACGTTGCGTATTTGATCAGCGTGGCGGATTTCGCGCCAAGCTGGCGGGCGGCGGTAAGCATGGCTACTGCGGGGCCGAAGCCGCACATGCTGATGTTTTCCTGCGCCACTACATCGTAAAGAGCACGAGGGTCGAGGGCCAGAATCGACTCAATGGCGCGCTCATCTTTTATCCGGGTGATGGCGTCGGATTCGTAGTGATTCATGTCGCTCGAGGCGACGATCAACACGCGAGCGGAGTAGGTCGCGATTGCCGCGGCGATGGCGCTTCCGAGCAGTTCAAGGACTTCGAACTGTCTTGTGCCCAGAGCGATGGGAACGAATTCGAGGTGGGGCTGCCGGGTTTGCAGGAACGGCAACTCGACCTCGACAGCGTGCTCGGAGCGGTGGGCCAAGGAATCTTCCTCGAGCAGCGGGCAGTGTTGCTTGAGCGCGGCGGCAAACGCGCTGTCGATGGGGACGTTGCCGAGTGGGGTCTGCCATACGCCTTGGCTGACAATGGCGAGCGCGCGGCCCTGCCCGGTATGGTTGGGGCAGAGGATGAGGCAGAGTTGAGGAATCTCGATGGCGGCAAAGACGGCCCCGGCTACGTGGCCGGAATACATGTATCCGGCATGAGGGGCGATGCATCCGAGGGCGCGAATCGCATTCTCCCCGGAGGCGTGAGGGAGGCAGGCGCTGACTTGTTCGCGCAGGGACTTTTCGTCACGAGGGTAGAAGCGTCCAGCGACCGCGGGATGGCGAACGGGGGTCGCGTCCATGGGATTCTCTGCCGTGAAGTATCCTACGAGCCGTTCTGTGCATCGCGCAAGGCGTGGAAAAGAGCAGCACTTTCTTCCAGGCTTAAGGTTTCGGCGCGAGCTGCGGGTCTTAGCCGGGCTTGAGCGAGCGCGGCGCGTAGAAGCGGTTCCGGGTAGTTGGATTTGAGATTGTTCCAGAGAGTTTTGCGTTTTTGGCCGAAGGAAAGCTTCAGGAAGTTGATGAATCCCTCCTGGATGGCGCCGTTTCCATCGAGGCCCAGTTCTTTTTGCCGGGGTGCAAGCGTGAGGCGCAGCACGGTGGAATGCACTTTGGGTGGCGGAGCAAATGCATCGGGCGGGAGGGTGAAAAGCTTCTCGACGCCGGCGTAGAGTTGGGTGGTGGCGGAGAGCAGGCCGTAGTCGCGCGTGCTGGGTTTGGCGGCGACGCGGTCGGCGACTTCGCGCTGTACCATGATTACGATGGTTTCTAAATAGCGGGCATAGTCGAAAAGGCGCAGCAGGATATCGGAAGTAATGTAATAAGGAAGATTGCCGATGACCTTGACTGGCTCGGGGCGAAACTCGACGCCGGGGCGGCGCAGTCCGGGCTTGGGACCGAACAGGGAGTCGAAGTCGATGGAGAGAATATCGGCTTCGATGACTTCGACGTTGGGGAACATACCGAAGCGGAGGCGAAGCTGGGCGGCGAGGACGCGATCGAGTTCGACGGCGATGAGGCGGCGGGAGCGTTTGGCCAGGAGCGAGGTCAGGATGCCGCGCCCGGGACCGATTTCAAGGACGGTGCTTTGCGAGGTGTCGCCGAGGGCATCGACGATCTGGGCTGCGAAGTCCTGGCTGGCAAGGAAGTGCTGGCCAAGCTTGGGCTTATGCTGGGGACGTCGAGCGGACACGACCTTCGGCACGTTGACCCTCTTTTCCTCGGGCGTATAGACTGACCATTCGACCCGCGTGCGTACGCGCGCGGGAGGTCAGGGCCCGCAACTATAATCAATCCATCATAACGTTTACCCGCGAAAAGCGGATTCTACCCTGGGAGGGGTCATGCATATTGCATTTGTGGCGTCGGAAGGTGTGCCGTTTTCAAAGACCGGTGGCTTGGCGGATGTGGTGGGAGCGTTGCCCCGCGCGCTGGCGGCATTGGGTCATCAGGTGAGCGTGTACCTGCCGCGTTACAAGCAGACCAAGCTGACCGATGCAGCGACCGTTGTGCGCAGCATCACGATTCCTTTCGACGACAAGTATCGCTTTGCGTCAGTGGTGACCGGGGGCAGCCAGGGGGGAGTGAAGTTCTATTTCATCGAGTGCCCGCAGTATTTCGATCGCGATGCGCTTTATGGGACGCCGGCCGGGGATTATCCCGATAATGCGGAGCGTTTCGATTTGTTCTCGCGCGCGGTCCTGGAAGCGACGAAGATTCTGGGCGTCCCCAATGTGTTTCATTGTCACGACTGGCAATCGGCGCTGGTGCCGGTGCTGCTGCGTACCGTGTACGCCGAGGACCCCGCGTTTAAGGATGTAGGGACCGTCTTTACCATTCACAACATGGGCTACCAGGGGCTGTTTCCGCCTGAGGTCCTGCCGCTGCTGATGCTGCCGTGGGATTTATTCACCATGTCGAAGATGGAATTCTTTGGGCAGGTCAATTTTCTGAAGGGGGCGCTGACTTTTTCCGACTATGTGACCACGGTGAGCCGCAAGTACAGCCAGGAAATTCAGACCGCGGAGTATGGGTTTGGGCTCGAGGGCGTGCTGCGCGATCGCGCCGCTACCGTGACCGGGATTCTGAATGGCGTGGATTATGACGAGTGGAGCCCTCAGGCGGACAAGTTTACAGTGGCGAAGTTTTCGCCCACCGATCTTGCCGGCAAGGCGGCGTGCAAGCAGGATTTGCTGGCGGCATTCGGGGTGAAAAATGCGGATGCGAAGACGCCGGTGATCGGAATTGTGTCGCGGTTTGCGGCGCAGAAGGGGTTTGACCTGATCGCGCAGATCATGGATCGGCTGGCGCGAGAAGAAATGATCATGGTGGTGCTGGGCTCGGGCGACAAGCAGTATGAAGAGATGTTTGCGCGGATGAACAAACAGTTCCCCAATAAGATTGCGCTGAAGGTGGCTTACGATAACGCCGTAGCTCACAAGATCGAGGCAGGGTCTGACATGTTCTTAATGCCTTCTAAATATGAACCTTGCGGGCTAAACCAAATCTACAGCTTGAAGTATGGGACGGTGCCCGTTGTGCGTGCTACCGGCGGCCTCGACGACACCATTGAGCCCTGGGATGCGCGCACGGGCAAAGGTACCGGGTTCAAGTTCACGGAGTATAACGGCGAGTCTTTGCTGCTCACCATCAAGCAGGCGTTGCAGGCATTCCGCGACCAGACTTCGTGGCAGGTACTGATGCGCAACGGAATGAACAAGGACTTCTCATGGAATGCTTCGGCGCGGGAGTATGGAAAGATTTATGAGCGGGTGAAGTCGGGACGTGCGGTGACTGCGCCGGTGCAGGAGAAGGTGCTGGTGTAGCGCGCTCTGTGGGATGTGAAACCGAATGAGCAACCGATGGTTGTCATGGCGATCGTTCGCCAAGAAGCACCGGAGAGCATTCAACTTCCGCAGGATCGCTTCCGAGTGGCTAGGCGTTGACTTGCGTTTTAGGAGATCCGGCCGCGCTCGTCGCGGGAGGAAATCTCAGTCCCGGCGGCCGCCAACCCATTTGGTGATCCCGCTCCGGATGCGTCTCCCGTGCTCTTCGTATGCTGGCCAGAGAGTGCCCATGTAAACCGGCTCCCGCACCTCTTTTGCAAGGGCCTTCGCTTCATCATCCCACCACGGGTCCATCTTCAGGTGATCGGTCGGCGCGACTGGGCGGAAGTAGAGGGTCTTGTTACCGTCATAGGCTTCATGGTATTCGAGAACCACGGCCCACCCGTAGAAGCCGGGGTCGAAACCCTCCGCCTCGGCGTAGAAGAAGGCGACACTATCTCCTGGCTTCGGCTCACCTTCTCCTGCCTGCTTCCCGACAGTCCAAGACCAGCGCTCATTTTCCCAAATTTCGATCCGAAATCGCTCCGGCTCCCACTTCCCTTGATTGATTTGATAGAACCAATAGCTCATTGCAGTCCCTCCAAAGTACGTCGCGCGACGCGCGAATACCTCAAACGTTCTTGCAATCTCTTGTCCAGTCGTTCGATAGAGCGTATTCCCGTTCCCATACAGCGACGGTCAATCCTAGCGGCGAGGGGTCAGTTGGTCAACACAACAAACCGTACCGTACAACGATTGACCAAGCCACAATCTCGCCCCATGACTTCGAATATCGAAGTACAGGGCGCTCCGCCTATCGCGATGGCCTCACATCTATTATCGAGGCACCCTCGGCTGCTAAAATTTGTTTGACATGGCTGCGGCCTATGACATCCCGGCTTTCTCCCGCACCATCTTCCACGTCGATATGGACGCGTTCTTCGTATCCGTGGAGGAGTTGTACAATCCTTCGCTGAAGGGCAAAGCTGTCGTGGTGGGAGGGCAGCGCAACGAGCGCGGCGTGGTTTCGGCGGCATCCTATGAAGCGCGAAAGTTCGGGGTGCATTCGGCTTTGCCGCTGCGCACGGCGGCGAAGCTTTGCCCGCAAGCCATTTTTGTCGATGGGCACCCGGAGCGGTACCGCGAGTGCTCGGAAAAAGTCTACAAAGTGCTGACCGCGTTCTCGCCAAAGGTGGAGATGGCATCGATTGATGAGGCTTATCTCGATATGACGGGGACGGCGCGATTGCTCGGGCCTCCGCTGAAGGCGGCGCACAAACTGCATCAGCGGATGAAAGAAGAAACGCAGCTGAATTGCTCGATTGGGATTGGATCGTCGCGGCTGATCGCCAAAGTTTCCTCCGCGCAGGCCAAACCGAACGGCGTGTTGTGGATTGTCGCGGGAGAGGAAGCGAAGTTCCTTGCGCCTCTGGATGTGCGGGAGATTCCGGGCGTGGGCAAGGTGATGGAGAAACATCTGCAGGAGCTGGGTATCCGCAAAGTGGGAGATCTGGCGCGGCTCGGAGAATCGGAACTGGAAGAACGATTTGGGAAGTGGGGGCTGGCGCTGGCGGGGAAGGCGCGCGGCGAGGATGCCGGGGGATGGTTCGATACGGAAGTAGGAGCCGATACGGCGGCGAAATCGATCAGCCACGAGCACACGTTCAACCAGGACACGGCAGACCAGAACCAGCTAAGCGCGACGCTGATGCGGCTTTGCGAGATGGTGGGGCGTCGATTGCGGGAGGCGAATCTGCATGCGCGGACGCTTCAGCTCAAGCTGCGCTATAAGGACTTCAGCACGATTACGCGAGCGCACACTCTCTCCGGGCCAACGCAGCTGGATGGGGAAATCCATGAGCAGGTGCGCCAGCTTTTTCGCAAGAACTGGAAGCCGGGTTCCGAGGTGCGGCTGCTGGGAGTGCAGGCCTCGTCTTTCGAGGCTCAGGCGGAGCAATTGGATCTGCTCGAAGGAGGACGGCAGAAGCGGTGGAAAGATGCTTTGACCGCCGCCGATAACCTGCGGGACCGGTTTGGCGAGTCAAGCGTTACGCTGGCAGCGGGGATGCGCGGACAGTTTCGCGAACGCACACACGAAAATCCGGCGGGGTTGCCGGGGAAGGCGAAAAAGAACAACACTCCGGGCTAGGACCAACCAATCGGCCTTACTTCGCTCCTGATGAGCTTCCCGGCTGCAGCCCTAAGCCGGCGCCGTAGTAGTCCGCAAGGGCGTGCCTTTCTTCCTCGGTAAGCAGAGACGCGATGGTGCGCATGGGCTGGTTGATGTCGTTGGTCCGGGTGCGGTTCGCGAAGGCTTCGAGCTGGTTCAAAATGTAGTCGGCATTCTGGGTGGTGAGCGAGGGGGCGCCCGGGCGGTAGGCGACGGGGCCGTGGCACGCCTGGCAGGGTGGAATGCCGCGCTCTCCGTCGCCGAAGGAAACCAGGCGCGAGGCGACTTCGGCATGAGCTGCCTCGGGTGGAGACTGAGGGAAGACACGATGATCTTCGCGATCGGAAAAAATCGGCAGCTTGGCGTAGTAGGCGACCACGTCGGCAACGTCCCGTGCCGAGAGCGCATCCGCGATCGGATTCATCGGCGGTGACAGGCGTTTACGAGACTGGAAGTCGTGCAACTGTTTCCAGACTGTAAGGCGGTCCATGCTCGCCAGATTCGGCGTTTTGGTTTCCACGCTGAAACCTTCGTCTCCGTGACAGTGCGCGCACTTCCTCGCGAGAAGCATCCCACGAAATGCGTCCCCTTTGCATGCGGCGGCGATGGTCTCCGGAGTCCAAGCCACATAGGAGGGAACGCGGGGAGCGGCGCTGTCCTGTGACTGCAAGAACAACGCGCCAGCGGCGATTCCGGCCAGCAGGAACCACAAAAATGCCACTGCCGGGATTCCCGCGAAACCTCTGCTGGAAAAAACTTTATTGTCCCGCACAGTTCCCCCTTTCTTCCGGACGCAAGACTGGGAACTGAGCGCGGGGAACGGCTTTGAACTCCGAGCGCATGGCGTAGTGACCGGCGCCGCAGAACTCGCGGCAGGTGGTCTTGTATTCGCCGGGATTGGGAAATTCCAGTTGCGCTTCACTGATCGTGCCGGGCAGGACCTTCACAGCATAGGGCATGCCATTGAACGTGAGAGAGTGAACCGCGTCGGCGCTGGTGATGCGGAGGTGGACCGGGACTCCGGCGGGAACAAGAATGCAGTGAGGTACAAATAGATATTGTTGCGCGATCATGCGAACGGTCACCGAGCCATCCGCATTTTGCTCGGTGCCGAGGTTGTTCTCGACGAACTCGCCGCCGAGGTGAAGTGACAGGGAATCAACCTGGCGGGAGCCTTTGAGGAAACGCAAAATGGGAACATCGATCTGGTTGTAGCGAGTGAGGGGAATCAGAGAGAGCAGCAACACCGTGATCATGAACGTTCGCAGTTTTCGCCAGTTCACAGAGTGTTCGATCCGCGTGGATTTTACAACGGAAACGACCGTCTCAGGTAGGGATGAAATCCCAGCTACTTGGGTTCCCCTATTCCTTTCAGAACAGCGCTGCAACGCTCGCAGACGGTGGGGTAGGCTGCATCCTCGCCGACGCGGGTTGAGTAGTTCCAGCAGCGTTCGCACTTGGCGCCGTCGGCTTTTGCGACTCCTATTACGGCTCCGCTGGTCCTGCTTGATCCTTGCTCCAACGTCACCAGAGAGACAATGAACAGGTATCGGAGTTGAGTTTCGTGGCGTTTCAGGACGGAGTATAGATCGCCCGAAGCCGTGATGGTGAGTTGAGCTTCTAGTCCACCACCGATAATTTTCTTATCGCGGTATTTTTCGAGACGTTTCAGAACCTCGTCACGGATGGAGCGAAGCTGATTCCACTCCGTGCGAACTTCCAGCGCGTCCAGAGTCACTTGGTCGAGCGCCCCACGGGACAAATATCTCCGCACGACTCCGCGTCTACCCACCAAGCTATCCTCAGACGGGAAAATCGCGAGATGGACACTCTCTTCACGATTGCTGACATGCGGCAGATATTGCCAAACTTCTTCTGCCGTGAAGCTCATAATGGGAGCCATAAGCCGGACTAACGCTTCGCCGATTGCGCATATTGCGGTTTGAGCAGAACGGCGGCCGACGGATTTTGGAGCAGATATATAAAGCCGATCCTTCAGCACGTCGAAGTAAAACGAACTCAAGTCCACGATGCAGAAGTTGGTAACGCAGCTGATATATCTTATGAAAATCGAAATTCGTCGTACCATCCCGCTGATTTCTCGACGAAATCGGACGTCTGGCAACAGAATATACTGATCGAGGGACTCCATACTTTCGAAGGGAACCGCGTCGGCTTGCGGATCGAAGTCGCCGAGGTTTCCGAGAATGTAGCGAAATGTATTGCGAATCTTGCGGTAGTTTTCCGCCACGGTGAGCATCAGGCGTTCGGAGCCGACTACGTCTTCGCGGAAGTCGACGGACGCTACCCACATGCGCACCACTTCTCCGCCGAGGCGGCTCGCGATATCGACCGGGTCCACGTCATTTCCGCGGGACTTCGACATGGCTTGGCCTTTTTCGTCGAGCGTCCATCCGGGCGTAACGACGCCTTTGTACGGCGGCGTGCCGTGTGTGCCCATGGCGCAGAGCAGGGAAGACTGGAACCATCCGCGGTATTGATCGCCACCTTCGAGATAGAGGTCGGAGGGCCACGGATACGTAGGGGCGGCGTTGGTCTTATCGGCAACTAACGCGAGATAGCTTGCGCCGGATTCCAGCCAGACGTCGAAGATGTCGGTTTCCTTCTCGAACTTGGTGGTGCCGCAGTGCGGGCACTTCGTGCCTGCGGGAAGGATCGTGTCGGACTCGGATGTAAACCAGGCATCGGCGCCGGAGCGAGCGAAAAGCTCGACGACCTTGCGATTGATGACGGGGTCATTAAGCGGCTTGCCGCAGCTCTCGCACAGAAACACGGCAATCGGCACGCCCCACACGCGCTGCCGCGAGATGCACCAATCGGGACGACTGGCGATCATGTTCGAAAGACGTTCTTCGCCCCAGGCCGGGTCCCACTTTACGTGCTTGATTTCTTCGAGCGTACGAGTTCGAAGCGTGTCTTTTTCGGGACCTCGACTGCCCTCCGAACCTCGACTGCCGGATCCGCCGGGGATGGGCGCTTCCATGGAAATGAACCACTGCTCGGTGGCGCGGAAAATCACCGGATTGTGGCAGCGCCAGCAGTGCGGGTAGGAGTGTTCGGTCTTGTCGGCGTGCATCAGTACGCCTCGCGCACGCAGCAACTCGATGATGATGGGATTCGCTTTGAATACATACTGCCCGGTGTATTCCGGCAGACCGTTGCGCAGGATGCCTTTTTCGTCGACATTGCTGGTGGCGTCGAGACCGTACTTGACGCCAGTCATAAAGTCTTCTGCGCCGTGCGAAGGCGCGGTGTGGACTACGCCGGTGCCGGTGTCCATGGTGACGTAGTCGGCGAGCACGCCCAGAATTTTTCGGTCCAGAAACGGGTGCTGGAAGTTCAGGCGCTCCAGCTTGCGGCCGGGGAAGTGGGCGAGTTCGCGTGGATCGTTTCCCTGAGGATCGCGGAGATTACATTTCTCCGCCACGTCCTTCGCCAGCTTCGATGCCACGATGTAGACTTCGCCGCCGGATTCGAGCGCAACGTACTCTTCGTCGGGATGAAAAGCCACGGCCATGGACGCGGGAAGAGTCCAGGGGTGGTGGTCCAGATGATGGTTGAAACTTTTTTCCCGGCGAGCGCGGGATCGATTTTCGCAGGGTCATCCAGCAGCGCGTACTTCACCCAGACCGTGGGGCTGGTGTGGTTCTCGTACTCGACTTCGGCTTCGGCTAAGGCCGTCTCGTCGTGCATGCACCAGTAGACGGCGCGCAGGCCTTTGTAGACGAATCCATTTTCGTAGAACGAAAAGAAGGTCGAGAGCACGACGGACTCGTACTGCGGGTTCATCGTGGCGTAAGGGCGGTCGAAGCGGCCGAAGACGCCAATGCGCTTGAACTGGGTGCGCTGCAGGTCGAGAAATTTTTGCGCGTATTTGCGGCATTCGGCGCGCACGTCGGTGGGGCGCATTTGCAGCTTTTTGCCGCCGAGTTCCTTATCGACTTTGATCTCGATGGGCAGGCCGTGGCAATCCCAGCCGGGGACGTAAGGCGCGTCGAATCCGGCCATGGTTTTCGATTTGACGATGAAATCCTTGAGGCACTTGTTCATCGCCGTGCCCATGTGGATGGGGCCGCTGGTGTACGGCGGGCCATCATGCAGGATGAAGGTGCCCTTATCCGAACCTTTGCGGGCCTCGCGGATGCGTTCATAGATCCGCATCTCCTCCCAGCGGGCCAGGATTTTGGGCTCGTTCTGGGGCAGGTTGGCCTTCATGGGGAAGGCGGTCTTGGGCAAATTGATGGTGGCTTTCAGTTCTAGCGGCACCCGGTTGGATTCTCCATGGGATTGAATCCTTTCATTATAGGGAGGGGGGCGGGGAACGTCTACGCGCCGGCAGGTGTAGTTTGCATTTTCGGCAGATAGCAGGATCAGAAGACTTTAACTCCGAAAGACGCTAACGAGTTCTAACCGGGGAACCCGAAATACACTTCGTAAAGGGGAACGAAAGGGGTACAATTTTAATAGCGGTTGAGGCAGGATGGGGGATTGGATCGCCTGTTGGCGGTCATATCAGCTCTGGAATATGAGATAACAGAATCCGGAGGCAACTTGTTGGAAAGCTTGGTCATCTGTGTAAGAGGGCTGTCGCCGGAAGGCTGACTGATCTCGCCGCGGCACGAAGGACAAACCCGAAATTCAATGGCATCAGCAGAAATCAATCCGAACGGCAGTACCGAGCCAGAGATTCATCTTCTTCTGGCGCCGGATACATTTGAGCCGCTATATAAGTCCTTGTTCCGCGGGTTGGACGAGTTTTTCTTTCCCAAGAAGCTGCCTCCTCTAAAGCTGGAATCGAAGCCGGTCCCGGTCAAGGACATTTGGGGTTTCTACAACTACAAGAAAAATGGCGCGCTGACCTCGACGGCGCTGCACGTGGTTGTGATTGCAATGATTATCGGGGGCACGATTTTGGGGCGGCGTCTGGTGACCAAGGTGGAAGCCAAGCCGCAGGCCTTTACCACGCTGATCGACCCCGGAGATTATCAACTGAAACCGGCGAAAACGCAGGCTGGCGGCGGCGGTGGTGGCGGCGATGGCGATGTGCTGCAGGCTTCGAAGGGACGTTTGCCAAAGTTCTCGATGCAGCAGATTACGCCTCCGGCGGCTGTGATCCGGAACGAGAACCCCAAGTTGGCAGTTGAGCCTACCGTGGTGGTGCCGCCAGATATCAAGATGGCGCAGCTTAACATGCCGAATCTCGGGGATCCGAAGTCATCCGCGATCATTCCGTCAAATGGCCCCGGATCGGGCGGGGGCATCGGGCCAGGCTCAGGTGGCGGCGTCGGACCGGGGCACGGGCCGGGTGTGGGTCCGGGTGAAGGCGGCGGCATGGGCGGCGGTGTTTTTCGTCCTGGCATGGGAGCATCGCAACCGCGACTGCTTTATGGGCCAGAACCTGAGTTCTCCGAAGAGGCTCGAAAGGCCAAGTATCAGGGAGTGTGCGTCCTGGGGTTGATTGTGGACGCGAACGGGAATCCCACGAATATCCACGTCGTCACTTCCCTGGGCATGGGGTTGGATGAAAACGCGATCAAGACGATGAAGACGTGGCGGTTCGAGCCTGCCATGAAAGATGGCCATCCCGTGCCCTACGAAGTGAATATAGAAGTCGATTTCCATCTGTACTGATCCATCTGTACTGACCCATCGGTAATCAGGGGACTGGTTCTCCGGTCTCAGCTCCCAGCTAAACCTGGGGACAAACCTTCCGCAACACTGCCAGATGCACGTGCGCGCGCGTTTCAAACTCCAGCCTGTGGTATAGCTCGATGGCGCGCGCGTTGTCTTCCCTGACATGCAGGAACGGCGTTTCGCCACGGCGCTGGATGCGGCGCATCACCTCCATCATCAGAATGCGGGCGTAGCCGTGGCCGGTGTGGTCGGGGTGAGTGCATACCGCGCTCACTTCGGTGTAGCCGGGGACTTTCAGGCGCTCGCCCGCCATGGCGACGAGCTTGCCGCCGCGGCGGATCCCGAGATAAGTGCCCAGTTCATGCGTGCGCCGGTTGAAGGGACCGGGCTTGGTGAGGGCAGTGAGATCCACCATTTCAGCCACATCGGCGACACCAAGTTCGGCGACATCAAGTTCAACGCCTGCCGGATCGCCAGAAGCTGCGGCATCGCCACCGTGGCAGACCATCTGCAGCAGCGGGGCGGCGGCAACGAGGTCCCAGCCCGGCTGTGGCTGGTACGGCTCGTCAAGGAATAATGCGATGGTGCCGCGCGTGGTCAGCAGTCCGGCCAGCGATTGGTAACATTCCGCCGTGGGGTCGCTGAAGCCTGACAGGGACGTGACCTCAGGGATGAACCTGCGAGCCCGGCCGCAGGACTCGGCAAACTCGCTTTGCCGGGTGGTCAGCGCGTTCCAGATGACGTTGTTGAGCAGGTGCGTGTCAAATTTCATTCGACGTGTTTTCCGATTGGAGTGATCGCGAAAGTGCTGGGACACAATAATTCTGCGCGCTGGAACGAGCTATCCGAAGCTTGCGCTCAAAAGCTTACGGCAGTTTTGGCCGAGCTTCGCTTGACGCGCCGCCGAGGGCGGCTGTGCCGCGATCGGGTGCGATGACTTCGCTGTTCTATTCCTTCAGGTCCACGTGGTGGACAGCTTCGATGGCGCGCCCGAGGAAGCGTTCGCCGAGGCGGCGGAATTTCTCGACCGAATCGGTGGCAAAGAACTCCAGCCGTGGCACTCCGCCCGGCGCTTCATGAATCGGCGGCGTGGGCGGGAAAAGCTTCTGCAGGCGGCGGGCAACGGCTCTCGCCGTAGATTCGGCCGAGTCGACGATGCTCACATGCACCGGCACCACGCGGTGCAACAGCGGCTTGAGTAACGGATAGTGAGTGCATCCAAGAACCAGTGCGTCGGCGTCCTCGAAACCATCGGCAAAGGCCTCGCTCAAGTAGATGCGTGCGACTTGCTCGGCCACCGGATGCTCGACCCACCCTTCTTCCACCAGCGGCACAAGCAGAGGACACGCCTTCTCGCGCGCCCTGAGACCGCGGGTCTCAAGTGCCTTGCGATAAGCGTGGCTGCTCACTGTGGCCTCGGTCCCGATGACGACGACTTTCTTGTTCCGCGTGACGCCAGCGGCGGCTTCGGCCCCAGGTTCGACTACGCCAACCACGGGGACGTGAGCCGCGGATGTGATGCGGTCAAGGGCCAGAGCGGTCGCGGTGTTGCAGGCGATCACCAGTAGCCCGGCTCCACGGCTTTCGAGATAATGAGCCGCTTCGACGGCGTAACGGGCCACGGTCTCGGCAGACTTTGAGCCGTAGGGAAGGCGTGCGGTGTCACCGAAATACAGGTAATCGGCGTCGGGGATTAGTTCAAGTAACGCTTTAAGGACGGTGAGGCCGCCAAAGCCGGAGTCGAAAACGCCGATAGTGGGACGTGGATCGTGCATGGTGGATGCAACCGCGTATCGATAATAACAGCCGTAGAAACGTCAGACCCGGTGGCGCCCGGAAACTGTGTCGGCAACGAGTGCGGAGCTTTTTCCGCAGCACGTTCCCGGCGGAATGGGCGCGCCGTGCGGGCAGGTGCGGGGATGGCCCAGGAAGGTGCAGATTTTGTCGGTGGCTTCGGGCGAGAGGATGTGCTCGAATTTGCAGGCTTGCTGCTCGATTTCGGATTCGCTGTCCATGGCGAGGCTGTCGGTAAACAGGCGCTCGGCGAGGCGGTGGCGGCGGATGATGCTTCCGGCGCGCGCGCGGCCGCGAGGCGTCAGTTCGACGATCAGTGTGCCGTCGCCCTGCGAAGCCGGATACGGGCTTCAGCGCGTCGTGGCAGGGATTTACGAATGGCTTGTGGTCGTGCGTCTCCGGGGGATGCGGCGCGGAAACCACCAGTCCCATGGCGATCATTTTTTCGATTGCGATGCTGACCGGCAGCGCGCCGTGGACTTCCATGCGCTCGACCTCGGCAATTTCGCCGTGTTCTTCGAGCGCCCAAAGTTCTTCGAGCACTTCGTCGAACTGCTCTTCGTCGGCCATGGCAAACACTTCCTGCGATGCGATCTTGCCGTGATGGAATTCGATGCGGCGGTCGGCCAGGCGCGCCACCACCGGGTCGTGCGTGACCATCACGATGGTGCGCCCCTGCTGATGAAACTCGCGCAGCAGGCGCAGAACGATTTCTTCGTTGACCGCATCGAGGTTGCCGGTGGGTTCGTCGGCCAGGATGATCTTGGGATCGTTGATCAAGGCGCGCGCGATGCAGACCCGCTGCTGCTCCCCGCCTGACATTTGCGAGGGCAGGTGCTGAGCGCGGTCGCCGAGGCCCACGCGGGTTAGCGCTTCCATCGCCTCTTTTTCGTCGGTCATGCTGTGGAAGTATTGCGCGAGCATGATGTTCTCGACGGCAGTGAGGTAGGGAATGAGATGAAACTGCTGGAATACGAACCCGATTTTTTCCGCGCGCACGCGATTCAATTCGGCGGCGGAAACGCCGGCAATGTTTTGGCCATCGAGCCAGATTTCGCCGGAAGTGGGGCGGTCAAGGCATCCGATCAGATTCACCAGCGTCGATTTGCCGGATCCCGAAGGACCCATGATCGAGAGCCATTCGCCCTGCGCCACATGCAGCGAGATGTGGTCGAGGGCGTGGATGGAACTGTTCAAAGCGGGATTCCCAGCCTCCTTCGCGGGGTAGAGTTTGGTTACGTCTTTGATCTGAATCATTTCACTCTCCCCTCAGGATGACGGCGGGCTGCACGCGGCGCAATTGCGCGATCGGCAGGATCGCCGAAAGCAGCGTCACAATCATGCTACCAGCCATGATCAGAGGCAAGATACCGAAACGAGGCACGACGGCGGCGTGGAAGTTGACCTGGCCGATCCAAGCCGCGATGCCAATGCCCATAATAAATCCAATGATCGCCCCGGTCGCGCCCATGGCGACGGCTTCGGCTGCGAAAAATCCGTTCAAAAGCCAGTCGGAGGCGCCGAGAGCCTTCATGATCGCGAAATCACGCCGGCGGTCAAAGACCCATCCCATGAGCGTGGAGAGAACGCACAACGCGGCGGTGAGGATAATCAGCGTGGTGGCGGCCATCAGCGTGGAGCGCGTCTTGCCCAGGACGCGGGCTTCGCCTTCCATAATTTGCCGCACCGGGCGGACGTCCGCCGCCGGCATCGATTGCCCGAGCTGCTGCATGATCGTAGTGATCTCTTCGGTCGAGCCCGTGGCCGCAACTTCGAGGGTGGAAGGTTGAACTCCAGTCCACAAAGTAAAATCCGCGAGCGAAAGATAGATGCGGCTGTCTTCGGCCGCGCCAGTTTGTACGGTTCCAGCGGGCGTGAGGTGAATCGTGCGGCCCTCAAAGCTGAGGTCGAAGGGCTGATTCTTCGGCGAGACCACAGAAAGGGCGCGCACGCCGATCAGCGCTTGTTGTGGAGAGGCGGGCCAGTTGCTGACCGACCACCAGCGGTCGAGTTGCTTTACGCGATCAAAATCCGCGCCTACGACCACGATGGGCTGGCCATCGCTGGTTCGAGCCACCAGCAGAGCAAAGGGGGCGACAACACCGCGGCCTGCGAGGGCGGATTCAGCGTGGGCGAGAGCATTAGCGGGCAGGGAAGCGCCGTCTTTGCCGACAACAATAATGTTCGCGCCGTAATTGCGGAATTCGCGGCGCAGCTTGGACTGCACGTCAACGTAGAGATTGAGCATGGCCGTCCCCACGGCAGCGGCCACAACCATGGCCAGCAGAGCGGCGGCGGCGCGTCCGCGGCGAAGGACGGCGGCACGCAGCAGCATCCGGATAAACATGGATGTGTGTGGAGAATGGGCGCGGGCGGCGGCCAGTTCCTGCGCCGAGTTCGAGCCCGTGGTGCTCACAGTTCACCTCGCAGCGCGAACACCGGGTCGAGACCCACGGCCTTGCGGATGGCAGCGGCGCTTCCGGCGAACGTTACGATGACCGCGATGGCCAGGATTACCGGAAGGAGCACGGGCGAAATTGCGATCTCAGAATTGAAAATAGAATGGCCGATCCGGTGGGCCAGCATCGAACCCGTGGCGAAGCCAACCAGGCCTCCCAACAAGGCGAGCAGCGTGGCTTCGGCAAAGAACACCGCGGCGACTGCGATGCGGCCTGCGCCGAGGGCCTTCATCAAACCCACTTCTGCGCTGCGCTCGAAGATTGCCGTTGCCATTGCGGCCGAAACTGCCAGGGCCGAGGCAATCAGGGCAGCCAGCGTGATCAGAAATATCAGTCCCTCAATGCGCGTCAGCACCGCGCCCTCGTTCTGCGCCACCTGGCGAATCTGCTCTGCGTGGGAATGCGGAATCGCCTCCTGCAACTGAAACGCTATCGACTGCGGATACGGCGAACAATACCAGCGGTCATACACCGCGCCTGACATGCTCTTGGGGTCGCGGCGCGCGAAGGCGTCTTCAGGCTTGGTGAGAGCGCTGACGTAGACACGGCGCACTGCGCCAGGTTTGCCGAGAATTTCCTGCGCCAGGGAAATGGGCGCTGTTACCTGATCGTCTTCGACGCTGCCGGTAGAGAGGATTCCGCTCACGCGGAGCGTGCGGCCTGAAAGCGCGACTTCATCGCCGAGTTTCGCGGAAAGCTTCGCTGCCAGGCGCTCGCCGAGCAAAACATCGCGCGAGTTATCGTCGGGCCACGCGCCCGAAACTTTCCACCAGGGGTGCGTGGTGCGCACGCCCGTGACAAAACTCTCGTTGCCGTAGGCAACCTGTTTTGCAAAGTAGGTGCCCAGCAGGGTGAGATTTTCGCGGTGGCCGTTGCGTTGCAGTTCGACCGTGACCGGCAGCATGGGCGCGAAGCCCGTGATGTTGTTGTGCCAGAAGGTCCCTTTGATTTTGGGCAGGTCGGCTTCGCTGAGAAATGCGCCGTCGGTTGGGGGCTTGAGGTTGACGCCGCCGATTTCCACGTCGAGCGTGTCTTCCTGCGGAGTGATGAGCAGGTTGGCGCCGATGGTGCGCAACTCGCGATTGATTTTGTCGCCGATGTCGGTGGCGACTGCGATCATCGCCGTGGCAACAGCCACACCGAGGGTGATGGCCACTCCGGCCAGCAACTTGCTTCGTTTCTGGCGGCGAAAGGATTCGTAGACGAGCCGGGCGAACATGGGCTACTGCTTTTCGAACATACGGCTGCCGGCCGCGATGTCCGCCTCCTGAATGATCACGGAGTCCGCAGTCTGCGTTGCCTTCAGCGGAATCGGATTGCAGCCGCCGGCCGAGCCCACGGATTGGGGATTGATGGGAGCCGCGCAGTTTTTGCAAACGACCCCGTTCCCCGACTTGTAAAAGCCGACCGCGCCGCAGATCTCGCAGGCATCGAGGACGGTGGCGATTTTGCCATCCGGCTTTTGATAGAGCCAGAAGCGAATCTGCTTACCGTTTTCCTGCGCCTGAAAGCGGTGCAGGTCGCCATCGGAGACTTGCGACAGGGGGATGGTCACCTCGCCGTTCGTAAATGCGATTTCTGTGGCGGGCGAGAGCGCGCTCACGCTCTTGGCGTAGATGAATTCGGCGGTGACGAGGGCAATGAAAACGAACGAGAAACCGTAGACGGAACCCATCCACAGGCGCTCTTTGCGGGCGGTCCAGGCTGCCTTACGGCGTTGGGCGGGCGAAGCGGCTTCAATCGACGGTTGGCGGCGCTTGGCGTCAAATAAAATCATCAGCGCGGCCAGGGCAAAAATTGTCACGAAAAAGAAAAGATCGTTGCGCACGATCGGGCCGATAATGGCCATTTCGCGCTTCGACGATGGAATCACACCGCTTTCCGAAAGTTCATGCAGTCCGGAGATGACCAACTGTACGGCCACCAGAAATAAAATCGCGGTCGTCACTTTGAAGAATTTCTGCAGGTTAACGCGCACGCTGCCTTTGACGAACATGACGCCGAAGGCGATGGCGCACAGCACGCCCAGAAGAGTGCCCAGAAAGCCCGTGAGTTCGGTGGAGTTTAGCGTGACGGCGGAAAGGATCAGCACGGTTTCCGCGCCTTCGCGAAGCACCATGAGGAAAACGAAGAAAAAGAGACCGATCGAGGCGTCTCCTCCCGCTAGCAGGCCGATTTTTCCTTCGATCTGGCCTTTCAGCTTGCGGCCCGTCTTCATCATGAAAACCACCATGGTAACGACAAAGAAGGCGGCGACCAGCATGATCCAGCCTTCGAAGACGTCTTCGTTCCACTTGAGCCGCGAGATTACGATGGCCATACCGATGCTGCCGGCGAAGGCAGCAGCCAGAGCGGCGTAGACGGCTTTGCGCAGGTCGTTACGGCCGATTTTGTTGAGATAGGCCAGGGTAATGCCAACGATGAGAGCGGCCTCAACACCCTCGCGCAACGTGATGATGAATGCTTGCAGCATTTATATGTATATGATGCTCGTTCCCAAGACCCATTTCCGAGACCTAATGATCTTGAAAATGAATTTCAATTTCAACTAAAAGGATATGCTGCTGGCCGCGAGGGCGTCAATCCGCCGAGCCGTCAGCGTGCGGGATCTGCATCACATGGAGGAAATGGGGGGTTGGACGGGAATATGACTCTACCGCGAGTTCTTACTTTGCCTCTTGAGTGCTGTTGAACGTGGCAGCATAAGAGCCGTCGCCAGTCGCGCCTTTTTGCCCAGGCTGACCTACCAATTGAAAGTAGGGATACTGGTTCTGCGCGGGGAGATCGGTTGGCGGCAAGTCCGTGGGGGCAACCGAAACGCTCCCGGTCGTGCACGCACCCGTATCCGGCATCGTAAGAACGCAGTAATTGGGGTCATAGGCCAGCAGGGCGTCCAGCGTGTAAAGCTCAAGCACGGTCATGTGCCGATCGAGAGCAAAGGGAACCAGGGGCCGGAGATCGCCGGTGAGGCTGCCAGTAAGACCGGCTGGATCGGAGAGATCGCGCTGCTGCAGTTCAAGATAAGGGATGGTTTGATAGTAGGTGTTGAAGGTTCCGCACCAGTCGGAGGCGCAGTAGGCGCCCTCAGCATAGTTGGTGATGTCGGTGGCCCGCATTCCCTGGCTGCCGAAGCCGTTCACATGTCCGAGCCCGTTCTGATTGGTCACGGAAATCGCCGCTTCGGCCGTTCCGTAGGAAGGGTCGACGGGCGTGCCCGCTTCGTTGAGAGGATCCATGATTTGCATCAGCGGATTCTGCTCCTGCACAAAATCGCCAATCTCGGCGTAGTACCTGCAGCCAGCCTGCTTTGGTGTAGGTGTTGGGCGCGGGCAGCAGTTCGAGATTGCCAGTGCAATAGGGATAGGCCTCTCCGCCGACCGATCTGCCTATTCTCATGTAAGCAATCTGCGATAAGTTCGGCGAGTGGTTGAAGTGAATCACCGCAGCGGCGATGAACGCTTCCCAGGCCGTGGTGTAAGGCGCCTCATAGGGAACGGGCCAGGACTGCTGCACGCTGATCACGGTGCCCGGAGTAGTCGCCTTGCCTGCGGTGAGAACTGCAGTCTGGTATTGAAAAGTATTGGTGGTGGCGTTCTGGACAGTCACTCCCTGAGGGTTTGCTGTGCCGGCCGTTTCCTTGGTGGGGCCGTAGTTGGCATGGGAAAGGGTCGCGGTAAACTGCGTGGAAGACGCAGTCAGGACGGTCACTGTATCCCCGTTCAGAAAAGTGGCTTTCTTCAGGTTGCGAAACGTGACCAGCGTGCCCACCGGAATACTGTTGCTTGCCGTGATGGTAAGAATGTTCGATGCAACCTGCACGTCAGTGACATTTTCCTGCGCGATGTTGTAACTGGCGGGGGTGGTTCCTGAGATCCAGATGGCGTCGCCATTTTTGTATCCGTGAGCATTCTCGGTGACGGTGACCACGCCGGTTTTACTGCGCGTCATGGAGGTGGTGACCAGTCCCGCGTAATCGCTGCAGCCATCGCGGCTGCTATTGATGAAATCCTGAGTGGCGGCCGCCGTGTGCGTCACCCAACTGGATGTGGTGACGTAATACGGTGTGTCGCGGTTGGAGCAGGTGTTTGTGGACTGGCAAATATCGGATGCGCCGCTGATACCAAACAACAGCATATTCACTTTCTTAGCGCCTGATTGCGCGGCAAACCATTGCTCATTGGCCGAATCGATCGTGGACCAGTTGTAGGTGTGGGTCCATCCGAAGGCATCCTGCTGGCACACGTCGGTGCCCGACGGGGTGCAAGTTCCCGGGCCGGGCGTGCCGGTTTCGACCTGCGTCCACTGAATGGGAACGGTTACGCCTGCAATGGTTGGCTGGTTCATAACCGTGTTCATGAAGTGCGTATTGTTTACGCCGCTGGCGGGAGGAAAAACCACATAGACATTCGCCTGCGCGGGCGCGGCCGTCACCGTGAGTGATGCTGTGCCGCTGATTCCGGTATGGCTGGCCTTGATGGTGGTGGCGCCCGCGGCCAGCGCTGTTGCCTGGCCCTGCGTGCCTGCGGCATTGCTGATGGCGGCTACCGCTGGCGCACTGGAACTCCACGTAACGGACTTGGTTATGTCCTGAGTCTGGCCCCCGGTGAAGGTTCCGGTCGCGTGAAATTGCTCGGTGGCGCTCACCTGCACCGAGGGATTGGCCGGTGAGACCGCAATCGAAATCAATCCGTTTGAGCCTATTCCGAAGTCTGCATAGCCGTTCGCGCTGCCGGCGTTTTGAGCAGAAAGCAGAGGAACTCCTATAGGCAGAACTAGGATGAGCCGAACTAGGATCGCGAATCTGAAAGACCGCATAGCGGAACTCCGATTCAGTTTTCGTTGGCTCGGGCCGATGAGGTCGGAATCATCTTCGGCCAGGCACGGGATTCGGCCCGTGCCGGGGGAGGCGAGATGTGCCGACTATAGTAAGCCAGCCCGGGGGTGTCAAGATGCAGAATTTTGCAGTACAACTTTGGGCTCTGGCTCATAGCCTTTTCAGAAACGCGTTGGCACGGTCCAACTGCGGAAACAACTTTTCATCTGCCTGAAACTCCGAGGAGTGCACACAGCGCCGACTGCCGCGCAGTTTTACGGGGTGCTTCAGGTGCAGCATTTCGTGATAGACGATGTATTCGACCGCGTAGCGCGGCACCAGGAACTGGTCGAAGATGCGGCTGATGACGATGGCATTGTGCGCGGGATCGTAATGGCCCAGGATTCGGCGGGTCTTGGTCGGGCTCCAACTCATGCGCGGGCGGCCGAGCAGGCCGTGGAAGAAGCGGCGGTTCAGGTCTTCGAAAACTGCGTCGAGATCGTAGATGCGGCCCTGCGGGGAGTGGAGTTGCTTGCGTCCGCGCATTTGACGCACCAGGTGCGCCTTGCTGACCAGTTCGTGGCTGCCGATATATTTCCGGTATCGAGCGGACTGTCTGGGATCGATCGGCTTGCGGTACATCTTGGCCAGCAGGATGTGGGCAATGGCGCGCACGACCGGCTCGGGCGCGCCCTCCAGTAGGTCGGAAAGCCTTACCAAAAGGCGGCCTTCGCGCAGGCGGATGGTGTTGTTGACGTTGGCGAAAGCGAAGAATTCGATTTTCAGTTCGGGCGGGGCGGTGCCGGGGCGCAGTTGGCGGTGTTCCTCATGGAAAATCTCAAGCAAGACGGTGCGCACGGTTTTGGTAGATTAGCACGGCTGCTCATTCTGATTTATCGCCAGCTGTTTTTGCGTCGGGTTTCTTCTTGTGCTTCGTGGCTTCTTCCTGCTCGTCCAGAAGCTTGCGATGGTCTTCGGCCGAACTGGTGACTGTATCGAGGGCGCTTGTGAGAACAAACTGATATTGCCGGGCTTCTTCCGAAGAGACGCCGGGCGCGTCCCTCAAGGTTCGCAATTTGGCCTGAAAAAGATCGTCACCGGCTATGACTGCTCGCAGCGGTTTGCGGATATCGTCCTTGCGGCCAACGTAGGTATCAATATTGTCGTTCAGTTCGTCGTAGATAAGCAGGAAGTCATCGAGCTTGTCGTGAGTCTGTTGCGGGCGGTCTTTGATTTTAGGATCGGCGCGCATCTGCTCAAGCGCAATCAGCCGGGCGCGGGCGAACTCCACGTAGAGGGAGAGGCGTTTCATGGGCTCCCAACTGGCGTCGCGGATCTGATCGACCTCGGCGGGGGTGAAGGGGTCGCGGCGGTGTTGGGCCGGGGACGCCGCAGCCACCAGCAGCAGCAGGGCCAGATACGTGCGCGCGCGAAGGGGGGTCATCATCGTTATTGTTTCTTTCCTTTCGACCACATCGCGGCCAGCAGATCGTCGCGAATACGCTGCAGGCTGTCGAGGGTGCTCTGCACCTGCTCCTGATCTTCGTGCGCAACCGCGTGCTTCAGGTTGACCAGTTTGCGGACCATGGCGCGGATCGCGATCTCGCTCTGTTTTTCGTGCTTGTGCGACTGAATCGAATAATCGCGGGCCAGTTCGGAAAAGGCGACCACGTCGACCAGAGCGGCCCTGGCCTGGTCGCTGTCGCCGGCAGTGTAGAACCGGCCGGCAGCGCCCATCTGTTGTTCGGAGATTTGAATGCACAAGGGCGGGCGATCGGCAATGCCGGCCCTGGACACTTTAGCCTTCAGTTCGTCGAGGGTGGGTTCCTGGCTAGTGGCCTGCGCGAAAGACGCCGCCAGCGCAAGGACCGCCGCTGCAGCCCACCCGAATCTTGAATGTCCCCGGAAAGCCATTGTGTTTGCTTCTTCAGTTCTTTATTTCGGTTTTCATTTCATTTCTTCGGTTCTTTGTTTCTTCGGCTCTTCATTTCTTCGGTTCAATGGCGATGAGCCGGTGCTTCGCCTTCCACTCGTAATCAGGATAATTGCCGTTCGCGGCCTTGAGAAAGAGGCGATAGTTCACGGCTGCGTTCTTAAAATCGCGCAGATGATCGAGGGCCGAAGCCCGCAGAAAGTATGTGAGCGCATTTTCTGGCAGCAACTTTACGCGCGCATCGAGCGCCCGAAGGATCAGAGGGTAGTCCTTGTTCTCGCCCGCCGTGAAGGCGAGATCGCCGTAGGCCTCGCCATAATCGGGCTTGAGCTTCACGGCGGCGATGAATTCCTGTTGCGCTTCAGGAAAGTTCTTCTGCCGCAGGAGTGCCTGACCGAGGCCACGATGGAGTTCAGCGTCGTTGGGATGAGCCACGAGCAGCGCACGGTAGGCAGCCTCGGCCAAATCATTTTTCCTGGCGTTGAAGTACAGATCAGCCAGATCACGTAGTGCGGAATCGTCCGCCGGCGCGAGCTTGATTCCCGTTTTCAGTTCGGCGATGGCAGTATCCGTCTTGCCCTCGGCCGCGAGCACTCGCCCCAACTGGATGTGAGCAGGCGCAGAGTCCGGATGCGTCGCCACCACCTTGCGCAGATAGTCTTCCGCCTCGGGAAAACGGCGCCCGCGCATGTAGATATCGGCCAGACCCAGGACGGCATCGCCGGACTCCGGATCGAGGGCCAGCGCCCGCTTGTATTCCTGTTCGGCGTCGGCGAATTTATCTTCCCGCTCCAGAAGCTGGCCGGCGGAAAGATGCGGTTCCGGTTCTTTTGGTTGAAGAGTTGCGGCATATTGAAAGGCGGCGAGCGCTTCTTCGGGCTTCGACTTGGCGATTGTCTGCGCCAGCGAAAGCCAGGCGCGGTACTGACCTTCGTCGGCACGGCTGGTAGGTTTGAGCTGGGTCGCGGCGCGCAGAAACTTTTCGGCTTCCGGATCGCCGCTCTTGGCCAGTTGGAGTCCGAGATTCAGGTTGGATTCGAAAACGTCGGGCTTCGCTCCCACTGATTTGCGGTAGGCTGCGATCGACTCCGGTACGTTGCCGAGGGCATTTTCCACGAAACCGAGGTCGAACCAGGCCACATAATTGTCCGGATCGCGCTCGATCGACTTGCGAAGCAGGGGTTTGGCGGCGGCGTAGTCATGTTTCTCAATTGTGGCCTCGGCGGCCGCAAGTTCCGAGGCTTTAAAATCCCCGGCATCCACCTGTGTGTGGTGGGAGGACGATGAGGATGACCGGTGCTGCGTTTGGGAGGAAGACTGCCCGGCGGGCGGAGTCGCGGGTGGAGTCGCGTCCTGGGCCGGGCACAGGCTCGCCATAAGAGCCAAGGCGCAGGCTGTAAGAAGTTTACTTGCTTCCATTGGAACGCGAAGGTCCATTCTTCCCGTTTACACCATTGTTCCCGTTCACACCGTTTCCGCTGAGGCCGCGTCCATTCAGCACGCGGGCGAGATATTTGCCGGTATAAGAACCGGGCAACTTGGCAATCGCTTCCGGCGGGCCGACACCGACGATTTTTCCGCCCCGCGATCCGCCCTCCGGCCCCAGATCGATCACCCAGTCAGCGGTCTTGATGACCTCTAGATTATGCTCGATCACCAGGATCGACCCGCCTGCTTCTATAAGACGGCGAAAAGCGGCCAGGAGTTTGCTGACGTCATCAAAATGTAGCCCGGTGGTAGGCTCGTCGAAGATATAGAGCATGCGACGGCGACGGCCGGTTTCGTCGGGACGGGCGCTGGGCCGTCCGATCTCGCGCGCGGCAGGCTGGAGGTGCGCGGCCAGCTTCATACGCTGCGCTTCTCCGCCGGAAAGCGTCGTGGCCGATTGGCCCAGGCGCAGGTAACCCAGCCCGACTTCATCGAGAACGCGAAGCTTCTCCGTGATCTTGGGGGCTTCGGCGAAGAACTTCAGCGCCTCTTTCACCGTGAGGTTCAGCACTTCATGAATGTTCTTGCCGTGGTAGCGAACCTCAAGCACTGTCGCCTTGTAGCGCGTGCCTTTGCACTCTTCACAGATGAGCTCGACATCGGCCAGAAACTGCATCTCTACCGTGACCGTTCCATCGCCCTGGCAAACTTCGCAGCGGCCGCCGGGGATGTTGAAGGAAAAATGTCCGGAGGCGAAGCCGCGCTTCTTGGCTTCCGGCAGGGAGGAAAACAGCTCGCGGATGGCGTCGAACGCCTTGATGTAGGTCACCGGGTTCGAGCGCGGCGTGCGTCCGATCGGCGATTGATCGACCAGCACAACTTCATCGATGAACTGGTCGCCTTCCAGCCGTTCCCATGTGGCCGCACGCCGTGGAGGCGCCCGTGACGTTGCTTCTTGGCCTCACCCAACGCCTGATAGAGAACCTGGTGCAGCAACGTGGACTTGCCCGAGCCCGAGACTCCCGTGATCGCGACCAGCATTCCCAACGGAATGCGAGATGTCCACGCCCTTCAGATTGTTGGCGCGCACGCCCTTGATCTTGATCTGCTGCGGGCCCGGCTGGCGCCGCACCGCCGGAATCTGAATGCGCAAATCCTCCGGACAGATAACGGCCGGTGAGCGATGCGGGATTGCTGCAGGATTTCCTCATAGGTCCCCGCGGCGATCAGCTTGCCGCCGTTTTCCCCTGCGCCGGGACCGAGGTCGAGAATGCGGTCGGCGGCGCGCATGATATCGGGATCGTGCTCGACCACCAGGATCGTGTTCCCGAGATCGCGCAGGTCGTGCAGGATTTTGATCAGGCGGTGCGTGTCCCGGCTGTGCAGGCCGATCGAAGGCTCGTCCAGCACGTAGAGCGTGCCCACCAGCCGCGACCCCAGCGACGTGGCCAGTTGAATGCGCTGGGCTTCGCCTCCCGGAAAGCGTCGACGACAAACGGTCGAGCGTTAAATATTCCAGGCCAACGTCGTTGAGAAAGCGCAGGCGCTCGCGGATTTCCTGCAGCAACCGGTCGGCAATGTCGGCTTCCTCCGGGCTCAGCTCGACTCCGGCAAAGAATGTTGCCGCATCCTCGACCGTCATGGCGCAGACTTCGCAAATGTTTTTCCCGTCGATCTTCACCTGGCGGGCTTCCATGCGCAGGCGCGTGCCTCGGCAGTCAGGGCAGAGTGGAATATCCGCGATAGCGGCTCAGGAAAACGCGGATGTGCAGCTTGTATTTCTTCCGCTCCAGATACTGCGAAGAAGCCGCGCACGCCCAGAAACTTTCCGTCGCCAGTCGAGAATGAGTTCGCTGCTGCGCGGCCTCCAGTTCCACCCAGGGCACATCGAGCGGAATGTCAGTCTGCTTGGCAAAACGTTTCATGTCGGCAAACAGCGGCCGGTACTTTGGCTTGTTCCAGGGATCGATCGCGCCTTCGCCCAGAGATTTCGTGCGAGTCGGGAATCACGAGGTCAAGATCGAAATCGATGGTGTTGCCAAATCCCTGGCAGCGCGGACAGGCTCCATAAGGATTGTTGAAAGAAAACAGGCGCGGCTCCGGTTCTTCGTAGCGCAGGTTGCAGTTCTTGCACTCGAACCGCTGCGCAAACCGCAACTGCGCGCGCGGCGCTTGCTCATCATGCGGCGGCAGGTCGAAAATCACTTCGCCGGATTCGCGGTACGCGGTCTCCACCGCATCCACGATCCGGGTGCGCGAGTCGGGCGAGACCGCCAGGCGGTCCACCAGCATAAATACCGGCTGGTCGAAGTCGATATCCAGCAGCGATTCTGGCGTGGAGAACTCAAACACCTGGCCCGTCTGATACAGCCGGTTGAAGCCCGCCTTGCGCAGACTCGAACAGCCGCCTTTAAGCTGCTCCGTGAGAGCCGGTGCCGGAGCGCTTCTTCTTGCGGACTTGCGCGGGCGAGCGCCTTTTCTTCGGCTTCCTGCGGACGCGGAGACGGCTGTGACCAGCGGAAACACAACTTGCACCCGCGTTCCGGGATCCAGCGCCAGCACCGCGTCGGCGATTTCGTCGACTGTGTCTTTCTTTACTTCGTCTGCCGCAGTTTGCGCAGTACGTGCGGCCGACGCGGGCGAACAGCAGGCGCAGGTAGTCGTAAATCTCGGTCGCCGTGGCCACGGTCGAACGGGGATTGCGCGTCGTGTTCTTCTGCCTGATCGCCACCGCAGGAGCGATGCCGTCGATCAAATCCACGTCAGGCTTCTCGATGCGCTCCGAGAAACTGGCGGGCGTAGGCCGACAGCGACTCGACATAGCGGCGCTGGCCTTCGGCATAGATCGTGTCGAAGGCAAGCGAAGACTTGCCCGATCCCGAGACCCCGGTGACCACCGTCAACGCGTTGTGGGGAACCTCAAAGTCGATGTTCTTGAGGTTATGGACGCGGGCGCCGCGTACGACGATGCTTTCAGTCGATGGTTGAGCTCGACATCGGACAAAGAAACGGCAGCAGTCTCTTCGGGCACGGGGAAGGTCCCCAGCGGGCTTAGAGGGCGCTGTCGAATCTTTTATTATAAAGCAGAGTCGTATGTGAGTGTTCGGGCCTGGCGGGCTGGCCTTGATAGGTTTTAATCAGGATCCTGATCGCGGCGTTTTCCGTAGCGGTAGGCCAGTCCGGCGCCGACCAGCATGAAACCAACCGGTGGAATCAGGAGCACAAGCACGGCGCGGTTCAGCGCCCCCTGGCCTTCTTTGGGCGAGCTTTTCGCCGCCGCGTTGCACATTGCGCAACCCTGAGCGAGAGCGTGCACGGCGCCGACGCAAAAAATTGCGAGCAGCGCCAAGGTACGGATTGTGGTAACGAACAGCTTCATTGCGATGCTTTACTTCGGATTCTACTTCACGGACTCTACTTCACGATTCTACTCGACGCTTCTACTTAGCGATTCTACTTAACCCCGAGCCTCAAAACACGGTCTGCATCCGGGAAAAAGAAAAAGTACATGATGATGAAGCAGGCGGTCACCGAGAGCACAAGCAACCAGCGCATGATCGGTTTTTCGAACTTCAGGTGCATGAAGTATCCGATGATCAATGCCGACTTGACCACCGACAGGATCAGCAGCACTTCCAGCATGCGCACCGGCTCGAAGATCTGCCGGTAACCGAGCCAGACTTCGACTGCGGTTAGAACCAGCAGCGCGCCCCACACCCAGAAATACTGGCCCTTGCTATCGTCGTGCTTCGCTACATCGTGCATGGAAAGGTTCCTCGCTCACGGTTGATCGTACTTAAGCCTAAATCTTGGTCGACATCAGATAGACCAGCGGGAAGATAAACATCCACACCAGGTCAACAAAGTGCCAGTACAAGCCGGAGACCTCGACATCCTGCGCGTCGTAGTCCTTTGGCTTCAGAAAAAGAATGACCGCCGAAACGATCAGCCCGATCAGCAGGGCATGGACTAGATAATGGAAAACACTGTCGGAGGGAATCGCAAAGTATGCCGCGACATAGATAATGCCCAGGATAGGCAGGAACCACTTGCGCAGCGCAACCACCCCCAGATAGATCACGCCAATGGTGACGTGCAGCATGTGCATGGCGGTGAGGCCGAAGAACGTTGCGGCGAACTGGGGAACACCGGTCGAGATCTTCGCGTACTCGGTGTCCAGTTGCGCCGGCGGGCTTCGGGAACAAATCGGCAGGGTCAGCCCCTCATGGATCAAATGGGTCCACTCCATGCCGTGCAGCACGATGAACGCCGTGCCGAAAGCCATGGTCGCCAGCAGCCAGAGCCGAGTCCGCGATGCGTCGTGCCGCTGCGCCGCAAACACGCCCAGCACCATGGTCAGCGAACTGGAAAGCAGGCACGCGGTCATGATGGTCGCGTTAATAATGCTTTCTTTGCCAAACGGCGTCGGCCACGCCGTATAGATGCGGTTGTAGCTGAAGGCAAACAAGAGCGCGCCGAAAGTCAGAGAATCGGAGGCCAGAAACAGCCACATCCCGACTTTCTTGGAATAAGCCCCGAACAACGGCGCTTCAAACTCATCCGCCGAGCCGTGCCCGGCCGCGGCGTAGTTGCAGAGTGGCGTCAGCCATTCTTTAATTCCCCTTTCCGTTATCGCACAAAGGCAAACAGCGCAAAAACATAAATCCACAGGACGGCCATGAAATGCCAGTACCAGGCCGCGACATCCACCACGATTCGGCGATCCTCAACCGACCGGTGCAGCAGGGAAGCGGCCGCCGCCCAGAGCAGCGCAATCACGCCACCGGTCAGGTGCACGGCGTGGATCGAAGTCAATAAATAAAAAAAAGAACTGTCCGGGTTGGTGGCCCAGAAGAATCCGCGGCTTCTCAATTCGCCCCACGCGATCCACTGGCCGATCAGAAAACCGAAACCCAGAACCACTGTGACCCCGAGCCAGGGAAAATTCGATTGCTTGCCCAGGGAAATTCCGGGAATCGATTGCACCGGAGCCAGGGCCGCGCGCCGGGTGATGCTGCGACGGGCGAATTCCATGGTCAGGCTGCTGAACAGCAGGATTGCGGTATTGATCGCCAGCAGAAGCCACGGGAATTCGACCGATCCCCAGTCGCGCACGTAGGTGCGGGTGCTGTCGTCAAACGTGGGCAAGCCGCGGCGTACGACATAGGCGCTGGTCAGCGAGACAAACACCATGCTGACCGTCATGATGGCGCAGATCATTCCCAGCCGGGCCCGGCGCAGGCGCGCGCCATAGTTAGGCAAGCCGTCCCCGCAGGAGTCGTCGCCTCCGCCCTGCGGAGGCGCGGGCGGCTGTAGGCCGTGGCCTTCGTGGTCGATCGGACGGGTTGGGATGTAAGTCGCCATCGATGCTGCGTGCGTTCGATTGCCGATAAGCGCCCACTCCGCGAGCAGTGCAGTCCCTACGGAACTGTGCCACTCTAGTGCCCGTCCCATCGGCGGATCCGTCTGCATCACGTAATCCCGGGCTGCGCCGGGAACGCCGTATTCGTAGGGACCGTTGTGCACCACCGGCGTCACGCCGCCAAAATTGTCGTGCGGCGGAGGCGTCGCCGTAGTCCATTCCAGCGTCGTCGCCTCCCAGGGATTGTCGCTCGCCTTGGGGCCTTTGAACATGCTCCAGAACAGGTTGATCACAAAAATAACTGCGCCGCGATCGTGATGATCGCAGCGTAGGTCATGAACTGGTGCAGGGGCATCAACTTCGCCAGATACGCCACTTCTGTGTATTGCGAATACCGCCGCGTACCGCCCGCAATGCCGAGATAATGCATGGGCATGAAGATGGCGTAGGTGCCGAGCAGGGTGATGAAGAAGTGGATGCGTCCCCAGGTCTCATTCATCATGCGGCCGAACATTTTTGGGAACCAGTAATAAGTCGCGGCAAACATGCCGAAGATCGCGGCCACGCCCATGATCAGGTGAAAGTGCCCGACCACGAAATAGGTGTCGTGCAATTGAATATCGAGCACCGGCTGCGCCAGGAACGGCCCGCTCAATCCACCGGAGACAAACAGGGAAACGAAGCCGATGGCGTACAGCATCGGCGTCTGAAAGCGAATCCGCGCTTTATACATCGTGCCCAGCCAGTTGAACGTCTTGATGGCGGAAGGCACCCCGATGCACATGGTGAGCAGGGAGAACGCAAACGCCGAGTAGGGGCTCATGCCGCTCATGAACATGTGATGGCCCCAAACCATGAAGCCAAAGAATCCGATGGCGAGCATGGCATAGACCATCGCTTTGTAACCGAAGATGGGCTTGCGCGAGAAGGTCGAGAGAATCTGCGAAGTCACGCCCATGCCGGGCAGGATTGCGATGTAAACCTCGGGATGTCCGAAGAACCAGAACAGATGCTGCCAGAGAAGCGGCGAGCCGCCCTTGTGGCCCATAATCTGTCCGTTGACCACGACCAGCGGCACGTAAAAGCTGGTGCCCAGGTTGCGGTCGAGCAGCAGCAGAATGCCCGCCGAAAGCAGCACGCCGAAGGCCAGCAGTCCGAGGATCGCGGTGATGAACCATGACCAGACGGTGAGCGGCATGCGCATCATGGTCATGCCTTTGGCGCGCATATCGAGCGTGGTGGTGAGGAAATTCAGCGCGCCCATCAGCGACGCCAGGCAGAAAATCGCGATGCTGGTGATCCAAAGATCAGCGCCCAGTCCCTCACCGGGGCCAGCCTGCGGGATTGCGCTCAGTGGCGGATAACCGGTCCACCCATGCAGTGGGGCGCCACCGCTCACAAAGAATGCGGCGATGATGACGACGAAGCCGACAAACGTTGTCCAGAACGACATCATATTCAGCACTGGGAACGCCATGTCGGGCGCGCCGATCTGGATGGGCAGAAAATAGTTTCCGAACCCGCCTTGCGGCGCCGTGGTCAGCACGAAGAACACCATGATGGTGCCGTGCATGGTCAGCAGGCTGAGATACATCTCGGGCTTGATCTCGCCCACCAGCGGCAGATTGGCCAGCGGCCATACCAGGTGGATGCGCATCAGCAATGAGAGGAACATGCCGACAAACACCGCCGTCAGCGCCAGAAAGAAATATTGAATGCCAATGACTTTGTGATCGAGGCTGAAAATATATTTCCGAATGAAGCCTTGAGGTCCCTCATGAGCGTGAGGGGCTGCCGGGGTTGCCATTATTGTTTCTCCGCCTCCCGTGCCGCCAGCCATTTATCGAAGTCTTCCTGGCTGACGACGTGTACCATGCCGTGCATTTTGTAATGTCCCAAGCCGCAGAGTTCGGCGCACACAATCTCATACTCGCCAATCTCGGTGGGCGTGAAGTGCATGTGAATATTGAGTCCGGGCACCGCATCCTGCTTGAAGCGCAGGTTGGGCACAAAAAAACTGTGGATCACATCGACCGAGCGCAAGCTGAGGTCGACTTCGCGATTGACCGGCAGATACATGGTGCCGGTGACCACGTCGTCTTTGGCCGAAGGATCGGAAGTGTTCAGACCGACTGCGGCTTCGCCGCCAGCGGAGGGGTCCATTAACTTGACGCTGGTGCCGGCGTAGGTGCCGTCGGGTCCGGGATAGCGGAAGTACCAGGCAAACTGCATGCCCGTGACCTCAACCTGCACTGCGCCCGGCCCGGCTTGATCGAAGCGCTGGCTGGCCCACACGCTGCTGCCCATCAGATTCAGGCCGACAAAGAGAATGGTGGTGAGCACCGTCCATACCACTTCGAGCTTGATGTTGCCGTGGGAATAATCGACCGGCGGCGAGGAGGGTTGCTCGCGATATCTCCAGGCGAGGTAGCCGAGGGAGAGTTGCGCCGCGAGAAAGACAATTCCCATGATGACCAGCGTCAAGGTGAATTGTCCGTCGATAAATCCCGTGGCGGCGGAGGCGCCCACGGGGAGCCACCACGTTTTCGCGACAAAGAAATATGTGCTGGCGAGGGTGATCAGCCAGATGACGAGCAGTAACGCGAGACCCATTCCCCAGTCCTCCGGATACCGAACCGCACCACGAAATGCGTTTTGCCGCGCCCCACAGCGCGATCAACGGTCGGCGGCGAGTTTACCACAGCCGCTTGAGGATAATGCAAGTGGCTTGCGCAAGAAAGAAAAAATCGGCCACCGGCCGGTTTCACCGATTCCCGCGGATAGAACCAAACCAGTTACGAAAAACATAAAAGATCGGCAAACACAAACTGGTCGCGAACTATACGCTGGCCTACTACAACCGGCAGGGCCGCGTTGAACATTGGTCCGGCATATACAAAAGAATGGAATTCTCCGAGTTCGCCACAAGGGTCGACTGCGGCCGGCAGAGCCGCCAGCAGAGCTTCGTCAAATTCGCGGCCGGCGAAAGAAGCATCGAGCTGCTTTGTGTCGATGCAGGTCAGCTTCGCGCGCATGCCGGAGGCAATCATTTCTTGGGCCAACGCGGGCGTCGGCAGCCCCCACACCGGAAATAGCGGCTCCAGACCCGTGTTTTTCATCTGCTTCACGCGGTAAGCGCGCACGTCCTCGAGAAACAGATCGCCGAATGCTACCCCGGCAATGCCCTCGGCGACCGCTTTGGCGCAAGTAAGGGCCATCGCTGATTCATATTGTTCATTCGAACAGGGCCAGGGTAGGGGAACCGCCCAGAGCGGAAGCCCGGCAGCGGCCGCCTGCCATTCCACCAGTTCGCGCCGCACCGCATGCATGGCTACGCGGTCGGCGGCTTCATTGAATGTCGTCAGGAGACCGGCCACCTCGTACTCGCCACGCTGCCGCAGGACGTACAGGCTCCAGGCGCTGTCTTTACCGCTGCTCCACGATAAAAGAATGCGTTTCATGAGATATGTCTCGTTGAACTACCCTGTGCTCCTCTGTGTCCGCTGTGTTAAAGATCTCGCTCTTGATCCGTGCCAATCCGCGAAGATCCGTCGCAAGTTTTGTATCAGTTAAAA
The DNA here is from genome assembly GCA_963784085.1 of uncultured Acidobacteriaceae bacterium. Taxonomy (GTDB): domain Bacteria; phylum Acidobacteriota; class Terriglobia; order Terriglobales; family Acidobacteriaceae; genus Sulfotelmatobacter. Next base: position 215,133 of record CAWAQH010000016.1, on the reverse strand, counting down.
TCACCCCATGCCATCCAAGCCCCACGGCCACGAAACCCGCTACATGAAGATGCAGAAGAATAACTGCTTCGTCTGCGGCATGAATAATCCCGACGGCATGCGCCTCAAGTTTATCCTCGACGAAGAGCGCAGAACGTTTGTCTGCCGCTTCCGGCTGAGCAAGCGCTATACCGGACCGCCGGGGCACTGCCACGGCGGGATCATCGCATCGATCCTCGATGACGCCATGGGCAAGGTCAACAAGCTGCGCCACGTCGTCGCCCTGACGCGCGAAATGACGGTGGAGTATCTCAAGCCCGTGCCGCTGCATAAGCCGCTGCGCGTGGAAGGCCGCGAGATCGAAGTACGGGGCGGCAAACACATCAACGCGGCAGAAATTCTCAACGAAAAAAATGAAGTGATGGCCCGCAGCCGCGGGACTTTCATCGCCATCGATCCTACGAAAATGTTCGCGAAGTACAATGTCCGTTAATCGTGCCGACCATGTTGCCCAGCGACAAGCAGATTTGGTGGGACGCACCGAATGCCGTGCGCATCCCCACTGCAATTCTAGTGGCGCTCGCGCTGGGTCTCAGGTTTTACGGTGTTTATCGAAGCTCTAAGAACACTCCCAAGCGCTCGGCCAAGATCAGGCGGGTTGAGCTTATTGTCGCAACAAGCCTGTGGAGTTTCATCGGCGTCGGCGTGACTTTACTTCTCCTCTTCAAAAGATAGAGTGGATGTGAGGCGATCTACGGCACCGCCGTTGTAAAATGAACTGTTACCGGCGCTACGCGCCCATCCTTCGCGATTGCGAAAAGAGTCCACCCATGTCTCAGAACAACGGTACATCCGACCTCCCTCCGCCTGAAGACCGGCCTAGCCGAAATGCTAAAAGGCGGCGTCATCATGGACGTCACCAACGCCGAGCAGGCCGCGATCGCCGAAAAAGCCGGCGCCGTAGCCGTCATGGCCCTTGAGCGCGTCCCCGCGCAGATCCGCGCCGAAGGCGGCGTGGCCCGCATGGCTTCGCCGAAGAAGATTCGCGAGATCATGGCCACCGTGTCCATCCCAGTGATGGCCAAGTGCCGCATCGGACATTTTGCCGAAGCCCAGATTCTGCAGGAACTCGGCGTCGACTACATCGACGAATCCGAAGTGCTCACGCCCGCCGACGAAGCCCACCACGTCGACAAGCACGCCTTCAAGGTTCCATTCGTCTGCGGCGCGCGCAATCTCGGCGAAGCTCTGCGACGCATCGCCGAAGGCGCGGCCATGATCCGCACCAAGGGCGAGGCCGGCACTGGCGACGTCGTCCACGCCGTCAAGCACATCCGCCAGATTGTGCAGGAAATGAAAATCCTAACGGTGCTAGGCGAAGAAGAACTCTACGCCAAAGCCAAAGAGCACGGAGCGCCCTACGAGCTGATAAAGATGGTTGCGAAAGCAGGGAAGCTCCCAGTACCAAATTTCAGCGCCGGAGGAATCGCCACCCCCGCCGACGCCAGCCTGGTCATGCAGCTCGGAGCCGAAGCCGTCTTCGTCGGCAGCGGCATCTTCATGAAAGACAGCACCACCTTCGCCGACCCCGAAGAAGCCGAAAAGCGCGCCAGAGCCATCGTGAAAGCCGCCACCCACTTCAATGACCCTAAAGTATTACTTGAGGTCAGCGAAGACCTGCAGGGAGCCATGAAAGGCCTGGCCGTCGCAGGTCTGGACGAAGCGCACATGCTGCAAACCCGAGGGTGGTGAGGTCTTGAAATGCTAGAAGAGAAGAGACGAAGATGATGAAACGCCTAGGCCAGGAAATCCGGCAAAGGAACAAAGACGAAAAGGAAGCAACGAAAACAAGGCGCAAGCGCTTAGGGCTGCCTGTCTCCAGTACGAGGAAGAGTAGAAAAAAGAAAGCTAAGAAGAAGCATGCAGGGGAACCGTTGTGGTTCGTTTCAGGAGGACTTCCCGGGCTCGGCCGACGATGAGCAGCCGATGAACCTCATTAAGCGGCTGAATTTGAACGTAACTTTGCGTGGAATCGGAACATCAAATGTCTAGAGGTAAGTCGTGATCTGCCCTTTGCTGGATGAGAAATACCAACGGCTTGATGCGGCCCGCGGCGCGCATCCCGACGAAATTATGTCTCCGGAGGAGATGCGCAGTATATGGGACATTCAAGCCCACGCCAGTCACGGCCACGACGATAGGCCGTGTCCCGGCGATTGGGCGCAAGTTTATCTTTCCAGGCAGTAGAAAAAGCCTCGCATCCTTCCATACTGCGTCATCCCGAAGCCCCGCGTTTTCACCAGCGGGGCGAGGGATCTCGCGTGTAGCTTAGCGGGACCCAACGCTGCAATCCACAGCCACAAAGTTCACTCGTCACAGACAGCCCAGAGCGCTAGATGCTACAAACAGCGATGAGATCCCGCGCCAGATCCCTCGCTCCGCCTGAAAAACGGCTGCGCTCGGGATGACGCACTCCAGGAGCGACGCCACTCATGCCAGAGCCCGAGCGGTTCCATGTCTACATCATGACGAATCGGCCCCGTTCCCACACTCTCTATACGGGCATCACGAGGAACCTGTCCCGCCGTGTCTTCGAGCACAAGAACAAACTCGTGCCTGGTTTCACCAGTCGTTACAACCTCACCCGTCTCGTCTATTACGAATGCTTCGTTTATCCCGACGCCGCGATCAATCGAGAAAAAGAAATCAAGGGATGGCGTCGCAGCAAGAAAATTCGCCTAATCGAATCGATGAACCCTCACTGGCACGATCTGGCGCAGTCGTGGGCCGATGTATATAAACCCGATACCCAATGCGCGTCATAACTGCTAAGTCATACCGAAGCCCCACGCCTTCACCAGCGGCACTCTGTCCAAGTCGCAGATGCGGGTTCGAATCCCGCCGGGTCCACACTCCATTTCTGTGGAGGGGTTTTCTGGGGAGAGAATGTAGAGATAATCTCCCCAAGTAACTTGACAGCGGCATCTGTTCGTCAAATACTGAACTGGATAGAGAGCTGCACCACGTTTTATGGCCCCGCCAATCCGGGGCCATTTTCTTTTGGGTCAGACGGGACCGCCGCTGATGGTTTAAGCAGGGAAATGGAGAACGTCCCCAGATTCCAGATTCTGTCGCTACTTCGCCGGGAGAAACTCAATCTTCACGTCGCGGCTTGTCGCCTTGAAGTCGAAGTCCGCAGTCACGAAAACGCGGTCACCCGCTTCCGCCGCCAGCTCCACTCCAAAAGAATCCACATAGGGAATCTGCCGCTTGACTTTGATCAGCGCCGCGCGCACCGCGCGATCCGCATCCGCCGGCACAATTTCAAATCCAAACGCACTGAGTCGCGAGAGCACCAACTCCATCGCCGGCGCGCCCCGCCGCTTGCAAATCTGACCGGCGGTCTCGCCCCAGTGCAGCGAGCAGATGACCGCTTCACATCTTCCCGCCATGTGATCCTTGATGATCTCAGCCACGCGGCCGGACCCGGCCTCGCCATCCAAGTAGCGAAGGATGGCGCTGGAATCCAGCACATACCTCACCATCGATCTTTCTCACGACGCCGCTGGCGCAACAGGGCCTTGGAAAGCGAGGGTCCGCCAGCGAGCATTCCGCGCGTCCGGTCCACCAGTTCTTCCGACACCGGTTCCAGAACAATGCGCGATCCCTCTTGCGTGACTGCGATGCGAGTCCCCGGTTTGATCCCAAGCGACTCCCGAATCTCCGAGGGGATCACGAATTGCCCTTTTGTGCTTACCGATGTGATCTGTCGTATCATGCTTACATTATATCACTGAGTAAGACAACAAAGCCGGGCAATTACCCCCTATTTCTTTCGTGTGTTCATCCCAACCCCTGGGCTTTCTACCCTCAGAGGTCAGCTCTCTGCCGCCAGCGCCCTGGCTACCAGCAGCGCCGTGCCACCGAAGAGCAAAGTATCGAAAACAAAGTTGATCGCGGGTGGCCCGCCCTTCGCGCTTTTCGAAGGGTGGAATTTCCAAACGCCCGAAGCGTAGGGCCTCGTCCCGAATTGGCACGGGCACAACGAAATTGCTGATTACTCTCTTGCCATCCTCTGCGCCATCGCAGAAACTCGGCTCAGGGCCCGTGGTGCAACGGTAGCACAGCACTCTGTCCAAGTCGCAGATGCGGGTTCGACTCCCGCCGGGTCCATTCTCCTAATTCTGTGGAGAAGAAGCTTCACTCGGGGAGAGAATACAGAGATAATCTCCCCAAGTAACTTGACTTCTCGCTCCCCCAGACTAATATTGAAATTGGACAGAGTGCTTGCACCACGGTATTTGCCGATGGCTCCGGAAACCCGGAGCCATTCGTGTTCAGCCCGCACGCAAGCGGGATTTTCGGCTGCAGGAAGCGTGGCTTTGGGTGGCGCAGCGGCTTTGGCGCAGCGATTCAAGCGATCATAAAAATCAACCGGCTTCACCCTCAGAGGTCAGCTCTCCGCCGGCAGCGCCCTGGCTACCAGCAGCGCCGTGCCGCCGAATAACAACGTATCGAAAACAAAGTTGATCGCTTCCGTCATCTGCGATGGATCTCGAGTGATGGCCCAGATCGGCACGTAGAGCAATAGAGTGAGCAGCGTCATTAGCGCGCCGATGGCGATGGCAGCAGTACGTGGCCTCTTGTTGACCAGCAATGCGGCTCCGGCGATTAGCAGAAACGCTCCCACGGGATATCCCCACAGCCCGTGCAGTGGAACCCAGTCCGGCGTCAGTTTCGAGTCCGGAACTCCGGGCGCAAGGCCGGGACGGAGCAACTGCTCAACCCCAAAGAAGGTTGCGGCAATGGCCATAGTGAAGCGGCCAATCAGGATCATCCAATTCCGTCTTCCGCTCCGCGATCGCAGGCTGCCGGCCAGAGCCCACGCGCCCCCGGCAAAAGCCGATTCTCTCAGCATCAGCGTCCATCCCAGCCAGTTTCGCGGCTCGGAAATGGCGCCCGGCAGATCCATCATGAGGACAAACAGAAAAAACATCACGCCCAGCAGCGTGGCCGAAAGGCGCACGAATTTCATCGTGACCAGGCTGGCCGCAGTGGCAAGCAGTGCGCAGCCGACAAAGTAGGCCCAGAACAAGTGCCAAGGCATAAAGGCTGGAACGATTTGCGCGATGTCCCGCGCATCGACGAAATGTTCGGCTCCGAATACCGCCAGCGGGGCGGCAACAAAAACCGGCCCCAGCGCGATCAGCTTGTCCAGGCCGGGGGCCGCGAGCAACTCTTTTCTAACGGCGACCAGCCCCCCGATCAGAGCAATCAGCCCGGCAAACCACAGCCAAAATATAAAGTGCGTGAACATGGAAGAGGCTCCCTTCGCGGATTTCGCCAGGGTAACATCGCGCCCTGACGCCCGCAGACCTGCAACCTGATGGCAGACTTACAACCTGATGGAAAGTTGTAGCGTCCGGGTTGCTTCGCCAGCCTCCGGGCGAATGCGTCAGAGGCTAGTACGCATAACTTGAGGGGCGTGCGTCGGAGTGAACGCATCGGCTAAAATCCCCTTATGACCATCGGAGTCCTGGCCCTGCAGGGCGATTTCGACGCACACCGGCGCCGGCTCGAAGAGCTGGGCGCGGAAGTTGTGCTGGTCAGAAAACCCGAGCAACTCGACAGCATCGACGGCCTCATCATCCCGGGCGGGGAGTCGGGCACATTTCTGAAGCTGCTGGGCGAGGCCGGATTTGAAAGGCTCAAGCAGTTTGTACGCGTGAAGCCCGCCTTCGGCACGTGTGCTGGCGCAATCCTGCTGGCCAGTGAGGTGGAAAATCCCTCGCAGGGGGGATTGGGCGCCATTGATATTCGCATCCGCCGCAATGCTTACGGGCGCCAGGTGGATAGCTCGATCCGCGAAGGCGAATTGGTCCCGAGTTCCCTCCACGGCGGAGAGGGATCGCCGCTCGAGATGGTCTTTATTCGCGCCCCGAAAATCGAGCGCGTGGGCCCCGGCGTGGAAGTTATCGCCACCCAGGGAGCCGACCCGGTCGCCGTCCGGCAGGGAACTGCCATGGCCGCCACTTTCCATCCCGAGCTTTCCGATGACACCCGCGTGCATCGCGCCTTCCTCGATCTAGTCGCCCACCATTCTTGAACATTTCCTGGAGATCGGGCGGGGTTATACTTTAGCTATATGCCTGCGGATCTACAGAAGACCTTCTACCTCGAAACCTTCGGCTGCCAGATGAACGCGCACGACTCGGAAAAAGTCATTGGCACGCTGCTGCACGAGGGTTACCTGCAGGTCGAGACGGTCGAACAGGCCGACCTGATTCTTTACAACACGTGCTCCATCCGGGACAAAGCGGAGCAGAAAGTTTTTAACCGGCTCAACGACTACAAGAAATTGCTCAAGCAGGGCAAGAAGTTTGGCGTGTTGGGCTGCGTGGCCCAGCAGGAAGGCGAAAAGATCTTCGATCGCGCGCCGCACGTTTCCCTGGTATGCGGTTCAGCATCTTACCGCAATCTTCCCCAGATGCTGGCTCAGCTCAATGTCACCCCAACGGAAACAGGGAAGCCCGCAGCACGAAACCCGAAAGAGGCTCTGGTCCGCATCACCGGGCTCGACGATCGCCAGACCGACGAATGTTTTGAAACCGAGTTTACCGCGCGCACCAATCCGCACCGCGGCTACATCACCATCATCGAGGGCTGCGACAAGTTTTGCGCCTACTGCGTGGTGCCGTTCACGCGGGGCAAGGAACGGAGCCGCACTTCGGATTCAGTGCTCGCCGAGGCGCGGCAGATGGCCGATCTGGGTTACACCGAGATTCAACTGCTGGGGCAGAACGTGAATTCATATAAGGATCCGGCAGGGAAGCTGGGTCGAGGGAAAAGCTTCGCGGAACTGCTTGCGGCGGTAGGTGAAGTTCCGGGGATTCGTCGCGTGCGCTTTACCACTTCGCATCCTCGCGATTTTGGACGTGACATCGTCGACGCCATCGATGCCGTGCCCACCCTTTGCGACCACGTACACCTGCCGGTGCAGAGCGGTTCGGATCGCATGCTGAACGCCATGCAGAGGCTTTACACGCGCGAACAGTATCTGGAACGCATCGCCTGGATGAAGGCGGCAAAGCGCCCGATCAGCATCACCAGCGACATGATCGTGGGCTTCCCGGGAGAGACGGAAGAAGACTTCGCCGAAACTTTATCGCTGTTAGAGGAAGTCGGCTACGACAGCGTGTTCACGTTCAAATACTCGCCGCGGCCGAACACTCCGTCGCTAGCGCTGGAAGATGCGATTCCGGATGCGGAGAAAGCCCGGAGGCTCGAAGTGCTGATGACGCGGCAACAGGAAATACAAATCATCAGCTACAAGAGACATATAGGGACAATCTCCGAAGTATTAGTTGAAAGAAGGAACGAGGCCCGCGGACAGTGGATGGGTCGAACCTCGCAGAACAAAACGCTGAACTTCACCGCGCCGGAAGCGGTTCAGCCCAAGGTGGGAAGCTACGTCCCGGTGAGGGCGACGGCGAGTTTTCCCAACTCGCTTTTGGGGGAAATGGTGGTATAAACAGCGAAGAACGGTCTGTTTGGCGCTGGCGGCGCAGTAGAAGGAGCCCCATGGAAGTGGAAATGACAATCCGAGGTTTGCTGATGGATCCGGTCAGCAATATGCCCATCGTGATCCTCAAAGATGTGGCGGGCGAATCGGTGCTGCCAATCTGGGTGGGAGTCTACGAGGCGAACGCGATTGCACTGGAGATGGAGAAGGTGAGCACGCCGCGGCCGATGACGCACGACTTGATCAAGAACGTTCTGACTGGCCTGGAGACGCAGGTGCATAAAGTGGTTGTGACCGAATTGCGCGAAGACACGTTTTATGCGGTGATCTGGCTGGAGCGCGGCGGCGAAGTAGTGAGCATCGACTCGCGGCCCTCCGATGCGCTGGCGCTGGCGCTGCGGGTGGATTGCCCCATATTCGTGGATGAAGGTGTACTGAAGAATTCGAAGCAGGCCGCGAATATGTCGGACCGCGTGACCGCCGAAGAGCTCCGCAAGTACCTGGAAGGGCTGAACGACGAGGATTTGGGCAAGTACAAGATGTAGCAGCCGTCCGCCCTCAGCCCTCAGCAAAATCAAAAAAACAACTCCTTGCAGATTAGCGAGTAGCGAAATCGGTAACTTTACATAATATCCGTTATCGGACATTGCGTTACTCTCTGATTCGGCCTAAGCCTGCCACCTTCCTGCCATCAGTCCTGTGGAAATACGATCTTGGGGTGAAACAGTGTGCCGGCGACGCGGGCGGCAATAGCGATCAGTTCCCTTTGGCCGTGGAAGACTTTGACCTGGCGAGCGCGGGAGAGTTCGGGCAGGTTGACGGGGCGTCCACTGCGAATGCGGGCGGCAGTGGCGTCATCGACGGTGACCGACGGAAAACCCGGCAGAAGTTGGCGGGGATGGATGAAGAGTTCGCTCAGGTCGGCGGCAGGAGAGGAAGCGGCACGAGAGGAAACGGCAGGTTCCTCCACTTCGCATCCCGTTCCCTTCGGAATCCCGCCGGGACCCGGAATCACAATGGCGCGGCCGGAATGACAATGCGACTCGATTTGTTCAAGGGTACGGGCCTGGGCGATTTCGAACTCAGCGACTGCCGTGCGGCGGAGGGATTCGAGGTGGGCTCCGCAGCCGAGGCGCTGGCCCATTTCGTGCGCGACGCAGCGCATGTACGTGCCGGAGGCCACGCGGGCGCGGAAATGCGCCCGGTCGCCATTGACGGAGAGGATAGCGAATTCTTTTATTTCGACCTGCACCGGCTGCAGGACTACCTCTTTGTGTTTTCGCGCCAACTTGTACGCGGGGACGCCGCGAATCTTCTTGGCGGAAAAAGGCGGAGGGACCTGCTCGATGATGCCCCGGAATGCGACTGCCAGATTTTCCAGTTGCTCCAGGCTCAGGGTGACGGAGCACGGCTCGCCCACAGATTCGCCGTCGGCGTCGTAGGTATCGGTGGCGAAGCCGAAACGGATCACTCCTTCGTAGGTCTTTTCCGACGACATGTAGAACTGTGCCAGACGCGTGAGGCTGCCAGTGACCAGCGGCAGCACGCCGGTGGCGAGCGGGTCGAGAGTGCCCAGGTGTCCGATGGAGCGCTGCCCCAGAATGCGGCGCATGCGGTTGACCACATCATGCGAAGTCCAACCAACGGGCTTGTCGAGAACAATAACGCCATTCATGAGGGAGCTTGGGTAGTTCGGCAATTTGGTAAACGGAATTGAGTAATTTGGTAATTTGGTAACTGAGTAAATTGAAGACCTCGCTGAGGATCGGCTGCGTTTTCAAATTACTCAATTACTAAATTACTCAATTATCAAACTATCATGCTTCCTCTTAAGGACGACCAGCCCCGCTATAGCACGCCTTCGGTGACATGGTTTTTGATTGGGATCAATCTCGTCATTTTTCTCTTCGAGGCCACCCTGGATCGCCGCAGTTTGGAAACCCTCATCACCCAGTTCGGCGTGGTGCCGTCGCATCTGGCAGCGCTTCTGGCGGGGTCGCACAAGTATTCGCTGGGGGCGGTCGTACTTCCCTACTTCACGTCGATGTTTCTGCACGGGTCGTGGCTACATGTTCTCGGCAACATGTTATATCTGTTTATTTTTGGCGACAACGTTGAGGACTACCTGGGTCATTTCAAGTATCTGGTGTTTTACATTCTGACCGGGCTGATTGCGATGGCTACGCAAGTGCTGATTAATCTGCACACGTCAGCGCCCACGGTCGGGGCCAGCGGAGCGATCGCCGGCGTGCTGGGAGCGTATTTCGTTCTGTATCCGCGGGCGCGCGTGTTGACCTGGTTTTTTGTCTTCGTATTATGGGTTCCGGCCTGGATCATATTGGGCTACTGGTTCGCGCTGCAATTCTTGAGTGGAACCGCTACGGCGCTCGCCGTGCAGGGGCAGGACATCGGTGGCGTGGCGTTCTGGGCGCACGTCGGAGGATTTGTCGCGGGAGCGCTGCTCGTGAAAATGTTCGGCGAGCGCAGGATGCGGTATCCATACTCGGTGCGGTGATCGCGTCGGCGGCGCACACGCCCCGAAGGACCGTCGCTGGTCGTTGGCTCTCGATCTTGGCCAACGACCAACGACGAATGACCAACGACTTTAGCTAACTATTTCTTCGGGCGCGACTCCGGTGGCACCAGTCCCGACAACCGGTAATAGACCACAAGCTGGCCGTAGTGTTCGCCAGCATGCTCCACAAAGCCGTATGCGAAGTCAGACACACGCGTCTTCTGGTGTTCGAAGGGATCGACAACCAGGTCCGACATTCCCTTGTCCCCTTTGGCTTTGATAGCGGCCGCGCCGTCGCCAAAAGATTTCTTCACGTAAGCAACCACGTCTGCTTTGCTCTTGTATTGCTCACGCTTGGGGTCGTTGCCCTCGGGATTCTCTTGGCCGGTGACGGGATTTGTGAAGTAATAATTCGCGTAGGCGGCGTGCAGCAATTGCTCGGCGAAGCTGCGCTGGGCGGGCGTAGGCTTGAAATCGTATTTGTCTTCGGGAAAATCTTCGGCCATCGCGATGAGCTTACGGCCAATGTCATTCCATGAGTCAAGAACCACTTTCGAAGGGCTCTCGGCGGGCTTTACGGCAGCTTCTTTCTTGTCCTGAGCGTGCAGGGGCAGCGTGACCACCGTTGTACCCAACACCATGACCGCTAGCACCAGGGCTGCTCGAACCATGGCTGCTGAAAATAGAGATCTCATCAAAGTTCTCCTCAGTAATTTCATTCTTCGTCTTGATTGCAGGGGCGGTCGTAATCTTAGCTGGGCGAGAGCCGGATTACCAAGAGATAAATCCGCTGGGTAGGTGGGTCAGTTTGAATTTGCTTTGAAAGGGCGCGACTTCAGTCGCGCCGTAGATGCCGCAAAATCAGCGCGGCTTCAGCCGCTGATTTTTCATGTTGACCCACTACCATCCGCTGCGGCAGCATTGCGGGCTGGACTCAGGAAGTGCGCCTACAGCGTTCCGACCGAAGGCCGGATTTCGAGGGACTCGACCGTGGCTTCCGGCGGAAGCAGAATGGCGTTGACGACGGCTTCTGCGATAGAAGCGGGCAACATCATCTTCTTGCGCGGAGCCTGCGCCCAGAAGGTGTTCCAGATGGCGGTATCGGTGGCGCCGGGCAGCAGCGCAATGACACGAATTCCTCTGGGCCGTAATTCTTCGCGCAAGGCGTTGGTGAAACCGAGGGCCCCGTGTTTTGACGCAACGTAGGCCGCCAATCCAGGAAATACGCCTTTAGCGGCAACGGAAAGATTATTCACGATGGTGCCGCCGCGCTTCATCATAACCAGCGCGGCTTGCGTCACCAGGAATGTGCCGGTCAGGTTGGTCTCGATCACGTCCTGCCAGAGCGGGAGTGGCAGCTTGTCGATCGAAAGAGTCGGATGGGCGATGCCGGCGTTGTTGACAAGAATATCCAGACGCTTGTATTGCGCGCGGACAGCGCGGAATAGTTCGTCGATCGATTGCGGATCGCGGATGTCACAGGAGTGGCCGAGGACTTGAATTTTTCGAGACGCCAGTTCCCTGCCAACCCGGCGCAAAGCGGTTTCATCGCGGCCAGTGAGAACCAGGTTGCAGCCCTGAGCAGCCAAAGTGCGAGCGATGGCTAGTCCGATGCCGCGGGTTGCGCCTGTGATGAGAGCTACCTCATTGTGCAACGGAGACGATTTGCCCGGTCGTGTTCCCATCAGATTACGGTCGTCCGCTGGCGGATCAGCGACAGAAATTCGTGACGGGTCTCTTCCTCGTTCCGGAAACTGCCCAGCATGGAGGACGTTACGGCCGCCGAATGCTGCTTTTCGACGCCGCGCATCATCATGCATAGATGGCGAGCCTCGATGACCACGCCCACGCCCTGCGGTTCGATTACCTTCTGGATGGTCTCGGCGATCTGTGTCGTCAGGCGCTCCTGAATCTGCAGACGGCGGGAAAACAGCTCGATCAGGCGCGGCACCTTGCTCAAGCCGATCACCTTGCCATTGGGGATGTACGCCACGTGCACCTTGCCGAAAAACGGCAGCAGGTGATGCTCGCAGAGGCTGAACATTTCGATGTCTTTTACGATCACCATCTCATCGTAGTCGACGCTGAACAGCGCGCCTTTAAGCAGGGCCTCGGGATCCTCGGTGTAGCCGCGGGTGAGGAATTGCATGGACTTGCGAACGCGCTCAGGCGTTTGTTGCAGGCCTTCGCGTTCGGGATCTTCGCCGAGCCGCACAAGCATTTCGCGGACGAGATCTTCGAAAGTGGCGCTGGTGACAGTCGTCGGTTCGGTTGAGGGTTTCATGGTTGGGTCGATTTGTAATCTTCTAATTTGATAAGTTTGCAATTTCAAAAACCAACTAGCCCTTGTACTCGAACGAATTCATCATGGTTTCTTCCAGCTTCACTCTCTCCAGATGCGCGTGAACGAATCCACGGTTCACTATTTCGTAAATCCGGATGCAGAGGTTCTCTGTAGTCGGTACCTGCTGGGCAAAATCCTGCAGCATGTTCAAGTTCTCGTGATCATAGCGGGCGAGCACTTCCCTCTCGATGAAACCATCGAGATCGGCAAGGTTGCACACCATGCCGGTTTTCTCATCCACCGGGCCGCTCACCGTCACTTCGACGGTGTAATTGTGGCCGTGTCCGAACGGGTTGTTGCATTTACCGTAGACTGCCTGATTCTCATTGTCCGACATGGCATCGCTGTGCAGGCGATGCGAGGCGGAGAATAAATACCGGCGCGAGAGGTGAGCTTTCATCATGCCTCTCCGTAAAAATCCACAAACAGATCAGGAGTCTCGTAGACGCGGACGCGGTGCAGCGTGGCTCGATCTAGTTTTTTCACCAGGCGCTGCCAGATGGCGATGGCGATGTTTTCCGTGGTCGGAATCTGATACAGAAATTCCGGGACTTCCTTGTTGAGAAATCGATGGTCCATGGCATCGAGCACTTCGCGCTGCATGATTTCTTTGAGCTGTTTGAGGTCGACCACAAAACCGGAGCGCGGATCGACCTCGCCTTTCACCGTGACCTCCAACGTGTAGTTATGGCCGTGCCCGTTGGGGTTGTTGCACTTGCCGAAGATGCGGCGGTTTTCTTCCGGCGTGAACTCGGGGTTGTGGTAAAGGTGCGACGCGGAAAATTCGGCTTTGCGGGTGAGATAGACCATGGGCCAAACTGAACTCTTCTTATATTACTGGGTTCAGAGGAAGGTAGGAAATGCGCGTGTTGATGGTGATGGGCTTCCGAAAACATTGCGCTTGCCAGCCGTCACTGTGGCGCTCCTACCTGTGGCACCCCTGCGCTTTCCAGTTCGCGCACAAAGGCGCTAACGACTAGTGGTCCGTCAAACTGCACCACCCACTTCGAGGCTTCGTCGGCGAGTGTGGCCCGCAACGAGAGATTCTTATACAGCCCTTCGATTCCTTCTGCCAGGCTTTTTTCGTCGTCCGGTTCCGCGAGAATGCCATGCTTCACCACTTCGGGGATGGATGCGGCGCGAGCGGCGACTATCGGTTTCATGCTGGCCATCGCTTCGAGAAAAACGATGCCAAAACTTTCCTGCACGCTCGGCAGGCAAAAAACATGGCAGCGGTTATATTCCCGGGCCAGTTCCTCGCGAGAAAGGTTTCCCAGCCAGCGTACGATTCCATTCAACCTCCTCCTTTCACAGATGGACTTGAGTCGATCAGCCTCGGGGCCGTCGCCGACAATGCGTATCTCAAGTCCAGGAATCCTTCCACGCAGGCGGTCGGCGGCGCCGAGCAGGAGATTGAGGCGCTTTCTCGGATAGAAGCGGCAAACCGAGAGCACGATAAATTTCCCTTCCCCAGGTTGAGCGGGATTGCTTCGCAACAGGCTGCGCCACGCAGCCAGGTCGATGGGTTCGGGAATCATACTTGGCTGGGTGCTGACGGCGTAGAGTTCCTGAATTCGATTCGCAGAGTAGCGACTGGGTGCGATTATGTGGCTGGCACGCTCGACGTGAATCTTTTCGCAGCGCGCCTGCAGCCGCATCGTGGCATGAGTAATGCCGGATTCAAAACGCATTTCGTCGGCGATCACCCCTTTGATGGAAGCGACGTGGAAACCGCGCCCTCTGCCCGCCAGCGTGTAGCCATCCATATCGAAGCCGACCGTGACTGCGCCAGCAGGCTGCTGCCGGAAGCGAAGCATTTCATTGAAAACGATGCGCTCCAAGGTATAGACGGGAAACTTCAGAGTGGGCGTGACAAACTCCACCGCATGGCCCGAGAGCTTTAGAAACTTCGCAAGAGTGGCTATGCCGGCAAACGTGCCGCTGCCGCGAACAATATTCAGCGGAGTGGAAGTGATGAAGCGAAAGTGCATGAAACGGTCTGTTGCCGCGAGCAGGGATCGAATCCATTATTATAGCGATGTGAAACGCATGCTTCGTATTGCAAGCGCGCTTCCGCTTGCCTGTCTTCTGTTGGCGCTGTCTGGCTGCTATGGCGGGTCGCGGCCGTCGCGCATCGGCTCTCCCGCTCCCGATTTCACCGTGCGCGATTCCGAGCATACCGTCACGCTCAGTCAATTCAAGGGCCAGGTGGTCGTGCTGAATTTTTGGGCAACGTGGTGCCCGCCCTGCATTGAAGAAATGCCGTCGCTGGTTCAGATGCAGCAGATCATGAAGTCGAAGGGGATCACCGTGCTCGCGGTGAGCCTCGATGCGGATGAGAGCAACTACCGGCGCTTTCTGCGCGACCACAATGTGAACCTGCTCACGGTGCGCGATCCCGACCAGAAAACCAACACCCTTTACGGAACTTTCAAGTATCCCGAAACTTACGTCATCGACCGCAAGGGCGTGGTGCGCCGAAAGTTTTTTGGGGCGGTGGATTGGACGGAGCGGGACGTGCTTGAGTATCTGGGGAATCTGTAGGGCTCTGGCATCAAGTGCCGGAAAATCCGCATCGGAAATCGATAATGGGTCCGGTCCGCTGACCGTTACAACTTTGCCTTCCTCAGGCGCAGCGCGTTTGTGATTACCGAGACGGAACTGAAGCTCATGGCGGCGGCGGCGAAGATTGGGCTCAGCAGCACACCGAAAAATGGATAAAGAACTCCGGCCGCAATGGGCACGCCGATTGCGTTGTAGAAAAAGGCAAAGAAAAGATTCTGGCGAATGTTGCGCATGGTGGCCTGACTTAGCTTGCGGGCGCGCAGGATTCCGGTGAGATCTCCCCTCACCAGCGTGATGCCGCCGCTCTCCATGGCAACATCGGTGCCCGTGCCCATGGCGATGCCCACATTGGCCTGAGCCAGCGCGGGGGCATCGTTGATTCCGTCGCCCGCCATCGCAACCATTCTTCCCTGCTCCTGCAGTCTGCGAATAATTTCCAACTTCCCTTCCGGCAGAACTTCGGCCTCGAATTCGCCGATGCCAAGTTGCCCGGCAATCCTCGCGGCAACCGCCTGGTTATCGCCCGTGAGCATCACGATGCGAATGCCTTGCGCCTTGAGGCCGCGAACGGCCGCGGGAGTGGAAGGCTTTACTCGATCTGCCACCGACAGGTAGCCACCGTATTTTCCATCGATCGAGACACAGAGCGATGTACTGCCCGGCTGAGCGCTGCCGACGATTACCGCGGGCTTCTGCAACGCGCCCACTTGCACCATCAACAGCGAAGTGCCGACGGCAACCCTCCGGCCGTCGACAACGCCGATGATTCCCTTCCCTGCCACGGAATCAAATTCCTGCGGCTGCGAGAGTCTTAAATTTTCCTCAAGGGCGGCCTGGACCACCGCCGCCGCCATCGGATGTTCGCTGGCTCGTTCCAGGCTGGCGGCCAGACGAAACAGTTCCGGGTCCTGTCGCAGTTCGTCGGACATGCTCACCACGCGCGGCTTGCCTTCAGTCAACGTGCCCGTTTTGTCGACGACGAGCGTGTCGACTTTTTCCATAATCTCCAGCGCCTCGGCGTTCTTGATCAGCACCCCGGCGCGCGCCCCGCGGCCTACGCCCACCATGATCGCCATCGGAGTTGCCAGGCCCAGAGCGCAAGGGCAGGCGATGATGAGTACCGCGACCGCGTTCACCAGAGCATGCGCCAGGCGCGGTTGCGGACCCAGCAGCCACCAGGCGAAAAATGTGATCACAGCAACCGCCACTACGATGGGAACGAACCAGTTCGCTATGCGATCAGCCAGACGCTGGATGGGGGCACGGCTGCGTTGCGCCTGGCCAACCAGTTGAACGATGCGTGCCAAAAGCGTTTCGCTGCCCACGCGTTCGGCGCGCATGATGAACGATCCACTTCCGTTGAGCGTGGCACCGATCACTTTGCTGTCGGGCGATTTCTCTACCGGCATGGATTCGCCGGTGATCATGGATTCGTCGATTGCGCTCCGGCCTTCGATCACTTCGCCATCGACCGGCACTTTCTCTCCGGGGCGGACGCGCAGGCGGTCGCCCCGCTTTACTTGTTCGAGCGCAACATCGTTCTCGCTTCCATCGGGTTCGAGCCGGCGGGCAGTGCGGGGGCCGAGGTCGAGCAGAGCGCGAATGGCGGCGCTGGTGCGACTCCGGGCGCGCAGTTCCATGACCTGGCCCAGCAATACGAGCGTGGTGATGGCAGCAGCGGCCTCGAAGTAAACGTCAGGATATCCGCCCATGCTGCGCAGCGATTCAGGAAAAATCTGCGGCGCGAGAACCGCGATCACACTGTATCCGTAAGCTACTCCCGTGCCCATGCCGATCAGCGTGAACATGTTCGGGCTGCGATTAACCAGTGAGGTCCAAAAACGCTGGAAGAACGGTGCGCCGCTCCAGAGGACAACCGGCGTGGCGAGAAGGAATTCGAGCCAAGGAAGACCCCAGCCCCAGAGAAAGAACCGATAGCGATACCCGGCGAGCGTATCCACCCGCCGCACAAAGAAACCCGGCCAGAGCATAGTGGCCATGGCAATAACGAGCAGCGGCAAGGTGAACGCGACGCTCACCCAGAAACGGCGGGTCATGTCGCGCAGTTCGGGATTCTCTTTGGCCGACGCGGTCGCGGTAACCGTGCGCGGCTCGAGCGCCATGCCGCAGATGGGGCACGAACCCGGCGCAGAACGGCCGATCTGCGGGTAAACGATCTCGGGATGCATGGGGCAGGTATATTCGGTGAGCGCGAGCGTGACCGGCAATTCCGGTTCGAGGGCCATGCCGCAGGAGGGACAGGCGCCGGCTTTGGTCTCTCGGACTTCGGGGCACATCGGGCAGACGTAGGCGGTAGTTTGCGGTGATGCCGCCGGGCTCGTCACCGAGCCGGAGGCGACTCTCAATTTAAGATATTTCGCCGGGTCGGATTTGAATTTATCCGCGCAACCGGCGCAGCAAAAATAGAACCTCTTCCCGGCGTGGCTGAGGAAATGTTTGGCCGCCGCGGCGTTCACGTTCATGCCGCAGACAGGGTCGCGCTCTGTCGCC
The DNA here is from genome assembly GCA_963784085.1 of uncultured Acidobacteriaceae bacterium. Classification (GTDB taxonomy): domain Bacteria; phylum Acidobacteriota; class Terriglobia; order Terriglobales; family Acidobacteriaceae; genus Sulfotelmatobacter. Next base: position 197,697 of record CAWAQH010000016.1, on the reverse strand, counting down.
TGGTTCCGGTTAGACTCGTTCGAGTTGAGCTGGTTCGGGTTGGACGGCGTCGTCGACATGGTTAGGCCGGCCCCTGGCGGGCAATATCGTCTTCGATGGGCAATGCTTTATATTGGATTCAGCCCGGCGCGATCGCTTGGCTTCTGCATTTATCGGCAATGATTTCGACCGAGGATTATCCCATGACTTACTTGGACGTGGTTTTCCGTTACGGCTCGGCGCCCGGCGAAAATGAAATGCGCGCCATCGACGGCATGCGTGAGGTTTACGGAATCCGTGGAGTTCATTTCAATGAAGCGGAACGCACCGTCCGGGTGGGGTTCGACGCCTCGCGCCTCAAGCCGGATGCCGTGGCTCGGCTCCTGCGTCAAGCGGGAGTGGACGTGCGCGAGCGTCTGACGCTGGCCTAAGCTGGTCTGGATTGGTCTAGTCGGCGACTGGCTGGCCAGAATAGAAGAGGGATGAACCAAGAGGCTTGGGGGTAGGGCTTGGAGCAAAATGCAAGGGGCGCCCAAGAGAACCTCTGGCCGAAGTCATTCTTGGAACGCCCCGTTGCGCGCCACTTCGTCTGTTCTTATCCATTGCATCTTGCATGCCGAATGTAACCCACTCAAAATGCAGCCACAGTTTTCTCCAGCTTTGTAGGAATTGCTCTGGCCCGGGAAAGATTTACTTCGAGTGAAAACCGCAGCAAGGAATATGCCGAACTCCACCTGTGGAAAACAAACCGACCGGTCGGAAGGAGCGAATCCCAGTCGCATATAAGTCGAATACCTTACTCGAATCTCCCCAACAGACGCGGCAATTGGAGCGATTTCGGTGATTTTCTTTTTTCACCACGGGGGCACAGAGAGACAGAGAAAAACAACTGCGTGGCAACTCCGTCCCTATGGTGGTTTTTACAGGTCCGAGGTTTTCTCTGTGGCTCTGTGGCTCCGTCGTGAAAAAAACAAACCAGAACACTACTCCCCCGTGGGGCGCGGTTCGCAGCCAGCGGCAACTTCCGTTATAATTTTCCAGCAAGTCTTCCTGTCCAACAAAATACATGCGCCCGTAGCTCAATTGGATAGAGCATCAGCCTACGAAGCTGAGGGTTGGCGGTTCGATTCCGTCCGGGCGCACCATCTTCTGTTAGACAATCTCTCTCAGATGTAACAGATGGCTGGGGTCAACGAGTGTAATCGCGATTTTTCAACAATTACCGTCTGCCTGAGGCATAATCAGCTCGACATGAAGCAGCTATTTTGCTCTCTAATATTGCTCGCGGGCAGTATGTTGGCCGCACAGGACATTCCGCAGGAGCTTGTCGGGAAGTGGGTTGTTCAGCGAGAACTGCCCACGCGAACGATTTCCTGTTGGGGCGAAAAAGAGGCTAAAGCCATTATCGGAACCGAGATTGAGTACACGGTTGATTCGTTCAGGTGGAAGCATACCGTGGTCAAGCACCCCACCGTTACGGTTGCAGTCGTTAGCGCCGAGCAGTTTCAGCATGAGAGCTCATCACCCAGTGTGAATGGCTCACAGGTTTCGTTTCGTCAGCTTGGTATCGACGCGCCGGAGATGAAACAGGTAAGCATCAACCACGCGCCAGCAGAGATTGCGGGCGCTACTACGGAAATACCCGGAGACGACGTGTTGCTCAAGAACCCCAACGCCATCGTTTTCTCCGTTTGTAACGTTTATTTCGAGGCGAAACGGCGCGGTCCTTAAGAGACAAAAACTCTAGTAAAATCGGGGTATTTCGCCAGCTGCTTTGATTCTGTCGCCGGCGGGGGCAAAATGTGAATATAGTCGTGGAACTGATCTTGCAGCTTCGCGTCTCGCACAGGTTTGCCGTTTCTCCCAAAGGCCAGCGGGGCCGTAGTTCTCAGCCGCCACTCCACGTCCACCAGAATCTGATCGATTCGCTGCCACTTGAAAGTCATTGACCGCCTTCGTCACATCCGGGTCTTTCCCGTAGAGACTCACCGGTTTGCCGTTCATTGCATTGATGTCGACCACCGCGCCGCCAGGCTCGTGACCATGACCGGGACAGGTCGTCTGCTGTTGCCTTTCAGACGCATGTGTGGAAGGTTGCTCGATAGTCGTGCCCGGATTGCTCCTCTGTGTCGCGTTGCTGGCGACATCGAGCGCAGCGACTAGCACCGCAAGAAGCAAAGCTATCTTCCTCATGGAAATAACTCTACGCCCTCTGTCGGGAGGGATGCCAGTGCACAACGGTCGAGAACAGGCGATTTCACTCAAGTGCCGTGCTGCACAGGCCATGATGAGTGAAATCGCGATTTATCGCCAACTATCGGCAATTCGTCAAACGGCGGCACTCGCCCCGAGCGATACTTTCGTTCATCGAAATGTTAGCTGTTTCCCTATAGTCTTGGGTTATGGTGAATACCAAGCCCTCTACCCGGTGCAAATTGAAGATACTTTGTGTTCTTGTCATGGCCGGTACCTTGGCAATGCCGGTACTGGCTCAAGATAATAGCGAGGGCGAATCCATGGTCATTGCCATGGAGAAGGCTTGGAACCAGGCCTATAAGTCTCGCGATGGTAAGGCACTGAGTACCCTGCTTCATGATTCCATCGTGCTGGTCAACGACGACGGCAGCCTGCAATCGAAAAGTCGATTTCTGGCAGGAATCGATCAGGCGAAGCCTTCCGCGAATCAACAAGAGAATCCTGAGTCAATCAAGGTGCGGTTCTTTGGCAACGTCGCCATTGCGACCGGTGTCTTTCGTCAAAGCGGTTTTGAAAACGGCAAAGCTTTTGTACGACGAAGTCGCTTCGTCGACACTTGGATTCACAATGGCAACTCGTGGCAGTGCGTAGCCGCCTCGGCTACCCGGATTCTCCAGTAGTTGCTGCAGAATATTCCGTGAAGGGTACACCGAACCATCGTTCTAAGCCCGTTGTCGTTATCAGCGATTACACTCAAAACCCCCTCACGTACGCCGACTTCAGGCGGCTCCGCCCGACGCTTTCGCTTGTTCTCTCGGCTCACAGCTCTGTGCGATACTGGCCAGACGTGTACGCTCCATTCCCAGGAGATATAACCCGGGAGATATAACCTAATGACAGAGTGGTTCGCGCGCCCCGTCCTGCATGTCGCCGACGTTGAGGCCTCGCTCCGCTTCTATGTGAACCGGCTTGGCTTCACCAGCCCCTGGCACTATGACGAGGAAGGCAGAGCTCGCGTGGCGCAGGTCGACCGGCAGGGCTGCGCGCTCATCCTGGCCAACACGTGGCCGCAAAAAATTGGCAAGGGTCTGATGTTTATTTCCCTGAATGTCGAGCCGCATTCGCGCGAGGCCGCGGTAGCCGCAGTGGACGCGCTGCGCTCCGAACTCGAGGCCAAGGGCGTTGCGGTCAAGGAGGGTTCATGGGGCTATCGGCTTCTGGTGGTCGACGATCCCGATGGCAATCAGCTCTTCTTTAATTATCCGAGCGAGAACAATCCAAGCGCCAACTCGCCAAGCGAGAACGACCCGAGCGCGGCCGCATCCGGCAAGGCTGATGCAGATGGGTCAAATAATTAAAGAGATTTTGCTCCGTCCGGCGTGAGTCGGGATTTGGTATTATCGCAAGTAGTTTCCGCTGTCCTGGGCTCGCCGTTTTTGGGGTCTCTCACTCTGACCGGGAATTTCACCCCGGAAATTGGGTCGCGAATATAAATGTCGAAAGCTATTGCGCAGGAAGTATCCATCCTGTCGTCGGCGAAAAATGGCCTGCGGCATCTCACGGCCAACGATTGGGTTCTGGTTGCCGACAAGGCTCGGCGGGTCCAGTTCAAGAAGGGCGACGTTCCTGGTGAAAAAGGGAGACGTCTCCGATGGCGTTTATCTTTTGCTCAGCGGAATCGCCCGGGTGCATATTCCGGTGCAATTCAGGGGTCGAAAAATCGAGGCCGGAGAAATTTGCGGCGAGATGTCATTCCTTGAAGATGAACCCGCCAGCACCACCGTGGTCGCCGACAGCGACGTCTCTGCCTACCATCTCAACCGCCTCGCTTTGAAAGGCCTGTTCGAGCTGTTCCCTCACCTCGCCTCGCGCTTTTACCGGTCTTTGGCCGCGAACCTGTCGCGGCGGCTCCGGGAATTGATCGGCCCGGTTCCCGAGTCGCCAACCGCAACGGCCCGAAAACGTTCTTGACATGCTCTCGCTCTCGGCACAAGCTGGAGCCTACCCCCGGTCCACAGACACAGAAACGCCAAAACAGAAGCACCAAAAATGGGTGGGCGAATTGAGCGATCCGATGCCACTAAAGAGGATCCATTACCAAGCCAGAAACGCAAAACCCATGTACTAGTGTGCATCAGTTTGCAGTTTCAAATTGGTAATTTTCTCGGGCTCTTGAGCTAACATATATATGAATCAATATGTTATGTTTATTCCGGGTTTGGCATCCGGTGTGCACTTGTAGTCGTGCGGTCGTGGCTCGTGTGCCACCAGCGGAGGCCTGAAGCCTCCAAAGACATTAACTCTAAAGCTGTGTTCTGATCGAGGAGGATAGTGATGAAGCGGATATTGATGCTGGCTATACTGGCTCTGGCTCTGCCGGTAGCTGCGTACGCAGGTGGCGTGGATTTCACCAACAACGGCGGCACTCTGGCGGGCAGCGCTGCGGGCCTGACCCTGAGCGGGTCTGAACTCACAGAGGTCAACGGCTGGAACGGCGGCGGCATCATCCAGGGCGGCTTGGGGACTTTGAGCTTCTCGACGGGCGCGCTGATATCAGGAAGTCTGACCACGGGCGGCGTCTTCGCCGGTGGCGGAAGCTTCGTGATCACCGGTAACGGCACTGGAGGTCTTCCCAACGGCGTGATCTTCAACGGCTACTTCAATGGCCCCGTGACCTGGACCGAGGAACTGAATTGTGGACCGAACGGCGCGGTGTGCTACACCCTGTCGGGTTCCATTACGGGCACCTGGTACAACGGGCAGACCGTTAGCGGCGCCACGATACAACTCACATTTGACGCTGGCAAAAATGGCTTTACTGGATCCATTCCGTTGGCCAGCGGCGACACGATCATTACCACTACCGTACCTGAGCCCGGTACCCTCGGCTTGCTGGGAACCGGATTGCTCGGTCTGGCCGGGTTGCTTCGCAAGAAGTTATCCGCTTAGTCTTACTCCATCCGCTTCGGAAAAGCCCCGCTTCGTGCGGGGCTTTTGTTTTGCCCCGCTCCCGTGAGTCCTGTCCTTATTACGCCATTACTCCATTTCCCGTCCCATGTCGCCATTACCACCGTAACGCCTCGGGAGGGGATTAGCGTTGACCCGGCGGGTGGGCGTCCTTAGATTCTCTGTAGGGGATCCTATGAGAGATATTCATGAAGTATTGCGGCAGAAACAGGCCAAGTACGCCCAACTGGGAAAGCAGATCGAGATGCTCCAGCAGGCGGCGGAGAAATTGCGCGAAGTGGCTCCCTTGCTTGCCGAGAACGAAGACGGCGACAGCTCTCTGAGCACCGAGGCGGTCGATTCATCTTCTCATCCCGATGCCATGGCGGCGGGTGCGTCTGGTTCCAGCGCGAGCGTTTCCAAGGCAGCCCGGCCAAACGCGCCGCGGTGGCCCTGATCCGGCCTTAACCTCGCCGCGTTTCAGCGAGGACATTCAGTTTATGACCCTTCTGGCATTGCTGGTTTCCAGAGACGATTCCGCTTGCGAGGTTCTGGCCCGGACTCTGCCTGCATTTGGTCTCACGGTCGAGCGCATCGCGGACTTCCCGGCCGCGATCGATCGCCTCCAGCAGCAAAGGTTCGACGCCCTTGTCATCGATTTCGAAGATGCCAAGGCCGGGGCGGATGTGTATGCCGAGGCTTGCCGCCTGCATGCGGGGACCGCGCCTATCACCGTCGCCCTGGTGGCCGAACGCGCCGGCACCCGCGATATTCTCAGTGGCGGAGCCCATTTCGTGTTGTACAAACCTCTTTCCGACGAAAACGCGAAGGCTGGCCTGCGTCCAGTGGCTTCTTTATTAAAGCGGGAACGTCGCGGTGCGCAACGTGTCCCAATGCAGGCTCCCGTGGAGATTTCCCTGCCCGATGGCGGCAAGGCCCCGGGAATTATTCTCGACTTGAGCGAAGCCGGCATGGACGTTCTCACCGCCGATCCTCAGATTCCAGGATTAGTGTTGGATCTCCATTTTCAGGTGCCCGACGGCAAGACTGAAGCTCGCACCAGCGGCCAGGTCGCATGGGCCAACCCGAACGGCCAATCCGGAATCCGGTTCCTCGACTTGGATGAACCCACGCGGGCGCAACTCCGCGCCTGGTTGCACGCCGCTGCCAGATATAGTTCTGCCCCGGAAGAACCCGGCGATCCTTGCAGGCTTACCGATCTCAGCCTGGGAGGCTGCTACGTGGAAACCGAGTCTCCGTTTCCGGAACAGGCCCTGGTCAACCTTTGCCTGAAGGTCGATGCAGAGTCCGTATACATCGAAGGTATGGTGCGGGTGACGCATCCCGGTCACGGCATGGGCGTGGAATTCCCTTCCCGCACCGCCGAGCAGCGTGCGCAGGTCGGCAATCTGATCGGTCTGCTGCAAAGTTCCCCGGAATCGACACCACAAATGAGCGTTTCCCCCAGCGCGTTGAGAGCCGACCCGAGCCAATTTCGGCATGAACAGGCTGCGGATTCTGCGACTGAAGAATTGAACGATCCTTTGCTCGAATTACTGCGACGTGGATCAGGGCTGCAACAAGAAGGCTTTCTGGCGGAACTCCGCCGCCAGCGATCCGGCGAGAGCGTCAACACCTAGCCACCTTTTCCTGGCCGTAACTTCCCTCCGTATTTTTCCCTGCAACTTTTCATTCTTCTCCCAACATTTAACAATGCCGCAATGCCTCTCGCGGCATCTCTTTCGGGCATGTGGAGAAATTTTTTCTGGATTGCAGGCAGGAGCAGGAAAAACAGAGCTGGCTGGCAGGCTGGCGGAATGCGCGAGAAGCAGGGGTGAGACTTCCGGAAGGTGAAGAACCCGGGCCCCGTCTCTGGCGCGGGTCCTTCCACTCTCCACGGTCTGTTCCACCCCAGTGCAAGCTACAGTAGCGCACGCTTGTTGCTGGAGGGTTTCAGAAAAGTTAAATCTGGATGAATACGTGAGATTTTATTCACAGGGAACAGGCTCACTGGCGGCGGTTGCACGAACTAGAGAGCATGAACGACATGAGGAAGACGTACAGTGGACGAAGCCGCGGCCGTCGCTCCGCCTGCGTTTCGCTATAGTTGTAGACCTGTATTTCAAACTACAGAATTACCCGATTACCAAATTACAAATTTCCTTCGATTCACGATCGGAAAGCGGACGATAACCGAATGCGTCGAATACTGATTGCCACTTCCAACCCCGGCAAGCTGCGTGACTTTGCCGGGGCCGCGCTGCGAAACGGAGTTGAGGTCGCCGGCATTCCTGAGTTCTCTTCCCTGCCCCCTGTCGTCGAGGATGGGGTGACCTTCGAAGCCAACGCGCGCAAGAAAGCGGAGGCCTATAGTCGCCACGTTCCGGGAGAAATCGTGGTCGCCGACGATTCCGGCCTGGAGGTGGATGCCCTGCAGGGCGCACCCGGCGTACACTCGGCGCGATATGCCGCCGACAAACCGGCCGAAGCCGGCGCTAACACCGCCGATGATGCCAACAATGCGCGCCTGCTGCGGGAACTGAAGGGCATTTCGCCGGCTCAACGCACGGCCAGATTCGTCTGCGTCCTTGCCGCAGCCCGCGACGGCGAGACGCTGGCCACATTTCGCGGGACCGCGGAAGGAATCCTTCTCGACACCCCGCGTGGAACAAACGGCTTCGGCTACGATCCTCTGTTTTATTTCCCCCAGATCGGAAAAACATTCGCCGAATTGAATGCGCAGGAAAAATCCCGGTACAGCCATCGGGGCGCGGCGTTCCGTGAATTTCTCCGATGGTACGGAACCCAGCCCCAGGGGTCCGAAGCGTAACCCTGGCGGTCAATTTGAACGACGAGAATCGAATTCAGTTGGCTGCGGATTTTCCACACCTTTCTTGACTTCGCTTCTCCGCTGCGCCGATAATAAAAAGTTCTCTCATCATCTCGAGACCAGCAAGCGGAACTCATAAGGAGCTTTTGTGGCGTCAGCAGCCAGTTCTACTGCTCCCGTGGCAAAAAAAGAGGTAGCCGATGGGGTCGCGCCTTTGCGCGCAGGGCAGGGTGTTTCCTTTTACTTGCGCCGCCTGCATTCTCTTTCTGGAATTGTTCCGGTGGGCGCGTTCCTGTTCGAACACATCCTGATTTCGAACTCCACCGCCATCAGCGGCCCCGATGCCTACAATAAGCAGGTTGCTTTTCTCGGCGGCCTGCCGCTGGTGTTTTTCCTGGAGTTGTTCGGGATCTGGCTGCCCATCCTGTTCCACGGCCTCTACGGTTTTTACATCTGGTATCGAGGTGAGGGCAATTCGATCTCCTATCCCTGGGCTGGCAACTGGATGTATACCGCCCAGCGCTGGACCGGCGGCATCGCTTTCGCCTACATCCTGTGGCACACCTGGACGATGCGCTTTACCGGGGTTGATCTGCACGCATTTCCCAATTCTTCGTTCGGCAAAGTGCAGCAGGAAGTGTTTCAGACGCCGTTTTTCCTGTTTTATGTTGTGGGTCTGATCGCCGCTTCCTGGCACTTCGCCTATGGCATCTGGCTGTTCTCGGCCAAGTGGGGCATCGTCTCCGGCGAAAAGGCGCGTAAGCGATTTTTGGTGGTGTGCATCGCATTTTTCTTCGTGCTGGCCGCAGCCGGTTTGGCCAGCCTGACCGCATTCCGCTCCCAGCCGCAGCAGTTGATTGAAGGCGGCGCTTCGGCGATGGCGCGGCCCCACAGCGCGGCAACCTACGGGAAGCCGGTGGAGTAAAGATGGCAGCGACTCCTAGAATTATCGTAATCGGCGGCGGACTGGCCGGACTCTCGGCCGTCATCAAGATCGCCGAAATGGGCGCGAACGTCGATCTGTTTTCGATCGTCCCGGTAAAGCGCTCGCACTCGGTGTGCGCTCAGGGCGGCATCAACGCCGCCAAGAATCTGAAGGGCGAGGGCGATTCGACCTGGATACATTTTGACGACACCGTCTACGGCGGCGATTTTCTGGCCAACCAACCGCCGGTGAAAGACATGTGCGAGGCCGCTCCCGGCATCATCGACCTGCTCGACCGCATGGGCGTTCCGTTTAATCGCACTCCCGAAGGCCTGCTCGATTTCCGCCGCTTCGGCGGTACTTTATACAACCGCACCGCATTTGCCGGAGCCACCACTGGCCAGCAGTTGCTTTATGCACTGGATGAACAGGTCCGGCGCTACGAAGTCGAAGGCAAGGTAAAGAAATACGAGCACTGGGAATTTCTCTCGGCCGTGCTGGATGGAAACCGCGTCTGCCGCGGCATCTGCGCCATGGATTTGCGCTCGATGGAAGTGCGAACCTTCCCTGCCGACGCCATTATCATTGCCACCGGCGGCATCGGCGCAATTTTCGGCAAGTCCACTAACTCGGTTGTATGTACGGGTTCGGCGCAGTCCGCGCTCTATCAGCAGGGCTGCTTTTACGCCAACGGCGAATTCATTCAGGTGCATCCCACCTGTATTCCGGGCAACGACAAGCTGCGCCTCATGTCGGAATCGGCGCGCGGTGAAGGCGGCCGCGTCTGGGTACCGAAAAAGCGCGGGCGACAACCGCGATCCTAAAATCCATTCCGCAGAGCGAACGCTGGTATTTTCTGGAAGAGTGGTATCCCGAAGTACGGCAATCTTGTGCCGCGCGACATGGCTACGCGCGCGATCTTCAAGGTCGTCTTCGAGCACAGCCTCGGCATCGACGGCAAGCCGATGGTTTATCTCGACCTGACCCACATCGACCGCAAGATTCTCGATCAGCAAGCTGGAAGGCATTCTCGAAATCTACGAAAAGTTTGTGGGCGACGATCCGCGCGACACGCCCATGAAGATTTTCCCCGGCATGCATTACACCATGGGCGGCATGTGGGTCGATTACAAGCAGGCCACGAACATTCCCGGGCATTTTCGCCGCCGGGGAGTGCGAATATCCAGTATCACGGCGCCAACCGGCTCGGCGCGAATTCGCTGGTGTCGTGCATCTACGGCGGCGGCATCGCCGGGCCCAATGCAGTGAAGTATGCGCGCGGCTTGCAGGCCTCGCCGACGGCAACGGCTGCTTCGACGCGGAGAAAAAGAAGCAGGAAGAGGCCAATGCCACGCTCATGAACAACCAGGGCACGGAAAATCCGTTCAAGCTGTGGAGCTGAGATGGGCGAGTTGATGACCAAGGATTGCACCGTGATCCGCTACAACAAGAATCTGGTGCAGACCGATGCCAAGCTGGTCGAGATGCTGGAGCGCTTTCGCAAGGTCAACCTGAGCGACACGCACCCAGTGGGCAAACACCACCGTGGTTTTCGCCCGCCAGCTTTACAACATGCTGCAGTTAGCGCGGGTAATCGCGCAGGGCGCGCGCATGCGCGACGAGTCGCGAGGGTCGCACTATAAGCCGGACTTCCCCGAGCGCGACGACAAGAATTGGATGAAGACGACGAAAGCATATTTCGCGCCCGACGCGGATGAGCCGAAGTTTGAGTTCGAGCCCGTGGATGCAAGCCTGATCACACCAAGGCCGAGAAAGTATTGAGGCGGCGAAGTGAGATATCGCGCCAGGAAAACCGGGAAGGGCACGAGTTCCACTCGTGCCAGTTAGGATGCTTTTAGACGTGCGGCTTCAGCCGCCGAGGGCCACAGATCAAGTTTGAATCCCGAGACCAGGGGATCGTAATCTGAGGCTGGATAACCGGGAAGGGCACGAGTTCCACTCGTGCCAGTCAGGATGCTTTTAGATGTGCGGCTTCAGCCGCTGAGGGCCACAGATCAAGTTTGAATCCGGGGAACGCGGAGCAATATCGATACTCGCAAGGATCGTTAACCATGCCGCGTTCCACGGGATTGCGATGAATGTAATTACGATGATGCATGAAATCGACCTCGTTCCGAATCCGGTGATCGGTGAATCCGCGCTGCCAGATTTCCTGGTCGCGACCGATGATCGTCCCGAGTTCATGCGAGTACGCGCCTTTGATCAATTGAATCGCCCGCTCAATCGTCACATCGGAAGCGGGCGTCAAGAGCAGATGAACATGTTCCGGCATCACGACGAAAGCGTGCAAGGTAAAGCGTCCCTCGCGGCGGCACCGATAAAGCATCTTTCAAAAACAGACGTACATAGATTTCGACCGTAAACAATTTTCGGCGTTGAAAAGTAGAGAAGGTTGCGAAGTACGTTCCAGGCGGAGAAAAGAGTCGTCCAGGCTTCAAGAGCAAACCTCAGCGGCTCAAAGCCGCGCGTCTCTTTCGACTCTAAGCTGGCACGAGCGGAACTCGTGCCCTTCCCGGTTGTTTTTGTTGCGAAGGTTGTCGTTTCGGGAAAGGAAGTATGACGCCGCGTAGTAATAACTGAGGAAGAGCAATTATGAATGAACACGCACACGGGAATAGGTGGCTCGAGATTGCCTTGGCCTGCGTGTCACTGACCGTGTTCGTCTGGCTGAGGTCGTGGAGTGGCTTATGGCAATACCGCTGGACAGGTGTTTTGTTTGGGCTCGCTTTGAGTTTATATGCTCAGCGGGGAGTACGCGCTAGCTATGGCATTGCTAAACGCCACGACACACCGGTGCGGGTCCACATCGTTGGGATTGTTGTTTTCATAGCCCTGGGAGTTGTTACTCTGAAGCGTTTTCTAGTTAGCTGGCACAGCGACGATGGATTCTTTGGCGTGCTGCTAATTTCACTAGCAATCAATGAGGCATTGGTCCGCCGTCGGCTCTGGCATGACCGCACCGAGTCTCCGGTAAACGGACACAAACCAAGACTAAACCATGGCTAATAAATCCGTAATCCTAAAAATCAAACGCCAACCCACGCCCTCTTCCAAGTCGTACTGGGAAGAGTTCGAATTGCCCTGGCAGCCGAACATGAACGTGATCTCCTGCCTTATGGAGATCGCCGCCAACCCCGTCACGCGCGAGGGCAAAGCGACCACGCCCATCACCTACGACTCCAATTGTCTCGAGGAAGTCTGCGGTTCGTGCGCGATGCTCATCAATGGGCGCGCCCGCATGGCGTGTTCGGCATTGATCGACAATCTCGAGCAACCGGTAAAGCTCGAACCGTTCTCGAAATTCCCCATCGTGCGCGATCTGGCCACCGACCGCAGCGTGATTTTCGAAAACCTCAAAATGGTCAAGGCCTGGGTTCCGATCGATGGCACTTATGACCTTGGCCCCGGCCCGCGCATGTCGGCCGAAGAGCAAGAACAGGCTTATCCCCTTTCCCGCTGCATCTCGTGCACCTGCTGCATGGAGGCTTGCCCGCAGTTTAGCGAGGAGACGGGCTTCGTGGGCGCGGCTACGATCGCGCAAGTGCGGCTGTTCAATACCCATCCCACGGGCAAGGCGCTGGCGCACGAGCGGCTAGCAGCCCTCATGGGCGATGGCGGCATTCAGGAGTGCGGCTACGCGCAGAACTGCGTCGAGGTTTGCCCCAAGGATATTCCGCTCACCAGGGCGATTTCTGAGGTCGGAGGAGCGGTCATGAAACAAGCCATTGGCGACCTTTTCCGGAGTTGAAAAACTCTAACCCGGAGGGCACAGGGTGAGCCCTTACTGTATCCCTGCGCGATAACAAATTCATAACATCCCGCCCAATCTCCGCCAACACCCCGGCCTTTGCGGCAATTGTATTCACGCCCGTTTGATCACGACCGACCGGAACTCGACCTTCCTCCAGTGCCAGCTCTCTTTCACCGATCCCCGCTTCGAGAAATATCCAAGACTTCCGGTCCTCACCTGCAGTGGCTACCAACCAGCGGAAATGGGCGGCTGACCGCCCTTCAACAAGGCTCCAGCTTCAACTCATCGAGTTGCAGGAATTCCTGCACGATCGGCTCAGTCGATTTTTCCATTTCCGCCGAAGTGCCAAAGAAAATTGCGCGCCCCTCATACAGGAAGACGACATGGTCCGCCAGTTTCTTTGCCAGCCTCATGTCATGCGTGACCACGACGCTGGTAAGATTCAGTTGCAGCTTGAGCCGCTTGATCAAGTCGCCGAGCAGTTGCGCCATCAGCGGATCCACCATGGTTGTGGGCTCGTCATAGAGTACGCATTCCGGACGCGCCGCCAGCGCCCGCGCAATCGCCACCGACCGTTTCATTCCGGTCGAAAGATCGGAGGGTAGCAGGTCACGCATTTCCTGCACACCCACCATCTGCAGCAATCCGTCGACGATCTGGTAAATCTGCTCCTCCGATAATCCCCCGCTTTCGCGCAGCGGAAAGGCCACATTCTCGCCGACGGTGAGCGAATCAAACAGCGCTCCATTCTGGAAGACCATCGTGACTTTTTTCCGAATGCCTTCCATCTGCGCTTCGGAATAATCCGTAATGTCCTCTCCCGCCACGATCACGCGCCCCGAGTCTGCCTTAAGAAACCCATGAGGATCTGCAGCGATACCGATTTCCCCACGCCGCTGCGCCCCAGAATGCAGACCGTCTCACCCGTCATCACGGTGAAGCTGACCCGGTCCAGCACGGCCTTTTCGCCAAAAGCTTTGGATACTTCGCGGAACTCGATGTAGGGTTCCCGCCCCGGTCCTGGCTTTGGCAGTTTGTCGTCACTCATGGCTCAGCTCTCGTGCTTCTCCGCCCCCAAATCCGCGGGAGTGTTCAGGTTGCGAAACATGGCGCAGGAAAATCCGGCTTCTTCCAACTCCTGCTGTTCGATCACTTGCGTGCGCACCGAATCAAACAGCGTATCGATTCTATTTTGCCCGGCCCGCAAAGCCTCCTCCGCTGCCTCGGCAAACTGCCGGCGGTAAATGGCGCACAGCGGATGCGAGTACCCGCCGCATCGCGGAACTACCGCTATGGCTTCGGCGGCGCTCTGAGCCTGACCTAGCAAATACCCTAGGAACGCAGGCGATACAAACGGCGTATCCACCGCCAGCATCAGGTTGAACTCCGCCGCAGAACTTCGTAACGCTGCGTGGATTCCACCCAGAGGCCCTTGGTCAACGAATATATCTTCCACCACGGCGGCAAAAGGCGCAAACCTCTCGCGATTTCCCACGATTCGCACGTCAGAAGCGAACGTCCGCGCCAGATCGAGAGCCCGCGCCAGCAACGTGCGGCCATCGTATTCCACAAACGCTTTGTCCCGGCCCATGCGCGTGCTCTTGCCCCCAGCCAGGATGAAAGCCGTCGCCTCACCGGAGCCTTCCATGCGCCGATGATACATGGGCGGACCAAAATGGAGCGCTGCCGATTTTCCGCGCGCTCCGGCCCGCCCGCTGAATTCCTAAGGTTCTCATCAGGTGGCATTACACTGTATTTATCCACAACGTAACTACCTGCATCTGCAAGCCTTAGGTGCGCCGCTCCTCACTTGCATTGCACGAAGGTAACCTATCCAGCCCCTCCGCTTCGCGCGATGATGACCCTGCGGACGCTCTCTCAGGTCCGACGTGACCGTCATGCCGCAAAAAATAATGGATGTACTCATGCTTGGCCGCTGCTCCCACGAGTTCTCGTGGCCTCGGCGCGGCGATGACGGGGATTATTACCAGGTTTGCCTCTTGTGCGCCGCCGAATATAAGTATGACTGGGACACCATGCGCCGCACCCAGCGCCTGGAGCACGACAAGCCCGAAACCCTTGTCCGGCGCGCTCATTCGCGCGAAAAGCGCCCGTCCTGGACGCCCCGCGCCCGCCGCCTGAAACTCGACGGCCCGCTGCGCTTCCGCATCAACAGCACCAGCACATGGTATGAGGGCGAGATGGACAATCTCAGCCAGACCGGCCTGCTGTTTCACGCGCGAAGACAGATGCCCCTGAATGTTTTGATCGAACTGGTTTTTGAAATGCCGGAAGAAATCTCCGGCCAGAAAAACCGCAAGGTGCTCTGTCAGGGTCGCGTGATTCGCTGCGAAGATCAAACTAGCAAAGATCAACCAGGCAAAGATCAACCGCGCGAGGATCAACCCGCGCAGAAATCCAAGACCGAATCAAAGACCGAATCAAAGAATGCTGAAGCGCC
The DNA here is from genome assembly GCA_963784085.1 of uncultured Acidobacteriaceae bacterium. GTDB lineage: Bacteria > Acidobacteriota > Terriglobia > Terriglobales > Acidobacteriaceae > Sulfotelmatobacter. The sequence goes on along the minus strand of CAWAQH010000016.1, from coordinate 182,588 downwards.
GAATAAAGGCAATAAGGACAAAGATCAAGACCCCGATCGCCCCAGCCTTCTCGCCGCCTCCATCGTGGACTACAAGTTCATCAATAGAATCACCCGGACGCCACGCACTCAGCGCCCGCCGCGCTGACGCCCGTTTCCCCCCACTTTTCGCAATTGTTGTGTCCCGCCCCATCGTCGTAAACTCTGGATGCACGGAACTTCTCGACATGCCCGGAATCGCAGCCTTACTGCATTGCGCGAATGATGCCTTGCGCCTGGGGCGCACGCTCGAAATGCTTCTTCCCTGCGACCAGATCCTCGTCATCGATCATCACAGCTCTGATAACACGCTCCGCATCGCCCGCCAGTACGGAGCCACGATCGTCCCGGCGGACATGCCCGATCACAATCGCAATCTCGACCTGGCCCGCCACGACTGGGTTTTCTGCCTCGAGCCCGGCGAATCCATCAGCGACACTCTGCAGGCCAGTCTGTTTGAATGGAGCGCCCTCACGCCCCGCGATGTCGCGGGCAGCGTCGCATTTTCCCTCCAGGTACGCGAGCAAACCGCCGACGAGCGCTGGATCGATCTGCCCTCACCTGAAACCCGCCTGGTCCCCCGCAACTGGACGGATTGGCGCGGCCGCCTCCCTGCTCCCACCCCCGGCGCGGTCAAACTGGAAGGCGAACTGCTCCGTTTCGCCCTGCCATAACCGCGCCGCCCCCTGTTCCGCTCACCCACCCCATAGTCCCTTGGGACAGTGACTTCAGTACCTTAGTCCTTGCACCCATCATCGCCTTATAATCCACACAAGGCGCGGCTATTTCCGCGTTCTAACAACACTTGTGGACCCATTACTCGCATCGGCGATTTTTCTTCTTGGGCTGGCCTTCGGCAGCTTTTTGAACGTCTGCATCTATCGCCTGCCCCGGGAGTTGTCCGTGGTCACGCCCCGTTCCGCGTGCCCGCGCTGCCACCGCTACATCGCGTTTTACGACAATTTGCCGGTACTGAGCTGGCTGTTTCTGCGCGGGCGCTGCCGCCACTGCAAAACAGGAATTTCACCGCGCTACCTGTTCGTCGAACTGCTCACGGGTGCTCTGTTTCTCGGCACCTACGCTTACTTCGGCCTCACCGTCGCAACTTTGAAATACTGCGTGTTCGGATTTCTCATTCTCGGCCTGATCTTTACCGACGCGGAAACCAAACTGTTGCCCGACGCGCTGACGCTGTCCGGCTTCGCACTCGGCGTCCTGTTCAGCCTGCTCGTCCCGGTGCATGACGTAGCTTCGCAGTTTCTGCCCGGAATGCTGAACCTTCCTTTCAGCGCCGATATTGCCGCTCGCGTGCTTTCCCTGCTCGATTCCCTGCTGGGGGCTGCTCTCGGCGCTTCTTTTATTTATGGCGCGGGCGCAGTCTACTTGCGCTGGCGCGGAGCCGAAGGCATGGGCTTCGGAGATGTGAAATTGATGGCGATGGTCGGCGCCTTTCTCGGCGTCAAACTCACCATCTTCACCATCTTTGCCGCTTCGCTCGCCGGCTCGCTCTTTGGCCTGATGGCAGTGTTCGTGGTCTGGATCAAGCGCACGCACCGCTTCCGTCGCCAACTGGAAAATCTTAAAAACCTGCAGGCCGCGCGCAGTGCCGCTCTGAAAACATCGCCGCGCCGCCGCGGATGGCAGTCGGCGCAAATGGTCTACCGCCACTACCAGATGCCCTTTGGAGTCTTCCTCGGCAGCATGGCCCTGCTGGCATTGTTTGTCGGCAACCAGTGCCTGAACTGGTATGGAAAATTATGGTAAATCTGTTCACCAACCCGCTGGTTCTGCGCGCCGCGATGGTGATGTTCATCGCTGGCGGCGCATTTATGCTCGCCATCTGGCTCATACGCGGCCTGCGCCGCAACATCGCCGAGGAAGCCAACATCGATTCCGCCGCCACCCTCGGCCTCGAAACTCTTCCTCTGCATCTTTACAACACCGTCATCCAGGAATTGAAGCAGCAGAAGCACGAACTCCAAGTGCAGACTCAGGCCGAACAACGCCGCGCCCGCACCACCGAAAATTTCAGCCAGGCCGTGCTTTCAAATCTTTCCTCGGGAGTTCTGGTGTTCGGCCTCAACGGGCTGGTCAAGCAGGCCAATCCTGCCGCCAAACAAATCCTGGGTTTCTATTCGCCCGCCGGAATGAGCGCCGAGGATATTTTCCGTGCCGCCGAAGTTTGCTCGCAGGAAGCCTCCGCGCAGGTCGAAGATCACTCGCGGGCGCGCCTCAGCGATGAAGTCAGCGTCGTGCTGCGGGCAGGCAGCAAGTGCCGCCAGGCTGAAGCCGATTACACCACGCCCGCGGGAGAGAAACTTCGCATCGCTGTTACCGTCTCTCCCGTGCCGGCCGTCGATGGCAGCCTGCTGGGGGCAGCGTGCCTGATCAGCGACCGCAGCGAGTTCGAGCGCATCCGCCAGCAGCAGGAGCTGCATGGTGAGATTTCCGCCGAAATGGCGCTCGAGCTGCGCACTTCCCTGGCCACGATTTCCGGATACGCTCAGCAACTGGCCCGCAACCACGATCCTGAAGCCGCCTCGCAACTAGCCGCCGACATTGCCAGCGAGGCTGCCGGTCTGGATCGACATATTGGCGGCTTTCTGGCCGCGAAGCCCGCAGCCTCGGGCTCGAAAGCTTTTGCCCGAGCGGCGGGACGCTAGATTTGAAAATAGGGTAGCAAGCATTAAGTAAAGGATGATTCCATGAAGCGCATCATATACAACCTGGTATTAGCATCGTTGACGCTCACGCTGGCTTCGCTCGCCCCAGCCCAGACCCAGTCCTCATCGCAGGGGCAGGACCAATCCTCGCTTGGCGATTACGCCCGCAAAGTCCGCAAGGACACGGGCAGCCCGAAGCCCAAGCCCAAGGTCTTTGACAACGACAACATTCCTGTCACCGACAAGCTGTCCGTCGTCGGCCAAAAGCCACCGGACGATGCCGCCGCCCCCGCGGAGGATAAAGATAAAGACAAGACGGCTGCCGCGAATTCCAACGACGACGCGGCCAAGAAGCAAGCGGGCTGGAAAGACTGGCAGAACAAGTTGACCGCGCAAAAAGACTCGATTGACCTGGCCGCCCGCGAGCTCGACGTGCTGCAGCGCGAGTACCAACTGAAAGCCGCCGCCATGTATGCCGACGCCGGCAATCGCCTTCGCAACGAGGCTCAATGGGATAAGCAGGACGCCGACTATAAGCAGAAGATCGCCGACAAAACCAAGGCCGTCGACGACGCCAAGCAGAAACTCACCGATATGCAGGAGGAGGCCCGCAAAGCGGGAGTTCCCTCCGCCATGATCGAGTAGCATGACCGATTAGGAAAGTATCGATTGTCCGGTAGTGGCGCCGCTTGGCCCTTACACGACTTTGTCATCCTGAGCGTAGCCGTTTTTCAGGCGTAGCGAAGGATCTCCCGCTTCACCGGCCTCATGCGTAAGCCTAAACTGCACCCCCGCGCCTCCTTACCTCACCTTGCGGTCCGGTCGCGCAGCCACAGCAACTGTTTCCGGTGGTGCATTCCATGCACCAGATGAAATTGTCTCCACTGCGTAGCGGTCAGCGGCCCCAAAATAGGATGGTCCAGTAATTTAACACCGCGCCCGAAGCGGTTTTCACTTTCCGCGATCACCGCATCCATCGCGACAATTGTTTCCGCCACCTCCGAGCTGATTTTCCCCGGAGCCGTACCTCTGGGCACGGTTGCCGCGGGCGCTTTGCGGCCCTCGGGCATGTGGCCGAAGCCCACCACCACCCAGGTCCGGAAGAGATGTTTCAGCGAGGCGCGCGTAGCCAGCGGTCTGCCCCTGGCCAGCACCTTCTCGAATCCACCGATGGTTCCCGTATAGGTCAACAAAAGATGTTCGAGGATTTCCGCTGCGCACCACTTCTCCGCCGGATGCCAGCTTAACCGCTCGTCAGACACGCCTTCCATGGCCGACTCGAGCGCCAGCTTCAATTTTTCCAACTGCGAATCCATCACAGCCCTCTCCGCGTTTCCGCGCGCTTCAGGTAGAATGTTGCGCACCATCAAACTCACCAGTCATGACCAGGAAAGCCGCACCCATGCGCAAGTTTATTCTGCCGCAAAAATCTGTTGTCGCCGGATTTACTCCGGAACGCCTCATTCCAGAACGCCATAGCCCGAAGCCTCTCGCTGCCATTCTTTTCATGCTCCTGGCCCTGCTGATGGCCTGCAGCTCCGAAGCCCCAAAGCAGCCCGAGGTCAAGCCCGGCCCCAAGCCTCCCGAGCAGCTTACCGGGCGCGCGGCGTTTTACAAGGTCTACATAGCCGCCCGCAACTACGCCGCCGACGTTAAACCCTTTCGCATCGAATCGACTCCTTCGATCGATGGCAACGGCCAGGACGGCAAAGCGGCGATCTGGCGCTCCAGCTTCGCTTCCGCCACGCAACGCGGCGTGAAGCCTTTTTTCTGGTCCGGCAGCAACGCGCCCGACGCGCCCCCGCGCGGCGTCTCCCCCGGCAACGAAGATGTCTATAATCCCAGCAACGCCTCCACCCAGGTTTTTGACGCGGCCTTTCTCAAGGTGGATACCGACCAGGCCTTTACCGAAGCGCAAAAACACGGCGGGGATAAGATTCTGGAAAAAGACCCCGCGACCCCGGTGAGTTACATCTGCGACTGGAACCACAACACCAACGAACTGACCTGGCACGTCATCTACGGCGCTTCCCGCGAAACCGCCAAGCTGACGGTTGCCATCAACGCGACTACCGGCGCCTTTATCCGCGTGGAAAAGTGATTTCAGTCCGCATCAGCCAAACACTTCGGAGGCGGGCGGTTGCCCAGACAAGCGGATCCCCAACTCGAACAGCGCATTCTTGACGCAGCCTGCCGGCTCTGGGCCCGGGGCGGCGAACAGGCGCTCACCATGCGCGGCGTCGCCAAAGCCTCCGGCACCACGACCCCTACGCTCTACGAGCGTTACCAGGATCGGGAGGATATTCTCCGTGCCGTGCGCACTCAAACTCGCGTCGAACTCTTCGCCGCCATCAGCCCAACTCGCACCCTGGCCCAGGCCTGCCGGAAATATCTCGAGTTCGCCATGGACCACCCCCACGCCTACGAAGTCCTTTTCGACGGATTTGCTCTTCCCCCCTCCCTGCACGAACCCTGGCCCACTTTCAATCTCCTGCGCCAGCGTTTGACCAAGCGCCTGGGAGGCTCGCCCCGCCAGCACACCCGCCTCATGCTCTCGTTGTGGTCGATGATGCATGGCACCGCCATGCTGATGATCCGTGGAGGGGTCGCAGGCCCACTGTGCCCGCAAATGGTCCATGCCTGTCTGGACTCGGTCGAAGCCATTGTCGCTCATGCCGCCGGGTCCGGTGGCAAACTACATTCAGGCCCGAAGTGGGTCAGTCTGATAAAGACGAACGGGCCGCCCTACAACAGGCGCAGCACGAGCGAGAACAGGAGAATGACGGAGTAGACGCTCAAGTCGATACAAGCGGTGCGGGTGCGATGAAAGGAGGTGGAGGCCTAAGGTACGAAAATCCTGGCACTCACGATTCGACAAACCCGACGATGTTCAAGCCCGGAAAGACTCCGCTGCCAAGTGATGCGCAAGCAGTATTCGGCACAGCGATAGAGGTTACTGGCAGGGCTTCCGGAAACGGTCAGTTGGCGTTCGGCATAAATGCGAAGGGTCAGTTCTACCGGTATTCGGGCCAAAATGGTGTGCTTCATTACAGTGGTACGATACCTGCCAACAAAGTACCGAAAAAAATCAGGAAGGAACTTCAGAAACTTCTGGAATTGCACAAACCGTACAAGGCCATCTGAGAAAGTACCACCACGATGAGAGAAAATGTTGCGTTTTCGTCCCGCATCGGTGACCGCTGGACCTTCGCAATCGAATTCGAGGGCATCGGTGATCCGCCGATTCTGTGGAACGAATGGTGGGGAAGCCTTTGGCTATGGGTTGACGGCCAGGTCGTCGGTCGTCCCTCCGAATTTGAGATGGTGATGACCGGGTTCGATTCGTTGGTCGAATCCGCGCTGCAAACTCGCACGGGCCTTTCGGGTCCTCTGCAGCCATCTGTCGATGCCGGCAAAGCCCTCGAGCTTGTGATGTGGGCAACCTACGGAAGCGATGATCGCCCCCCCGGCGACTTCGTCGGCGATCCTTCGGCACTAACACGGTACGAGGTCCTCCCGCGACTGACAGGACCATTTTTCGATGGTTGGGAGGCTGTTCTGATAGAGGCCGACCAGGAGGAGCGCTTCATTTTTCGGCAAGAAGGAGCTGATGTCAGAGAGGCCCTCTGGCCCTCCGGGACGTTCAGGAGCGTTGTTCAACGAGCGCTCGAAGACTTTAAGAGATTTGCGACAGGCCCTCGAATCTGATCCTGGGAGAGGCAACGCACAGCAAGGTAATCGCCGGCGAGGCGGAACTCAGCGCCAAATCCGCAACGAAGCCCGCCTCCGCGCCAGCAGTCCACTCGCAACTTGTGCCCGTGAAGCCGCTACGTACGCTTCGTTCCAGCAGATAATGCTATTCCCTTACCCCATTCAATGGCGCTCGACTACTGCGGCCGGCTCGGACCAGCACTTTGCGCTTTCAGGCGGTCAATCGACTTCTGCGCCTCCACGGCCTGCGGCCCGTGGGGCATAATTTTAAGATAGCTCTCGTACTCGATTAACGCGCCGTCCCATATTCCCAACTTCTCCAGGCACGTCGCCAGCTTTATCGTAGCCACGGCATCGTTGTCCTTGTAGAGCAGCGCTTCGCGGTAGCGGTCCTCGGCCGCGCGGTAATTCTTGCGCTTGAAATAGAAGTCCCCCACTTCCACGTCTTTCGCCGCCTTGTGCGGGTCCCAGGAACGCAGTTCCGTAATCCCTCCCGGAGTCAGCGCCGCCGCCTCCGCGTCAGCCACCGCCGCCGTACTCCGCGGATGCGCCTTGTCGTCGCCGTCGGGAGCGCTCAAATCCACCTTCGTTTCTTTGCTGGAGCTTTCTCCCATCCCCGTTCCCAGATCATCCGCCTGCACCCGGTCTGATCGCGGCGGCACCATGCTGGTCACGCGCGCCCTCCTGGCGGCGTCTTCGCTAGCCTGCGGATTCGCCGGAGCATTCGCCGGCGAATCCGCGCCCGCGCTCGAGCCCGCGGAAGAAGAATCCTGGGTTCCGGATGAAGTTCCGGATGAAGTTCCGGATGAAGTTCCTGGTGAAGATGGCGGCACTGAAGAAGACGGCTGCCCTGAGGACGATGCCGGCTGCTGCTGCGCCCACACCCCCGCACTCAACCCCACAATCAAAACCAACCATAACCAACGTCGCATATTCCTCATTTTACAGTTGTTGAGCCTTACTTCGAAAGAAACTAAGAGGCCTCAAAGGCTTTCCCGCGTTGCCTCCCTTCGCCACCTTCCCAGGGAAAAGTACCGGAAATTCAGAAAAGAATCTGGTCTGCGGGTTTTGTCATTGAGCACAAGTTGACGGCCAACGAGTGTAATGGAGATTTTTCGCCAACTCAGACACGGCCATCAGGCGCTTACTGGTATTCGCGATTCTGCATCCGGCCGAAGATGGGGATTTTTCCGTCGGCACCCAGGCCGAACACCAGCAGCACAGCCTCGCCGCCTTTGCTCAGGCGGTAGGTGGAGACCCACTGCGGCTGTCCCTCGGTTCCCTTATCGCGCCTGACGAGTGTGAGCGTTCCTCCGGGCCAGAGTTTCCCGAGACTCCGCTGCATGTCCTTGGTCGAGTCCGGGGTAATGAGAGCCGCCAGTTGCGGGGCTGTTTCGGGACGGATGTCCGTGCCCGCGACAATTTCGTCCAGAAGCTTCTTGAGCCGCTCGGCCAGCTCCGGTTGGTCGTCAGCAATCGCCTCCAGCTTGGGTACGGTCAGCGCGGGATCGACTAGGCCAGCGACCACGTGTGCGATGACTCCCGGATTCGATTTGCCAGCTTCGAGGTTCGTAAGAACCACAACAGCGAGGCTATCGTCGGGATAACGCGAGATTCTGCAGGTGAATCCCTGCCATGCGCCGCCATGCTCGATGCGCTTGTGACCGTCCTGCGCACCGATCATCCAAGCGAAGCCGTAACCCGCCGGATTGGGCTTTCCGTCATTGAGCGGATAAACGGTCCAGATCCGGTCGAGGCTCGATTGCTTCAGCAGCTTCGTCCCGTATAACGCCTCGTCCCACTTGGCAAGGTCGAGCACGTTGAAGTAGAGCGTGCCGTCGGCGGTGGAGTTGAAAGTTGGCGAGACCCATTGCTGGTTCTTGAGTTCGCCACTGCGGTCCATCTCGTAGCCGGCGGCGCGATTGAGGATGATGTCGCGGTCGCTGATGAGCCGGGTTGAGGTCATGCCCAGCGGCTTGAAGATTTGCTCGCTGAGAAACTCCGCATACGGCATGCCTGTGACCTTGTGAATGATGATGCCGAGCAGTTCGTAGTTGGTATTGCGATAGTCCCATTTCTCGCCCGGGACCCACTCGATGGGGAGGGCCTCGATCTTCTTTGCCAACTCATCTTCGGTGAAATCGAGGCGGAAATAGAATGGGCCGTTTGGACCCGTGCGGTCAGGGCTCTCGTACTCTGACAGACCTGACGTGTGCGACAACAGGTTTTTGATCAGTATCGGTTTCCATGTGGCGGGCGCATCTGGAAAATATTTCGTGATGCTGTCATCGAGAGAGATTTTGCCCTCTTCGACGAGCATCATGATGGCGGCAGAGACGAACTGTTTACCGACGGAGCCGGATTGCATGAGCGTCTCAGGCTTGACTGGCACGTTCAGCTCCACGTTGGCCAGGCCATACCCCTTGGCGAGCAGGATGCTGCCGCGACTGTAGATGCCGAGTTCGAGACCGGGAATACGCTGTCGGGACAACTCATGATTGACGAAATCGTCGATGGAGGCGAGTTGTTTCGCGTCGAGCGGTGCGCGAGGAGCCTGCGCCAGCGAGGTCGCGGCACGGAGAGAAAGCGCTCCGAATAACAGCATCTTCAGACAAGTATTCATTGAGCTCCGCTCAGCCGTGCCATTGAAGGCAAGAATCTCTTCCTGAATGGCCCTCTATCATAGAAGAACGTCGCCCGAGACGTAATGTTTGCTTTTTTGCTGGGCTATGGTTGACGTTAGCAGGCCTTTACACAAGCATGCGCTTTTCCTTCGCCTTTTTGCGGGATGATGAGTGCTATGGGGATGTTACGCCAACCATGTTGAGATCCCTGCCGTAGAATGCGTACAGGAGATTGCAAGGGCAGGCTGCCGCCCCGAATCCCGCTGATGCCAAGTGCCCTTCGACAAACCGATTTCCAGAGGTATTGGGCTGAGGAATACCCTGCTAGCCCGCCTATTGGCTTTAGTCTGCGGGAAAAGTACAACGACAAGTGGCTCCGTATTCATTCTCTTCCGGGGAGCAAGCGGCACCCAGAGAACGACGGCGAAATGCGAGAAGTATTGCACAGGCACAACGCGGTTCTTGATGCCTTGCTCCGACCAGATGGTGCCTTCGTGCTCCTCACGACTGGCTATTCAGACGAGCCGACCCCTGCTTTGCCGCTCTTGCTCCGAACAGATTCGGCGCTCAATCGCTCAAGTGCGTTTGCCTTTACCGTCACTTCAGACACGGGAAGTCCATACTGGCACTTCTTCGTGACTGCGCTCAACTGGCATCGTGGATGCTTGGACGCCGTTCTTGCTCGGGTCGCCACCGATGCTGTTGCAGACATTCTGGTGATAGGACAGGAGCAGAAGTGTGTTTACCATCCTTACGACGGTGGCGGCGATATTATCGTGCGCAACGACGAGGCTCGCACGACTCTGAAGCAGATGTTCTCCGCGTGGCTCTCCCCAAGGGCTGACGGTTTGTAGGGTGGGCGTTTCCGTTCGGGCAGGGTTGTGCCAGTCAACTGTTGAAACCAGGCCATTTCACGCTTTGAGCCGCAAAGCGGGTTTTAAGCGTAATGGAGATGTTACACCAACTATGCCGGGAGTGTCGTGACACATCACGCGTCGAGCATTCAAAGCCCCTTTCCCAGATTGTTCTTGCGGGATAGAGTTGTAATGACAATGAGTTCCTCGAAACTTCTCTAGCCGTATCGCGTATTCTTCTCTAACTCCGGAGGTCCGTATGACGTCGCTTACGAGAACTGCCCGTATCGCTGGCCTGTGGTACCTGGGCTTCACGCTGGGGCCGTTTTACCTGCTATATGTTCCCTCGCAGACAGTCGTGCACAACGACGCTGCTGCCACTGGAGCCCGGATCCTCGGGCACGAGGCGCTCTATCGTTGGGGCATGCTTGCTGAGACGCTTGGAGCGATCATATTCATCGGCCTTGGCTTGGCGCTCTATCGCCTCTTTGAGGATGTGGACCGGCACCGCGCGCGACAACTTGTGGCTCTAGTGCTGGTTTCGTCTGCCCTCGGCCTGGTGACCGTGGTGTTCAGCGCAGCCGCGCTTCTCGTCTTTCGCGGAGGCGATGCCTTCTCCGGCTTTGACGGCCACACGCGCGAGGCGGTCGGTATGCTCCTGATCAGGATGCATGGGCAGGCCAATGGCATCAACCAGATGTTCTGGGGATTGTGGCTGTTGCCTTTTGGAGGGGTAGTCGTGAGGTCGCGCTTCTTGCCGCGCTGGCTCGGGTACTGGCTCCTGCTTGACGGCATTGCCTGGGTTGTCTTGAGTACGACCTGGTTCCTCGCTCCGGATCACACGGACGCTCTGTTCCGCTACTTCCAGCCAGTGTTCATGGCCGAGCTTGCCGCCATGCTCTGGCTGCTGATCATGGGTGCGAAGGAACAGCCGCTCATTGCCTCTGCGAATACGAGGTCTCCCAAGTGAATGAGTGAAATGGCGATTTTGCGACAGTTACCATGCGCCGCTCTGGGTAGAATGACACTGATTGAAAGGGCGCAGCCAAAATTCTTGCGGTAGAGATCGTCGTATTTTGGTAGTGTTCCGGCTTCACCAATAAGGTCCCGACTCAAACGACCGACATCCACTTGTTGACACAACCGGGCGCGATTGCACTCATCGACTCTAAGCGCGTGGGAGCCCCGCTCAAACTCAGAAAACAATCTGGTCTGCAGGTTTTGCCGTGATCAGGTGATCTCCCGCGCCAAAGTCGTTGAGCACAAAATTATGGTGAGCGATGATATTCGCTGCGGTCAGCACTCCGTTGTCTCGCGTAAGGTGGGCATCGCTTGCCAGCGTAACGTCATAGCCCAAACTGGTAGCACGTCGGCAAGTGGTGTCCACACAGTATTCCGTCATAGCTCCCGCAACGAGCAGGCGCGTGATCCCTCTTTTTTCCAGCTCCTGCTGAAGCGCGGTTTCGAAAAAAGAATCCGATTCCCTTTTCCTGACAACGGTCTCTCCGTCGAGGGGCTTGATCGACGGATGAATCTTCCAGCCTTGTGTCCGAGTTTCCAGTGGATGCCCCTTTGGCCCATCGTGCTGAATGTAAATCACCGGCGTTCCCGAAGCGCGGGCTCTGGATAGGAGATTATCGATTCTGGATAAGGTCCCGGCGCGAATGTCAGGGGCCATCAACGCTACAAGACCGATTTGCACGTCAATGATGAGCAGGGCGTTGCGCGGTCGCGCAGGTCTTTCGCCAACAGTTCCCATGCCTCTATTCTAAACGCACAAAAAAACCAGGCCGCTCAGGGGGAGGCACGAGCGGCCCGGTTGATGAAGTCCTCCGGGGCGGAGGAAAACTGATTACAGCGACGACGGATTGTTCTGTCCGGTCGTCGTTGGCGTTGTCGGCGTCGAAGTGCCCACCGTGTTCGTCATCAAACGGACATCCACGCGGCGGTTGCTGGCGCGGCCCTCTTTGGTTTTATTGGTCTCCACCGGCTTGTCCTTGCCGAGGCCGATCACGTAGATCTTGTGCGCGGGCACGTTGTACTTCGAAGCCAGATACTGGATCACTGAATTCGCGCGGCGCTGGCTCAGGTCATAGTTGTAATCGGCCGAACCCACGGAATCCGTGCTGCCTTCGAGCGCGATAATGTAGCCCTTGGTGGCGGCGATGTTGCCCGCCAGTTGGTCGAGTGTCTCTTTGGCCTTGTCGGTCAGGATGTCCTTATTAAAGCCGAACGTGACCGAAGTCTCCGCCACCGGATGATAATTATCCAGGTTGGCCACCGTGTTGGTCAGATCGCCCACGCGGTTGTTGGCCGAATCGGCCATCTGCTGCGCCGAGTTTGCCGACTGATTGGCTGCCTGTGCCTTCTGCTCCACCATGTCGGTCTTCGCGTTAACGCCCGCGATGCCAGCCTGTGCCCGGGCATCCACGTCCTTAATATCTTTGGTGTTCTTCGCCGTCATGTCATCGAGTTCGTTGGTCTTGTTGATGAGCGGCGTGGTCTGCTGTTTCACATAGTTCTTGCTCGTGCAGCCCACCGTGGCTGCCATGCCCACTGCCAGGAAAATCGTTAACGAAGTGCGAGTCATAAAGGCTCCTTAAGTATTTCTTGTCTCAGCGTCCCGGGTTCCCCCGAACGCGAATGTCAGTATCTTTTGGCCCTGGGAAAGAGCCTCTGCTTCCGAAGTCCCTATTCACAGCAATTGCACGGGACATGCCAGTCAATCGATTTCCACAGCCACTGCCATAAGTATATATCCTTTCAATCAGTTGCGGACTATAACTAGTAAACACCGGCGGATTCCGCACTCCTCTGCTCAACGCAAAGCCCACATAGAGGAATGGAAATTTTATACGGTTGGGGAGAAACCTGAGTATTCACGGCTCACTTTTTGCGTGCCCACGCTCTTAGCCGTACCCGCCCGCGGAACATTTGTTGGCCAAAATTATCCAATACAATAGAACTTCCACGCGCCATGGATCTCCTCCAGAAAATCCGCACCATTCCCACCGATCCCGGCGTGTATCTCTACAAGAATGCCGAAGGCGAAGTCATCTACGTGGGCAAGGCCAAGAACCTGCGCAGCCGCGTTGCCAGCTATTTTCACGAAGGCCGCTGGGAGGATTCCAAAACCGGCACGCTCGTCCGCGAAGCCGCAGACGTCGATTACATCATCGTAGCCAACAACAAAGAAGCGCTCGCTCTCGAAAATAACCTCATCAAGCAACGCAAGCCGCGCTTCAACATCCTGCTGCGCGACGACAAGACTTATCCCTACGTGAAGCTCACTCTGGGCGAGCGCTGGCCGCGAGTCTACGTCACTCGCCGCCTGCGCAAGGACGGCAGCGCCTACTACGGCCCGTACTTCCCTGCCAATCTGGCTTACCGCATCGTCGATCTGATTCACCGCAATTTTCTAATTCCCTCCTGCAAAGTCGACCTCACGCGCTTTCACCCGCGCCCCTGCCTGCAGTACTACATCAAGCGCTGCCTCGGCCCCTGCGTAAAAGACTTGACCACGCCGGACGCTTATCAGGAAGCAGTCCGCGACGTGAAACTTTTCCTCGAAGGCCGACCGACCGATCTGAGCAAGTCGTTAAACCAGCGCATGGAGCAGGCCGCCGCCGCCGAAGAGTACGAGCGCGCCGCCCGCTATCGCGACCTGATTTCCACTGTCGAACAATTGCAGGAGCGACAGCGCATCGCCGCCGCTGAAGGCGACGACGCCGACGTTTTCGGTTACCACTACGAAAACGCCATGTTGGCCGTGAATCTTTTTCACATGCGCGCCGGCCGCGTCCTCGATCGCAGAGAATTTTTTTGGGAAGACCTGCCTGAGTTCGGCGCGCAACCGGAGGCCACAACCGCTCATGTGCGGACAGCCGCCCCCGGCTGTCCAGGCGAGCAAAGCTCGCCAGTCTCCGAAGCCACCACAATCTCCACCGACCACCGCAGCTTCCATCCCGGCGAATTCTTCTCCGCCCTCTTGAAGCAGCTCTACATCGGCCAGCCCTATGTCCCCCGCAATCTCTACGTCCCGGTGGATTTTGAAGACCGCGAAGCCCTCGAAGACTTACTCTCCGACCAGAGCAACGAAAACTCAGCCCGCGCCGCGCGCGTTCACATCCTCGTCCCTCAGCGCGGAGACAAGCGCGCACTCATCGACCTTGCCGGCACCAACGCCAAACAATCCTACGATCAGCGCTTCCGCGTGCTGAAGCCCAACGCCAAAGCGATTCAGGAGGAATTGCAGGAAGCTCTCAGCCTTCCCGATCCGCCCCGGCGCATCGAGTGCTTCGACATCTCACACATTCAAGGCGCGGAAACCGTGGCTTCCATGGTGGTCTGGGAAGATGGCAAGATGAAGAAATCGGACTACCGCAAGTTCATCATCCGGACCGTGGAAGGCGTCGACGATTTCGCTTCCATGCGCGAAGTAGTTGCGCGGCGTTACAAGCGCGTGCAACAGGAAGAAAAGAAAATGCCCAGCCTGGTCTTGATCGATGGCGGTCTCGGGCAACTGCATGCCGCGGCCGAAGCCCTGGAATCGCTGGAGATCATCAATCAACCTCTGGCCGCCATCGCCAAGCGCGAAGAAATTCTCTACGTCTACGGTCAAGAAAAAGATCCCATCGCGCTCGATCACCACTCGCCGGTGTTGCATCTGATCCAACTCATCCGCGACGAAGCTCACCGCTTCGCCGTGACCTTCCACCGCAAACGCCGCCAGATGCGCGACCGCTCCACGGAGCTATTAGAAATCCCAGGCGTAGGCGAGAGCACCACCCGCCGCCTGCTCGAACACTTCGGCAGCCTCCAGGCCGTCAAGCAGGCGGATCCATCAGCCCTGTCAGCAGTCGTAACCCGCGTTCAGGCGGAAGCAATCAGCAATCACTTTCGGAAGTAACGTGCTCCCGACGAATCGGCTCGCAACGGAGTCGCAGAGGGATTGGGGCACAGAGCGAGATTCGTCGAATCCCACCCTTGCCACAAAAAGCGTGGTAAGGATCGAGTATCCGGCAATGGTGTCCCTGTTTCGCGAAGGTCATCGGGATTGCTCCTTGCGAGCAATGGCGGGATTTGGCGATTAGGTCACACACGGTCTCGATCTATGGCAGACTGGAAGTGGAGGCCAATTTTAATGGAGCATCTAGAGACCATCGATCTTATGCCGGACCCAACTTCCGATGAACAAGATCGCGTTCCCGGGGTGCTTGAAATTGAATTGATGCGCGATCGTTCAATCCTGATTATCAAGACCCCAGACCAAAAGTCGTTCCAACTTGATCGAACGGCAATTGAAAGGTTGATTTCTGCTCTCCAAAGAGGACTAAGGTCCACCGTAGCTTAGGTCGAATCCTCGAATTCCGAGAGAGGAGGGCGAACCAAATGAGAACTCGTGCCCTGTGTACCTTGCTGCTCTGGGGCTTGTTGCTCGGTTGTAGGAACAAACCATCCGAACCAACTCTTCAGGAAACCTTGGACTACATGCAACGTAGCCTCACGGTAAACTATGGCGAGAGCGCTCCGCTGCCAGCGGGCAGCGACGTGAAGCGGGTTGAGAACCTGAAGCTTGATGGTTGCAAGCTGTACCGGGAAGCCACGAACTACGAGGGGACCGAGTACGACCTGAGTGACATCGATATCAACTCGATTAAATTGGAGAAGATTGGTAATGCGTGGTGGGTCACGTTCAGGACTCGAAACTTCAACCGCTCCATCCGAACCGTTGGCCTGATGGACAAAACGTTAAACTACACCAGCGATACTGGCGGCTTTGCATTAAATACGAAGGATACTGCAGAGCACTTCTCCAAGGCTTTTGCCCATGCGGTAGCGCTTTGCGGCGGTAAGCCTTCAACGTTCTGAGTCCTTAAACCGGATTCGCCTCCAAGCACATGATTGGTTCTCTATTACCAACCGGAAACTACGGCGGCATCCGGGCAGCGTAAAATAGACGGAATGATGTCTGAACAGGAAAAAACCAGACTCGACCCTAACGATCCAATTACGTTGTGGTGCCGGGACGGCAAGGGCAAGTTCACCACTACCTATTCTGAGTGGCGTGCGAGAGGGCGCGGGCCGTTGCTGTGTCCTTGTTGCGTTAAAACGCACAATTACGGTCAATCCGATTTGATCGCGGTGTCAAGAACTCGCGGGTAGGCACAATGCGTGGCCTGCTCATCGGCATAGAGCACGTCGACACAAAAGGACTTCAGCAGAAAGCGGCGCAAGACAGCTTCAACGCCACATCTCTTCGTCGACGGTGTCCTGCGCTGCCAGGGCGCTATCGAAAGCGGGGTCTTCGTGCCAGGTGCCGACGATGTCGGAGATGTCGCGACGCCGGACGCGCTCCCCGGTAACACCAGCACCTCGCGCCAGAGCTTCAATCGCTACCTCGTTCAAGCTCTTGCCCTGCTCGCGCGCAGCCCTGCGAAGCGCCTCGTCCAAAGCACCCGGCACATTACGAATCGTGTATTGCATACATTAATTGTAGCTGCAGGCAGTAAATGCGAGAGTGAACTCTTGGCCCGACTCGCTCCCTGCGGTCAAGACGTTCTACTTCGTTCGCTCTGGGCTGGCGTTCCCCATATCCAAAACGACCTTCCAGGCTCCTTCCTTCTGCTTCTTCCAGATGCTGGTGTATTTGCCGTGGTCAACCACGGGTTTGCCGTCCTTGCCCATGGAGCGAAATTCGAACGTGCCATAGGTGTAGCCCAGATCGCCGGAAGCGGAAATGTCAGCGCCAACCGGAGCCCACGTCAGCGAATTGCCCTTCTGGTCGAGGAATCCCATGCCTTTGGCGATGTTGACCTTCCCTTGTATGATCGGCCCGCCATTCGGCAACTCAACAGATTCGTCGGCGTAGTAAGACATGTACCCTGCAGAACCGCGCTCGGCGGCAGCCTTCATAAATTCCCCTTCCAGTTGGCGCAGAGTGTCAGCGGTGTCTTTTGAAGACGCCGAAACGACCGAATGAGTCTTGGGAACGACAATGACAATGATCGCGGACAAAACCATAGCGGCAAGAACAAGCAACAATTTCTTCATGCATCCTCCAGAACAACACCGCACATTCTAACCGCAAATCTTAAACACAGAGGCCACTGAGGATCAGAGGGTAAATTCTTTGCATTCTCCGATCTACCCTGTGCTCCTCTGCGTCCTCTGTGTTTAAGTATTTGCCTTTGCTACACTAGCGAAATCCTCATGAGACGAACTTTCGTAGCCCTCGCTGCCGGACTCGCTTTTCTACCCGCACTTTTGGCGCAAACCTCTACGCTGCCAGACCTGGCCACTGCCCAGGAAAAGCACCTGCGCAACGTCCGCCAACTCACCTTCGGCGGACAAAATGCCGAAGCCTACTTCTCCGCCGACGGCGCACGGCTGATTTTCCAGTCCTCTCACGGCGACGTGAAGTGCGATCAGATCTTCACCATGAACATCGACGGCAGCGACATGCGCATGGTATCCACCGGCAAGGGCCGCACCACGTGCAGCTACTTCTATCCCGACGGCAAGAAGATTCTGTTTTCCTCCACCCATCTGGCCAGCCCCGAGTGCCCGCCCCGGCCTGATTTCTCCAAGGGCTATGTCTGGGGCGTCTATGCCGGTTACGACATTTTCACCGCAAATCCAGACGGATCGAATCTCAAACAGCTCACCACCACTCCCGGCTACGACGCGGAAGCCACGATCTCGCTCGACGGCAAGAAAATCACCTTCACCTCCATGCGCAACGGGGATCTTGATATCTACACGATGGATGCCGACGGCAAACACGTGAAGCAACTCACCCACGAACTTGGCTACGATGGCGGCCCCACGTGGTCGCCCGACCGCAAGTGGATTGTCTACCGGGCTTACCATCCTAAGACCGAAAAAGAGATCACTGACTACAAGGAATTGCTGGCACAGAACCTGATCCGGCCGACCTCGCTCGAAATCTGGATCATGAAGGCCGACGGCAGCGGCAAACGCCAGATCACAAACGTGGGCGCGGCCAGTTTCGGGCCGGCATTCACCACCGATGGCAAGAAGATTATTTTTTCCTCGAATTACGATCCCGACACGCACGCCACCGGCGGCATGGGCAACTTCGAACTGTGGCTGATCAATCCTGACGGCACCGGCCTCGAGCGCGTCACCTACAGCCCCGGCTTTGACGGCTTCCCTATGTTCAGCCCGGATGGAAAGAAATTAGTATGGGCTTCAAACCGCAACGCAAAGGCTCCGCATGAGACAAATATTTTTATTGCGGATTGGGTGCCATAGTCATTGGTCCAGTGTCGATTTTTTGATTATTGAGTTTCATTGTTGTGTTTTCAAAGACAAGCCCTGATCATCTTCGCGTTCTTCGCGGCTGTCCTTTGCGAGCCTTGCGGTTAGAGGCTTTTCCGCGCGAATCCTATGCCAGACTCAGACGGATGCGGAGTGCTGATCGTAACCGGCGCCAGCCGCGGAATCGGCGCTGCCATCGCGAAACTCGCGGGTGAGCGTGGATTTTCCGTCGCCGTCAATTTCTCTACCAGTGAGGCCGAAGCCCGCGCCGTCGCCGCGCAGATCGTCACTGCCGGCGGCCACGCCTGCCCCATTCAGGCAGACGTATCTCGCGAGGAAGATATTCTCAGGCTCTTCCAAACCGCCGAGCGCGAACTCGGGCCGATCAAGGCTCTCGTCAACAACGCCGCCATCACCGGCGGTTTCGCGCGCGTCGATTCAGTAAGCGCAAGTGCACTTCAACAAGTCATGGCAGTGAACGTCACCGGAGCGATCCTGTGCGCGCGCGAAGCCGTGCGCCGCATGTCAACCCTCCACGGCGGTGCGGGCGGCGCCATCGTGAATATCTCCTCCCTGGCCGCGCGAAACGGCGCCGCTGGAGACTGGATCCACTACGCCGCATCGAAAGGCGCGATCAACAGTTTTACGATCGGCTTAGCTCGTGAAGTCGCGGCCGAAGGAATCCGCGTGAACGCCGTCGCTCCCGGCCTCATCGAAACCGGACTGCACGCCGCCAACGGCGCGCCCGACCGGCTCGAACGGCTGAAAAAAAACATTCCCATACAAAGGCCGGGCACGGCAATCGAAGTAGCGGAGGCAGTGTTGTGGCTTCTCTCGCCGGCTGCCTCCTACACCACAGGCGCCATATTGGAAGTTGGCGGCGGACGCTGAATTGCTCAAATTCTGTGCCTGGCGTTAATCTCTGATTTCAATTCTCCCGAACCTGGCGCGCCATCTGCAAGGCCCCCAGGACAGGCTCAACGACCTCGGGATGAATCTCAACCCGGGGATCTATTGTGCCTGCTTCATTCCGAAACGCTTCACGCACCTGCGCTGAGTGCCGAAACACACCACCCACCATCGCCATCGCTACGGCAGGCGTGCTGGCATCGCGTTCGAAAAGCCGTCGCTCCACGGAAGCAGCAAGCCGCGCAAGCTCACCCCCCGCACTCTTCAAGACTTGTTGAGCAACCGCATCCCCCGTCTCGGACGCGGCCAGCACCGCCGGAAACAACGCCGCGAAATCCGGATTCGAGTTGGCGTTGCGCGCCAGTTCGTCGAGAGAGCCCAGCTTCCACGCCGCTGCCAGTTCGCCAAAGAGCGCGGATTCCTTAGCTGCAGCCTCAGCGTCCTTCGTGTCGTTTGTGTTTTCATCGATCGCGCGCAGCAGGTTTGCCACCGCAGCCCTCCCGATCCAATAAGCCGAACCTTCGTCGGAAATGCCGAAGCCCCAGCCTCCGGCGCGCGCGGTCCTTCCATGTGCATCGCGTCCATAGGCAATCGACCCGGTCCCCGCAATCACCACCACCCCCGGTCCTGCGCCAAAAGCCGCCACCAGCGCGATCTCCATATCACCCACAACTTCAATTTCGCCGGGAATCAGTTCCCCCACCATTTCCCGCACCATGGCGGCCACGTTCTCGCGCGCTGCGCCGGCTACGCCAACACAAACATGCCGCACCTGCCGCGCATCGATTTTTGCCTCAGCGCACGCCAGCCGAATCGCCTGATGCAAAGACTCGTGCGCCCGAACCTCTCCCACGCGAGTTATGTTGCTTGCCCCAGTAGTAGCCAAGGCCAGACGCGAATTTTCGTCGCCCGCGACGCAAGTAGTCTTTGCTGCCGCCGCCGTCAATGCCCAGATAGTAGGCCACGCGTAAGTTCTACCACAGCCGTTCCCGGTTCTCAGTCGCCGTACAGATCGATTCCTATGCGCGACCTCACCCCGCGTCCATAAAGACTCACTCGCACTCCCCCTCGATTGCCGCCATAATCGAAACGGCTATGACCATACGAATCTTGTCGAACTCCCCAACCACGGCGATGCCCGCGGTTTCAGCTTTTCCCCTCCGCCGCGAAGCGCTCGATTTCCTCGGACAAACCGCCGACATGCACCTTGCCTCGACCGGGCCCGGGGCCATTCGCGGCAATCATTATCACCAGCGAAAAAACGAAGTCATCCTCTTTCTTCCCGGCCCCGCATGGTCGTTTCACTGGGACGAAGGCTCCGGCACCCCGATTCAACACCGCGCCTTCGATGGCAACAGCGCCGTCCTGGTTCTGGTTTCCCCCGGGTGCTCTCACGCGGTGCGCAACGACGGCTCCGCCCCGTTGTGGCTTTTGGCCTGCTCCTCCGAACCCTACGATTCAAAAGAAGTCATCGCACGAAAAGTGGTCTAGCCGTACTCGCTGACGGAACGCATGGGCCTCAACAAACTCGATCTCGCGATCATCGCTCTGTATCTGATCGGCATCACTCTGTTCGGTCTCCGCTTCCGCAAACGCCAGCGTTCGCTTGCGCGATTATTTTCTTGCCGGTCGCGACATCCCCTGGTGGGCCATCGCTCTTTCTATCGTCGCCGCCGAGACCAGCACCCTAACCATCATCAGCATTCCCGGCCTCGCCTATGACACCAACCTCACCTTCTTCAGGTGGTGATGGGATACGTCGTGGGGCGCGTGGTCATCAGCTTCGTCCTGCTGCCACATTATTTTCGCGGCGACCTCTACACTGCCTACGAACTGATCGAGCGCCGCTTTGGGCGCGGCTTGCGCTCGTTAACTGCCGGCCTGTTCCTGCTCACTCGGACGGCGGCAGAGGGCGTCCGCGTCTATGCCGTATCGATTGTGATTGCCATCGCACTGGGAACGGGCGAAGTGGCATCGATCGCCATCATCACCGTATTGACACTCATCTATACGTTTGAAGGCGGCTTGGCGGCAGTGATCTGGACCGACGTAGTGCAAACCGTAATCTACGTCAGCGGGACGCTCGTAGGCCTGTGGACAATTCTTCATCTTGTGCCCGGAGGATGGAGCGCGATTCACGCGGCTGCTCTAAGCGCAGGCAAACTGCAAGTATTTGACTTCACGCCAAGCCTTTGGGTTCCCTACACGTTCTGGGCGGGCGTAATCGGGGGCGCGTTTCTCACCACGGCCAGCCACGGCACCGATCAGCTCATTGTGCAGCGACTGCTGGCGGCGAGAAGCCAGAAACAATCAGTGACGGCGCTGCTTTCGAGTGGCGTGGCCATTCTGTTCCAGTTTGCACTGTTTCTGATGGTGGGGGTCATGTTGTGGGCCTACTACCGCGTGCCTTCGGCAACATTTGGAAAGCCCGATCGGATCTATCCCACCTTCATTGTCAGCCGCATGCCCCACGGGATTTCCGGCCTGCTGATTGCTGCAATTCTGGCCGCGGCAATGTCAAACCTGAGCGCTGCTCTGAATGCTTTGTCGTCGAGTTCCATCATGGATTTCTATGTGCGCTTCCGCCCGCACGCTGATGAACGCACGCACATGCGGCTCTCGCGGCTATCGACATTCGTCTGGGCGCTCGTGTTATTCGCGCTGGCCGTGCTCTCGCTGCACCGAGCCGGACGCGTCATCGAAGTTGGATTGCGGATTGCCTCGGTGGCCTACGGCGCGCTGCTCGGAGTGTTTCTGCTGGGAGTGCTGACGCGCCGCGCCAATCAGACTGGCGCAATGGTTGGAATGCTATTTGGACTCAGCGTGGAATTGTATTTGTGGAGATGGACGCTGTTCCATGGACGTGGTGGGTAATGATTGGAACACTGGTGACGTTCGTGGTGGGATACGCGGCAAGCTTAGTTATTCGTTTCCGGGCGTCCCGGGCGTCCTAAGTTATTTCCAGAAACGGGAAGGGTTTTATCCACGAGCAGCGTTTCGAGCATCCAGGAGCCTGCGCTCGGCGTACTCTTTATCTTTAATCCTTCCGCCCTCCACGGATGTTGCTCAGCAGTCTCTGCGATTAGAAGCGTTATAGCAATCGAGCAAAAGCCTTTAACCGCGGAGTTCACTGAGAAAGGCCGCGAAGGTCGCGGAGAAGAGTTTATGCGGAGGAGTTTATGCAATTCGGAGAACTTACGGGGAAGATTATTGGAGCTGCCGTCAAGGTTCACCGCCACTTGGGGCCGGCGCTTCTGGAGTCTGCATATGAGGCCTGTCTGGCGTATGAAATTGGAAGACTCGGGCTACTGGTCGAAAGGCAGAAGGCCGTGCCGTTGATTTATGAAACCGTAAAACTCGAGTGCGGGTTTCGTGCAGATCTGGTGGTGGAGCATCGAGTCGCCCTCGAGTTGAAGTGTAAAGAGGCCCTGCATCCAGTGGATGAGGCGCAACTGCTCTCGCATCTCCGCTTGCTCAATATTCCCGTTGGGCTGCTGATTAACTTTCATGTTGTGATGCTTAAAGACGGGATCACGCGCATGGTGAACAACTTCCAGGAGGCGCCCGACGATTTCCTAACAGCAAAAGCTGTAACCGCTGAGTTCAGTAAGAAAGGCTCCAGAGGACGCTGAAAAACAGAAACGCAGAGAAGAGCCGGCTCTTCTCTGCGCGCTCTGCGGGTTTTCTCCGCGCTCTCAGCGGTTAAAGGCTTTTGCTCCTTCCCACCCAAGCCTGTCCCCTACTTCCCGCCGAGCACCAACTCGTAGACCACTCCTGAATTGGATGAGCCTCCGCCTTCTGCCACGCCGAATGCTCTGCCATCGGAGTTGAAGATCACTCCGTCGGGGAAGGCGCCGTCGGTGCCGCCGTCGAAATCGAACAGGACGGTCTCCTTCCAACCGTTGCCCGAGGGTGACAGCTCAAACACGGCCCCGCAACCGGCGTCGCCAAAGGAGACGCAGTCTCCCAGCCCGCCTCCGCCGCTGCCGGTCGTGCCATAGAGATTGCCATTGCGAAGCACCAGCGCGCTGTTCGGGGCAGCGCCGTCTCCGTCTGCATCCGTAAAGCTATGGAGGATGCTTGACTGCCATCTGCCGGATGTCGGCTTTAGCTCAAAGATCACTCCGTACCTGTCCGGACCGCCGCGCGCCGCGCTGCCATAGAGATTGCCCCCCGCATCCATCATCAAAGGCCCCTGCGAGTCTGCGCCGTTCGCGCCATTGAACTCATGGATAACTTTTTCAGTCCACTTGCCCGAATTCTGCGACAGCTTGAACACCACTCCGCAGCCGGAAGAACAGTTGGAGCTATTTCCACCCTCTCCAGTAGTGCCGTAAAGACTGCCCAAAGCATCGACGATCACCCCTCCGCTCGGGTAGGAACCATCGAGGCCGCCAAAATCATGGATGTGCTGAAAGGTCCATTCGCCCCCGGGATTGGGAGAGACCTCGAAAACATATCCCAAATCGTGAGCTCCTCCGAAGTGGCCGGTACCGTACAAATTTCCCGCGGCGTCCAGAACTACCGGGCTTGGTCCGGTTCCATCGTTTGAGACCAGCGTATACAGCACGGTCTCGCTGAAGCCTCCCGCGCCATCCGGCGAGAGTTCGAAGACTTCTCCGTTCCCAAAACTGATGGCAGTCCCGTAGAAGTTCCCCGCGGCATCGCGCACCAGCGATCCATTCGGCAGCGCATCGTTCCCGACGCCTGAGAATGTGTAGAGCACCGAATAGGCCAACCCGCCGCCGGGTTTCGGCGACAACTCAAAGATTGTGCCGCAGCAAAACCCGCTCAGGTTGCCCTCCGAGGCCGCGCCATAAAAATTGCCGGTACTGTCCATGACCAGAGTTCCGCCTGGGCCATAGCCCCCGGAATTTTGGTTGAAGTTGTAAATCAAGTTCTGCCGGTCGGCCGCTTGCCCGTGAAGGCTAAAGGTGAAAAATATCGCAGCCGTTACAACGAAGTTTGAGAGTCGCGGACCAGCGAACTTCATGGAGGGTCTCCTTAATATTTCGGCTGCGACCAGAACCTGGTGAAGCTTTGGACGCAGTTCCAGTGTGAGCGAAAACTGACTGTCAAAAACGGGCAGGAGCTGGCTTGACCTGAGAAGAGGTGAGCTCACGACCTCATAGGCCAAAACTGCGAAAGGTATATCCGCAATTCACAGGGCCGTCAAGATGAAATAATTTGCAGGCCGGCGCAATCTTCTTTCCCGCAGAAAGCGACCGTCCCACTGCCGTATACTGGCACACTTCACCTATGCCGAAGCAA
The DNA here is from genome assembly GCA_963784085.1 of uncultured Acidobacteriaceae bacterium. Lineage (GTDB taxonomy): Bacteria > Acidobacteriota > Terriglobia > Terriglobales > Acidobacteriaceae > Sulfotelmatobacter. Next base: position 158,255 of record CAWAQH010000016.1, on the reverse strand, counting down.
ACTACTCGTCCTGAGCTCTCCCGCGATCTCGGCGTAAGCCATGCCTCCGCAGTCGTCGTGGGCACGATCATCGGCAGCGGCATCTTTCTGGTTCCCGCGGAAATGATGCAAGCCGTCGGCTCGGCCAAGCTGGTGTATCTGGCGTGGCTGGTCGGCGGACTGCTCTCTTTTTTCGGCGCCCTCACCTATGCCGAACTCGGCGCCATGAAGCCGCAAGCCGGAGGCGAATACGTTTACGTCCGCGACGCTTACGGGCCGCTCGGCGGGATTTCTCTACGCATGGACTTGGTTCGTTATCGCCAAACCCGCATCGATCGCCACGATCGCTACTGGGCTGGTTCGCATTCTCGGCACTTTCCCGATCTTCTCGTTTTTTCCTGCCAATGCTCTCTACCATTCCTTTCTCCGTCACCTGGGGCCAGCTTGTCGCCATTGCCGCCAGCGCATTCTCATTTCCTGCCTGAACTACCTTGGAGTCAAGAAGGCCGGTGAGTTCCAACTCGTCTTCACAGTGCTGAAAGTCGTCATCATTCTCGGCATTGTCGTCGTCTGCTTCAGCGGCGCGGGAAGTGCCCGGACGCGGCTGGAGCAACTTTGCTACGACCTTCACCGGCGCCAAGGGCGGCATTGCCGGCTTTATGGCTGCTCTGGTCGCCGCGCTGTGGGCCTATGACGGCTGGAATGACCTGAACATGGTTGCTGGCGAAGTGAAAAGCCCGGAGCGGAATATTCCGATCGCGCTGATCGCCGGCGTGGCCACGGTTGGAGTGCTTTATGTCCTGGTCAATGCCGGAGTGCAATACGTGCTGCCCGGCGAACGCCATCGCCGCATCGCCGCGGCCGCGTCCGATGCCGTTGCTCTGGTGATGGGACGCGTCGGCGCGAGCATTGTGTCTGCCGGCATGGCGATCTCCATGCTGGTCACGCTGAACGGCACCATCATGAGCGGGGCTCGCGTTCCTTTTGCCGTTGCCCGCGACGGATATTTTTTCTCCGCCCTCGCCGAAGTGCATCCGCGCTTTCATACTCCATCGATCGCCATCGTGTGCAGGCGGCGCTGTCGATTGTTCTCCTGCTGCTCGGAGGAAACTTCCGCCAGCTTTTTTCGCTCGCCATCTTCGCGGAATGGCTTTTCTACATGATCGCCGCCAGCACGGTTTTCGTCTTCCGCCGCCGCGATCCCGAGGCTCCGCGGCCTTATCGCATGTTCGGCTACCCTTTTGTTCCGGCTCTGTTCATTGTCGCCGCCGCGCTTCTTCTCTACTACACCTTCCGCGCCGACTGGCCGAACTCTTTTTATGGATTGCTGGTTATTCTGGCCGGCGTACCGGTTTTCGCCTGGTTTCGCCGACGGCGTCAGGCGCGCCTGCCGGGGCCGGATTCCCGCTAAGGTAATCCGCGCACTATAGCCCGTTTTGGCCCCCATCCCGTAAGCGCTTTTCTTATCGGTTACCTTAGGTCAAGAGCCGTGGACACGTTTACCCCCTGTCCATTCTCCCGTAACGTGAAAACTCCAGTCCCGGTCCGCTCCCCCGGCCAGGATCCCCTTGGAGTTCATGCATGGCTACGTGTCAACACAATTTCGAGCTTGGCATTTTGCCTGGAGCGCAAGATCGACAAGCGTGCGCTCGCCGCCAGCTACGCCTTCATGGTGTTGCTCACTTTTATCCTGGTGAACTTGGGTGTTATTTTTCCGGACAGGATCGTCGTTCAAGCAGTATCAGGTCACCTCGATTGATTCCTCTTCCCGCACTGAAGCCCGAGCCTCGCACCGGCCAAAGTGAAACCGTGTGCCGAAGCCGAAACTTCTTCCTCCTGCGCCGGTTTTCGAGCGTCCGAAATTGATCGTACCGCGCGAAGTTCGTCACATAGTCCCGCGCCCGAGCCGGTGGAAGCGCCGAAAGTGGTGATGAATAAATTCGCCGCGCCGCAATTGCAAGTTACCTCGGGCGGGGCGCGTCCGCAACTTTTGCATACGGGAGACTTCGCAGGCAGTTCGGTCGCTCCCACGCTGACGGCGTCAGCTGCAAAAGTGCAGACCGGCGGCTTCGGCGATCCCAATGGTTTGAAGGGCAACGGGCAAGCAAGGCGCCAAGCTGTATGCGGCGCAGGCTGGGGGTTTGACATGCCGGCAGGTCCGGGACAAGGCAACGGGTCGGGCGGGGCAAAAGGCATTGAAGGGAACGGTGGCCAGCGCGGATTTCGGCAACGGCATCGCGACCGGCGGCAAAGGCGATGGCCGCAGCGGCGGGGCCGGGGTTGCAACTGGCGGATTCGGATCGGAGCAGGTGGTTCACGGGACCGAAATCGCGCAAGCAGATGGGCCAGCGACTACTTCGGTGGAAATTACATTTAAACCGCAGCCAGTCTATACCGACGAAGCTCGCAATTTGAAGCTGGAAGGCGAAGTTCTGCTGGAAGTGATGTTTCAGTGCCAACGGGACACTGCATGTGAATCGCGTGGTGCGGGCCTGGGTCACGGTCTGGACGAAGCCGCTATCGCCGCCGCCAACAAGATGCGCTTCAAGCCGGCACTTCGTATGGGCCAGCCGGTGGATTCGACTGCAATCGTGCATGTGACGTTTCAGATGGCGTACTAAGAGTTTGGATGGTTGGGAAACTTTGGTCAGAAGATTCGTTTCGTGGTGCTGAATGTGCGAGGCGAATAAGCAATCGGGCTCAGAAAAACGTTTTTAAAGAAACATCGCTTCAACCTTGGAGAGAAGAGTCATGCGCACTTGGAAATGGATGTTTACAGCCGCACTGCTGGTTTCGGTGAGCGCTGCCGCACAGCAAGTGGCGGAATCACAACCTTCGACGCAGCCTGACGCCGCCGCAGTCACGCAGACGGCAACAACGCCGACGCCTGCTGACGGTCAGCCTGTCGCGCAACCGGCGTCGGCTTCGGCGTCGCAGGCCTCAACCGCTGACTCGCAGGTCCAGCTGTCAAATGCTCCGGTGCCGACTCCGTCGGCCCTGCCTCAGCCCACCACTATGGATCAGGTTGTGGATCGCTTCATCGAGCGCGAACACGGGCTGATGAAGGCGCTCGCCACCCGCACGCCGGTGGTTGAGACCTACCTGCAGAACCTGACTGCGGATCCCGCAGCTTGGTCCCGTGCCGAGCGACGACCACTATTTTCTCGGCCGCATGGATATGGGCGAGACCGTCGACCGCAAGGACTATCTTGAAAGCAGCAGGACAAGGGCATGGAGACCCGCCTGATGGGCGGCTTCAACAAGCTCTTCAAGGTGCAGTACCAGCCCATCGGCTTCTCCTGGATGGTATACGCCGACCGTACCGACTTTGACCGCGAACACTACGACTTTCACTACATCCACCGCGAATTTCTGGGCGATGTCCGCTGCCTCGTATTCGACGTCACGCCCAAAAAGAATTCCGGCAAAGGCCGCTTCCTGGGCCGCGTCTGGGTCGAAGACCAGGACTACAACATCGTCCGCCTGAATGGCACCTACGCTCCAGCGCCGCGCAATTCTTTCTTCTTCCACATGGATAGCTGGCGCCTGAACCTGATTCCCGGCTACTGGGTTCCCGCCTACATCTACAGCGAAGAAGGCGACTTCAGCGCCGGCGTAAAGAACAAGTTGGCCTTCAAGGCCCAGACCCGCATCTGGGGTTACGATCTGAAGAAAGGCGACAAGGACGACGAACTGACCCAGATCCGCGTGGACAGCGTGAAGGACGAAAGCGCCACGGCGCAGGATGCTTCTCCGCTGCAGGCTGAGCGCGAATGGCAGCAGCAGGCCGAAGATAACGTCATCGACCGCCTGACCAGCGCCGGATTGCTCGCGCCTGCGGGCGACGTGGACAAGGTTCTGCAGACCGTAGTCAACAATCTCGAAGTCACCAACAACATCGACCTGCCGCGCCCGGTCCGCACCCGCGTTCTGCTCACCGCTCCGCTCGAAACTTTCAGTGTGGGCAACACCATCGTCATCAGCCGCGGATTGATCGATGTGCTTCCCGACGAGGCCAGCCTGGCCGCCGTCCTCTCGCATGAACTGGCGCACATTGTCCTCGGCCACAATCTCGGCAGCAAGTACGCCTTCAACGACCGCATGTTGTTCTCCGATGATTCCACCTACGCCAACCTCGGCTTCAAGCACATTCCCGAGGAAGAAACCGCGGCCGACAAGAAAGCCATCGACCTGCTGAACAACTCGCCCTACGCGCAGAAGCTCGATAACGTGGGCCTGTTCCTGAAAGCGCTGCAAGCCCGGGCCCCCCAGCTCAACGCTCTATTGACCACGCACCTGGGCAACCCGCTGGCGCAGAATGGCACCATCAACCGGCTCTCGGCTCTCGAAGCCAAAGGCCCGGCGCTCGACGCCAACAAGCTCGACCAGGTCGCCGCGCTCCCGCTGGGCGGCCGCGTCAAGGTCAATCCCTGGGACGACAAGGCGGAAATGGTGAAGACGGTTCCAGTCGCCATCACCTCGGCGCGCGACAAAATGCCGTTTGAAGTCACGCCCTTCTACCCGCGTCTGGCCCGCTACGGCGCTTCGACTGCACCCGCAGCCGCGCCCACCACGGCCACCAACGCCCCAGCAAACTAACGAGATCACCACCAAGGTGCAATAAGACGCTGGCCGGGACTCCGGAATCACCTTCCGGAATACCCGGCCTTCGTTTTTGCCTTTGGTTCTCTTTCTTGAGCCCTGCCTTGAAGCGCCCTGCTTACGCTGTCTTCGCCAGCTTGAACTCCTCCGGCCCCCTTACCGCGTAATGCTGCTCGGGAACGGGGAACTCGGCATGGGCAAAGGTATCGCGGATCAGCCGGTTCGTGTCGAAATATACTTGCCAGTTGTGCTGGTTGTTGCAGTAGGGACGGACCGCGAGCACCGGGCCCGAAAGATTGAACATCAGAATCTCGACATCCGGAGCTGGCTCCGCCATCACGTTCGGCACCCGCGCCAGCGCCGGTTTCAGGAGCGCAATCGCCGCCTGCGGGTCCACACCGTGCGCCAACTGTGCCGTCAGTTCGACACGCCGGTAGGGGTTCGCCGAAAAATTCTGTATCGTGTCAGAAAAAATCTTGCCGTTACCGACGATGGTCTTCACATTGTCGGGCGTATCGAGGGTGGTGGCGAACAAGCCGATTTCCTCGACCGTGCCGGTGACTCCCGCCGCAGTAACAAAGTCACCCACCTTAAACGGCTGCAGGATCACCAAAAATACTCCTCCGGCAAAGTTCGCCAGTAATCCCGACCACGCCATGCCGATGGCGACGCCCGCCGCCGCAATCAATGCCGCAAAACTCGTGGTCTCGACACCAAAGAACCCAAGAATCCCAATGACCAGCACAATATTCAGCAGCGTCGCCACTGCCGAGTGGATATAGCGGATCAAAGTCGGATCAATCTTCTGCTTCCTCAGAGCACTCCCGATCATTCGAAGCACAAGGCCGATCAGCCATCGGCCAATAATCCAGATGGCGATCGCACCCAGGAGTCTCAAACCAACGGTTGTCAATACGGCAGTTACAGTTTGCATCATGGCGCTTAGATTGAGGTTCATACGTCGCTCCTTAAACGGCCGGTTCCTGGCCTGGGAAGATATCTTACCCGCGGATTCGCCGCTTGGCTACGCTCGACTTTTTTGGCATGCGGTTAGAGCGATTCAGGGTCGTCTGGGCAGAACGCGGGCGAACAAGAGGAGATGCGGCCAGATTACAGAATGTTCAAGCATCGCGATTACGCCCATCGACCCTGGCGCCCTGGAGTTTTGAGTGTAATCGCCTGTCGGAAGTATGCACTTTACGCAAGGGGTCTAAAAACTCGGTAACGTCTGGGTTTGAACATCTTAACGGGAAAGCCAAACAACAAGGCCGAACAAAAGGATGAGGAGCGAGACGGCAATCCACAATCTTACGGCTCGCTCCTTGCGCTCGGCGGGATCGAGAGATTCAAATATCATGCGTTTTCCCCGCCACTGAGACGGTTTGTAATAAGTCTTCATCGTCACTTCGGCCATCCCTCTATTGGTTTCTTTTTGGACAGGGATTTCTTCACAAGGTCTTTCCAATTTCCCGTCAGCTTTAGTCTCTCTGCTTTCGGGCCGGGAGAAGCCTTCTTCTTAGAATGGTTCGAGTTGCTCACCGCCTTCTTTCTTTTCAATCGTCCTCGTGTATTCCCGTTCGGCTTCTGGGTCTTGATACCGCAGACGCTTTCCTTCGGCTGATTTTATCGCAGCAATGGTGCGCTCACCATCATTCATTTGGCGGTTGTTCCACAAGAAATCAAATTGCCACAAATACCTGTGGAGATATGCACGGCTAACGTTGTGGTAGATGCCAATTAAACCGCGACGGATGAGGGCGTGGCTGCTTTCGGCAGTATTGACGTGAACATCAGCGCGGGCATATTCAAACGTGCGATGGCAGACCGTTTCATGAGTTCCTGTCCAGCCCTTCTTGAGCCAACGATATGCGGAGTATTCATCCGTCATTAAACGAGCACGGCTATCGACATCTTCCAAAATTGCTTCGCGCAGCGTGGCGGCTGTAACGTCGGCGACAACGCGGCGGCGAAGCTGGCCTCCACGCTCTACAGCGCAAAACACCGGAGTCTTGAGAGTTGATCTCCCCGGCCCACTCACGCCCTTAAAACGCGGCTTGCGCGGGCCAACGTAAACCTCATCAAGTTCCACGGTGCCTTTTAGCTTCGGGCTATCGGGGTCTGGTGCCATCGCAAACCTAATCCTGTTCATCAGAAACAGCGCACTCTTGTAGCTGATCTGGCAATGGCGCTTGATTTCTAGTGCGCTAACGCCCTTCTTTGAGGTAGCCGCTCGCCAGAAGGCATAGCACCAATGCTTAAGAGCAATCCGCGATTCCTCATAAACCGTGCCGATCCGCACCGTATATTGCTCTTTGCAGTCCCGACACCGCCACAGGTACCGACTATTCCGCTCGCCTGTCTTGGCATCCTTCATCTGATACACGTCCACGCTGCCACATTTCACACAGCCGGGGGTGCTGCCCCAACGCTGCTTCTCAAGGAACTCAACCGCCGCTGTTTCATTGCAGCATGCCAGTGGGATGGCCTCAACAACGGCTGATTTCGAGAGAATGTGTATCTTGTCCATGTAGAGACTTTATACTTAGCGCAATCCTTGTGTCAAGTATAAAATTGCACTTTACGTGTATCGTTTGCAGTCGAAAACCTGCAAGCGAAGAGTAGAAGTTGCAGAGAAAATAGTTAACTCAGGTTTGACGAGTGTAAGCAAGGTTGCGAAACTGAGGATGAAGTTTTGGTGCGGGTGAGGGGCCTCGAACCCCTAAGGCGTTTAAGCCAGCAGCTTCCAAGGCTGCTGCGTTTACCAATTTCGCCACACCCGCATCATTGTGAATGGGCCGGGAGATGTTCGGCAAAAACCTCCCCCGGCCTTTTCCATTCTACTCTGGCTTTTCTATCTTAGCTTTCGCCGCGAGAACAGCAGCGATCCCACCAAAGAAGGCAGCAATTCTATCTGCCTGCCACGTGGCGAACTCGCCCATATTCACCTTGACGGCGATGTTGAACTGTACCTGTCCCTCAGTGGTTCCAAAGAGGCTGGGCATCATCACTTTGCTACTTGCATCCTGACCTGGAGAATTTTCTGCTTTTGGGGGCATCGGGGTTTCCGTCACGCTTGTCAATTGCGGGTTTGAGGCGGGCATGCTGGCAGCCCCTTTCTTAATCATGGTGCCGTCTCTTTGGATGAGGCCAGCGGCCATGAGGTACTCAAGCAACATGCGTAGATTAGGCCGATAATCCGGCCCTGCATTCGATACGTCGGCCAAATCCTGAAGGCAATCGGCCTCCGAGCGCTGGCCGAACTCTAACTTTGAAGCTAGTGCCTCATAGAACCACGCTTTCGCGAGTACGGGGCCCAACTTCTGAGCGGCGGTTTCTTTGTTCCATTCGTGAGCCCGCAGAAACGCTGTCACTTCTTCAGCGGGACTGTAGCCGCCGTCTGCCTTCAGCAACAATCCAACGCTAGAGTAGAAGGCGTTGTTGATTGAAACTGTTGACGGCTGCATGTCTACGATCTTCGCAACTTCGTTGTTGTTGACGACTTTTCTCAGCGGCCCACTAGCAGCAGCCCAGCCGCGCAAAATATCCAATTGCCGAGAGAATGTGATGCGCTCACTAGGCAGGAATTTCGTAGGTCGGGATGCTTGCTGTACGGGTCTCGCCACGACTTTCGGCTTGGCATTCGCGGGTTTGCTAGGTTTCGAGGATGCAGGAGCAGCATGAATTTCTGTTGCCCTAGCACTCTCTTTTTTAGGGGGTTGTTCGGGGTTGGGTTGTGGGTTTGATACGGCTTCTGCTGTATTCGGGTGCATTGCTAACCTCCATTTGATGTTCGGCTGAGTGAATCATACGAATATCAAAAGGGGGTCGTCAAGGGGGTTACTCCGTGGTTACGAGCGGTTGCCGCTCATGGCCTTGCGTAAAGTGCATACTTCCGTCGCCTGTTAACAGAAGTTACAGCATTCCCTCTTTTCCACGATACAAAAGAAATGCCGCCCGAGACCGATCGGCAAGTCTGAGGGAAGCAAAGCGGTCAGTCCGCAGCTTTATTTTACCTTCTGTTTCACCTTGTTCGATGTGCTGCTCTGGAAGTACCAGTCGCCGCGGTATACCGCTGTGACCGAGGTTGTACCCACGGCGAGTGTAGAGATCGAAAAGCTAGCCGAGCCACCTCAAGCTCGAATCGCGCAAGGCGGCCTTACTTTGGTAACTCGTTCTACCTTTCCTTAGCAGTCTAAAATTCCATGAGGTATGCGCCGAATGATCGAACGACAATGAATCCGCAATCCTTTCAAGAGGTAGGCCAAAGAGCGCCCAGGGAGATTCCAGTTGACGTTGGGCAGATCCTGAGTCGGGTGTGGCGCCTGTTGGCCTGCACCATTTCTGTGACTTTGGCTTTAACCCTCGGGATCATATCCTTTAATCTTCCCTGGTCTGATCGAGCAGCAAACTCCGCCCACTGGTTAGACTTCCGGCAATGGGTATGTGCGCTTGCAGTTCTTGTATTGCTGTGGAATCTATACGCGTTTTATCAACAATTGCAGCTTCAGCGAATCGGACATCAATTGGCTGAGCGAGATCGACTATTTCAACTCGTCAGCAAGAACGCCGCTGACATGATTGCCGTCGTTGACAGTGATGGCCGCCGGCTCTATAGCAGCGCTGCCTGTCAAAAGATTCTCGGTTATTCTCCAGAGGAGCTAACGACAGCGTGGTCCAACGAGCAAGTTCATCCCGATGATCGCCAAAGAATGTTGAATGCAGAGGAGAAAGTGCGCCTGAGTGGCGAGAGAGAGCGACTGGAATACCGAATGCGCCACAAAGACGGCTCCTGGCGCACTTTGGAATCGATCGCGTGTGCCCTGCCGCACCCCAGAGATCAGTCTCACAAACTTGTAATTGTGACTCGCGACATCACCGAGCGAAGGCGGGCCGAGGAGATGCTGCTCCACAATACAGCACTTCGGCATACGGAAGAGAAGTACCGTGCCATCTTCGAAGATGCCGTTGTAGGAATCTTTCAGATGACCCCGGAAGGACGGCCGCTAAACATCAACCGGGCGTTCGCGCAAATTCATGGCTACGATTCTCCGGAACATTTCATGGCGGAGGTCTCAAACCTGTTTTCTCAGCTATTTATCGATTTGAAGCAAATCGATGAATTGAAGCGCGTACTGGACGAAAAGAGCGTAGTGCGAAGTGCAGAGCTGGAAGTTCTCTGCAGAGATCGCACGAACAAGTGGGTGATGGCAAATGTGCGGGCCGTCCGTGATAGCGACGGCAAGGTCGCGCTTCATGAAGGGACGCTGGAAGACATCACAGACCGCAAAGTTGCCGAGAACCAAGTCAGATTCCTCGCATACTGCGATGTTCTTACGGGACTGCCCAACCGGACTCTCCTCCAGGATCGCCTCGGTAAGGCGCTTGCGGCTAGTCGTCGCCGGAACGACAACGTTGCGCTTTTGTTCCTTGACCTCGACCGGTTCAAGGTCATCAACGATTCACTCGGTCACTCGTTCGGCGATCTGCTGTTGCAGCAGGTGGCTGATCGCCTGAAGATTCATGCCCGCGAGCAAGACACAGTGGCCCGAATTGGTGGCGACGAATTTGTCATGGTGTTGACTGGCTTAAAAGACATGACGGATGCATCGGTCGCTGCACAACGGGTGATGGATGCGATGATTGCCGAGTTCATCATTGAAGGCCGCTCGTTGAGCGTCAACTGCAGCATGGGAGTCAGCATTTTTCCTCAACATGGTTGGAACGGCGAGACCCTGATGAAGAATGCAGATGCAGCCATGTATGCCGCCAAAGAGAGTGGACGCAACAGATTCACATTTTTTTCCGAAGAGATGCACAACCAGGTCGCGCAGCGGTTGACGCTGGAGCAAGGATTGCGGGCCGCACTCGAGCGCAATGAATTCTTCCTTATGTTTCAACCGCAGATGGACATCGCCACCGGAGCGATGGTCGGTTTCGAAGCGCTCATCCGATGGCAACATCCCGAGTTGGGCTTAGTAGCCCCGGACAGATTCATTCGCATTGCGGAACATAGCGGCCTGATCGTCCCCATCGGTGCATGGGTCCTGAGAACAGCCTGCGCTCAGGCTCGAAAGTGGCAGGATGAAGGAATTTGCGCCATGCCGGTTGCCGTGAATGTCTCCGCGGTGCAGTTTCGCCAGCCGGGCTTTCAGGAATTCATAGGCAGCATACTCAGCGAGACCGGCCTCCCTCCCCAATACCTCGAACTGGAGCTTACGGAAAGCCTTTTGCTCTGTTACGCAGACATGACGGCCACTGTTCTTACGGAATTGAAGGGCATGGGGTTGAAGCTGTCCATCGACGACTTTGGCACGGGCTACTCCAGCCTCAGCTACCTGAAACAGTTTCCTTTTGACAAGCTCAAAATTGACCGCTCTTTCATCCGCGATGTCGCGTTGAATTCTGATGACGCCGCGATCGCCACTGCAATCGTCCGAATGGCACAGAGTCTCGGTCTCAAGGTAATTGCCGAAGGAGTGGAAAACGAAGCGCAAATGTCGTTCCTGCGTGTACTTCGCTGCGACGAAATTCAAGGCTACTACTTTAGCAAGCCTTTAACGGCCGATGAGGTGTCCGCCAAGCTCCGATCCGATCCGGTTCAACACGCAGTTTCCGTATGTACCCCGCAGACGAGGCAGGTGACCATCTGTGCTCCGCAAACACAGTCGGCTGCGAGCACTAGCGAAAGGAGAGACCGTCGCGATTGCGCGCGAATCAAAGTGAGTGTGCCTTACGAGGTACAGACTGACGCGAGCCGCAGCCCGATTCGTGGTGCTACTACTGATTTGAGCCTGGGCGGCTGCTACATCGAGTCAATCTTTCCGTTCGCAATCGGGACCATTGTGGATATTCAACTTTTCATCCAAACCAAGGTGTTGATCTCCGCCGTCGTCGTTACCAGCGATCCGCAGGTCGGAAATGGAATAAGGTTCAACACGATGCTTGCCGAGGATCGGGAAGCGCTTGTTGCCTTCCTGGAAGCTGCTCAGCACGCCCAGGACCCGGGCGCCAGGGAAGTGACGCCAATCGGTATTTTAGCGGGTCCGTGATTGTCGATTGATGATAAATCGACATATCACTCATTGACTCCCGCCAGGGGATTTTGAGTGGTAACGCCTGATAGCGTCAGTTGACAATTGCTGTGCAGGCAGGTCAGGCGTGGTTCAAATTAGCTACCCTCTATCGGCGCGGCATTGCGATCCCATACGCGAAAAGCATGGAGATCGCCCCATCAGTGGCGAGCTGCAACGGGTCCCCCGGGGTCTCCAGTGTGCTATAGTTGGGCTGCTTTTGATCTTCCGCTAATCGTCCTGCTTCCCACCTCCTGCGATTGGCTGCCCATCAAAACCAGAAGGTGAGTAAATGAAAACAATCCCCAACCTCAGTATCAGTGTGCTCGTATTGAGCTTCATGTTTTTGACCGGGATGGCGCAGCCGAGCCAGGCGGCCTCGATCAAAGTCGGCGATCATGTGGACGTCCAGATGTTTTCTCAATGGCTACCTTGCACGGTGAAAGATACTGTGCTGTACAGCGGAAAGGTAGGGGCATATCTCGTTACTTGCACCGTGATCGCCAGCAACGGCCCGCAGGATTTTACCGTTGCCCTGGCGGACGTTCGCCCTCGTGTGGCCACGGCGGAAGATAAGAAAGTGGAAGCCGAAACAGCTGCCGCCCTGGAGCGTCAGCCTAAGGGCAACAGCATCGGAGCGAAGTACGGCACGCGGGAGCCACGACCTTGCGGCAGCCGAACTGCTCCAACCCACGGATCTCCATCGGCGGAGCAGGCCAAGCACTACGTCATTTTGCGAACTGGAGCAAGGGAGTGGGCTAACCCCGCTTTTCCTGGTAACCAATGTTAAGGTGCAGGTTGCTTCGGTATCTCACGCTGCAAACGTAGTCACTACAAATATTACCGCAGCAGACATCGATCCTCGGGAACCGGTTTGGGACATTCGGGGCAGTTTCACGCTTTACGAGTGCTTCGCGTTGAGTACGCTGACGGCGTCAAACGATTTTGCCCGCACGCACAACTGCTGGGTAACCGATCAGCCCACCGCCGGGGGATACTGCTACAAGAACACCTTCGGCGATTGGCATTGCGGCATGATAGGTGGCGCGATTGAGACGAAACACAACGTGCTGCCGCCGGAAGGATACTGAAGCCTGATTTAATTCTTCGATGGATGTGCCACCCGTTGACTCGGACTGCATAGATGGGCACGAATTCACGGTCCACTCCAAAGGGACCGCCAGATTGTTGCAAAATCGCGATTACACTCACTGACCATCCGCCCAGACCCAACCAGCCCGGCCAGCGAAACCCCACCCCTACCGCAACTCTTCCATCGCCGCTTCGAGCGCTTCCTTGCCCGGCCGCGTCAGCGATTCCGGCAGCGTGGCCAGCGGCTCATCCACCATATTCAGCATGTCGAGAAAGCTCGGCGCCTTGGTGTTCACGTAAAACACTCCCGTCAGCACTTCGCCCTTCTCGTGCGCCTCGGTCAACCGCGTGATCGCCTTGATCCGGTTGGTGGGATCGTAGTCTTCTTCCAGCTTGCGCAATTGCAGATGCGAACCATCGTGCATGGTGACGCTGACCGTCGTCCCCGGATCATATTCCACGTCGATCTCTTCAAAGTGCGGCACGAAGCTCATTTCCTGCAAAGTCTCTTCGTGGTCCTTCACGTACTTGTAGGATTTCGTCGACCCTTCGTGATCGTTAAAGGTGACGCAGGGCGAAACCACATCCAGCATCACTGTGCCCTTGTGCGCAATCGCGGCCTTCAGCATGGTGCCTAACTGCCGCTTGTCGCCGGAGAACGATCGCCCCACAAACGTCGCGCCCAGTTCAATGGCCATGGCGCAGGTATCAATCGGCGGCAGATCGTTCAACACCCCCGACTTCAGCTTCGACCCCAGGTCGGCCGTCGCCGAAAACTGTCCCTTGGTCAGGCCGTACACGCCGTTGTCTTCGATGATGTAAATCACCGGAAGATTGCGCCGCATGAGGTGAACGAACTGCCCGATGCCGATCGAAGCCGTATCGCCGTCGCCGCTCACGCCCAGCGCAATCAGATTGCGATTGGCCAGCATCGCGCCCGTGGCCACGGAAGGCATGCGTCCGTGCACGGAATTGAAGCTGTGCGAACGGTTCATGAAATAGGCAGGACTCTTCGATGAGCACCCGATCCCGCTCAGCTTTGCGACCCGTTCCGGCTTCACGCCCATCTCGTACATGGCTTCGATGATGCGCTCGGAAATTGCGTTGTGGCCGCAACCGGCGCACAGCGTGGTCTTGCCGCCCTTGTAGTCGATAACGGTAAGGCCAATGTGATTGGTTTTCGGTCCGGGCGCTGCTGCGCCGGGTTCAACGGTCGTGGTCGACATCTATTTATCCTCGATTCCTAATGCTATGCGGTCCGAACAGAGACCGCGGTTGCTACTTTTGCTGCTCGTGAGACGCATAAAAGCTGGGGGGCGCGTTTTTATAAAAACTGAAATAGGCGATTCGCGCTCCATCCTTGTCTCGACAGCTCTCGTAAAGCCAATACCCCGGATACATTTCCAACACCTTATCGAATGCCTCTGCCACAGTCACGTCGTTCAGTTCGACCTGAGCAACCGGTTTAGACAGCGGGCCCTCAAACGCGAAGTTTCCTCCCCAAGCAGACTTGGGCCCAATATTGTGCTCTATCCTGAAGTCCCGCACCTCCGGCGCGTTCAGCATGGCAAAACTCGCTGACGAAGGGCCCAAAGCGTCACCCGGAAGAACAACGTGGTGGATCATGACATTAAGGAGATCATCGGGAACGTCCGTTTCCACCATCCGGATCTTGCCGTCCCTCTCTTGGGCGACTTGCATCATGTTGTCGAGGGTAAACATTGCACGAATCTTGTCAACGGCCGCCTCCCTCCCCTTCCACGCCGGCCGGATTTTAGGAAGATCGGGTACGAAATTGCTCCAATCGCAGACACCCCAATACTCCAGCGACCCAGAAAGCTGTTCTCTGCCGAGAATATCTCTTATGTCATTTGCGTAACCTGGGGCGCTTCCTCCTCTGTCCTGACCGAAGCAGCAATGAAGCAGCAGGAAGAGGACTAACAGCACTCTCAGCGGAGCGGGCGCTAGACGAACTGTTCCTGCGAGGGTGTCTCTACGTGCCAAACTGTTTACTTACCCTCCATGGTGCTGAGTTCGTCAGTGACGGAGCGCGCATCGAGCGGCAGTCCGTCGAGATGGCTGATGCTGCGCAGCCGCGTGGTGAGTTCGGGCTTCAGGTCAAGCTTGAGCAAGCTCAGCATCTGCGCGTCGCGATTTTGCTCGACCACGTAAACGCGTTCATGCTGCTCGATAAAGTCATGCACTTCGCGCGTAAACGGATAGGCCCGCAGCCGCAGGTAGTCGGTCTCAATCGCATACTCGTTGCGCAACTGGTCGCGGCTTTCGATGATCCCCCAGTGCGAGGTTCCGTAGGCGATGATCCCGATCTTTGCCTTCTCGCCCTTCGCAATCTCCGGCCGCGGCACAAACGAGCGCGCCGTCTCGAACTTGCGATTCAGCCGCTCCATATTGTTTTCGTAATCGTCGGGACGCTCGCTGTAATTGGATTTATCGTTGTGGCCGCTGCCCCGTGTGAAGTAGGCCGCCGCCGGATGCTCCGTGCCCGGCAGCGTGCGGTAGCCCACGCCATCGCCATCCAGATCTTTGTAGCGGGCAAACCCGCCCAGCTTTTCCAGATCTTTTTTGTCCAGCACCTTGCCCCGCTTGATCGGCGTAGTCGGATACTCGAACGGATCCGACATCCAGTTGTTCATTCCCAGATCAAGGTCGGACATCACGAAAATCAGCGTCTGGAACTGCTCCGCCAGGTTGAACGCATCCGAGGCCATGCTGAAGCACTCCGTCACGGAGTTCGGAATCAGCATGATGTGCTTGGTATCGCCGTGCGAAAGAAACGCCGTAGCCAGAATGTCACCTTGCGAAGTCCGCGTAGGCAATCCGGTCGAGGGCCCCACGCGCTGAATGTCCCAGATCACCCCCGGAATCTCCGCATAGTAAGCCAGACCGGCAAATTCCGACATCAACGAAATCCCCGGCCCTGCCGTGGCCGTCATGCTGCGCGCCCCCGCCCAGCCTGCGCCAATCACCATGCCGATCGCAGCCAGTTCGTCCTCGGCTTGCACAATGGCAAAAGTCGCCTTGCCGTCGGAACCGATCCGGTGCTCCTTCATGTAATCGATCATGGTTTCGACCAGCGAAGAGGATGGCGTAATCGGATACCACGTCACCACCGTGCATCCCGCAAACATGCAACCCAGCGCCGCCGCCGAGTTGCCGTCGATGATGATCTTGCCCGCGGTCTTGTTCATGCGCTCAATGTAGAACGTGCCGCGCTTCTGCAGATTGGCCTTGGCGTATTCGAATCCCGCCTGCGCCGCCGACAGATTCAGGTTCGCCGCCTTCACCTTCCTGGCAAACTGCTTGCGGATCGCTTTCTCCACCTCGCCCATCTCAATTTCGAGAAGTTGCGCCACCACGCCCACGTACACCATGTTCTTGACCAGCTTGCGCAGCTTTGCCTCCGGGCACACCGCGGCAACAATCTTGTCGTAAGGCACGGAGTAAAAAATCAGGTCGTTGCGGAGTTTGTCCAGGGCCAGCGGTTCGTCATAGAGGACCGCGGCGCCCGGCGCCAGTGTCATCACGTCATCCTGCGCCGTCTCCGCATTCATGGCCACCAGAAAATCGATTTCCTTCTTGCGCCCGATGTAGCCATCCTTGTTGGCGCGGATCGTGTACCAGGTCGGCAAACCGGCGATGTTCGAAGGAAAAAGATTTTTGCCGGAGATGGGCACGCCCATCTGAAAAATCGCGCGCAACAATACCGTGTTCGAACTCTGCGAGCCCGAGCCATTCACCGTAGCCACCTGAATGCTCATGTCGTTGACAATGCGTTTGCTCCCCAATGCGCCGCCCGTACCCTGGGGCGCAACATCTATAGTGGCCATTCCAGCACCTTCCTTATGATTGGCGACGGACCGAGCCGTCTGAAATTCAGAATGATGGAAACAGATAATTATACGGCGGCAGGCCTCCCCTCAGCACACCAAATCGCCCGCCAGAAGCCGCGGGGAACCCAGTTGGAAACGGGGAGAAGCCACCCCGCAATCAGCGTCGGCAGGCACATCTTCTACAAGTTAAGGCTGATTTCTCACGCTTCCTTGTAGAATTGACCCATGGTGCGGAATTTATTATATCGTGACACGACCAGTTCTGCCGCGGGGATTTTCTTCAACTCAGCAAGATGTTTCTGCAGGCTTTGGTCGAGCAGATTCGCCGCCGCCTCATAATCGCGGTGCGCACCGCCTTCGGGCTCGGGAACAATATCGTCAATGCAACCCAGTTCCGCCAGGTCGGGAGCCGTAATTCGCATGGCCTCCGCCGCCAGTTCTTTCTTGCTGGCGTCGCGCCACATGATGGCGGCGCAGCCTTCCGGAGAAATCACCGAGTAAATCGAATTCTCCATCATCAACACGCGGTCGGCCACGGCGATCGCCAGCGCCCCGCCGCTTCCGCCAACTCCAATCACGGTCGCGATGATTGGCACTTCCAGCCGCGCCATCTCGCGCAAATTGTAGGCAATGGCCTCCGCCTGCCCGCGCTCTTCCGCATGAATTCCAGGGTAAGCGCCGTCTGTATCCACGAGTGTAAAAATCGGCCGGCGGAATTTCTCCGCCACCTGCATGATGCGGATCGCCTTGCGGTAGCCCTCCGGGTGCGGCGTCCCAAAGTTGCGGTGGACGCGTTGTTTCATATCGCGCCCCTTCTGCGTGCCCACCACCAGAACTTCCTCTCCATGAAAGCGAGCCATGCCGCAAATGATCGCGGGATCGTCGCCGAACCCGCGGTCGCCGTGAATTTCGCTGAAGTCAGTGAACACGCGCTCGATGTAGTCGAGCGCCTGCGGCCGTTGCGCATGCCGCGCCAGTTCCGTTTTCTGCCAGGCGGTTTGCAACGCCTTCATCTCCTGCCGCAGCGTTTGGATGCGCTCATGAAGCTTCGCCAGTTGGCGGTGGGTTTCATCATTCTGCCCGGCAGTAGCCTCAATCTGCGCCACCTGCCGCTCGATCTGCTCCAGTTCCTGCTGCGCCTTTGCGGTTGCGTGCATGATTTAGCTGAATAGGACGAGGCGAATCAGCTTCAACTGATCACCCGCACACTACCCCGTCCGCACAACTGTTCCACGCGAGCGATGAAGTTGCGGTCTGGCAGCACATTATAACCCTCCGCTTCCATCACCACCATGAAATCGCCCGCGCGTTCCACGTCAAACAACACCCGCGCCTCGCCCTTGCGCTCGCGAAAAAGCGTGTGCAGATCATCCACGGTCGTTTCCCCAGCGGTGTCGAGTGGCACCCGGATGCGGATCGCCCGCGGCAGCGGAATTTTCGCATCCTCCAGCGGCATGATTTCAGCGGCCGTAAGCTTTGGATTCGCGCCTTCTTCGATTCTTACACCCGCCCGCACCAGCACCGGCACTTCCAGCTTCACCTTGTCTCCCAGCCGCTTGTATGCTTCGGGAAAAACAATCATATCGATCGATCCCGACATATCCTCAAGCGTAGCCTGCGCATAAAATTCGCCGCGCTTGGATTTCTGCACGCGCAGGTTGGCAATAATACCGGCCGTCGCAATCGTCTCTTCTTTTCCGGTCGATTTCGTCATGGCCGCAATCTCAGCCACGCTCAACGCCTGCAAGTCCGCCAGCTTGTCCTTGTACTTCTCCAGCGGATGCCCGCTAATGAAGAAGCCGAGGATCTCCTTCTCAGCCCCCAGCCGCATCTGCTCGTCCCAATCAGGAATGTTGGGCAACTTGTCGTTGTGCGCTTCGGTTTCTTCCTGCTGAAACACGCCGAACAACCCGTGCTGACCCGATTCCACGTCGCGTTGCGTCTTCTGCGCCCGCTCCATCGCCCGGTCGAGCACCGCCATCAACTGCGCCCGCCGGCCCAGCGAATCCATTGCACCGCTCTTGATCAGCGACTCCAGCACCCGCTTGTTCAACAGCCGCAGATCGACGTTCTCGCAGAACTCATAAATCGACTTGAACTTCCCCAGTTTCTTGCGCGCCGCAACAATCGATTCAATCGCGTTGCCGCCCACATTCTTCACCGCCGCCAGACCAAAACGAATCGCTTCCCCATGCGGCGTAAAGTTCGCGTCCGAAACATGAATGTCTGGCGCTTCCACCGAAATCCCCATCTCGCGGCATTCGTTGATGTACTTCACCACATCATCGGTGCTGCCGGTAACCGAGGTCAGCAGCGCCGCCATGAATTCCACCGGATAATGCGTTTTCAAATACGCCGTGTGATAGGCCAACAGCGCATAGGCCGCGGAGTGCGACTTGTTAAACCCGTACCCCGCAAACTGCGCCATCAGGTCGAAAATCTTTTCAATCTTTTTTGGAGGAAACTTGCGCTGCGCCGCGCCTTCCACAAAGCGTTCCCGCTGCTGCGCCATTTCTTCGGCTTTCTTCTTGCCCATCGCGCGCCGCAGCAGATCGGCCTCGCCGAGCGAGTAGCCGGCCAACTTGTTCGCAGCCTGCATCACCTGTTCCTGATACACGAACACGCCCAGCGTCTCTTCGAGAATCTCTTTCAGTTCCGGCAGTTCGTATTCCACTCGCTTGCGGCCGTGCTTGCGGTCGATGAAATCTTCGATCATCCCGCCCTGGATCGGCCCCGGCCGGTACAGCGCATTCAGCGCCGTCAGGTCCTCGATCGAATTCGGCTTGTATTTCCGCAGCACGTCGCGCATCCCGTGCGATTCAAACTGGAACACGCCTGAGGTCAATCCCGTGTAGAACACTTTCTGATAGGTCTCGGCATCGTCGAGCGGGACCGCCTCCAGCGTGATCCGCGTTCCCCGCGTCTGCTCGATCAGCTTCAGCGCGTCGGTCAGAATCGTCAGCGTGGTCAGCCCGAGAAAATCCATCTTCAGCAGGCCCAGCTTCTCAATCGCAACCATGTCGAACGCGGTCACAATTTCGTCGTTCTTGGTCTTGTGCAGCGGAACCAGCTCCGTCAGCGGCCGCGGCGAAATCACCACTCCGGCCGCGTGCACGCCCGAGTTCCGTACCATCCCTTCCAGCTTTTTCGCGGTCTGGATCAATTCCCGAATCTGCCCGTCTTTCTCCATCGCCTCGCGCAGTTGCGGCGAATCCTCGATCGCCTTGTCGAGCGTGATGTTGAGCTGCAGCGGGATCATCTTGGCGATGCGATCGACATCAGCATAAGGAATGTCCATCGCCCGCCCTACGTCCTTGATCGCCGCCTTCGCCGCCATGGTTCCAAACGTGATGATCTGCGCCACATTGTCGCGCCCGTATTTTTGCGTGACGTAGTTGATCACCTCGCCGCGCCGGTTCATGCAGAAATCGATATCGATATCCGGCATCGAAACCCGCTCCGGATTCAAAAACCGCTCAAACAGCAATTCATGCTGCAGCGGGTCCAGATCGGTGATGCCCAGCGCGTAGGAAACCAGCGACCCCGCCGCCGATCCCCTCCCCGGCCCCACCGGTATGTCATGTTCCCGCGCGTAGCGAATAAAGTCCCACACAATCAGAAAATATCCGGGGAACTTCATTTGCTGGATGATCCCCAGTTCCCGCTCCAGCCGCTGCTCGTAGTCGGTCACCGGATGTTTCAACCGGCCCGCTTCCTGCACTGGCCGCAGCGCTTCCATCCGGCGCGCAAAACCCTCGCGCGTGACATGCACAAAATAACTGTCGATGGTGTAACCCGGCGGAACATCGAATTGCGGAAACGGCGTCGCCACCTTTTCCAAACGCAGACTGCAGCGCTCGGCAATATCCAGCGTGCGCGTCAAGACCTCGGGCGAATCCTTGAACACGCGATACATCTCGTCGTGACTCTTGACGAAGAACTGGTTCCCGTCAAACTTCATCCTCTGCGTGTCATGAATCGACTTGCCCGTCTGGATGCACAACATCACATCCTGCGCCGGCGCATCGTCCTCGCACAGATAGTGGCTGTCGTTGGTCGCCACCAGAGGCAGTCCCAGGTCCTTCTCCAGTTGAAACAGCCCGGGATGAATCTTGTGCTCCATCGCCAGCCCCTGGTCCTGAATCTCGAGAAAGAAATTTTCCTTGCCGAAGATGTCGGCGAACGTTCCCGCCGCCGCGCGCGCCGCGTCGTAGTTCCCTTCCATAAGGCGCTCGGCGACCTCACCTTTCAGGCAGCCCGAAAGTCCGATCAACCCGCGCGAATGCTCCGCCAGGAATTTCTTGCTCACCCGCGGCTTGTAATAAAAACCGTGCAGCGAGGCTTCCGACGTAATCTTCATCAGATTGCGGTAGCCCTCTTCGTTTTCAGCCAGCACCAGCAGATGGTTGTAGGTGTCGCCGTCAGGCGGCGTGCGCTCAATGTTGTGATCGTCGCGCTTGCAGATATACAGCTCGCAGCCCACGATCGGCTTCACCCCCGCGTGGTTCGCCGCATTCACGAAGTGCACCGCCCCGAAAATATTTCCATGGTCGGTCATGGCCACGGCGGGCATGCCCATCTCCTGCACGCGCTGGCACAACTTCTCAACGTCGCAGGCGCCGTCTAACAGCGAATAATCGGTATGCAGGTGCAGGTGGACGAATTGGGACATAGTTATCGGGACATGGGTTTGATGGCGTTAGTCTACCGCAGAGCGGCCGGAGGAAAACGTAGATTCGCTGCCGCGCCCGGCGGGCAGATCAAAGGTTGGAAGCCACGCCCACAAGCCGGATGGCGACACCGCCGATGGCCGCCTAATCGGCCGTATAGGACTGGATCTCAAGCGTCAGCGTACCCTGCGTCACCGGCAGCTTGAAGTCCACACCCCGCTCGTCATTCACTTTGGTCGTCGCTGGAATGTCGAGTTCCGAGAGTGGAATCTTCTGCGTGTGCTGCGGAGCAAAGTTCCACAGTGTCGTGCCGACGATGGCGTAATTCTGCACTTCCTGCTTGTGCTGATCGCGGAACACCAGAACCGTGGCCGGCGCCGCCACCGTCCGTTCCGGTTGGTGCGCGGGTCGCGCATAGGCGCCCTGATCGCCCTCATCCGGCGGCCTCATCGGTATACCCTGGTCGTTCATCTGATTGGCCAGGCCATTGTCATACTGCGGCCCCGGGTCGGAGGAACCCGAGCCCCACCACCAATAAGGATCCACCCCGCCGCCAAGGTAAGGCGAGCCGTAGTACCCCCATCCGCAACCGTAGGCCCAACAATTGTTGCCGTAGCCGTAGTAGCCGCCGTAGCCATATCTTCCGTATCCGTAAGTCCGGATTCGCACGCTCGCGCCGGAATGGTTGTGCCCGCCCGAATAAGAATTAAGCGGCGCGCGGTATGCCGGACTGCGCCCGTAGGAGCGCCGAGCGTAACTCGCGCCCGACCGCGATCCGTTGTAGGAATATCCGCTGTAGGAGTGCACGCCGCCGCTATAGGAGTGCGCTCCACTGAACGCGTGGCCACCACCCATGCCGCCGCTGAAACCGCTGTGAGAGGAAAATCCGCCACCAGAAGAGTGCCCGCCGCCGGAGGCGTGGCCGCCCCCGCCACGTTGTGCAGAGAGGGGCAAACAGGCCAGCAGGAGCACGAACGCCGCACTGAAGAGCGTACGCTGCATGCCCTTATTATATGCCCGATTCGGCCCGGTCAAGCGGGAAAATAGTACGCGGGAAAAAGCGTATCAGGACAATGCCGCTTAGGCGGATTTTGTCTAATTCTGATCTCCCCCGCCGTGCTTTTCCTTGCAGATTTTGCAATACGTCGGAGGCAAAGTATTGTCCACCCGGTGATGCACCGGCTTCACGCTTCGCAGATACGCGAATATAGCCTTCAGGTCATCGTCGCTCATGTTCTGGAACTCCCCGAACGGCATGATGGAGTTCAGCTTTCGCGCCCCCACATAACCGGTGCGCATCACTTTGAGGAAACCTGCTTCATCGTAATATCCAATGCCAGAGGGGTCGGAGGTGATATTGGCGCTGGTCACATCTCCCCATGGGCCCTTCAGATGATCTCCACCGCCAAAATCGAGGTTCTTCACCGTGCTATGGCAGCCACATCCCATGCCCACCAGGTATTTCCCGGTTGCCAGGCGGTCCGATAGCTTGGGACCACGCACCGGCTCCGTCACCGGTTCGGGCGCACCTCGCACCAGATAATTCACCGGAAAATTCACCTGCATCGGCGGCACCGAATTCCGCACCGCGGGTATTGACCGCAGGTACACCACAACCGCGGCAACGTCTTCATCCGAGAGCGCCTCGAAGTCGGAATAAGGCATCATGGGGAAAAGCGTCGTTCCGTCATGCTTGATCCCCTCGCGGATGGCGCGCGCATATTCGTCGTCGGTCCACTCGCCGCCGCCGGTTTCGCGGTCCGGCGTAATGTTCGGTACCGTGGGCAAGCCCGGAAAGTTCTCGATCAACCCATCCAGCGACTGTCCGGCAAACTCCGTTCCCGGCAGCATCGGGGCCCCGTGCTTGCTCCAGTCCTTTCGCGAGTGGCAGTTTTCACAACCCAGAACGCCCAGCACCAGGTATCGGCCGCGGGCCTGCCGCTCCGGAGTGCTCTCGAATTTCCGGTTCGTCAAAGCCCGCTTCCTCGGCCCAATAAACGGCCGCCAGCCGATGGTGAATGTAATGCCCACCGCGAGCAGGACTACCAATACAAGCAAGCCTATGCCAAGGATCTTCCGAGCCTTCTTCATGGAATGCGGCCTCGCAGTTGAAGTGTGCCCCGAGCCGGGGTACTGCCACTGTTAAAGACTGCAGCCTATCTCTTCTTTTTCTTGGTCTTGCTTGGAGACTTCTTCTTCGCCGCCGCCGCGGGATGCTTGCGCACTGGCTTAGCTGGCCGCTTGGCAGGTTTTGCGGAGGCCTTGGCGGGCTTTTCCTTTGTCTTGGAAGCGGCTGCCTTGGAAGCAAGAGGAGCGGCAACAGGCGGTGCTGGAACGGGCGGAACTGCTGCTGCAGCTTTCCCTTTTCCCTTGGCCACTTCGCCTTTCTTCCCCGCGACCGCAACCGGCGCAGCCGCCGCAACCGCTTTCGGCCCGCGTCCGCGCCGCGGTGGTGGTGGCGGAGGCGGTGGTGGCGGCGCTAACGGCTTCAAGAACTTTAGGGTCTCGTTATGCGAACGCAGCTTGCCATCCAACAGGAGCATGAAAACTTCATGCGCAATCTTGGGATACTCCGGCATTTGCGGCGTGATGTGCAGTTCCGTCATCTCAAGCAACGGAACCTTCGTTTGCACCTGTCGCCATTTGGTAAAGAAATTCCGGATCTTGCCAGTGACCGCCTGCTGCTTTGAGGTCACGGCTAGAAATAAGATCATTTCCGGACGCTCTTCGGACAGAAGTTTCCAAGTCCGCGACGGCGTAGCAGCTTCCTTGCCAGTCAGGCGTTTGGACAAGTCTTTGGCGTTGTCTTCAAGATCGCGCCAAGCCTCTACCAGCGTCTTGCGCGGGATCAGCTTGCGAATGTCGGCAATGTCTTTGTCCGCGAGCTTGGCGGTTAGAAAATTCAACACAGCCGGCGCAGGATCGAGGGTTAAGTAGCCCAGTTCGCTCATCTGCTGGCGCGTCTTTGCCATCTGGCCCAGTCCCGCCGTGTCGACTTTGGCGGTTGTCCAATGCGGATTCAGCACCTTCAGCCAGTTTTCTTTTTCCAGCGTCTTGATTACGGTTAGCGGATCGTCCTCGTAAGCAAGCTGCTCGATCTCGTGTCCGATGGCCCGGTCGGTAATATACTCGATGTAATTATTTTCCTTCGCCGACTCGAACGCTTGCCTGAGTGCGCTCTTCCAACGGCCACTTGAATCGCGCCGCAAAGCGGATTGCCCGCAGCAGCCGCGATGGGTCTTCCACAAAAGCATAGTTGTGAAGAATGCGAAGAACTTTAGTTTCGATGTCGGCCGCGCCGTTGAAAGGATCCATCAACAGCCCGCGCGATCCCGGATTCAACGACAATGCCATGGCATTGACGGTAAAGTCACGGCGGCGCAGGTCCTCGATAATGGTGGCCGGAGCGACGGTGGGCGGCTTGCCGACTTTTTGATAGGTCTCGGTACGGGCCGAGCTGATTTCCGCGCGCACATTGCCCGGCAGGGTCAGATAAAGCGCTTTGACGTCGTCCTCGGCGGCAGCAATTACAGCACCCGCACGTTCCAATTCTTTCTGTAACTTGAGCGGGTTTCCCTGAACTGTGAAATCAAGGTCGCGGATGGAAAATCCGCTGATAATGTCCCGGACAGCGCCTCCGGTCAGGTAAATGTTCATGCCAGCCGCGCGTGCGATGTCCTGTACCAGGGTAACGCCGCGTTGCTGGTCCGGCGTGAGCCGGATTTCCATGGTGTAAATGTAATCAGCCATTCGTCGTCAGAGTACGCACTCCAAACATTCCTGCTGCCTGCGGCCCATTTCCCACTTCCCGCGTGCGTTTCGCCAGCCGGCAAACGCTTTCCACAGGATTTCCACAGGATTTCGCCCACGCAAACGCCGCGGCGTCCGGCTGCTCGCAGCCAAGCCTCTACATACAAAGCACTTAGACTAGCTTGAGTGAGCTGAAGGCAACTTAAAGGAATAACACAACGTTTACATTTTGGCTACTGCCATCGTAGATTCACGCGCTTTCTTCCCGATTAATGCGAGAATGGGGCGGTTCCGCAGGTCAGTCGCGAAGCGACGGCATTCAATAGCCCCCGGACGTAAGTCCGGGGGGGCGGGCATGAGCGAGGAACAAGTCCCGCAGGGACGACACCTCATTCCTTCCCGAATTTCTGTTTATTTCTTGCCGCAAGGCCCGTGGCTGAACCCTGGCGCCCGACTACCAAAATGCCCTCGACCCACAAAAAGGTCATCGTCCGCAAGATGGACCGCGACTCCGTCTCCGGCTACGTCTCCCCCGCGCTGTTCGTCAACGAGGGCAAGCTCGAACTGCTCAACACCGCCGGAAACGTCGTCGCCATGGACCTGCGCGAGATCAAAGGCGTCTACTTCGTTCGCGAGTTCGGCGATTCCGAATCCCTCACCCGCAAGACCTTCACCACCCGCCCCCGCTCGGAAGGTTTGTGGGTGCGCCTGCGCTTCAAAGACAATGAAATCCTCGAAGGCCTGATGCCTTCCGACCTCACCCAGAACCTGCCCGAAGGCTATCTAATCAACCCACCCGACCAGCGCTCCAACACTCAACGCATCTTCGTCCCCCGCACCGCGCTCGAATCGTTAACGGTCCTGGCCGTAATCGGAGCCACACGCCGTCCACGCCGCGGCCCCACCGACGACCAGCGCCAGGTCCCCATGTTCGACGAATAAACATTCAAGAAGTGTCAATCACCATACTCCGGAGGGTGAACATATGTTGATTTCGGCACGACCGGGAAGGGCACGAGTTTTACTCGTGCCGTGAGTCGCGCAAATGAATGCGGCTTTGAGCCGCTGAGGTCCGCTTTTCTTCGTTCCCTTTTTCCGACGGCTTCCGACGTGTGATGCCGCGCGAATGTACTACTGCCGCTAGGAGCGCACCGATCACTCCGCTCGCGTGACAAAGAAATGACAAACGTAACCGGTTGCGCATCCCGGTTTCGGTGTACCATCACTCTGTAACAGGCTCTGGACACGCTGTTTCACTCCTGAGCCTCCGCGTAAAACTTTCTTCCCCTGGCCTTTCTTCGCGAAGCCTGAGGCAGGGTTTGCGATTGAATTGTCGAATTAGCCGTGTTTAACTCTAGTCTGGGGCTGGGTACCGTCAATGGGGATCTCCGCATTTTCAGCGCGTAACGCCGCTCTCGTGCTTCTCGCTTGCCTGCTCAGCGCGTTCGTACCCGCAGCCAACGCTCAGCAGTACTTGATCGCCAACAACGACACGGCCCCCGGTTTTCCTTCCGGCATAAGCCTCTATACCGTCGGAACCGGTGGCGTGCTCCAGTTCTACCAACAGGTTCCCACCGGAACAGCCGGCATCGGCGGCGGATTTTTCGGGGCCGACCGGCTCGCCATGCTCAACACCTCAACCGCGCAATGCGTCTACGCCTCGGCGGCTTACAACAGCGAAATCGTAGGCGTGGATGTCACCACGCTGGTAGTCGGCGGCACTGCCTCCGGTTCCCCCACCGACAATGGATCGAGCAACGGCATCGGCCTGGTGATGAACACCCAATACATCTATGCCAGTTTCACTGGCTCCAACACCATCGCAACCTTCCAGGTCCAGTCCGGTTGCAGCCTTAGTTTCGTGAATGACGTTTCTGTGGTCGGCCTGCAAAGTGGTTCCATCGACGGCATGGCGATTTCCGGCAACATGCTGGTCGCAACCTACGGCGACGGCTCCATCGAATCGTTCGACATTTCAGGCGGCTCTCCCGTCTCGAACGGCGACAAGCAGAACTCCACCGGCGCTGTCCAGTCCACTTTCGCCAGCTACCCAACTTCCGTCGAAATCACTGAGGACGGCCACTATGCCCTCTTCGGCGATACTTCCACCTCCACGCAGGTCGAAGTCTCCGACATCTCCTCCGGAAAACTGGCGAAAACAGTTTCCTATTCTCTGGGAGCGGGCATTAATTCCAGCAACATTCTGCTCAGCCCTGATGAAACCCTTCTCTACATCGCCAACACGCAAGGCGATAGCCTGACCGCGGCTTTCTTTAACCAGACCACCGGCACGCTCTCTCGCGGCTGCGCCTCCGGCAGCCTGAAAGGCTATGTTGCCGACTGGTCTTATCTCGCCGGTTTGGCCCTCGAGACCAATACCGGGACCGGCAATGTCGTCTACCTCGCCGAGTTTGGCGGGCCCTCCGGCATCGCCATGGTCAACGTTACTTCGGCGAACGGAGCATGCACCTTGACCGAATCCTCCGGTTCGCCCGTCCCCGATGCCAACAGCATGGGGCTGCTGTCGATCGGAATGTTTCCCCCGCGGAGTTTTTAGCAGCACTGCCGAACTAGATCTTGCGGGATCGCGCAAAAAGGGTTTGTACAAAATTTCAGGAGCACTCGATGCCCATGCTTCACAAGTCCATGTTTACCAAGTCAATGTTTTCCAAGTTAAGGCTTTCTGCTTTTCTCCGCTTCTCAATCGTCCTCATCGTCGCCGGATTTTCCTGCTTGCAAGCCGCCGCCCAGTGTCCGCCGCGGCCCGAACCTAACAGCGTCCTCTACGATTCCCCCAGCATTTATTCCCAGAATGGCACCCTCAGCGCCGCCTTCACCATGGGACATTCCGTCGACTCCTTCGGCTATACCCATTACTGCTACAAATACCAGACCCCTTCCGGCATCGTCGAAGCCCCAACTCTGCGCGTGAACCCCGGCGATACCCTGCTGCTGAACATCACCGACGACATCAACTCCGGCTCCGCGCAAAGCAAGAGCAGCATGGACATGTCCATGCCCGGCATAAAGTGCTCCGACGGCGGCCCCGCGACCATCAACTCCACCAACGTTCACTTCCACGGCCTCAACGTCTCGCCCAACTGCGGTTCCGATGACGTGCTCGATACCCTGATTCAACCCAACTCACCCGGTTTCCAATACACCATAAAGATACCGGCCGATGAACCTCCCGGCCTTTACTGGTACCACCCCCACGTCCACGGATTCACCGAATTTCAGGTCAATGGCGGCGCGGCCGGTGCGATCGTCGTCGAAGGCATGAATAAAGCTCGTCCCGAAGTCACCGGACTCACCGAGCGCGTCTTTACCATTCGCCAGCAATTTCTGGTTCCCTGGGTCCCGGGCCCATATCAGTTGACGCTGAACTTCGCACCCTCCGCTATTGCCGAGGGCCCGGCTCCCTCGATTCTCATGAAGCCCGGCGAACAGCAGTTCTGGCGCGTGTTGAATGCCAGCCTTCAGGATTTCATCCCCCTGCAGGTGCAGTACGGTGGCAAGCCCCAGGAACTGCAGTTGATCGCACTCGACGGCTATCCTCTGGCTGAGCCCCGCATGGAAACCACCATCCTCATTCCGCCCGCCGGGCGCGCGGAATTCATCGTCTCCGCCCCTCCCAGGGAAGGCACCGCTTACCTCACCACTTTGTTTTATTCCACTGGCCCCACCGGCAACCCCGACTACGGCCAGCCCCTCGCCCGCATCGTGTTAAGCGCTGCCGGTGACCGAGCCAACGACCAGACTCAGGCTGCCAAACCGTCAGTAACTGCCGCCAAGGTTCCGGTCGATGCCAAGGTTGCAGCCGATGCCAGGGCTAAACTCGCCAAGCTGAAATCTGCCGACCTGAAAAATGCCACTCCCACGGCGCAGCGCAAACTCTATTTCTCCGAAGAATTCGGCGGCACCAACGGCCCCATCCAGTTCTACATCACCGTCGACGGCCAGAAGCAGCAGGTTTTCAGCCCCGACGAAAAACCCGCCATCACCACCAAAGTCGGCGCCATCGAAGATTGGACCATCGAAAACCACGCCCTTGAAACCCATGACTTCCACATCCATCAAATTCACTTCATGATGCTTGAGGTGAACGGCCAGCCCGTCGCCGATCAGGACATGCGCGACACCTTTGAGATTCCCTACTGGAAAGGCTCAGGGCCGTATCCCAGCATCAAGGTTCGCATGGATTTCACCGACCCCACCATCGCCGGAACCTTCGTCTTCCACTGCCACATCCTGCTTCACGAAGATCTGGGCATGATGCACAAAATCCTGGTTCAGCCGTAGGACAAGACAACACCGGGGGGCGCAGGAACTACCCTGTGATACCCCGTGTGGTCCCCCGTGACCTCTGTGGTAAAGATTTTGCTTTTTCATGCGCAGCGCCGGATCCAGCGGCGAAAGAAAGGCTATAACCCAATGCGAAAAACCTTACTGCTGATCACATTTGGCGCAGCGCTGGCGCTCGCCGGTTACTTTTGCGGAAGCAACACACCCACCGTTCACGCCAGTCAGGCTTACGCCCCCACCCAGGGCACCGTTCCCAAATCCTACGGCCGCATAGCCGCCGTAATCCCCGACCAGATCGGCACCGGACTGATCTTCGAGGATGCCGATGGCGTAATCCGCTTCGTCAGCATGACCGGCATGAAAGAAGGAGAGCTCGCCCGCTACGACCAGACTCCCACCCACGGCGGCATCCCCAAATCCTACGGCCACCTAGTGGGCGGGGTGGTCAACCCCAAAGGCACCGGACTGATCTTCGAAGACAGCGCCGGCACCATCCGCTTCCTCACCATCACAGGCAAAACCGAAGGCGAATTAACCCGCGAGTAGGGGAACGTGCAGAGAAGTTCCACGTGTCCTCATCCGCCGGAATCGTAGGGGAAGCCTAGCCGCTATGACTGATCTGGATGCTGCCAGCGGACGGTCGAAGGTCAGGCGTGAAATGGCGATGTTTCAACAGTCACAATACTTCGTTAAGCATGTTCCAAGGCAACGCCACGGCACATTAAGCCCTGCCCCAAAAGAAGTTTGAGGGGAGCGCTTTGGATTTCGGGTGAAAGATTCGACTTACCTTTTCTCTGGCGGGAAGATTACCTTCCAGTCGTTTTTCATGCTGATCACGGTCCAACCGCTCTTCGTTGCTTCGGCCATTAGGGCGTCGGAAAACGTGCCAACATGTGTATCCGGTAGGCCTCCGCTTGGACCATAGGCATATTCACGCTCCGCGTCGTCATGATGTACCAGCATCATTAGCCGCGCACCGTCACCCGCTTGGGTCCATTCCAGCATCTGGGCATCGCCCGACTTCAAATCGGCGGTTCCGGAGTTGCCGAACGCAGCCTGGGGCCGCTTGCCTATGAAGAGGTTGATCCCGACGGCCTTGCCGGGACCATCGTCGACGAAAAATGGCTTCGGTTCCCGCATGAGAACCGGCTTGCCGCCTTCATCCTGGTACGTGGTCATAATGCTCGAACCCACGACCTGTTCAGGCGGGACGCCATATACTTGCTCGCTGTAGACGCGTACAAACTCCTGTCCGCCACCCGTAACGATGTACGTCCTGAAACCGTTTTCGCGGAGATACGTCATCACTTCCAACATGGGCTGATAGACAAGATCAGTGTAGAGACGATTGAACCGTGGAGCTTTGGCCGTCGTGATCCATTCTTTGACGAGTCCCTGAAACTCTTCCGTGGTCATCCCGGCATGGGTCACCGCAACAATCTCCAACCAGTCCGACTCAGTGAATTTCCCCATCGCTTCCCGGTCCCCCGTGAGGACAGACTTGAAAGGTTCCTTTTCCTTCCACTCCGGGTGCTTCGGTGCCATCTTACCCAGGCGTTCCAGCGCGAACATGGCCTGCGCGTATAAGGGGTGTTCCGTCCAGAGCGTGCCATCCTGATCGAACGTGGCGACGCGGTCTTTCGGCGCAACATACTTCGGACTGGACTTCTCCGTTGTCTCCTTCACGAAGGACAGGATGGCCTTCTTGGCAGGTCCCTCATTCCAGGACGGCAAGGGATCGCGGGCGTAGGCACTTGCCCCAGCCAACAGTAGGGCAGACAGCACGATTGCTGATTTGAAACGTACTTGTAAGCGTCTGAGATGTTTCATGATTCTGCTCCCGCACTGCGAATGCGCAAATCGAGAGTGTGACCGCCTGCCAGTAGCCTCCCCTTTGCAAGGGGGAGCGCTCAATCCACTCTTTCGAAATCCCCCGGCTTCCACGTCTGGTCGAACCAGGGTTGCAGCGCCCCATAAAGCCGCAAGAGCGTGTTCCACCCTTTGCCCGGCATAGTTTGAACCCAGTTGCCTTCATGACCGGCAGGTGCCTTGGGACCGAACCATACCGTGAACGAGCCATCGGAATTCGCTTCGACCGTCGAATGGGTGCTGTCGAGTCCCGAAAGCTTCATCTGCGAAGGTTACTAGCGTAGTGTCATCACCCTTAACTGGCAAAAGTGCCAGTAACACGCAGAAATCATCTGAGCCTCTCAGGATTGTGTCCAAGATCACGGGCAAACGGGAGGTAAACTGTCGAAAAAAACGGGGTTTGCACTCATCATCCTCGGCGCCCTTTACCTTGACCTTGCCCGGGACGGGCACGACGTTCGCTGAGGTCCAATGGGGCGCGGGCTTTAGATATCCACAGCCCAACCCTGTGACATCTGACCTTGCGCCCGCTACAAAATCGTGTGACCATAGTCGAGGCCGTAACGGCCTTCGAGCAGCCGGGACGTACCACCTAAGTCCCTGCGGCTCAAGATTTTACCCGTAAGATATTGGAAACAACAGTTCAATTCGTTAGTTGCACAGTGGAAGTCGCTCCCACCCGCATGTTTATTGGTTTTGCGCAAAACAGGGGGGGAGGGGGATACGCCAGAAATCCCCCCGGAAATCAATCCCTGCCACCCTGCCCGACCGGCCAATAAAATTAATTTCAAGGCTGGTGTAGGATTTACTCGCGCTCCGATCCACCATGAAACTCTCCGCCATCGCCTCCGCCCTCAACGCGCGCCTAGAAAGCGGCTCCATCCATCCCAAAATCGGCGACATCGACATCAGCGGACTCAACGGAATCGAGCAAGCTGGTCTCTCGGAAATCACCTTCGTCGCCAATGCCAAATATTCCGCGGCTGCCCGCATCACCAAAGCCGCGGCCGTAATCGTCTCCGAGGATTTCCCGGCAATCCCCGTTGCCACGCTGCGCGTCGCTGACCCCTACCTCAGCTTTGCCCGCGCCCTCGAACTCTTCCACCAGCCGCAGCGCTACGCTCCCGGAGTGCATGCCACCGCGGTCATCGATCCCACCGCCAAGATCGGACGCGGCGCCCACATCGGCCCCTACGTCGTCATCGGCGAGAACGTCGAGATCGGCGACCACGCTGTGCTTCTTGCCCACGCCGTGATCTATCGCGGCGTTACGATCGGCGACGCCTTCTTTGCCCACGCCCACACCGTGGTCCGCGAGAACTGCCGCATCGGCAACAACGTGCTGCTGCACAACGGAGTCGTAATCGGCAGCGACGGCTTCGGCTTCGCCAAGACGGAAGCCGCGCGCTGGCACAAGATCCCGCAGCCCGCCCCTGTCGTCATCGAGGACGATGTGGAGGTCCAGGCCAACTCCTGCATCGACCGCGCCAGCGTAGGCGAAACCCGCATCGGCCGTGGCGTCAAGATCGACAACCTGGTGCAGGTCGGGCACGGATCGCAGGTCGGCGAAGACGCGCTCCTGTGCTCGCAAGTCGGCCTCGGAGGCTCCACTGAAATCGGCGCGCGCGCCATTCTCACCGGCCAGGTCGGCGTAGTCGGCCACTGCAAGGTCGGAGAGGCCGCCATCGTCACCCCGCAGAGCGGCGTCGCCAACGACATTCCCCCCGGCGCCCTGGTCAGCGGCGCCCCCGCCGTCGATCACAAACTGTGGTTGAAATATTCGGCGATCCTGCCGAAGCTGCCGGATATGGCGCGCGCCTTGCGCGCGATAATTCAGAAAAAGTAAATGAGATCCGTCCAGTCGAAACGAAATTCAAGCTGAAGGCATTGCTGCGTCCGCCTGAGCGCCCCTGGTCGTTGGAACATTTCCACGCTGTTCCGCGGGCAGACCGCTCTCAATTACTGCCCGAACCTTCTCCATCAAGCACTTGCGGCTGCCGAAATCCCTGGCCTCGATCGGAGGATGGAAAATCACCGTCGCCACTCCCGGCTTGATCGCGAACCTTGCTTTCGGCATGAGGTAATGCGTGCCCGTAATGGTTACCGGAACCACCGGAATGCCGCACTCCATCGCCAGATAAAATGGCCCTTTCTTGAACGGCAGCAGCCTGCCGTCAAAGGAGCGGTGACCCTCCACATAGATCGTCATGTTGATCCCCTGTTCCAGCAGGACCTGCTTCGCGCTCCTCACCGACTCAATGCCGGCATTGCGGTTGCCGCGATCGACCGGCACCAGCGACCCCATCCGCATTGCCTGCCCTAGAATCGGAAAGCTGAACAACTCCTTCTTCACCATGACCGAAGTGCGCCGTGGAATAAGCGGAATTGTGATCGGAGGATCGAGGTTCGACACGTGATTCGACATGAATATATAGGTACGCGCCGGATCCAGCTTGTCGAGTCCAACCGTTTCCACCTTCACCCCGGCCAGGCGCACGCCGCTCCACGCGCCAAACATGAACATGCGATAGAGCAGCCTGATATCGCCCGTGATAAACGTCCAGGAAAAGCCGATGAGGGCCGCCACGGGCGCGGCCAGTCCCCAGAACGTCAGCATCAGGATGGTGCGGATCATTTTGAGTGCTCGTGTGTGTCCTGGCGTGAAAGCCCAGGTTGCGAAGACGAAGGTTGCGGAAGCTCAGCCTCGCCTTTCAGCCAGGCGGCGCGGTGCGCCCGCTGTTCCGGGGTAATGTTCTCCACGTCCTTGAGCTGGTATGAAACCTCTTCGCGGCTTCCGACCTTCCACTTCAACTCGCGCTCCCCGCCGCGCCGCGCGCGGATTTTCACCGCGACCTCTGCGCCCGGCGAGAGGCGCGCCATCTCCTGCGATGAATCCTGCCCGGCGGCCTTGCCATTGATTTCCAGAATGGTGTCCCCCGCGTGCAAGCCCGCTCGTTCGGCCCCGCTGCCCACCGTCACAGTTTCCACCGTCATGGGGCCGTCGAAATTTCGCGAGGCCACAAATCCGGCATCCGCCATCGTATTCGCAGCCTGCGTCAGACGGAGTCCCACGCTGCGGAAAAATTCGTTCCAGGGAATCTCCTCCGTGCCCTCGACATACTTCACGAAAAACCACCCCAGATCGGCGTGGCTCACGGCCTCGGCAGCCTCGCGCACGCCAGCCGAGTCGGGGAAGAAGCGTCCTTTCTTTGCGTAATTCTGATTCATCCACTGAAAAACTTCCCGCAGTGACGCGTGCCCGTGGCTCGCCTCGCGCACTTCCAAATCCAGCACGATGCCCAGCAACTCGCCCTTGTTGTAATAGGAAACGCTGCGCTCCGGGCGCCGGTAATAAGGGTTGCCCTCAAGCCACGCATCGAGACTGGATTCTTCGGCGGACTGCGTCAGGTGCGCCGGACGACGCTCCAGTTCGCTGATCCCGGAGCCCAGGTCCGTCTCGAAGCGACGCTCGTCGAGCACGCCTGCTCGCAACTGAATAAAATCAGCCGCCGTGCTGGTGCAGCCCTCGCTGAACCAAAGGGCGCGCGTGAAGTCCTCACGCGTGTAATCCACCGGCTCGAGCGATTGCGGACGGATGCGCTTGACATTCCACAGATGAAAAAACTCATGCGCCGTCACCGATCCTAGCACCACATCGAGCGCTCGCGGCAACACCTCGGCATTCAGAGAAATCGCGGTCGAATACGCGTGTTCCATGCCTCCCCCAGCCGGGCCGCGGGGAAAATGATAAATAAACATGTAGTTTTCGAAGGGACGATCATCCATCCATCCGGTCGCAGCCGCCACGATTTTGTGCAGCATGGCCACAATTGCTTCCATATTGTAGTCGCCCGGCTCTGCATCGACGATCACGCGATAATGTCCACCCGCCTCATCAAAATCCGATTCGACGAACTCTCCTATCTCGACCGGAGAGTCCACCAACCGGTCATAGTTCGCCGCGCTGAACTCGCCATCGGATGTTGAAGCCAGGGGCGTAGCAATGCGCCAGCCCTCGGGAACCTGGTTAAAACGCACGGCCATGGGTCCGTTCCGCGCCTCATTATGCGCATCATTCCGCGCGTCAACCGGATACATGAGAACTTCAGCCAGATTGAAGAATGCATGATGCGAATTGAACTGTGCCCCGAAGGGCGCGGGCGAATCCGCAAGCATCTGATATTCAACCGTCGCGCCATTCTGCGCGCCCGCGATCCTCCACCGGCTCTTATCCAGCTTGCGAACCGAAAGCGCCCGCCCGGCACCGTCTTTCGCCCGTACCCAGTTCACGTACTGCGCGAAGTCGCGCACCTGATAAATCGCATTCCATACCGGGAGCTGCAACTCGCGCTGCGCTGTTCCCGCCGGCAGCACAACGCGTATCTCCACCAGATGCTGGTCAGCGCTGACCAGAGAGACCGTGTAGTTGGTCGAAGCGACGGAGCGTGCCAGGGGCAGCCCCAGAAACAAAATCAGGACCCGGCGCGCCAAACCTCCGGTCAGGATCGAATGTCTCATCATTGCTATTGCTTCCCCGCCGCATTTGCGGAATTCACGTTGCGAGTCTCGCCCGCCAGCGACCGCAGCCGCGCCGGCAACTTCTCGTAGATGCCTCCAAAGCCGCCATTGGAAAGGATCGCCACCACGTCGCCGCTGAGCATCTCCGGAGCGACGGTTTTCACAATCTCATCCGCATCGCCAATCAAACGCGCGCGCCTTCCATGTTTCCGAATCTCCGCCGCCAGTTCCGGCAACTCCAGGCGCTCATCGAGTGGCACGGCTTCGGAGCGAAACACGCCCGCCACAATCACTTCATCCGCGACCGCCAAACTCCTCGCCAGTTCAGCCTGCAGAACCCGCCGCCGCAACGTGTTCGACCGCGGCTCCAGAATCGCCCACAGCCGGGCGCCCGCGTACCGCGCCCGCAGCGCCTTGAGCGTGCCCGCTATCGCCGTGGGATGATGCGCGAAGTCATCGATGATTGTGACGCCATTCACCGTCGCCTTCACTTCGAGCCGCCGCTTCACGCTCTTGAAAGTCTTCAGCGCCGCGGCAATATCCTCTCTTGTGATGCCATAGCCGGCGGCCATGGCCGCTGCCGCGGTCGCATTCCACACGTTGTATTCGCCCGCCAGCGGGAATTCGAACTCCGCCCACAGCCGTTGATCCCGCATCACTGACCACAACGTGCGGTCCGCTTCCAGTCTCAGGTTCGTGACCTGCCAATCCGAGCGCGGACCGGCGCCGTACCGCTCCACCGGGCAAAACGCCTTCTGCAAACAGCGCTCCAGGCTGGCGCTTCCGCTTGCCTCCGGGGTTACCCCGTCGAAGGCAACAATCCGGCCGCGGCGCGGGATCAGATTCACCAGCCTCTTGAACGCAGTCTCTACCGCGTCCAGATCTTTGTAGATATCGGCGTGATCAAATTCCACGGATGTCAGGATCGCCGCATCGGGAAAGTAATGCAGAAATTTCGGTCCTTTGTCGAAGAACGCCGTGTCGTACTCGTCGCCCTCGAGGATGAAGTGCTCGCCCTGACCCAGATGAAAACTCGAGCCGAAGTTCTCGGCGATGCCGCCAATCAGAAAAGACGGCTGCTTCCCGGCGGTGTGAAAGATCCACGCCAGCATCGACGTGGTGGTTGTCTTCCCGTGGGTCCCCGCAACCACGAGCACTTCCTTGCCGCGCAGAAATTCATCATGGAGCAACTGTGGCAATGAGCAAAACGGAATTCGCTGATCGAGCAGTTGCTCCAGTTCGGGATTGCCGCGCGAAATCGCGTTCCCCACAACCACCAGATCGGGACGAGGCACGAGGTTTCGCGCATCAAAAGGCTGCGCCACTGCAATGCCAAGCTCTCCCAGAAAATCGGACATCGGCGGATACGCCGCCGCATCCGATCCGGTCACGCGAAAACCCACGCTGCTTCAGCATTCCCGCCAGCGATGCCATCGCGGTGCCGCAAATTCCGATCAGATGAATGTGCTTCCTAGAGTCCATGATGTTCTTCGAGCCCTTCAGGCCGTGGCGTTCTTTGTGGTTTGGCTCTGACTTTGACTGTGTGCTGCCCACTCGCCCGCGCAGTTCCGCTAGGGCGTCACTGCAGGCTTCCAAAATCTTGAAGCTCACATGGCCATCCCGCACCGTCAACGCAGCCCTCACTCCAATCGGCAGTGTAATATTCCCCGCCGTAACATGCCCCGACGGCAATCCATAAGCTACGGGAACTCCCAGATCTCCGACGATCCGCGTCACGACTTCTTCGCAGCGTATAGCCCTGATTCGCAGTCTGCACGCAACCGCGCATTTCGCCGAACACGATTCCCCGCACCCCGTCCAACTTCCCCGCCAGCTTCAACTGCATCAGCATGCGGTCGATCTGATAAGGCTTCGCCGCCAGATCTTCGAGAAACAGAATCGTTCCTTCCGTGCGAATCTCGTAAGGCGTTCCCAGCGAAGCCACCAGTATCGAGAGGCATCCGCCGTAAAGAATTCCCTCGGCCGCGCCTTCCACCAGTCCCTTCACACCAGACCGCGCCCAGCTCGAGTTCCCAGGCAGCCGCGCCCGCCAGAGCCGCCTGCCAGGAAGTCAGATCCACGCCCCCCTCGCGCGCCCAATCCTTTGCCACCATGGGCCCGTGAAACGTCACCATGCCCGCGGCATCGGCAAAATAAGTGAGCAACGCAGTCAGGTCGCTGTATCCAACAAAAATCTTCGGGGACGCTTTGATCTGTTCCAGATCCAGCGCCGGCAGCAGATAGTTTGCGCCGTAGCCTCCACGCGCGCAAATAATCGCCCGCACCTCTTCGCGGGCAAACATTTCCTGCAGTTCGCGAGTACGGCGCTCAACCGATCCCGCAAAGTAAAGGTCCTGCTCGAGAATGGAGTCGAAATATAACGGCTGGTATCCCGCGCGCCGCAGGCGATCGCATCCCGCTTCCAGATCGTCACGCTTGACGTTGCTGGCCGGAGCGACAATGCCGACCGTATCGCCCGGTCGAAGAGCGGGCGGCTTGATGCGCGGAGTGATCGAAGAAGACATGCGGACAAGAAGCCTGTTACTGTAGAACAATCCGAATCACACCGAGACACGATCCGCGTAACCGAGACGGTCTAACTCAAGAAAAAACTCTCCCGCGGCACACCAGCCGCGCCGATCCCCCGCAGAAACACCTATTGCTTTCCGGCGAGCGCACCGTCTGCGTCCCTCCCGGAGCATGCACCCGAACCGGCGATTTTGCCCTGCCCGCCGCCATCGCCGCCACCGCCGACGCGCAAGAACCGGTTCCCGAAGATTGTGTCTCTCCCACGCCGCGCTCGAAAAAACGTGCCCTCACATCGTGCCTTCCGTCAATCACAACCAGTTCAACGTTCACGCCGTGCGTAAATTCAGGACTGCGCTGAATTCCGCGCCGCTTCGTCCTGCCAGTTCTGCGGCAAACTCCGTTCACGAACACCACATAATGCGGATTCCCCATCGAAACCGGAATGCCGCGAACTTCGTCACTGGCTTCGAGGGTCACGGCGAATTCCGCTCCCACAGCGGACTCGCCCATCTCAATTTCAAATTCGTACTCCGGATTCATTCCGTCCGGTCAGCACGCAGGTTTTCAATCCAGCTCCGGTTTGAATCGTAATCTTCTCTTTGCCGCGCTCCGCGCAAACATACAACGCCACACAGCGCGTGCCGTTGCCAGAAATTTCCGCCCCGGAACCGTCGGCATTGATCAGCCGAATCTCCACATCCGCTTCCGCATGCGGATACAGCCACTCCACGCCATCCGCACCCACGCCTTCGTGCCGATCGCAAAGCCGTCGCGTAAACGCAGCCAAGTCGGCCACACTCAAAGCGCTGCCCGCCACTCCAGCCGATCCATCGACGTTCCGGGAATCGACCAGCAAGAAATCATTGCCGCAGGCGCTGGCCTTCACAAACGGAATCACCCCAGCGGCAGGCTCACTCCAGCTCCACCGGCCCCAACGAAGTCACGCTGCCCAGTACGGTCGAAGCCTTCAGCTCGCGCAGCAACTCGTTCTGCTCACGATTGGGCCCAGTCACATCAAACTGCACCCGGATGTGCTGGCCCGTGCTTCCGCTCAAAACGTTCTGCATCATGCGATGCTCGATGCTCCAGGATGCGGTTGACCTCCTGGCTGATCTCCTCCACGCTTGCGCCCGTCACTTCGTACTCATCAGCAACGTTTTCAGGTTGAAAGTCCGCTCCAGGTGGCCAAGCGAAAACAGCGCGATCAGAACCACGGCCGTAGCAAAAATCGCGGTCATGTAGAGCCCGCCGCCGGTGGCCATTCCCGACTGATGCCACCACGAACAAAGTGGAAGCTGTGGTCAGCCCGAGGTCAGCCCGCGCGTGTGCAGAATCGATCCCGCGCCGATGAAGCCGATGCCAGGAATAATCTGCGCCGTGATGCGCGTGTGGTCACCGAGGTACTTCACTGCCAGCGCATCCGAAAGAATCGTGAACATCGCCGCGCCAAAACAAATAAACATGTTGGTCCGCAGACCCGCGGGCCGGTGCCTCAGTTCGCGCTCCAGTCCGATGGCCCCGCCCAGAATCGCGGCCAGCACCAGACGCAGCATGGAAGTGGCGACGAGCCCGCTCGCCAGTTCGGCGTGTATCATGTCCAAAATGTATTGCCAGTTCATCGGCTCAGGTTCAATGCCCGCAGAAGATCAACGGATGGCCGGATTTTATCACCGGAACCTTTGCGCCAGAGGAGACAGAGTTAACCCGCCTGATTACCGCGTATTTCCTGCTAAGGACGGGCAGGCGCCGGCGCGCGAGCCTGGAAGATTGTCGCCGGCGGTTGCCCCGTGGTATGGATCTCAACCAGGGCCGTGAGGTGCTGACTGCGCGCCGCTGTCCATACTCGATCGCCCTCGAACCCGATCACGTAATCCGCATACGCCGCCGGATCGGCGAGCGCAAGCTCCCAGAG
Source organism: uncultured Acidobacteriaceae bacterium (assembly GCA_963784085.1). Lineage (GTDB taxonomy): Bacteria > Acidobacteriota > Terriglobia > Terriglobales > Acidobacteriaceae > Sulfotelmatobacter. The sequence goes on along the minus strand of CAWAQH010000016.1, from coordinate 118,108 downwards.
TCCCTCGACATCTGCCGGTTGCTTCCACATCCGATGGTTGCCTTCGTTGACGACACGGCATAGCGGAACGCCGGCCTGCTCAAACGCGCCCGAATGCTGTCCCAGAAACATCAGCAGGGTGGAATCCGGAGGCAACGATTTGAGCCAGTCCGCCAGTTGCCCATCGAGTGCAATACGCCCCCGCATGTTGATCGCAGCCTCGCGATAACAAATCGGGTCCGCACGCCAGATTCCGCCATCGCTGCCGGCCACCAGCGCCAGCCAGACTAACGCGATCGCAATCGGCGCCCATCGCTTCGCGGACCCGGCAAGGCGGGTAACTTTCAGTGCGGAATGCACCAGTAGAGCAATTCCGAGTGGCGCGAACACCGCGAAAGCTGGCAGCAGTTGCAGCCCGTAGCGGAGGTTGTAATTCGTAAACGGCCACCACGCGGGCACGAAAATTGGGATGCTGCCATACGCCATCGATAACGCGTAAAACGGCAGCGGCGCCCACAGGATCAACGCCACGCGCCCGCGTCCGCCGAACGCCGCCGACAAACTCCCGAGCAACGCCAGCGCCAGCCAAAGCCTTCCCTGCCAACTGACCTCGGCTACATTCAACTGCGCCGCCTTCAGGAAATATGCGCCCGCGGCGATCACATTCCCCTTTGCCGGATTCACGGTCGCCGTCTCTTGCTCAATCGCTTTCGCCGAGTAAGGCCCGTTCACGAATTCAAGAGGATTGCGGTAGACGATCGCGTTGTAGGCCAGCCACAGCAGGGGTGCGATAACCGCAAGCAAAATAAACTTTGCCAGCACCACACGCGAGGGTCGCGGCTGTGCTCCATTTCTTTTGTCTTTATCTTGGCGATAGTAGCTCACGGCCAGAACACTCAACCCGATCACGCCCGCGAGAAACCATCCGTCGTAGCGGGTCAAACAGGCGGCAGCCAGGCACAACCCGCACTTGATCAGCGATCGGCCCGCCCTTGTGTCATCCGGCCGCCTCGCGAACTCCGCAAAATAAACCGCGCTCCAGATAAAAAAGGCGAGATACAGCGACTCCCCCATCGCCGTCGCCTGCATGTAAATCAGATTCGGGTTTGCGGCATATACCAGAGCCGCGGCCCAGGCCCAGGTCTTCGTCACTTCGTCCAATTCCGCATCGCGGGTCAATGCCGTCCGCACAAGGCGGAATATTCCCAGCACCCCGAAGACAAACCCCGCCATGGACGGGATCGAGCCGCCGACGCCGCTCTGCCACAGCTTGTTCGAAACGATGAACGGAATGATCAGCAGATGCGGCAGCGGCAGCCATACCGTTCCCAACTGCAGAAGCCCGGGAGTTCTCGAATCGAAGACCCGGCGCGCGATGTTGATGTGCGCCACCGCATCGCCGTAGAGCAGCAAGTCTCCGTGGCGGTAGTAGAAGAGAAAAGAAAAAACCGAAATGAAGATCGCAAGCCACGCCAACCGCACAATTTCGTTATCGGAATATGCCCTGGGCGCAGATTGCGGCTTCATTCGAGGTGGGTCAGTTCACGAAAAATCTGAAAACGCGCATCAATCTCTTCGCGCGTCAGCGACTGCAACCGCTCCGTGCCGAAACTCTCCACGGCGAACGATCCCATCACCCCACCGTAGAACAGCGCGCGCTTCAGCACTTCGCGATTCAATTCCTCCTGCGAGGCGATATAGCCCATGAATCCGCCGGCGAAGGAATCGCCCGCTCCCGTGGGATCCTTCACTTCATCGAGCGGCAAAGTCGGCGCGCGAAACGGATGGCGCCCGATACCGAAGGCCCCTTCGCGAAAGAAAATCGTCGCCCCATACTCGCCATGCTTGATCACCAGCGCCTGCGGCCCCATCGCCAGCACTTTCTGCGCCGCCCGCGGCAAGTTTGGTTCGGCCGCCAGCATTTTCGTCTCGGTATCGTTGATCAACAGAACGTCCACCAGCTTCAGGGTTTCCGCCAGTTCCTCGCGAGCGCCCTTGATCCAGTAATTCATGGTGTCGCAACCCGTCAGCCGGACGCGTTTCATTTTTCGCCGCACATCGGCCTGCAAGGTGGGCTGAATGTTGGCCAGGAAACAGAAATTCGGTATCTTCATACTCCTTCGGGATATGCGGGTTGAATTTCTCGAATACGTTCAGATCAGTGAACGTCGTCTTGGCCTCGTTGAGATTCTCCGCATACGATCCACCCCAGCGAAATGTTTTCCCCGCAACGTGCTCGATGCCGCGCGTATCCACACCGCGTTTCTTCAGAACGTTCTCGTGTTCCGGGCCAAAGTCATCGCCCACCACGGCGACCACTCGCACCTGCGTGAAGTAGCTGGCCGCGAGCGAAAAATACGTCGCCGCCCCGCCCAAAATGCCCTTCACTGCGCCCGAAAGCGACGTGATGTCATCAAACGCAACCGAACCCACCACAACGATGCTCATCTTAGGCGCTTGCTTCCTCTCTGAGTGACCAGTGGCCAGCGAAGCTATAGAGCGCCGAGCGACTGGTTTTACTAGCCCCCGGCCACTGATCACCGACCACTGCCTACATACTTTCCGATGATCAGTTTTAACTTCTTCTTCGTCGCTGCCGGAATCTTCCTGGGATCAGTCAGGATCGCGTGCGCCAGTGCCGAACCGCACTTGCAGGATCGCCCCTGTGGCATCGCGGCCACAGTTTCGCGGACCACTTTCGCGGCATTCTCCGCATTTTTCCCCAGTACCGCCACGATCTGATCCACGGTGACCGAATCGTGATGCGGATGCCAGCAATCGTAATCCGTCACCATGGCCAGCGTGACGTAGCAAAGCTCGGCTTCGCGGGCCAGTTTCGCCTCCTGCAAGTTGGTCATGCCAATTACATCCATGCCCAGCCCGCGGTACACATTCGATTCCGCCCTGGTAGAAAACTGCGGCCCTTCCATGCACAAGTAAGTCCCGCCACGCTTGGCGTTCACGCCAATTTTTTTGCACGCCGCTTCGACCACCTTCGTCAGTTCGCCGCAGACCGGATCGGCAAAACCAACATGCGCCACCACTCCGCTTCCGAAAAAAGTATCGGCACGATGCCGCGTGCGATCAAAAAACTGGTCTGGAATCACAAAATCCAGCGGCTTATGTTCTTCCTTCAGCGATCCCACGGCCGAAACCGAAACAATCCGCTCGACCCCGAGTTGCTTGAAGCCGTGAATGTTCGCTCGGAAATTGAGTTCGCTGGGCAGAATGCGGTGCCCGCGACCATGCCGCGCCAGAAACACCACCTTGCGCCCTTCGAGGGTTCCGCAAATGTAGGCGTCCGAAGGCGCGCCGAACGGCGTCTTCATGCGTACTTCCTTCACCTTGCTCAGCCCTGGCATGGCGTAAAGCCCGCTGCCGCCGATAATCCCAATCTCCGCCTGTGCCACCACTCCTCCCAACGTCTCTAGAGGATCTCTCACAACGTGTGAGCCAAACTTGCGATTATACAAGACCCTCCTTGAACCCTCGCCCCTTCGGAGTTTAGGGCCTTGGGCCAGATACAATCTGAGCATGCGATTCAGGGCTATCGTGGTCTGCCTTCTCAGCGCTGCCGCCCTTGCTCAAGCTGCATCGCCAGCCGCGCCCCAGCGGGAACCGAAATCCGTCACGGTGCCTATCACTCTCGATCACAACCGCATCATCGTCGATGTGGACCTGCCGCTTCCCGATGGCTCGACCAGGCGAGCGAAGGCCTGGGTCGACAACGGCAACCCCCACCTTTATCTTTCCCGCCGCGTGGCAACGCTCATGGGACTGAATGTCACCTGCGGAGAACAGGAATGCTCCGCTCCCCCTCCCAAAAACATTGTGCTCGGCGGAATGACCATTTCTCTTGCCGCGGTAAAGGAAGCGAAAATTCCGCTCAAGCCCGTCGCCTCCGCAGCCGTCATCTTTCCTGGCCTCGCGGCTGAAATCACCGTTCCCTCTGCAGTCTTGCGCAACTACGATGTGCTCATCAATTTCCCCGGCCGCGAACTCACCATCGCCCAGCCCGGCAGTCTCAAATTCACCGGCACGAAGACGAAGGTGGTAATGAATGTGGAGAACGGATTAATTCAGGTTCCTAGCCGAATCGAAGGCAAGAAATACAATCTCGCGCTCGACCTGGGGTCGTCCATCAGCGCCCTCTCGGATGAACTGTTCGCGCAACTCGCCGCGTCCCACGGCGGTTGGCCGCACATGACCGGAGCCATCGGCCCGGCAAATCTGTGGGGATATTCGGAAGAGCCGGGCTGGAAGCTGATGAGGAGCGATCGGGTGCAGTACGGCCCGCTCTACCTGACGAACGTGCCGTTCCTGAATCTTTCCGCAGTAGGTAAGGTGGAGTACTTCGCCTCCGCCGCGAAACTCACCGACAAGCGCAGCGAGATTTCCTCCTCCGGTCTGCTGGGCTCTGAAGCTCTGGTCAACTATCGTGTCGGCCTCGACTATGCACATTCCGCCGTCTATTTTGAGATCGGCCGCACTTTCAACTTCCCAGATTTCGACGTGGTCGGCCTGATCCTCCGTCCCGAAGACGACGGACGCTTCACCGTCATCGGCATTGCCGACTACGAGAGCGAGCCCTCTGTGCCGAAAGGCACGTCCGGCGTTCAACCGGGTGACCACCTCGTCGCCGTCGATTCGGTCCCTATGTCGGGAGCAACCATGGGACAAGTTTGGTCTTCACTAGGCGGTACACCGGGCAAGGAACGCCGGCTGACCATTGAGCGCAACGGTACGCAGTTTGCAGTGAACGCAACAGTCAAACACTTTCTAGGCGAACCGGAGGTCAGCCAATCCGATGGAAGAATTTCACGGAAGAAGTAACTTCGCGACCACTCACGCTGGACCTAAGCCAGACTATTTCCCGAACATTTCCTTTTGCAGCGCTTCGGTAGTGGCCGCATCCAGACTTTCACTCACGAGCACCATATCCTCGTGCTGTGCGATCACGACGGTGCCTTCCTCCGTTGTCCAGGAGTGCCGCCCGAGTAAAAGCCCCACCTTGCGCTCCTGTTGCTCGGAGTCATCCGCCGGAGCCGGAGTCTTGCCTGCCTCCTCCACTTTCTTGTACCGCTTGCCGAGCGACCGCGCATAAATCCCGGCGAACTCAGCTGCCTTCTCGGGGTTCGACCAGCGCGATATATAAAACAGTCCAAGCGGCGCCGCCACATCGTCTCTTTGGGCGCGCCGCATAGTAGTATCCGCCGCGCCACTCCGGATACAGACGCTTGGCCAACTCCGCGCCCGCATACTGCTCAACCAATATCGCGACATCGAACTCGCCCATCGCGCCCATGTCGAACTTCAAGTAATCCTTGAAGTCCCGCTTGAAGTCGGGCACGGGCATGGGCGCGATCTGTCTCGCCCGAGAAGATAGGTCTCGGGCTGCATGATCTGCCGCGTGGTGTGCGGAGGATTCGCCAGCACTGCGGCAAACGCCTTCTGCTTGCCGCCCTTCTGCATCAGCTTCACTCCGAACTTCATGCCGTAGCTGTAGGGAAAGGTCAGCGACTCTTTCAGGAAGATCGGCGCGTCGCTGAACACATTCGGATCGTCCGTGCCACTCGACATCTGCGCTTCCATGCGTCTCCACCAGATCCGGCGAATCCACGATCGATCGCCCCACCGGCGCCAAGTTCGTACTGCAGCATGACGGTCTCGGCCTGGCCCTCGATGACCGCCTCGCGCGCATCGTCAATCTCATCGTTCTCAATGTCGGCCGGCGTAGGATCTTTTTTGATCTCGCCCAGATCTTTTTCGCCCTTCTTCATCCACTTGTTCAAATTGATCGACTGGTCCTGCAGTGCGTGAGTCAATTCGTGCGCCATCACCGGTTCCTGCTCTTCCATCGGAACCCAGTCCAGCAAATTCACCGTCTTCGTCTTGGGATCGTAATAGCCCGCCACCTGCTCGCGCAGAAGAGCAACCAGCAATTTCTCCAGATCGAAGTCGCGCGGCAGCAGCCCGAATTTCTTCAATACCAGTTCCGACCGCTGCAGCCGCTTCACATCGTCATCCTTCATGTGCTTGGTAAGGTAAGCGGCTACTTCGTCGCGGCTGGTCAACCGGCGCTTGACCTCCTTCTTGATCGGCAACCCGGTGTGTTTGCTGTCAAACGCCAGAATCTCATCGACCGAATGAAACAGCTTCTCAGCCTCGCGGGGAGTGATTTTGACTTCAGGCTTTTGCCTCCGGCTGGAAGGCGCCTGTGGGGGGGCAATGCATCTTGTCGGGCTTTTGACTCTGACTCTGGACTTTGACCCTTCTGGCCTTGATCCTGCTGGCTTTGACCCTGGCTTTGATCCTGATGGAAAGCAGCCTCGACAGCCATGGCTCGCAGCGACGAAAGCGAGGCGCACAACGCAACACGCAGATGATTTCGATCAACCCTCCGGCCGCGTCCTTCAAACTGGTCATCTTCATAATCCTCACGTCATGATTCTGATTTCAGTGACAAGCGCTCCTCCGGAGCATCCCGAAGTGCGCCCCAGAACACTTAGCCCTCAACCGCGCCTAACCCGCTCCGCCACCCACTCCCCCGCTTCCCGCGTTCCCAGCGTCCCGCCAATATCCTGCGTGCCCTTCTTCTGCCGCACAGCCTCCAGTACCGCCGCTTCGATCTTCTCGGCCTCCAGCATCAACCCCAGATGCGCCAGCATCATCGCCGACGTCAGAATCGCGCCAAACGGATTCGCCAGATTCTTCCCCGCAATCGGCGGTGCCGATCCATGCACCGGCTCGAACATCGATGTCTGCCCGGGATGAATATTTCCGCTGGCCGCCATGCCCAGCCCGCCCTGCAAGCCCGGCGGCGAGGTCGGTGATGATGTCGCCGAACATGTTATTGGTCACGATCACGTCGAACGGCCGCGGATCGCGCACCATCTGCATGCACAGCGCGTCCACATACATGTGCTGCGCAGCAATCTGCGGATACTCCCCGCTCACTTCCTTGAACACACGCTGCCACAAGCCGCCGGCGTGCGTCATGGCGTTCGACTTGTCGCACATCAGCACACGCTTGCGGGGAGAGCCGTCAAGCTTGCTGTGGCTGCTCGCAATACTCGAAGGCATAGCGGATGATGCGCTCCACGCCCTTGCGCGTGTTAATGTCTTCCTGAATCGCGATCTCATCGGCAGTACCGCGCTTGAACACGCCGCCAGCATCGGTGTAAACGCCTTCCGTGTTCTCGCGGATCACCACGAAATCCACATCCTTAGGCTCGATGCCTTTCAGCGGGCAAAGCGCTGCATCGAGCAGCCGTACCGGCCGTACGTTGGCATAGAGATCCATCTGGAAGCGCATGCCGAGGAGAATTTCCTTGGCATGAATATTGGTGGCAACTCGCGGATCGCCAAACGCGCCCGCGAGAATGGCGTCAAACTCGCGCCCCAGCATGGCGAAGCCGTCGGGAGGGACCGTCATTCCATCGCGCAAATAGCGGTCGGCGCCCCAATCAAATTCGCTGATCTCGACGTCGGCGCCTGAGGCGCGGATGACTTTGAGCGCTTGCGGAATGACTTCCTGGCCGATCCCGTCTCCGGGAATGACGGCGATGCGTTTCTTAAGAGTTTTGGAGTCCACGGCAGAAACGCTATCACAAGCGGGGGCTGTTAAGCAGGTCTGGGGTTCCAGGGTATCGCCGAGACCCCCAAACGCACTGTCCCGGAATGGATTTCAACAGCAGAATATACACGTCCACAGCCTACGGCACGCTGCTCATCTGTTATATTGAAGCCCTGCAAAGGAGCACGCCATGGCTGGAAAAAGTCTGAACCGGGTTCAACTGATCGGTAATCTTGGAAAAGATCCCGAGATCAAATACACGCCGCAAGGCACGCCCGTGGCCAAGATCACCATCGCCACCAATGAACGCTTCAAAGACAAGAGCGGCGAATGGCAGGATCGCACCGAATGGCACAACGTAGTGCTCTGGCAGCGGCTCGCTGAGATTGCAGGCGAGTACCTGAAGAAGGGTGGCAAAGTCTACATCGAGGGCCGCCTGCAGACACGCTCCTGGGATGACAAGACCAGCGGCCAGAAGAAGTACATGACCGAAGTGGTAGCCAGCGACCTGATCCTGCTCGGCGGACGCGGCGAAGGCGGCGGTGGGGGCGACTTCAAGGAAAGCTCGCGCGGCGCATCAGCTAGCAGCGGCGGCGGCAACAACTTCGACCAGCGCACTCCAGAACCTGAGCACGCGAACGCCGGATCGGGGCCGATCACGGATGAGGATATTCCGTTCTAGGCGGGCAAAGTGAAATTTCCTCTTGTCACCTCGTTCTGTATTGCGAGCGCGATCTTCGCCGGCTCTGCCTATGTCGCTTACAAAGTAGCCGTCGGCGTAAGTTATCGTCACAGCGAGGCTGTGTCTTTCAATCCTTTCGATAAACAGGATGCGCAGGAACTGCGAACGACGCTGCGGACGTTGACTTTGCTGAGCGAGTCGCGAATCGTGACCACGTACGAGCCGTCGACCGCAAACTACCATAAGGCCCTTGAAGGGAATATTCCTGCTCTTCAAAAGCTCCGCAATCAAGCGCCTGAACGGCTGCGCCCGCCCATCGATCTGCAACTGGCACTTGACTACGCGGAAATGGCCCGGTTCGAACAGAAGGCGGGCCACCCGGCGGAGGCTAACAGGGCGATGCAGCCCGCTCAAGGGCTTCTACATTCACTAGGTTGGAAAGATGTTTCGGCGGATGCTCTGAATAGCCTGGCGGATCAGGAGATTCAGCCTCTTCGAATTTCGGAGGGCAGGAAGTGACCCGCGTCATGAAGGTCAGCTTCCTTTTGAGCGCCATCCTGGGAATTGCGGCGGGTGCCGGATTTGGTTATTTCCAGGGCGCTCAACTAGGCGAGTCCATGCGATCCCTGGAACCAGTTGGCGCGGCCTTCGCAGTTTCCGACTTCGCTGCACGGCAGTTCCACCACGCAGACGCAGACCATGCGCGCCAGGCCGCGCTGCTGGAGCTTAACGTCCGCAAGCAACTGAGGGTTGTGGAGCACGACTCCCGGGTGGACGGCGGACTGGGATTAGCCTATGTGCGGCTTGCGATGGTCGAGGAAACGGCCGGCAACAAAGAAGCCGAACGTCAGGCTCTAGAGCAGGCAGAATATGGTTCCCATCCTCCAGTTCCGGCCGAGAGCCGAGCGACGAGCAACTCAAGGACCTCCTGAAGAGAATGGATGGAATCAGGCGCTCGATCGCATCCGGGCCAGGAGTGAAACTTACGCCATGACCGAGAAACTAGCCGATAAATCCTGCGTCCCCTGCCGCGGCGGCGTGCCGCCGCTCCAAGGCAATGAACTCGAAGCGTTGCACAAGAACGTCCCGCAGTGGAGCGTGGTCAACCAGCACCACATCACTCGCGCATTCAAATTTCCCGATTTCAAGCAGGCCTTGGATTTTGTGAATAAAGTCGGGACGCTGGCGGAAGAACAAGGTCATCATCCCGATATTCTTCTGGCGTGGGGCAAAGCCGAAGTCACTCTCTGGACGCACAAGATCGACGGCCTCACCGAAAGCGACTTCATCATGGCCGCGAAGATCGACCGCCTTCAGGGCAAGTAGACGGTGGTCGGCGCCCATGCCTGGCCGCGGGAAACGGAAGTTGGCTATTTCCCGCCAAGCCTTCTCTTTAGATCCTCGGCAATCTGCCTGCCGTGGAACCGCCCATTCTCGATAAAGATTTCGTTCGTCTGCGATCCCGCAACAATCACGCCCGCCACGTAAACTCCCGGCACATTGCTTTCGAGCGTCACCGGATCGCAGATCGGGCGGCACTGCTCCTCCGAAAGTTCGATCCCCATGCTGCGCAAAAAATCGTAGTCCGGGTGGTAACCGATTAGCGCCAGCACAAAATCGTTCTTTATACGCATGGGGCCACGGGGCGTGATAATCACAACATGATCAACCCCGATCGCCTGGACGTAGGTGTCAAAGTAGGCCTCAATTTCTCCATTCTTGATGCGGTTCTCGAGGTCAGGCTTGATCCAGTACTTGACATGATGGTGCAGGCGCGATTCGCGATGCACCAGCGTCACCCGCGCCCCATGTCGCCATAAATCGAGCGCAGCGATCGCCGCTGAATTCTTCCCACCGATAACCATTACATCGCTGTCAAAGTAAGGGTGAGGCTCGCCGTAATAGTGCGAGACCTTGGGCAGATCTTCCCCGGGAATCCCGAGTTGATTGGCCAGATCGTAGTATCCGGTGGAGACGATCACTTTGCGTGTGCAATAGTCGTGCGGCCGCCCGGCGCGGTCCGTGGCCGTGATGTGGAAGTTTCCATCTTCGCCCATGACCGTCTTGACCCACTCGTACTGCCGGATATCGAGCCGGTAGTGCTCACTGACCTTCCGGTAATACTCGAGCGCCTCCTCGCGGGTAGGCTTCTGATTGGCGGTGGTGAAAGGAATGTCGCCAATTTCGAGAAGCTCAGGCGTCGTAAAAAAAACCATCCCTGCGGGATAGTGAAAAAGCGAATTCACCAGGCAGCCTTTATCGACGACCATCACTTTGAGCCCAACCTTTTGCGCTTCGATGGCGCAAGCCAGACCGGTGGGCCCGGCGCCGATGACTAGAACGTCACAACGCACCTGGGGCTCGATCTGCGCCTTGGTCTGGGGCAGAGTTTCAACCTCGTCGGCAGTCAATAAGTCGGGCATGGATTTTGTAATGGCGTGCCGCGCCCTCAGTGACGGGCACGATCAGAAAGCGATGATTCTAGCACGAGACAAAAGTCAGGCTCTGTCACCTCACCGGCGACTGTGCGCTACATAACAGTTTGGCCCTTCCCCCGCGCTATAATTTGCGGTTACTTCATTCCCCGCGCTTTTATCAGGACATACTATGACTGCCTCTGTGGAACATCTGACTGGTACTCGCACCGAATCCGACAGCATGGGAAAGATCGAAGTCCCAGCCAACGTTTATTGGGGCGCGCAGACCCAGCGCTCGCTGCTGCACTTCAACATTGGGCGCGATACGATGCCGCCCGAACTGATCCGCGCTTTCGGCACGCTGAAAAAGGCCTGCGCGCTGGTGAACCAGGACCTCGGCAAACTTTCCGCAGAGAAAACCAAACTGATCGTCGAGGCCGCCGACGAGGTCATCGCCGGCAAACTGGACGACCAGTTCCCCTTGCGCGTGTGGCAGACCGGCAGCGGCACCCAGACCAATATGAATGTGAATGAGGTCATCTCGAACCGCGCCATCCAGATTGCCGGGGGCCAGATGGGTCGAAAAAACCCATTCATCCCAACGACGACGTGAATATGTCGCAGTCCTCGAACGACACGTTTCCGGCGGCGATGCACATCGCCGCTGCCGACCGCGTGAAGAACGCGCTGATTCCGGCGATTCGCAGCGTCCACGATGCGATTGCGGCTAAAGCGAAGGAATTTCACGATGTGGTAAAAATCGGCAGAACTCACCTGCAGGATGCGGTCCCGCTCACCTTTGGGCAGGAGTTTGGGGGCTGGGCAAGCTTGCTCGAGCGCGACATCAAGCGCCTGGAGCAAGTGCTGGACGGCCTTTACGACCTGGCCATCGGGGGAACCGCCGTTGGGACGGGACTGAACGCCCATCCTGAATTCGCGGAACGCGCCGCAAAAAAGATTGCCGAACTCACCGGACTTCCCTTCCGCTCCCACGGCAACAAATTCGCCGCGCTTTCGGCGCACGACGAGATTGTCTTCGCCCAAGGCGCGATGGAGACGCTGGCGGCATCGTTGATGAAGATTTCGAACGATATCCGCTGGCTGGCTTCCGGTCCGCGTTGTGGCCTTGGTGAGCTTTCGATTCCGGAGAACGAACCTGGGTCTTCGATCATGCCGGGCAAGGTCAATCCTACGCAGTGCGAAGCCATGACGATGGTCTGCGTGCAGGTTCACGGCGCAACCGCCGCCGTGGGATTCGCCGGTTCGCAGGGTAACTTCGAACTCAACGTCTACAAGCCGGTCATCATTTATAACTTCCTGCACTCGGTCACGCTGATCGCCGACGCATGCCACGGATATGTCGAGTACATGATCAAAGGCATCGAGGTCAATCGCGACAAGGTTGACTGGTACGTGAAGAACTCCCTGATGCTGGTAACGGCGCTGGCGCCGAAGGTGGGATACGACAAAGCCGCGCAGATCGCCCATACAGCCCACGTCGATCATTCGAGCCTGCGCGAGGCCGCGCTCAAGCTGGGTTATCTTACTGGCGAGGAGTTCGATCAGTTAGTCAAGCCGGAGAAGATGACGCGGCCGTAGTGGATTTCAGCGCGAAAATAAAGTTGGGACCTTTGCTGTGTTCGGCGTTAGGCCGCTCGCTCTTGGGCTGAACTGCACCCGAGAATGGGACTGCACCCCACCCCCCGACGGCACGAGTTAACTCGTGCCCTTCTCCATCTGGCGACGAAATCCGGCGAGTCTCAGGCTGGTTTCCCTTCGAAGTGTCGATGTACCATCAGACATCAGAGTTATTTATGCGAAAGGCACAAATCGTGAGGTGGGGTAAAAGCTTGGCCGTCCGTATCCCCAAGGCAGTGGCTAAACAGGCTCGTTTGCACGAGGGTGACACGGTTTCAATCGAAGTCACGGGCGGACGCGTTGAGTTGCGCCCCGCCGAGAGAATTCCAACGCTCGAAGAGCTAGTGGCTCAGATTACTTCGGAGAACCCTCACGGGGAAATTGACTGGGGGCCGGCCGTCGGGGAGGAAATCTGGTAGGGCCGTCCGCGCCAGGGGTCGGCGCTACTACGGCTCAGCCAGTTCCGTGGCTCACTTGGAAACAAGCTCCCTCAGCGGCTAAAGCCGCGACTGATTCCAAGACCCTTACGGCGCGGCTTAAGCCGCGCCCTTTCAAAACCAATTCAAACTGAGCTATCACCTTCCACCAGTTCCGCTCCTTTGGTGAATGGCTTGAGTTCAATCTTCTTCTTCGGTGTAGTTGTGATCACGACCACACTCACCAGAATCAACAACGTCCCCACAACGGTCCGCGCGCCAAGCGCTTCCCCGCCCAGGAAATATCCGACGAGCACTGCGACCACGGGATTCACATACGCGTAAGTCCCTACCTTGGTTGGAGACTCGTGGTGGATCAGCCACACATAGGCGGTGTAGGCGACGATCGAACCGGCGACGATCAGATACGCCAACGCAAGCCACGCCTTCAAGGAAACGGCCTGCGGGTGAAAGCCACGGAACTCTCCCAACATCGCTGCCGTGAGCATGAGCAGGATCCCGCCTGCGAGCATCTGCGCTCCCGAACTCATCACTTTCGATTCGGGCAACGCCAACTTGCGCGTAAGCACCGAGGCCAGCGACCAACTCACGGCGCCTGCCAGGAGAGCGACAGCTCCCCAAGGGTCGATCGCCCCTTCCCCGGAGCTGGCCGTAGGGCCAACCAGCACGACTACTCCGCCGATTCCGACAACGAGAGCGAATCCTAACCGCAGCATCAGGCGTTGCGTGCGGAGCACGAGGATCTCAGCCAGCGCCATGAATACCGGGATTGTCGCCATCATGACCGCTGTTATTCCAGAGGGCACGCGTTGCTCCGCCCAAAAGACCAAACCGTAGTCGAAAACAAAAATCAACACGGCCGGCACAAGCACTGCCGCCCACTGGCGGCGCGCAGGCGACGGGGTTCCCGTGGCACGCATCCAGGCGTAGAGCACCGCCCCGGCTGCGAAGAAGCGCATTCCCGCCATCAGAAACGGCGGCATCTCCCGGACTCCCACGCGGATCGCGAGATATGTGGAGCCCCAGACGAAGTAAATGATGGCAAAAGCCAGCAGTATCTTCCATCGTTGTGGGCGGATGAGTGTATTCATCGGAGAATCCAGCGCGTCGTTTCCAGCGCACCGCGGAACATGACACGCTTCTGCTTAGATCAACGATCGTGGGCAGCGGACGCAGCCGTTACCCATTAAAGTTTTTTATGAGGGTAATGGTATTTGAGGGGCTCGCACGCCGTTCAGTTTTCGCGCAGCTTCTTCAGCATGGCGATGGCGTTGGTGCTGTCCGGTTTGAGCTGCAGGGACTTTTCATAATTCTGGATGGCCAACTGTTTCTGTCCGTTGTTCATGTAAGCCTCGCCGAGACTGTCGTAAACATTCCACGAAGCCGGATGCAGCTCGACGTTCTTTTGAAACATAAGAATGGCGTCGTGCAACTGCTTGTTGCCCATCAGCGAGTAACCGATCTGATTGATGTCGTTTTCCGAAATCGCTCCGCTGCCCAGGTCCGAGGAGAACTGTTGCAAAGCGGCGGCAGTCCCCTGCTGCCGCGCCGCACGCTGGAACCTGAACGCGGCGGAATCGTAAGTGTCGTATTTCACCCAGGAAAGCGCCGGCTGATCTCCACCCAGCCAGTCGGCCAGAATGGTCTTGATCACCGACAGCCCGTTCGTACTGTTGGCAAACATCACCAGCGCGGATTTTTCTTTTGGCCGCACCACCACGTAAGCCTTGAACACTCCGTTATCGCCCCAGTGCCACAGCGACTTGCCTTGCGCGGTTTCCTGAATGCCCCAGCCCAATCCCCAGAAAACGGATTTTGACAACTCTTTCGGCGCGCGGTCGGTGCAGTTCACGCACTCAGGATCAACTGCGATCTGCGCAGTCTCCATTTCGCGCAGCGTGGAGGGCTTAAGTCCCTTGCCAGCCAGCACCGCTTCGACGAACAAAGCATAGTCGTGGGTCGAGGTTTCGAGGCTGGCCGCGGCGTTTGCGTCGCTGGCCTTGAAAAGGTCTGAGGGCGTGCCGGCGATTTCATGCCCGGCGGCGGCGGTTTTTTCATATTCTGCACGCCAAACGTAGCTGCTGCTGGTCATGCCCAGAGGCCCGAACACTGCCTCTTGCATATAGTCGTTCAGCGGCTTGCCCGTGATTTTCTCAACCGCCTTTTGCAGGAACACCATGCCCGATCCGGAGTAGCTGAACCTTTCTCCCGGAGTGAAATGGATCGTCAGCTTCTCACCGTCTCCCGGCCAATTGGGAAATCCGGTGCGATGGCTCAGAACAATTCGCGCCGTGATCTTCTGGAATCGCGGGTCGCCCTCGGTAAACTCCTTGTGCACATAAGGCGCCAGCGGTTCATCCAGTTTCAGTTTGCCGGCGTCCACCAGCTTGAGCACGCCATAAGCAAACACCGGTTTGCTCAGCGAGCCGACGTTGAAAACCGTGCCGTCGTCGACCGGATCATTCGTTTTCGTACTCTTCACGCCGAAGTTCTGCAGCCAGTAGGTTTTGTTGTTACGGATCACAGCCACCGACATTCCGGGAATATCCGCCTCTTTCATCAGCGAAGGGATGTCCCTTTGCAGAGCGACAATGCTCGGATCATGCCTTGGATTATGTGCGGCTGCGTTTTTCCCGGCTGCATGGACCAGGCCGGGCGAAAGAATGACGGCCACAACGGCCAACACGCAGAAGGGAAAAAAGCGGGAAATGTTCATGAGAATCTAAGCCCAGGAAAAATCTCAAGTGACGGCGCTGGCAGGGTTCTAATATCTGTCACGGAATATCTGAAAACCTGCCATGCACAGATTCAGACGGCTTCATCGGCCAAACGTAAGCGCCGACTTTGCCTCAATATGCCCAACGCAACAACGCCGCACCTACCGTAAATCCCGCGCCCACGGAAGCCATCAGGACCAGGTTCCCTTTCTTCAACTTACCTTCTTCAACGGCCGTGTTCATGGCCAGGGGGATCGTGCCTGCCGTAGTGTTGCCATAGCGCTCGATGTTGACGATCACGCTCTCCGGACGCAGCCCGAGGCGCTCGGCAGTCGCGTTAATAATGCGCAGATTGGCCTGATGTGGAATGAAGGCATCGATATCGGAACCCTTAAGTCCGTTGCGCTCGAGCAGTTTCAGACAGGCTTCGGTCTGCTTGCGTACGGCGAACTTGAACACCTGTTGCCCGTCCTGGTGAACGTAGTGCATCTTCTTGTCAACGGTCTCGTGCGTAGGCGGATTCAGGCTGCCTCCGCCGGGCATATACAGGAAACATCCGCCCGAACCATCGATTTCATGGACGAAGTCGATCAACCCAACCGAATCGTCTTCCGTCGCCTCGAGAATTACAGCCCCCGCCCCGTCACCGAAAATCACACAAGTGGCGCGGTCGGTGTAGTCGATGATCGAGGACATCACATCGGCACCGATCACCAGCACGCGCTTGTGCGTTCCCGACGCGATGAACTGCGCCCCGGTCTGCACGGCATAAATGAAAGCGGAACATGCGGCGGAAATATCGAACCCCCAAACGCCGGTCGCGCCCAGCTTATGCTGGACCAGGCAGGCGGTCGAGGGAAACAACATGTCGGGAGTGACGGTGGCAACAATGATGGCATCGATGTCGCTGGGCGCCAGCCCGCGCTGGGCTAGAGCCTTCCTGGCCGCCTCGACCGCCAGGTCACTGGTGGCCACACCCTTATCGACAATGTGCCGCTCGCGGATTCCGACCCGGGCCAGAATCCAGTCGTTGGTGGTCTCGACCATCTTCTCGAGATCGGCATTGGTCAACAGGCGGGGCGGTACGTAGGTGCCAAGGGCGCTGATCTTCACTCTCGCCTTTGGGAGTAGAGAAGGGCTTGCTTCGTTCAATTAAGGCTCCTGAGGAAATGGAACCGTTATTTTGAACGATTGCGACAGGAATGTCTAACACAAGACGGAACGCGAGCCCTGAACGACTCTGACCGCAACGTCCATGCTCACGCCGCTCGACGCTCCTTTTCGTGTTCCATCCACTCGCGGATGAAATGGGGACAGGCAAGAATGCCGAAATCGCGGCCTTCCCCGCCCATCAAATACGCAAGCGTAACTCGATCCAACTCCTCCAGTTCACTCATGTCGAGCATCGGCCACAGGCCGCAATCGATCGCCGAGACAACAAGCTGGTCGAGGTACGACAGATGGCTTTTCGACAAACGTCCGGAGACACGGATCGTCACGGTTGGGGAAACTGACTTCGCTGAAGTATTGCGCATATCCTTCTCGCCACCTTTCGAGGCATTAGTTATTCGATGACTGGTGACGAGAGCAGGAGGCATTTCTTGCGCAAAGAGTTGTAAGAATGTGTAAAGGTTTGCTGCGAGCCCGCGAACGGGGCATCCTGAAACTGGAAGGGCTTCGGCGAATATGAAATAAGCCAGGCACCGGGGACCCACTGCACACGCAAGAGCCCGTTACCGTTGCTTCCTTCCGGACCTGGCGGGGTTGGCGAGAGTACGTCGCGTGAGACCGATGCCTGACCTAAAACATTCTAACATTCGTCCGCCCCTGATTCGCGTACCGCGAGCATCGCGTACATCGTCGTGCGGCGTTCCTGACCGCAGACCAGAGCATTCCATCAAAAAGCATCTCATCCACGCCAAGTCCGCCGATACCCCATGTGACTTTCGGTGCAAGAAATCGCAACGAAAGCCTTCCCTTCTCAATGCAGTTTAGCGAACAATAGAAGTAGCTTCCCGGGCGGTTGATCCGCGGTCGATCGGCAATTGATCGGCAGTTGATTTGCAAGTCCGGACAGGTAAGCATCAGCGATCCCCAATGCCGCAGCAGGCTGCCCAACCCGCCGTAATCTCGCTCCCTCAGGCTATCAATAAATACTTTGAACTTTCGATCTATCTCCTTGTATTGATGGGCTTTGGCACATTGGCCAGCACAGGCGCTCTCGATCTTCCGACGATTCTCTTGGTAGGCTCCGCCCTGGCCCTCCGCGGCTATCTGCTTGCCAAGCACCGCCGCATCGTGATCTCAGAGCGCTGGACCACACCACTAACCATCCTTTACTTCGCTTTTTACGCCGCCGATTATTTTTTGATCTCACGCAGCTTTCTAAACGCTACGGTCCACCTGGTTTTATTTGCCGTGGTCGTGCGCACATTTTCGCTGCGGCGCGACCGCGACTACACCATGCTCGCAATTTTGGCATTCCTCATGGTGCTCGCGTCAGCCGTTCTCACCGTAGACAGCGTCTTCCTGGTCCTGTTCGCGGGATTCACCCTGATGGCCGTAGCCACATTCATCCTGATGGAGATGCGCCGCTCCAGCCGAGCCGCACAATTCCAGGCAAGTCACTCCCGCGACGCGCAGGAACACCGTCACCTTGCTTTTTCATTGGCACGAATGACGCCGGTCCTCGTTCTGTTGATTCTGGCCGGCGCCGCTGCCGTGTTTTTTCTTCTGCCCCGCATGTCGACGGGTTATCTCGGCGGCTACGCCTTCGGCACCGATTTCTCCACCGGATTCAGCGATCGCGTGCAACTGGGCCGCATCGGGGAGATTCAGCAGTCCGACGCGGTTGTGATGCACATCCAGATTGAAGGTGACAAGCGCGGCCAGTACGCCCTGCACTGGCGAGGCGTCGCGCTGGCCAATTTCGACGGCAGGAACTGGTCGACCTCGCCGGCCCTCCTGCCTCTGCGCCGGGATGCGGAGGGAGGGTTCCCGATTCCCGTCGATAGCCAGGGGCTGGATCAAGCGACTCTGGCCAAAACAGTCGCGGCAAGGCCAAGCCACCTCATTCATTACCGCGTACTGATGGAGCCCATCGGAACCAATGTGTTCTTTCTTGCTCCGTGGGCGCGCCGGGTAACTGGGGCATATCGCACGTTGCAGATTGACGAGGGCAGCGGAGGCCTTTCCGACCTCGATAGCCAGCGCTCGGTAAGCATTTACGAGGCCGATTCCGATATCTCGACTCCTTCTCCGGATCAACTTCGCGCCGCCGGAGATTACTTGCCGCAATTTGCCTTGTTCTACTTGCGACCTCCACCGTCCCTGGCCCCCCGCATTCCGCGCCTGGCCGCGCAGATCACCGCTTCAGCCCTCACCAGCTACGACAAGGCGGTAGCGCTCGAAAACTACTTGAAGTCCCACTACGCCTACACACTGCAATTGCCACGCCAACAGGTGGCCGATCCCCTGGCCGATTTTCTCTTTGTCCGCAAGCAAGGACACTGCGAATACTTCGCCTCCGCCATGGCCGTCATGCTGCGCACCCTGCGGATTCCATCGCGCGTGGTGAATGGATTCATCAGCGATGAGTTTAATGACCTTACCGGCAACTACGTCGTCCGGGCCAAAGATGCCCATGCCTGGGTGGAAGCCTACTTTCCCGGCTATGGCTGGGTCACCTTCGATCCCACGCCCGGCAGCGCCAGCGGAGCGCCGCAGGGCTGGGGCCGCGCCATGCTCTATCTCGACGCGGCCGCATCATTCTGGCGCGAGTGGGTGATCAGCTACGACTCCTCACATCAGAGCATTCTGGGTCAGACCGCTCTCAACGGTACGCGCAATTTCTGGGCACGCACAAGGCTATGGGGTCGTCAGCGCTACGCGAGATTGTTAGATTGGGCACGCAAAGGCCAGCGCGGCGCGGAACACTCGCCCCGACGATGGTACGGAGGAAGCATCGCACTCGTGCTGGCGCTGTTGGCCCTGGCGAATGCGGGACGAATCGCCGGGCTGATTCGTACCAGCCGCCTGCGCGCGCATCCCGAGCGATCGCCGGATCAGGCGGCCGCGATGTGGTACGAGAGGATGACTAAATTCCTGGCGCGCCGGGGCGTGCGGAAATCCCCCGCGCAGACCGCGCAGGAATTTGCGCGCGTGATTAAAGATGAGAGGTTGAAGGCGCCGGTTGGACGATTCACTAATGCCTACGAATCTGCCCGCTTTGGCAATTCCCCACAACATGCCCTTCAGTTGCCGGAGCTCTACGAAGAAGTCGAAGCCGCATCGAGAAAATGATTTGCTGGCGGTTTTAGAAGTGCCAAATCACTCCACCGCCGACAAAAAAGTTGTGCTGGCGGGTTTTGCCGGTGTCGGCAAGCGGCAGATCGGGCGTGCCCGACCAGAAGTCGCGCACATCAAGCCGAAAACCCAAGCGGCTGTAGCGGTGCTCAAAAGGATTCACGTCAAGTCCGAACCCACCCTGCATCACGCCCGAAGTTGTGGACTTGCCGGGGTTCGGTCCTGCCCGATAAATCAGTTGGCTGTTCTCGCTGAAATGCGCGAACCCGCCCCCGAAGCTCACCCACGGTGAAACCGCAGTCTCCGGAAAAAAGTTCACGCGAAACGATGGCGTGACGAATATCTGCTGGTAATCAGTCGGCACTACCGGGCCGCCCGAACCGAGTTTCTCGTCCAGATTGAAAGCTGCGGGCACTTCGCCGGAAATGGCGTACACCGCATTGCCCAGCAGCCGGCGGGAATAGTTGACCTCGAAAGTGAGCCCTTTGCCGGATCGAACAAATGGATTGATTGTAGGCGCGTCCGGCCCATGAATCCCCTGGTCGCTGATGAAGATGCGGCCGAGAATGCCACTCAATTCGTTCGGCTGCTCCTGGGCCTCAGCCGAGGCGCATGCCATGCACATCGCCACTGTCAGGACTGCGATTAGGGCCTGTTTTCCAGACATTTCCCCTCCAGGCTGCGGGACTTACATAAATTGCTTCGGTGAATTCAGCCTAGCATGAAGCCCACAGTTTTCATCCCGCAGGTACTGGCTCCCATGGTGCCTTTAGTCACGTCCGAACAAGAGGATTTCTGACGTTCTTGGCGCACTCAGCGGCCTTTCCTCGCGAAACTCGCGATTGACAGATTGGATCACTCGACCGCGGTTTTGATCGCTCCAGTTTTCATCACTCCACGACAATCGCGGAGCCCCGCCGGTAAACCCGCCGGAAAATGTTAAAATGACTAGATTCCATGCCCTCGAAAAGCCTCAGTCTCTCGCGCGCGAAAGCTGCCGACCCCTCACCGCAACCCCGGCCGCATGATGCCCCGCGGCAAAAAGTGGGCTTCGTTAGCCTGGGCTGCCCTAAAAATCTGGTCGATAGCGAAGTAATGATGGGCCTTCTGGCCCGCGCCGGAGCCGAACTCTCACCCCGCGCCGAAGACGCCGACGTGATCGTGGTCAACACCTGTTCGTTCATCGAGAGCGCGCAACAGGAATCAGTCAACACGATTCTGGAAATGGCCGCGCTCAAGAGCAACGGCCGGGCGAAGAAGCTGGTCGTGGCAGGCTGCCTGGTCGAGCGCTATCGGGATGAGATCATCAAGCGGATTCCGGAAGTCGATGCCGTAGTCGGAACCGGGGAGCTGCAGAACATCCTCGCGGCAACCGGATTGGTTCAGCCGCACACCGGCAATCCTTCCCCGTTCGTGGTGCTGAACACGCGCCCCGAAGGCGATGCCCGCGCCGCGCAAGGCCGATTCTCCCGCGGCCAATGGGAGGGCGCCATCGCCGACCTGCCGAACTATCTATACGATGACGAAACTCCGCGCATTCTAGCCACGCCCAAACATACGGCCTATATAAAAATCGCGGAGGGCTGTGACCATCCCTGCACGTTCTGCATTATTCCCCAGTTGCGCGGACAATTCCGCTCGCGGCGCTTCGAGTCTGTGGTCGCGGAAGCCGAGCGCCTGGCGCAGATCGGCGTCCGTGAAATTACTTTGATCGGCCAGGACACGACCTGCTACGGCGAAGATTTCGGTTTGAAAGACGGGCTCGCGCTCCTCATCGAAAAGCTGGCGAAAATCGAAGACCTCCGCTGGATCAGGTTCCTCTACGCCTATCCCAACAAGATCACGGGCAAGCTGCTGGATACCATCGCATCGTCCGATAAAATCTGCTCCTACATGGACGTGCCGCTGCAACACGCCTCAGCGCCGGTGCTGAAGCGCATGAAGCGCGGCGGCGGGGCCGATGTGTTTCTGCGCTCGATTGCCAAAATGCGACGCACGATTCCCGCGCTCACCCTGAGAACCTCGTTCATTGTGGGCTTCCCCGGCGAAACCGAAAAAGAATTCGAAGAGCTCTGCGACTTCGTGCGTGAAGCCCAGTTCGACTGGATGGGCACTTTCTCATATTCCGATCAGGAGGGTGCTGACGCGTACGGACTGGACAAGAAGCTCTCGCTGCGCGACATCGAGCGCCGCCGGAAACATCTGATGGCGATCCAGCAGCGGATCAGCAAAAAGAAAAAGAAAGCGCTCGTGGGCCAGGAATTTGATCTGCTTGCTGGAAGGTACATCCGAGGAGACCGATTTGCTCATGGAAGGCCGCACGGCGATGCACGCTCCTGAAATCGACGGCAAAGTCTTCGTAAACGATTTTCCCGAAAACAACGAGCCGAAGCCCGGCAATTTTTATCGCTGCCAGATCACGGAAGCGCATGACTACGATCTGGTCGCGAAGATTCTGTAAGCCCGGTTCCGTCGAACTTCCATCGCGCAACGTACAATCTGAATTGCCGAACATACCTCGACGGCACATACCTCGACCGAACATGCCTCGCAAGCGCACCCTGAAACTTCGCTGCCCGATCTGCAAGAAAGCAGTCAAGAACTCCGATCCAGATTTCCCTTTCTGCAGCGACCGCTGCCGCACCATTGATCTTGGCAAGTGGGCCAGCGGCGCCTATGTGATTCCCTCGCCGGTCACGGACACAGACGAGCCCATCCGAGAGACCCCTCTCGAAGGTCAGGAAGATCAGGACGAAGAATCGTGAAAACTCCGCGCTGGGCCTCGCTCATCGCCACATTCTTCGGCATCGGCCGCGTGCGACCCGGTCCCGGCACCTGGGGCTCGGCCGCAACAGTCGTATTGTGGGCAGCGTTGGCGCACGCTCTCGCCCCTTCCCTGCGAATGCCGGTTGCCATCGCCCTAGCTGCGCTGGTCACGCTGATTGGCATCCCGGCCGCCACACAAGTCGCGCGCGGCTCCGGCAAAAAAGATCCGCAGTTTGTCGTGATCGATGAAGTTGCGGGGCAACTGGTGGCCCTGATCGCCGCACCGCTCACGTGGAAATCCTTTCTCGCCGCCTTTATACTTTTTCGGGCCTTCGATATCGTCAAACCTCCTCCGGTGCGGCAATTGGAAGCGATTCCCGAAGGTGCGGGCATCGTGCTGGACGATGTGGCCGCCGGCCTGTACGCTCTAGTTTCATTGCATCTCTTATTGCACTTTGGTCTTCTAACCTAGTGTCTGCTAAGTTTGGTAAGAGATTTTCCTCATGGGACTTTCCGATCGCATCCTGGGCAAGAAAAGCATGAATGGCGGCCCGTACATCGAGTCCGTCTCGCCGGTGCTGGCGCTACCCGGAGGCGAAATCCGCATTGCCGGCTCAGGACTGCGGCCGCAGCAATGGCAGCGTCCGCAGGTGCGCTTCGGCGATGTAGAAGGTGGCGTGGTTGTGAGTTCGGATTCGTTTCTGGTCGCCCGCGTCCCTGAGGGAGCCAGTTCCGGCCCGGTCGTGATAGCGGCCGATGGCCACGTCAGCAACGCTCAGACAGTCAAAGTCGCCGTTCCAATCGCCGACAATTTACATCCCGTAACCAATCCCGCGCTCGACGCTCAAGGCAATATCTACGCCACATTCTCCGGCTCGCGCGGCCAGAAGGTCCCAGTTGCGATTTTCAAAATCGATACCGACTACACCATGAAGCCGTTCGTGGTCGAGATGATGAATGCCACGGCGATCGCCTTCGACCGGGGAGGACAGATGTACGTTTCGTCGCGCAACGACGGCGCAGTTTATCGCGTGGCGCCAAACGGGACCATGACCACCTATGCCGCAGGCATGGGCGTCGCCACCGGCATCGCTTTTGATCGCAATCAGAACCTTTATGTTGGCGACCGCAGCGGCACGATTTTCAAGATCGGCCGCGACCAGCAGATGTTCGTTTTCGCCACCCTGGAGCCGAGCGTGTCGGCCTATCACCTGGCCTTTGGTCCACAGGGCGATTTGTTTGTGACCGGTCCGACCACATCAAGCTTCGATTGCGTTCACAGAGTGGATCCCCAAGGCGCCGTGCAGACGTTCTATCGCGGCCTGGGACGTCCGCAGGGCTGGCCTTTGATGTCGGAGGGTAACCTCTATGTTGCCGCCTCACTTTCCGGCAAGCGAGGCATCGTCAAAATCACTCCGGACGCCAAAGCCAGCCTGGAAGTTGCGGGCCATGGCCTCGTAGGCTTGGCATTCGCGCCAGGGCGCAGCATAATTCTCGCCACTACCGACGCGCTGCATCATCTTTCCTGGAACATTGCAGGGCTTTCTCTGCTGCCGGAGTAGAATCATCGTCCCCGCTCGTCGTCCCCGCTCGTCTTCGCCCGACAACCCTCGCCATTTTCATTTACACTTCTACCCGTGAACGCCGAGATCATCGCGGTTGGCTCTGAACTGCTCACGCCTTTCCGCACCGACACGAACTCGCTCTACCTCACCGAGCAGATGAACCAGTTGGGCGTTGAAATCGTCTTGAAGTGCGTGGTGGGGGACGAGCAGAAGCGACTGGTCGAAGCCGCACAGCACGCCTTGTTTCGCTCCGAGATCGTAATTTTCAGCGGCGGTCTCGGCCCCACCGAAGATGACCTCACCCGCGAGGCTGTCGCCGAAGCCCTGGGAGTTTCCTTGCGCCGCCAGGAAGATGTTCTCGCCGCCATCGAGCAGCGTTTCGCAGCTCGCGGCTGGAAAATGTCTGACAACAATGCCAAGCAGGCCGACGTTCTCGAGGGCGCAGTGGTCCTGCCCAACCCCAACGGGACCGCGCCCGGCCAGTGGCTTAGCGGGAAGTTCGATGGCCGCGAGCGCATCGTCATTCTGTTGCCCGGCCCTCCCCACGAACTCAAAGCATTGTTTGACGCCGAGTGCCGCGAACGGCTGCGCGCAAAACTGCCAGTCGCATTTCTGGCCACACGGGTGTTAAAGGTTGCGATGCTGGGCGAGTCTCAGGTAGATGCGCGCGTAGCGCCGATCTACAAGCGATATCCCGATGTGCAGACCACGATCCTGGCGGGCGCGGGAGAAATCCAGCTTCACTTTACAATCCGCGCCGCAACCGAGGAAGCTGCACAAGCACGGGTGGACGAAGCCGCGGATGCGGTCGAAGAAGAACTGGATGATGCCGTGTTCTCCCGCGACGGCGAATCGCTCGAACAAATCGTCGGCTACTGGCTGCAGATGCGCAACGCCACGCTGGCGGCAGCTGAATCCTGCACCGGCGGCATGCTGGGCGAGCGCATCACATCGGTCAGCGGCAGCTCGCGCTACTTCGCCGGTGGCGCAATTGTCTACTCCGACGCTGTGAAAACCGAACTGGCCGGCGTGCCGGCCGACATGATCGAGCGGCACGGCGCTGTGAGCCGCGAAGTGGCCGCAGCTCTTGCAGAGGGCATCCGTTATCGTTGCGAGGCCACGCTCGGAGTTGGCATCACCGGCATAGCCGGGCCGGGCGGAGGAACTCCGGAGAAGCCAGTGGGACTGGTCTACCACGCCCTGGCCAGCGACGGCGGCACCGAAGTGATCGAACGCAATTTCCCCGGCGACCGCAAGCGCATCCGTCGCTTCGCAACCACCCTGGCGCTCGACATGGTCCGCAGACAGTTGATGTGAAAAGCTCTTAGCTCTTAGCTTGGATTCAAGCCGGGAGCTAACCGCCAACAAGCCAGTCCTATGCGCCTTTTCGTGGCCCTCGACATCGACGACAACATCCGCGACCGCATCGCCACCTTTCTGGAAGGCGTCCGCGGATTCGCTCCCGATGCGCGCTGGACGCGCCCGGAGTCGCTGCACGTCACCTTGAAATTCATCGGAGAAAAATCTGAGGCGCAGTCGGAGGAAATCACGCAATCGCTGGCAACGATTGCCGCGCACGCGCTTGACCTGACTCTCGCCGGTTATGGCTTCTATCCCACCGCCCGGGCGCCTCGCGTATTCTGGGTCGGTATTGAAGGCGGATCGAAGCTGACTTCTTTGGCCGCGCAAGTAGACCAGGCTCTCGCGCAACTCGATATCCCGAAAGAGGAGCGCATTTTTTTTGCGCACCTCACGCTGGCCCGCGGCGGGCAAGGTTCCGGTTCGCCGCACCCTCGGAAGGGAGACCATCCGAATCGCGGCTTCCAGCGCCTGCAGGAGAGACTGGCAGCCCTTCACACGCCGGAGTTTGGTACCATGACCGCCCGTGAGTTTTTCTTGTACCAGAGCCAGCTCTCGCCCAACGGCTCAAAATACGCGAAACTTGCGCGGTTTAAATTAAATTTGAGTTGAATTTGGGTTGAAGCAGCATCAAGGGTGATGCACCATCGCGAACCGCAACATGCACAGCTTGCCAGCATTCCTCATCGCCGCATCAAGCTATCTGGTGGGGTCCATCCCGTTTGGTTATCTGCTGGTGCGCATCTTCCGCGGCCAAGACATACGGAAAAGTGGAAGCGGCAATATCGGCGCAACCAACGTTTCCCGCAAATCGCCCGTGCTCGGCGTTGCAACGTTGCTGTTGGACGCACTGAAAGGGTCCGCCGCCGTGGTGTTGTCGTATTTCGTCGCTGACCGGATGCTGCCTGAGCCCCCTCGGTTGGAGTATCTCGCTTTCGGCGCATTCTTCGCGGTGCTGGGCCACCTGTTTCCCGTATGGCTGAAATTCCGCGGCGGCAAAGGAGTCGCCACCGGGTTAGGCTCGTTCGTTCTGATCGCCCCCAAAGCCGTGTTGCTCGCGGTTGGAGTATTCCTCGTAATCGTCGCAATCTTCCGATATGTATCCCTGGGATCAATCTTCGCCGTCACCACCTTCCCCATCGCCGCGTGGTGGATCGGTCAGTTTCAGACTTCCCCGGCAGCACTGGCGCTGATGACGCTCGCCTCCGTGCTCATCATCGCCAAGCATCATCAAAATATCAGCCGCCTGCTCGCGGGCACGGAAAGCCTCATGGGAGCCAAACCCGTATGAGCCAGATCGCAATCATTGGCGCAGGAGCCTGGGGCACATCGCTCTCGATCATTCTCGGGCGCAAGGATACTCACCAGATTCGCCTTTGGGCCCACGAAAAAGAAGTCCGCGAGTCCATCGCGCAGCGCCGTGTGAACGAAAAGTTTCTTCCCGGCCAGATCATTCCGGCCTGCGTAACGCCTTCGAACGATCTCGCGGAAGCGATCACCGGTGCGGACATCGTTGTGGGAGTGATGCCCTCGCAACACTGCCGGGGTCTATTCCAGCAAGCGCGTCCGCACCTCAGGGCAGAGACGCTCCTTGTCAGCGCAACCAAAGGTCTGGAAGAAACTTCCCTGCTCCGAATGACCGAGGTGATCGCGCAGGTCGTTACCAGCGACGACAAATCAAAGCCCCGAATCGGAGCCCTCAGCGGCCCCTCTTTCGCTCTCGAAGCCGCGCGCGGAGACCCGACGGCAATCACTATCGCGTCGCACGATCACGACCTGGCGCGCACAGTGCAGCAGGAATTCAGCCACGCCAACTTCCGCGTCTACACCAACGAGGACCCAGTCGGCGTGGAACTCGGCGGCGCGCTGAAAAATACGATCGCGATTGCGGCTGGTATTTGCGCGGGCCTCGGTCTCGGACACAATTCCGCCGCGGCCCTAATCACGCGCGGTCTCGCCGAAATGACGCGTCTGGTTGTAGCCTGCGGCGGCCGAGCCGAAACCATGGCGGGCCTCGCTGGTCTCGGCGATCTGGTGCTTACCTGCACCGGCGGCCTGTCGCGCAATCGCAGCGTAGGCCTGGAACTCGGCCGCGGAAGAAAGCTCCCGGAGATTCTTGCCGGAATGCACGGCATGGTTGCGGAAGGAATCTTCACCACCACAGCGGCGGTAGGGCTGGCACACGCTCGCGGCGTCGAGATGCCCATTACCGAACAGATGCACGCCATCCTGCATGCCGGCAAAGATCCGCGCGAAGCAATTGCCGAACTGATGACCCGCAGCCGCAAAAGCGAAACGCACAGAGCCTGAAACGCCCGGCATCCGAAAGCCCCGCCTCCGGAGGAGGTAAAACTCGCTTTTCCTTGCCAAACCCGCACCAGACGGTCATCTTGCGCGGTACTTTGGTAATGGCAATGTTCACGGTTTTCGGCTTCCGTCACTTCCCGCCACATTAAGATTCTAGAGATACCCGTGAAATCCGCCGCTACTTCCGTCGCCGGCACCGCCGAACCCAGCCGCGGGAGCGACTCGTCTTCCACCACCACGAATTCGGCAACCGTCCCGATTTTGTATTTGATTCTCGGCGTGCTTCTTGTCATCAGCATCGTCCCCATGTATTTCTATTCCGCGCAAGTGGAAGCCATCAACCGCGACCGTCTGAAGACTAACGAGATGCTGCTGCAGAATACGATCACGCGGTCGCTCGCCGACGATCTCTCGCAGCACGAGCGTTCTCTTCGGATGATGCTGGCAAATCTTTCTTCCGCCATTCAGGTGGCGACGGGCGGCGATATCGGCAACAAGAATGTCGAAGCGCCAGAGTTACGCGCGCTGCTTGAGAACTTTGTTTCCTCTTCCGGCAACGTCGCATACGCCACATTGCTGAATTCCGAGGGCCGCGGAGTTTCTGCCGGGCGCATCGTGCCTGACGCCTTTCTGCAGCGTGAGTTGCAACATGCCTATGATGCGGCCCGCGATGGCCGTGCCTACAACGGCCAGGCGCTGCGTGTGGGCAATGGAGAATCCGCGCGTACCGTAGTTCTGGTTAGCAGCCCGGTCAGCTACGGCGGCCGCTTTCTGGGAATGGTTAGCGCGGTCGTGGACTTGCAATTCCTGATTAAGCGCCTGAATGAAGTCAGCGGCGGTGGCCTGATTCCCTACGTGGTCGATGCCCAGGGCAGGCTGGTGGCCACCGGCAATGCGAAATACGTAACCGGCCAGGACATGAAAAACCTGGAAATCGTCCGCAATTTTGTGGATGAAGGCAACAAGGCGCAGTTGGCCGCCACCAAGGAATTCGCCGTTCAGGAGGGCAAGAACAGCATCGAGATGCTCGGCACCTATAGCCCGGTCGCTCCGCTCGATTGGGCAGTTGTGGTGCAGAAGCCGCAACTCGAGGCCTACCGCGGAGTCATTGAGATGCAGCGCACCGCACGCCTGCTGGCGCTGCTGGCCGTGCTGCTCAGCATTGGCGTAAGCATTTTCGCGGCCCGCAGGATCACAAATCCCTTGCAGGTTCTGGCCGAGTCCGGACGCGCTCTGGCGCGCGGTGACTTCTCGCAGCGCGTTCACCTGCACAGCCGCACCGAGATCGGCGAACTCGCGGAAACATTCAACAACATGTCGCGGGAACTCGAACAGTTCGTGGAAGACTTGAAACGCGCAGCGGAAGAAAATCACGCCTTGTTTCTGGGCTCGATCCAGATGCTGGCCGGCGCGGTCGACGAGAAGGATCCCTACACGCGCGGCCATTCCGACCGCGTGACTCGTTACTCCCTGATGGTCGCCAAAGAAATGAAGCTGCCGGCTCCCTTCGTGGAAACCCTGCAAATATCCGCACAGTTGCACAACGTCGGCAAGATCGGCATCGAGGACCATATTCTCAAGAAACCCGGCGCCCTTACCGCGGAAGAATTTGAGGTCATGAAGACCCACACCACAAAAGGCGCCAACATTCTGCGCCCCGTCACCCAGTTGGCGGAGATGCTTCCCGGCATTGAGCTTCACCATGAGGCCCTGGATGGCCGCGGCTATCCCTATGGCCTTACCGGCGATCAGATTCCGCTGCAGGCACGCTTAATCGCCGTGGCCGATACCTTCGACGCGTTGACTACCAACCGTCCCTACCAGAATGCTCACACTCCGGAAGAAGCGCTGAAAATCATTCAGAACCTGGCGGGCAAGCGGCTTGACCCTGAGGCCGTAGCAGCTCTCATGGCGGTCTATGGCCGCGGCGAGATCCGCATTCCGCGAATCAGAACCATCAAGCGAAGCGCCGCGGCCCCGGCTGTGATTGCCGATATCCCCACTCCCGCCCCCGTCCCGGTGTCGCCCTCCGGCGATGCCAACCTCGAAAAAACCCCCGTCTAAGCCATCGCGACAAAGCCTCGGCATAGGACCAGGGCCTCCGACCGCTATAATCAGTCTTCTATAATCAGTCCTCGGGTCCCTCATGATTCAAACTTTGTTCGGCAGCACGGAAGAAAAGAAACCGGGCCTCTTCGAACGCATGAAGCAGGCAGTGACTCGGACGCGCGAAAACCTTGCCGAGCGCATTGAAGAAGTAGTTTCCATAGGTAAAGAGATCGACCGCAACACCTTGGATGATCTGGAAGCCACGCTGATCGGCGCCGACCTGGGCACCACCACCACGCAGGAGGTTCTTGGGAAGCTCCGCGATAAAGCGGATCGCAAGCAGATCAAGGACGTGCAGGAGCTCAAGCGGTTGCTCAAAGAGGAATTGCTGGCAATTCTGAACGCGGCGAATACGCGCCCTGTACAACGAGTCGAAGGCACTCCTGAGGTGATTCTGGTTGTGGGCGTGAACGGTACCGGCAAGACCACGACGATCGGAAAGCTGTCGCAGGTGTTTCGCTCCAGCGGCAAGACCGTTTTGTTGTGCGCGGCGGATACTTTTCGCGCTGCGGCCATTGAACAACTGGAAATCTGGGGCCAGCGCACCGGCACGGAGGTGATCAAGACGAGGCCCGGCGGCGATCCCGCTGCTGTGCTGTTCGACGCTCTTCAAGCCGCGACCGCCCGCAAGACCGACTACGTGATCGTCGATACCGCCGGACGCCTGCATACGAAAACGAGCCTCATGTCCGAACTGGAAAAAATGCGCCGGACGGCGCAGCGCATCATTCCCGGCGCCCCGCACGAAACGCTTCTAGTCATGGACGCTACCACTGGCCAGAACGGCTTGCAGCAGGCGCGCTTGTTCACTCAGTCCTCGGGCGTGACCGGAATCGTTCTTACCAAGCTCGACGGCACCGCCAAGGGCGGTGTTGTGGTCGCCATTTCGCGCGAGTTGGGGCTCCCAGTGCGCTTCGTCGGCGTCGGCGAGAAGATCGGCGATCTGCTGCCCTTCGATCCCAAAGAGTTTGTCGATTCCCTGTTCGAATAGGGGCGTGTATGCCCGATGCTCACGGAAAACTCTCGCGATTCTGGAAACGGTTCCCCTTACTTGTTGCCCGACATTCCGATGCCTGGCCAATCCACTGACGAGCAACTCCTACGCCGCGCCCTCGACCTGGCGCGCCAGGGCATTGCACTGGCGTCGCCCAATCCCTACGTCGGCGCGATTATCGTCGACGCGCACGGGGCCATCGCCGGCACTGGCGTTTACACCTATGAACATGTCAAGCACGCCGAAGTGCGCGCCCTAGAGCACGCGGGTGAAAAAGCTCGCGGCGGCACGCTCTACATCAATCTCGAACCGC
The DNA here is from genome assembly GCA_963784085.1 of uncultured Acidobacteriaceae bacterium. Lineage (GTDB taxonomy): Bacteria > Acidobacteriota > Terriglobia > Terriglobales > Acidobacteriaceae > Sulfotelmatobacter. The sequence continues at coordinate 86,944 of CAWAQH010000016.1, read as the reverse complement.
ACGCCTATCATGGCCGCACTGCCCCCTGCACGGACGCTTTGATCGCCGCCGGAATCCGCCGTGTGGTCGCATCCATGCCTGACCCCAATCCCAAGGTGAGCGGACGAGGCTTTGAACAACTCCGCGCTGCGGGGATACATGTCGAAGTCGGCCTACTTGAGGAGAAAGCCCGTCGTCTGAACGAACCTTTCGCCCGGTATGTCCGTCACGCCGTCCCGCTGGTTACTCTGAAATCCGCGATGAGTCTCGATGCCAAAATCGCTTCGGCGCCGATACCTTCAAAGAAACGCGACCCCGGAACTGCTCCCAGCGAGTGGATCACCGGCGCGGCCGCCCGTGCGCATGTGCAGCAGCAGCGTCATGAAAGCGATGCCATCATGGTCGGAATAGGGACCATCCTCGCAGACGACCCGCTGCTCACCGATCGCAGCGGCCATTCGCGCCGCTGCCCGCTTCTGCGCGTGATTCTGGATTCGTCCCTCCGCCTTCCCCTGGACTCGCGCGTAGCGCAGAGCGCAGCTCTTGGAAGTGATGTGCTGGTCTTTTGTACCTCAGCAGACGAAGAGAAAAGGAGAGTTCTGGAAGCGCGCGGCATTCGGATCGAGCAAGTTCCTCCCACGACGGATAGGCGCCCGGATATACGTGACGTCCTGCGCCGTCTGGGCCAACTCGAAATCACCAGCGTGCTGATCGAAGGCGGAGCCACGGTAAATGGAGCCGCACTTGCCGCGGCTGTGGTCGACAAACTGTTCCTGTATTACGCGCCAAAGATCTTAGGTGAGGGGTCGGTCCCTTTCGCCACGGCTTCGGGCATTCACCATGCTGACAAGCCTCTGAGGCCGAAAATGATCCTCCATCGTTTCGGAGAGGACGTCGCCGCCGAAGCATACCTGCGCGATCCTTACGGAGAATGAAAACCGCCTTTCTGTGGGTTTATGATAAGGCTATGTTTACCGGCATCGTTGAAGAAGTGGGCCGAGTCACCCGCATCGCAGCGCAGCGTGAGAATCGCCGCATCACCATCACCGCCAAAATGACCCCCAAAGAATTGAAGACGGGCGATAGCGTAGCCGTCAGTGGAGTTTGCCTGACCGCGCTCGACATCAGCTCCAACTCCTTCTGCGCCGATCTTGCGCCCGAAACCTGGGCGCGAACTTCATTTTCGCGCATGCACGAAGGCGCGCTGGTGAACATCGAGTTGCCCATGAAGGCCGATGGCCGCTTCGGCGGACACGTTGTGCAAGGCCACGTCGATGGCGTCGGCAAGCTCATCGCTCTCGAATGCATTGCCGAGTCGGGAAATTACTGGTTGCGCATCGAAGTGCCCCGCGATGTGGAGAAGTACACGGTTTTCAAAGGCTCCATCTCGATCGAAGGCATAAGTCTTACCGTAGCGAAACTCGAAGGCCGCATCTGCACGATCGCCATCATCCCCCACACCGTGGAAATGACGAACCTCAACTCGCTCCGTCCCGGCGATCCCGTCAACCTGGAAGCCGATCTGATCGCGAAGTACGTCGAGAAAATGATGACGGGCGCACCGACAGGGAGTTCACTCACCGTGGAAGAGTTGGTGCAGCAAGGATTCTAGGCAAACAGCGAGCGCTTGGAGCGCGTCTGCCGAGGTTATTCCATCACATCTGCGGAATTTGACTGTTCCAGCGCTGGCTTTTGTCACCGTCGCTCTAATGCGGCCAGTTCTGTCTTGTCTCGGAGGGCCGTAAAGCATTACTCACGCTGCGCTTGAACATGGCGCGAAAGTATCGAGAAATGGCCCTTAAAGTGCCACTTTAACTATCGAACGCTGAAGAAATGTTGCCAGTAACCTCGGGTAATCGGCTTTTGATTAGAGCCGTCTAATCCCTTCGTAACCGACGGCGCGCGGCAACAAGTTGGAAAATAATAGGGCCAGTTGACAGCATGACTTACAATGTCCGGGCGGTTGCGGCTTAGGCCGAACGGAAGACTGCGGAACTCATTGAGATCATACCTACAGCGCCGGATCGTCTTGCTTTCCTTGCTGGCATGTTTATGCAGTTCGCTATTCGCGGCGACTGCTACCGTCGTGCACAAGCCGGTGCGGCATCGCCGGCTGCACTGGACGCGTTGGAATCCGATGTTCCGGCCTTCCCACGAATCTCTCCTGATTCAAAACGCGGAAGTTGACCGGCTGGAACTGCCTCGCATTCAAGATGACGACGAACTCGAAGCCCTGAAAGCCAGCGGCGCGCTGCAGCCGATTATCGCCGGTGAGACTTTGCGCTTTGATCCGCGCCTTGATCCCTCGCGACGCTTCTGCCGTCCGTGGACGCGCGATTTTGTGCAGGACCTCTCGCAGGCTTATTACCACCGCTTTCACGAGCAGATTCAGGTGAACTCCGCCGTGCGCACGGTGAAGGTGCAGAAAAAACTCCGGCGGCACAATCGCAATGCGGCGCCGGCCGAAGGTGAGACTGCATCGTCGCATCTGGCCGGTCTTACGGTGGATCTCCAACGCCGGGGCATGACGCAGGAACAACTTCACTGGATGGAGCACTACCTGTTTTACATGAAGGCCCTCGGCCTGGTTGAGCCGGAAGAAGAGCGGCGGCAGTGGGTTTTCCACATTATGGTTTCAGGCCATTACGCGGATTGGCGCGGGACGCAGGATATAGTCCCGCTCGATCACACGGAGCCCGCGCCCGTCACAGCCGATAGCCGCGCGGAATAGAAACAGCCTCACATCGTGTATTGCCCTTCCCCGTTGCCGAATGACCAGTTTTCCCATGCGACTTCCACAAGATTAATCATGAGATCCTGCGGCCGCAGGCCGGGGTCTTTCTGCAGAAGATCGGCCATGCGCTGAAACAGCCTGCGTTTTTGCCCCGGCTTACGACCCGTCGAAAGCGTAATCTGCACGAGCACAATGTTGTCGGACCGCTGCACGCCCAGGTAGCTCGCGTCATAAACCAGGCCGCCCGCGGGATGCTCGGCAATCACCTGGAATCGATCCTGCGCCGGCACCTCGAGAGCCTCGACCAGCGCCTGATGCACGCCGTCACTTAGGGCTTTCTTGTAGGCGTCGCTCTTGCCCATGCGGAGAGAAATTCGAACCAGCGGCATCCCTGCCCCCTATTCCGAGACGCCAAGTATACAATTAATAGCTTGCCCGCGTTCAACTTTTGCCGGCTGATGCTATGACCCATTTCAGAGTATTGCTGACACATTTTAAAATCCTGCTCGCGTACCTGACCATTGCCGCCGTTACTTCCGCCGTCGCCCAATCTGGAAATTCTGCGGATGCACCGGTCGGCGCCAGGGCGCGCGCCATTCACGATTCAGCCATTGTGGTTGACACCCATGCCGACACGCCGCAGTACTTTCTCGACGCAGGCTACGACATCGGCTCGACCGAGCCCAGCGACTTCGAACACATCAGCCTCGACAAAGCGCGCCGCGGCAATCTGGGCGCCGAGTTCTTCTCCATCTGGGTGGATCCCGACACGAATCAGGGACACTTCGCCAGGCACACCTTCGACCTGATCGATTCGGTCTACGAACAGGCGGCGCGGCATCCCGACCGCATGATGATGGCCTTTTCAGTCGCCGATATCGAGCGCGCGCATAAGGAGCGTAAGCTCGCCGCGCTGATGGGCATTGAAGGCGGACATTCCATCGAAAACGATATGCACCTGCTGCGCGATTACTACCGCCTGGGCGTGCGCTACATGACGCTCTCCTGGTCAAACACGAACGAGTGGGCTGATTCCTCGGGCGATATCAATGACTCCAAAGTGCAGCACCACAACGGCCTGACCGACTTCGGCAAGCAGGTAGTGCTGGAGATGAACCGGCTGGGCATGATGGTCGATATTTCACACGTCGCCGATAAAACGTTCTGGGATACGATCGCGACAACGAAAGCTCCGGTCATCGCGTCGCACTCTTCCGCGCGAGCGCTTACCAATGCTCCCCGCAACATGACGGACGATATGCTGCGAGCAGTTGCCAGGAATGGCGGCGTGGTCCAAGTTAATTTTTTCTCGGGCTTTGTAGACCAGAAATACCACGACGCCATGGCGGCGCAGGACAAGGAACAGTCGGCCGCGATTCAGAAGTATCTCGATTCATTCAAAGCGCAGGGCAAGCAGGCGAGTTTTGTCGACGTCGACCGGCTGGAACGCGAGTGGACGGCGAAAATACCGCGTCCGCCGCTGAAGTCACTGATTGACCACATTGACCACATCGCCAAAGTTGCAGGTGTGGACCACGTAGGCCTGGGGTCCGATTTCGATGGCGTGAGTGGCGCCACTCCATTGGGGATTGATTCTGCCGCCGATCTCCCGAGAATTGCACAGGCCCTGCTCGACCGCGGATACAGCGCCGATGACATCAGGAAAATCCTCGGCGGCAATATTCTGCGGGTCTTTCGGCAAGTCGAAAGTGTCAGCCGCGAAATGCAAACCAGGTCCCATTGACGGTGCGCCTATCGTACAATTCTAGGTTGCGGTTAATTCCACAAACACTCTATGCAAATCACAAGGAGCAATCATGCGTAATGCATTCTTAGTTTCTGCCCTGCTGGTTCTGGCAACCCTAGCCGCCTGGTCGCAAGCCGCGCCCGCCCACAAGGCGGATAAACCGACGGCCATCATCGATACCACGGCGGGCAAGATGACATGCACATTGTTTACCGACAAAGCGCCCATCGGAGTCGCGAACTTCATCGGCCTCGCCACGGGAACAAAAGACTGGACGAATCCGGCCACCGGCGCGAAAGAGCATGGTGTGCCGCTTTACGATGGCACGATCTTTCATCGCGTGATTCCGGAATTCATGATCCAGGGCGGCGATCCGGTCGGCACGGGCACGGGCGACCCAGGATACAAATTCAAGAACGAGGTGTCTTCCGACCTGCAATTCGACCGCCCCGGCCGCCTGGCCTACGCCAACTCCGGACCGGATACGAACGGTTCGCAGTTTTTCATCACCGAGGTGGCCTATTCGAGCCTCAACGGCCACTACACCATTTTCGGGCAATGCGACGCTGCCAGCGTGGCGCTGGTCAAGGAGATTGCCAGGATGGCCTCCGATCCGAGGAACAACAAGCCGTTCCGTCCGGTGAAGATCAACCACATCAGCATTGAGGGCGCAGACGCCGGTAAGTAGAATCAGGAACCACTCAAAACCGATCCAATCAAAAGAAGGAGAGACCAATCATGAGCCGTCCCGCGGGAACCTATGCCATTTTTGACACTTCCGAAGGAACCATCGTCTGCCGTTTATTCGAGAAAGATGCTCCCAAGACTGTAGCCAACTTTGTGGAACTCGCCGAAGGCAAGCGCGAGTGGACTCACCCTTCGACTCGCAAGAAATCGAAAGACCGTCTTTATGACGGAACGATTTTTCATCGCGTGATTCCGGATTTCATGATCCAGGGCGGTGATCCGCAAGGCACGGGCATGGGCGGCCCCGGCTACCAGTTTGAGGACGAGACCAAAGGCTCACCGCACAAGCTCGATAAGGCCGGAATCCTGGCGATGGCCAACGCCGGACCAAATACGAATGGGTCACAGTTCTTCATTACCCTGGCGCCCACGACCTGGCTGACGGGAAAGCACACGGTTTTTGGCGAGGTGGTCGAGGGTCAGGATGTCGTGACGAAGATTTCAGCGGTGCCGCGGAACCAACAGGACCGTCCTGCGAAGAATATCGTGGTTAAGTCGGTGACGATCGAGAAGGTGTAAGCGCGAATGTTGACGGGCACGACCTGAGTCGTGCCCGTCAAAACGCCAAACCGGCGTCCGGTCCCGAAGCCATCACAGCTCTTGCTCAAGCTACAACTTCCTGCTCCGCGCCCATCACCAGATCTGCACACGATCGGGCGGCGCCAGATAAAGCTTCTGACCAGGTTGCACATCGAACGCCGCATACCATGAATCCATGTTCCGGACCTCCGCCGCGCGATACTCCGCCGGCGCGTGCGGATCTGTCATCACCTGCTGGCGCAGCGCCGCCTGCCGAGTCGCCGATCCCCAGTTCTGCCCGAATGCGATGAAAAACTGCTGATCGCCGGAGAAGCCATCCTGCATGGGAGCGGCCTTGCCTCCCAGCGATGCGCGGTACCCGTCGTATGCAGCGGAGAGGCCGGCGTTGTCGGCAATATTTTCCGCAAGCGTCTGCTTGCCGTTCACGGCCAGGTCGGGAAAGGGTTTGTAAGTGTCATACTGCGCCGCCAGCCGGGCGGTAGCGGCATCGAAATGGGCCAGATCTCCGGCCGTCCACCAGTTCCGCATGCGTCCTTTCGAATCGAACGAACTGCCTTCGGTGTCGAACGTGTGGCTGATCTCATGCCCGATGACCGAGCCGATCGCTCCATAATTCGCCGCCGCGGGGGCCTTCGGATCGAAAAACGGCGGCTGCAGGATCGCGGCCGGAAAGCTAAGCGCGTTTTGCAGCGGCAGGTTCACAGCGTTCACGGTCTGCGGATCCATCGTCCATTCCTTGCGATCGATTGGATGCCCCAGTCGCCCTACCCAGAAATGATAATTGAACATGCCGCCGCGCCTCATGTTGCCGAATATGTCGTCTGCCTTCACCTCGTAGCCGGAGTAGTCGCGCCACACCTCAGGATAGCCAATTCCAACGTAAAGTGTCGTTAGCTTCGCCTGGGCTTCGGCTTTGGTCGCAGGATCCATCCAGGTAAGCGCGTCTATGCGCTTGCGGAACGCTGCAATAATGTTCGCGACCATCGCGTCTGCCTGGGCTTTGGCTTCGGGCGGGAAGTAACGCTGGGCGTAAATTTTCCCGACCGCGTCGCCGAGCAACCCATCCACCACGAACACTCCCCGCCGCCAGCGCGGAAGCTGCTCCGTCGTGCCGGAGAGCGCCTTCCCGAAAAATGCGAAGCGCTCATCGGCCAGCGCCTTGGGGAGAAAACTGGCATAGTTTTCCACCAGATGGTACGCCATCCAGTCCTTCCAGGTATCAAGCGGCATGGAGCCCACCAGCGCCGATTCTCCGGCAAACGCGCTCGGCTGCCATACGATAAAGCTGTCTTGATGATCGAGGCCCGCACCGCGGAAGTATTCGTCCCAGTCAAGGCCTGGCGCTTTGCTTTCAAAGTCGGTCCGCTTCCAGGGATTATTCGCCTTGTGCGTATCCTCATTGTCGGCCAGGCTCAAGTGGGTTTGCGCGATGGCGTGTTCGAGTTCCATGATGCGCGCCGCCCGGGCGTCAGTGTCGGTAAAGCCTGCAAGCTTCAGCATGGCGGCGATATGCCATTGATACTTGGCGCGGATCTCACGCATCGACTCGCTGTCGGAAAGGTAGTACTCCCGGTCGTACAGCTCCACACCACCCTGCAGCAGATAAGCGGCATAGTGTTCGGAGTCGTTGAAGCCCGGCGCAACCCAAAGTCCGAAAAGATTGGAAGTGTGAAAATTGGTGTCGTTGAGCGCATCCACATCGTTGCGCAGCGTCTCGCCCAGGGCTCGCGCCATCTGCCGTTTATCTTGGATGGCGGCAACGGCTTCAAGCAGCGGCCGCAGCGGCGCCATGCCTCTGCCTTCAATGCCGGCCTCATCCATATAAGAGTTGTAGAGATCGGCGATTTTGCGAACCTCAGAACCGGCCGCCGCATGGCCCTTGGCCGCCTCCGCGATCAGGTCCGCCGTGCGCTTGTTGCTCACGTCGCCGAGCACTGTCCAGGTGGCGGCTACTCCCGCGCGGTCGGGCGGAATTTGCGTGCGCTTAATCCAGTCGCCGTTGGCGTAGTTGTAAAAATCGTCGCCCGGCTTGACCGACTTATCCATGTTGGCGACCGCAATACCGTGAGTTTGCGGTTTCGCTGCATCGCCCTTCGGCATCTCTTGCGAACGGCAAATAAGCGAACTCGCGGCCGTGAAAGCGCACAGCAAGGCCAGGATGCAATAGGAAAACTTAAGACCGAGTTTCATGTTGTAGGGCTCCAAGGCAAAGAAAAATGGTTTTGGGCACGGCCAAACTTTATTAGACGGCAGCCAGCGCATCCGGTTAGCCGAACTCAGCGTGATCGGCCATTCGCCCGGAGTATTTATTTTCGGTTGACTTTATTTCGTTTGAATTCAGCGTCGCTGCCTATGCCGTTAAATCGAAATAAGGTTGGGATGGTTCAGGAGCGAGGCTGCGCCGCCTTCCTGCCGCCAGTCCGAGCCATGCGCGGTACCGATTATAAACCAGACCTGGCGGGGGCATCTCTAACTCGTCCTACCCCAATCACTTGCAGGAACGGGAACTGGTGCCGGGGCCGCGAGACGCAAGCCGAAACTATTTCTCATAAAAACGAATCTAACCGGATGAGTGGGGCGGCTGCACGACTGGAGCGGGGCCGCGCACTCAAACGCTCGGGCAAAACAGCCCGGCGGTGGAGGTGCTCCATGGTGGCAAGATTGATCGACGTATTCTTCGGTTGCCGGCATTCCCGGTATAGCTTTCCAGTAACCATTCGCGGCCAGGCGCGCCGCCCGCAAGCCGCCGCCTTAACCGGCACTTACGTAGCTTGCCTGGATTGCGGAAAGGAATTTCCCTACGACTGGCAGGAGATGAAAGTCATCGTCTCGCAGGCGGAGGGCCGTGAGTACGTGGCTTCGCTCGCCACCAGGCAAGCCGCATAAGCCGGCAACGCTGTCATCTCACGCGAAGCCACGGGCCTGGTCTGGACGGCGAGATCCGCTAGCGCGCCGCAACCGCGGCCGCTGTGCGCTTCTCCAGGGGCACAAACTCCCGCACTTCATGCCCGGTATAGATCTGGCGCGGCCGCGCGATCTTCTGTTCCGGATCGGTGATCAACTCCTGCCACTGTGCCAGCCAGCCCGTCGTGCGCGGAATCGCGAACAGCACTGTGAACATCTCGGGCGGGAATCCCATCGCCTGGTACATGATCCCTGAATAAAAATCCACATTCGGATAGAGCTTGCGCTTCACGAAATAATCGTCCTCGAGCGCAATGCGCTCCAGTTCCAGCGCGATTTCCAGTTTCGGATTGCGCCCCGTCACCTCAAACACCTGCGCCGCCGTCCACTTGATGATTTTGGCCCGCGGATCGTAGTTCTTATAAACGCGATGGCCGAATCCCATCAACTTGAAGTTGCCTTCCTTCACTTTCTTGATGTAGGCCGGCACATTGTCTTTCGAGCCGATCTCGTCCAGCATCTTCAGCACTTCTTCGTTCGCCCCGCCGTGCAATGGGCCCGCCAGCGCCGACGCCGCCGACGCCGCGGCCAGGTACGGATCGGTCTCCGAGCTGGCCACCGAACGCATCGCGTTAGTGCCGCAGTTCTGCTCGTGGTCGGCATGCAGAATGAACAAAATGTCGAGCGCCCGCGCAATTACCGGATTCGCCACATATTTCGGCTCGACCATCTTCCACAGCATGTTCATGAAATTTTCGGGATAGCTCAAATCGTTGTCCGGATATACATACGGGAATCCCACGTTGTGCCGGTACGACAGCGCGGCGATGCTCGGCACTTTCCCGATCAGCCGTTTGATCTGCAAAAGGCGGTTCTCCGGATCATTCACATGCCGCGCTTCCGGGTAAACCCCCGACAGGGCCGCCACCGTGCTCACAAACATCGTCATCGGATGGGCGTTGTAGCGGAATCCTTCCATGAATTTTTTCGTCGATTCGTGCAGCATGGTGTGGTGCGTGATCTCGTATACCCAGGTTTTGAGTTCAGGGGTCGTAGGCAATTCGCCAAACAGCAACAAGTAGGCAACTTCCAGGAACGTGCAGCGCTCCGCCAGACCTTCAATGGGATATCCGCGATAGCGCAGGATGCCCTTGTCCCCATCGATATACGTAATAGCGCTGCGGCACGAGGCCGTGTTCATGAACGCCGGATCGTACGTCATCAACCCGAAATCTTCCGGACCGTTCTTGATCTGCCTCAGGCTCATTGCCCGGATCGTGCCGTCCTCGATAGGGACGTTGTAAGTCTGACCGGTGCGATTATCGGTTATGGTGAGTGTATTCTCTGGCATGGAAACCGCTGCTCCTGGCTGCTGATGTTATCAACCTAGCGTAGTTCACTCTGGTAGCCCGCGACAAGAGCACGCTGTGACCGTAGTCACATGCGCCCCTGACACTCAGGACTCATCACTCCCGCAGTCTCCCTGCCCGAACGGACGGAAGGGGCATAGCGGAATCTGCCAACTCCGCCACTATCAGGAGCCGCAATAAAAAACCGGCGGCCACTGGCCGCCGGTTTGACGATCCTAATTCGCCTCTAATTCGAGGAATCATCCCTCCGCTTCAAAGTCGGACGATCATCATCGCCCTGGCTGTTACCCGTGCTGTCGCCGCTGCTGGTGGAAGTCCGCCGCAAGCTGGGCTTGTTGGCATCTTTCGGATCGAGCACCTTGTGCCGGTTCTCAATCGAGGCCAGCCGCGCCTTCACGTCATCGAATTCCGAGGTAGTCACGATGTACTGCGCCTTCGCCGGCAGTATCTTTCGAATCTCCGCCTGCGACTTCTCGATCCGGTCCGGAGTCTGCGGGTGGGTGTCGAATGCTTTCGAAATCGTCCCCGGCTTCTTCTTTTCCATCGCCTGCAGCTTTTCAAAGAACGACACAAACGCCGATGGATCATATCCCGCCCGATACATATACTCCACGCCCAGGTAATCCGCTTCGGCCTCGAAGCCGCGCGAGAACTTCAGAAATGTCATCGGAATCGCCAGGCCCATGCCCTCATAGATCCCATATCCCAGCGCGCCGCCCATGAAGATCGCCGGGATCGAAGCCATCTGCAGCAGGTTCATTCGCGTCATTTCACGCCCGTAGTGGCACGCCGCCACATGTGCGATCTCGTGCGCCATCACGCCCGCCATCTCGGCTTCTTCATCGGCCGCCAGGATCAGCCCCGAGTTCACATAAAAGAACCCGCCGGGCAGCGCCATGGCATTGACCACATCGGAGTCGATCACTTTGATCGTGAACGGTACTTGCGCATCCGAGTTCCGCACCAGGTTCTGCCCCACGCGATTCACATACTCCGTGACCACGGGGTCGTTCACCAGCTTGATCTGCGACTCGATCTGCTGCGCAAACACGCGCCCACGAGCTACCTGACCTTCCACCGTGTACCAGTTCCCCACGCCGCGTCCGCAACCCACGTTGCGGTTTCCCACCGCGTCCACGTCGGTCTTGCTGCCGTCGTGCTTGATGGCATCATCGTCTTTTGTCGGCAATGCGGCCGGAGCCTGCTTCGGGGCATTCTGCACATCGGCCGCTTTGGGCTGGCCATCGTTCGGGTCCTGAGTCGGAACCGGCGTCTGCGTCTGCGTTTGAGTCTGATTGGGATTATTCTGGCCCGGCTGCTGCTGCGTTTGCCCCAACATCCAGGGCCCCGTACCGAACGCCGCCAATGCGATCGCGATTGCCAACCAACGCAATTTCATGGGAACTCCTTAAGCGGCCACGTACTCTTAGCTCCGATTATACGCCCGCCCCGAACACACCAACCCCAACCTTATTCCCACAGTTAGACGCACCCCTGCCCGTCCGGGTTATCCGGGAACCGGGCTAGGGCAGTCCAAGGGTCAGTCCAGCCCGGAGGGACGACGAAAATAGCCAGAAGAGAGCCTGGGTCTAACGGCCCACAGCCCGAGGTCTGGTACCATAGCGCCTCCTTTGCATCCGACCGCAGGAGGGCCCCATGCTCGACCGCCGCCGCTTTCTCGCTACTACCACCGGACTTGCCGCTTCCCTCGCTCTCCGCGGCAGCCTCTTCGCGCAACTGGAAAAATTTCCCCCGCTCCCAGATCACTCCCTTCTCGACACAAACGAAGACGCATACTGGGCCGAGATGCGCAAGCAATTCCTGATCCCCGCCGACGAAATCTACTTGAATAATGGCACCGTCGGCTCCAGCCCCGCTCCCGTGCTGCGCGCCGTTTTCGAAGGCTACTCGACCACCGAGCGTATGGATCAGCAGGATCCCGAGGACTATCCCATCTGGGGATACGCCTCGTGGAACGAGTTTCGCGACCCGCTCGCCGAGTTCGTCGGCTGCCGTCGCGACGAGATCGCCCTCCTGCGCAACGCCACCGAAGCCAACAGCTACGTCGCCAATGGCATCGATTTGAAGCCCGGCGACGAAGTCCTCATGACCGACCAGGAGCATCCCGGCGGCCAGCACCCGTGGAACCTGAAAGCCAAGCGCTACGGCATCGTGGTTAGAAAAGTCGCTCTGCCGCTGCCGGTGAAAGACGCGGCGCAAGTTCTGAATTTGTTCAACGACGCCATCACTGCGCGGACGCGCGTGATCTTCTTCAGCCACATCACCACCTTCTCGGGAGTCGTCCTGCCCGCGAAAGAACTCTGTGCGCTGGCGCGATCGAAAGGAATCCTCTCCGCCGTCGACGGCGCACACGTGCCCGGCATGATGCGCCTCAACATCCACGATCTCGGCTGCGACATGTATTCATCGAGCCCGCACAAATGGCTGCAAGCGCCCAAAGGAAGCGGCTTTCTCTACGTCCGCGACGAAGTCATCGACCGCCTGTGGAACACCATCGTCACCGAAGGCTGGGACGAGCCTCAGCTCCGCGCCGAACGCTTCCAGCGCATCGGCAGCTCGAACGTGCCCGCGCTCCACGGCCTGCGCGCCTCAATCAAACTGGCCAACGACATTGGCATCGACCGCATCGAAAAGCGGCATCGTGCACTTGCCGACTATATGCTCGCGGAGATGAAGAAGCGCGGCGCCGAATCCTGGACCTCGCCCGACCCTGCCTTGCGCTGCGCCATCGTTACGGTCAACGTTCCGCCAGTGAAACGCATGGACCTGGAAAACTGGCTCTGGACGACCCACAAAATCCGCATCCGCGGCGCAGAGCCAAACAAGCTGCGGCTTTCGACCCCATATTATTTGCAGAAGAAAGATATCGACAGGTTTTTGGGGAAGTTCGATGAATACAAGCGGGAGAGGAAATTGGCGTGATGTCATCCTGGTCATCTCAACTTGACCATGTCTGCTACAATGTGTCTATGAAGGAAATTCCCGCGGCTGTCTTCAAGGCCCAGTGCCTCACTCTGATGGAGGACGTGCGGTCCACCAAGCGCCCGCTGGTGATCACGAAACGCGGCAAACCGGTCGCGAAATTGGTACCCATCGATGAACCAAAAGATGATTTCATCGGCAGACTCAAGGGTGTGTTTGAAGTAGCCGGCGACCTCGATGCCGACCCACCTGAAGAGTGGGAGTCCGCGTTTTGATTCTCCTGGACACTCATGCCCTGTTTTGGGCCGTGGATGATTCCAAGGAGCTCTCGCGAACTGCCGCTTCCGCGATCCGCCGCGCGCGGCGGCAAGGCGGTATCGCAATCTCTGCCATCACCGTTTGGGAGCTTGCTTCGATGCTGGCGCGCGGACGCATTCGTCGTTACGGCACGCTTGAATCTTCACTCGACCTGCTGCTCGAAGGCGTCACCGTGCTGCCGATCACGCCCGAGATCGCCACCTTGGCAGCCCAGTTCCCGCGCGACTACTCCGGCGATCCCGCCGATCGCATCATCGGCGGCACCGCCCGCGCCGAAGGCCTGACTCTGGTCACTCACGACGATAAAATTCGTAGAAGTCCACTGCTGAGGACCGTGTGGTAAGATCGCCGAAATTCGTTGAGGAGGCAGTACATGGGTTGGACATTTGGGAGCCCGAGCGAATCTCCCTACCTTGCCGATCCAGGACGTTCTGGCGGACGTCATTGCGGCCATCCAAGCGATGGGGACCTACAAGTTCTATAAACTGCCCTTCGACGGATGGGCAGACCGGATCACCGCGAACAAGAATCAAGCCCTATATTGGAAGAATGTCTTTGAACAACACCCGGAATTTTTCCGCCTCGATAGCGCGCGCGAAAAAGCGTCGCTTGTCTGGCGCCGCCAGTATCCGAAACGATTCCATGTCGATCTCGAAAAACGCCTGAGCGTTGAGGAATTCAAGGCCCTCCCAGAAAATCAGAAGAACCGAGTCTCGCGCGATCCGCTCAACCCCGAAGATATAAAAGCGCTCGTCGAGACCGCAATCAACCTTCACTCAAGGGCTCTTGAATCTGAACACGAACGAAAATGGTGGATACCGCTCGCGTCTAGCGCCGTCGGCGGTTTGTTAGGGGCTATCTTGGGTGCTTTCCTCCGTTCCCGTTGATCAATCGTAATACTCCAGCCCCAAATGCGTGATGAGTTCCTCGCCCTTCAAATGCCGCAGCGTGTTCTTCAACTTCATTAACTGAATAAACAGATCGTGCTCGGGGTATAGCCCCGGCACCGTCATCGGAGACTTAAAGTAAAAGCTCAGCCATTCCTGAATCCCGATCCCGCGCAGTTCGGAAGTTCGCTTCGCCAGATCCATCAGTAAAACCAAATCGAGCACGATCGGTGCGGCCAGGATCGAGTCGCGGCACAGGAAATCCACTTTGATCTGCATCGGATAGCCGAGCCAGCCAAAAATATCGATATTATCCCAACCTTCTTTATTATCACCACGTGGCGGGTAATAGTTAATGCGAACCTTGTGGTACATATCGCCGTAGAGCTCGGGATAAAGCTCGGGCTGCAGAATGTGCTCGAGCACCGAGAGTTTCGACTCTTCCTTGGTCTTAAACGACCCCGGATCATCGAGCACCTCACCGTCTCGATTGCCCAGAATATTGGTGGAGAACCATCCGTTCAGCCCCAGCATGCGCGCCTTGAAACCAGGCGCGAGAATCGTCTTCATCAAAGTCTGCCCGGTTTTGAAATCCTTGCCGCAGATCGGCGCTTCATTCTTCCGCGACAATTCGAGCATCACCGGCAAATCCACTGTCAGGTTCGGCGCGCCGTTGGCAAAAGGCACGCCCTCCATCAGCGATGCGTAGGCGTACACCATCGAGGGCGCGATCATCTCATCGTTCTCGCGCAGCGCCTTCTCGAACGACTTCACCGACTGGTGCGCCGCGGTCGCCGCAATGTAGGATTCCGTGGACCCGCACCACATGGTCACCAGCCGGCTTGCCCCGCTGGTCTTCTTGAAGCTGCGGATGTCATCGCGCAATTGCTCGGCAAGATCCATTTTGGTCTTGCCCTTCTTCACGTTTGGCCCATCGATCTTCTTCACATAGTTGTGATCGAACACCGCCGCGCGCGGTGTCACCGATGAAAGAAACGGCTTCAACTGATCGAGCAGACGCTGGTCCAGCACGCCGGCGTTCGACGCGGCTTCGTACATGTTGTCTTCAAAAATGTCCCAGCCGGTGAAGACTAAATCGTCAAGCGTGGCCAGAGGAACAAACTCCTTGATCTTCGGCGATCGTCCATCCGTGCGCTTGCCGAGCCGCACCGTGCCCATCTGGGTGAGCGACCCGATCGGCTTGGCCAGCCCCTTGCGAATAGCCTCCACACCGGCGACGAACGTGGTCGCAACCGCGCCCATGCCGGGGATCATCACGCCCAGCTTCCCTTTCGCAGGTTGGATCGCGCTGTCGAGTTTCGAACTGCCCTGCGCGTGCGACCTCGCGTCATCTCTTACTTTGATGCTCGCTTCGATGCTTGCTGTCTTTTGCGCTTTTTTTGCGGGCATAGTTTTTGCGGACTGCTTCCGTGTCGCCATATTGGGCCGCTTCCTCAGTGAGAATCCTTATGATGTGCAAACCTTGTATGTTCTCGTATCGGGCATGATTTTTGCAAACGAGAGCGGCTAAACGCGCAGAAAATCAGTTCAATGGGGCACTGCGAGCATCGGTTGGAAAATAGAATTTCTGTGATCGTCTCGCTGGAGACGTGTGGCTGAAAAAGAAAGTCAGTACGAATGAAGCAACCGGTCTAGTGAGTACTGACTTCGGAAGGCTGGCGACTAAGACGGTTCTGCCAGTGCGTCCAGACAAACCACGCGGCCCCCGCCACCAGCACCACTCCAATCACGGCATCGAATTTATGGAAATACTTTCCCAGTTCCCGCCAGTTCTCACCGAGCTTCATTCCGAGATAGGCCAGGCCCAGACACCAGGGCCAGGATCCCAGAAACGTGTACAGATGAAAGCGTCCGCGTGGCATGCGCGCCACTCCCGCGGGCAGCGCGATGAATGTGCGAATCACCGGCAGCAGGCGGCCGATAAATACGGCGAGGTATCCCCAGCGCGCGAAGAATCGATCGGCCCAGTCAAGTTCTCGCCGGCCCATCAGGATCCAGCGCCCGTAGCGCTCCACCAGAGGGCGGCCGCCGTAACATCCAATTTCGTAAGCCACCAGCGATCCCAGGTTGCAGCCGAGCGCCCCCGCCGTCGCTACCAACAGGAGCTTGAACGTGCCCGTGAAAACGAGATACCCGGCGAACGGCATGATCAATTCCGAAGGCAGCGGGATGCACGCCGATTCAATCGCCATCAGCAGCACGATGCCGCCGTAGCCGGTCGCGCTGATTACGGAATTGATGAACACAAAGATTATGGCAAGAAGTTTTTCAGTCATTTGGAGGCAGTGGTCGGTGACTAGTGGTCAGTGGGCAACACACCCAATCGCAAAATTCAGGTTTTACTGGCCACTGCTCACTGGCCACTAAGAGTCTAGCGGAAAATTGCCCGGAACCAACGGGCTAGAACGAGCCTTCCTGGGTAAAGGTGTAACCGGGCAGGGCAGCGCCTTCCGGGCCCTTCACGATCTTGATGCGCACGGTTGGGGCATCAGGAGCCGTGATACCGGCGGGGCGGAGCATGGCATACTGGGTAAACACTTCGCTATACAGCTTGGTGACCAGATAATCCTGGCCATCGGTATCGTTGCGCCAGACTTGCCCGAGTTGAACAGAACTTACGGCCATGGTTGCTTTCCTGGACTTTTCGAGGTTGGTTCCAGACTACCGGGGTGTATGAAGCGAGTCAATTGCCCACGTGGTTACCGAAGGGCAATCAGAGGTTAGGGACAATCAGGAATTGCCCATTGCCGACTTTTCCGACTAGATGCTGGGTCTATTCGGGTTGTAGAACAAACGCCGCATAGCTGATTTGAACTCGACCATTGCCTTTCGTGCTCTGCTAAGATGTTGCCCTCATGCCCCGCGGCAGAACACCCCGTCAGCCCGCTCGAACCGGTCGCCAGGAAGGCGCTCGCGTGGCGCGGGCAGTTCCCTCAACACGCTTAGTCCACGCTTTACCCGCGAAGGCAGCACCCAAGCGCCCGCGCGCCACCAAGAGCGCCAGCGGAAGCAAAAAAAACGCGACGCCGAAAGCAAGCGGGGGCAACCGCCACAACCCACTGGCGCCCGTGCGCGTGGCAGAGATCCTGAAATGCCTCGACCAGCTCTATCCCGCAGTCACCTGCGCCCTCAAGCATTCGAGCGCCTGGGAACTGCTGGTCGCAACCATACTCTCGGCCCAGTCCACAGACGTGAATGTGAACCGCGTCACCCCGGAACTGTTCCGTAAATACCCTACCGTCGAAGCCTTCGCGGCGCTGTCTCCCGAACAGCTCGAACCCAACGTCCGCTCCACCGGCTTCTTCCGAAACAAATCGAAATCAGTCATCGGCGCGGCCAAAAAGATCGTCGCCGACTACGGCGGCCAGGTTCCCGACGACATGGAAAAACTCCTCACCCTCCCCGGCGTGGCCCGCAAGACGGCGAATGTGGTTCTCGGGAGTTGGTTCAAGAAGGCGGAAGGCATCGTCGTCGACACGCACGTGCACCGCATCTCGCGCCGCCTCGAACTGACCACGAATAACGATCCCCCAAAAATCGAGCAGGATCTGATGCGCGTCATTCCCCGCGACAAATGGATACTGTTCTCCCACCAGGTCATCTGGCACGGGCGCCGACTCTGCATCGCTCGCAAGCCCAAGTGCGTCGACTGCGCGCTCGAAACCCTCTGCCACGCCGCCGACAAAACCTGGAGCACCGTGGAGTTGCACAAGAATGCGAAAGCGTAAGGAGGTGTGCTGCCGTATCATCATGAAGACGCTTGTACTGATATAATGGTCACTGGGGTGACCACATGAGAATCAGCAGCGTGCGGGAGTTTCGCGACCGCGCCACGACTCTTCTTCGGTCGGACGATCCCATTCTCGTGACACGCCGAGGTAAGGTGGCTGGGGTCTTTCTCCCGTGGCGGGAAGCGACTTTGCCGGTGGACTTCAAGCGCGAGTTGTTCGCCATGCTTACCAGTGAAATTGGCCACCAGCTAAAGAAAAAGCGAGTCGCCGAAAAGGCGGTTCTTGAAGATTTCAACCGCTGGCGGAAGGGACGCCGTGAAGCTCGCCGCGGACGCTAATGTACTTTTGTCCGCGGTAATTGGAGGGCGCGCCCGGCTGCTTCTCAATCATCCTCAGATTCAGGAAGTGTTCACCACGGAACACACCTTCGCTGAGGTTGAGGAGTACGCCTCGGTTTTGGCGAGGAAGAGGCGACTGCCCTCAGACATCCTTCTACTGACGGTCGCCGCGCTGCCCGTAACCCTCGTGAACCGCAGCCAGTACGCGAAGAGTCTGGCTGAAGCAAAGAGGAGGATCGGCGGCCGCGATCCCGATGACGTCGAGTTACTCGCACTTGCCCTTCATTTCAGAATCCCCATATGGTCCAACGACAGGGACTTCGAGGACGTGAACATCGATCTGTTTACCACCGAGCGTTTGTTGCGCCCTCTCACCATCATTCATTAACATGTCTGAACTAGTGAGGCCCTCCTTTCATGCGCACTGTTCCATGTCTTTGCTATCGTCATATTATGAGCACAGTTGTCGCCGACAACCTCGCCGCGCAAACTCTCCCCGCGCCGCAGGCTGTTACCGATCCCAAAAGATCGCCTCCAAACCGAACGCGCAAGTCGAACCGCGCAGTCTGACTATCGAAAAACTCTACATGACGCGCCAGATCGGCCGGCCTACCGTGGTCGCCCGATGGCAAGAGCATTGCATTTGTTTCGAACATGAGCGGACGAAACAACCTGTGGCTGGCCCCTGCAGAAGGCGGATGGCCCGTCCAATTGACAGTCAGCGACCAGCGTCAGGCCGCGCCGGCATGGTCGCCCGACGGCAAATGGATCGCATATCAATCCGACTACGACGGCGATGAGCACTGGGACATTTTTCTGGTCTCGCCGAAAACCGGCAAAGTGGTGAATCTCACCAGCACGCGCGAGATCGCAGAAATGGATCCTACATGGTCGCCTGACGGCCGCTATTTGGCGTACTTGGTGAAACCCAAGACATCCGCGGCGACCGAGATTGATATCTATGACACGGTGATGCGCGAAGTGAAGCACCTCACCACCGGCACGCCGCAGGATAAGGGAAATTCGAATCCAATCTGGTCGAAAGATGGCAAATACATTGTCTATACGCAAGAGCAGGCCAAAGGTACAGACTCGAATATCTTTATTGCGGATGTGGCAACGGGAAGAGCACGCTGCTCACGCCGCATGAGGGCGAGCAGCGGTATCTAGCGAATGATTTCTCTGCCCCGGTATGAGGGATGCCTACACCGTGCTGGTTACTTCTAATGCAGGAACGGCTATGACAACATCGGACTGCTGGATCGGAATAGGGGAGCAGAAGACAAACGGGCCAGATAACTTGGCTCACTCATGACAAATGGGAAATCCACGGCAGCGAGTTCTCTCCCGATGGAAAGCACATTACTTTCAGCGCCAATGTTGACGGCAACGAAGACATCTATCTGCATGATCTTGCGACCGGCAAATCTACGATGTTGCCCATTCCGAAAGGTGTGAATGAACCTGCGGCGGGCATTCCGCGTTTACAAAAGATGGCTCGCGCCTTCTCTACTATCACAATGGCCCTACCGCACCCGGCGACCTTTGGGTTTATACGCTGACGACCGGCAAATCGCACCAAGTCACGCATTCCCTGGTAGCGGGTGTTAGTTCCGAAGACATGGTCGAGCCTTATCTGGTGCATTATCCCAGCCGCGACGGCAAGTGGACCATCTCTGCGTTTCTGTACGTTCCCTTCAACATGGCGCGCAACGGGAAGAATGCGGCTATCGTGTACATCCATGGCGGACCGACTTCGCAAACCATGAACTCGTTCAACCGCTTCGTGCAGTACGCGGCCAATCAGGGATATATGGTGCTCGCGCCCAACTATCGCGGCTCGACGGGATACGGAAAAGAATTTCAGCAAGCGAATTTGTTTGATATGGGCGGCGGCGATTTGCAGGACGTGCTTGCAGGAGTCGATTGGATCAAACAGACCGGCCATCTCGATCCCAAAAAGATTGCGGTGATGGGCGGCAGCTATGGCGGCTATCTCAGCATGATGGCAGTGACGAAAGCCCCCGAGCTCTGGGCCGCCGGCGTTCCCATTGTACCCTTCGTGAACTGGTTTACTGAAATCGAAAACGAAGATCCGGTGCTGCAGCAATCCGATCTCGCCACCATGGGCGATGTGGTGAAGAATAAAGCGCTGTACGAAGACCGCTCTCCCATTAACTTCATCGACCAGATCAAAGCGCCACTACTGTTGCTCGCAGGAGGACACGATCCACGCTGCCCGAAATCAGAAACGCAGCAGGTAGTCGATGCCATTAAGAAACGTGGCGGGACGGTCGATTCCAAAATTTACGAAAATGAAGGCCACGGCTTCGCGCGCGTGGAGAATCAGATCGACGCCTACAGACGCGTGGCAGACTTCCTGCTGGCGCACGTGGTCCCGGCAGATTGCAGTTGCTCGCTGACGGAATAGATTTTCATGCACAACCAGGGCATCTCTGAAGACCGGCTGCAATGACCGTTCTCGCACTTAGTCCTATATTGCTGATCGCCGCCTTTGCAATGTATCTGCAATATCGAACGTTGAGCGAGGCCCGGCGAAGAAGTCCTCTGTGGAGAGTGTTTTGCGTTTTGCCCGTCCTCGCAGTGGGAGTGTTCTTAATCTGGATCGCGTTTCATTCTTCGCCCTGAACAGCAGCCGCGATCGCCTTCACCAATCCCGGGATGGTGAACTTGTTCGCCGCAATATCCACGAACAAACCCAGTTCCCGCAAAGTCGAAGATGTCACGGGCCCAATGGAAGCGAGTTGAATGTGGCGCGGGCGCCCTCGCCCGCGAACTGCCTCCAACGCCCTCACCGCCAAGCGTGAGCCGCCCAGCAACTTCACAAAATTGCGCACCGTCGAGGAACTGGTAAACGTAACCACATGCGGACAACGCCGCGGATTCTCGAGCGCCGCCGGCAAGCGCGTACGCGAAGACTGCGGCACAACCGTCTCATAAGCCTCTACGACATCGACGACGGCTCCGGCCTTGCGCAGTTCGAGGGAATCACATCGCGGGCCACTCTTGCGCGAACCAACAGCACTCGCTTCCCTTTCACCCGCCGGCGCAGGCTGCGAACCACAGACTCCGCGACGTACTCTTTCGGCACGACGTCAACTTTTATGCCCCGTTGCTCGATTGCTTTCCTCGTCGCCGGGCCGATGGCGGCGACGCTCAAGTGCATGAGAGCGCGCTTCGTCAATCGCAGCTTCTTCATCCGCTGCCACATGGCCTCGACTCCATTGGCGCTGGTGAGGATCAGCCAGTCGTACTCGGCAAGATTTTGCAACGCCGAATCCAGCGGCTTGAAACTTCGCGGCTCGCGGATTTCGATGAACGGAATTTCCAATACGGTCGCGCCCAGCTTCCGTAGTTCCGTGGAAAGGGCGCTGGCTTGATGGCGGGCGCGCCCGACCAGAATGCGAACTCCTCTTAGCGGCGCTCTGTTGAGACTGAGTTTTTCTTCCCCATGGTTAGGGTTGGCGGGCAGGGTGCCCGCCCCACACTTGCTTATTCGCATCCCTTCTTCACGCCCAACCCCTGCTCGCGCATCAATCGAGATATGCCTGACACTGCTGTGTCCTCCGCCTTCTCGAGCGAGGCGATTACGTTGGATTGATCCTCGCGCGTGCGGTTCTGGCTGAGCTTGAATTTGCCTTCGAGCCTTGTGACCGCGATCTCGAACCCCACGATTTGCCGCAGCATGTTTTCGCGATACTTCTGGCCCAAACCTTCCCACTGCAGCCGATAGGCCGGCTCGAACGTTTCCACCAGTTCATGCAGCAGCGCCAGCAAATCTTCCTCTGTGGACATAATGCGAGCGTTTCCGTAGACATGCACCGCCACATAATTCCAGGTCGGAACGCTCTCGCGCGCGGTGTAATTGCTGGGAGAGATGTAGGAATGCGCTCCGTGAAAAATGGTCAGGCACTCGGGCTGCTGCTCCAGATAGCGCCAGTGCGGATTGGCTTTCGATACATGGCCCCGCAGTACAAGCTTTTCGTCCGATTCGAGTTCGGAGAGAGGCAGGTGTGTGGCGAAGGGCCCTTCCTTCGTGGTCGAGATCAGAATGGCGAAGGGGTTCGCGCGCATGAAGGCAATCGCGTCCTGGTGATGGCGCAGGCGAAAATGTTCAGGAACATACAAGTTTTGATTCCCTCTACTTTTCCGGCGGATCCAGTACCTGTTTCTTCCGCACGTGCAGCAACTTCTCTACCTCGGCGACGACAACTCCTGCCTCGTCTTTCACTTCTACTGTAAACACCGGCTCGTATTTTGGCAGTATCTTCAGTTTCTCGCGAATGTCTTCGATTTGACCATTGGATAAGCGAAATTCGGCTCGCACAGTGCCTCTCCCCGGCTTCTTGTAGCGGATGGTCGCGGCCTTGTCCCACACAATGTAGTCGGCGCCCAGGTGATGCATCACCATCAGCATATAGAAAGCGTCGGTCATGGCAAACAGCGATCCGCCGAACTGAGTGCCCACGTAGTTGGCGTTCCACCAGCGCAGCCTCATTTCGACATCGACGGCCTTCATGTCGGGCGCAATGTGCTTTACGCGAATTCCCGCGCCCACAAACGGCGGCCAGAAGTTGATCCAGCGACGCAGAGCATGAGAGCTCCTGGTGCCACCGAGAAGTTGCAGGAGAACGCTGCCGCTCTTCATTTCGGAAATCACGATTCGGACATCACAACCGCGGCGGAACGGCGGGTCCTCGTCCATACACGGCTTCAAGAATCTCGTCGCCGCCGCAGCCGAGCAGAGTCCTCCCGACAGCGTTGCCGAGGGCTTCGGGATCATTAAGATCGCCGTCGCGCGATTCGCGCAGCAACTTCGATCCGTCGGGATCGGCGACGATGGCATCAATATGCAGCATGCCATTACGCACTTCCGCAAGCGCGCCGATAGGCACCTGGCAGCCTCCGCCGAGACTGTTCAGCAGCGCGCGTTCACAGGTTGTGGCAGCGCGGGCGACTGGATCGTTCAGAAATTCGAGATGCTGACGCGTGGCGGCATCACCCTTGCGGATCTCGATGGCCAGCGCTCCTTGGCCCGCGGCCGGACACATGATTTCCGCAGGAATAACCTGTTTCACCAGTTGCATCTTGCCCAGCCGCTTCAGCCCGGCTGCGGCCAGAATAATGGCGTCGTACTCGCCCTGCTCAAGCTTGCGGAGCCGCGTATCAACATTGCCGCGCAAGGGATGAATATCCAGATCAGGACGGATCGCCTTGAGCTGCGCCTGACGGCGCAGGCTCGATGTGCCTACACGCGCCCCTTGCGGCAGGTCTTCAACCGTGGCATATTTGCGCGAACAAAAGGCATCGCGCGGATCTTGACGTTCCGTGATGGCAGCAATTTCAAATCCCGGCGCAAGTTCAGTAGGCAGATCCTTCAACGAATGCACCGCGAGATCGACGCGGCCGGCGGCGAGTGCTTCTTCAATCTCTTTGGTGAAAATTCCTTTACCAAGTCCACCCTTGGTGCCGACCATGGCGAGGGCAACGTCGGTGATCTTGTCGCCCGTGGTGTGAATTATTTCGACTTCAACCTCATGTCCCCGCGCGCGGAGAAGTGCGGAGATGTGGTTGGCTTGCCAGAGGGCAAGCTGGGAGCCGCGGGAGCCGATGCGAAGTCTAGCCACGGTTGACGATCCGAGGTAGGGTAACGGATAAAAGCAAAAGGCGGCCAGTTAGGCCGCCTACGAACGGTGCTGAACCGCGCTTGAGAACCAGCCTCAGCATACCGCCCGACGTACGGATCGTCAAGAAATATTCGCTAGTTAAAGTGATTCTAAGGTCCCGTGGATCGCGCAATGCGGCGGAGAGTAAGGGATTCGAACCCCTCGCGGCTGCGAGCAGCCGCGACCCACGGTTCTCAAGCGCGGCCCAGTACCCACACTGGTAGTACTCCCACTTGAGCGAAACCAGCCTACTACGGTAACGGCTGCAAGTTTCTCGGATTCGTGCGAAGCATGAAGGATTCCGTTCCATTGTGGTCCTAGCCGTTCGTATCCGCGTTTGACCGCTCACGCGCAGAAAATGGGTGGCTTGTGTCGACATACGACGCCCCTCCCTCAGGAATATGCTGCAGCCAATTGTGATCATGGGGCAAGAAATGTTAATAGCGCATTAGCACTCTAAATGTTCCGCCACTCGACGGGTTTAAGTCCGTGATTTTTCAGGTAGTCGTTGGCTTTTTTGAAATGGCCGCAGCCGCGAAAGCCGCGGTAGGCGGAAAACGACGAAGGGTGCGATGTTTCCAGCACCTTATGTTTTTCGGGGTCGATCAGCTCGCCTTTTTTCTGTGCGTAGGAACCCCAGAGCAAAAAAACGACATGCTCGCGCTTTTCGCTGATGGCACGGATAACGGCGTCGGTGAGCTCCTCCCAACCTCTGCCCTGGTGCGAGCCGGCTTTGCCCTGCCGCACGGTCAGAGTCGCATTCAGCAGCAATACCCCCTGCTCCGCCCACCCTGTCAGGTCGCCATGGGTCGGCATCTGAATCTCGCAATCTCTTGCAATCTCCTGGTAGATATTTTTAAGGCTCCGTGGGATGTTCTTGCCCTTGGTCGAGAAGCAAAGGCCATGCGCCTGCCCCTCTCCGTGATAGGGATCCTGACCGATAATCACCACCGTAATTTTCTTGAATGGAGTTAGGTTGAGCGCGTTGAAAATTTCCGCATCCTTGGGATAGATGGTGCGTCCATCGGCTTTTTCCCGCTGCAAAAACTGTTCCATCGCGACGAAGTCGAACTCGCCGCCGACAATTCGGCGCCAGTTTTTCTCAAGCCTGTTCGATAAGGCCGTCATCGCTGGGTACCACGTTCTTTGTCTTTCTCCCTGAGGTTGAACAAACGTCGCACCACTTCGACTAGTGTCGTGGCCTCGGCCTCGCGGGCCGCCGTTTTCAGGGTCGTGATGGGAGTGTGCATAACCTTATTAATGATTCCACGGGTCAGAGCTTCGACAGCCACCTCCTGTTCCGGAGTCAACGACCCCATGCGCCCGCGGACGCGGTCGATCTCCGCCAGACGAATCGTTTCCAGGTGATCCTGCAGCGATACAATCGTCGGCACCACGTCCAGCGTATGCGCGCGTGCTTCGAAGCGGGCTTCAAATTTTTCCACCTCGCTCAAGATGATGGCTTCGGCGAGTTCGGCCTCGTGCCGGCGGTCGGCGACGTGGCTGCTGACGGCCTGCTGCAGGTCATCGATATCGTAGGCGAAAATGCCATCGAGCTTCCCCATTTCCGGCGAAACGTCGCGAGGCACGGCGATGTCGATGAAGAACATGGGCTTGTTCTTGCGGCGGCTGAGGAACTGCTCGCCATGCTCCTTGCGGAAAATGGCATGCCGCGCGCCTGTGGACGTGATAACGATATCCGCCTTATCGCAGGAATTGTAAAGGTCCTCGAACTTGATGGCCTGGCCGTCGAACCTCTGGGCCAATCCAATGGCACGCTCGTAAGTGCGGTTGGAAACAAAAATCGAAGCGCAGCCGTGCGCCATCAAATGCCGAGCGGCAAGTTCGCTCATCTTGCCGGCGCCAACGATAAAAACACTCTTGCCCTGCAGGCTCCCAAAAATCTTTTTCGCCAGCTCGACCGCGACCGAAGCGATTGAAACCGAAGACGATCCCACCGCAGTCTCCGTGCGCACACGCTTGGCGACTGCAAAAGCGCGGGCCAGCAGTTGATCCAGTTGTCCCCGTACCGAGCCTACCGATCGAGCGGTCGCGTACGCCTCTTTCACCTGCCCGAGAATCTGGGCCTCGCCCACAACCATCGAATCCAGGCTCGAAGCCACGCGGAAGACGTGACGCACCGCATCTTTTTCCCGAAACTCGTACAGGTGGGGGTCCAGTTCTGCGGCCGTGAGATGGAAATGATCGTGCAAGAACCCGCGAAGGTCGGCCGAGCCGTTGGTCGTGTGCGTGATCAACTCCACCCGGTTACAGGTGGAAATGATCATGCCCTCCTCGATTCCAGGATGCGCCGTGAGGTCCCGGCAACAATCCGGCAAGCGCGATTCGGGGATGGCCAGGCGCTCTCGCACTTCCACCGGTGCGCTCTTGTGATTCACACCGATGAGCTGGTATCTCATGAGGCGGCAAACCTGTGGATGGTCGAAAAATAGTTGGCGGCCCAGGCCACCACGGCAGCCACAAAAGCGAACGTCGCCAGCACCGCGGCGCGGCGGCCCCGCCATCCTGAATTCCAGCGCGTAAACACCATGACCATGTAGACGGCCCACATCAGGATCGACAACAAAAATACGGGATCGAGAAAATCGACATGTCCGTAGGTCCTCATAGCTAAGATCGACCCGGTAATCAGCCCGAGCGTCATGAAAGGAAAGCCGAGCAGCAGCGAGCGGTAACCGATCTGGTCAATTACTTCGAGCGCGGGCAGAAAAGAAATCAGGCTGCTTGGCTTCTTGGCCTTCAGCCGTCGCTCCTGCACCAGGTAAAGCACGCTCGCGCCGAAGCTGAGGACGAGCGCCGCGTATCCGGTAAAGATCAGGATAATGTGCGCGATCAGCCATCCCTTGTGCTGCACAAACGCCGTGAGCAAAACAGGTTGCTGATCCACCGCGGCCACAAAGGTCAGAAAAAACACGATGGGAAACACGACCACGCCCGGCGACGTGGTCTTGTAAATGGCGTAGATGATCATGAAAAATGTCATCGAAAAGAACGCCAGCAGGGACTCCCCGTTATGCACCGAGGCCCAGACCACATGGCCGGAGAGGAAAAGCTCGACCAGCGAAACAAAGTGGAAAACCATACCCAGGCTGGCGGCATGCAGCGCGATGCGGCTGAAAAGGTCGCTGGTGCGGCTGAGCGCGAAGAACGCATAGATCAGCCCGATGAAATAACAAGCCAGCCCGAAGCGCAACCAAAGCAATGACATAGGCTAGGTAAGTATCAGAGTCCGCTGAGTTTTATGCAAGCCGGAACCAGCTTGCCAGTTTCGTTCTTTGACCCCAGGGATCATCCCCATTTTCCTTTCTACAGATTATATTCTGCGCGCAAATTCGAAAACGGGGATTCCAACCCTTAGAGGTCTGCGCTCATGCCACACCCAGGCCGCTCAACGATTCTTCGAGGAGCGCCGAATCAATCGCCAACCGCCGCCCGTGGGTCATTACGTCCTCTAATTCATCGAAGGCGCGGAACAAGCGCAGCTTTGCGGCGGCGTACTGTTCCGCCTCCGTGAGCGCACGGCCGTGCCCCGCGGCCCACGCGGCCACGGACTGTTCCGGCAGAAAAACGCTGACGGCATATGTGGTCTTGCGGTCGGACGTGACGTCGAAAACAAACTCCGTAGCCGGCGCCTCCGGGTCGCTCGCCAGCGCGGCGCGCCGGCCGACGAAGTAATACTGGTAAACGTACCCCTGAGCGCCCGCATAGGTCTTGAGACGGCGGATCGTCTTATCGGAAGACATGCCGACATTATGAACGGGAGCAGGCCGGTTTGTCTCCGTGGAATCGGTTGGCCGGAGGCTAGTGCGGCAGCTTGAAGATTACCGTGATCGGCGTCTGAACCTCGACGGGCGAACCATTCAGCAGGTACGGTTTGTATTTCCAATGCTTCACCGCGTCCGCCGCGGCGCGCGTAAGTTGCAAATCTCCGCCGAGAATCTTTATTGCCGAAATGTCGCCATCTTTTGAGATCGTCGCGAGCAACTGGACCGCGCCTTCGATGCGCATCCGCTTGGCGTTTGGCGGATAGACCGGCTCGATTGCCTTCACCAAGAGTCCTCGCGAAACTCCCTGCGAGACAATCACTGCTTTTTCCAGCACTGGAATCGGAGCGCCAGGGCTGGCGACGACCTTCGCAAGCGTCCCTTCGTTTCCCTCGACAATGGCAGGAATGCTCGGAGCCGGTTCTGGCTCGGTTTCCGCAGCACTTTGAGTGATTCGAAAACTGCCGCTAGCCACAATGATCGGATGATTCGTTGGAGCAATGTGAACTGGCGCAGCCGTGGCCGAGTCCGTTTCGGGAGTGACCTTGCTCGGGCGACTCGCCGCATTCTTTTCAGTTGATTGTGCTGCCGCGGCGTCTGGCGTCGCCGGGTGGGCGACCGAGGATACTACGGAAGGTGCGACGGACGACGCCCCGGAAGCGGATGGACCTCCGGGCTTGCCTTCGACAACTCCGCCCGTTGACAGCGCCGATATCGCCTGCGGAACCGGAGCTGGACTTATCGCCGGCTGAACCGCAGCCGGATTCGCAACGCTTGTGGTTGCGATCGAGTGCCGCAATCGCGGCCACGCCGCATAGCCTCCCGCCGCCATCAGCATCAACGCAACCACGGCCAGCAGCGCCTTTCTGCTCCCGCCGGCCAAAGATGCGACATCGCGGCGAATTGCAAACATAGGATCGGACGCGGTCGTCTTTTTGTAGAACGAATCACTTGCGACAGAATCGACGCTCTCAGCGGCCGTCTCCGCTTCCAGGACTGATGACGGAGATTTATCCGGCGCGCGTGCGGGCGCGCTCGCAGCGCCAGCTCCAGAGCCAGCAAAGGCGCCAGAAGAATGCTTAGGCTGAAAAGTTTGTGCAGCCGGTATTGCCCTCGGCGGCGAAGAGATTTCTTCCTCTGCCTTGAAAAGAACAGCGTCAAGCTCAGAAATTCTGTCCTGGTCGATCCTCTTCTGGTCAAGCCTGCTCTGATCGAACCTGTTCTGATCAGCCCCAGCCTCAGGCGGTGACGGTCGTCGAGGCGGAACAGCTCTCGGCTTGAACCCGCGGTGCCTCACAGTCGCGGCAGAAACCGCAACCGCTGCCGCTGTGCCCGCCGCACTCGCAGTTGACCTTGTCAGTCCCGGCACTGGGTTCACTGATGGGTCCACCGCCCGGTTCGCGGCAGCGGAGTTCAGGCCCTGACCCCGGCGCAACAGGCCGCGCGCCACTCGCAGCGTGCCCTTCGCCTGCTCCAGATTGATGGGCTTGGTGAGGACCAGATTGGCGCCGATGCGAAGCGCCTTAGCCACCCCCGCCTGCCCTTCCGCGATCGCCAGCGCCAGCGGTCCGTGATTGCCACCCGCGTTGCGCCCGCTCTGGAACAGCAGAGTGGCGTTCTGCTCGTTGTCGCAATCCACCACGATGGCATCGAAGTGTTCGTCCATCAACTTCTTGACTGCGGCGAATGGATCGGCGCAGAGGATGACGGCAAAGTCCAGCTCACTCAGGATCTGGGTTGCGATGCGAGCCGTCTTCTCATCGGGGCAGAAGAGAAGCGCTTGATAGACCATACTGAGGTGATCGTAAGTACCTTCTCCAGGGCCATCAAGTTACGGTGGACCGCCTTGTTGCTTGTCCTATTTCGTGGCCATACATGTGGGACAGCCCACGGAAAACCGACGTACCTCTTTGTAGATAATGCTTTGCGACAATCATTAGCCTCAAGCCATGTTAACAAATCAGCCAGGATGACACGTCTGGGCCGCCCTTCGACAGCCAAGGGTGGTTGTACCGTGGGACGGCCGCTGATCTAAGTTTTCTTCGGCCATCTGCCGATATATCCCCTTGAAAGCTCTTCCTTGAAATGATTGATATCGATCACTGGCAATGGATTGCGCTCGGCGCGCTGGCCGTTTTCGCGGCTGTGCAGCAGTTCCGCGTGTCCCGCATTCGTCGGGAATCGAAGAAGCGCGAAGAGTTGTTTCAGATCGTTACTGAAAACGCGGCCGACATGATTGCGCTGGTCGATGTGAAGGGCCACCGGCTTTACAACAGTCCTGCATACAAGCGAATCCTGGGCTATTCCGCCGCCGAGTTGGGAGAAACATCGGCGTTTGAGCAGATCCATCCTGATGATCGTTTCAAGGTGCTGCAGGCCGCCCACGAGGCGCGCAGCAGCGGCGTGGGCAAGAAGCTGGAGTATCGCATCCGCCACAAAGACGGGTCGTGGCGAGTGCTGGAGTCCATTGCCGGCACCATTCGAGATGAAAAGGGAGAAGTAGCCAAGCTGGTCATCGTGAATCGCGACGTCACCGACCGCAAGCAGGCAGAGGAACAAGCCGAACACAACGCGTTTCACGATGGTTTGACCGGGCTGCCAAATCGCCGCCTGTTTCTGGACCGCCTGCAGAACATGTTCGAGCGCGCCCAGCGCGATCCGGAGCGGCAGTACGCCGTTCTGTTCGCCGACCTCGACGGTTTCAAGGCGTTCAACGACACCATGGGGACGGCAGCGGGCGATCAGGTAATTCTCGAAATGGCCCGCCGGCTGGGGGTTTGTCTGCGAGACGTCGACACGGTTTCGCGAACGCAGAACGAACTGGCGGCGCGCACCGCGGTTCTCTCCCGCATGGGCGGGGACGAATTCACCATTCTGCTTGAGGGAGTCGCCGATCCCGGTGACGCTCTGCGGGCGGGCCAGAATTCTTTTCGCTGTAGCCGAGCCTTTTCTCGTCGGAAAACAGGAAATGCGAACCTCGGCCAGCGTCGGCATCGCGTTGAGCGCACCCACGCACGAACAAGCCGAGAATGTGCTGCGGGAAGCCGACGTGGCCATGCGCCGCGCCAAAGCGTTGGGCGGCTCGCGCTGTGAAGTGTTTGACGAATCCATGCACACCCACGCCGTAAACCGGCTGAAGCTGGAAGGCGAATTGCGCGAAGCCATGGAGAAGCATGAGTTTCGCCTGCATTACCAGCCCATTGTGGAGATGGAAACGAAACAGATTACTGGCTTTGAGGCCCTGCTGCGCTGGCAGCATCCTGGGCAAGGGTTGATTTCTCCGGACAGGTTCATGGCAACGGCGGAAGACCGCGGGCTGCTGGTTTCCATCGGCGGGTGGGTGCTGCAGCAAGCGTGCCAGCAGTTGCGCGCCTGGAAAAATGAGCTCCCTGAGGCCGAGCCAGTGAGCATCAGCGTGAATGTATCTGCCAGGCAACTTGCCGACCCTGACTTTGTCAGCAGCGTGGGAGCCGCATTGCGCACCCACGGAGTGGACAGCTCGCGGCTGCGGCTGGAAATCAGCGAGGCGGTCGCGGCAGCCGATGTGAATCGAACCCACGATGCTCTTTCAAATCTTAAGCGGCTCGGTGTGACCGCATACCTCGATGACTTTGGCATCGGGCATACGTCTCTGACCGGACTGCGGCAAATCCCAGTAGTAGCTTTGAAGATCGACCGTTCCCTCGTGAGCGCAATGTTGCTCGACCGCGGCGCCTATGACACGGTCGAACTGATCATCCTGATGGCACATAGGATGAAATGGAAGGTGATTGCCGCAGGCATAGAATCCGCAAAGCAATTCGAACTCTTGCACCAACTGGGATGTGACTCGGGACAAGGATATCTATTCTCCCATCCCGTCGACGCCAAAGCCGCGGAGCAGATCCTGAGGCGGCGAACCCCGGCGTCGAGCGCGAAAGTGGCCGGAGCGCAGTAGACTCCGCCGTTCCTCCGTCACACCCTCGTGTCACAGCCTTGTGTCACAACATGAGTTGCCGCTCTTGATTCCCACGTCTTCGTCCAGTGTCTATACTCTTCTTGCGGTAAAACCAATGCCTTATCTCGCAGGGCCCAGTCCAACAGCCAGGCACAACAAGCGCATGAGCTGCGCCGTCATTGGCCTGGAAGCCGGCGCTTTGCTGTTCATTGCCGGACTGGTGGCGCTCTATCTCAATCCTTTTTGGCATTTTGATGAAGGCGGCTTCCTGGACTGGCGTGTGCACTGGTGGAACGGGACTGGCGAAGTATTCATCGCTTCCGGCATCGTGATCGAAGTGTTAGCACTCCTTGGATTGGCGGCGGCCATTGTGTCTCGTTTTGCGAACCGGCGGCGCTGGCCATATTTCATAGCAAGTGTGATCGTCGTCTGCGCCGTCGCATGGATCGCTCCGGAGGGGCTCACTCGCGATCTCACTGCTCGCTTCGAGTGGAATGCCGCCGACGGGTTTACCGCGTTCCACGTGCAGGCACGCGACGAAGCCACGGGGGTTTGGCGCGATGCCGGTGGGCCCCTATGGCAATCCACCGTGGGCACACAAATTCAACCCTTGTTGCGCAATTATTTCAAACTTAACGATTGGCCGAAGATGAATGGGGACCTCGGCGTAAAGGTGGTTCGGCTTATTCCGATAGCCTGGCCAATCGCGCTCGGCAGCGGTGGCGAGGCCCTCGATGATCCCGATGAGACCGACCTGATGCGGGCTGCGGCGCGCGAGGATCTGAAAACCGTGCAGTCGCTGCTGTCGGTACCGGCTGCCAACGTGAATGCCCTGGACCAGACCGGGCAAACCGCGCTGATCCTGGCTTGCCAGAATCCAAAGGCAAATCCAGATGTAGTGAAGGCCCTGATCGCAGCGGGCGCGGACGTGAACCTGCGGAGCCGCACCGGCTACACCGCGCTTACCTGGGCTCAGTTCCGCAAAAACGCTGAAGTCAGCCGACTGCTCCGCCGGGCCAGCGGCAAACCGTAATCACCCCTCCGGCTGCAGATCAAACATTTAACCGGCCGATCAAACAAGACTACATAGTGCATTTTTCAGCCATCGATTTTCGCCTCCCGAAGCTGCTTGACCGCCGTTTCAGAGCTGACGGGCGAGTAGTAAACCTCTTTGAACGTGTAGGAGCGCGCCTTGGCCGCGATGACCGGCATAATCTCGATGTGCCAGTGATAATCGTCGTCAATGGTCTTCCAATAGCCGAGGCTTTTCGAGGGATGCAGGCTGTTGGGCGAAGTGTGCAGCACCAGGTGAAAACCCTCCGTGACGGTACGAACCCTCTGCAAAGTGCGGCGCAATAGCGCGGCAAGATTGACCCGCAGTCCCGGTTTCGATAAGCCGGTGCGCTCGAACGACGCGTCATGCTCGCGCGGCAGAATCCACGTTTCATACGGGACGCGCGGAGCGTAAGGCCCAATCGCGACATAGTCGCCGCGAGCCTCAATTACGCGTGAGGCCTGGCGTTCCTCCTGCGCAAGAATGTCGCAGAATACGCAACGCTCTTTGCCCTGGAAGTATTCGCGTCCGGCGCGCAATTCGTAGAGAACACGCCGCGGCACGAACATGGTGGCCGTGAGCTGCGAGGTGGGATGGCTGAATTCCTGGCCGGCGTTGGGGCCAAAATCCTTGAAAAGGCTCACGTATTTGATGCGGGGATCGCGCTTCAGATCAAGGATGCGTTCGGCCGCCAGCCGGAGAAACTGGCCGATTTCTTCGTCGCTGGCGCTCCAGAGATGACGGTCGTGGCGAGGATTTTCCACCAGCACTTCGTGCGCGCCCACGGAACTCATGCGGTCGTAGATGCCATCGCCGCGTCGTCCGGCTTCGCCCTCGATGTGGTAGAGCGGCGAGGGATGAACCATCGAGCGCGCCGACCAACCCACCGCGCTGGGCGTGGCTGCGATTACCTGAGTGGGCTCGGCCGAGTCGGAGCAAAATCGGCACGCGCCCTCGGGACGCGCCGGGCTTTCCGTCGGATCTCCTGTCATAACCCAGGAGCGAGTGATGGGATCTTTGCGGAGTTCCATGCACAAGCTAAACACTGCGGGAGAACTTGCGTCAAGCATGCAGAAGACCGGGGTAGTGGGTCAGTTTGAATTTGCTTTGAAAGGGCGCGACTTCAGTCGCGCCGTAAATGCCGCAAAATCAGCGCGGCTTCAGCCGCTGATTTTTCAAATTGACCCGCTACCGAAGACCAGGTTTCAAAGTTTCAGGGTTTCATGGCTTCAAGAATGCATACTGTCGAATATCGTTTCGCGAATCCAGGCACTCTGAAACTTGGAAACCTTGAAACGTTGAAACCTCGTACTCTTGATATAATCCGCGCCAAGCCCGCTTTTCCGACCGAAGAGAATGACCGAGCCGTCCACTCCGCTGATGCGGCAATACGCCGCCGTCAAGAAAGAACATCCCACTGCCCTGCTGTTTTTTCGCCTGGGGGATTTCTACGAGCTGTTTTTTGACGATGCAATTGTGGCGTCGAAAGAGCTGCAGATCACTCTGACCTCGCGCAACAAAGAGAAAGGCATCGCCGTGCCCATGTGCGGAGTGCCGCATCACGCCGCCGAAGGCTACATCGGCAAGCTCATCCGCAAGGGGTTCAAGGTCGCCATCTGCGAACAAATGGAGGATGCGCGACTCGCAAAGAAGCAAATTGGCGCGAAATTAGTCCGCCGCGAGGTGACGCGCGTGGTCACGCCCGGCACGGCGGCTGACTCGCTGCTGGGCTCGGAAGAAAACAACTTTCTGGCAGCTTTTGCCCAGGTCGGAGAACTCGTGGGGTTTGCCGCGCTCGATCTCTCCACCGGCGAGTTTCGCGCGACGGAATTTTCTGGCGAAGGTGCTTTGCGCCGCGTGCAGGAAGAATTGGAGCAATTGCGGCCGAAAGAATTGCTGTATGGGTCGGCGGCGCCGTTGTTTGAATCCAGGGTCAGGCGGCCCTCGCTCGTCCCTACCCAAGCCCCACCGGCACAAACCGTGCCGCCTCGCGCCTCCCAGATTCTCACATCGGCCGCGTGGGTCGAAACTCCACTCGACGACTGGATTTTCGCGCCCGACCACTCCATTCCGCTGCTGGAAAATCATTTCGGAGTCCTGTCGCTCGAAGGCTTCGGTTTGGCGGGCCGCAGCGCCGCAGCCGCCGCAGCCGGAGCGATTCTCTACTATGTTCGCTCCACTCAGCGCGGGTCGCTGGATCACGTTGACCGCATCGGCTGGTACGAACGGCAAAATTGCCTTGTGCTCGATGCCGTCACCGTCCGCAACCTGGAATTGATTGAGCCGCTTTTCGCGGGCGCGGATGCGGGCGTTACGCTTTTTCGCTCCATCGACGCCGCGGTCACGCCCATGGGCAAACGGTTGTTGCGGGCGTGGCTGCTGCGGCCGTCGCTTGATCTGGGGGAAATCAATGCCCGCTTGGACGCGATCGAAGCGGCCGTGAAAGATACGATTGCACGCGAGGAATTGCGGCACGCCCTCGATGGAATTCTCGATCTGGAACGGCTCTTGAGCCGCGTCACGCTGGAAACGGCGAACCCGCGCGATGTGCTGGCCCTCGCGGCATCACTGGGTAAGATTCCGCGAGCAAAAACCGCGCTGGGGCGGTTGGCGGCGGAACGGCTCAGGATTTTGCATGCATCGCTCGACGAACTCGCCGACTTGCGTGAGCGCATCGAAAAAACGATGGTCCCCGAACCGCCACTAAGCTTTGCCGACGGCGGCGTGATTGCCCCCGGCATCGACCGCGACCTCGACGAACTGCGCGAGCTTTCGCGCAACAGCAAGCAGGTGCTGGCCCAGATCGAACTGCGCGAGCGCGAGCGGACGGCCATCGCCTCACTCAAAGTCAAATTCAATTCCATCTTCGGCTACTACATCGAGGTTTCGAAACCGAACCTGCACCTGGTCCCGCACGATTACGAGCGCAAGCAAACGCTGGTCGGCGCCGAGCGCTTCACCACGCCCGAGTTGAAAGAATATGAAGCCAGGATTCTCGATGCGCAGGAAAAGATTGTCGAGATCGAGCGCAGGTTGTTCACCGAATTACGCACCGCGATTGCCGCCGAAGCCCGGCGAATTCGGCAAACCGCGCTCGCACTGGCCGACGTTGATGTGCTGGCATCGCTCGCTGCGATCGCGGCGCGGCGAAATTACTGCCGCCCACAATTCCTGGCCACGGCCGATGGTGACGCAGGTGATCTCGAAATTATGGAAGGCCGCCATCCCGTGATCGAGCAGCAGGAGATGGCCGGAGGCAGCGAGCGCTTCGTCCCTAACGATCTTTATTTAAACTCGACAACCCATACAATTCTGCTGCTCACGGGGCCGAACATGGGTGGCAAGTCTACATACCTCCGGCAAACGGCGCTGATTGTGATTCTGGCGCAGATGGGTTCGTTCGTTCCGGCGCGCTCGGCGCGTCTCAGCGTGGTCGACCGCGTCTTCACCCGCATCGGCGCCAGCGACAATCTGGCCCGTGGGCGGTCTACTTTTATGGTTGAAATGACGGAGACAGCGGCGATCCTGCATACGGCGACGGCGCGATCTCTCATTCTCCTGGACGAAGTCGGCCGCGGCACTTCGACCTACGACGGCCTCGCCATCGCCTGGGCCGCAGTCGAATTTCTGCACGCGCGAGTTCGCGCCAAGACTCTATTCGCCACGCACTATTTCGAGCTCACGGAATTGGCCGAGCAGCTTGCGGGAGTGAAAAATTATCACGTCTCGGTGCGGGAAACCGGCGGCGGCATAGCCTTCCTGCGGAAGGTCGAGCCCGGCGCCGCCGACCGCAGCTATGGTATTGAAGTAGCCAAGCTTGCCGGCTTGCCGAACGAAGTAATCACGCGCGCGCGCGAAGTTCTGACGGAACATGAGTCCGCAGAACGCGCACTCACGGAGCATCTCTCTCCCGGCGCCACACCTCCGCCGACGCAACTAACGATCTTCACCCCGATCTCGCAGCCGGTGCTGGAAAGGCTGCGCGAAGTAGATTTGAATCGGCTCACTCCGCTGGAGGCGTTGAATCTGCTGGCGGAGTTGAAGAAGGATGTCTATTGAAATTGGAATCCAAAACACGGTCTCCTCGCCTCTGGGAAATTGCCGTGGAGAGTGATTGGATCACAACGGCAGGGGCCACCGTTCTCCTTCTTGTGTGTTGCCTGCTGCTCGTTAGGGAGATCGACCACTTCATTTGGCATCAACTCAGCCGGCCCGCGCATATCCACGGAGGCTTCTGGAGCATTTGGAACAAAGTGTCTGAGGCAATGACCGGAATCTGCTGTTTTTTGGCGGCATTCACGCTTCCGAAGAAGTCCGTGAAAATTGCTTGCGCACTGATGGGTATTGATTTCGCCGGCTTCGCACTTTTGAGTTTTTTCCACACTTCTTCTGGCCTGCTCCGCATTGCGGCCGTAGGTGGATCGGCCGCGAGACAAGTCGCCCTTGCCATCTTCTGCATGGCACTCGCTCAGTGGCTTAGGTCTGTCGTCCATCGGGATAGTCAGTCTGAGCTGCCGGGAGGTGAGAGCTGATTCGCTCCGTGCCGAAGCGCGCAGATGTCGGCCAGCTCCTGGTCGTCGGCTTCGACGGCGCAGGGATGACGCCGTGCCTCACTTCGCTGCTCAAGCGCGTGCAGCCGGCCGGCGTAATTCTGTTCGCGCGCAATATCAAGACCCCCGAGCAGACCTGGCGACTCCTGCGCGATTGCCAGAAATGCGTCTCGACTCCGCTGTTTACCTGCGTCGATCTCGAAGGCGGCCTCGTAGACCGCTTCCGAGACGTCCTCGGACCTACGCCTGCAGCGGCGGAGGTTTTTGCTACCGGCGACCGCAAGCTCTTCCGCAAACATGGGCAGGTTATCGCAGAGAATTGCCGCAGCCTGGGTTTTAACGTTGACTTCGCTCCCGTTCTCGACCTGGCCTTTGAAGCCTCGCGCACTGTGCTGAATTCACGCGCGGTGTCAGCCCAGCCAGACGACACGGTCACTTATGCTCGCGAATTTCTCGCCGGCCTTCGCGCCGCGCGCGTACTCGGATGCGGCAAACACTTTCCCGGCCTCGGCGAGGGAAAACTCGACAGCCATCATAAGCTGCCGGTCATCGACAAGGCGCTGAAGAAGATGTGGATGGAAGATCTCCTCCCCTACCGCGCGCTCAGGATGCAACTGCCAATGGTGATGGTTTCGCACGCTGCGTATCCGCTGGTGACAAAGGATCGGACACCCGCGTCACTGTCGAAACTCTGGATTACGAATATTCTGCGCCAGCGAATCGGCTATCGCAATCTGATCGTATCCGACGATCTCGAGATGGGTGCGGTTTTGACGGCCGCAACCGTCGGAGAAGCCGCCGTCGAGCACATTCGTGCTGGCGGGGATCTTTGCCTGGTCTGCCATCGCGAGGATCACGTCGCCGATGCCTACGACCAGTTAACCAGAGCCCGCGACCGCGATCCAGGCTTTGCCAGGCGTGTCGGGGAGTCCTCGCGACGAGTGCTCGCATTCAAGAAAAAGTCAGCGAAGATTCTGCACAGGACGAGAATTCCATCGAAGGCGGCCGTGGCAAAACTTTCCCGCAGGCTATGGGAATTCGGGGAACAAGTGCGGCTGGAAGCTTTGGACCTTGAGAGTGGCAACAATTCGCGGCGGCCACGGGCATGACCATGACGAAGACAGA
Source organism: uncultured Acidobacteriaceae bacterium (assembly GCA_963784085.1). Classification (GTDB taxonomy): domain Bacteria; phylum Acidobacteriota; class Terriglobia; order Terriglobales; family Acidobacteriaceae; genus Sulfotelmatobacter. The sequence continues at coordinate 48,547 of CAWAQH010000016.1, read as the reverse complement.
CATGATTGTGGCCGGGGTAATGAGCGGAACCTCCGCTGACGGCATCGACGTGGCGCTGGTGAGTCTGGCGGCACGCGGGCGAGGCCGCCCGCGCCACCTCGAACTCCTCGGGCACTCGGAACACCCTTACCCGAAGAAAGTCCGAGCGGCAGTTCTGGCCGCGATGAATGCCTCGCGAGCCAGCGTGGCCGATCTGGCACGCCTGAATTTTCTGCTCGGCGAGCTTTACGCCGATGCCGTATTCAAAACTGAGCGTAAGTTCAACACAAAGGTCGATCTGGTTGGCTGCCACGGTCAAACTCTCTACCATCAGGGGGAACAGCAGCAATTTCTCGGGCGGAAACTGGCGGCTACGTGGCAGACGGGCGAGGCGGCGACCATCGCTGCAAGAGTCGGAGCACCGGTGGTCTCCGATTTTCGTCCGGCGGACATGGCAGCCGGGGGCAAGGGCGCACCGCTGGTCCCCTTCCTCGACTACATATTGTTTCGCGACGCGCACAAGGGAAGAATTGTGCAGAACATCGGCGGCATCGCGAACCTCACCGCAATCCCTGCCGGAGCCGCCATGGAGGATGTAATCGCCTTTGATTCCGGGCCGGGCAACATGGTGATCGATGCCGTTACCGAGGAATTGTTTGGGCACCCTTTCGATCGAGGTGGCAGGATCGCGGCTTCCGGAAATGTGCTTGACCAGGTCGTCAGCAAATTATTGCGACGGAGTTTCTTCACGAGAAAGCCTCCTAAGACCGCGGGGCGCGAAGACTTTGGCCGCGAGTTTGTGCGCGAATTCTTACGCCTTTGTGGACGCTGTCGCAAGCAAGATGCCGTTGCGACCGCTACTGCCCTAACGGCGAGCTCGATTGCGGATGCGGTGCGGCGCCACACCGCCGCGACTTGGGGCCCGAAGCCCGCGTTTCAGCAGATGATTCTTTCCGGGGGTGGAGCGAAAAACCGAACACTCGTGGCCATGTTGGCCGGCCAACTCGCGCCGCTCGGCTTGCGTTTGCGATTCTCCGATGAATTCGGTCTGCCTTCGGCGGCGAAAGAGGCTGTAGCCTTTGCCGTTCTGGCCTACGAAACCTGGCATCGCCGCCCGTCCAACGTTCCTTCGGCGACCGGGGCAAGGCGTGCGGCAGTCCTTGGTAAAATTTCGTATCCTTAAACCTCGGAAGCCAAGGCTGCTGAATTATGCCGATCTACATTTCGATGCTCCGCGGAATCAACGTAGGCGGACACAAACTAATTAAGATGGATAAGCTCCGCCAGTCGTTCGAGGCGCTGGGCTTCGAGCAGGTGCAGACCTACATTCAGAGCGGAAACGTGGTCTTTAAGACCGCAAAGACTTCTACGTCTGGATTATCGAAAGGAATCGAGGAAAGAATCCTGAAAGACTTTGGCTTTCCCGCCTCTGTGATCACCCGGACCAGCGACGAACTTCACCAGGCGATCGCAAACAACCCGTTCCTGAACCGGCCCGGCGTCGACCCGGAAAGACTCCACATCATGTTCCTCTCCGAGGCACCCGCGCCGGCCGCTTTAAAGAAGTTGGCAGATCTGGTCGCATCTCCGGATTTGTGCCACGGCTCAGGCCGGGAGATTCATTTCTACCTCCCGAACGGCGTTTCCAAAAGCGTTCTGATGAAAACTCCGGTAGATCGAATCCTGGCGGTCTCGACCACCATGCGCAACTGGAAAACCGTCAACACTCTCCACCAGATGTGCCTGGACTGCCGCTGATGGCGCGTGCTTGGTCAGTTCTCGCCGCTCTCACATTGCTCGCTTCCCTGCTCTCTTGCTCCCGCAAGCCTGATCCCAACACGCTGGTGATGGTGATCGAATCGAGCCCTACGAATCTGGACCCCCGCGTAGGTCAAGACGCGTATTCGCAGCGCATATACAGTCTGATTTTCGACGACCTGCTCTCGCGCGGCCCAAACCTCGACGTGGCTCCCGGACTCGCCGAACGCTGGGAGGTTCCCGACCCGCTCACCTACATTTTTCACCTGCGTTCCGGAGTGAAGTTTCATGACGGGCGTCCGCTCACCTCGCGCGATGTGAAGTGGACCTTCGATTCCCTGCTTCAAGGCAAGATTCGCAGCACGAAAGGAGCCACCTACCGTTTTGTCGATCACATCGACGCCCCCGATGACTTCACTGTGATCTTTCACATGAAAGAACCGGACGCGGCGCTGCTGTGGAACATTTCCGACATGGCGATCGGCATCGTGCCTTACGGCAGCGGAGATGAAATCTCGCGCCAACCCATAGGCTCGGGTCCGTTCAAGTTCGTCAGCGCCGAGACTGATAAAGAAGTCGTGGTTGAACGCAACGACAACTACTGGGGCGAGAAGGCAAAGCTCGCTCGCGTGCGTTTTGCCGTTGTACCCGATGCAACCACGCAAGCTCTCGAACTTCGCAAAGGCAGCGGCGATGTCATTATCAACGGGTCGTTCCCGCCCGATACCGTCATGACGCTGCAGCGCGAACCGTCGCTTGCGGTCGAATCCGGCTCCGGCACCCGGCTGGCCTATCTGGGATTTAACCTGCGGGATCCCATCCTGAAAGATGTGCAAGTGCGTCAGGCCATTGCCTACGCTCTCGACCGTCACCCGATGATCGACTACCTGTGGCGCGGCCAGGCGCAACCCGCGCGCAGCGTGCTTCCCCCGCAGAGCTGGGCCTACGACGGCAACGTGCCGACTTACGACCATGACCCAATCAAGGCGAAGACGCTGCTCGATGCCGCTGGCTATCCCGCCGTGAATGGCGTGCGCTTCCACATCACCATGAAGACTTCCACCGACGAGAACACGCGCCTGATGGTAGCGGTGATGCAGCAACAACTCCGTGGGGTCGGGATCGCGCTCGACATTCGCAGCTTCGAGTTCGGTACTTTCTTCTCCGACGTCACCCACGGAGAGTTTCAGATGTACGGCCTGCGCTGGATCGGAGGCAACGAAGATCCCGATATCTTTTCCCTGTGTTTCAGCTCATCCAGGTTCCCGCCCAATGGCGCCAACCGCGGCTATTACTCGAATCCCCAAGTGGACGCGCTCATCGACCAGGGCCGCCGCGAAGTCGATCGCTTGGTGCGCAAGAAGATCTACGCCCAGATACAAAACATTCTGGCCGAAGAACTACCTTACATCAATTTGTGGTATCTGGATAACGTTCTCGTTCACAACAAACGCGTGACAAATCTGAAGCTGAATCCGGCGGGAAATTACGACTTTCTACGGACGGCGGAGCTGGTCGAACCCTGAAGCATTTTTTCAGCGGCCTCCGCGGCCGTTCTCCGTGACCTCCACGGTAAAGCTCTTTTATTTTTGCGTGTTACCATCAAAGCTCCGCCGGATCGAGCGCCGGCGCAACTCATGCGAATTCTCTTCATCGGCGATATCTTCGGCCGTCCCGGACGCACCATCGTCAAGGACAAACTGCCAGGCATCGTCCGGGATCACGCGATTGACCTGGTCATCGCCAACGGCGAAAACTCGGCAGCCGGATTCGGAATCACTCCCGCGCTGGCCGAAGAACTTTTCGAACTGAATATCGACGTCATCACCACAGGCAACCATGTCTGGGACAAACGGGAGATCCTCGATTACTTTCAGATGGCTGAAGGCAACGGCCACGGACCGCAGCGCCGGCTGCTTCGTCCGGCAAATTATCCCGCGGACATGCCCGGCTGGGGCGTGTATCAGGGCCACAAAGCGAAAATCCCTTACGCCGTGATCAATCTGCAAGGCCGCGTGTTCATGGCGTCGAACGACGATCCCTTTCGAATCGCCGACAAGCTCCTGGAGAAGATCGATGCCAAGGTGATCTTCGTCGACTTCCACGCTGAAGCCACTTCTGAAAAGATCTCTCTGGGCTGGTATCTCGACGGCCGCGTGACTGCCGTGGTCGGAACGCACACGCATGTTCCCACAGCCGACGAACGCGTCCTGCCCAAGGGCACTGCCTACGTCACCGACGTGGGCATGACCGGCCCTTACGACGGCGTGATTGGAGTGAAGAAAGAACTGGTAGTCAACAAGTTCCTCAACGGCATGCCGACACGCTTTGAGCCCGCCACGGGCGACGTCCGCCTGTGTGCGGTGGTAATCGACTGCGACGAGAAAACCGGCAAGGCGCGGGACATCGAGCGGCTGATGCTGAGTTGAGTTGGACGTGTAGTCCCTGGCAGCCTAACAGCAAATAATCCAAATGACAGTCTGCGACTGGGTCAATGAGTGCCCTCACGACTTATCAGCGGCTATCTCGGATCCTGGTGGAATAGTAGTAGGATCCCGCTTGACTGAACGCACCAGATCAAGAAAGGCGCAAACGTCGCGGCAAGCAGGGCCAACAAACTGCCATCGTAGGTTGCCATGATGCACGTGTATACAGGGAACAACGAAAGCAAAAGCACGGGAAGCATTCTCGCTACCCCATTAGGGCCAATGAAACCGCCGCCACCTGCTGTCGCCGAGATAGTCATAAAAATTCCGCCCGTCAGCCATACGCCAAGCAACATTGCAGCACCCGGCCATTTGAAGTCACGCCTCACCGCAAACCGTCGGGCGATCACATACGCAATCAGAAAAGCTGCAGGCAGTAGAACTGAAATCAGCCATATGTGGGGGGTATCAAACCTACGTCCAGCGACCACGTGGATTGCCACGTCGGGCAACCAAAAGCTGAACGCTCCCAGGGCAGCAAGTGTAAGAGCCAACCGCGCGTGTTGGGCTGAAGGTAGCAAGGGAACGATCCAGTTTCCATTATCCACCGGCTCAGCTGCCTGAGCAGGCGTAAATATAAACTGAGAATTGGCTGAACAACACAAGTACAAGCTACTAATTCCCCGGTGCAGCCTCCACCACCATCTCCACCAACCGCGCCATCTGCCGCTTGTGGATCGTGCGCCTGGTCATGTCTCCGTCGAGCCGACTCACAATGATCAGATCGAGCGACGGCACCACCACGGCATACTGCCCCAGATGCCCCTCAGCCCAGAAGCTTCCTTTCGGAAATGATATTTCTTGCGGCCTGCCGCTCGCCGAATCGCCCGTCCACCACAGGTAGCCATAGCCGCCTGACTCAGCATCGGAATACGGTCGCGTGCTCGCCTTTACCCAATCTGCGGGCACCACCTGGGTATCATTCCATTTGCCTCCGTGGAGATAAAGCAGGGCAAAACGCGCCAGATCCCGAGCGCTCATGTCGAAGACATATGCGGGATACTGTGATTCCGGAATCGCGATGTAGCGACCGTCGCTCGGCTTGAAATCCTGCATTCCGACGGGTTGGGCGATCTCGCGATAGAAAGCGTCAAAGATTTTCGTGCCCGTCGCTTTCTCGTAAATAAAGCCGAGCGTATTGAAATCCCAGTTGTTGTAGTACCAGAATGTACCGGCAGGGTGTGAGCCGCGCGGCGGTTTCATCTCTGCCATGCCCTTGGTCTCGTAGGCGGCCGCATGGTACACCCCGGATCGCGCTTCGAGCAGATCGCGCACCGTCGCCTGCTTCTCCGCCGCTGTCAGGGACGGTTTGTTATCGTCAATACCGAGTTTCTCGAGCGTATCGTTGAGGTTGATTTTGCCCTCGGCCACGGCAATACCAATCAGCGAACTCAATAGACTCTTACGGCACGAGTGAAGGTTCGACCGGTGCGCGACATCGCCCCACGCAGCCACAACCACGCCATGTTGCACGATCATGGCCGATGTCGAGCCCATCTCCTCGACATACTTTTGTATCTTCCCCAGCTTCTTCTCGGACCAGCCGGCGCGCTCGGGTGATGCCACCTGCTTCCACTCGGCACCCGGCGCTGCACCTGTCTGGGCACTGACTCCAGCAAATCCCACTACCACCAACAACATCGACAGGCGAAGACGCTTGCCCATCATGAGGATGCCCATGGGCATGAGTACGAGAGCGAGCCCAGCGCGATCTAATCGACGGTGTTTCATCGCTTTAGATTACCGCAAGAAAATGCTCCTGCCACGTTCTCATGAATGGTCTGGCCCTCCTTGTTTCTCCGTTGTGTCCAAAGGTACGGGGACTATTAGTTGTCGGCTGGGAGCGGGCAAAAGGTTAAAATTGAAGCCCATGCGTAGTTTCCGGTTCATTTTTGCGGCCTGCCTTATCGTTACCATGTCGGGGGTTCCCTCGTTTGCGGGGAGCGATGATTCCACAGATGCCCCGACGATTTCCTGCGGCAACGGCGTGCCGGGCGGGGTCAACTGCACCCTCTCGAAGAAGGAACTCAAGCAAGCGCGCAAAGTATATTCCGAAGGCCTCAAATTGAAAAATGGAGGCAAGCTGGAAGAGTCCTACGCCAAGTTCGACGAAGCCTCGCGACTGAATCCCAAAGAGGTAGCGTTTCTTTCGGCGCGGGAGAGCACGAAGGCACAGTTGGTGTTTCAGCACACCGAGCGCGCTGAGGCCTTACTCGCCGGCAACCAGCCAAACCTGGCGCAGGTCGAGTTTCGCGCCGCGCTCGATCTCGATCCCGACAATGAGTATCTTCAAAATCGTCTGCGGGATACTTCGCCCGGACCTGCGGTCCGCGCTCCCTCCTTGGATGCATCGCTCCCTGAAACCACTGAAATTCACCTGCAACCGAACGGAAAGCGCACAACGTTTCAATTCCGTGGCGATGTTCGCGGCATGTTCAACGAGCTGGCTACCGCCTATGGCGTGACCGTAGAGTTTGACGACTCCGTAACCACAAAGACGGTGCGGTTCTACGTGGATGACGTCGACTTCTTCACCGCCCTGAGTCTGGCCTGCCGGGTCAGCAAAACCATGTGGACGGCGCTGAGCGTTCACCAGCTATTGATCGCGGCCGACACCAAGGAAAACCACAATCAGTTCGACCGCATGTCACTCGCCACTTTCTCCGTGCCAGGAGCGACGACGCCGCAGCAAGCCACCGAACTGGTCAACTCGCTGAAAAATGTCTGCGAGTTTCAGAAGATAAGTCCCGGACAACTTGGGACCGTTGAGGTGCGCGCGCCGCAGGCCACGCTAGCGGCATGTACGAAGCTGCTGCAGCAGTTGACCAGCGATCGCCCCGAAGTGGCCTTCGATCTCGATATTTATCAGGTCAGCCACAATTTCACGCGCGAAATTGGGATGCACATCCCCAACACGTTCAATATGTACAACATTCCACAGGTGGCGATCGCCGCCGCGATCGCGGCTCTGGGAAGCGGCCAGAATCTTTCTTCACTCGCCAACCAGCTCATTTCTTCCGGCGGCATCAATGGCGCGGGTAACTCGGCGCTCTCCGGCCTGCTGGCGCAATTGCAGGGGCAGGCTGGCTCCATTTTCAGCCAGCCTCTGGCTACTTTCGGCAACGGGCTCTCCTTCTCCGGCGTGAGCCTGGACCACCTTAGCGCTGCGCTTTCGCTCAATGAATCCTGGGCAACCAGCTTGAGCCATGTCACGCTGCGCGCGGAGCAAGGCAATGATGCGACTTTCCACCTCGGCGAACGTTATCCCATTCTGAACGCCTCTTACTCGCCTCTTTCGAACTCGTCGGCACTTTCGGCTGTGCTGGGGAATCAGAGCTATGTTGCGCCCTTTCCCTCGGTCAGTTACGAAGACCTCGGACTGAGCCTCAAAGCCAAGCCCACGATTCACGGTGATGGAGAAGTCACCGTCGCTCTTGAGATGCAAGTGCGGTCACTGACTGGGCAAAGCGCCAATGGCGTGCCGTACATCTCCAACCAGGAATACAAAGGCAGCATTCGGCTGCGCGATGGCGAGGGCGCCGTAATAGCAGGTGAAATCACTACCAACGATCAACTCTCAATGGCGGGAATTCCGGCGATTGCTGCCATTCCTCTCCTGACTCAGATCGCATCCGATAACACCCGGATGAAGGAGAACGACGAATTGCTCATCGTGATCACCCCGCATGTCCTCGCCAACCACAACCGGGAAACCGACGAGATTTGGGTGACCCAGCAGTAGTCCTTAAGACTTCCCGATTGGGCTGAAATAAAAAGCCGCCTTGCGCGAAAGGCGGCTTCCTGTTGCTCCAACTCCTTAAGTGCAGTTAATTCGTGACCGGCTACTTCGTAACATTGAAAGCCACGTTGCTCTTGAGGGTTCCATTCGATGTTTTCACTTCCACCGTGCCCGTGGTTGCCCCGGTGGGCACGGTGGTCGTGACCTCGGTACTGGATTTGACGCTGAATGTCGCCGTCTTGCCGTTGAAAGTGACGCTGGTCGCCCCGCTCAGCTCGGTCCCCAGTATTGTCACCGCTGCCTTTACCTTGCCAGACGTAGGGTTGGTTGCCACAAACGCGCCCAAGCCCTCCGACAAGCTATAGATTGTGCCATCGCCATAGTAGCCGTCGTTCAGCGCCGTTCCGTAGAAATCTCCGCTGGTCGCCTGCAACAACCCCGCGCTGGGGTGGGCTCCATTGGTTGAGTCGAGACTCTTCACCGTCGTCAGCGTGCCGCCCGAGGTGATCTTGAAGACGGTGCCATCTGCGCTGGACCCTCCATAGCTGGTAGTACCATAGAAATTCCCGTCAGAACCCTGCACCAGGCCAGCATCGGGGTAGGAGCCGTCGCTACAGCCGCTTGAGGGACAAAAACTGTGGAGCGAGGTCAGCGTACCAGAAGACGTGACCTTAAACACGGTGCCGCACCCATTGGCGCACTTTTTGCTCGTGCCACCGTCGACGGTTGTTCCGTAGAAATCTCCATCGGTGCCCTGAATGACCCCGTGAGGTACGGCGCCGTCGGAGCCAGCGAAGGTATGCAGTGTAGTCAACGTGCCTGAGGAGGTAATTTTGAAGAACGTCCCGCAACTCAGGGGACAACCGCTGCTGATGGAACCGCCGGTGGTGCCATAAAAATTCCCGTCCGTGCCTTGCACTAAACCGGCGAGCGGGTACGCGCTCTGACCGCAGCCCTTGGAGGTGCAGAAGTTGTAGAGTGTGGTCAGCTTTCCGGCCGAGGTGATTTTGAAGACCGTGCCCCCGTCATAGGTCCCACCGAAGTTAGTGGTGCCATAGAAGTCTCCGTCGGTGCCCTGTACCAACCCGAGAGGTCCGTTGCCGTCGGTGTCAGCAAAGGTGTACAGCGTGGTCAATGTTCCTCCCGAGGTAATCTTGAAAACCGTACCACAGCCGCCGATCACGCCTTTGCACTTGGCGCCAGCTGCGGCTCCATAGGTTGTCCCATAGAACTTGCCGTCGGTGCCCAGCACTAGCGAGCCCCAGGGATAAGCGCCGTCCTTGCTATCGAAGCTATGCAGTGTTGTAAGGGTTCCGCCGGAGGTGACTTTGAAAACCGTGCCACACCCATAAAGGCCGCAGGCGTCGCTGGTCCCGCCTTGCAGCGCGGTCCCGTAATAATCTCCGTCGACACCCTGAACCATAGACATGCGTTCGGGAAACACACCGTCGGTTCCATTGAAACTTACCAGCGTAGTAATCGTCGCTGTCGAGGACGTAGTTTGCGCAAGCAAGGGCGGAGCCGCAACAGCGAGCAAACAAATAAAAAGCAGAAAAATGCTGGCAACCATTTTCGACAGGCACACTTTCCCGGCCCCTCTCCTGTTTTGCGCCGGCGCGACAGCAGTCAGCCCGGCAGTGCATAGTCTCGGCATTGAAATCCTTTCGCAGTACAAATTGGCGGGCCGGCTAAATTCAGCCCGCGTTTGAGAGTTGGTGGGTCGAGCCTCGGCCGGGCAAACGCCCCTCTGGATGATGTGAATTTTTTCCGAGTGACGCGATTATCAGTGGGCTAAAACGGACTGTCAATACACAAAGGTTGCAGCAAGCGAGAGTCTGGCTGTGGAAAAAGTTTGGCGGCCGCTGTGGCGCATTCGCCAAGAACGGCCGCCACTGAAAAGTTGGAAGCCCGCGGCCGCCGAGACCCGCTCAGACCTTTTGTTTCCCGGGTTGTCTGGTTACTTCCCTGCCTTCGCGGCAAAATCCACCAGGTTCTTTAGCGTGTCAGCGGGAATATTGGCCACACTTCCGACCACGCGGCCATTGATAAACAGCGTCGGCGTACCGGTCACATTGACTGACTTGCCCAGCTCCAGAGAAGCATCCACGTGGGCCTTGGTCACGGGTGTGGATGCACAGGCTGCTATGTCCGCGCCTTTCAAGCCCGCGCCGTCGGCCAGGGCGGTGAGCTTGGCGTCGGCGTTATCGGCGGTGATGTCGGATTGAGTTTCATAAGTCTTGGCGATGAACTTCCAAAACGCATCGTTCGAGGCCTGCGCGACGCAGTCGGCGTAAGCGGCGCCTTTGGCTGCCCAGTTGTGCATCTCGAGGGGAAAGTTCTGAAACACAAAGTCGCGCATCGGGTTCGGCTGCAATGAGTTTCTCGATCGCAGGTTGCGCCGCCTTGCATGCCGGACACTGCAGGTCGCCAAACTCAATGATCGTGACGGGAGCAGTCCTTCGGCCCGCGCGAAGGACCGCTGATTCCCTTCTCCAGCTTCTTCCTCACCGGATCAAAAGGCTTGGCGCCGAAGGGAATCATTTCGCCCATCACGGCATGTTGTCCATCAGCGGTAACGAAAAAACGGCTGACTTGCTGGCCTTGCGGCGTCGCCAGAATCACGGAAACCTCCGCCAGTCCGGCCGCGGATGACGGTTTGATGCTGGAAATTTTCCAGCTCATCTGGGGCTCGTAGCCGAAGGTTTGCTGCATGAAGGAATCGACCGTCGCTTCCGAAGGAAGATCGCCGTCGCCGAAGCGGGCTTATCGGCGGGCTTTGCGGCGGGGGCGGCTTGAGCCGCAGCCAGACCGCACGTCATTAGAGAAATAAAGAATCAGATTAATAGAAATGCGCATGGGTTCCTTTCAATTCACTCATATTCCGAACAGGACGTAGCGGGACATCAGACGGCGCCCCGAGATCCTTTTCGACTTTCGCTCTTTCAAACTTCGTTCTTCGCTGCGATCGGAAAACGCCGGCCATAGCCGAACGCCTTGGGAGAAATCTTGATTCCTGGGGCGGCCTGCTGGCGCTTGTATTCGGCGCGGTCAACCATTCGAACCACGCGCCGCACCACCGCAATATCAAATCCGTGATCGGCGGAGATTTGCTCTGCGGAGTGCGCGTCTTCCACGTAATCTTCCAGCACCGCATCCAGAATCTCGTATGGCGGCAGCGAGTCGCTGTCTTTCTGGTGAGGCCGCAACTCGGCGGACGGCGGCTTTTCCAGCGTGGACACGGGAATCACCGGACGGCGCGAATTCACGTAATGACTCAGCCTGTAGACCAAGGTCTTCGGCACATCCGAGATGACCGCCAGCCCACCGACCATGTCCCCATAAAGTGTACAGTAGCCCACGCCCAATTCGCTTTTGTTGCCTGTGGAAAGCACGATCGCGCCGAACTTATTGGAGAGCGCCATCAACAGCGTTCCGCGGGTGCGCGACTGAATATTCTCTTCGGTTACATCTTCTTTCTGATCCGCAAAAACGTCCTTCACAGTTTGCCGGTAGGCCTCGAATGCTCGATCGATCGAGAGCAACTCGAAACGGATGCCCAGATTTTTGCGCCAGCGCGCGGGCATCCTCGATCGAACCCGGCGAAGAATACGGCCCCGGCATACCTACGCCGATGACGTTTTCCGCACCCACCGCATCGGCGGCAATGACGGCGGTGAGCGCGGAATCGATGCCGCCGCTGAGGCCGATGATGGCTTTGTGAAACCCGCACTTGCGCATGTAATCGCGAGTGCCCAGAACCAGCGCCGCATACACGCTTGCTTCCTCGCCTTCGATCTGTTCGTGCATCTCGCCGGTGAGTGATTTCGAATCGAAGTAGATCAGATCCTCTTCAAAAGACTTTCCCTGCGCGACCACTTTGCCTTCGGCGTTGAGCACTATGCTGGAGCCGTCGAAAACCAGGCTGTCATTGCCTCCGACCTGATTGACTAGCGCTACCGGCACGTTATGGTGTCTGGCAATCGCGGCCAGCATTTCGCGGCGGAATTCACGCTTGCCGATCCAGAAAGGCGAAGATGAAATGTTCAGCACGAAATTGCCACCGGAGCGGATCAGGGTCTCAATGGGATCGACCGTATACAAGCGCTTGGGCCAGAAAAGCTTGTCGTTCCAGGCGTCTTCGCAAATGGTCAGCGCCATGCGGTTGCCGCAGAACGGAAACAGCTCCTGGCTCTTGGCTGGCGCGAAATTGCGCATTTCGTCGAAGACGTTGTAGGTGGGCAGCAGCATCTTCGATTGCAGAAAGGCGATCTTGCCATCCTGCAACAACGCTGCAGAATTCATGACGGACTTGCCGGTTTCAGAGTGAGCAGGAGTGACTAACCCGCAAATGACGGCAATGCCCTGGGTCTGTTGTGCGATCTGTTCCGCCGATCTCGCGATTGCGCGCAACAAAGGACGGACGCTCAACCAGATCTCGTGGCGGATATCCGCAGACCGACAATTCAGGAAAAAGAATCAACCCTGCTCCCGCGGCCTGCGCGCGCTGGGCAAATTCGATGTGCTTGGCTGCATTGCCGGAGAAATCTCCGACGGTGGGGTTGATCTGGCCGAGGGCGATCTTCACACCTTTAGTGTAAAGCTGCGGGCAGCGGAGGGCCAAGTTGCAGGCGGAGTTCGGGCGAAGCTGCGGACGAATCGCCATCGCGTCGCGATTGTTTACCTCTAATCCCCTCCCGCCGGTATCACTCCGTGCTTTGCGATCGGCGCGGGCTCGTCCCCTTTCTGGTCTTGCCAGAGAACTTTGTTCAGCTTTGCGGCTCCCGCAGCGTCGGGACGCGAAAAATCCATCTTGGCGGATTCACTCGCGCCGCGAGCGCCGCGCTTATTGGTTTCGTAGATCAGACCATTGTCGAGGTTTCGTTTGTCAGCTTTGAACGGCGGCTGGGTGCCGGGGCCAGAAAACATTGGCCCCATCGCGGGGGCATAGGCGTCGTTCTGATTCATGGGCGGCAGGCCCAGCAACATCTCCAGCGTGTGAATCATGTTAACCGTGGTGTAGAACCGGTGATCGACGTATGGCGCGGTGGCAGTTCCCGGCGAATATTTGCTGATGACGAAGGCGATGGAACGGTGGGCATCCACGTGGTCGCCACCGTCCTGCGCGTCATCTTCGAGAATAAAAATGGCGGTGTCATCCCAGTAGGGGCTGTGCGAGACCGCCTCGACAATCCTGCCGAGCGCCAGATCATTATCGGCGACCGAGGCCGCCGGGCGCGGAAAGTTGGCGCGCGTGCCCCCGGTGTGATCATCGGGAAGATAGAGCAGGACGAACGCCGGTAGCTGCAACTCCGCACTTTCTTTCGCTTCGCGGGCGCGGTCATACGCGCTGAATTCATTGAGGAATTCGTCGACCCGGAGCTGGTCGGGATATTCGGTGTTGAAATCAGGATAGAGCGGATCAAAGTGGTCGCGCAGCAGCGCCTTGCTGGGCTTTACCTTCCTGAATAACGGAACCGCCCACGGAAACGGGCTCGCTGCGCCGTGCGGATCGCCCACATTAGGGGCCAGCAGGTCGCCCTTGTGAACTTCGGTGCGCGGACACTTCGCTTCCGCGGGCGAGGGCGTTCCCTGTTTCGGCGTCGCTGCCTTGTGCTTCTCGTTGCACCACTCGGCGGTCACGAATTCCCCGTAGTCGCGATAGGTGATGCCGTGGCGGGCGACGTTGTCCCAGAGATAGCCGGTGCCGGGGTCGTCGATATCCGGCTGGTTGTGGTCGAGCGGATATTCGTCGGCGACCGTGCCCCCGAAATCGTAGGTGCGCTCGTGGCTGCGATAGGCGATTTGCCACGTTTTTTCGTTGTAGTCGCTCGTGATGGCCGCGGTGGACCACAGATGCCCGTCGCCCGACACTTCTCCGCTGTCGTAAAAATTATCCAGCACGCCGAATTGCAGCGCCAGCATGTGCTCGTTCGGCGTGATGTCGGCGCCGTAGAGGGTAAGTGATGGATCGCCGTCGCCCAACTTTCAAATCACCGAGAACCTGATCGTAGGTTCGATTCTCCTTGATCACGTAGATCACATGTTTGATCGGATTCTTGCCGCCCGCAAAACGGATCGACCCGGGGTCGCTGTGCAGCAGGTTGTCGTGCTCCACGGTGCGGGTGAACTCCTCCAGCTTGCCCAAGGTTGAGGGAATGTTCAGGCGCGCGATCGAGCCGTGCAGCAGCGTGGGAATGTATGGATGATAGTGGTGTTCGATCTCCCATGGGATTTTGCCCATGCCTTTGTTGGGACCCGTACCCCGACCTTTGCCGTGGCGATGATGAGGTCATCGCCATTTACGGCGAGGGCGCTCGGATACCAGTCGGTGGGAATGAAACCGAGGGCGGGCACATCGGTCGGGTCGCGCCATATTTTTCTGTGAGCGATCTGAGGTATCGAACACGGCTACGGCATCGGACGAAGAATCGGCTACGAATAAACGTTTCCCGTCGGTCGATTGTGCCAGGGCGCTGGGATACGTGCCGGCGTACTGCTGGTTGCGGACCGTTGTGTCCAGAAACGCGAATGCATTTGCATCAGCGGTCGAGATCACCGCAACTTCGTCTATGTTCGCTAAGGCCACGTAGAGCACCTTTTCGTCCGGGCTGAGCAGCATTGCCGTGGGATGCGAGCCCGGAGCGAGCGCGTCGTCGGGCTCTTTCAGCTTGATCCAGCGCGCAACCTGGCCGCTCATGAGATCCAGTTCTGCGACGCGCGATGCATTCCACAGACTGCACCACGCGCGCCGGCCATCGCTCGTGGCAACGCACGTGTAAGGAAACGAAGACGGAACCAGATCGCTGGTGCTGAGGTCGAAGTGCTGGAGCACTTTGCCGCTCGCAATGTCGAGCAACACGGCGTTGTCAGATAGATTGTTGGCCACCAGAAGACGGTCGCCGCCGCTGAGGCCGGAAATTCGCGCCAATCCCGCAGGATATGAAATTGCAGTTCCTGCGGGTGTTTTGCGCAAGGCGATTGCGACTTTTTTCCCGCCAGCGAGAGCCTGCGGATCGATAGCGATGAAGCGCTCCGGCACGACCTTGCCGTCGGTAAATGTGTAGATCGCGATGCCGTTGCCCGTGCTGCCGGACTTCTGTCCCGTAGGATCGGTGATCGATCCAACCGACGCATAGAGATGCTTGCCATCGGAGCTGAAAGCGAGACCGAGGAAGTAACTCTGCACGGCGTGATCGGTAAAGCGCCGGTCGGGATAATCCAGGAGTTGATTCGTCTTGAAATCGAATACCGCAATCGATTGCGTGGCCAGAGTTTCCTGCGTACCGTAGCCGTCGTTAAGAAGGGCGGCGTAGCGGCCGTCAGGGCTCATCACGATGGAGGCTGGAAAACTGTTGGTGCTGCCGATGCGGCCGGGCGAAGGCACCGTAAGCGCCTTGCTGGTGGGCAAAGAGATCGTGGAGGCTTCGCGAAAGCGCTCTTGCGCCGGCATCGCAGACGGAAGAACGTAGAGCGCGATGACACAAAAAAAGCGGGCGAATCGGGTCACGCAGCCTCCGCGGTTTTCACTTGCAACGGGATAGATCAGCGTAATTCAGGCAGAAGCTGCGGTCAAAGCGGATTGCCGCACGTTGGATTGCCGCACGTTGGTTCGCCGCAGTAGGCCCGACCGTGCCGCAATGCCATCAGACCGATCCGAGTCGGCCTTACCGCTGGTGTCGGCCCCTCAGGCTCGGGATGTGCCTTCGTGATTAGGCGAGTGGGCAGAGTGGTCCTCGGTCGCGTTGTGGCGGACGTCGGCGCCTTGCACCCAGAAGATGACATCTTCTGCGATGTTGGTGGCATGGTCGGCCACTCGCTCCAGATTGCGCGCGACAAGAAGCGCGTCGAGGGCCTGGCGCACCACTTCAGGACGCTGGTTCATGGTCTTGACCAGATGAATGAAAGCATCGTCCTTCATGCGATCGACCACGTTGTCCATTTCCAGCACGGCTTGAGCCAACTCGGCCTTGCCCTCAATGAAAGCTTCCAGCGATCGGCGCACCATGGCGCTCACCGCCGCGCCCATGCGGGCAATGTCGACCGGCAGGTCGGCCGCGGGAAGTTCGACCATGTCCATCACCCGCTCCGCGATGTTGACGGCCTGATCGCCGACGCGCTCCAGATCAGAATTGATCTTGGTGACGGCAAGGATGAAGCGCAGATCGACAGCCATGGGCTGCTGCATGGCGAGCAGGTCGAAGGCGGCCTCGTCAATTTCGCGCTCGCAGGTGTTGATCAGGCTCTCGCTCTCGAGAACCATCTGGCAACGGTTGAGATCGCGGTCGATGTAGGCCTGACGGGCGCGATCCACGGCCTGCTCCGCCAATCCACCCATGCGGAGCAACTTCGTGCGTAGATCGTCGAGCCCTTGCTGAAAACGCGTACGCATGATCTGAACCTTTCTTCCCCCGTGCGCCTGAATACCGATACAGAATCGTTGCTAAATAATCGTACCTGCAGCGCTGGCGATCATCCGAATCTGCCGGTGATGTAGTCCTCCGTCTTCTTGTCGGAGGGGTTGGTAAAGATTTTTTCCGTCTTGTCGAACTCGATCATCCGCCCCAGCAGAAAAAATCCGGTGAATTCGGCTACGCGCGCCGCTTGCTGCATGTTATGCGTCACAATCACGATGGTATACCGCTCTTTGAGCTGAAAGATCAACTCCTCAATCTTGCCGGTCGAAATGGGGTCGAGCGCGGAGCAGGGCTCGTCCATCAGCAGGACTTCCGGCTCCACTGCCAGAGCGCGCGCGATGCACAGGCGTTGCTGCTGTCCGCCCGAAAGGCTGGCGCCTGATTTTTTGTGAACGTAGTCCTTCACCTCATCCCACAGCGCGGCGGAATCGAGCGACCGGTGCACGATCTCGTCGAGCTTGCGCCGGTCGCGAAACCCGTTCAGCTTCAATCCCGAGGCCACGTTGTCGTAGATCGACATCGTCGGAAACGGATTGGCTTTCTGAAACACCATGCCCACGCGGCGGCGAAGCTGCGTGGCCGAAGTGCCGTTGTAGGCGTTGATTTCGCCGATACGGACGCTGCCCGTCACCCGCGCCTCAGGGATGGTCTCGTGCATGCGATTCAGGCAGCGGATAAACGTGGACTTGCCGCAGCCAGAGGGCCCGATCAGCGCTGTGGCGTGGTTGGCCGCAACCGACAATTCCACGTCGAATAGCGCCTGGTGTTTGCCGTACCAGGCATTCAGCTTTTCGACCTGGATTCCAACGCCCATGATTTATGCCGCCCCGAAATTACCACGGCGTACGGCGAAACGCACAGCCGCCACCGCGCTCACAATCAGAATGATGAGCACAAACGCTCCCGCCCACGCCTGCCGGTGCCATTCGTCGTAGGGAGAAAGAGCATAGGCGTAAATCTGCAACGGCAGCGCGGCGGTGGGTTGGTTCACCCGCAGATTCCAGAACTGATTTCCGAAGGCGGTGAAAAGCAATGGCGCGGTTTCGCCGGCAACGCGCGCAAAAGCCAGCATGATTCCGGTAATCACACCGGAGGTCGCCGTACGCAGCGTCACCGAAAGAATGGTGCGCCAGCGGGGAATGCCCAACCCATACGCCGCCTCGCGCAAGGCCTGCGGCACCAACAACAGCATCTCTTCCGTAGTGCGCGTAATGGTGGGGACCATCATGATGGCGAGCGCCACTCCGCCCGCCAGCGCGGAGAAATGCTTCTGGGTGAGAACAACCAGCGCGTAGGCGACAATACCGATCACAATCGAAGGCACACCGTTCAGCACGTCGGCCACAAAGCGAATGGCGTCGCCAAAACGATTGCGGCCATACTCCGCCAGGTAGATGCCCGCTCCCACGCCCGCCGGTACACCCATCAGGCTGGCGATACAGAGAATCACTCCGGATCCGACGATCGCATTCGCCATGCCGCCGCCGGCTTCGCCCACCGGCTTCGGCGTCTGCGTCAGGAACGCCCAGTTGATGGAACCCGCGCCGCGGTAGATCAGATAGCCGAAGACCGCCAGCAAAGGCGCCAGCACCAGAATCACCGTGAGCACGGCCACGCCAGTCATGACATGGTCGGTAATGCGGCGCCGCAACGAGATTTCGGCCACACCTTGCCGCGATATTGATATTGTGCCGCTCTCAGGCATTTGCCCTCGCAGGCTGGCCGCGCGTTACCGTCCAAACCAGCAATCGGGCCAGTGCATTGACCACGATCGTTACCAGAAACAAAGCCAGGCCAATTTCGATCAAAGCCGAAAGGTAGACATCGCCGGTGGCCTCGCTAAACTCATTGGCCAGCACGCTGGCCATGGTGTAGCCGGGAGCAAACAGCGATTTCGAAATTTGCGGATTGTTGCCAATCACCATGGTGACCGCCATGGTTTCCCCGAGCGCGCGGCCCAGACCCAGGATCACGCCTCCCATGATGCCGGCGCGGGCATTCCGCAGGACGCCGAGCCGGATCATCTCCCAGCGCGTAGCGCCCAGCGCCAGAGCCGCCTCGCGCTGGTGCTGCGGCACCACCATCAGCACCTCGCGGGCGATCGAAGAAATGATTGGAATGATCATGATGGCCAGAATGATTCCAGCCGCCAGCATGCCGATGCCGTAGGGCGGCCCGGCAAACAATCCAGTCCATCCTAAAGTCGAAGAGAGGAAAGGCTGTACGTACTGGCTGAGCACCGGCACCAGCACAAAGATTGCCCACACGCCATAAACCACGCTGGGAATTGCGGCCAGCAACTCCACGAAAAATGAGAGCGGTGCACGCAATCGGGCAGGACACATCTCGGTGGTGAACACCGCGACGCCAACCGATAGAGGCACGGCAATGATCAGCGCCAGAAGCGACGAAACCAGGGTTCCGTAAATGAACGGCACGGCGCCAAATTGTTCGTTGACCGGGTCCCAATTCCGCGTGACGAAGAACTTGAATCCAAAGGCGTGCCACGAAGGTCCGGAACGAAGCACTAATTCGTAAACGATCAGAACCAGAATTCCGAGCACTGCCAACCCGCACAGCAGCGTGACGAATTTGAACACGCGGTCGCCGGTTTCGCCATCCGTCGCCGGAATGCTGGTCGGAGCCCGCTTCCCCGCCGGCGAAAGGTCATTAACCTTTTTTGCTTCAATGGGTTGCGGAGCAGACATATCGGGCCGAGGTAGCGCGGAAAAGGCCATGCGCGCTAACCCTATCAGACTCCTGTTAATAGGATGTTAAAATGCCTGAGGTTTCCCGGTTGCCTTTTCCTCGATAAGGATGTATTTTCATCTCCCGGTCCGAATCTCATTTTCTTGTGTCTCTTTTTATGTCGATCGCGCCAAAGCGATGCCGTGCGGTTTTTGAGAAGCTTGAGGAAGATTTGGTCAAGCTTTCCTCGAAGTCCCGGGCCGAGAATGTACACCGCTTCCGCACCGGTACGCGCCGCCTGCAGATACTGTTGGGCGAGCTCTCCGCGAAACCCGATCGCAGCCAGAAGAAACTGCTCAAGCTACTGGGACGGATCCGCAAGCGCGCGGGCAAGGTGCGTGATCTGGACGTGCAGTTGGCCGCCTTGCGCAGCTTGAAAATTCCGCGCGAGCCCAGGCGCAAAACTCAGATGGTGAATCATCTGATCGAACTGCGCGGGCGCCAGGAAAAGAAACTGCGGAAGGCCGTCGACAAAGATACGGTTGACGACCTGCGCGCGCGGCTCAATCGCGCCTCTAAGCGCTTTAAGCCGGAAGCGAGCGGCGATCCTTTAGCCGTGGCCCATCGCATGTTGGAAAAGATTGATCCCAATGCACCGGTCACTGAGCCCCTGCTCCATCAATATCGCATCCTGAGCAAGCGCGCGCGTTACGCGGCCGAGTTCGGCGGGCAGTCCGAAGAAGCTCAACGGTTCATTGCCGAACTTAAGCGGCTGCAGGACGTGTTGGGCGATTGGCACGACTGGCTGACCCTCACTCAAACCGCCACGGAGCATCTGGGGGAAGTGCGCGAGTCGTCGCTGGTCGCCGAACTGCACAACGTGACCGGAGCGAAATTTCGTCACGCCGTGACCGTGCTGTCGCAGATGCGCGGAGCGGCAAAATCCAATGCCAGTGCTCCGCCGCCTCCGGCGCGCGCGCCGGCGCAGAAGCATCCTCTAGTTTCTTCCGCGGCTTGATTCCCTCCGAATCCGCAAGCGCGGCTTTACTCGCCTCCGCTACTCAACGTGACACGCCCCCCTGGTAGTGGGTCAGTTTGAATTTGCTTTGAAAGGGCGCGACTTCAGTCGCTCCATAAATGCCGCAAAATCAGCGCGGCTTCAGCCGCTGATTTTTCATATTGACCCACTACCCTCCCCCTCGTTTCGTTGACCTGCCCGGTTTCCTCCACGTAAGATCATGGCCCAGTGATCGGCGAAACCACGATCAGGCGAAACTATGATCGGCCAAACCATCTCGCACTACCAAATCGTTGAAAAGCTGGGCGGCGGCGGGATGGGCGTTGTCTACAAAGCCGAAGACACCCGGCTGCATCGTTTCGTTGCTCTCAAGTTCCTGCCCGAGGACGTCGCCCGCGATCCCCAGGCGCTGGCGCGCTTCCAGCGCGAGGCGCAAGCCGCTTCCGCGCTGAACCACCCCAACATCTGCACCATCTACGACATTGGCGAGCAGGACGGCAAGGCTTTCATCGCCATGGAGTTTCTCGAAGGCACGACGCTGAAGCACCGCATCGGCGGAAAGCCCCTCGAAACCGATCTATTGCTCGGCCTCGCGATTGAAATTGCCGACGCTCTCGATGCCGCCCACGCCAAGGGAATCGTTCACCGCGATATCAAGCCCGCGAATATTTTTGTCACCGAGCGCGGCCGCGCCAAGGTTCTCGATTTCGGCCTGGCCAAGGTTGCGGTCGCGGGCAGCTCTTCGAGCCAGATCGCCTCCGCCAACACCGTGACCCGCACCGTGGATGAGCAGCAGTTGACCAGCCCGGGCGCGACGGTCGGCACCATTGCTTACATGTCGCCCGAGCAGGCAAAAGGCAAAGAACTGGATGTCCGTACCGATCTCTTTTCCTTTGGCGCGGTTCTGTACGAGATGGCGACCGGCACCTTGCCCTTCCGCGGTGAAACATCGGCGCTGATTTTCAACGCAATTCTGGAGCGCGCTCCGGTCCCTGCGATTCGGCTCAATCCCGACATGCCCTCGAAACTGGAAGATGTCATCAATCGGGCGCTCGAGAAAGATCGCGACCTGCGGTATCAGCACGCTTCCGACATGCGTGCCGAATTGCAGCGCCTGAAACGGGACACGGAGTCTGGACGAATGCCGGCAGCGGACTTCGACTCCGCTGGGCAACCCCTTCGACTTCGCTCAGGACAGGCTCAGGGAGCTGCGCCCGCGGGGTCTTCGTCACTGTCCCGATACGTTTTGCTCGCGGCTCTGCTGGTTTTCCTGGTAGCGAGCGGAATTTTCTATTTCTACCGTTCGCACCAAACCAAACCG
This sequence comes from uncultured Acidobacteriaceae bacterium, assembly GCA_963784085.1. Classification (GTDB taxonomy): domain Bacteria; phylum Acidobacteriota; class Terriglobia; order Terriglobales; family Acidobacteriaceae; genus Sulfotelmatobacter. Next base: position 27,144 of record CAWAQH010000016.1, on the reverse strand, counting down.
CTGACCGAGAAAGACACCCTGGTGCTCGCCGACTTCACCAACACCACCGGCGACGCGGTATTCGACGATGCACTCAAACAGGGACTCACGACGCAACTCGAGCAGTCTCCCTTCCTCAGCATTGTGTCGGAACAGCGCATACAGGAAACCTTGCGCCTGATGAACCAGACACCAGATGCCCGCCTGGTTCCAAAGCTGGCCCTTGAGGTCTGCCAGAGAACGCAGAGCACGGCCGTGCTCGACGGTTCCGTGGCGCAGGTCGGCTCCGAATATCTGCTGATCGTCAAGGCCGTGAACTGCGCCAACGGACAATCCCTGGTCAGCGCCGAAGCCCAGGCCGGCGATAAGAACCATGTGCTCGAGGCGCTGAACAAAGTGTCAGTCGAGATTCGCAGCAAGCTGGGTGAATCCCTCGCTACCGTCGAGAAATACGCCGCACCCGTGGAACAGGCCACAACATCATCGCTCGAAGCCCTGCAGGCCTACAGTCGCGGACTAAGGCTTTTGAACGGTGGAGACAGCCCAGGGTCCATTCCTTTTTTCAAACGCGCCATCAGCGAGGATTCCAGCTTTGCCATGGCCTACGCCTCGCTGGGAGTCGCCTATAACCTGCTGATTCAGACAAAACTAAGCGCAGAAGCCACAACCAGGGCCTACGAACTGCGCGACCGGGTCAGCGCGCGGGAAAAATTCTATATCGAGTCTGTCTATTATCAGTACGTCACGGGCGATCTGGAAAAAGCACGCCAGACGAATCAACTCTGGTCGCAGGAATACCCCCGCGACGACGCGCCGCTGCGAAACCTTACTCCCCTCCTCGCCAATCTTGGGCAATTCGACCAAGCCCTCACCGCGGCCCTTGCCGCCCGCCGCCTCAGCCCGGACGGTGGAAGTTATTCCACCCTGGTGCTGGCCTACGCGGCGATCGATCGCCCGGAGGAGGCCCGCGCTATAGCGGATGAAGCCCTGAAGAAAAACATGGATTCTCCCAATCTCCGCATTTGGATGTACTGGGTCGACTTTCTCAACTATGACCCCGCAGGCATGGCAGGGCAAGTGGCCTGGACAGCTGGGAAACCGGGCGTGGAGGATATCATCCTGGCCATGGAAGCCGATACCTATGCCTATTCCGGGAAGCTGGCGAAGGCGCGCGAACTCAGCGACCAGGCCACGGCCTCGGCGGAACATGCCGACGAGCCCGAAGTCGCCGCATTCGATCAAGCCAGAGCGGGACTGCGGGAATCTTTTTTTGGAAATATGGCGGAAGCAAAACAAAGAGTAGCGGCGGCGTTGAAACTTTCAAGGGCGCGGGATGTGAAATATGTCGCGGGACTGGCCTTGGCCATCGCCGGAGACCCGGCCGGGGCGCAGGCCCTCGTGGATGAGTTAGCCAAACAGTTCCCCGAAGATACTTGGGTACAGTTCCATTACTTGCCCACCCTGCGTGGCCAGATCGCGCTCACGCGCAAAGACGCTGCCAAGGCCATCGAGGCCTTACAAGCCGCCACTCAATACCAGTTCGCAGCCGTGGGAGCCGGTTGGGAGCCCGTAAATCTGTATCCTGTCTACGTGCGCGGCGAAGCCTATCTGGCCGAGCGCAAGGGCGCCGAGGCAGCGGCCGAGTTCTCGAAAATATTCGAACATCGTGGGATTGTTGCCAACGACGCAATCGGCTCACTGGCGCATCTTGGCGTGGCTCGCGGTTATGCGCTCGCTGGCGAGACGGCTAAGGGTCGCGCCGCCTACGAGGATTTTTTCGTGCTGTGGAAAGACGCCGACCCGGACATCCCCATCCTCAAACAAGCCAAAGCGGAATATGCGAAGCTGCAGTAGCGCCGGGACAGCCTGTTCCCTTCCCCGGTCGCAGCCCACGTGATCCCGATCACAACCATCTGAGCGGAGGGCCATTGCCCCGCGTGCGGGTGAGGACTAACCTTTGAACAGGGGGCATTGTGGCAGACTCGATGACCTTCCGGGCACGCGAGGGCACGGCGCAGTGTGATTTGTGCGCGGCCCACCCCGCTACCCTGGAGTATGACATCCAATGCGACCCGGCGGGCACACGCCAACAAGGCTCCTGTTGCTCAATTGCGCCCATAACCTGCTGAATGCTCTTGCCGAAATCAAACCGCAACCCGGCGTCAAGGGTTCTCCGCCGCGCAACTGACCTCCAGCCTCTTCGCGCACCGGATGACCCGGCGGCCTCAGGCATGTAAACTGTTGGCCTTGCCTCATGCCCACCTTTGCCGCGGTTGATATCGGTTCCAATTCCGTCCGGCTGAAGATCGCGCGGCTCACGCGCGGCCGCCTGCGAGCCATTCATGAAGACCGCGAAGTTACGCGTCTCGGCGAAGGCGTATTCCGTTCCGGCTTTCTTGCGCCGGAATCAATGGCCGAGACCGTCAAGGTCTTGCGGCGATTTCATCGCGCTACGCAGCAGGTGGTTACCGACCCCGTTCGCGTCGTCGCCACCAGCGCCCTGCGCGATGCCCGCAATTCGCAGGCGTTTCTGGAGTGGGTACGTTCCGCTACCGGCTGGAAGGTCGAAATTATTTCCGGACTCGAAGAAGCACGGCTGATTCACCTGGGATTGGTGGCGAATCTCCGCGTGGATAGCTCTCCAGCTCTGATGCTCGACTTGGGGGGCGGAAGCTGTGAACTGACAGTTTCGGGGCGGGGCCACATTCGCGACATGGTGAGTTTGCCGCTCGGCGCCGTGCGGCTCACCGACGAATTCCTGGCGCACGACCCTCCCCGCAAGGGCGAACTCAAAAGGCTGCAGGGCTTTGTGGCTCGCGAGGTGAACCGCGTTGCTTCCCGCGTGGTGGCCGCCAAGGTCAGGAATGTAATTGCCACGTCAGGGACCGCCGCTGCACTGGCGGCTGCGGCAAGCCATCTACGGAAGAACGGAAGCCGGCAGCGCACGGCCGTCTCCCGCTCGGAAATGACGCGGTTAGCCAAACGGCTGGCGCGCCTGCCGGTGGAGGAGCGGCGGCAGATCGAAGGCATCGGCCCCCGGCGGGCGGAAATTGTTGTCGCCGGCGCAATTGTCTACCACGAACTGCTCGACCGCTGCCATCTCAAGGGATTCCGTTATTCCCCGCTCGGCCTGCGCGACGGCCTTTTGGCGCAGATGGCCGCCGAGCACGACCACAGCACGCGCTCGGGAAAACAGATTGAATCGGAACGCTGGGAATCGATCACGCGCGCCGTCGAGCACTATCAGGTGGATATGAAACACGCGCTCGACGTTCGCGCTTCGGCCATGTTCTTGTTTTCCACGCTGCGTTCAGTCCATGGGCTGGGGCCGGAGTTCCGCGAGTGGCTCTCGGCAGCGGCCATGCTCTACGAAGTTGGAGACTACGTCAACCGCAACGGCCACCACCGGCATACCTATTACATCATTTCGAATTCCGAGATTCTGGGTTACACGCCGCAGCAGCGCCGCATCATCGCGGCCATTGCGCGCTATCTGGGAAAGTCGCGGCCCATCATGGAAGATGGGCCCATGAAGGCCATCGACCCTGCCGAGCGTGGCAGCGTGCAAAAAGCGATTCTGCTGCTGCGTCTGGCCCGCTCCCTGAACCTGGGCCGCACCCGCGCCGTGCAGAAAGTGCGCGTCAGCCAGCGCGCGGCCGAGGTGCGGCTGACGCTGGTTCCCCGCCGGCGCATGGGAGTCGATTTGGAATTATGGGCGATCGAGAAAGACGCCGCTTATTTCCGCGAAGTCTTCGGACGGGAACTTTCCACTGCGGCCGTGTAGAGCGTGCGCAGCGCCTTCGGCGTCAAACACCACATCAGCGTGCCCGAGCTGCGGCGCATGTCGACTCGCGCCACGGCCCCCTTCTTCAGATCCACCGAGGCTTCACAACCGGACTCGCTGATCACCGAGCCCAGGAACTGGCTCAGGTTGGGGTTGTGACCCACGACCATGATCGATTCCTGGCTGCCATATTTTTCCAGCAGCTTGCGGAAGTCGGCGAAGCTTGCGCTGGGACGCAACGCGGCCTCGATTTGCAGCTTGCCCTCATAACTCATCTCGTTGCCGACCAGCGATGCCGTCTGCGTGGCGCGCTTGAGCGGGCTGGAAATGATGCAATCGACCTGCGCCTCAATCGCCGCCAATGCCCGCCCCACGTAGCCGCACTGCTCGATGCCTTCTTTATCGAGTGCGCGTTTCTCGTCCTTCTTCGCGTTTGCGAAGGGTTCACCGGCGCTGGCGTGACGCAGAAAATAGATGATCATCGCGGACTATCGTACTCTTCCTGCGGAAACCTTGCGCTTCCTTGCCGCCGGTTGCGGTAAGGCAAACCCCGCCGCCTGCTTGCCCTCGGCCACGCTGATCAAATAATCCTGCGCGCTGAAGGCCGCCGCGCCCGTGGGCGGTCTGCGGTTGCGTTTGCCGTGCATGGGCTGCCATGCCCGGATATACGTCGCATCCCGCAATAAGATGCGGGCCTTGCGGTTATCGGCGAGGTAGGCGTCGAGAATCTCGCGGCGCACTCGTTCGCGCAGGAATTCGTCGCGCAGGGGCACCAGCACTTCGACGCGCTCGTAGAGGTTGCGAGGCATCCAATCGGCGCTACCAATGTAGATTTCTTCCTCGCCCCCGTTGCCGAAATAATAAATGCGGCTGTGCTCGAGAAAACGTCCCACAATGCTGCGCACCTTAATGCGGTCGCTCAGCCCGCGCACGCCGGGGCGCAGTGCACAGATGCCGCGCACAATTAAATCGATCTCCACTCCCGCCTGCGATGCGCGATACAACGCCTGAATCATATTCTTGTCGAGCAGCGCGTTCATCTTTGCGATAATGCGCGCGGGCCGGCCCTGGCGCGCGTGATCGGCCTCGCGATCGACCAGCGCGATGCATTTTTCCGCCAGATCGAGAGGAGCGACCAGGAGCGGATCGTAGCTGGGGTTCTCGGCATACGCCGTGAGAAAACTGAAGACGTCGTGCACCGCGCGGGTGATCTCCGGATTGGCGGTGAACAGGCTCAGATCAGTGTAGATTCGCGCCGTGGTGGCGTTGTAGTTGCCCGTTCCGATATGCGCGTAGCTGCGTATGCCATCGGGATCGCGCCGCACCAGCAGCGAAAGCTTGCAGTGCGTCTTCAGTCCCACCAGACCGTGGAAGACCTGCACGCCGGCATCTTCCAGATCGCGCGCCCAGCGAATGTTGTGAGCTTCGTCAAAGCGCGCCTTCAACTCGACCACTGCCGTCACTTCCTTCCGCGAAGCGGCATCGATCAGCGAAGGAACGATCGAGGAATGCTCGCTGGTGCGGTAAAGCGTCTGCTTGATCGAAAGTACGTGTTCATCTTCGGCCGCCGACTCGATGAATGACACTACCGCGTCGTAGGAATCGTAGGGATGGTGCAACAACACGTCGTGACGCCGCAGCTCCTCGAACAGATTTTGCGATTTGGCGGTAAGCCGCAGCTCGCGGGGCGCGAAAGATCGGTATTTAAGATCGGGGCGCGACGTCTGCTCGTACACGTTAAAGAGCCGCGAAAGATTTACCGGGCCATTCACCGGAAACACTTGCCAGGGATCGAGTTCGAACACGGTGCGCAGGCGCTCGATGATTTCCGGGTCGGCATCGGCCTCGATTTCGAGGCGGACGGCATCGCCCTTGCGCCGGTTATGCAGCTCCGCGCGCACCGATTCCAGAAGATTGCGCGCTTCTTCTTCCTGCAGATACAAATTGCTGTTCCGCGTCACGCGAAAAGGCGCCGACGATACGATGTCATAGCCGTGATACATGTGCTGGGCGTGGTGCGCAACTAGATCGGCGAGGAAAATAAAGTCAGTCGTATTCTCCGAAGGCAAGCGCACCAGACGGGGCAGAGCGCGGGGCACCGAGACCACGCCCGTATACGTGAGCGCCGAGCGCCGCCGCCGCCGCAACAGAAAACCCAGGCACAGCGCTTTATTGATGACGCGGGGAAACGGGTGCGTAGGATCGACCGTCACCGGAGTCAGCAGTGGATCCAGTTCTTTTTCGCAATACTCATCGACAAACCGCCGTGCCTCCGCATCCAGTTCGTGCAGGGCCAGAAGCCGGATTCCATGCTCGGCCAATGCTGGACGCAGCGCGTTCCAGCACTCATATTGGTCGCCGACGAACTTGTGGGCCAGGCGCGCCAGAATTTCACGCTTCTCACTCAGCGTTAACCCATCGGGTCCAGCCTCGTTGTAGCCGTCCTCGATCTGCTGCACCATGGCGGCCACGCGAATCTCGAAAAACTCGTCCAAATTGCTTGCCGTGATGGCCAGAAACTTTAGGCGTTCCAGCAGCGGGTTGCCTTCATCCTCGGCTTCCTCGAGCACACGCCGGTTAAATGCGAGCCAGGAAGTGTCGCGGTTGAGGTAATACTCTGGATTGTCGAGCGAAATGCGAGCCATGTGCGAGGGTATTCCGTGCAGGCCTTCTGCAAACCACTAGTATAAGACATCGTCGCGGGGTTGATGAGGACAGATGCGCACGGGAGAATCAAGGGTAATATCCCGAACCCGTCCCCCTCGCACCCTCTTGAGCCGATGCGTGGGTTACTTCGGCAACGGATCAGTCTAGGAGGGATTGTCGGTTAGCGTTATAATTTGCAGATAATGAGCCGCCCGCTTGAGTCATTTGAGTATCTAAACCGAGGCTGGGACATTCGCATACTCGAAAACCAGTCACCGCGATCGGTATTCGTGGTGTTACTGCTGGCTCTGTTTATGCTGGGAATGCTTACCAGCATGATGATTTACGAGGCTGTTCGTCTTCATCGTTTCAATTGGTCAATCGCATTTCTCCCCCCTGTTTTCATTCTCGCCGTTTGTCGCTACGCGCCACTGGTCTATCGTCGCCTCGGACGATAAAGCCATCAGCTGTCGAAGTCAGACTGACCCACTACCGTTACTTCACCTGCTTGATTGTCTCTTTCACCTTTTGGCTCACGACATCGGGCAGCGGTGCATAGTCGAGAGCGGCCGTCATCTTTTGCCCGTCAGTGACCATCCATTTCAGAAAATCGGCGAGCATCTTGCCTTTGGCCGCATCCTTGGACTGCTCCGGTATCAGCAACCAGGTAAAACTGGAAATAGGATACGCGTCTTTGCCGGGGGCATTCGTGATGGAAGCGCGAAAATCCGCCGGCAATTTCGGCGCCGACGACGCCGCCGCCGTTACCCCGCTCAGTGATGCTTTGATGAATACGCCGGCGGCGTTGCGCACGCTGCCGTAGGGAATATTGTTCTGCACCGCGTAAATCAACTCGACATAGCCGATGCTGCCGGCGAGTTGGCGAATCTGGCCAGCCACGCCTTCGTTGCCCTTGCCACCCAGCCCAGTCGGCCACTGCACGGATGTGTTCCTGCCCACCTTGCTCTCCCACTCCGAGCTAATCTTCGACAGATAGTCGGTCCAGATGAAGGTGGTGCCGCTGCCGTCGGAGCGGTGAATCACGATGATGTCCTTGTCGGGGAAATTGACTCCGGGATTCACGCTGGTGATGGTTTTGTCATTCCACTTGGTAATCTTGCCCAGAAAGATTCCTGCGAGCGCGTCCGGGGTAAACTTCACCTCGCCGCTGACTCCCGGTACGTTGTACGCTGGCACGTCCGCGCCTAGCACCGTTGGAATGTTCAGAATTTTAGTTTTCTGTTTGGTCTGAGCTTCGGCCAGTTGGCTGTCCGTCATCGGCATATCGCTGGCGCCGAAATCCACCGTACCTTCGGTCACCTGGCGGATGCCGCCACCGCTGCCAATGGATTGGTAGTTAATTTGAATCTCGGGATGCAGTTTATGGTATTCGCTGAACCACTTGGAATACATGGGATACGGGAACGTCGCGCCCGCTCCGTTCAATGTGGTCTGAGCCAGCAGCGGCAAAGCCAGAAAACAAACCAATGAAAGCAGGGTGAGTCTGCGCATCACGCGGTCATTCCTCCTGAGAATCGGTATGGTCTTGGTTCTATCGGCGCAATGTTACACGACGGTTACAAACGGGTGAAAATCTGATGAATGGGGCGGGAGACAAGAGGCCGGGCGTCGGAACTGGCCGCACAGTGCAACGATTTAGTTGGGTACCGGGTCGGGCGAATACAGCAGCTCGACCACGGTGCAGTCGTCGTTCAGGGGATTTCCCGCGCAGAACTCGGTAACGGCGGCGAAAATGCCTTCGAGCGTGGGCGTTTTGGCGGCAGTCGCTTCCAGCCGCGAATCTTCAAAGAAATCGCCCATGGCATTCTCGGCTTCGGTAACGCCATCCGTCACCAGGATGAAACGGTCGCCCGCATTGAGCTGGCAACGCGCACTTTCGAAAGTCGCATCCGGGAGCAGCCCCACCGGCACATTGCCGTGCGGCGGGCGTATCACTTCTCCGCCGCAAACCAGTAGCGGTTGCACATGGCCGCAATTGACGTACTCCAAATCGCCGTCCCGCCGCAACCGGGCTAACAGGACGGTGGCGTATTTTTCTCCCACCAGCTTCTCGGTAAAGAAGTGGTTGACCGCGGCCACCACCTGGAGCAAAGGCATGCCCGAACTCAAGTGCGAGTAGATCATGCCCTGCAAAGTCGAAGCCAGCAGCGCCGCTGAAACTCCCTTGCCGCTCACGTCCGCGAGCACGACCGCAAGGCCATCCTTGGTATTGAGCGCGTCGAAGAAGTCCCCTCCAATTTCCTTGCAAGAGAGATTCTTGCCTCGTAGTTTGGCAAATGGCACATCGGGGATCTTCACCTGCATGAGCCGCTGCTGGATGTTGGCGGCGATCGACAACTCCTGCTGGTACCTGCGCGACTCTTCCTCGGCCTGCACCAGGCGGGCGTTTTCGATCAGCGATCCGGCTTCTGTCGCGATGGCGCGCAAAATATCGTGGCCCACACCGGAGAATTCCCGCGACGCGAAACGGGAGTCCACATAAAGAACTCCGGCTACCTCGGCGGAGGCATCCACCGGCGGCGCCGGTGCCGCCACCGGCATCAGCGTCGCCTGGTCACGGCTGGACTGCACTTGCCGCTTGCGCAGCGGAATACAAATCACGGTGCGAAGGTCGTAGGCCACAATGCTCTGGCGCCCGGCCATATCCATCGAACTGCCGGTATCGGTGAGCAGGAACTCCGAATTCGATCGCAAAGACTCGTCCAGCGCAGAGTGCGAAATGGTTTTGTCGTCGAGCAGCGGCTCGCCCTTGCTGTTGCGCCCCGCGGCCAGGCGCAGGCTGCCGTCTTCATCCTTGAGAAACACATAACCGCGCTCGGCGCGCGTCAAGCGCAGTGTGACCTCGAGCATGGTCATCAGGATTTCGTCCAGCACGCCGGCGGTGTTCAGCTTGCGCGCCGCTTCCAGAAATAGCGTCAGCTTCTCCAGGTCGGTGGCTTCCTGCGAGATCTGTATGCCGGAGATCTGGCTCAGGAATTCGCGCGCCGTATTGGAGGTGCCGTGCGCGGGATTGAAGATGGCGTAGGTGGAATCGCGTGCGCCAAACTCGAGGCGATCGTTGCGCTCCAGCTTCTGCCGCTGAATGCGCTCGCCGTTGACGAAGGTGCCATGCTTGCTCCCTTGATCGACAAGGAAAAAGCCCTCCGCCTCCAGCACGATCAAAGCGTGGTCCCGCGAAACCCGCGGATCGGCAATCACCAGGTCCTTGTCAACCTTGCGCCCCACACTAAAGGGCGTCCGGTTCAGGACGATGTTCTTCTGCTCGTTCCCCTGCACCAGTACCAGCGCAGGGAAAACCCCCGAACCGGAACTTTGCGGAGTTCGTATGGAGTTCAGAACCATGGCATGGCGCGCCACTTCATGTTACCCGAAGTCGCGTCGATAAGAATAGTGACAGGAATCCGGCCTCGGCGGAAGAGCCTTTCCTGAGACCACCCATAGCGCTTCCGCCGCAGCTTCGATAGACTGCGGCGGCGTGCTCCCGCCCGATACAAGTCGCAACCTGGCATCGCTTCCCCAGCGCCAGTCGGGATCCCAGCCGAAATCCCAGTCAATATCCCACTTGAAATTGAAGACGATCATTCTGCTTGCCTTCATATTTTCTCTGGCCGCTGTAGTTGCCATGTATTTTTCGTCGTCGCTGCAAGGTACCGACTTCCCTGATTTTTATTGCGCCGCGCGCATGCTGGCCGATGGCCACGGGCACCGACTCTATGACGCCAGCCTCCAGCGCCAATACCAGGCTCGCTTTTCCGGAAGGTCGGCACCCTCTACATTCACCCCCCATTTGAGGCCGCGCTTTATCTCGCCGTAGCCTGGCTCCCGCTGCAGCGCGCCTACCTGCTGTGGTTTCTGCTCAACCTCGCATTCCTTGCTGCCGCGGCGCGGCAGTTGGCAAAAAGCGCGCTGGCGCCCTGGGATTGGCGCATACTGCTCGCGGCATCGCTCACGTTTGTTCCCTTGTTGCTGTGCCTGCTGCAGGGGCAGGATTCGCTGCTGCTCCTGCTCCTCGTGGTTCTCGCTTTCACCGCCCTGCGGCGCGATCGCCCATTCGCAGCGGGATGTTGGCTTGCCCTCGGACTCTTCAAATTCCAACTGGTGCTGCCGCTGGCATTCGTTTTGATTCTGACCAGCAGTGCAAGAATCAGAGGCGAATTTGTGAAGGGCTTCAGCCTGGTAGCTCTGGGTTTGGCGGGGCTCTCGGCAGCAATTTCTGGATGGTCTGTTTTCGCCATCTATCCCAGGTTTCTGGCGCATCTTCAGGCGCAACCGTTTGCTGGCATTGTTCCTCGCGCTATGGCCAATTTCCGAGGCTTGGCCGCTTTGTTCCTTCCTGGTGAGTCCTCTTTGGCGATCACGGCGGTCGCAATTCTGTCCGCCGCCGCCGCCCTAGTCAAAGCTACGCCGATCAAAGCTACAACCGTTTGGACACCCGTGCTGCCTGCGTCTGGTCAGAACTCGCCGGCCGCGGGACAAAACGAGTATGCTTCTGCTTTCGCCACCACCGTGCTGGTTGCTCTGCTGGTCAGCTACCACCTGAACCCGCACGATCTGAGCCTCTTGTTATTGCCAATTTCTCTGCTGTTGCATGGCCTGTGGCACGCACGGCAGCCCGACGCCACTGGCTGGGGCGCGAGAATTCGGACCACCGCGGCGCTGCTGGCCATTCTTTTTCTTCCGCCCCTGCACGTCTGGGCACTGAGGACCAACCTTTACGCACTCTGCGCTGTTCCTGTCCTGTTCCTGTTTCTTGTCTCCAGCAGGAGAACACCGAAGACGAAGATGGGGAACGCAAAGGTCGAGTAGAACGGCAGCGTCCAGACTTTTTGGCTGCGCTCGTTAGTCAGCCAGAACGATGCCGCGGTCAAACCCAGCGTTGCCACCCAGGGCCAAACTAGAAGTAAGCCACCGATGCCGCGGGCGAACCGGAATGCCGGCGAACTTTCCGCTCCGGCCGCCACATTTCGCGCCAGAGACAAAGTTTGCGCCAAAGACAAAATGGCGGGAAGCAACAGCACCTGGTTGTAGGGCGCATACATGGGAACAATCAAAACCGTCAGGGCCAGCACGAGAGCTAACGCCCGGCCAAAACCTGCGCTGGACGCTGGCTCTCGGCGGAAAGGCCAGAGGCAGAATGCGCACGCCGCCACCACCAGACATTCCATCCAGCTTCCAGCCTGAGCACCGAACAGCCATTGCAGGATGGACTGGTTCTGCGTGTACTGGTGATACTCGTGGATTGCCCGAATGAACATCCCCAACCAGCCGGGCAATACCCACTCGGCTCCGCCCAGCAACAAGCCCATGACCAGCGCGAAACCGGCCGTGAGCTTCCAGCGCGAGCGCCATTTGCTGGCCGACCACAACAGCAACCAGAGCACGAGCGGCCAGGTCAGTTGAGGCTTGATCGTGGCGAGTGCAAGCAACACTCCGGCAAAGAATAGAAAACCTCCGGCCATACATCCCGCGCATGCCGCCAGAATGCCCGCGACCAGCAAGCTCAGTTGTTGCAGCTTGATGCCTTGCACAACCGGAATACTTCCCAGAGTGAGCAACATGCAAAGAAGTTTTGCCGGAACAGACAATTTCCATTGCAGGCTGCGCAGCCATAACAGGACGCCCAGGCCGCACAACCCTGCTAACAGCCAGCGAAAACCGCCTTCGACCATATCGAACGGAAGCTTGATCGTGGGCGCCAGGAGGAACACGACATAAGCGGGATAAACAAACCCCTCCTGGTCTTTGGGATCGTCGGGGTTCGAAGGATCGAGCTGCCGCCCGTAATATCCCTGTTGAATCTCGACCGTCACTTCCCGGCTGTATGGGTTGCGGCCGTGCAGAAGTAACTCGCGCGCTCCCAGCCAGCGCGGGTAAAGGTCGGACAGGTTGCCGCGCGGACGGTCGTGGGCCAGGGCGTCCGCTGTTTGATAGGGGATGAGAACGTGGTCGACATAAAACCACATGCTGGCCGCCGCCAGGGCGGAGATCAGAAACAAAACTACGAATTGCCCCCGCGATCGCACCTGGAGTGAGGCCATCACCACCTTTTCAAACCCGTAAAAAACCGGCCGCCCCATGTTACAACTGGTGGGGCAAAAATTCTCTGGGTCAAAATTCGCTGGGACAAAATTCTAAGGTGCTAAAGCGAATCACAGTCTCCGCATTGATCGGTGTGGCCAGCGGAATATTCTGCTGGCTCCTGCTTACCCACACCCACCGGACCGGCGGCGACTTCAATTGGGCCACCTGGGCCGTCCAGGACCTTTTGGCAGGCCGCAATCCTTATGACCGGCCCATGCAGTTGTATCCTTTGACGGCCGCCATTTTCGGCCTCCCCTTCGCGTGGATGCGGCCGGCCGTTGCCAGTGGTGCCTTCTACGGGATCAGCTCCGCGCTGCTCGCTTTTGGGGTGTCGCGCCATGGCTATCACCGCCTGTTGCTGTTCCTGGCTTATCCATACTGGGCCGGCCTTCTCGAGGCCCAATGGGCGCCATTGATTATGGCCAGCGCGTTTCTCGCGCCCTTGCTGCCCGCCACCCTGGCGAAGCCGCAATTAGGGTTGCCCATTTTGCTTACAGCTCCGACCTGGCGAGGTCTGTTGGCCTGCCTGGTCGCTGTAGCGCTCACTTTTTTCGTGATGCCGGCGTGGATATGGTTATGGCTGGGCCACCTTTATCTCTATGCCCGGTTCGTCCCTTTCCTGGTTCTTCCCGGCCCGTTGCTGGCCTTGGCTCTTTTCCGCTATCGCAAGCTCGACGCCCGCTTCCTTTTGCTGACAGCGCTCATGCCGCAACGCTGGTTCTACGACAGCTTCATCCTGTGGCTTATTCCCAAGTCACGCCGCGAAATTGTTTGGACTGTGTTTTTCAGTTGGGGTGCCTGCCTGTGGCGCTGGTACCACGTCCCCCACTCCATCACACAGGTGGGGCGCTGGACTGTCCTGTTTATGTACTTGCCGATGCTGGCAGTCGTGCTCTTGCGGGAACGGCATCTGGAAAATAACGGCGAAGCGGAGCAGTTGAAATAATGGGCTTGAACTAATAATGACCACCTCGATGAAGCCGCGTTACTGGCATTACTGGATCGGCCTCGGGCTTGCGGCCGCGGTAATTCCCTGCTTGCAGCGGTTGCATCTGCCACTCTCGATGGATTGGAAGGCTCTTGGCATCGCGTACTGGTTTGTGCTGGCGGCGCAATCAGTTTTCGTAGCGGCCGTGCTGGGCTTGATCGGATTGCCCTGGAGAACAGCGGTGGCGCCACTGCTCGAGAAATACCGCCGCTCCCCGCTCCGTGTGATTCTCTTGCTGATCTATTTCGTCATTCTGTGCTGGTTCTTGGGATGGATCAAGGCCCTCGTTCTGACCGTCGATACCGCCGCCATCGTCGAATTCCGCGAGGGTCGAAGTTTGGCTGAAACACGCAGCAGCGCCTTGGCAGTCCTCTTGCCGGCTCTCTACTTGTTTATCGGCTTTCTCATGGTGCTCGCCTACAACTGCATCATTGTTTCGGTGCGCTTCAACTTCGCTTACGATCCCATTTTTAACGCGATGGACCAGTGGATCATGCATGGCTGGTCTGTTTATGACTTATCGCACCGGGCGCTCCGAATTTTCCCCATCGGCTTCTTTCATTTTTTGGAATTCATCTACTTCGGCATGTTCCCGCAGATTGGGGCTGGGATAATTCTGGTCACGCTTTGTGAGGGCAGGCACCGTGGCCTGCAATTCGTGGGCACGATTCTGATGGCGTATTACCTCGCTCTCGCCATGTTTTATTTGTGGCCAAGTCACGGGCCGTACGCTTTGTGCTTGAAACACTTCTCCCGCTTTCCCGATATGCTGCAAACCTACAGCATTCAGAAATTCCTGATCACGAACGCCCTGGCGCTGTGGAATCACGTTCCGATCCGTCGCATCTCTACCGATTACTTCATCGCCTTTCCCTGCATGCACATCGCGCAACCGCTCATCGTGATGTGGTTCCTGCGCCGCTGGAAGCGGATGGTAGCAGGTACTCGCGGTCTATGACGGCTTGCTGATCGTCGCCATCTTATTATTGGAGTGGCATTATCTAGTCGATATTTTCGGAGGAGTGCTGGTGGCGGCGCTAGCCATCGCCGTCACCAACCTTTCGATTTCGCAAATCCGAAGCGGCCAGATTCGAGCGAGCGCGCCAGGGGAGTTGGCCGCCTCATGAACGGCACGCCATCCAACCGCAGGGCCGCACTCTGGTTGTTGGCGGCGATCGTCTCCGCGTCATGTATGGCGTTTTACGTAGTCGAGATCTGGGGCGCGGGCCAGTCTCAGCACTTTTCCGATCTCTACGCTCCCTGGTGGGGAGCGCACGAATTCCTCTTGCACGGGCGCGATCCCTATAGTGCCGCGGTTGCCCACGAAATTCAGAGTGAGATTTATGGGGCGCCGGGAATAGCGGCGTATCGCGACGATCCCTCCGAATTCGCCGGAGGGTTCGCTTATCCGTTGTACACCGCATTTTTGCTGTGGCCGACGGTCTACCTCTCTTTCCCTGCCGCGAAGACTGTCTTTCTGTGCGGATCGATATTGGCGGTAGCTTGTAGCGTACTGCTCTGGATGCGAGCGTTTCGGTTTCGACCGCCGCCGGTTCAAGTGCTCACTATCCTCGTCTTCACTTTGGGCAGCTTTCCAGCATTGCAGGGGCTTCGATTGCTCAACCTCAGCCTGCTCGCCGCAGCTCTGCTGGCGGCGACGCTGGCGCTGCTCGCAAGTGGGCGTCTTATTCTGGCCGGAATTTTTCTGGCCGCCTCGACCCTCAAACCCCAGTTCACGATCGTTCTGTTGCCGGGGCTGGCATTGTGGAGCATCAGCGATTGGAGGCGCCGGCAAGCGCTCGCCTGGAGCTTCGCCGCATCCATGGCATTGCTGATTGGCGCGGCCGAATGGATGCAGCCGGGCTGGATCGGCCGCTTTGTCCAGATTGTGGACGCATACCGCCACTACACTTTCGGGCGATCGCTGCTCGACGTTTGGTTTACCCCGCGTGGCGGCCCGTATGCGGCCGCGGTTGTGCTGCTCTTGGCGCTGTGGCTTTGCTGGCCATTCCGGCGCTATCCCGCAAATACGCCCGCGTTCTGGCTCGCCATCAGTCTCCTCCTGGCGGGAACGCTTTTGGTGGTGCCGACGCTCGCGCCGCACACCCAGCTCCTCCTATTGCCGGGCGTGTTGTGCCTGCTCCAGTGGGGCAGCTTGCGTGTGACGGCTGCGAACCGGTTCACTCAACTTGCGGCGCTCTCGGTTTGGCTGCTGCTCGCCTGGCCCTGGTTGGCCGCCGCCGCTTTGACAGCAGGCGCAAGCGTGGTTTCACAAAGCGTCTTGCAGCGGTGGTGGGAGTTGCCGCTGTATACCAGTCCAGTTTTGCCGCTCGCGGTTTGCGTGGCTCTAAGTTTCTTGATTCGTTCCCGCACTTGGACGGCGGACCTGGACGGCGAACCTGAGCGATGAATCAGAACGACGATAAAACGAGAAGGCGATAATCCAGAACCATGAACCGGCTGCTAACCACCCAGACCGTATTTTCGATTGTGCTGTTTCTCGGCCTGTTCGCCATGGCGGCGCGCAACGTCACCGATCCCGACCTGTGGTGGCATCTCAAGGCCGGGCAATACATCGCGCAGCAGGGTGCCGTTCCCCACACGGATCCTTTTTCCTACACTCGTGCCGGAGCGCCGTGGGTGGCACACGAGTGGCTTAGCGAGGTCTTCATTTACGAACTGCAGCTCGCCGCGGGTTGGGGCGGGTTAATTGTGGTATTTGCTGCAATTCTCTGCGGGACGTTTTTCTTGCTGTACTTGCGCTGCGGGCCTGATTGCTTAATTGCGGGGGTGGTTACGCTCTACGCAGCGTGGGCCACTGTGCCGGTCTGGGGAGTGCGTCCGCAAGTGATTTCTCTTCTGTTGACCAGTCTGTGGCTGCTGATTCTCGAACGCGCGGAACGCAAGCCTCAGATTCTGTGGTGGACTCTGCCGCTCACCCTTCTCTGGGTAAACCTGCACGCCGGGTTCGCCCTGGGTTTGGTCCTGTCGGCGTTGTTCCTCGCGGGGGAGTGGATCGAACTCAGATTGGCACACTTAAGAGCGGCGCGCCTGCGCACCGCAGCCTTCGTTTTGTTGCTTGACTTCCTGCTTGTTCCCCTCAACCCCAATGGCCTGCGGCTCTTCACCTACCCGATTGAAACGCTTCGCTCCCAGGCGATGCAGAACTATATCGCCGAATGGGCCTCGCCCAACTTCCATCATGCTGAGTATTGGCCATTTCTGCTGATGGTGCTGGCTGCTTTCGCGGCCTTGAGTTGGTCACGCCTGCCAGTGCGGGCACGCGACCTGCTTCTGCTGGCCGTGAGCCTGTATGCAGGCCTTTCTTCGATTCGCATGATGCCTTTGTTTGTCCTGATCGCAGCCCCGCTGATTTCCCGGAGGCTGATTTCCCAGGGCATTGGGTCCTTGCATATGGCACATGATGGTCGCTTGCATACTCCGCCGGCCCCTCGCCGCCTGCTCAACGCTGGAATCGTGCTGGCGATGATGATCTTTGCCGCCGTGCATGTCTGGCAGGTCGTACTGCGTCAGCCGCAGTCTGAAGTGCAGAACTTCCCGGCCCGAGCGGTGGCATTTCTCGAGACCCACCCGCCCTCGGGGCCAGTCTTCAACCACTACGATTGGGGTGGTTATCTGATCTGGAAGCTCTACCCTTCCACCCGCGTATTCATCGACGGCAGGGCCGATCTTTATGGAGAACAATTTCTGAAGCACTTCGCCGATACTTATCAATTGAAAGACGATTGGAACGAACCGCTCCAGCGCTGGAGTATCGAGACCGTGCTTGTCCCCCCGATTCAGCCCTGGCGACCGGATTGCGAAGCGCCCCCGGTTGGATCGTTTCCTACGAAGACGCTCAGGCGATCATTCTCACGAGGCCCGCCAATGCCATCCAGAGGGCTGCGCGGGTGGCCACAGGTGCGCAAGAAATTACCCCTCCGGAGCATTTTGCGGGTTATTATGAGTGGGTTCAACAAAACTTCTCTGCAGCGGTCCGGCGAGTGGGTGCTATCTCGAAAGAGGGCATGGGGCTTTTGATCGGCTTAAAGCCGTTCGGGCAGTGATGTTTTAAGGAGGGCGAGCTATGGAGCTTCTTCGAAGATTGTGGCGCGAGGACGAAGGGCAGGATATCGCGGAATACGCCGTGATGCTGGCCGTCATCCTGGTGATCGTCGTGGGAACGATTCGGTTGATCGGCTCTAACGCGAACAATGTTTTCTCCAATGTCGCCAGTTCGATCAGCCAGTAAACAAGGAACCCGCGCGGCACGATAGCGGCCATGCTCTCGCGATGACCGTACAGGTCGTTTCATTAGAGATCGCCGAATTAGATATCGCCGCATTGTTTTGTCCTGATGGAGCGCTATGAACCGTACCCGTCTGTTGATGATCGGAATTCTGGCTTTAGCCTTGGGCACCGTGGTAAGCCTGCTGGTCTACAAGAATTTGCTAGGGAAAGGCCCGTCCAGCGAACCGGGCACGGACGTGATCGTGGCGGCCGAGGATATTCAGGTGGGCGCCAGGATCGAAGATCCAAATATCCGCGTAGCCAAGTTCTCGCCGTCCGGCCTGCCTGCTGGAACTTTCCCCAGAAAGTCTCAGGTGCTCGGCCGCGGCGTAATCATTCCCATCTCTAAGGGCGAATTCATTCTGCCCAGCAAACTCGCTCCCGAAAACGCCGGCTCCGGCCTGCCGTCTCTGATTCCTCCCGGAATGCGCGCGGTTTCGGTGCGGGTGAACGAAGTGGTGTCCGTCGCCGGTTTCGTGGGACCTGGAACCCGCGTCGACGTGCTCCTCACCGGGACCCCGAATGGCAGCTCCGAACCCCAAACCACGACGGTCTTACAGAATGTGGCGGTGATTGCCTCCGGCCATACTTTGGAGCGCAATGCCTCCGGTGAAGCTCAGAGTACTCCGGTGATCACGCTTCTCACCTCGCCCGAAGACGCCGAACGCTTGACCTTGGCTCAGTCTGAGGGCAAGATTCAACTCTCCCTGCGCAACCCGCTCGACACCCATCAGGATTCCGTGGACGCGGCGAATGCCCGGGGTTTATACAAGGGTGGCACGCCGGAAGCACCCAAGCCGGTGTCGCATTCCATCAGACAGCCGAAGATTGAGAAACCTCTCGTACCTTCCACCCTCAACGTAGAGGTGTATCAAGGGGATAAGAAACCGGATGTCGTCAAGTTTCCAGAACAGAGCAGTGAAGACCCCAAGTAGCAGCAGAGGATTTTCCGCTGCCTGGGCTCCATACGGCGCGGCAGAGTTCCTCATTTGGAGACGAATCAACCGATGAAGGTTCGCACGATATTTTTCGCAGCGGTCGCACTGGCTCTTCTACTTCCCGTGCTGATTCAACAAGGCTACGCCAAGCCTGCATTCAACCGGGCCGAGGCATGGCCGCAACAGGCCGCGCCTCCGCAGGAACCGGCTCCTCCCGCCGCTCAAGCTACGCTGCCGGCCTCGAATCAGTCTCAATCGGGCCAGCCCGAAGGTTCGGCTCCGCTGCGCGTGATGGTCGACAAGTCGCTCCTCATCAACACCACCGAACGGCTCAAACGTATCTCGGTCACTGACCCAACTGTCGCCTATGCCACCGTCATAACTCCCACCCAGATCCTGGTTCATGGACGCGCACCGGGTGAGGTTTCCCTGCTGATCTGGGACGAGAACGAACGCTCGCGCAGCTTCGATCTCCGTGTCAACGTCGATGTCAGCGCCTGCGCGGAAGAAGAGCGCCGGGTTTTTCCCGAGGAACAGATTTCCGTCAGCCCTTCGCGGGCCGCCATCGTTCTCTCCGGCCACGTCACTACCGAGGACGTAGCCAAACGCGCCGGAGAACTCGCAACCGCCTACTCCAAGAACGTCATCAATGTGCTCACCTTCGGTCCGGTCGGAGCACAGGAAGTCCTGCTGGAAGTGAAGTTTGCCGAGGTTGACCGCACCGCCATGACCCAGCTCGGGTCGAACTTCTTTTCCACTGGCGCCGGCAATACCATTGGAACCACCACCACCGGCCAGTTCGGCGGCTTCGGCTCGCAGGCGATCAGCCAGACTACAGGGTCAAGTCCGGGCTTCACCACCAACCAAAGCGTCAACAACGTCCTGAATCTGTTCTTGTTCCGCCCCGATATTCATTTCGGTGCGGTGATTGAGGCCCTGCAAACCAAAAATCTTCTGCAGATTCTGGCCGAACCCAATCTCATCGCCGTCAACGGCAAGAAGGCCAGCTTCCTCGCCGGCGGCCAGTTCCCCTTTCCCATTGTGCAACCCGGCCAGGGTTTTACTGCCGTCACCATCTCCTTTAAGGAGTTCGGCGTGAAGCTCGAGTTCACCCCCGTGATCATGCCCAACGGTAATATTCACCTCACGGTCGCACCCGAGGTCAGCACTCTCGACTACGCCAATTCACTTACCATTTCCGGTTTCACCATTCCGGCCTTGAGCACGCGCAAGGCGGAAACCGAATTCGAGTTGAAGGATGGGCAAAGTTTCGTCATCGCCGGCCTGATCGACAATCGTGTCACCGATATTTGGAATAAGGTCCCCGGCCTGGCGGATATTCCTATCCTGGGCGCTTTTTTCAAAAGCAAGAGTATCCAGAAGAGCAATTCGGAATTGATG
The DNA here is from genome assembly GCA_963784085.1 of uncultured Acidobacteriaceae bacterium. Lineage (GTDB taxonomy): Bacteria > Acidobacteriota > Terriglobia > Terriglobales > Acidobacteriaceae > Sulfotelmatobacter. Next base: position 7,016 of record CAWAQH010000016.1, on the reverse strand, counting down.
GTGCTATGCACCGTGCACCGGATTTCGCCCAACGCCGAACCTCCGGCGGGGCCGAAGAATCCGGACACTTTTATCAACAACGAGAAATTCGACAAGAAACCTTCAGGAAAGTTTACCTGGCCCATGGTAATGCGCTTGGAACCCCGGGCAGCAAGCAGAACGTCGCGTTGTAATTTATGCTGGTAGGAGAAGTTGCGAGGTTATGCCCGAGCTTTCCGTCGTTATCGTTGCCACCGACAATGAGCAGCGCACCGTGCTGCAGGTCCTGGTGGATGGCACCAGCGTGGCACGAACGGTTCACACCTGCGCCAGTTTTCCGGTTGCGGCCTCGGATCCGGTAACGCGACGTGTGCAGGCCGCCAATCCCGATGTCGTGCTGATCGATATTCCCGCTGACAACCCTGCCGTGGCCATGCGCGCCATCGAGCTTCTGCATCAGGAACTGCCGGAATGCGCCGTGTTCGCCATCGGAAATCTTAACCAGCCGCAGATGATTGTCAGCGCCATGCGCGGCGGGGCCCGTGAGTTCATCGAGCGTCCCACCACTACCACCGATCTTCTCGAAGCTTTCGTCCGCCTCACTACCGCGCAGCGCCGGGTACAAAAAGAAGGGCCGCGCGGCAAGGTGTTCTCCGTGGTCAATGCCAAAGGCGGCAGCGGAGCCACCACCGTGGCCGTAAACCTCGCTCTCGCGCTGCAGTCCGCACACGGGAACACGGCTCTGGTGGATCTGGCGCCGCTCGGGCACACCTCTCTGCATCTGAACCTCAAGCCTCTCTTCACCCTGTCCGATGCCACGCGCAACCTGCACCGCATGGATGGTTCCCTGCTCGAAAGCTTCATGACCCGCCATGGCGGCGGCCTGCAGTTGCTGGCCGGGACCAATGCCCCTGCCGCGATCGAACCCTCTACCGCGGAGTTTGTCCGCCTCTTCGATATTCTGGTCAGTCATTACCGCTACGTGGTGGTGGACAATTCTTCGCGCCTCGACGCTGCCAGCCGCCTGGTCGCCAATTTATCGGAGTGTGTGCTGCTCGTCGCCTGCACCGATGTGGCCTCTCTGTGGAGCGCGGCCCGGGTGCAACAGTATCTGGGAGAAACCGGCAACCGCGAACGGCTACGCCTGGTGCTCAACCGCTTCCGCAAGGTGCCCGGCTTCACCGAAGCAGAGGCCGAAAACGCCGCCGGCGTGAAGCTGCTATGGCGCGTTCCCAATCAATACTTCGCCATCTCCTCGGCGATTGACCGCGGCACCCCAGTGATGGAACAGAGCCACACCGAGATCGCCCGCTGTTTTTCCGGCCTGGCGCATGAACTGACCCGCAACAACGTCGACGTAAAACGTGCCGCCTGGTCGCTATTCAAAACGGTCTAAACCAGTTCTGCTGCCCCGGCAGGGCTGTGAACCAAAGTGAGTGACTTCCTATCGAAGAAGTGGCAGTCCGCTGTTAAGATAGAGAGTCCATGGCCAATCTCCAGACCTTCGAGCACAGCGAGTACCAGCAGGTAAAAGCCGACCTGCATCGCAAGATCCTCGATCGCCTTGACCTCGAGAAACTCGGCCGTTCCACCGGCGACTCCGCCCGCGAAGAAGTTCTCATCCTCATCCGCAATGCCGTCAACAATGAAATCATCCCCCTCAGTTTTGCCGAGCGCGAGCGCCTTTCGCGCGAAATCCTCGATGAAATCTTCGGCCTCGGCCCGCTCGAGCCGTTGCTGAAGGACCACACCATCTCCGACATTCTGGTCAACCGCTTCGATAAGGTTTACATCGAGCGCGCCGGCAAGCTGGAGTTGACCGGCCTGTCCTTCAAGGACAACGGGCACCTCATGCAGATTATCGAGCGCATCGTTTCCCGCGTGGGCCGCCGCGTCGATGAGTCTTCTCCCATGGTTGATGCCCGCCTGCCCGATGGCTCCCGCGTCAACGCCATTATTCCTCCTCTCGCATTGGATGGAGCCTGCCTCTCGATCCGGCGTTTCGGCCGCGACCCTGTCACCGCTCGCAACATGATCGAGAACCACACCCTTACCGAAGCCATGCTCGAACTGCTCTCGACCATGGTGAAAGGAAAACTAAATCTCCTGATCTCGGGCGGCACCGGCGCCGGCAAGACCACATTGCTGAACGTGCTCTCCGGCTACATTCCCAACGTTGAGCGCATCGTCACCATCGAAGACGCCGCCGAACTGCAACTCAAGCAGGAGCACGTCGTCCGTCTCGAGACCCGCGCCCCCAACATCGAAGGCAAGGGCGCGGTCCGGCAGCGCCAGTTGGTCATCAACAGCTTGCGTATGCGGCCCGATCGCATTGTCGTCGGCGAGGTCCGCGGCGAGGAAGCTTTCGATATGTTGCAGGCCATGAACACCGGTCACGAAGGCTCGCTCACCACCGTCCACGCCAATTCCGTGCGCGATGCGCTGGCCCGTATCGAAAACATGGTCTCCATGGCCAATCTCAACATTCCCGAGCGCGCCGTGCGCCACCAAATCGCCTCGGCCATTCATGCCGTAGTGCAGATCGCGCGCCTCTCCGATGGCACCCGCAAGGTGATCTCGATTTCCGAAGTCATTGGCATGGAGAACGAACTGATCGGCATGCAGGATATTTTCACGTTTGAACGGCGCGCCATCGACGAAAGCGGGAAAGTGCGCGGGATCTTCCGCGCCACCGGCATCCGCCCTGCCTTTGCCGATCGGCTGGCGACTTCGGGCGCACGCTTGCGCCCCGCGTTGTTTGAATCAAAGACGGAGATTTAGAAAAGGATAAGATTTCAAGGTAATGATTGCCGATGGAGACTTGAGGCGAATGGGTTTTGCCAATCGGCCATCACAAAGTCCGCAACCGGGTTTGAGCTTATGTCCGCAATCGTAATCGCGCTGCTGGTGTTCGCCGCGGTCGCCCTGGCTACCTTCGTCGCCGGGTCGCTGTTTGACCAGCGCCGTGCCCAGGCCCGCTTGATCAAGGATCGTCTGGCCACCGTCCAGAAGGCGCCGGAACGCGATCCCAACGAAGAACTCGCTCTGTTGCGCGACGAGCAACTCAGCAAGATTCCCGCGCTCGACACCCTGCTGCGCCGTTCCGCGCGGGTTTCCGCCATCCAGGATGCCTTGCTGCAGGCCGGCATGAAACTTCGCGCCGGCAACTTTCTGGTGTCCTGCCTGATCTGCGGCGCCGTCTTTGGATTTGCCGCTCTTGTCGCCAGCAGGAACCCCGCCATCGCCTGGGCCTGCCTGATAGTCGGCGCCTTTCTGCCCTACGCTTTTGTTTCCTATCGCCGCCAGAAGCGGTTTGAAAAGATTGAGGAGCTTTTCCCCGAGGCCATCGACACTCTGGCCCGTGCCGTCCGCGCCGGACACGCATTCACCACCGCGCTCGAAATGATTTCCAATGAAATCTCCGAGCCCCTCGCGGGAGAGTTTCGCCAGCTGTATGAAGAGCAGAAGTTCGGTATGCCCGTGCGCGACGCGCTCATGAACCTCACCGAGCGCGTTCCGCTGGTCGATGTAAAATTCTTCGTCACGGCCGTCATGCTGCAGCGCGAAACCGGCGGCAACCTCGCCGAGATTCTGGATAACTTGTCCTATGTGATCCGCGAGCGCTTCAAGATTCAGCGCCAGGTTCGGGTGCACACCGCGCAGGGCCGCCTCACCATGGCTTTGCTGATGGGCATGCCCCCCACCGTGGTCGCGATTCTTTCCATATTCAGTTTCGATTTCGTGAAGCCTCTTTTCTACGATCCCATTGGCCATGCCTTGCTGGTGGTCAGTATTGCGCTGCAAACCATTGGCTATTTCGTGATTCGGAAGATTATCAAGATTCAGGTGTAGGAAAGTCGTCTTTGCCCGGGAACTTGCCTTCATGCCCTTGACGATTCTGATCATCGTGATCTTCGTGACCGTCGTGCTGGTGGTCTTCGCCTTCGGCGCGGCTGTGGTTACGCCCAGTTCCGTGCTGGGAGCCCGCTTGCGCGCTCTGGGCGGGCAGGCCACTCAGGAACCGGAAAAGCCCACCGTCAAAGTCAGGGAGCGGCTGGAGCAGGCCCTCGATCCGCTGAGTAAGGCCATCCCCCTCTCGCCCTCCGACGTCTCGCGCACTCGCGCCTGGCTCATTCAGGCCGGTCTTCGCGAATCGCGCCACGTCAGCTACTTCTTTGGCGCGCGTCTTCTTCTCGCGTTTCTGGGCTTCATAGGGGTCGTCGCTTTTTCCGGATTCAGCAGTCTTCCCTTGCTGGTTTGCGTGCCCGCGCTGGGTTTCTTCATTCCGCGCTTTTTTCTGAAGCGCATGATCCGAGACCGCCAGCAGCGCATCCGCATCGCTCTGCCCGACGCGCTCGATCTCACCGTGATTTGCGTCGAGGCTGGCTTGGCCCTGGACCAGGCCTTGATGCGCGTCGGCAAGGACCTCCATCACGCCCATCCTGACCTCAGCGACGAATTTCATTTCGTCAACCTGGAGATGCGAGCCGGCAAGCCCCGCGCCGAAGCGCTGCGCAACCTGGTGGATCGCACCGGCGTCGATGACATTCGCTCCCTCGTCGGCACCCTCATCCAGACTGATCGCTTTGGCACCAGCGTATCTCAGGCCCTCAGAGTTCACTCCGACTCCCTGCGCACGGCCCGGCGCCAGCGCGCCGAAGAGCAAGCCGCCAAGACCACCATCAAGATGGTGCCGCCGCTGGTTATCTTCATTCTGGTTCCGTTTCTGGCGGTTACGGTCGGCCCAGCGCTGATTCAGGCTTTCCACTCTTTAATGAGCAAGTAACAGAGAATTGCCTGGACGATAAAATATTGCCGCTTTCTGAAACACTTCATGTCGGAATTGACTCCACGCGGCCAGGCCTTCAACAAAACTCGCCAACTCTATCTCGCCACTGATCTTAGGGTCGCGCACACGCACCTCTCGCGCCTGCTCGGCCTGCTTGCTACTTCTCCAGATGACTTCCGTAACGGTCGTGGGCTCTGGATTCGCCCCTGCCGTGGCGTTCATACTCTTGCCATGCGATTCCCCATTGACGTAGTCTATCTAGACCGCGTCGGGACTGTGGTTCATGTCGAGAACAACCTCCAGCCCTGGCGTTTCTCCCCCATCCGAATGCAAGCAGCCTCTGTCCTGGAGTTACCCAGTCACACCGTGGCTAGAACTGAAACTGCATTGGGCGATAGTATTGAGATCAGCTTGAAGGAGTAGTCATCCCCCATTACAGTCTTTCATCGCGAGCAAGCTTCTCATCAGGAGCGTGCTTGTCGTCCTGGGCGGCGTAAACAAGAGCTGACTTGACCGATACTCTCCAAGTCGAAGAAGTAAGGGTGATCGAGCTTCACGATGCGCCCAAACTGCTGGTGGAGTGGTCGCCGCGATGGGAGGAGTTCGTCTCCTCGATCGGCCCGGCGTTCGCACGCTCCCAGGCGCGCCTGGCCGGTGAAGCCCCGTTCGGCATCCTTCCCTACCGCCCCCTGATTGCCGCGCTCCTGCTTGAGTTGCTGCTGCTGTTCGCTGTAATCGCGGTTCCCCGGCAGATCAACCAACTGCGCCCTTACGCGCCCCCCAAACTGGAGCCTTACCAGGTCATCTATTATTCGGGCAACGAATTGCCGCGCACCCAGGACCTCGGCGGAGCACGCGCCGGCGCTATGGGCCGCGCCGGTGGCCGCGAAGCCCACCACCCCACGCAGACCATTCACGTCGCTCGTGGCGGGTCGCTCTTGTCGAAAGTCGTCGACGCTCCCGACATCAAACTCCCATCGTCACTCGATGCGGTCGCCAACCTGCTCGCCCTCAAGTCCAACCCGGCGCCGCTTCCCGCCGAAGGCCTGCACTCGGATCTCAAAGCCCCCAGCCTACCTGCCAATGTGATCGCTCCGGCGCCATTGAACGTAACCGCGGATCAGTTACGCGGCGCGCTTGGCGTCGACTCGGTCATTCCTCCGGCTCCCAGACTGCGCTCCGAAGGCAGACGGCGCAGGGCCGCGTCTTTAAACCCAAACGTCATTGCCCCCGCTCCCGGTGTTTCCCGGGACAATACGCGCACCGCGTCATCGTTGAATCCCAACGTAATTGCTCCGCCCTCCGCGCGCGTGTCCCGCGACCGGTCGCGGTCGGCTGCGTCTCTTACCACCAGCGTGGTTCCTCCCGCTCCAGCCGCCTTCGGCCACGAGGTTTCGCCCTCGCGCGTGCGCATGAATGATGCCGCAGTGGTGCCGCCTCCAGCTTCCGCGCCGGAGCGCGAGTCTTCCCGCACCGCAAAGCTCACCCTGCCGGCGCCTTCCGTGATCGCGCCGCCGCCCTCCCCGGATTCCACGCAAAACCTGCGCCGGCTCGAAAGCGGCGGCGTGGGCGGTTCTTCTCCCGCTGTCGTACCCCCGCCCCCAACACCAACCGGCAGCGGATCGTTTCTCAGCAGCATCGTCGGCAAACTTTTTGGGGCGCAAGACGTAGTCCCGCCCCCACCCAGCGTTTCCTCAGGAGGCGGTGCCGGAACGGCGCGCAACGCCGCTGGAGGACCAGGCGGCTCACTCGCTAACGTTGTTCCGCCTCCGCCATCGATGGGTGGATCCGGCGGATCAAACTCGGGCGGATCGGACTCGGGCAGATCCCAAGGCTCAAGATCTCAAGGCTCATCACTGGACTCGAACGTCATTCCTCCTCCGCCTTCGGTTGCCGGCTCGGGCACGCGCGGCTCGCCCAATGGCACGGCAAATGGCACGGGCTCAGGCAACGGCACGCTGATGTCCGGCAATGTTGTGCCGCCGCCTCCGTCGGTCGGCTCGGGCGCGGGACTCTCCGGCTCGGGCAGGCAGGGCGCCGGACTCGGCGGCCCCGGCGACGTTGGATCGGTTCTGGCGCCTCCGAAAGGCGCAGGCGGAAGCAGCTCGGGATCGGGCGTCGTGATCTCGTCCGAGCCCGGCTCGGAAGTCGGAGTACCCGGCAACGGCGGGAAAGGCTCGCTCGCCATGTCGCCCGCTGGCGGGGACACTCCAGGTCTCGGCGGCTCCGGAGGTTCGACGACGTGCGT
>CAWAQH010000015.1:0-59886 GCA_963784085.1 uncultured Acidobacteriaceae bacterium | reverse complement strand
GATCTCCCTTCAAAATATGAAGATCGGTTCAACGAATCGTCGAAGTAGTAATCCGCACAATGGCATCGCCCGTATGCTGAATGGCGGGATGTGGTTTGTCCTCCCATGCAAACTTGCCCGGGCCGTGATAAACGAGCGCTTTCATGGTAGTGCTTAAAGTTGCGGGACTGGCAGTCGCGGGTTTGAGTTCGGCGGTTGTCATTGATCTCTCCTCGAAACTTGGATCATCATAGTACGGTTGACTGCGCCGTGAGTGTCCAACATTGCACAGTTTCACGAACCCAAGAGCGAGACGATCTAATTGCAAGGAGGGGCCGGTGATCGAGAAACTGAAGGATCTTCCTGCTGGAATCGATGGTGTCAGGGCTGTTGGAAAGATATCGAAGGAAGACTACGAGCAAGTATTCGTGCCGCTCCTCGATGATGCCCGACGAGAGGGTCGGCACGTTCGCTTTCTATATCAGCTTGGGCCGGAGTTTGAGGGCTTCACTCCGGGCGCGGCATGGGAAGATGCGAAAATCGGCCTCCATTTCCTGAGGCTTTTCGACGGCTGCGCCCTCGTCACTGACTTGGCCTGGATTCGAGAATTGACGGGACTGGCCGGCTTCTTCATGCCGTGTCCCGTTTCGGTATTCAGCAACAAAGAGTTCGCCGAGGCCATTGACTGGCTGCGCTCGCTTCCCGAAGGCCCTGCCGTTTCCCATCGCCTTCTGTCTGACTCCGGTGTGATCGTGGTGGAGGTCAAACAAGCCCTGCGCGCACAGGATTTCGATGCTTTGGCGTTCACTGCCGACGCCTGGATCGAAGCGCATGGTAGCCTCCAGGGACTGGTGATTCATACCCGTGAATTTCCTGGTTGGGAGAATCTGGGGAGCTTCTTTCGCCACGTGCGATTCGTCCGCGATCATCAACGGCACGTAAAGAGGATTGCGCTTGCGGCGGATACCAAACTGGCGAGTCTCGCGCCCAGGATCGCCGAGCATTTCATTCAGGCTGAAGTTAAAAGCTTCGGATATGACGAACTTGAGCAGCGCGATCGCATGGGCAGAGGGACCTGCCACACGGAGTGCGGACGTGTCACGATCCGCGTCAGACTGAGTTCCAAAGCAAGAGGGGATATCTCGAGGTTACCCGAGCTGTGAAGGAGGCGCATCCGGCGCTTTCAGGTAATCGCACGATCAGACTGCTGATCTCCGCCGCGCATGGCGCGAATGACGATCAACTCGACCTCGGTCGGTCGATACGGGTATTGAATCATGTTGGACGCACCCAGCCCTAACGCTTCCAGATACTCTTTCCATTCCCCTGTGCGGGTGGTCACAACGGTATGCGGCGATTGCTTCCAGGTTTGTAGGTTCCGCAGCAAGTCGCGATAGGAACCGTCACTCAAATGGTCGTCGCAGAAAACTAATGCGACCCGTTGCCGGGAAAGCACTTCCTTAGCCTCCGCCAAGGTAGTCGATGCGAAGGCGTTAACCCTCAGATCGTCCAGGATGCGAAGCAGTGCCCGTTGAGATTCCAAGTGCGACGATGCTACGAGAGCGTGTGGGTGCACTTCCATCCTCCACCTCCCCGCGTTGAACCGGGACTTACACTTTTGAAATCTAAAAGGAAAATATATTACGCTCTGCCGGTCAGGGCCGCCTGTTCAATATTGAACAGTGCAGAAAATGCGATGGTTTTAAGCTGGAGCGGCCAGAGCGAACCATACAAGCAAATATCAGACAGCAAGTTTACGCGAGGTGTTTCCATGTTAGCAGCCCGTCAACTTAAGATTGTCGAGAATCGCTACGAACGCTCTTATCGATCACTCAGAAAGAGGAGCGACATCTGCTCCGAAGTCATCGCCAGACTCGCAGCATTTGCGATCCCCCTCGATCACCCAAAGGGTGCAGCCTTATTCGGTGAAGGTCAACCTTCCCGCGGAGTATTCATTCTCTACTCAGGCCGGGTAAAGCTCTTCACATCATCAGCGGAAGGGAAAACCCTCATTCTGGGATTTGCGAATCCAGGGGAAATACTCGGCTTAGCTGGGACGCTGTCGGGCCAGCCCTACGAAGCGTGGGCAGAAGCGATACAACCGACGCAGACTGGCTTCGTCGAGCACAGATATCTGGTTCATCTTATGCGGCACCACAGTGAACTTGCAGTGCAGGTGGCTATGCAGTTGGGTGAATCGTATTGTTCCGCAATCGCCGGAGTGCGCGAGATGGGGCATTCGCGGTCCGCGAGCCAAAAACTTGCGACATTTCTTCTCGATTGGTGCGAGAGTAATCGCCTGTTACATGATGAGGCCGATGCGCGGCTCACCTTGACTCATGAGGAAATCGCTCAGGTCATTGGGACTTCGCGAGAGACGGTGACGCGACTTCTGTCGGGGTTCAAGAAGAATGGCCTGATTCAATGGAAGGGTTGCAATTTTACTCTTACGGACAGAGCCGCTCTGGAGAGTTCGGCGACGAACTGACATAGCCTGGGTGGGAAACCCTCGCATCCCTTTACAGTATTATTAGGAGTGAAGCGACTTATGAAACGTAAGAAAAGGACGACCACCCAGACTTGGTGGTTTCTCTTCAGGAGCCAGCCTGGGCGGCAAGGTCTCGCACTATCGGGACAAACAAAACATCTATAAGCAGGGTGCGCCTGCTTACACGCTCTTCTACATTCAAGAAGGAGGCGTGCGGCTCAGTACCCGAACGAAAACATCAACCAGCGGCAGTTACCGCCATCCTGGGAGTGGGTGATTTCTTTGGCGAGCTTTGCCTTGCAGGCTATCCCCTTCGTGTGTCCACGGCCGTCGCGTTGACCGCCAGCTCCATACGTACCATCCAGAAAGAAAAGATGCTCCAAATGCTTCGCAAAAAGAATAAGGGCGTCAAATGCCCTGGTGGCCTATCTGCTGTCCAGCGTCCAGAAGTACAAGGATCATGTGTCGGAGTTGCTGACTTCTTCTGCCGAGCAACGGCTGGCGCGCGTGCTTTTTCGGCTGGCGCACTTGGATAAGAGAGGCCCGGCGGTTGTCGAGATTCCCATCCTGAGTCACCAGGTTCTGGCGGAGATGGTCGGCACGACGCGCCCGCGAGTCAATCTGTTCATGAATCGATTCAGGAAGCAGGGATTCATAAACTACGATGGCGGATTAGAAGTGCGCCAGTCGTTGCGGAAAGTTCTGCGGGGCCGCTAGGAATCAGCACTCACCATTGATCTCACGAATTCCGTCCGAGCCGCGGGTGCAGTCACTGTGCGTGTCGCCCACGCTTATGCCATACCGGATTGTCGGATTGGCAACCCTGAGCTCCTGGGAATCCAACTGTTCACTATTAGACATGCGGGGGGGGGCATGGTACCTTGCGTCATGCCCTCTTCCCCCCCACCCGTCGACGTGCATCTGCGGATCTTCTCTCCGTCCACAGGCAGCACGAGTCAAGCCCGTTTTCGATGCGCAATTATTTCTCGATACGGTCGGTCTGGGACGAACGGTTGCCAAGTTTCGAGCGAAGGAAAAGATCTTCTCGCAGGGCGATCCGGGAAAGCATGTGATGTACCTTCGAGCGGGTGGCGTAAAGCTTACTGTGGTCAATAGGCTGGCAAGGAAGCCGTCGTGGAGATTCTGGGATCAGGTGACTTTTTCGGTGTACGGTGCCTTGCGGATAAGTCCGTTTACACGGCGACTGCAACTGCGATTGCACCTACAACTGTACTCGTCGTTGAGAAAAAGGAGATGATTCGCGTGCTTCATGCGGAACACGAGTTGTCCGACCGCTTTATCGCAAATATGATGACACGAGCTGCCCGAGGAGAAGAGGCTCTGATCGACCAGCTCTTCAACTCCAGCGAAAAGCGCTTGGCGCGAATTCTGCTGCTCCTCGCGCGCTATGGCAAGCCAGGCCAGCCTCAAAAGGTGTTCCCCAAAGTTTCGCAAGAAGTCTTGGCCGAGATGATCGGAACAACGCGGTCCCGTGTTAACTTTTTTATGAACAAATTCAGGAAACTGGGCTTCATCCAATACAACAGCGAGATCCACGTCAACGATTCACTCCTGAATTTTCTCCTGCGCGACTGACATTTCATCCAGCGTAAACATTGTTACTGTTTCGAACTTCTGGATTTGAATTTGGGACACAAAACACAGATGTCTAAATTCTCAAACGAAGACCATGAGGCGGCCAAACTCTACAGAAGGCAGCTTGAGCCTGATTAATTCGAACCGTGGCGGTCGTCGCGCATACTTATCGACGATCTGTTTGGTTCTTTGCAGCGCAGCGATGGCAGGGGTTCCTGCTGTTCGAGCGGACCAGACAGCCACCGGGCAGGATCAGATTGAGGCCTTGCACGTGCCGGAACTCGATGCCAGCTTTCATCTTCTCTACGAACTAAAGCCTGAGGAAGCTCGCAGCCAGTTTGAGTCGTTGCAGAAGTCTCATCCGGAAGACCCCCTTGGGAGCGCGGCCGATGCAGCCGCTTATCTCTTTGAGGAGTGCTATCAGCAGGCGCGTCCCCTGTGCCAAAAGTGTGCCAGAATCCGATCTTTTCATGCCATTGGGGTTAGCTTTGAGCGAAAAGCAGATTCCCCAAATTACTGAAAACACAGAGAAGCGAAAGTAATTGATGGAGCTGTTGGAGTCGGATAGTGCGCGCCCAAGGCAGGTGCCCTCCTCCAATTCTCAGGTGCCCGTTAAGTGCCCAGAATATCCCGTTTTGAGGGGTTTTTGCGGCTGAGAAGAAGGGCTAAGTCGTTTGAATCCGGCAGAGCCGGTTGACGTTTGGCGCGTTATGAGCCCGACGAGCTACCAGGCTGCTCCACCCCGCGAATGAATGATAGCGGAACGAGTGGAAAGCGTCAAATTACACGATTTGCAGGGTCACAAGCGACTGATTCACCAGGAACTGTAGGCAGTATTTTCAAACGGAGAAATCGCATCCGATGCGGAGTGTACATCGGAAATTCCGGTTGTCGTCTGGTCGGGACTTAGCAAAATATCCTCAGTATCCACTTTCCAGTTTTTTTGCTGAGTGATGGGGTCCGTCGGCACTTCGCGCATGTAGCCCGCACTGACCATGTCTTCCAGGGACTGCGGCGCAGCCAACTTATCCAGAGTGTATTGCTGAATGGCTTCACGCATCACGCGCAAATCCTGCTTCAAGACCGCTTCGCGGGAGCGCAAAACCGAACGCTGATACTGTCCCGCAGCCAGGCCAAGCAAAATGATGATGATGGCCATGACGACCATCATTTCCAGCAGCGTAAACCCTGAGGAGGCAATGCGAGCAGCGCGGCTGCTGCAAGCATCGCCGGTCGCCACGGATACTTTCCGTGGCTTCGGCCGACACGCGAGGGTTGCCTGTCTTCTACCAGTCCGCATATTTCGTTCCATTCATCGCCGTTCCCTGCGAAAGGGAATACACGTCAAACACATTCTTCCCGCCCCATGACGACGTTGTCGGATCATCCTGCACGGAGCGCAGCCCCCATTCTGCGCGACCTGTCATTGGGTCCACAGGAATCTTCCGGAGGAAACGCACATTCTGTTGGCTCTGTTGACCACTGCTGGGACTTGTGCCACTGGGATTTATGCCGGCGCCGACGCCAGTCGCGCCAACTTGGTTGGCTCCCACTTGTACGCCCTTCACAAGCGTATCCAGGTCCGGGGGATAACCTTCGGTACCTTCTTCGACTCGAATCAGGCCGCGGTCGGCAGCGTCCTTGTAGCGGTCTATGGCGTCGCGCATGTCCCGCAGGTCGCGATGCAATTCCGCTTCGCGCTCCCGCTGAATTGTCAGCCGCGCCAGAGGCATTGCCGCGGAGGTAAGGACAAGCAAAATCAGCACGGCCAGCATCAACTCCAGCAGCGTCATTCCGGCGGCTGGAGAAGCGTATTTGCGAAGTTGTTGCATGGATGGCTCTCAAAACCAAATCAGAAATTATTGGTACACGTGTACTGTGGCTTCCGTTGTGACCAGTTGAATCGGATGCTGCTGCGAATCCTTTGCACTGACTTGCACGATCGAAAGTTTTGAATCCCCCACCGCAAGAGCCTTGATTTGAATGGCTACGATGGTGCCGGTGCCATTCACGCCCGGCGTATTGGGCGCGCGCATCACGGATATAGTGGCTTGGCCGTGAGGCTGATCCACTCGCGACACTATGGCATCTTGCGAGTCGCCGCCGAGGAAGCCTCCATGACCCAGTTCATCGGATATGGAAATTACCGCGGGGTTGTATTGCAGCAGCAGCGGAATCATGGAGAGGTCTTTCACATTCTCCACAACGATTCCAACAGTTGCTGTCTCTCCCGGTTTAAGTGAAATGTTGGATGGTTCAAACCGTAGGCCCGCTGGCGCATTGGGCGAAGAGGGAATCGTCGAGGGCTGCCCTCCGGGTATCATGCTTTGCGGAAGTACGATCACAGGCGCCGTTTGATACGAGCCCGATGGTTGAGCCGCCGGTTGTGCCTGTGTTTGTGCCACAGCCGGCGGAGCGGGTTGATTTGCCGCGTTGGCCGCCATGCGTACCTGCGGATTTGCATCTGTGCCAGAAGCGATGCTTTGCAAATCTTCCGCTGTAATGTTTGGCATACGCACTACGCGCGGAGTCAAAATAATCAGAAGCTCATCGTCCACATGTTCAGTATTGTCGCCAGAAAACAGATACCGAAGAATGGGGATTCTCGCCAGGCCCGGATATCCATTAATTGAGTTTGTATCCGATCGCGTGATCAAGCCGCCCAATACGTTTACTTCGCCGTCTTTCAACCGGACGTCGTGTTCAATCACATCCTGCCCGATTTCCGGTTGGTTGATGCCTCCAATCGGAATACTTGCGACCACCGTAGAAACTTCAATTTTAATGTGCATTCCAACGTCACGGTTGGGAAGAATGTGTGGAGTGAGGTCCACGTTCACACCGACGTCCTGATACTGGAATTGCGTATTCACCAGTGGGCTTATGCCGGAAGCCCCAGTGGTGCCAATGCCCGCCTGGAAGCTGCCTGTCGCGACAGGGACCCGATCGCCAATGCGCAGAGTGGCATGCTGTCCATCCACGGAGCGGATCTCCGGGTTTTGCAGGATCTTCGTGGAACTATCATTGAGCAAGGCGTTTACAGTCGCGCTCGGCAGCTGGATCTGATAATCCGCGGTCGAAAGATGTTTCAGTTCGTTGAGGGCCAGCGTAGCCGCGCTCGTACCCGTGGTTGAGGTGGACGAAGTTGTACTCGATGGCGGACTAAACGTGGCGGATGCGCTGGTCCCGGGCGTAATTCCGAGGTTTCGCATCACATCGCGCTTCACCTCGGCGATGGCAACATCCACTACCACTTCGGCTCTGGCCTTATCCAGCCGGTCAATCAGCTTGCCGACGAGCATGACTTTGTCAGGGGTATCGCGGACCACAATCGCGTTTTGAGCCGTAATGACGTTTATCTTCGCCAATGATGGCGTGAATAAATTGCGAATCGCCGTAACAATTTCCGTCAAATCCTTGTCCGAAGTGACGTTCGAAAGATAAAATATTTGGACAACTTCTTCCTCAAATTCCTTCCGCTTGGCCGGATCTCCACCGGAAACGAAAATGATGTTGCTGGTTACCGGCTTCCAAAAGGCTTTGGATTGCAGCGCCGCGATATCCAGCGCCTGATCATAGGTGACGCTGGGCAATTCCACAGTGATTCGATGAGACTGCGAAGAAAAATCAGGATCGAAAATAACTGTGAGTCCCGCCAGCTTTGCGATCGTCTCGAAAATCACCTTGGAATCATTGGTCATTTTCAAAGGTGGAATGATGGGGTGGGAAGGCGATAACTTTGGGGGTGTTTGCATCAGGGCTGGTTCAACCGGTGCGGGCAATCCCGCCGGCGCTGCAGCGCCGTTTCGCTCGCCGATAAGATCCATTGTCTGACGTAAATTTTGTGCCGCCAGGGAGTTGGATGGATCAATTGATGCCGCCTTCTGGAACTCGACCAAAGCGCCCGAGAGGTCGCCTTTTTCTCGGAGTTTCTCACCCAAGCCCAAATGATAATTTGCGGCCTCGAACCGCAGCCGCGCGGTTTTCAGCTTGTATTCCGTATTGTTCGGATCATCGTGCAGCGCGGCCTGGAAATGGGCCAGTGCGGCGTCATAATCCTGAAGTTCCTCGTCTTTTCGGCCCTGTTTTGCGTCCTGATTGCCCTTCGGGCATCCAGAAAGCAGCAGGGCGATAAGTCCGAGGGCTAAAATCGGCAAACGACGGTTGTGCATAGTGGATAGACGCCAAGATTCCGAAATTAGTTTAGCATCCGCAGTTTAGATGCCACAACCATAGCACGAGATGGTTGCTTGCTTCTGGTTAACATCGGCGGCTAAGATAAAGTGACGTGGCCCAGAAAATACAAAAGAAGGCAGGGAAGGATCGCTCTGAAGAGGTGATGGTCGCGCAGAACCGCGCCGCCAGCTACCATTACTCCCTGCTGGAACGTTTTGAGGCTGGTCTGGTGCTCAAAGGCACTGAGGTCAAAGCCCTCCGGGAAGGGAAGGCCAATATCCGCGAGGCTTACGCACAGGTTCGCGGCGGAGAGTTATTTCTCGAGAATTGCCACATTTCGGAATACAACGCAGGAGGCCCGTGGAACCACTCTCCGTTGGGCACGCGTAAGCTTTTGATGCACAAGAATGAAATCCGCAAACTTTTTGGCAAAACGCAGCAGAAGGGTTTAACGCTCATCGCCACGCGCATCTTCTTCCGAAACGGCATCGCCAAATGTGAATTGGCGCTTGCCCGCAGCAAGAAGGATTGGGACCGCCGCGCGGATGAGCGAAAGAAGGAAGCAAATCGAGAAGTGAAAGATGCAATCTACCAATCCCGGAGGCGTTAAGCAGATCGCTATGAAAATAACCACGGATTCCCGGCAGGCAAACGCAATCGAAACACAGGCATTGATGACTTACGTTTTTGAAGGTGATGACGCCGTGAGCGGGCGCGTGGCAGAGCTCGACCAGGCAACCGGCGGACTCCTGCTTCGGTTGGCGAAAGGTGGTGAGCTGAACGGAAAGCCACTTGAGATGACTCTGGTCCACGCACCCGCCGGACTGAAGGCCGAGCGATTATTGCTTGTCGGCGCCGGCAAGAAGGAAAAATTCACGCCTGCGGACCTGCGAAAGATCGCCGGAGCGGGCCTGCGTTTCCTGAAGGCCCGCGGTGTAAAACGAGTCGCATTTCTCGCGCGCGAAGGCGGAGCGACACCTGAAGCCGCGGAAGCTGTGTCTGAAGGGCTCCTGTTGGCCGATTTTGACGGCGATAAATACAAAACCAACAAGAAGAATAATGGCCCGGTCGAATTGGCTATCCTGGCTGGATGGGAATCGAATAACGAAATTGCCCAGGCCGTCCAGCGCGGCACAATCATTGGGGAGTCCCAGAATTTCACCCGCGAGCTGGCAAACGAGCCTTCCAACAAGATGACGCCTACTGTCCTTGCAGATCGCGCCGGGGAGATGGCTCGGGAAGAAGGATTGGCCTGCGAGATTCTGGACGAGAAACGCATCGCTGAATTGAAAATGGGCGCACTGCTTTCCGTCGCGCAGGGGAGCGTGGAGCCGCCGCGACTCATTGCGATTACGTATACTCCGGCGCAGGCGGGGCCGGGTGCGCCCGTGCTTGGTTACGTGGGCAAGGCCGTCACGTTTGACACGGGTGGGATATCCATCAAACCGGCGAATGATATGGACAAGATGAAATTTGATATGTCCGGCGGCGCGGCCATGATTGGAGTCATGCGCGCCCTGGCAAGGCTGAAGCCCTCCGTGAAAGTGATCGCTATCGTACCGTCTACAGAAAACATGCCCGGCGGCCGCGCACAAAAACCAGGCGACATTCAAATCGCGATGTCCGGCAAAAGCATTGAAGTGTTGAATACCGACGCCGAGGGCCGGCTGATTTTGGCCGACGGCATCACGTACGCCCGGAAGCTTGGGGCCACTCATCTTGTGGATGCGGCTACTCTGACGGGCGCGATTGTTGTTGCTCTTGCCGGCGTCAACTCCGGCGTGTTTGGCACGGATCAGGCGTTCACAAACAAATTGCTTGCAAGCGCCCGCGCCGCCGGCGAAAAAATGTGGCCCATGCCGATGGATGATGAATATCGCGAAATGATGAAAGGGACGATGGCGGATATCCAGAACATCAGCAATAGCAAAGGTGGAGGCTCCATCACGGGCGCAATGTTCATCCGCGAGTTTGTGGATGATGTTCCGTGGGTACACCTGGATATCGCCGGCACCGCGTGGTACGACGATGCGAAACCCTGGATGGCCAAAGGCGCCACCGGCGTGGCCGTGCGCACGCTGGTGGATCTGGCGATGAATTTCAACTCGACAAAATAGAACGGTTTAAGTTCACGTTCAGCGCGAGGAAATCGTCATCTGATCTCGCGCTGCGAGAATCGTATTGGTGTGTATGCGCACCGTATCATCCAACTTGCGTGCATATCCGCCGGCAAGAGTGATCACCACGGGCACGCCGATTCTTTTCGCATGATCGAAAACCAGCTTGTCGCGCTGGCGCAAACCTTTAAGCGTGAGTTTCAGCCCACCTAGCTGGTCGTCGTGATACGGGTCCGCGCCTCCCACATAGAAAATCATGTCCGGACTGAATTCTCCCAGTGCTTGCATCATTCCACCCTCAAGAGTGGTCAGGTATTCGTCGTCTTCAATGCCGTCATAGAGCCCGAGGTCTATGTCCGATGGCGGTTTCGGGGATGGATAATTATTCTGCTGATGGATGGAAAGTGTGAAGACAGATTCATCCTTCGCGAAAATCGCGGCCGTCCCATTGCCATGGTGAACGTCCGTATCCACCACCATTGCCGTGCGAATCGCTTGATCGGTTTGCATGCGACGGATGGCAATGGCTACGTCATGAAGCATGCAGAAGCCTTCGCCGTGCCCCGGAAATGCGTGATGGAACCCGCCGCCTATGTTGGCCGCAAATCCATCTTTCAGCGCATGTTGCGCGGCCAGAATGGAGCCGCCCGCGGCGAGCCAGAATGCGCGGACTGTGTCAGGCCGCGCGGGGATTTCCAGACGCATCTCCTCGGTCGCGCTGAGCGTGCCGGTCTTCAACTTGTGAACATATTCGGTGGTGTGAACACGCAGCACATCAATATCCGAGGCAGGCTCAGGCTTCAGGAAATTCTCCGGAGCTGCAATTCCTTCGGCCAACAGAGCATCGTGCAGAAGGCGGAATTTCTGGGAAGGGAAGACATGGGTGCCGAGGTGAAGATCGTAACCCTCGTGATATGCCAGCTTGAAGGGCAGCATAGGCGCCGCTCGTTAGCGAATCGGCAGTTTTCTAGGAATCGCGGGCAAGAATAAAGTCAGGGACGCTCATCAGCGCTCGGCCGTACTCGGTATTGGCGCCGCCAATAAGAGATTCTTTGGCGCGGTCGGCAAACTCCCGCGCGAGCTGGCGGGCGCGGTCTAGAGCGCCAGTCTCTTGCACAAGCGATGTGATTTGTTCCGGCCGCACTGATTTGAAGTCCTTTTCTTCCAGCACGGTTGCCACTAACCGGCCGGCCGAACGATCGCTGGCAAGCGCATAAATCAGAGGCAGCGTAACTTTTCCTTCTTTTAAATCACTCAGTACGGGTTTTCCAAGCTGAGCAGGCGATGCGGTAAAGTCCAGCAGGTCATCCACGAGTTGGAAGGCCAGCCCCGCATAGTGGCCGTAGTCGGCCAACGCGTTTTCGGTGATGTCATCCTGACGGCCAAGGACGGCGCCGAGCCGCGCGCATCCGGAAAAAAGGCATGCAGTCTTGCGCGTGGATAGCTCGATTGCTTCGTCCTCCGTCAGATCCATGCGGCCGATGCGGGTGAGCTGCAGCAACTCGCCTTCCACCATGTTCTGCGTCAACTCGATCAGCAAGTCCAGCACGCGGAAATTCCGCTCCGTGAGCGCCATCTGGAATGCCTGCATGTAGAGCCAGTCGCCGGCCAGCACGCTCATATGATTGCCCCAGCGCGCATTGGAAGAAGGGCGGCCGCGTCGCAACTGTGCGCCGTCAATTACATCATCATGAATCAATGTTGCACTGTGGATTAACTCAACCACGGCGCCCAGCCGCACCGCGGCCGAGCCCTGATAATTGGAATATCCGGCAGCAAGCAGCAGCAGCGCGGGCCTGAGGCGCTTGCCTCCGCCGCCTAGAAGGTAGCTGCCGATTTCCGCGGCCGGCTCAAATGCCAGGGCGCTCTGGGCGGCCAATTCCTTTTCGACTTTGACCAGATCATCGCGGACCAGGTCAAAAATCTCTTTGGCCATCAGCAGCGGAATGGGCTGTCTCCCGTCGGGACTTGGGCATGCGCTCGTGCTCATAAGTTTATAGGTCGAAAAATTTGCGAAAATTAGCGGCCGTCAGCGCGGCCATGTCCCCTGCGGGTAAGTTTCTCACACTACCGAGCGTCTGCGCCACCTCCGCGACATAGGCGGGCTCGTTGCGCCTGCCGCGGTGCTGCTGCGGGGCCAAATAGGGCGAATCCGTCTCTATCAGCAGGGAATCGAGCGGCAACTCGCTGGCCACGTCGCGCAGGTTCTGCGCTTTGGGATAGGTCACGTTTCCCGCAAATGACACTTTAAAGCCCATGTCAACGCCCTGGCGGGCCTCCTCCAGCGTTCCCGTGAAGCAATGCAGGATGCCCCCCAGGCCGGAGCTGCGCCAGTCCTGTTCGAGGATGTTCAGGCAATCCGGCCAGGCGTCCCTGCAATGGATCACCACCGGGAGCTTCTCTTGCCGTGCCAAAGCGAGCTGCCGTCGAAATACGACGTGCTGCACCTCTCGCGGCGAAAAGTCGTAGTGGTAATCGAGGCCAATTT
This sequence comes from uncultured Acidobacteriaceae bacterium, assembly GCA_963784085.1. Classification (GTDB taxonomy): domain Bacteria; phylum Acidobacteriota; class Terriglobia; order Terriglobales; family Acidobacteriaceae; genus Sulfotelmatobacter. The sequence continues at coordinate 47,042 of CAWAQH010000015.1, read as the reverse complement.
CACCCCAGGCAATGACGCGCGGATGTTTGGAAAGAGTTTCCAGTGTTTTCAGGTGCTCGTCGGTGACTTGCGCCGCTTCGTGGGGATGTATTCCGACCGTGGCCCAAATCCAATCGTGCTGCTCGGCGAGAGGAATCGCGGCATCCAGCTTTTGCGGGCCGGGACCGGTTCCTATCGCAAGCAACGCGGCGATGCCCGACTCGCGCGCACGCTCGATCACGGCAGCACGGTCTTCATCAAATTGCGGGAAATCCAGGTGAGCGTGGGAATCTATGAGTTCCATGGAGTCACTGTGAAATGGCGAACGAGTGTGCGCGCCGGCGCTACTTCAAGCGCGTGCCAACGGGCACATCCTCCAGGAATCCTGCTAGCACGGGCCGGTTTTCCGGCTCAATGGAAGCGGCGATGATCATGCCATTCGATTCGACCCCGCGCAATTTCCGCGGCGCAAGATTCACCACCACGGCGACTTTGCGGCCCACGAGCTTTTCTGGCTCATACGCAGTGGCGATTCCGGCAACGATTTGTCGCACTTCGGTGCCGATGTCCACCGTCAGTTTGAGGAGCTTATCCGCGCCGGCGACTTTTTCGGCCGTTTTCATTTGGCCGACGCGCATTTCGACCTTGAGAAAATCATCGATGGTAATTTTCACCGGACCTGCCGCAGGGACTGCCGCCGCAGGCGCCGTTCCGGCTGCTGCCGGCGCGGCTGAAGGTGCTGCGGCAGGCGTTGCCGGGGCCGCTGGTTTGCTTGCGTCTTGCTCCATGGATTCCATCCTTTCGATTGCTTCCGTTTTATCAATTCGCGGGAAAACTCCGGTTGGCTTGCCGATTCGAGCGCCAGCCTTCAATTGTCCCCATTTCAAAGAATCGATCGGCTGTTCGCGCAGCGGGCTCGCTTGTCCTAGCAATTTCCAAATTGTCTCTGTCGCCGCGGGAATTACGGGATGCGCCAGAACCGTGACGATTCGCAGCGCTTCCGCTGCCGAATAGAGAATCGAATCCAACTGGCTTTGATGATCGGGGTCGGCCAGCGCCCAAGGTTTTTCAGCCGTGATCAGCTCATCCACTCGCGCGATCAGACTCCAGACGGCCTCAAGAGTGAGCGAGAATTGAAATTGGTCATAGCCACCATTCGCCGCGGCGATCGCTTGCTCTGCTTCCGTGCGGAGCTTGGCCTCAAAATTGTTCGCAGAGGATTTCGGCACCACGCCCCCGCAATATTTCTCGATCATCGTCAGCGTGCGGCTGGCGAGATTGCCAAGTCCGTTGGCGAGATCGGCGTTGTAGCGCGTGACCAGCGCGTCGTAGCTGAAATTGCCGTCCTGCCCGAAAACAATTTCGCGCAGCAGGTAGTAGCGCAGCGCATCGATGCCCAGCACGTTGACGATCGGCCGCGGCCGCACCACATTGCCGCGCGACTTGCTCATCTTGGCGCTGTCCATCAGCAGCCAGCCGTGCGCCCAGATTTGCTTCGGCAGCGGAATGCCCGCCGCCATCAAGAACGCCGGCCAATACACGGCGTGAAAGCGGATAATTTCCTTGCCGACGAGATGCAGATCCGCGGGCCAATAGCCGCGCCGCTCGTAATCCGGACCGCCGACGGCGCTGAGATAGCGGTCAGCGCGTCAAACCACACGTAAAAAACGTGCGGCGCTTCGTCCGGGAACCGGGAATGCCCCAGCGAATCGTAGTGCGCGTGATGCTCAAGATCTCTCAGCCCGCCTTCGCACGAAGCTCAACACTTCGTTGCGGCGCGCTTCGGGCTGGATGAAATCGGGATTCTCTGCGTAGATAATCGAGCAAGACTTTTCTGAAATGCGGAAAGTTTGAAGAAATAATTTTCTTCGGTGACGGTTTCGGTCGGGCCGTGCCGCAATCGGGGCAAGGATCGCCGGGCCCCGCGTCATTCACGTAGGCATTGTCGAAAACGCAGTACTGGCCGGTGTAGTGGCCCTTATAGATGTAGCCATTCTCGCGGCAGCAGTTTGAAGAGCCATTGCACGGTGCGGGCGTGCAGCGGATCGGTGGTGCGGATGAATTCGTCGCCCTGGATGCCGAAATCGTCCCAGAGTCTTCCGCCACTGCGCGGCCATTTCCGTCGACGAATCCGGCTGCGGGCATGCCCGCTTTCTCGCGCCGACGCTCGACGTTGACGCCGTGTTCATCGGTGCCGGTCGTCATCACCACGTCGTAGCCGCGCATGCGCTTGTAGCGGCGGATGGTGTCGCACACGATCGTCGAATAGGTGTGGCCGATGTGCGGCAGGCCGTTCGTGTAGTAGATCGGCGTGGTTAGATAATACTTCGGCTTGGCGGCTGGTGTGGGCATTGGACTACCGGGCATCTCCGCGTGCGAGGATTTGAATTGTTTTCACTGCGATGTTTGATAGTATTCGCGGCCCGCAAGCCTGTCAATTCCGGCACGCTTTGCTCCGCGTCCCTCTTTTGACCTCCGCAAACCCTTTCCCTATAATGACTTTCCCCACTTCTGAGCTAGCATCACGCAAAGGAGCAGCGTGTATCACGAGCTGGAAGCCCGCATTCGTGAGCAATTGGCCGCGTTCATCAGCCGCCGTTACGGCATCGAGACGCAAGTTTCCGTCGAGCGGCCCCCCCGCTTGCAGATGGGTGAGGTGGCGTCACCAATCAGCTTTGAGCTGGCCAAACGGCTGAAGCGCGCACCGCGGCAAATTGCGCAGGAAATTGCCACCGAATGGGAGCCATTCCCGGAGTGGCCAGGCTTGAAGTTGCGGGCGCCGGCTATCTGAATATATTTTTTGATCGCGCGGCTTTTTTTCAAGGAATGTACAGCGACTTCCTGACTGCGGGTGGTAGCGCTCAAACCCGTTGCCAAATCTGCAGCCGAGCCCAAAACCATCGTCGAACACACCAACATCAATCCCAACAAGGCCGCGCACATCGGACATCTGCGCAACGCAATTCTTGGCGACACGTTTGTCCGCCTGCTGCGGCTTTCCGGCGACCGCGTCGAAGTCCAAAACTTATATAGACAACACCGGCGTGCAGGTTGCCGATGTCGTTCTCGGCTTCATGCACATGGAGAAGAAATCCCTGGCCGAAGTAAAGGCGCTCGCCGCCGCGCCGAAATTCGATTACTACTGCTGGGATTTGTACGCGCGCGTAACTCAATTCCTCGAAGAGGATAAATCGCGGCATGGTGTTGCGCGGCGAAACGATGAAGGGATTGAAGAAGGCCATGGGCGGAAGCGCGGAAATGGCCATGGTCATTTCCGACGCGATCGTCCACTGCCACATGCGCACCATGGACCGCCTGGGCGTTGACGTATGACGTCCTTCCGCGCGAAAGCGAAATCCTGCATTGAAATTCTGGGACATGGCGTTCGCGCGACTTAAAACAGCGCGGCGCCATTCACATGTCATCCGGCGGGCAAAACAGCTGGCTGCTGGGTGATGCAAGTTGGCGACAGCGCCGGACGGTGAAGCCAGAACACCGAAGACTCCGCTGACGATGATGCAAAGATCATCGTCCGCTCGAATGGAACCGTTACGTATGTCGGCAAAGACATCGCCTACCAGCTGTGGAAATTCGGCCTGCTCAGGAAGGATTTCCATTACGGCAAGTTTCATACCACGCCGGAAGGCCATGTCGTCTGGACGACCCGCGTGGAGGCCAGTGATCCCGGCGCGCCCGCGTTTGGCCATGCCAGCCGCGTTTACAACGTGATTGATATTCGGCAGAGCTATCTCCAGAAAATTGTGATCGCGGGCCTGCGCGCGCTCGGGTATGAGGCGCAAGCCTCGCGTTCAACGCATTTCAGTTATGAAATTGTGGCGCTCACGCCTCGCTGCGCGCTTGAGATGGGCTACCAACTTTCGCCCGAGGATGCGCAGCGGAATTACGTTGAAGTCAGCGGGCGCCGCGGACTGGGCGTGAAGGCCGATGACCTGCTGGATAAGCTCGAAGCGGCGGCGCGAGAGGAGGTGGTAGAACGCCACCCGGAACTGCCTCTTGCGGAGCGCGACGCAATCACAAATGCCGTGGCCATCTGGCGCGTTGCGATATTTCATGGTGCGCTTCACGCGGAATACGATCATTGCATTCGACTTCAAAGATGCGCTCAGCTTTGAAGGCGAAACCGGGCCGTACTGCCAGTATGCCGTCGTCCGCATCCGCGGAATTTTTCGGAAAGGTACCGAAAGTGCCGCTTCCAAGGACTCGGAAACGAAGGTTGCTATTTCCGGGTTTGTCCTGAGGCCCGAACACATGGCGGCCATTCCGGCCATGCTTGCAGCGGCAGAAGGCGACGGCATCTGGGAATTATTGCTGCTGGCCGGCTCGCTGAATTCGCGCGTGGAAGCGGCCCTGAAGGCTCAGGAGCCGGCGTTCGTGGCGAAGTATTGTTTTGAGCTCTCGCAAACTTTCAACAATTTCTACCACAAGCACCATATCCTTTCGGAAGCGGATTCCGCCCGCAAAGCATTTCTGCTCTCACTTTGCTTACTGATCGAGCGGCAATTAGTCGCCGCTCTTAAGCTGCTGGGTATCGAAGCCCCGGAAAGAATGTAACTAGGGTCACTGAGTTTTTGCCGCTTGTAGAATTGCCATTGCCAGGCTCCCCTGAAAGATGTCCGGATCAATTCCATCCGAGCGGTAGGAGATTTTCCCAGTTCGATCAAGCACGATTACGGTAGGGAGTGAACGCACGTCCAGCAACTCGTCAAGCCCGTCGGCGAAAGCCAGCGTGCCGGTGATCTTTTCCTTTGATAGGTAGGGCGCCACGCGGCTGCGGTCTTCATCACTATTCAATGCCAGAAAAACTATGTCCGGAGATGTCTTAAACATTTGCGCGACTTGATCCAGCAGTGGTTCCGCTTCGCGGCAGGGCCCGCACCAGGTGACCCAAAAATCAATTACGACAACTTTGCCACGCTGCTCGGCCATTTTGAGCGGACTGCCGCCGTCAGGCCGCGCAAGTATGAAATCATAAGGTTCCTTGGCTTTACCGTTCGGCTCTTCCGCCGCAGATTTTGGTTGTTCGTTCAGTTTGTCGTACGTTTGCAGTATCCGCTCACCAAGCCCAGCCTGGCTTCCGTGCGACTGCTGCCACAAATTCCCAAGCTTCTTGCGCACCTCCGCCCGGTCTACTGCCGCGCCATCTTGTGAGGGAAGGACGAATGCAATCAAATATTGCTCAATCGCTTGTTCCGGTTTCCTCTGGAGTTCGGCAATTTGGCCCAGTTCGAGTGCCGCGGCGGGATTCTGCTCAATCTTGAAACTCATCTGCTGGTCCGCGATTGCGGAATCATAGGCATGCCGCTTCGCTTCCAGTTTGCCTCTGACTGTAAAGAGCGTCATTTCCGTATCTTTTTGTTGCGCCCGCCATTCGGCTTCTGAATCGCGTGCGGGCTTTTCATCAATGGACGTCTTTTGAACCCGGTCCAGCACCGCGCTCACGTATCCAATCGCACGTTGCAGCCCTGCGTCGTCGCCTTGATCCTCGAGGATATTAGCGGCCATCAGCATCATGGACGAATCTTCCGGATCGGCCTTGATTGTGAGCTCGGCGTACTGAAGGGCCTTGGCCTGATCTCTAAGTGCGAGCTCCGCTTCTACCAGCGCGCGGTAAATGGCGGCCCTGCGGGGAGAATTAGGATATTGCTTCAAATACGCTTCCAGGTTTTTGACGAATGCCGCGCGATCATTTCCCGCGGAATCAATGGCCTTTTGCAACTCCGCTTCCGGGTCGGTTTGTGCAGTTGCCGGTTTATCAGCCGATTCTGTTACCGGCGGCGCCTTCTGCTTTTGTGCGGGAGAAATGGGCTTCGCGGGCGGAGGTGGCTGCTGTCGGCGCTCAAAGCGCACCGCGGCATTGCAAAATGGTGCGAGGATGAGCAAAGTAGCGGACAGCACGGCAGTTCCAAGCGCAACTCTGTTTTGGATAAGCGTGTGATTCACGCCTCTAATTGTAACCCGGAATGAATTTAGAAGCTTTTCAGCGAATGTGAATGCTGCCGGAGGCGCTTTCTACTTCAATATTGGCCGTGCCGCTGCCAATTCGGCCGCGCACCTCTCGCTTGCTCTGTTGCTCTATCGTGAATGGCAAATCACTGCTGATGGAAGAATTGTGGGACGTGGCGTGCAGGCGGAAGCTGGCATCTGATGGAACGTCCAGCGTGACGCTTCCTGAGCCGGTATGAATCTGCCAGTAGCTGCTGGCTTCAGGATTGCCCTGAATACGAATGCTGCCCGAGCCGGTCGAAGCCCGCAGATCATCCGCCGCGCCCGTTATTTCAATGCTTCCGCTTCCGGTCTTCGCATAGATCCGCCCGTGAGTTTCCGACAAGTCAATTCGACCGGAACCGGTTGTGACATGGATGTCCCCGCTGATGCGTGCAAGCTCGAGCGTGCCCGACCCTGTATTCGCCGTTGCCCGGCCGGAGATATCCGAAAGCGAAATGCTCCCGCTCCCTGTTTCGGCTTCTGTGTCGTTATGGATTTGCCGTGCCGTAATGGTGCCGGATCCGGTGCGCAGTTCAGCCGGACCTTGAACGTCACTCATGTCCATATTTCCGGAGCCATTTTGCGCGCGAACTTCAGTCTCCTGTGGCACGTAAATCGTGTAATCCACATGCATGTGCCGGAACGCATCACCCTGGTATCCCACGCGAATGATGTTTCCTTGCTGGTCCACAGGAGGATGAGCCGTCATTTCCCGGACTTGATCGTGATTTTCTTCGAAGAGCACAGACCATACAGTGAAGTCCGCATGGATGCGGACCTGGCCGGCTTGTCCACCTCTGATTTCCACGCGGCCAGTTCCATTGTTCAGCTCGAGTTGAGTTGGTCCGGTCACGGTGAGGGTTCGATCAAAGGAGCCGGAATCGCCTGGACCGATTGAGCAGCCCGCGATAACCACGGCGAGGAAAAGTGCGGCGCACAAGGTGGCGTACTTGACGGGCGTTCGCAAAGCTCTCCTCCAGGGCGGGCCTCCAGGATCGCAGGACCGCTCACATCTAGATACGCAATTGACGCAGAATCGGTTCCACATCGGGGAAGAAAGATTACTTTGTCACGATACATGCAGGTCTTACTGGAAATCGAACAATACGTCAACCACGTGAGTCTGTTCATTCCGCCGTGCCAACTGTCCGACCTTGTCATAATGAACGGGCACATTTCCGTAAATCGCATCTGTAGGCTTGGCAATCCTGGTCACGAAGTTATCGAAATATGCTTGGTCGAAGACTTCGCCTTTTGCAAGCGTCCAGGCCTGACGCAGTTTTTTTTCGCCGTCGAGTGAAAGGCCGGTGATGATCAAGTCTCCCATGTGGTATTGCGGGCCCTCTGTGATTTGCACGTGATAACTGACTTTAGCGCCAGCTTCATCAAACGTGGCCTGCGGATCGACCAGCGCGTCCATATATCCAATATGCGCATAGGAATTTGTAATAGTTGCCCAGCCAGCTTGAATCTTATTTCCGTCCACCACCGACCCCACCGGAATGGGAACCATACTGGAAAGGGATGTTACTCCGTACGTGGAATTACCCGACCAGGTGACGCCTCCGAAATGGTATTGCGTGCCAAGTTTGACGGGCAGATTCACACTCGCCGAATCGTCTTGACTGCCATTTGGAGATCGGTTCAAAACAGGGACTGGCGATCCAAAAGACACCTTCAAATAGCCGACTTCAAAATACACCGGACGAACTTGCTCAAAGGCGTATAAGGCAATTGCGAGACGGGAATAGGGATGCCCAACAACGTCTGAAAGCTGCGCACTAACCGCGATGGATTTTGCGGCGAGTGGATCTGTGAAAGTAAGGCTTCGGAGAATGACTGGATTTCCGACAACGCTGTATTGCATCACCGACCCTGTAGAATCGGGCCATTCGATCAGCGTGTGCTGCACTTGGCCGTGGATCCCCTTCGTAGGAAGCAGCGCCTCTAGCGCGCCGGAAATTCGATCGAGAATTGCGCCTTGCTGCGGTGCAGTCCCGTCAAAAGCGCCCAGCGCATTGCGGATTCCGGCGGTTAATTCTTCATCTGTGAACCAGGGAAAATTATCGAATTCCACAGGAACCCCAGACGCATCCTTGGCCTCAAACACGAGATGCACTCCACTTGCGTCCGTCGTATAGCGATAACTGATTGACGCAAATATGCCGAGCGCGCCAAGTTCGTCCGCAGCCTTCTGTAGATCCTCTTTGCCGACGATATCGCCAACTTTCAAGCCGCTGGCTGCAATAGCCTCCGCATTGGAGAGCTTGGTGGATCCCACAATTTCAATGGAAGCAAGTTTGGCCGTTCCTGAAGGGGTTTGGGCCTGCCCGTGGGCCGTGACGCAGACGAGCAATATCACGGCCGCAGACAGTAAGATGCGGAAATATCTCGCGTAAAAGGTGCCATCTCTCACACCACCTATTGTACGGGATTTTTGTGGCTATGGCGGGTTCGGGAATTTACAAACTACATGTGTGGCCTTCAGCGGAATTGCAGCACCACGTCAACCAAATGAGTTTGTGTGTTCATTTTGGTGTCCAGTGTCACAGCCATTTGCCTGCCCGGAGTGGCCGTTTTCATCACCTCACTCATGCCTTTATGCATAAATGTGGGGCCGTAGGACTTATCAAACACTTCGCCGGAGTGCATCTTCCATGCGGTCTTCAGTTTTGTCGCCAGCGGCTCCGGGACGCCCGTAACACTGAATTCTCCCATATGGTACTGCGGACCTTCAGTGATGCTCACTTTAAATTGAACTTGATGTTGCGCCGCGTCAAATTCGGGGACTTCCTTAAGTTGCGCTTCCAAATAGCCTAAACGTCCATACGAGTCATATACGGATACCCAGCCCTCCTTGACCTTATTCTGACGGACAATATCACCGATCTTTAATTGAACGGACCTCTCCAAATCGGCATTCTGAAGCGATCGATTGCCAGACCAAATTGCACCGTTCCAATTGTAAAGAGGGCCTGACGTGACATCAAAATTCACGATAATTCCAGCAGAAGAATCGAACCCCTGCGGGTCCTTGAGCGTTATCTTCGGTTCCGTGAATTTGACTTGCAGGTATCCTTCGTTTCGATAGGCCTCCATGAGGCCATATCGCCCGGAGCCGCTCGCCAGGGTGCGCGAGAAGTCTGGTCCGATATGCATCTGCGTCGCTGGGGTCAAAATTCCTGGTCCCAGTGGCCCGCCGGTCACACCAATACTGACAACCGGCATCGGCACGCCGATCACCTCCAACGTATATCCGGTGATTTCGCTTCCCAGTTTCCCGCTCATGGTTGCAGTAACGGTGCCTGTTATCTTATGAGCTTTCAGGAAGCGCTCGAGTGCACTCGTTATCTGAGTGACCATGTCTCCACCGACTGGCGCGCTCCCGTCGAATAGTGGAACTTCACGATGGACGGCGCTGGTTAGCTCCGAATCACTGAACCATACGAAATTGTCATAAAGGCAAGGAAGGAACTTTTCGGCGTCCGAGACCTGAAATTCGACGGAGATGGAATCGCCTGCGAAGGAGTAACTGTATCCAATCTTTGAAAGCGCACCTGTCTTAAGTATCTGGCTTGCGGCGGCTTCAAGGCCCACCAGGTCTATTTGTTGCCCTTTCTTTAACCCGCCGGCTGCAAAGATATCCTCTGGCCCGTAGCGGTTCGAACCTTTCACGGACATCTTTGAAAGTGTATAGCTCTTGCCTGTGGAAGGGCCTTGGGCGCAAACCTGCATCCCGGCAAGGAATGCTAGCGAAGCCAGTCCAGATGCCAATCGCAGGAATCGAAAAAAGGGATACATGCGGGAGATGTATTAACAGTTTCGAGTCACAAAAGGCAATAGGCATCCTAGAGAAAAGAAAGCAAGGGTTACCAAGTCGTGAAGAGGACTATTCCACCGTCACGGATTTGGCCAGATTGCGTGGCTGATCCACGTCGCAGCCTCTGCGCACCGCAATGTGATAGGCCAGCAATTGCAGTGGAATAATCTCCAGAATCGGCGCAAACAATTCCGGTGCCATGGGGATTTCAATTACGTGGTCAGAGGCGTCGCGGGCAAGCTGATCGCCGGCGCTTACGATGGAGATCACAATGCCGTCTCGCGCCTTCACCTCTTTAATGTTGGAAACCGTCTTCTCATACCGAGTCATTGACTCTGGATCGCTCTCATCCCTTGTCGCAAGCACGACAACCGGCAAATGCTCGTCGATCAGCGCGTTCGGCCCATGCTTCATTTCACCCGCAGGATAGCCTTCCGCATGGATGTAGGAGATTTCCTTGAGCTTAAGTGCACCTTCCAGCGCGATGGGGTAATGAATGCCGCGTCCCAAGTAAAGAAAATTCGTGCAACGGAACAGTTCGCGCGCCAGCGCATCATAAATTCCAGCCTCGTCACCTTGCAGAATCATTTCCATCTTGTGTGGAAGCCGCGTCAGCTCCTGCATCAGGTTCCTGGCGCAGTCACTCGTCACGGTTTCGCGCACCTGCGCGAGGTAAAGGCTGAGCACTGTCAGCACTGTTAGCTGCCCGGTGAATGCTTTCGTTGATGCAACTCCAATTTCTGGTCCCGCGTGCGTCAGAATAGTTCCGGAGGCTTCGCGGGTAATCATGGAACCCTGTACATTGCAGATGGCCAGCGTTTTCGCGCCCTTCTGCTTCGCTTCGCGCTGCGCTGCCAGCGTATCCGCGGTTTCGCCGGACTGGCTGATGCTGATGCAAAGCGTGTTCGGATTTACGATGGGGTCGCGGTAGCGGAACTCGCTCCCATAGTCCACTTCAACCGGCAGGCGTGCCAGGCGCTCGATCATGAATTTGCCGGCCAAGCCTGCGTGCCAGCTCGTGCCGCAAGCGATAATTTTGGCGCTGTGGAAGTCGCGGAAATCCTGTTCCGTGATTCCCATCTCATCCAGGAAAACTTTGCCCGAATCGAGTGAGATGCGTCCCGATATCGTGTCCCGCACCGTGCGCGGCTGCTCAAAAATTTCCTTCTGCATGAAATGTTTGAAGCCGCCCTTTTCCGCCATGATGGGGTCCCAGTTGATATGCTGCACCGGGCGCTGAATCGGGTTTCCGTCGAGGTCGGTGACAATCACGCCCTTCGGTGTAAGAACAGCCAAATCACCATCCCCTAGGAAGAAAATGTCCCGTGTGTGATACAGAACTGCGGGAATATCGCTGGCGATAAAGTATTCGCCGTCGCCCAGGCCAACCACCGCGGGGGGGCCATTTCGCGCCGCGACGATCTTATTCCGGTCGCGTGAAGAAAGAATGGCGAGCGCATATACGCCGTGGATTAGCTTCACGCTCTTGCGCACCGCATCTTCCAGCGGCCCGCCATCCTTCATGTATTTTTCCACCAGATGCGCCACGACTTCCGTATCGGTTTCTGTAACGAACTTGTGCCCCTCAGCGATAAGCTGCTTCTTCAACTCCACATAGTTTTCGATAATGCCGTTGTGGACGACCACGATTTCCCCGGTGCAATCGCGATGCGGGTGGGCATTCTCTTCCGTTGGTCGGCCATGGGTGGCCCAGCGCGTGTGTCCCAGGCCATATGTTCCATCGATCGGGGAAAGCCGGATTACCTCTTCCAGATTGCGCAATTTGCCGGATGCGCGGCGAATATCCATTTTGCCGTGCTCGTCCACCACAGCAACGCCGGCGGAATCGTATCCGCGGTATTCAAGCCGCCGCAGGCCGTCCAGAATGAGAGGGACCACTTTCTTTGGCCCGATGTAACCCACAATTCCGCACACGAGAATTTCTCCAGTTGCGCGAATCTGTTTTACACGCGCAAATGACTTGATAACCAGCGTAGCACAGACATTGGATGCAGTAGGGGAGTGGTACGACCGCGCGTGCGTAAGTCAAAACGGCGGCTTATTCAACGATTTCAAACCGGAATTCTTCGATGACGGGATTGGTGAGGACTTCCTTTGCCATGCGCTCAACCTGCGCCCGGGCGTCCTCACGGCTTGCCCCATCCAGATTGATAACAAAGAACTTACCTTGCCGGACGTCTTTTACCGCTCCATAACCCAGCGACGTCAGCGCGTGGTGAATCGTCTTGCCTTGAGGATCGAGTACCGTGGACTTGAGCATTACCCAGACGTGTGCTTTCATGGCAGACATTATAGCAAGTCGGGGTCCCGTTTTGCTTTATTGGCGTGTGCTTTGCGTAATTTGCTTAGGTATTCTTGCTTTTCCCCCGAGGGCAAGAATGCGTTCGCAAAACTCATCTCCGCCAATCGGAACAGCTGGTCCTGATTGAATCCCAATCTCGCAGCAACACCGTATTCGTCCAGGAGCGTGGTCTCAAACATTGCGGGATCGTCTGAGGAAAGTGCAATCTGCAAACTGCGCCTAAAGAACAATCTTAGAGGGTGGTCCTCAATGATCGCGACCGGTTTTCCAAGTTGTTGTGCCAGTGCGCCGGTGCGCAGATTGCTTGTCGGGCAAACTTCCAACGCGACGCCGCGTTGAATCAGAAAATCCATCACACGCGAATCGTTCAATGCAGCAATTCCGTGGCCGATACGCCTGACCCCCAGCACCTCGACGGCATCTTGAATCGAATGTGCATCGCCGATCTCGCCCACGTGGATGAGTAGTTCCAATCCAGCAGCTGTCGCAGCTTCATAGACCGCGCGAAAATCGCTAGCTGGTAGCGCAAGCTCATCTCCGCCCATTCCAAAGGCAACCACGCCATCTTTTCTGCACTGCGCGGCGGCGGCTACAACTTCGCTCGCCGCTGCCACGCCAAACTGCCGAACGGCGTCGAAGATCCATTGCAGCCGAAGCCCACGAGTCACAAACGGTGCAGCCGCATTGCGAATGGCCTCAAAATTGGCTACGGGGTCCTGATTGCGGCGAAGCATGACGCCGATAGAGAGCGTAACCTCCGAATAGGCCACGTTTTGCGTGACTTGCTGCTCGCAGAATTGCCTCGTGATCAGCGCATAGTCAGCTGGTTCCTTCAAAAATGAAGTCACCCACTTAAACGCCTCAAGAAACTTTATGAAATCCCCAGGCGCGTACCTTGCCGCAACTTCCCGCTCCGTAATAACGGTACCGTGCCGCGTCGCCAGCTCGACAGCCGTCCGCGGCTCTATGGTGCCTTCTAGATGTACGTGCAACTCAGCTTTAGGGAGCGCGGCGAGCAGAAGTTTTGCGAGGTGGGACGATTCTGTGTGGTCAGGCACGGGCGGGGATCAGTGCTGCGGAAGTGTGGGCTTCCCGGCATTTGTCCAAGCCGTCAGCCAGTAGGAGCCGACCGCCGTTGCCGCATCAGAAAGCTGCCGGATAAGGACCGCTCCAACTTGATTGTAAAATCGATCGTAATACTCGTCGGTATAATCCGGGAGCCCGGCGCGTGAACGGCGATCCGCAAGCAGTATAATTTGCAGCCAGCTATGTGCCGTAAGGCAGTCCTCAAAGGCATTGTCGGTGGGGTCGTTTATGTAAAAGGCGTCATTCGGGCGCATAGGGAAGAACAGGGAATAGCGATCCACCAGATTTGTGCCGAAGCGATTGTTGACCCCAAGCTGATCCGTTCGCTGGCCGTCTGTGTTGTCCGTTGTGTTGAATGGATCGTAGGCTTCCGCCACGTAATGCGCGAGCAGTGCGGAATAAATCCGGACGTCATCCCAATTTCGCTGCTTGAATGCTTCGGTCAGTTTTGCGTTGTAAACGCCGATTTGCCAGGGCAACACGCCATTCGCTTCGATCTTTGATAGGCCGAATTTTTCCACCGCTCTTTTGTAATTTCGTGGCAACGAGTCAAATGGAAATGGGGGATACCGGTTCAAATAAATGACGTGATAGCGCAATTCTTTCGGATTCTTGGCCAGAGAATCGAGCGGATCAGTAACAAGCGCCATGATGCGATCCCTGTCGCCATCATAAAATGCGTGCAGCTCAGGAGGCAGGGTATCAAAGGCCTTGGAAGTAATCAGGCGATGCGCGTTCGCTCCCCACGCACCGGCACAACCAGCCAACAACAAAGTAGCTGCGACCGCTGAAATTGTGCGCAGGCTGGTACGCATCAGTTTCCCTCGGAGCTCGCGCCCGGCGCGAACTCGCTGTGTTTTCGGCTATATACAATATAGATGATTAGGCCCAGTGCGAGCCACACCACAAACCGGATCCAGGTGATCACCGTCAACCCAGTCATCAACCCGCCGCACAGAATGATGGAAATCAACGGGAACCAGGGGACAAACGGCACGCGGAAACCGCGCTTGCGGTCCGGCTGCTTCCGCCGCAGCAAAATTACGCCCAGGGAAACGAGTACGAATGCGAACAGCGTCCCAATATTCGAAAGGTCGGCGGCGTCGCTAACCGCGAAAATTCCCGCGGGAATTCCAACGGCAAATCCAGCAATCCACGTTGAATAGTGCGGAGTCTGAAATCGTGGATGCACCTTGGAAAATATTTTCGGGAACAAGCCATCGCGGGACATCGCGTACCAGATGCGCGCCTGTCCGTACTGAAATACCAGCAGAGACGAGATCATCCCCATCAGCGCGCCGATCACGATGGCTGAACCCGCAAACCGGTTGGCGCCCAGGTGTTTCAGCGCATATGCCACCGGGGAATCGGCCGCTTCGCCGGAAACGAAGGTGGTGTATTTCATCATTCCCAGCAGCACAATGGAAACGCCGATATACAGCACCGTGCAAACTATCAAGGAGCCGATAATTCCAATCGGCAAGTCGCGCTGCGGGTTCTTTGATTCTTCCGCGGCCGTCGAAACAGAATCGAATCCGATATACGTGAAGAATACAATCGCGCCGCCGGTCACAATTCCGCCGAAGCCGGATGGCGCGAACGGCACCCAGTTCCCGCGATTCACGAGCATTCCTCCAACGACCAGGAATATTAAGATTGCGCCGATCTTCACCGCGACCATGACATTATTCGTCTGCGCAGACTCGCGGATTCCGCGCACCAGAAGGACGGTGAGAAAGAAAATAATCAGAAACGCCGGAAAATTAAAATAAGCGCCCGTCCAATGCCCGGATTCCCACACGGGGCTCGACCATTTATCCGGTAAATTCACTCCGAACGCGGCGAGCTGCGATTTTGTGTACGCGCCAAATCCGATGGCCACGACCACATTGCTCACGACATATTCCAGAATCAGGTCCCAGCCAATAATCCACGCAAAGATTTCGCCCAGCGTGGCATACGAGTAGGTGTATGCGCTGCCGGCAATCGGAATCATGGATGCCAGTTCCGCGTAGCACAGCCCCGCAAAACTGCAGGCGACCGCCACTAGCAAGAATGAGATTGCGATAGACGGCCCCGCAGCCGGGCGTCCGTGCATCAGGACCGCTGACGTGTTGCCGGTGCGAATAAGATTTACGATGATGTCGAGAACTTGCGCGTGAAGGATGGAAGGCGCAGTGAATGATTCGCCGGCCGCCGCCGTCCCGGTGAGCACGAAGATTCCCGAGCCGATGATGGCGCCAATGCCCAGCGCCGTTAGGGACCACGGGCCCAGCGTTTTTTTCAGCCGATGCTCGGGTTTATCGGCATCAGCAATCAGCTTATCTATGCTTTTTACGCGGAAAAGTTGTGAGGCCAATCGCACCGTCCCTTGACGGAAGGAACTCTACCTTGCCCGCGCTTGCCACGCAACAACGCGAACGCGTCATTTGCCCCGTGAGTTATGCACGCACTAGATTGGCGTATCGCTCGATCAACTTCTTCGTGCCGTGGTCTGAAAAGCTCACCGTCAACTTGCGATCGTCGTCGTCGCCTTCCACGCCGATGATTGTTCCGCTGCCGTAGGTGGCATGGCGCACGCGCACGCCAATCAAGGGATGCCCCCCGCCCGCCGGAGTTTTTGATCGCGAACCGCTCGGCGCGCGTGGGCTGCGCGGAACTCCGGAACTTCGCTCGGGTGTCCCCCCAGCACGCCGCACGCGGCGCTCAAATTCATTTGTGGAGTAGGAATACTCTGGGTCACGCTCGTAGCGCCGCGTTTCACCCGCGTCTGCCAGCGATCCCGCAGCCGTTTCCATCAAGTCGCCGGGGATCTCCAGCAAGAACCTCGACGCCAGCGATCCTTCAACGCGTTCGTTGCCATAGATTCGACGGTAAACGGCGCGCGTCAGCGTCAGCGTTTCCTTCGCGCGGGTCATCCCAACGTAACAGAGCCGTCGTTCCTCTTCGAGCTGATCCTCGCTTCCGATGGAGCGGCTGTGAGGAAACACGCCCTCCTCCATGCCCGTCAGAAAAACATGCTCGAACTCCAGTCCCTTGGCCGCATGAAGCGTCATCATCGTGACCGTGGCGCGGTCGTCAAACGTGTCCGAATCCGCGACCAGTGCCGTGCGGTCGAGCACGTCCGTCAGCGTTTGCCCCTCTTCCGCGCCTTCGGCAACGGCGTTTACCAGCTCACGAAGGTTGTCTGCGCGTGAAGCGTCCTCGGCAGTGCCGCGCTGCTCCAGCATGTCCAGATAACTGGTCTTCTCCAGGATTTGATCTACAAATTCGGCTGGCCCGAGTGAATGCGCCTGTTGCTGCAGTTCCTCAATGAGTGTCCGAAAGCTTCGCAGCGGAGCCTGTCCAGCAGGATTGGCTTCGACGGAGGCACCAATCGCAGCCCAGAGCGAGGTCTTATTCTGGTCCGCCGCCTGCCGGAGCAATTCTAATGACCGTGCGCCAATCCCGCGTGGAGGAGCATTGAGCACACGCAGCAGCGCTACATCATCCTCAGGATTCAACGCCAACCGCGCATAAGCGAGGACATCCTTGATTTCGGCGCGCTGGTAAAAACTGAAACCTCCAACCATCTTGTAGCGAATCCCATATTGCCGCATTGCATCTTCCAGCGCGCGCGACTGGAAATTTGCGCGGTACAAAATGGCAACGTGGTCCGAAGATTCCTGCCGGTGAATCCGCGAAATCTCTCCGGCAATAAACTCCGCCTCTGTCTTCGCGTCACGCGCCTCCAGAAATTTCGGCAAATCTCCTTCGCCGCGAGTGGCCGTCAGTTGTTTGCCAAGCCGTTTCTGGTTGTGGCTTACAACCGCGGCCGCCGCATCCAGAATGCGTTGGCGGGAGCGGTAATTCTCCTCCAGGCGGATCACTTGCCCGCCGGGAAATTCCTCCAGAAACTTGAGCATGATGTTGATGTCCGACCCGCGCCAGCTGTAGATGGATTGGTCTTCGTCGCCCACGGCGCAGATATTCCGCTTTTCATCCAAAAGCAAGCGCACCAATTCATATTGCGGGCGATTGGTATCCTGAAATTCGTCCACATGCACGTACTGGAAGCGCGACTGCCAGTTGGCCCGCGCCTCCGGAAATTCGCGCAATACTTGCGCCGCTTTCAATAGCAAGTCGTCAAAATCCACCGCTCCTGCTTGCCGCAGGACTTGTTCATAGGCTTCATAAACTTGCGCGGTCTTTCGCGCATCGTCGTCGCTCGCGGAGGCCGCCATTTGCTCCGCGGAGATTCCGTGGTTCTTGGCAAAGCTAATTTTGTTCTGAAATGGGCGCAAGTCCGCGCCCCGCTCCGTCATTTTCAGTTTTTGAATTGCAATCTTGATCGCGGCCGACTGGTCGTCTTCACCGTAGATCGCAAAGTCCCGCTTAAGCCCCAGCCGCGGCGCCTCACGCCGCAAGAGCCGCGCGCAAAAAGAATGGAAAGTGGAAATCCATGGATCGGCGGCCGCCATCCCCGCTCGCACCAGGAGGTTGCGGATGCGCTCCTTCATCTGGCCCGCGGCTTTGTTTGTGAAGGTCACGCCGAGGATGCGCTCCGCCGGCACGCCTTTCTGAATCAAGTGCGCAACGCGGTAAGTGATCACGCGCGTCTTGCCTGTGCCCGCGCCTGCCAATACCAGCAGTGGGCCTTCGGTGGCGAGCACGGCTTCGCGCTGTCTTGGATTTAGATCGTCCAGAAGATTCATCAGGAGGTAGCCTGCAAGTCGAAACGATTGTAGCTGAGCATTGTGAACAGCGCAAAAATGTGCGTCGTGCACCCGCTTACAAGAACATTTTATGGCACTCGGGTGGAATAAAGCTGAACGTCAAAAAAGAACAACGGCTTGTTCGTCTCCATCAGCTTTAGATCTGGAACGTACACACGGCAGTTGGAGATCCAATCGAAATGCCCGCCCAGATCGAAGTAAAAAAGGCCATGCACCATTCCGTGCGGCGGCACCAGGTCCGAATCGAGCTGAAGCGCGCGCAAGTCGTCAATCGCCTTCTGCATTTCTTTGCTCACCGCGCCTGAGTGCCCGGGAAGTTGAATCCGCCTCTTCGCCGGGTCGCCCGGATCCTTGGCAAGCATGTAGCTGGCAACTTCCGCTGGCTTCAGAGGCGGCAAATTCTGTTCGGGCTGGCCTTGAAAGGCGATTGTCAGGCGGATCGTATTGAGATTAAGCTGGATTGGCGTAGCGCCATCATTGCGGAAATAAATATCAATCGCGATAACACCCGCGTCAAATGGGCTTTTCTTTGGGAACTTAGCTTTATAATCTTCCGCATCAGCCCAGGGATCCGCTGCCACGAGCAAATTCTGGTGCAAATCGTGAGCCCGAAGCTTCGCAGGATCCTTAGCAGTACTTGCGGGAACTTCCGCCTGTTGCGGCGCCACAACTCTTGGCGTCAGCGCCACGAATCCCAGGACGAGCGCGAAAATAGGAAGCCGCGATTTCATGTGAACCTGCGGTTAGATGCCTAACGGGCAATGAAGTGTCGCCCGTAACACCCCCGGTGACACTATAATAGCTGGTTTGCCAGAGGTCGTGTATGGTGTGTTCCCGAATGGCACGCCCAAAGCAGAGCTTCAAATGATGTATTACCTCTATAGCTTGATCATCGCGGTCGGCGCACTTGTGGCGTCCCCATACATCCTTCTGCAGAATCTGAGAACTCCGAAAAATATGAGGAATCTCGCACAGCGTTTCGGCTCTGTGCCGCCTGAAATCGTTCCGGAGAGTGCCGGATGTATTTGGTTGCACGCGGTTTCCGTGGGAGAGGTTCTGGCTGCGTTGCCTCTTGCGCGCAAATTGAAGGAGGCATTTCCCGGCCGCTCTTTAGTAATTTCGACGGTAACTGCAACGGGTCAGAAAGTGGCCCGCGAACGATTCGATTTTGCCGATGGCATATTTTACTTTCCCTTCGACTGGGCTTGGGTTGTCCGGCGAGTAATTCGAGCGATGAGGCCGTCGTGCGTGGTTGTCGTAGAGACCGAAATTTGGCCCAATTTTCTGCGTGAGGCGCACCGCGCAGGCGTTTCCGTTGTCTTCGCAAATGGACGAATTTCTGAGCGTTCATTCCGCCGCCATGAGAGCGCTCTAAAAATCCTTGGTTTTGCCCTCCGCGGATTTTACAAGGACGTGCTTTCCAATGCTTCGTTGTTTCTGATGCAGAGTGAATCTGACGCTTATCGCGTCCGGAAAATGGGAGCAGCTCCCAATCGCGTGATGGTTACGGGAAATATGAAATATGACTCCAACATCCCCACGGAGAATCCCATCGAATCCTGGCTTGCAAACGCCGTTTTGAGGCAAGGGCGAAGGCCGTTGATTGTGGCCGGAAGTGTTACTTCCGGAGAAGAGCCACTGGTTCTTATTGCCTTCGGCGTTCTCCAGGGGCAGATGCCGAATGCGCTTTTGGTTCTGGCGCCTCGTAAACCCGATCGTTTCGATGCCGCCGCCCGGCACATTGAAGAATCGCAACGCTCTTTCGTTCGTCGCAGCAAGATTGATATAAGCAGCCCGGTGAAGCCGGATGAAAACGTGTTTCCATCCGCTGTGAGTGTGCTTTTGCTGGATAGCATTGGTGAGCTAGCGGGCCTGTACCGGCTGGCTGACGCGGTGTTTGTGGGGGGATCGCTTGTTCCTTCCGGAGGCCACAACATTTTGGAACCCGCGGGATTTGCGAAGCCGCCGCTGTTCGGTCCATCCATGGAAAATTTTCAAGCAGTCGCGGCAATGTTCCTCGCACGCGGCGGCGCTCGACGGGTCGAAAGTCCCGAAGACCTTGGCGTGGCATGGATCGAGTTGGTGCAGGATAAAGAACGGGGAAGTCGGATGGGTGAAATTGCCCGTGCGCTCGTTGAGGAAAACCGCGGCGCGACCGATCGTACTTTTGAGCAAATCGCAAAGATCCTTCCGTCCAGAGAAACAACCGCTAACGCCGGGTCTCGTGCCGCCGCCGCAAATGCACGGGGTAGTGCGTGAGGCATTCGCACGCAATCCGCGTGCTTCTTTGGCCGGTTTCGCTGGCATGGAACGCGGTGGTTCGGCTCCGGTCGGCTGCCTACCACTGGCGCATCTTGCACGCAAAACGCCTTCCGGGCGTGGTGATTAGCGTTGGGAATCTGACTGCAGGCGGCACTGGAAAGACTCCGTTGGTGCTTTGGCTGGCACAGCATTTGCACGCGGAAGGAAAGCGCGTCGGGATTCTTACGCGCGGATATCGCTCCCGAACCGGTCTTCCCGCTGGCGAGCCGCAGAGTGACGAGATTGCAATTTTTCGGGAGCGGTTGGCTCACCACGTCGAGCTTGGTGTTGGCCCAAATCGCTACGCGAACGGACAGGTGCTGGCGCGGCATGGGGTCGAATGGTTTGTACTGGATGATGGATTTCAACACTTGCAACTTGACCGTGACGCTGACATCGTGTTGCTCGACGCGACAGATCCCTTCGGCGGCAGGTGGCTCCTCCCGGCTGGTATATTGCGCGAGCCCAAGTTCGCTCTCGCCCGGGCGGACATCGTTGTAATCACGCGGAGTTTGCATACCCCTGCGGTTGAAGTCGTTGTTGGTAGATTCACGGACGCGCCTGTTTTTCATGCCGTTATGGGGCTTAACGAAATGCTTCCGGTCCCTGGCTCGTCGAACGCGCCGGCAATCTCAGGATCAGACGGTGACTGGCGCACCAAAAAAGCCTTCGCCTTCTGCGGCATTGGCAACCCTCGGGCGTTCTTTGATGATCTGAAGCGATGGGGCGCAAATCTGGCGGGCAGCACTGATTTTCCGGATCACCACTTCTACTCGATGGAAGATGCGGCAAAGATAGAGGCGCAGGCTCGCGATTGCGGGGCACAGATTCTGCTCTGCACCGAAAAGGATGTTTTTAATTTGCAGGAGGTTCGGTTCAGCGCTTTCCCGGTTTATTTTGCTCGAATCTCAATTGAGATCGACGACCCGGATGGATTTTGGACGGCCGTCCAACGGACAATTCAGCGGCGCCACCGGGACTGAATGGGCAAGCACCTTGCTGGAGTTCGCACGGCCGCGATTGGTGAGCATGCCGCTGATGTGATACTTTGCGGCGCAACGGCAAAGCTTCAAGCATAATTCAAAGGAGCGGAATTGAGCGCAGATCTGAGCCGTCTTGAGGACATCGTCGAGTCTTTCCAGAAGCAAACGGTTGTCGTCCTCGGAGATTTCGTCGCCGATCGGTTTGTCTTCGGCGAGATTTCTCGGGTCTCACGCGAAGCGCCCGTCCTCATTTTGCGTCACCGCGAAACTGAACTGACCCCCGGTGGCGGCGCCAATGCCGCGAACAACCTGATAGATCTCGGCGCGCGCGTCCTTCCCGTTGGCGCGGTGGGCGATGATGAGCCGGGCCGAGCTTTGCTTGAATATTTCCGACGCAAACACGTAGACATTTCCGGCATTGTTCGCGTTCGCGATTGGGCCACACCCATGAAGACCCGTTATCTAGCCGGCTGGACGCACACAACCCGCCAGCAAGTTTTGCGCGTTGATCGCGAACCTCACGCGCCGATATCTTCCGCCATTCAGAAATCCTTGCTTCAGAAAGCGTCTCAACGCGTCTCGCGTGCAAAAGTCTTGCTCGCCTCCGACTACGGTTTTGGGGCTGTTACTCCAACAGCAATTCGTACCTTGCGCCGCAAAGGTGGAGTGAAACTAATCCTCACTTTGGATTCCCGCTATGCGCTGGGCGATTTTCGCTCGTCGGGCGTCACCGCCGCAACGCCCAATGAGGCGGAACTGGAAGCGCTATATCACTCGCGGATCGGCAATGACGCATCCAAATGCGAAAGATTGGGCAAACGGGCTTTGAAGGCGCTTGGCCTGGACTCGTTGCTGGTGACCAGAGGGAAAGACGGCATGGTTCTCTTTGAACGTGGAAAGAAGCCCTCGACGATTTCGATTCATGGCTCGGAAGAAGCCGTGGACGTTACCGGCGCGGGGGATACGGTCATCGCCGTTTTTTCACTTGCTCTTGCTGCGGGTGCAAGTGCGGCGGAGGCTGCGGAACTTTCCAATTATGCCGCGGGATTGGTCGTAATGAAGCGCGGCACAGCGACCGTCCAGCGAGGTGAACTTCTTGCCGCGCTGCGGAGCGACGCGACCGGAAAGTCAGCCATTCGCCCCGGCCAATCTTAGGGGAAAGTCTGGAGTCGAAAGTTCAAATCACTGGCCGATACTCAATGAATACGCGTTCAAAAATAATTTCAAGGGAGGAAGCCTCTCGCCGTCTGGCGGAGCACCGTGACAAGGGACAGCGCATCGTCCTGGCAAACGGTTGCTTCGATATTTTGCATGTTGGCCACACCCGTTACCTTGCGGGCGCACGTGCCGAAGGCGATGTGCTGGTCGTGGCCATCAATTCCGACCCGAGTGTCGCACGATTGAAAGGCCCCGGCCGTCCAGTCCTCCCCGCCGAAGCACGCGCCGAATTGGTCGCCGCTCTCGCGGTCGTGGATTATGTGGTTGTGTTTGACGAGCCAAATGTGGAGTCGCTTCTCGAAACCTTGCATCCCAGCGTGCATGCGAAGGGAACCGACTACACCGCGGATAGCGTGCCGGAGCGCGCTGTTGCGGCGCGGCTGGGAGTGCGCGTTGCCATCGTAGGCGATCCCAAGCACCACTCCACGCGTGATTTACTGGCTCGTTTGGCTGGAAAACCAAATGGCTGATGAACGCTTCTTAATTGTGCGGCTCAGCTCGCTCGGTGATGTGATTTTTACGCTGCCCGTTATAGCTGCGCTGCGGGATTCTTTTCCGCGGGCCTACATTGGTTGGGTGATCGATCAGCGCTGGCAGGCATTATTGGCTGAAAATCCGGAATTGAATGAAGTCATTCCACTGCGCGGCCGCTCCGTGCTGAAATTTCTGGCTTGCGGGCGGCAAGCGCGCGACTTCGCTGCAACGTGCGTGTTGGATGTTCAGGGGCTGTACAAGTCAGCGTTGCTTGCACGACTGTCGCGCGCTCCCCTGCGTATCGGATTAGGATTTGCGGCCGCGCGAGAGCGAGGCGCTGCCATTTTCTATACGGACCGCATTCTTCCCAGCGCGGCGCATATTGTGGATCAGAATCTTGAGCTGGCCGCCGCGGCAGGAGCAAAGATTGGCACGCCTCGCTTTCCGTTGCACGTGGAAATGGGCGCTCAGAACTCCGTAGATCAGTTGCTTTTGAACGCCAGCATAGCGAGGTACGCTGTGCTGAGCCCCGGCGGCGGCTGGAAATCGAAATGCTGGCTGCCAGAACGGTTTGGGGAGCTCGCACTGCGGATTTGGAATACGCACGGATTGCGAATCATTATCAATTGCGGACCCGGAGAAATGCATTTGGCGGAAATTGTCGCGTCGAAAGCGGGCTTGGCCCTGCCCGTCATCGTCCAGTATGAATTGCCCGAATTGATGGCTTTGCTGCAGGGCGCGGAGCTTGTGGTGGCTGCGGATTCCGGGCCGCTTCATCTTGCCAGCGTGCTCGGAACGCCCGTAGTCGGCCTATACGGACCAACAAGCCCCAAGCGCAATGGGCCTTATGGCAAACACGATATCGCAGTGCGGAATGTCACGGAAGCTGAGACAACTTACAAACGAGGAAATGACGTCTCCGAGGCTATGCTTTCAATTTCCGTTGATCAGGTTGCTGCTGCCGTGCAGGAAAGACTAGCGAACCGCGAGAGCGGCCGGCTGAACAGCCGCCTTGTGGACCGACTGGGGAATCGTGTAACGCAACAATCGAACCAGGGATGGAGCTCGCCGGCGGCGAAGCCGTCAGGGCCTACTCAATGAAGAAGGGGTCCCCGAGCTTTTGGGTCCGCTGGCGTGTTGCTGCGGGATATCCCCTGGCTCTGGTTGGTTTTTATTTTGCGCGGCCAACATGGAAATCTCTGTGGGAAGGCGCCATCGTCGCGGTTGTCGGATTGCTCATTCGTTGCGCGGCCGCCGGAATTGTGCGCAAAGGCGAGCAGCTCGCCACTTCCGGAATTTACGCATGGACGCGAAACCCTCTCTATTTCGGTAGCACCATTCTCGCGGCTGGGTTCGTCATCGTCGCCAATTCCTGGATTGTTGCCGCGCTCGTTTTTGCTTATATCCTCGTATTCTATCCGTCAGTAATTCGCCGCGAAGGACGTGATCTGCGCGTGCGCTTCGGGCCGCAATACGATGCGTATGCTTCGCGCGTGATGGTGTTTTTTCCATGGCCCTCGCGGCAGCCCGACGGCGAGCCACGCTTTTCCTGGGCGCAATACATGCGCAATCACGAATATCGAGCGGCGTTCGGGTCGGCCGCGGCTCTCGGCCTTCTTTTCCTTCGTATGTGGATTCGTTTCCGGTTCAACGTTTGAAATGACGCGGAAAAACCTGGGGATCAATTCAGCCTGTAAACGGCCGCGATCAGACGACGGAATTTGCTCCCATATAAAATTTCGTAAGCAAACTCCTTTCCTGGGAACAGAGTAAGCGCGAGGTCTTGAATGGCAGCCGTCATCTTCTGCGCCGCATCCAGTGTGACAGCGCCCTCGGCAATCACTTGTAATGTGAGATTGGCCGCGATCGCGAGCCGCCGGATCTTGCGTGACTCGTCGTCAATCTCCTCTCGAGTCGGAATCGGGCGCGCATCCTTTGACATCCAAACTCTCCTACTGATATAGGTGTATTATAAGTTGAGGAAAATCATGGAGCAATCCACCAAACACGACCTGGGAGAGCCTTTCGTAGTTATCTACGAAACGGATTCAAGCGAAGAAGCAACAATTCTTCGCGGCTTGCTTGAGAGCGCGGGAATTGAGTCTCCCCCCACGGTATTTAGCGACCCTTTTCCTGTTCCGAATTTGTCTGAAGATTCTCATGGCACGGAGATCCTCGTGCGCACATCGCAGGTGGAAGACGCCAGAGAAATCCTGAAGAGTTACGGCGAAACGGCTGGTCAGCGGCCCAGCGATTCGTAAAGCTTTGCCGCTGGCGTTTGTCTGGTTTGCAGGAAAGTCGTCACGCGGTCTGTTTTTCCGTCCGTAAGTACCGTAATCGCTCCGTCCTGATCCGTGCGGTACACCTGCGCGCCGGCTGCGCGTAATCGCTCCAAAACAGCAGGCGCCGGGTGATTGAACGGGTTATTCAGGCCGACTGAAATGGCGGCATATGTCGGATGCACTTGCCGCAAAAAATCCTCTGTGGATGAAGTAGCGCTGCCATGATGTGGCACCTTCAGAAAACTCGCGGACAGCGGCACGTTCTCCTCTTCAAGCGCGCGCTCAACGGGTTTTTCGATGTCCCCCGTGAGCAACAGTGATTGGTCGCCAAACTCGACACGCATCGCGAGGGAATCGTCGTTTGTCGCTTGCCGCAACTTCCGCCGTCGTATCCGGCCAGATGACCGTAACGCGCAGCCCTCCCCAGCTGAACGGGGCGCCGCGTTCGAGATGCCGAATCGTTGTCCCGCGAGCCCGCGCCAGCCTCAGCAATTGACGATATGCAGGCGAAGCAACATCATGCCCAACCCATAACTCTCCAACTCGAAAATTCTCCAACACTGCGAATAGTCCTTCGATGTGATCTTCATGCGCATGCGTCAGCGCCACAACGTCCAGACGCTTCAGCCCGCGGGACCAAAGGTAAGGCGACACAACTTCCTCTCCCACATCGAAACGCGTTTTCACTCCGCCAATCCTTAGCGGACCCGGACCGCCCCCGCCGTCAATCAACATTGTGTGCCCATCGTGCGCGGCCAGAAAAAGCGAATCGCCCTGGCCGATATCAAGCACCGTTAGCTCAAGTTCGGCGCGAACTATCCGTAGAGGGAAGGGATGAATCGCCGCGCCTAAAGCGCACGCTGCGGTTGTCACCAGAGCCACCCATTGGAGTCGCCGCCCGTGCGAACGCGTTGCGACGGAAAGAAATATTAGTGTGGCCAAAAACAATACGACCAGCCACATCGGCAAACTCGGCACGCGGAAATTCCCGATGCGCGTTGACGCAAACCACATCACAATCTTCAGCAACAACGAGACGGCTGCGCTCGCCAAATGCGCCACAATTCGTGCCGCGACAGTGGAAATAAAACTCAACGAAAGCGTGATGAATCCCAGCGGCACAATCAAGGCAGTGAGCAGCACGGCGGGAATATTCGCAAACAGCCCGACAATCCCCACGCGGTGAAAATCATTCACTAGCAGAGGCATCAGCCCAATCTGAATGACAGCGGAAATCACGAACGTCTCCCAAATCAAAGTTCCCGCGCGAAGAGGTCCTGTAACAAGTCCGGTGGCGCGCCCCCTCGTCCACGATGGAAGCCTGCCTACAACCGCTTTAGCAATCGTCCGCAGGTCCAACCGGAACTGTACAAGTTGAGGAGAAAACCCCGGGTCGTGAGTTACATCCGTAACGTGCTGTAGGGCATGGCGAAATGGCTCCGCGGTCCGATCCAGCCAGGGAAGGGCAATCCCTCCGATCACACCAACGGCCAAAAATGAAAGCTGAAAGCTCGAATCAGCCAGTTCGTCCGGTCGGAAAAACAAAATCAAAAGGGCGGCAAGCGACACAGCGTGCAAAATATCGAGTCGCCGGAAGAATGTCCGCCCGAGTAGATACGCCGCAGCCATAAGAGTTGCGCGCAAAATCGGTGGTCGGTCCTGCACAATTCCAAGATACGCGGCCAGCGCAGCGAGCGACACGATGGATGACGCCATGCGCCCAAACCGCAGCCGCCCGCAGCACCAAACAACAAACACGGCCAGTGCCGCGACGTGCAATCCCGCAATGACCAGCACGTGATAAGACGACGTCTTCCGGAACGCATCGGAAACGTCGTTGTCGATGAATCCGCGATCGCCGAGCAGCATCGCGCGCAGCACTGCTGCCTGTTGAGGTGCACCTGCGAAAATCGTGGCGATGCGCTCTAGCAGCAATCCGCGAAGCCTCGCCAACCGGTATCTCAGCCCTGGTTTGGCTCCGTCGATTCTGTTCACCAGCGCAAGGTTGCGTACACTTGCCGTCAGCTCAATGCCTTGGCGAGCCAACTCTCCGCGATAGTCGAATGCTCCGGGGTCTTTGAAATTGCGGGGGACTCGCGCCAGTGCCAGCACCTGCACACGGTCCCCCGCGCGCAAATCCGAGGCACCACCTGAGTCATTGCCAAAATAACTCGCGCGCAATCCTCCCTGAACTAAGACAGGCTTTCCGTAGCTTTCCACCTCGTCTAAATCAACATCAAAGCGCATTCCCCACGGAAGCCGCTCGGGATCTTCGCGAAGCACGCCCCGCCATCGCAATG
The DNA here is from genome assembly GCA_963784085.1 of uncultured Acidobacteriaceae bacterium. GTDB lineage: Bacteria > Acidobacteriota > Terriglobia > Terriglobales > Acidobacteriaceae > Sulfotelmatobacter. The sequence continues at coordinate 19,555 of CAWAQH010000015.1, read as the reverse complement.
CCTGGCTGGAGTCCAACTTTCCATTTTCAATTAAATGAGAGGCGAGATCGTCCGGCTGGCGGCAGCGTTCCGTTGCAAGCGCCAACGCACCAAGCGCGGCCCAGCCAACCAGAACGAGCAGGAGAGCCACAAACGAAGCGCGCGCTCGCCATGCGACTGCGGCGGCCACAAAAAATAGGCATGCGCACGCAGCAAGTTTAGCCGCCGAGAGCGGGTGCAGTGCCGCTGCGAGAATGCCTATGCAGAATGTGGGCAGAACATACAGCCCGGGAAGTTTCATCCAAGGCGCTGGAGCTTTACGAGCGCCTCAATATGATACGTCTGTGGGAATATATCGTAAAGGGTAATTGTACTTATCTGATAGCGTGCCCCGGCCGCGGTACTTCCCGTCAGCAAGGCCAGATCGCGAGCCAGCGTCGCGGGGTCGCAAGAAAGATATGTAATGGCCGGCGGCGCCATCTCACGCAGCCGTTGAAGGGCTGGCCCGGGAACGCCTGCGCGCGGCGGATCCAGCACAACAAGCTCAGGCGTTTCCTTGCAGCGCGCCAGAAATGATTCCGCATCCGCGTGGCGGCCGCGGGCCGTGGGATGATCCTTCAAGTTCGCCTCCAGATCGCGGGCCGTCGCCACATTTCCTTCGACGGCAATCACGCGCTCGTAGTGTGCCGCAAGCGGAAGCGAAAAAAGCCCAACGCCCGCGTACAAATCGATGGCAAGCCCGCTACTTGCGCCCGAAGAAGGCTTCTCGTCCGCAACCGCCTTCACCAGATCGTCCAGTACAAACCGATTCACTTGGAAAAACGAAAGGTGCCCGACTCGGAAGCGGAATCCCGCCGCCTCATAATGGATATATCCCGGGCCAATCAGGTCAAAGCTTTCCGTTTTTTCGTCCTGAAAAAGAATGGATTCCGAGTTCGAAATAATTTCTCGGATCCGTTCGGCGAACACGCCAGCTGCCAATCCCTTTTGCGAAAGGGCTACATTCAGGAGCAGATGTTCGCCGGATGGATCTACGAAACATTCGATGGCGCGAATATTGTTCGGCAATTTATCCGCAGCAAACGCACCAGCCAGAGACGCCAGCGCGCTCTCCAGCTTCGGCTCCAGGATTGAGCAGACATCCGTGGGCACTAAAGTGGAGGACAACGCTTGAAAATACCCAATGGCGGGTTTCGCAGGCTCACCCGCAGGCCGGACGGCCCATTGCGCACGATTGCGATAACCGTACGCGGGCGAGGCATGCGTGTGAATCTCGTCCTTCCATTCAATCTTGCCAATGCGCGCCAGCGATTCGCGCAGAATCTCAACCTTGTACCGCAGCTGCGCTTCATAAGGAATGTGCTGGTAATGGCAGCCACCGCATACCGTAAATCGTGGGCACGGCGCCGCAATCCGATCCGCCGATGACTCCACAATATTTTCAGCGCGGCCGCGGATAAACTTTTTCCGTTCTTCCACTGGGACGACGCGCACCAGCTCCCCCGGCAGCACGCACGGCACAAAAACGGTGCTCCGGTCATGGTGCGCAAGACCGTCGCCGCCATAAACGAGTTTCTCGATCCGAGTTTCAAAAGGTGCAGTCATACTTCAGAGTCCCGTCCAATCAAATTGATTCTGATTTAATTCGGAAGAGCTAACTCAAGTAAAACAGGCTGAGTCGCGGCACGCCGTGTGCCTCGAAAAGGCGCTTCTGCGTGTAGCGCCGCTCGAGGTCGCCCAATTGGCTCGTATTCATCTTACGCCGATACGGGGAAAGTTGCCGGTCGAGTTCCCGCCGAATATCCAGAAGAAGCTCTTCTGTCGCCAGGAAAGCCAGCGCGCTCGATAGCTTTTCTTCCAGGATTGTCAGCCGCCTCTCGAGATCTTCCAAATCCAATTGCGCCGGCGAATCAAGCAGCGGCAGCATTTCACCAAGCTTCATTCCAGTGTCTCGCACATGGATCGCCAGCTCCGGCTGCTTCGCTTCAAGTTTATTCGACGCACTCCCAGCCGTGCCGCATTGCGTGTGAAATACGCTTTCAGTTCCTCGCGTGAAAATGATTCTTTCTCAGCCTGATTGCCACCTAACGAAGGCCCCGCTCCTGCCGTAGCTTCTTTCTCTTCTTCCGCGGCATCCAACACCGCTTCCACACAATACGCGAGGCTCTTCAATTGTCGTCCGGATTGTCCGCGCCGTGACCGCTGGTAACTCTCAAACGCGCGGTCAATCCCCTTAAGCACTGCGGAAAGTGGTATTTCAGCGTGTTGCCAGGTCTCCAGAATGGCCCAATCCAGCGGAGACACTAGCAAGTGCGCGCCACGCTTGCGCCAGAAGTATTCTTCAATTTCCGTGAAGTAATTGAAATAGTTGAAAGAACTCATGGCCGCGCCGGAATCCACCTTCACCGCCGCGGCTTCGCTGGAGAAACGGGTCGCGGCCCGGATTCAGAAGATCGCTGTGGACGCACGGGCGGCGCGGGACTCCGCTCGGCCGCATTCCGCTCCCAGATAATGCGCAGACCCTCGAGCGTCAGGAATTCGTCCACGTGTTGGATGTGTTTGGAACCGCGCGCAAGCAGCGGAGCCTGTCCGCCCGTGGCGACGACTTTCGTTTCCGCGCCCAGCACTGCCTTCATTCGAGTAAGTATTCCATCCACAAGGTCGATGTAGCCGTAATACAAGCCGGATTGCAGCGACGCCACCGTATTCGTTCCGATGATTCTTCCCGGATCGCGAATTTCCACGCGGAACAGCCGCGCGGCCCTCGAAAAAAGCGCTTCCGCTGAAATTCCAATGCCCGGCGCGAGTACGCCGCCCAGATATTCCCCGCGCACGGAAATCGCGTCGAAATTGATTGCTGTCCCGAAATCCACTGCGATGCATGGCCCTCCGTATTTTTCGAAGGCAGCCACGCTATTCACAATCCGGTCTGCGCCGACTTCCTGCGGATTGTCATAGTGCACGGGCATCCCCGTGCGCACTGCCCGGCTCGACGAATAGTGCCTCGCGCTCAAAATATCTCTGTGAAGTTTCGGCAAGTGTCGCGTTCAGCGGAGGCACCACGGAGCTAATGATCACGCCGTTGATTCCGCGCGGCTCAATCCCCGCCAGGCTCAGCAAATTGCGCGTCAGAATCCCATACTCGTCCACCGTCTGGTCACGCGCCGTCGTCAGGCGCCAGTGTGCGACAAGCTCCTTGCCCGGTACACGCCGAGCACCGTGTTCGTGTTGCCGACGTCAATTGTGAGCAGCATCTCGAGCCTCGGTGATATCCGCCGCAAGTAAAGTTTCCACACGGCCGTCGTCGCGCTTCACTCGCAGCAGTCCCGTCGCATCAAGTCCGGCGGTCGTGCATGTGAATGTCTGGCGGGCCGTTGTCACGTTGATTCGCCGCCCCGGGCGTAGCTGGAAACAGCCATGAATCGCGCCACAATCGGCCCGGGCCCTCACTCACCAATTGATTGTAGTAGTTCTCGAACTGCCGCAGCAACCGCCCTGTCAATTCCAGCCTGGATTGCACTTTGCCGGTATCGATGCGCAGCGAAATGGCGATGTTCGCAATCTCCGCGGGCATCTTCGAGTGATTCACATTCAGCCCCATGCCCACTACCACATATCGTATCCGATCCGGTTCGGCATACATCTCCGTCAATATTCCGCAGACCTTTTTGCCGTTCAAGAGCAGATCGTTCGGCCAACGCAGGTCCGGTTCAGCTCCAATCTGCTCTGCCACTGCGTCTCGCACTGCCAGCCCCGCCGCAAGTGTCAGCGCAGGCGCCTGCACGGGAGTAAGCGGCGGCCGCAGAAGAATACATCACCAGGCCAGTAGCGGCGCTGCCGGGACAGTTCCTGCCGCAGCGCCTGCGGGAAGCTCTCATCCTGGGGCAAGTTCGCGACGAACTGAACGAACAACCTGTTCAGCGCATTTGTGGAAATGCCCGCCAGCTGACGCCGGACAAGGAACGACTCGATGTAGGAGATGACCTGGCGGACCCCGGGGAGCGAAAGCAGGCCACGCTCACGCAGGTCGTAAGCGGCCATCAGCACCGGATAACTCGTCTGCGCCCCCCAGCGCCGCAGCCGCAGCAGGCCCGCGCGGAGTTCCTCGTCTTCCTCCTCGCCGGGATCGATGATCCGCTTGTAATGCCGGGCGCGCAGCGCCAGGTCCCGAACCGCCTCCTCGACCGCCTCCTCGCCCGGCATTTCCTCCAACCGGTCCTGATGGCGGCGGAAGACATCATCCACCGCCACGTCGATCCCGCGCCGCTGCAGATCAACGCGGGCGAACCCTTCCAGGTTGCCGAAGCCGACCAACTGCTCCATCGGCCGCCAGATCTCGTCATAAACCTCCGCCGCCCTGCCCGGCAAAAGCATGAAAATCAGGTTCCGCAGCAAGTCAGCCTGCGTAGGTTGACCCCAGTCGCGTTCAGCGACTGAAAGATACGGTGCGCGTTATCCCCCCGCCCGGTGGTGATGTCGACCACCGCCAAGCGCTCGACAACCACCGCCGTCAGCCTGCCGAGGTCCAGCGGCTCGCCCAGGGGATCAAGAAGCTCGACATGGCTTCGGAAGAACCGGTAGGCCTGGCCATCGGATCCTGGCCTCCCGCGCGGACGCCTCGCGTCACGCAGGCGAAGAAAGAGGGCCGGTCTGCCTGCGTCGGAACGAGCCGGAACTGTGCCTCCCCTTGTTGGAACTTATTGATCAGGTATAGCTCGTCGTAACGCTCGACTGCCCGCTCATCCGTCTTCGCCGCCGCATCACGGATCGCGGACAAGATCAGCATCAGAGTGGTCAGCCGCTGCTGCCCATCCACGATCAAGTAGGACGCGACGCCGCTCGCTGCCGAAGGAACCGGCGACAAGACGATGCTGCCCAGGAAATGCCCCGGCTGGCCAGGGCCAGCCACGTCCGCAGCCCGCATGTACTGCTCCATGATGTCTCGCCAGAGCAAGCGGTGATCGGCCAGCCGCCACGTGTACTGACGCTGCCACAGCGGGACCCGGAACTGCTTCTCCCCCTGGACAAGCTGCTTCAGATTCGTCTCACGTACCTGCACCCGCCGAGCATAGGCGCGCCCAAACACGCCGTCGACCCGCCCGCGAATGCTATTCAGGACGAAGCCGATCCGCCTTCAGAGCCGACCTTCGTCCTTGGGCTACCGACCTGCCCCGGCCGACCGCCCTGGCAGTTGTCAGCAGGGGCGAGCACCGTCCAGGTTGCATCGAGACATCGCAGTACACGCTCTGGGCGGGCCAGTATCCAGCCGCTCGCGGCGATCCCTTATCAGGGGAGCCATACCTGATCCGTTCAGTCGTTCGGCGCAACTACGTCGGCGAAAGCCTTGCGGAGTTCAGCGAGATCGCGTCGTGCGCCAAGCAGCGCCAGGCACTCAGCTATCCTCCAGGTCACCAGATAGCCGAACCGGGTGAGATACAGGCCAGCTTGCCTGATCTGGAAGGCATCGTGGTAGTCGAGAAGCGCGTACCCAACAGCCTGGTAGACATCCTCACGCATAATCGTGGCGTTCGCCCTGGCCTTCACCTCCAGCAGCAAGTCCCCGATGATCATGTCGGCATCTGCGCCTCCCACATCGTCGGACCCGGCAAAGACAGGCGCCAAGCGAACCTGCCCTTCTCGGCATGCTGCCCGCAGTGAAGCCAGGCGATCAGCCGCCAGATGCACCTGCGCCTCCAAGTCGGCGACGGCGTAGGCCGGCACAGCGGCGAGCAGCTGCAATGCGCTCAGACTGGAGTCGGCGTCGCCGAGCGGTGTTCCCGGCCAGATCCGACCGGTGCGGTAGACCTCCTCGAACCATGCCAAGGCGTAGCAGATCCTCAACAGGCACTCCTCGGCTCCGGCTCCGAGTGGGATCTCCCTAGCGCGGTCAGAAGGTCGGTCCTGGCTGATCAAGTCCGCCAAAGCAACGCGCAGGCCGTTGGCGGTCGACTCAATTGCCCCAGCGATGGCCAGGTCAGGTCCCGACGCCGCAAGCATCATGCCCGCACTGACTGCTGGCGAAGGCTCGTCCTGGTCGGAGAACGCGTACCGCAGTCGGTGATCGACCGCCTGACCTAGGGTTCCCCACGCAGGCCGGACCGAGCCGGGCGGATCTGGGCGGAGGACACTAATCTGAGCAGCCCGCTGGGCACGGTAAGCGGCCTACACATCCTTCAGCCCAGGGAGCTCGGCCGCCATGAACCTGCTGACGCGCTGTCCCGGTCATCGAGGTACGAGGTTAGAGACATATCTGGACAGTAGCCAGGCCGAACGACATTCTCTCCGTATCGGCCGCGAGTAGGGCCTGGGCCGGGTCTCCATTCCCGAGATCCGCTAGTAGGTCAGGCGTCAGCCACCTTAGTGATCTTCGACGCGCTCCCGTCAGCTGCGGCGGCCGGAGTGATCTCTGCTGGACATACCTCAGGCACTCACGGTGAACGCTGCCTCGTAGCCTAGAGCGGCGAGATCCTCATAGACGGTGGTCGGAGCTACGCGGTTCCATCGGTGCCCGAGGAGCAGGGACAGTCCCATCGGCCCGGCGAGGAAGAGGTGCACGCGCGGGTGGCCGCGGGCAGCGCGGCGTGCGGCGTCGCGGAGGCCTATTGCCAGGGCGCAGGCGTCTTCCGGGCTGGCGACCGCATTGTCGCGAGGGCCGCCGGGCGGGCTGAGGACCACCAGCTGGTCAGTTGGCAGTTGCTGATCGCACAGGAACGCCAGCACGTCGCTGGCGATGGTCGTGGCGATCTGGATCGCGATCGCGATGTCGTTGCCCTGCCCGAGGTGGTGCTCGGTGATTACCGGCGCGATCGGCGCGGGGTAGGGCGCGTCGGATGTCCAGAGGACGCCGCGCTGCACGACGGCGACATCGGTGTTCGTGACCATCCGCAGTGCAGCGCCGACCGTGAATGCCGTCGCCTGGCGGAGGCTGCCGGTGACCGCGACATGGGACGCCGCGCCGAGGTGGGCGGGGATCGCCTCGATGTCGGCTTGCAGCTGCTGCCAGGAGGCGGGGGGTTCGGGCGGCGCTTTGCGTAGGCGTCCGCTCCGTCGAACCGGTCGACCCAGTCGAGCGCGTAGCGGGCTTGTGTGGCGAGCGGGTCGGGGATGAGCGTGGCAATGGACACGACGGCTCTGGCCGGTCCGGCCACCAGCCCGCCTGACTGGACTGCGTGCTCGATCATGGCCCGGTCCAGGACGCGTCGTCCGGCGACGACCTGCTCGGCGACCCAGTCGGTGCCGGCGGCAAGAGCGTCGTGGTCGCCGCGAAGCCCGGTGACCAGCATGGTCAGCTTGGCCGACTCGCTCGAGGTGCCCGCGGTCGCGAGCGAGGTCGAACACCAGGACGCCGAGCAGATCCAGCAGTTCGGTCTCGGTGAGGCCCGCTGCTGCGCCCAGTCGACTCGTGCCTTGCCGCGCGCGGAGCGGGGCCGCCTTCAGCGGCTCGGTCGCAGCAGTCGGTCCGCGCGTCTCGCCCGAATCAGCGGGTCGGCGGGATCAGGCGCCCGGTTGGTGACGATCGCCAGCTCGACCGGCTCACCGGCCGTGGCGAGTTGCGCGCCATGCCTCGGCGATCTTGCTGGAGGATCGACGGGCCGCCGGTCGCGGCCGGGCGCGGTCAGGTAGCTCGGTGCTGACCGGCGTGCTGCTGTCGACGGCGTACTTGACCTGCCTGTAGGTGTGCGGCGGCTGGCGGCGGAGGACCACATCGTCGAGGTTGCCTGCACCGTCTACCTCGACCCCGACAGCGATGGCGGGGTTGGCCGCGCTGGTGGCTGCGTCGCGGAGCACTGTCGAGGCATGCTTGCCAGGCGACGAGCCACTGGTAGCGGTCGCCGGCGATCCGTACGCCGGTGGGTGTGGGTTGCGGCAGCGGGCAGGGCATCAGGTGTCTCCGGCACGGTTTGGTCGGTAAAGACCGGGGTGGGCTTCTGCCACTGAGCGATGCTACCATGTCGCCGGTGATCGGCTTGTCAGGGAACGCCTCGAGGATCACCGTGGGGATGAGCCGCTGGGTCAAGTCCGAGTAGTGTAGCCGGGGCCGGATCGCCGGTCTGGCCGGTGATGGCGACGAGCTTATCGATCGTGCTGGGGTCGATGCCGGTCCCGTTGAGGGCAGTCGGTCAGCACCGTGCGGCGCTTGCGGTCGGTCGGGCGGTCGAAACTGAAGATCGCGGCGGCGCGGCGCAGCACGGCGGGGTCGAGCGCGCGCTCCCGGTTGGTGCACATGACGACGAGGACGGGCACCCGCTCACCGGCGAGGCTGTCGACCCCGGCGAGCAGTGCGTCGACCCCGGCGCGGTCCTCGTGGTGCATCTGCTGGGCCGCGCGGGACTGGGCGAGCGCGTCGGCCTCGTCGACGACCAAGATGTGGATCGTGTTCGGGCCATGGCTGCCCGTGCTTTGCGGCCGTGGTGAGCAGGTGCGCGAAGGCGTCGCCGATGAGGGTGGTCATCTCGCCGACCAGGCCGCTGCCACGGGCGGTGAGCTTGAGCCGGTACAAGTACACGGGCAGGTTGAGGGTGTCGGCCAGGTCACAGCCGAACGACTCGGCGAGCGCTGTCTTCCCGGCGCCGACGTCTCCGGCGAATACGAACAGCGGCGCCGCGGTCGGCGATCAAGCGAGGCGCCGGAGGGCCGCGCCGTGGTGCTCGGCCGCCCATGGCGTCAGCGCGGCGGGGTTGGCGAGCACGTGGCCTCCCGGCGCAGCCGCTCCTTGATGTCGTCGACGCCGACCAGCCGCCGGTACCGCGCGGCGCGGACCGGCTCGGGCAGCTCGATGACGGGCTGGAACAGATCCTCGGCGGTGCTCATGATGCTCCCTCGGCTAGGCGAGATGAGATGTCGCGGGCGACGCCCGACGCCGTTGCGGGCGTAGCCGTGACCGGCAAGGAAGCTCCCGGCTCCGGCCGCGGGCTCGTCACGCCTCCGCGCGCTGGACCGGGAGTCGCCTTAGGACGGCGACGCCTTTCGCCGCGCTCAGACCGTGGAACGCGGCGGGTAGGTGAGATAGCTGTAGAACGGCGTACGCCGCCGACCGCCGCGGTGGTCGGGCAGCGATCCGGGGCGGCTGTCGGCGAGGTAGCCGCCGGCCGTGGCGGTGTAGCGCAGCCGCAGCTTCCACGCGTTATTGGAGCCGTCCCTGTAGCCGTAGTCGACGGTGCTCAGGTATCCGTCGCGGAGCAGCAGCGCGGCCTCCTCGACGTAGTCGTCGATGCTGGCCAGGGCCGGGGCGGCCGTACAGGCTGTTGAGCAGGCGGAGGTCGGCGCCGATCTTGGCGCCGATGTACCGCGCGTCGGTGATGGTGAACTCAGCGGTCCGGGTGCCGGTGCCGGTCATCACGCCCCCTCGAAGCCGGGTCCGAGCAGGCTCCGCCACGCGTCGTTCGCTTCGCCCTTGGTGGGGGCGTGTGCCGCCCAGGTGATCTCCTCCAGCGCGCTGGTGGCGGTCGTCACCAGCCGCTGCCGGTCAGCCTCGGTGTAGGTGCGGGCGACGTTGTTGGCCGGGTTGACCGGATCCCAGACCTGGATCGCGTCGCTGGTGGCCGTCACGGCCGTCACCCGTAGAAGTCGCTGAACACCATCGGGCTGCGCAGCCCGGTGCGCGCGATCCAGCGACAGCACTGCTCGAACGCGCGGGGATAGTCGGTGACGGCGAGCTTCTCGCCGTTCCAGCCGTTGTCCCACAGGTGGGCGACGATGAGCTCGAGGAGGAAGCTCTTGCAGTGGAGCTGCCCGTCATTGCGCTTCGCCTCCCGGATCCAGGCCTTGAGCAGGCGGATGAGCTCCCTGTAGCTCGGCCCGCCGACGTCGCGGCGCGACTCCGGATGAAGCCAGGTGCAGAGTGACCGAGGTCAGGACCCGTTCGCCTTGCCGGGTGATCAGGTAACCGCGGTCATCAGGCTCGCCCTCGTACAGAACGGGCGCGACGTCGATCTTCAGCCCGGAGCCGCGCAGCGTGATGCCGACCGCGTGCTCGGAGATGACGAAGTCGTCCGCGACCTTGGTCGCGCCGTACACCTCGATGCACCGGTCCCGCAGCCACTCCAGCAAGCCGGTCTCGTCCGCTTCGACCCCGCCCACACTCATGGCGCGGACATAGGCCGCGACATCAGCGTCTGACCCCTCGCCGCGGCGGCGCCGGATCGCGGTGTGCTTGGCCGTGCTGCCCGATGCCCGAAGCTTCACCAAGGCGTAATCGGGATGTGCCGCGATATGCGCCTCAAGCCGTGCGCGCAGGTAATTGACCTGTGCACGGCGCTTGGCCGCCTCTACGTCTGAGATGTTGACCTTGTTCTGGGCGTGGTCCGCGAGGACCTCGTGGTTAACGTGACCAGCGGGCATCCGGCCTGCTTCCCCTCGTGGTAACTACGGCCCCGCCGACCACACCCTGTGGCATGACGACGGGACCCGTTGCACGGCGCCCCATCCGGGCCAGCCAGATGCTGGCCGCGCCGCCGCTGAGTCTACTTCATATTTCCGCATGTGATTCGGCACCTAATTCGGCACCGAGTGCCACATATTTTGCGCCTGACTGTTACCATGGGGCGTGTCGGTCAACCAGATAGCACCGACATGTGATGAGAATGAGGTGCCTTACGACCGACCGGCCGGAGCGACGAGACGTGACTGATGCGCAATTCGAGCCAGCACGCCTGCGGCTTGCCAGAGAACTGCGCGAGCAGAGCCAGGCCGACCTCGCCCGCAGCCTCGACATCACGCCCGCGGCCGCGAGCCAGTACGAGTCAGGAGCCACCCGGCCCAGCCCGGAGATGATGAAACGTCTCAGCGCCGTCCTCGGCGTGCCGGATGGGTTTCTCCGGCGGCCGGTCACCGAAACGCACGAGGGCTTCTTCCGCTCACTCCGCCGGACCTCGGTCAGTCACCGGCGACGCGCCCGGGCCATCGCGCATGTCGCCCATGACATCGCCCAGTCCGCGGGGCCAGGCCAGCTGCCTGCAGTCTCGATCCCATGTCTTCCGGTAGCAGGCTTGCACGCTTCCCGTGCCGAACTGGAGGACGCAGCCCGCCAGACACGCACCGCTCTGGGCCTTCCGCACGGTCCTGTGCGCAACGTCGTCAAGACCATCGAAGACCATGGTCTCGTTGTGATCCGATTGCCGCTCGACACCGCTGACGTCGACGCGTTCTCGCTTCCCTTCCACGACCGGCCCGTCATCGTCCTGGGCGCGGACAAGAACGACCGGGCGCGATCCCGATTCGACGCGGCTCACGAACTTGGCCATCTGGTTGCCCATGGCGACCAGGTATGGGGAGTTAAGGAAGTCGAGCAGCAGGCCCACTATTTCGCCGCCGAGTTCCTGATGCCCGCCAGTGACATCGCCCACGAACTCCCCGCACGCGCGGACTGGCCGAAGCTCTTCGACCTGAAACGAAAATGGCAAGTATCGCTCGGCGCGCTCTTGATGCGGGCACGCGCCCTCGACCGGATGTCGGAAAGCCAGTACCTGACCGCCGTCAAAGCCGCCTCCGCCCGAGGCTGGCGGAGGTTCGAGCCAGTACCACTAGGCAGGCCAGAGCAGCCAGCACAGTTCACACGCCTGCTGACTACACCAGCGGCGCAACAGGCGGCGACGGATCTGCCGGAAGACATCCTCGACGCGCTCCTAGCCGCGACGGAAGCGTAGCTCGGCCGACAAGCCCGAGTTGCCGGAGCCGGCGCCTGGACGGCTCGTGGTGCTTGATAACCGAGCCGAGAGGATTCATCGGCTCCGGTCGCCGGAGTTCTGAACCGGCGCTACCGCCTTGAGAGAGCAGCGTCACGTGGGATCGCGCATCGCTGAACTGCGGCTGCTACGCAGACTGCGCTGGGAATAGCGAAGGACAGCGAACCCGGCTCCGCCGTTTGCGTCGACGGAAAATATTATCCTGCTACTTGCGGTCGGTAGCGAGCCTCTATGTGACTTCGTGTTCTTGCTGGGGCTCGCACTTGATCGAAGAACGGGCACAGGCTACATCTTCGTTCCTTCGGTATATTCTCAAATCAGCATCAAAGCCTTTGTGAATTAGATGCTGCTGAGCTTTGTCAGCAAGGATGGCAAAGTACATCCATGCGGGATAGCCCTGAAGACGTTCGCGGTAGCTTATGAAAGGCTTAGCGGCTTTCCAAGCCGTGCAGATATTATGGGCCCATGTGTCCATGACGTCTCGTTCCCGCACATACCTATTGACCATGTAAAGTCCGAGAGCGTTGAACGTCGACAGAGCCCGGTTGACGTCCTGCCATTCCCCGTCGGTAAGACGCCCTATTGACCCTTCATCAGTTATCTTCTGAAACAGTACGTACCTGCCCCTTTGAAGATCGTCGCTGATTAACAACTCGTGCATCTTGAGAAAAATGTCTCGGCGATCCCTATTCCGGTTATCCAGAAAGACTACGAAAGAGAAACTGAGGGCCAAAACTGAAATAATAACGGATATAAAGGCAATCATACTATCTATACTCCATGCTTGAGTCTCCTCCGTCCAGTTTCACATTCCGGTGACCTCACTCCAGGACCAGGCAGTGCCCTAGCAACATCATTCAGTTGGTACTTCATGATCGTCCCTTGTGGCCGATCCGCTGCGGCGACGACCACGGGCGGCAGGGAGAACTCGACCGAGCCGATCGCCGAGCAGACCATGGGACCGCTGCTCATCTGGGCGATGCGCGTGGTCGACGACCTGTCCGCGGACATCATCGCCGCCTGGGCCGAACGGCAGCAGCTAATCGAAAGAGCCCGCACCACCACCGCAACGCCCACCGGGCTGGCTGCCCTGGAGGCATGCCTCCGCTCGCTGACCGACGGCCAGGCACCGGTGCCGGTAACTGTCGGCCCCGTCGGTCCGGCCCTCGCCAGGCTGCACATCGGCGGCATAACCGGCGCATCGCCCGGCCAGGTTCGACAGGGCCAGCCACGGGATGCTGTCAGCAGTGGCCGCCCGGCCCGGGCCCTGCCCGATGGAGACTCCGGTGACAGGACGGATCGCCGGGAAGCCGTGGCGAACCGCGCTTGACTTCAATGAGGCCAAGATCTTGATGCGGCACCTGGGCACGGCCGCGTTCATCGTCTGCGCCTACCTCACCGGCATGCGCCCCGGAGAGAATCCTGGACCTGCGCAGGGGCTGCTGCCCTGACCCTGCCGACAGGCCAGGCGGGCAGCCCGGACGGCATCTAATCCGCGGCGTGGAATTCAAAGGCGCAGTCGACGAGGACGGTAACCACCGCTCCGACGGCGCTTAGCGCGAGGTTTCCCGGGTCGCCCGGCGTGGTCATCATCAGGGCACGCCAGCCAGCTTGCTCGTCGGGTACCGGTTCCGCCGGTTCGGGGTCGCGGCCCGGGAAGGTCCATCTGTCCCACATGGTGAGCAGCGGCGACCACTGCCGTGATCACCACGTCGGTCAGCACGATGAGCAGCGGGTGCCCTGCCCCCGATGCCGAAGCTGGCCCCTGTGTTGCGGACCCGCCGCGCCGGGATCACGCCGCCGGCCGCCAGGGTCTTGGTCAGCTGGTCCGTGGCGAGCACTCCAGCTGCGGTGGCGTATCTGGCCGTCCGCGTCATCGTGCCGCCGCGCCCGCCGAGGTCCGGCTCGGTCACCGCGGCCGCCGTCAGTCGGTATCGACGATACGCAGGCCGCGTTTGAGCTTGTGGCCGCGGTTCCACCCCCACTTGCCGTCGTGTTGCAGACGGCCGACCACGATGCCGGGGGCGATGCCGATCTCACGGGCGAAATCCTCGACGTCGCTATCGGTTGCGAGCCCGGCAAGCTGCGGCGCACGGTCCGGCGGGACCAGCAGGTTCTCGGCGAAGCTGTTCGCTTCATCTTCCAGCATGTCGTCGTCGGTGCCGTCATCGACGAACGTCTCCTTCTTGGGGTGCAGCAGGATATGAGCTGCTTCGTGGAAGAACGAGAACCAGAAGCGGTCGTCTTTCTTGTACCGGTCGCTCAGCGCGATCACCGCACGCGAGGGGGTTGCCCACCACGCGGCGCCGCTGATCCGGCAGCCCTTGACCTCGGGGACGAACACGACGACGACGCCCGCCGCGGCGCACATCCCGACGATGCGGTTGGCGTCGCCGTGCGCGCGTCAGAGAGCGGATCTCCTGCAAGACCTTGCGGAACAGCGGCGCTGAGTACGGCTCCGGCTTCCGTCTGCTGCGCCTCGATCTGCGCAATGCGCAGCCATGAGACAACGGCGCCCGGGTCGCTGGTATAGGCATGCGACCGCCTGAAGGAGGCAACCGGCCCCCGCCAGATCCGCTCCCACGCGGCATGGTCCGCGACGCCGAAGAAGGACAGCGCCGCGTCGAACAGCCGGCCAGGATCACGCCTCGGCCGGCAGCGCGCCCCGGCTTTGCAGCTCCTTGACCGGCAGCGTCGACAGCCACCGTCTCGTCCTCGGCGGACAGCACGCGCGGCCTGGCGCGGAGCAGCCCTTCCCGGTAATCGGCTTCTCTGCGGTTCCACACGCTCGCCGGGATCCCGGTGATCCGTTCCAGCGCGATCGCGGTCTCCAAGGTGATCGGCGCCGTGCCCTTGACGATCTGGTTCACGTGCTTGGCGGACAGGCCGGCGCGCGCCGCCAGCTCCGCTTGCGACAGGTTCATCTCCGCGAGCCGGTCGCGCAGGGTTTCGCCCGGGCGGGATCAGGTAGTCCGGCCGGAACGGGTGGCTTTCCGTCTCGCTCATGGCTGCTCGCTCCCATGCACGTGCACGCTGGTGATCAGGATGCGGTCGGCACCGGCGCGCCCGGCGCCGGCGTCGTCCTGGTCGCTGATGACCCCGCGGATAACGATTCCTGGCTCGAAGGTGATGGTGGTCTCGCCGTTCCCGTTGGTGCTGACGCGCGCCTCGGGCAGGCGGCAGACGGCCGCCGCGTCCGCCGCGGCCAGGTCGAGAAGGCGCCGTGCGACCGTCCGCCCGGCCTGCTGTCCCCAGCGCTGAGCGAGCCGCGCGCTCCGAGTTGCACAGCTCGGCGAGCGCGGCGCTGCCGAAGGTCACGTCCATCCGCTCACGAGCCTGTATGCTTTACCTGCAAGGTGCATGACGACTTATATACCTGTCAGGTCTATGGTTGTCGGTAAACTTGTTACGTACATGCTATCCGCCCCGGTTCCAGGAGCCGGGTTCATCTGGCACGCGCCGAAGGAGTACTCCGATGGAATTGTTCGCCCACGCCGCCGGGAACGAGCACCCGGAGACTCATCGAGATCCAGGCCACCGCCCTGGTCCGCGAACTGCTCGCCGGGCAGGACCCCGACGGCCGGGTGTGGATCGAGGAAGCCGACGAGGAAGTCAGCCTCGACATCACCCTGGAGCAGGCCGGGATCGGTCACCGCCACCACGTGCACCGGGGCCGCTGCCACCGGGTCGAGGTCATCGTCCGGTTCAACGGCGACCACGACCGCACCTACGGCGCCGGCGACCACCATCAAGACGGTGGAGAAGTGGGCATTCGGGCCGGAGGTCGGCAAGTTCTCCCCGGAGCAGGCGGCCAAGCACGTGCTCGCGGTGCCAGGCGCCGACCACTTCCTGGAAGGCGGCGTCCACGTCGGCTCGCTGGTCACCCCCGGATCCTGCAGGGTCGTCCTGGACCTGCTGCCCCGGTCGAGGTTCGCGGGATGACCGCCCCGGTGATGGCACCCGACGAGCGTGCCCTGCACGAGCACCTGCGCGGCGGCCGCTTCCAGGCCGGCGTCGCCGCGGGCCGCTGGCGGCTCATCAGCGTGACCTGGCCGGCGGCCGTGGTCGCGGTATCGGCCGCCGCAGCGCAGCAACAGCCCGGCCGAGTTCGCGCTCCGGTTCGAGCTCAGCGGCTACCCGCCAGAACCCGCCCACCGGCAGCCTGTGGGACACCGCCGCGGACGCCTCGCTGCCCGCTGAGCCGCCGGCCCAAGGGCGAACGGGCGGCACAGCTGTTCCGCACCGACAACTGGCTGGGCGGCGGCACGGCCATGTACGCCCCGTGGGACCGGATGGGCCTGCAGGCGCACGCCGGCTGGGCGACGGACTACCCGCATGACGCCTGGAACCCGGCACGCGACCTGAGCTTCATCCTGGCCAAGGTCCACGAGGTGATCAACGCCGGCGACTACCTGGGCACGTAACCGATCACGACCTGGGGGAAACCGATGACTATCTGGGGGTTCCGGGGCCGCGCCGCGTTGCTGCGGATGCGCCGGCCCGACTGGGAAGCCATGATCACCGAGCTGGGCCGCCGCGGCCGCGGCACCCGCGAGTCCGGCGCGTTCCTGCTCGCCGACCGGGCCGGCGACCGGCGCACCATCACCCGGGTCGTCTACCTCGACGACCTCGACCCGGACTGCCTGACCGGCGGCATCGAGTTCAGCGGCCTGGCCTATAGCAAGCTCTGGGACATCTGCGACGCCGAGCAGCGGGTCGTGGTCGGCGATGTGCATACCCACCCGGGGCCCGGCGTCTACCAGAGCAGCATCGACGCCGAGAACCCGATGGTGGCCCAGGAAGGCCACGTGGCCCTCATCGTCCCGCACTTCGCGACCCGCCCGGCGCCACCGGGCCAGGTCGGCGTGCACCGCTACGACGGGCGCGGGTGGCAGACCTGGACCGGGCACGACGCGGCACGGCGGCTGTTCATCCGGAGGCTCGTATGAGCTGGGGAACGCCCGGCCAGATCAACCGCACCGCGAAGATCGTCATCGACGCCGGCAAGGCTGCCGACCCCGGCCAGGCGCGCCGGTTCCTGGAAACCCTGGTCCTGCAGGTCGCCGTCGGCCCCGGCATCGGGCACGACCTGGCGGCGCAGGCGGCGCTGGCCACCGTCGTGAACGCCGGGCACCGGGCCTTCCTCGGCGGGGTACACGTCCATCTCGACGCCGATCCCGTCCTGACCACTGGGTGGACGGCGGGCTTGACGGCCAGTCAGGCAGTGACCAGGTACGGCGGGCAGTTCGTCGGCGAACTCGCCCCGGACAGGCCCACCCTGGCACTGGGAGACCCCGCGGCGCCGGCCGGGCAGCCCGTCCGGCACCTCACCTGGCGCGGCTGGGCAGGCGGCATCGTGCAATGCGCCGAGAGCCTGCTGCACAGCGACGGGACAGCCCAGGCCGGGGTCATGGCCGCCGGCCTGGGCGTGTCCGAGATCTTCCAGCAGCAGCTCGGCGCGGTGGTCGCAGGCCGACGCGACGCCGGGCTGTCGCTGTGGCGCCCCGACTTGGACTGGCGCGCCGACCAGGCCGCCGGCCCTCCGCTGCGGTATCTGCCTGCCAGCCTGTGGCTCCTCGGCCTCGGCCACCTCGGCCAGGCCTACGCGTGGACCCTCGGCATGCTGCCTTACGCCAGACCCGAAGATGTCCAACTCGCCCTGATGGACTTCGACGTCATCGACGACGGCAACACCGCGACTCAGCTCCTCGTCCAGGCCGGTCACGCCGGCCGCCGCAAGACCCGCATCGTCGCGGCCGCCCTGGAGAACCGCGGCTTCGGCACCCGGCTCGTCGAGCGCGCCTACGACAAGCACTTCCATCCCGTCGCCCATGCCAGCCCAGCGCGCAACGAGCCGGCTGCGGCGCTCGCCGGCTTCGACGAGCTCACGCCGCGCCGCCTGCTCGGCGAAGCCGGATTCACCCACATCGTGGACGCCGGGCTCGGCGCCGGCCCGGTCGAATACCTCGACATGGTGATCCACGCCTTCCCGGCCCCCGAAGATCCCGCCAGCGCCTTCAACCAGCAACCCGCGCCGGTCCGGCCCCTCCCAGAACCCTACGAGGCTGAAATCGCACGCCAGGCCAAGGCCGGCCTCGACCAGTCAGCGGCACGATGCGGCATGCTCGAGATGGCAGGAGTCACCGTCGGCGCGGCATTCGTCGGCACGTTCGCCAGCTCCATCGTGATCTCCGAGATCTTGCGCCTGCTGCCCGGCGGGAACAGCTACTCCGTGATCTCCGCCGACCTGCGTAACCCGGCTGACGTCCATGCCGTCCCGAACAGCGGGGCAGGAGGCTACCCGAACCTCGCGTCTACCCCTGCCCGCTGAGCGGCCCGGCAGACGGTCATCTCCAGAATCACGCAAAGCCTCCGCATCAGTCACACGCAGGCCAGACGAGGCACGCAATCAAGCGGACAAGGGTTGTGCGGAAAAGGCCAGGACGGGCAGCTCGGTCGAGGCCACAGCCTCAGCGGCAACCGCATGTACGAGACGCCGCGAGCGGACGGCGGCCTGGGCAAGCTCAAGGGCAACCGGGGTATCTACGCCGTACCGCGCCACCTTTGGTGGGACTCGCCGGTCCATCCTGCACCGCCCGAGGTGCTCAGCTCGTTTGTCTCACTCGAGCCGACGCCGATCCCGCATCGCCGGACCGCACCAGACTCGCCCCTGCGTCACCACAGTCCCAGCTCGCGCGTGCTGGATCACGGCGCCCAACGTCTTGCGCCGCTGCCGTTCGGCCACAATGCGGCCGACAAACCCGATCACCAGCACCCCCGGGAAGCAGGTCACCGATTTCACGAGGACACGTGGGCCAGCGCAGCAGATATCCAGGCCAGCGCGGTCGGGTCCACTGCTGGAGTGAGGTTCATCACGTTAGCTATTGGGCCGAGTCCCCGAACCATTCACTGCGATCAGACTTGGGAAGCGCGTGGACGATCGTAGCCACAGGTAGACACGGCCGGCCGCTCGGCCCACCCGGTACGGGAGCCGGTCCGTCCTGGCCTACAGTCGGGGCGCCAAGGTGGTTCAGGTTCAACACGTCGACTTGACAGGGAACACAGTCCGCCGTCGACGAGAAGGAATCATGGACGACATCCCGGGGCCGTCGGCCGCTACGCCGACCAAGGTGGGCTCTACGCGGCAAGCCGCACAACCAGGCAACACGGCGGCACCAAATCCGGATGAATTGGCCGAGCATAGGGCCGCCTGCAGGCTGATTGCGAGCTGCGCGACGCTCTGGCGGCCGAAGGTTTCGCCGGCCCTGCCTATGGCGAGTTCGCGGATGATCTTGCCAACTATGGTTACGAGGTCATGATGGCTTGGCTGGCCACCGGACAGATCTTCGACCACTGCCGCCAGGCCGGCTTTGGCCTACAAAGCGCTACCGGTTCCGATCAGCGACCGCGAGGATCTCGCGCAGGACACGGTGGCCGCGACGCTGAACGCCTTCAAGCGGTCAAGGCTTGCAGCAGGGTCGTCCCGCTGGAACTCTCAACCGTCGCGGCTGCCCTGCGCTCGCTGCCTCCCCGCCAACGCGAGGCATTGATGCTGCGCTACTACGGCGATCTGAGCGAGGCGCAGATTGCCTCGGTCATGGGCACCAGGCGCGGTGCGGTGAAGAACCACACGGCGCGCGCGATGAGCACGCTTCGCTTGATGCTCGAGGCAGAGACATAGGGCCGAGCACGGCCTTTTGGTGTTCAACGGGCGCCCCTGCCGCCTCGGACCGGCCTGCCATCGAGAGTCAGTCCGTGAGGTTGAGTGCCAACTTTCTACGTCTAGAACGACGGTCAGATGACGATCAAATGATCTTGAATGCATCCTGGGCAGGACACGAACTTGGGCTTGACCTGCTATTACGTGGAGCCCCCTTACGGAATCGAACCGT
>CAWAQH010000014.1:0-21179 GCA_963784085.1 uncultured Acidobacteriaceae bacterium | reverse complement strand
GCATTGGAACATCCTTCGCCTTGCCCTGCTCTACTTCATCGCCCACTTTGCCAACTGGGACAACTCGACCGTAAAGGCCTATTTGGAGACGAGTCGCGCGTTGACCCAGGCGGCGCACGAGGCGCTTGGCGGCGAGCAGGGAAGCCGGCCGCTGGTGGTCGATCCGTTTGCCGGCGGCGGGGATTCCATTGGAAGCGTTGCGGGTCGGGGCAGATGCCTTTGCCAGCGATCTCAATCCCATTCCGGTGCTGCTCAACAAGGTCGTTCTTGAATACATCCCGAAATATGGCAAACGGTTGGCCGAGGAAGTTCGGATGTGGGGCGAATGGATCAAGCAGGAGGCGGAGAAGGAGCTCGCGGAGTTCTATCCGAAAGACCCGGACGGCGCGACGCCGATCGCGTATTTGTGGGCGCGGACGATTCGCTGTGAGGGACCGGTTTGCGGTGCGGAGGTTCCACTGATTCGCTCGCTGTGGCTGGCGAAGAAAGCCAATCAACAGGTCGCTCTTCAGGTCGCGCCAAATCCAAAAATGAAACGGGTTGAATTCAAAATTTTCTCAAAGTATGGCGGTGAATGGCGAAACCAAGAAAATGACGAAGAAAGGCTGCTTCATCCGACATTCGAGGGCACTGTTAAGCGAGGTTCGGCGACCTGCCCGTGCTGCGGCTATACAACCCCGGTTACTCGGGTACGGGAACAGCTCAAAAAACGACATGGAGGAGCTGACGATGCACGCTTGTGTAGTGTTGTTACCCTTCCCGCAGATGGCGATCAGCGTGCATATCGACTTGCTTCTTCAGCGGACCTCGAAGCATTTGAAAAGTCACTTGCTCAATTGATGAATCTCAAATCTGGAGCGGAATCAGCTAATCTCAGCATCGTCCCAGACGAAAGGATACCTTTCACTGAGCTCCGCCGTATCAGCGTTCCGATTTATGGAATGAACTGCTGGGGAGACCTCTTTTCAGCACGGCAAGCATTCGCAATCGCCACTCTTGTACGAATCTCTGGCTTTGCCGCGAAGGCGCTTAGGTCCGACGATCGTGACTTCTGCGATGCAGTGGCGACGGTGATTGGAATTGCGGTCAGTCGGTTTACCGACATCTGTAACGCGCTTTGTATGTGGGAAACGGGCAAGACCCAAGTGCGTCACATGTTCACACGTCAGGCCATCGGGATGTTATGGGATTATGCTGAGCCCAATGTGCTGGCCGACGCCGCAGGGAACTTTTCAGTCACTCTGAACACGATGATCGAGGTTCTTCAGCGTGAATCAATTGGCCTTCACCCCGGCCACGCCACACAGGCTTCTGCTACTGCTCAGCTGATGCCGGACGCATCAGTACATGCCGTGATCACCGATCCCCCATACTATGACGCCGTTCCCTACGCACATCTGTCCGATTTCTTTTATGTCTGGCTGAAGCGATCTTTGGGACCAATTCACAAGGACCTCTTCTTAAGGCCTGAGGCACCAAAGACTGATGAAATTGTTGTGGATAGGCCACATGAGCTCAGTGATTCGACCAAAGGAATTCTCTTCTACGAGAGAGAGTTGACCAAAGCCTTTGCCGAAAGCCGACGCACTCTGCGACCGGACGGGATCGCAACGATCGTATTCGCAAGCAAAACCACTGCCAGTTGGGAAGCCGTGTTGAACGCCGTCGTCGAAGCAGGGTGGGTAATAACAGGATCTTGGCCAATCGATACCGAAATGGCAAACAAGCTGGCCGCGCTGGGCCAGGCACGACTGATGTCATCCGTCCACCTCGTGTGTCGTCCCCGCATTGCTCCCGGCCCTACCGATGATGCTGAACAGGTTGGTGACTGGCGCGACGTACTCCAAGAACTTCCAAAGCGTATCCACGAATGGATGCCGCGACTCGCCGACGAAGGGGTCGTCGGTGCGGACGCTATCTTCGCCTGTCTAGGCCCTGCATTAGAAATCTTTTCTCGCTATGTCCGAGTGGAGAAGGCCAACGGCGACACCGTCACTTTGCGAGGGTATCTCGAGCATGTGTGGGCGGCGGTAGCTAAGGAAGCCCTCGCCCAGGTTTTCAAGGGCGCCGATGCTACCGGCTTTGAACCTGATGCACGTCTCACCGCCATGTGGCTTTGGACACAGAACGCGCCAACCACGAACGGCAATTCCGAAGACGGCGAAGAGGAAGACGCCGAAGAGGATGAAGTAGCGACCAAGAAACTGAAATTGGCCGGCTTTAAGTTGGAATACGATGCCGCACGCAAGATTGCGCAGGGGCTAGGTGCGGTGCTAGATAATTTGACCCATTTGGTCGAAGTAAAGGGCGATGAGGCGCGGCTGCTGCCTGTCGCAGAGCGCACACGCCATCTCTTCGGTAAGGAACAGGAAGAGGCGGCGCGCCCGGCTCGGAAGAAAGCCTCGGCACAGCTGAATATGTTTGCGGAGCTGACCGAAGCCGAAGATGCCGAAACGGCGTGGCAGGAAAAGACCGTGACACGGATGGGCGAGACAACACTGGACCGCGTCCACCAGGCGATGATTCTCTTTGCTGCCGGGCGCGGCGAGGCACTGAAGCGCTTTGTAGTGGATGACGGTGTGGGCCGGGACGGCAAGTTCTGGCGACTGGCCCAAGCACTCTCGGCACTCTACCCGACAGGCACTGATGAACGTCGCTGGGTGGAAGGCCTTATGGCGCGCAAGAAGCAATTTGGATTCTAATGTTTTCAACCAGCCGCAAGGAGTAAATAGGGATGGCGCTTAAGCCTTGGTACAAAGTTGTGACGCCGAGGGAGGATTTACGCGATGGCAAACCCCTCGACGCCAGCGAGTTTGCCGTTCATCTGGACCAGGTTCGCGATGGGCGCGCGCCCGCGGTCTATCAGAAGCCAGAGCGCTTCTTTGAACGGACGTACCTGACCAAAGGACTGACCGGCGTGGCCGCGGAGGTGCTCCGACGGCTAAGCGGCGAGAGAACCGAGACGTCGGCTGTCTTCAACCTGACGACCCAGTTCGGCGGGGGCAAGACCCACTCGTTGACGCTCCTCTACCACCTGGCCAGCAATGGGCCAAAAGCCAAGGAGTGGCAGGGCGTGGCCCGACTTCTCCACGCCGCGGGATTGAATACAGTACCCAACGCAGATGTGGCCGTCTTTGTAGGAACGGAGTTCGATCCGATTGCCGGCCGCGGCGGGGTCGACGGAACGCCGGTACGCAAAACGCCATGGGGTGAGATCGCGTTCCAGCTTGGCGGCGAAAGTGCCCTAAAGATCCTGGTGGAGCACGAACGGCAAGGCGTGGCTCCGGGGGGCGACGTGATTCGCGCCTTCATGCCGAAGGAACGGCCGGTCCTGATTCTGATGGACGAACTGATGAACTTTGTGAGCCGCAGCCGGAAGAGCGGCATGGCTGGACAGCTCTACTCCTTCCTGCACAATTTGAGCGAAGAAGCGCGCGGACGCGACAACATGGTGCTGGCCGCCTCGATTCCCGCGTCGGAACTGGAAATGAGCGCCGACGATCAGTCGGATTACGAACGCTTCAAGAAGCTGCTCGACCGAGTGGGTAAAGCCGTCATAATGTCGGCGGAATCGGAGACCTCTGAGATTATTCGCCGGCGGCTCTTTGAGTGGGATGAGAATGCCGTGACCAGCGACGGGCGGGTTCTGCTTAACCGCGACGCGCTGACTACCTGCAACGAGTTCGGCGACTGGGTAAAGGATCATCGCCAGCAGGTCTCGGAGCAGTTTCCCTTCGACGCAGCGCGGGAAGCTTTTGCAACGGCCTTTCCCTTTCACCCCTCCGTGTTCTCAGTCTTCGAGCGTAAATGGCAGGCGTTGCCACGGTTCCAGCAGACGCGCGGCGTCCTCAGGCTGTTGGCGCTATGGGTTTCGCGCGCTTACCAGGAAGGATATAAGGGTGATCATCGCGATCCGCTGATCGGATTGGGCACGGCGCCGCTGGACGACCCGCAGTTTCGCGCGGCCATGTTTGAGCAGCTTGGCGAGCATCGGCTGGAAGCCGCGGTCACCACCGACATCTGCGGCAAGAACGACTCACATGCAGCCCGTTTGGACAACGAAGCGATTGAGGCAATCAAGAAGGCCCGACTGCATCGCAAGGTGGCGACAACAATCTTTTTCGAATCAAACGGCGGCATGTCGCGCGCTGAAGCCTCCACTCCGGAGATTCGCCTGGCAGTAGCCGACCCGGGCCTCGACATCGGCCACGTGGAAACTGTGCTCGATGCTTTGACAGAAGCCTGCTATTACCTGACCGTCGAGCGGAACCGCTATCACTTCAGTTTCAAGGAGAATCTGAACAAGCGGTATGCAGACCGCCGCGCCAACATCAAAGACGGGATCATCGGCGAACGCGTCCGAACAGAGATCGAGAGTGTTTTCGCCATGAACGGCGGCATCAGTCCGGTTTTCTTTCCCGAGAACAGCGGCAAGGTCCCTGACAAGCCGGTGCTGACATTTGTTGTTTTGGCTCCCGAGCAGAGCGCGGAAGACGAGAAGCGAACAAGGGCATTTATCGAGACCGCGATCCGAGAGCACGGCACAACGGGAAGAACATACAAAAGCGGACTCATTTTTGCGGTGTGCGGTTCGCCAGGTCCGCTATTTGAAGACGCACGGCGCCTGCTTGCCTGGCAGGAGATTGAGCAGGAACTGCCCACGATCAGCGTGGACGATTCTCAGGTCAATCAGCTCTCCAGCAATATTAAGAAGGCAAAGCTCGACCTTAAGGAGTCCGTCTGGCGCAACTACAACACTGTTGCGTTACTTGGGAAGGATAACGCTGTCCGCTTTATTGATCTCGGCAAGCCTCATTCCAGCGCCGCGGCGTCCATCATCCAGTTCATCCTTAACGAGCTCATGAACGTGGATGAGGTACAGAAGGGGATCACGCCGAATTTGCTGGTGCGCAACTGGCCGCCTGCGCTGCCCGAATGGAATACCCGCGCCGTACGAGATGCGTTCTACGCTTCACCGCTGTTCCCGAGGCTACTCGATCCTGAGACCATCCGAGAAACCATTGCGCGAGGCGTGTCCAATGGACAGATTGCGTACGTCGGCAAAGCCGGAAGCGGGAAATATCTGCCGTTCAACTTCGAGCGCACGATCACGGCCTTTGACGTCGAAATCTCCGAAGAGATGTTCATCATTTCAAAAGAAACCGCGGACGCTTATCGCGCCCGCGCCGCCCAACCCGCTACACCACCACCTGTTCAGCCATCGATTCCCGGCATTGAAGCAATTGGTGGTTCCAACTCGCAACCAACGTCTTTGAACTCAGGTTCCGGAGCCGGCGAGCCCACGGTGCCATCAGGAGCCAAGGGATCTCCCGGACCGACTCAGTTGCCGCTGGAATTGAGCTGGTCCGGTGAAGTTCCCTCCCAGAAGTGGATGAATTTCTACACGAAGTTCCTGACAAAGCTAGGTGTCGGAGACAGCCTGTCCCTGAATGTCAGCGTTAAGTGCACGCCGCAGGGTGGGCTGTCGCCTCAGAAAGTAGAGGAGATCAAGAGCGCACTTCGTGAACTGGGCCTAGACGACACTCTCAATAGTCTGTAGCTAGAAGGCTTTGACCGCCGTTTTATAAAACCCTGCCCCGATACGCCGTGCACTTGGGTTGAGCCGGCGTTAGGGATGCGGTTATATTGGTCTCAACCTGTTCGACCGGCCCAGTGAGGATTGCGATGCGCTTTTCCCCCAAACGCACCCAGTCCGTCGCCGTCATTGTCACGTGTGCGGTCGCGATCATACTGCTCGTCGTATTCATCGGTTACCGTATTCGGCGGCGGGTTGCATCTGACAGTGCCAGCGCTCTTCTGCGCCGCGCCGATGAGCTGTCGTGGAACGGCAACTGGTTTTCTGCCGTGCCCCTCTACCGGCAAGCCGAAACGAAATTCGAGGCTCAAGGGAAACAGAGCCAAAGCGCTTTATGCCCAGGTCAGTCAAATCCCCGGCCGCGCCGAATCCACCAGTCTTGCCGACACGATCTACGCCCTCACCCAGGACCTTAGCAGGCCAGAAGCGGCCGATGCTGAGACTCGGCTTCGGATCCTCGTAGTCCGCGGGACGATCGAGAATAATTACGACGCCGGCATGGCCCGGCAGACGTGGAAACAAGTAGCTGATCTGGCTACCCGCCAGGGACATCTGCTTCTTGCCTCGCGCGCCTTGGGAGAGCAAGGGATCGCCGCATTCCTGGCGGGCGATACCACGACTGCCAAGCGTGAAGTCCTCGCCGCCTGGGGTGTCTCCAGAGTCTTCCGCGACACGGCCGCTCACGTGCGCTATGCGAGTCTCTATGGAGCCGGGCTCGTCGAACTCCACCGCTACGATGAAGCACTCATTGCGCTCAATGAGGCAATCAACATCGCAAAGTCCAACCCTGCGGTGGCGTTTCCCGCTGTCGCGGTTTCGTCCAAGATCGATGCTCTTCGGGGCCTTCACCGCTACCAGAACGCACTGAATCTTGCAAGCCAAGCTCTCGCGGAGATCCCGAGCCCCACGCTTAAGGGGCACTACTACCAAATCCTCACATCGCGAGCCAGCGTATATGAGGACGTTGGCCAGTGGAACAATGCGATCGCCGATTTCAACCAGGCTCTTTCATATGCGACGCAGCTCGGCTACTGGCGCGGCATAACGCAGGTTGGAGGCGAACTTGCCGAGGCATACGAACATCAGAACGAGCTCCAGAAGGCGCTCACCGCCGTCGATGAGGCGATCTCTGCCAATAAACGCATTCCCGACGAGTTGTATTTCGTTCCACGCGACCTGGCGATCAAGGCCCGTATTCTCGGAAAGCTCGGCCAAACCGATCAAGCCGATGCGCTCTACCGAGAGAGCGCGACCATCATCGATTCGCTGCTCGAAAATGTTCCTACTCCCAACGTCGAACGCTTACTACTTACGGAAATGGGCGAAGTCTACGCCGGGTATTTCGTCTCAATGTGCAATCAGCACAAATACGATGCGGCCCTTCATGTTCTCGAAGAAGCCCGTGGGCGAGTCGAGGCTCAGGCGCTGGAGCACCATGCATACGCTCCTCCGCACGCACCGACTCCCGCCGAGAGACATCTCACAGAACTCAACATCGCACTACTCAACGCTCACGACCAGGCGCAGCGGCAGGACCTTACCGACCAGGTTTACCGTACCGAACTGACGCTCGAGCAGCATTCCCTTGCGTCGGACGCAATCGAGCATCCGGTTCCACTGAATCAACTCGAATCTTTGCTTGGCGACAAAGAAGTGCTCATCGAATACGTGCTCGCTGCTCCCCACTCCTATGCGCTTGCTGTGACGCACACTACTGCGCGAGCCTATGAACTCACGAGCCGGGAGACAATCGAGGCCGATGCAAACGCGTATCGAACGTCTGTTCGCCAACAACACGTCAACTCTATTCTGGGCGATTCGTTGTTCAGGGAACTCTTCGAGCCGGTCGCAGAGCTTCAAAATCACTCAACTTTAATCCTGGTTCCTGATGGAGATCTGCACCTCCTGCCCTTTGGAGCGATCCCAATGAACGGTGCTCCCGCGGTAGAAACCCACACAATCGCGACATGCCCGTCGTCCACCGTGTTCTCGATTCTGCGAAGCAAGCAGCAGAAAGAAGCCGACCCACCGCTCCCGTATCTTGGCGTAGCAGCGTGGGTAAAGGAAACAAAGGCCGAAGGGCCATTCCTGCGCGCTTCTTCCGGGCCCAGTGAAGCAAATCTCCAGCCACTCCCGGAAAGCAAGAAAGAGGTCGAAACCATTGCCGGCGATCTACCCCGGCCCAGCACGATTCTACTGGGAGCAGATGCAACCAAAACTCGGTTCACTGAGCTTCCCTTGCCTCAATACAACGTCGTGCATCTTGCTCTGCACGGCTATGTGGATACGGAGTACCCCGACCGCTCCGCGCTCATCTTCGCACCGGAAAAGAAGGAACCGGACGACGGAATGTTGCAGGTCCGCGAGATCGAGAAGCTTCGTCTGAATGCCGGGCTCGTCACGCTGTCGGCATGCGACACCGGCGTCGGGCCAGTCGGTGAGGATGGTGTCGACAATATTGTGAACGCATTCATTGAAGCCGGCGCGGACACAGTCGTGTCCACACTGTGGGAACTTGAGGACCACTCCACGGAGCATCTCATGGCTGCCTTCTATTCACGTCTCAGCAAAGGCGAACCGAAGGGCAAGGCTCTTCGCGAAGCCCAAAGTCAATTGATCAAGGAAGGACTCCAACCCTACTACTGGGCCAGTTTCCAGCTGGTCGGTGACCCTAACGGCACGATCTGACCATCGAAAGGATGTCGCATGGCATTGACGCGATCGGAACGGGAGCAACTACTTCAGCGCATCGACGATTCTGTCCAGCAGAAATTCTATGACCCGCACTTTAACGGCAGGAACTGGAAGGAGATCGTCGCGCAACACCGGCAACAGATCCTCAATTCGGATTCGGATTCGGCATTTGAGGCTACGGTAGCGGATATGCTCGACGAACTCGGATCGAGCGGACTTGGCATCCTCGGTCCGCACACTGCGGTTACCCCACGCAGCAGTATCAACGCCAGCTTTCGTGCGGTGTACACCGACGCCGATGGCCTGCGTTGGGCGTTTCAGGATGTTTTGCCCGGAGGTGTTGCAGATCGCTGCGGGCGTCAAGCCAGCGGACCTTCTCATCGCCATCGGGTCCGGTGAGGTGGAGCCACCCGTCTCGCCGGCGTTTGAAATGGGCCACAGAACGGAGATCGTGGTTTCGCGTGCCGGCGACAAACGTTCACTTCATATCGATTTGGCTACCCAGAAACCGAAGTACAGGTCGAATCCTTATTCGGAGCCGAAGAGCGTGGCAGCCTCGCTTCTCGACAAGTCCATCGCCAATCTCAAGGTCAGTTTGTTTCCCGGCTACGTCGGGATCGAATTTGCCAATGAAGTTTCTGCGGCCTTCGATGGGATTCTCCACGACGCAAGCCGTCTGCTGATCGATCTGCGCGGGAATCCAGGCGGCGGTATCGGCGGCCTTCGCGTCATGAGCTATCTGACGCCCGATAAAACCCCGATCGGTTTCAGCCTCGATCGCCCGATGGCCGAACACGGATACGATAAGGAAAAACTTCCCCGCTTTGGCCACATTCCCCGGTTCAAATTCCAACTCTTGCCTTTGGCGCTGAAGTTTGCGAATAGGAGATCTATCGCGCTCGTGACGGAGGGATTTGGTAGACGCCCCTTTCATGGGCATGTTGCAATTCTGGTGAACGAGCACTCGACTGGCGCCGCTGAGATGCTGGCGCAGTTTGTGCAGGAGAACCGGTTGGGAACCATCGTCGGGTCCAAAACCGCGGGCCGGCTTGTGTCGCGTTCAGGAATCAAAATTGGCAACGGGTATACGTTGGTGCTTCCTGTGGCCGCCTACATGAGCTGGAAGGGCGAGCGGATCGAAGGCAAAGGGATTAGCCCGGACGTTCCTGTGGACTGGTCGTATGAGGCTGCGCTTGAGGGTCGTGATCCGCAGTTCGAAGCAGGGTTGGCTACGCTCAATGCGGCGTAGCGGACGAAAGACGGTGTATGGAGAGATTCTACGATGCTCGGAGATGGAGACTACCAAGAATGCGATTGAGTAGGCGCGAAACTTCTGATGCGGAGGACCGCGTTGGAGTCGTGGATTACGCGGCAGCATCAGCGGCGAGTGCTCGCTGGCGAAACGACTCCGACTGGACCTTGCCCAGATGAGGACTTCCTTCAGCATCTTTCCCGCAGGTCCAAGCGTATTGCCCTATCCGATCCGCGGATCGATCATGCGGCAAACTGTCCCAAATGCATGAGTCGGCTTCTTGAGATCCGAAAGGAGAAGTGACCTCGCCCTTCGCAGTGGCCACTACACGTGTGGCTGTCTTCGATGCCATGGAAGTCGGTTATTCCCGCTCATCGCGCAACAAGAGTCGACCCGCTGGTGGCATTGCAGTAGAAGTGAAGCCACTAAATCTTCACGCACTCCGTCAGAATTGGAGTCGCATGTTTTCGTTAACGAAGCTACTTTTTCTCAACTTTTGGCTTCCGCAAGTTTCACGGCCGTTTCGAGTGCTTCGGCAGACTTTACCTTTACGTTCGGTTCCACACCAACCCCTTCCCAGTCGGCCTTGCCGAAGGGATTGATTGGCTTCTCTTCGGGAATTCCGATGCCGAAGTGATCGTCGATCCGGTGAAAAACGCCCGCATGGGCGCCGCCACGGGTCGTCTCGCCAACCAGCGTGGCTCGTTTGAGCATTTTCAAGTCGTAGCTGAACTGCTCCGCACCCGACCATGTGGCGCCCGATGTGAGCAAGTACACAGGCTTATCCGCCAGTTCGTTTCCGGCAACTGGAGACCGTGTCCAGGAGTCCACCGTCGGGGCCCCTCTCGGCCCGAACATATATTCCGGGTGATCGAACAGATAGCTGGCGACAAGCGATACCGAATCCGGAAAGCCGCCGGTGTTATCCCGCAGATCAAAGATGAGTGCGTCGGCGCGGTTCAACGAGGCCATTGCGGCTTTCAGCGCCGATCCACAAACAGACGTGTCGGGAAAAAAGTCGAGCTTGAGATAGCCAATGTCATGCGGCAGAATCTCAACTTTTCTGATCATGCAGTTTTGCTGCAGCATCGCGTTGCGAAAGCGCGCCAGGCTCTCCGCTGTCTGCACCGGCGGCCCGAGTGGCAGAGGTCTCTGGCTGAATTCCACGACAAGGTGCATATCATGGCTTGCGGTTCTCATCTGGCTGGTTAACAAGCTGGCAAAGGCTTCGCCGGTTGCCGCCGCATCGTCGTCGCCGCTTTTCTCATGTGCCAGCAGCGCATCTGCTGTTGTTTGCGCAACGTCCCGATCAAAGTAGTGTTGCTTCAGGATGGCAATCGCTCCGCTGATCACCCGTTGCTTCTCCGCGGCATCGAGGCTCGCGTCCTGGGCGTGGGGAGCGACTGCGTCGCTCTGCGCTCTTACGAGTTCTGGTGTCTGGCACAATACCGCCAAGGTGAAAAAGCCGACAGCGAAGGCCGAGATGCTTTTGGCTGTTGGACACATAGATCCTCCGTGTTTTATCGAGCTGAGAAAGCAACCTCCGGTCCTCGATCGCAGGGAGGCCTTAAGGCAGTTTCGGAACTTACGTGGACTTTCTGGGGGCGTCGAAAGGCGGCGCTTTCTTGATGAAACGCGACGTGGCTGTGTGCTTTTGGTTTACACCGATTTCGAAAATGCTTCAGCGCGACGCCTGCCCGGGTTGTGCGCATTGGGGAAGCACGCCATAAGGAAAAGCCGCTGGATGACCCAGCAGAATGATGTCCCGCCGAATCACCTCTTGTCCGTAGGGTGTGCCATCAAGGTCTGCTTTGGACAGGTAGACATTCTTCAGCGCACTGCATGGAGCGACGTACAACAGGGCATCAGCCTGATCGGCAAAGGTGAGTGGTATGGCTGGCGCGTGGCCACCGGAGATTACAGGTTGCGCCGGAAGCGTTCCGACCCAGTTTCCTCGAAGTGGCACGAGGACCGGCGCCGGCCAGGAATCGAAACGCCGATCCATGTCTCCATGGTTGTCGATCGCATTTGTTCCAAAGACGACGAGATAAGGATTTGCGCCTGCAGCTCTGAGTTGTTTCTCGATATAGCCAGGTCCGAGAAGCGCCTTGTCGAGCGGTATATAGCGATGCTGTTGCGCCGCGAGCTCGAACTGCAGCGCCTGGTCATGCCCGCGAAGGAAGTGCCCAGCCCCCATGATGAGCAACGCACGGTGGTGCTTTGCCAGCACCTCAGTCTTGACTACGTTTGCGTACCATTGCTCTCGTTCGGCTTCGTAGGGAGCCAGATCGGCGGAGGTCCTGATCCTGTTCCAATCGCCGGGAGGGCTCCCCATCAGAAGACGGATGCCGCGCCTGCCGGGATGCTCCATGTTGGCCTCGCGCACTGCCTTGTAGAGCCACCCATAGACCGGAGAGACGGGTTCGGCATCGGCCACCATGTCGCGCCATGCTTTCTGCACCTCGTCGAACGGAACAGCCTCGCCGGCAACGTAGCGATCGACAGTCTTCTGATCAAGTGCGTTTCCAAACTCGACGACGATGTCGTCCACATGATCTGAAAATCCGGGTGTTTGCACCAGCTTGCAAAGCCATTGGTATTCCTGCTGGCTGCTGTGGACTTCGCCAAACATCACGATGTCGTGCGTCTGAAACAACCGAATCATTGCGCTGGAGGCACTCTCCAGTCGTGGCTGCCCGGCGGGAATCAGAACTCGAGCGTGCTCGTTGGCAGGCTGCGAGTAGCCGCTGGTGCTCGGCAGAACGGTTGTCAGGCCATGCGCAGACAGATTTCCGATCGCACCAGGACTTTGTTGAGTGTTTGTTTCGGGAAGAGTTTCGAGTGCTCTGGATGGCGTCGACCCATTGACCAAGGCCCCGTTCGGGTTCTGCGTCTGCAGGGAAACAACTCGATCGCCGCCGCCGGCAAAATTGCTGTTCGCAAGTGTCGGTGCTGAAGTGCCAGTTTCGGGTCCATTCGGGGCTGCTGCCGGCAAGGACTGCGTCTGCTGTTCTCTTGCTCCAGTTGTGGCGGAACTGGCCGCTGCCTCATGGCCGCCGCCGGCCGAATCAGAAGTCCTGGCTCGATTGAGACGTTCGAGGACAGATTCGATCGGAGACATCTTTCCATTTGAACCCGAGATGGGCAGGTAAGCGATCGGCCGGCTCAGCACAAATCCAAGAGCTGCAATTGCGGTGAGCGACACCACGCCAGCAGCCAGGATCGATCCGCGCCCCAGAGGTTCCGTATCCAGAACTTTGAAGGAGGGAAGGCTCTCGGCATGAGGCGAAAGAGAGGCCGCTTCCGGCGTCGCGTAGGAGTTCAGATAGGCGCGCGGGAGCCCTGCCAGCAAATCGGCAATGAGGTCCCACCAGAGACGGAGCCTGTTGAAGAAGCCCGTTTCATCGCGAAGGCGATCTCGAACCAGTTGCAGCGCCTCACCCTCGTATGTTCTTGCGGAAACCTCGAGGGATACATGCGAAGCAGGCGGATGTACATCCTCTTCAGACATAATCCCCCCTCAGGATTTTTCGGGATCGGGCGACGCGCAAAACATCGGCCATCTTTTCGGCCTCGGACCGCGCCAGTTTGCGCCCGGCCGCGGTCAACCGGTAGTAGCGGCGGCGCTCCTGGTGTGCGTCAGTGTCGTCAGGCCGGTCAACCTCCTCGATCAGTTTTCCCTCGAGGAGGGCCTGGATCGAACCATACAAAGTTCCGGGGCCAAGGCGAAGGCGTCCGCCGGTCTGCTCCTCGACCTGGCGCATGATTGCGTATCCGTGCAGGTCGCCATCGGCGAGAGCAAGCATGATCTGGAATGCGGCGGAGGGTAACGGATCAAGTTTTCGCTTTGGCATGGTTCCTCGATGATCGATATATCGATAAACGACTGTACATCTATTCCATTTTGATTGTCAATCCTTGTTGACAACGACGGGTGTCTTAATGGGCTTTGAAATGTTCGCCCAGGTCGGAGGTCGACGACAGGGCAAAGCACCTTTCCAGACAGGTTAGTCCTGGAAACGTGGTTTGGCGATTTACCAGCTCGTCCAGTACGAAATCCTGTTGACCTGCGAGCTTCGCCGCGCCGAAGTAGCCGGCGCATCCTGGAATTGCGTCACGATGGAGGTGAGCCACCGAGACGGGAAGATCGTGTAATGCGTTGTGCTCTCTTTCAGGAAAACATCTGAAAGA
This sequence comes from uncultured Acidobacteriaceae bacterium, assembly GCA_963784085.1. Lineage (GTDB taxonomy): Bacteria > Acidobacteriota > Terriglobia > Terriglobales > Acidobacteriaceae > Sulfotelmatobacter. The sequence goes on along the minus strand of CAWAQH010000014.1, from coordinate 7,446 downwards.
TTCTACTTTGCCATCGTGCGCTCATGGATGATCGACCACGACACACCAAACCGATCACGCAGCTGGCTAAAGCGAGTCGCAAAGAAAGTCTCTCCAAGCGGTATGTAGACCTGCCCATCCTCGGCGAGAAGCTTGTAAACTCGCTCAGCCTCTTCCGATGAGTCGACAGAAAGGAAGATATAGACGCTCCGGATATTCTCAAACACTGACGAGGGAACATCGTTTCCGATGAGCTCGGTATCCCCTATACCCAGTCGCGCGTGAATAATCGCCTTCCCTGCGTCACCCATCGCGTTGGTGGCGGGCGCCAGGTCCTGGCGCATCATCATGAGGACCTTGCCGCCAAGGTTTCTTTCATAGAAACGGAATGCCTCTTCGCAATTTCCGCCGAAATTGAGTTGCGTATAGACTTTCACTGGGATCTCTCCTTTGAGGTTTGCGTTGATTGCGACTGAACTGCGTTCCGCCCTCGTTTTCGGGGGGCTGCGAGTGAACCGCGCTCATCCAACCTGGGTGCTGATGGACCTTGAACTACCTTTTCAACTACGAAAGCAGCGTGGCAAGTCCCGGTAAACACGAGGCCGCTGCTTGACACTTACTGCGGCTGCTGCATTGGCTCATCGAGGAATTGGGTTACAACGGAAACAAGCAAGGGAGAGGAAAAGATCGTGTAATGAGTCAAACCGGGAAGAATCGCCAGCCGCGCATTCGACCTGCCTGACCCGTCCCATCCTCCATCTCTCTTTCCGCCTCCTAGAAGCTCAAAGAACTGCACTGCGTGTGCCGTGCGAACAGCATCGGCATCTCCAAAAGCGAGCAACGTCGGCAGCTTGATTTTTGCAACCTCACTCGACCAGTCATAGTCGTGCCGGGCCCAGGCTCCAAGCTTTGTCACGAATTTCGACCGAATATCAGACTGATCAATCGTCGCTCAAACCTGCCCAGGCTGCTGCTCGCTCTGTCCTCGGGAAAAAGCAAAAGCAACGACAACTGCAAAAACAACCCCACCGATCCAGAGGAGTTGACACGGTCACTCCATATCAGGCCTTACCGCTCATCCAGCGGGAGGACATGGCAACTGCACGTGAGCTTATAACTTCGCGATTTACCTTCAACCTTAGGTCGCCATCTTTACGGTTGAGATGAGCCTTAGTTTCTTCCGACCGTCGATCACGCCAGAGCAAGCTTCGGCCTCCGCTGCGAGGAACGGAAGCAGCCCCGACTCGTCACTTGAGAGTTGACTTTGTTGTCTCGCGCCCCAATTATATGGATACGCCATATGTGGGAGGCATAATGTTCGAGCTCGAGTGGAAGAAGGTCAGCGCGGAGCTTTTGATCCTGTCTCTCGTCGAGGCCCGGCCACGACACGGTTACGAGATTTCAAAGCTCATCGAGCAGCGCTCCGGCGGGGCTGTCACCTTTTATGTCGCTTCTCTATACCCATTGCTCTATCGCCTGGAGAAGCGCGGGTGGCTCCAGGGCCGCTGGGTTGAAAAGAGCGGCCAGCGCCGCAGACGCTATTACCGCCTGACATCCGATGGCGAAAAGGTTTTGGCTTCACAGCGCCGTGGCTGGAAGGCATTCGTTGAGGCCGTCAACCGGATCACGGAGGCGGAACATGCCTAATTGGAGCAAGGAAATTGCGAAGCGGCTCTCATCGCTCGATCTGAGATCAGCTCACGAGAACGAGATCATTGAGGAAGTGTCGCAGCATCTGGATGACCGTTACCAGGAGCTAATTTCAAGCGGCGCGACAGACGAGGACGCTCGCCACGATGTGTTGATGGAACTCAATTACGAAGATCTGCTGACGCATGAGCGACCCAGAGTGATCCGCGAGACGCCACGCGAACCAGCGGCGCCGGGAAGCACCGGTCACGGCCTCTTCGCGAGCCTCGGGCAAGACCTGCACTACACACTCCGCCAACTCCAGCGCAACCCTGGGTTCGCATTGATTGCCATTCTCACTCTCGGGCTTGGGATTGGAGCCAGCACTGCGATTTTCAGCGTCATCGACAACGTGTTGCTCGAGCCGTTTCCTTATAAGGATGCCGGACACATCATCTATCCGCGCGTTCATGGCGCTGCACAAGGTGCTGATGAGGGCCGACAGGGTTTCAGTTCCGATGAGCTTCTGGCGTTTGCCCGCGAGAATCACTCGCTTGACGGCGTAATTGGCACGACGGACGATCCCGTGCTTTACAAACATGGCTCGGGGGTTGAATGGCTCTACGGAGCCGACATGACACCAGGCTCGTTTGAGTTTTTCGGTATGCCGGCGTTGTACGGCCGGGTCATTCAACCGGCAGACTATAAGCCTGGCGCACCGCCAGTTTTTGTGCTGCGCTACAAGGCATGGAAATCGCACTTCAGCGGTGATCCAAATGTGCTGAACAAGGTTTTCGTGCTGAATGGGACGGCACGAACTCTGGTCGGAATCATGCCACCTCGCTTTGGCTGGTATGACGCCGATGTGTGGATTCCGAAGACTCCACATCCGGGAATGTCGATTGGCTTTGCAGGATTGCCGGAGCGTTGGTTCATCCTGGGACGGCTGAAGCACGGCGTATCGGTGGAGCAAGCGTCTGCAGATCTGACCGGCATCGTCAATCCCCTGGCCAAACTTCGCCCCCAGGATTATCCAACTCGGTTTCAGCTGTTTGCTGTGCCTTTTGGTCCCTCGGGTGGGGAGCATATTGAGTCCACCCTGTATACGGTTTTGGCGGCCGTGGGATTGCTGCTGCTGATTGCTTGTGTCAACGTGGCGAACTTGATGCTGGCACGAGCAACCTCACGAGAAAAGGAGTTCGCGCTGCGCGCGGTGCTGGGCGCAAGCCAGGCGAGACTGATGCGACTTCTGCTGGCTGAGAGTCTTGTACTGGCAATAGGTGGAGCGGCGCTAGGCGTATTGATTGCGTGGGGCGGACTGAAGTTCATTGTCGCCACGATGCCACCGGATTCGATTCCAGCGGAGTCAGTGATTGGACTGAACGCGCAGGTGTTGGCTTTCACGCTGGTGCTGGCGGTGTTGACTCCACTGATTTTCGGCCTGGCGCCGGCACTGCAGGCAGCGCGCCGCGACCTGAACGATCCACTGCGAGAGATGGGAAGAGGCGTGATTGGCGGATTCAGGACGGCGCGCTTGCGCGATGCGGCAGTGGTGGTGGAGGTGGCGGTGTCACTGACGCTGCTGGTGGGTGCTGGACTCTTGATGCATAGTTTTCTGGCGATGCGCGAGGTGAACCTGGGGCTACAACCAGATCACGTCTTCAAGACGACTTTGCTGTTGCCGCCAGATCGCTACAAGACGGCGGAGCAGGTGAGCGCATTCGTCCACCCACTGCTGGAACGTGTAAAGGCGATCTCAGGGGTGACGGATGCGGCGGAATCAAGTTCGGTGCCACCCAACAACAGCCGGGACAGCAAGATCGAAATCTCGGGTAAACCGCCTCAGAAGCAATGGCGTGCACAGGTGCAAAACGTTAGCGAAACATACTTCCGTGTCCTGCGTATTCCGCTCGAGATGGGACGAGGGTTTACCGAACCCGAAATCAGCGGTGCGAGAAAAGTGGCCGTGGTGAACCGGAAGTTTGTGTCGACGTATCTATCCGGTGAAGACCCGATAGGGCGTCGAGTCAAGCTCGTGGAACTCGAGGGCGTTGACGATTCGCTGCGCGAGCCCTCGTTCGAAATCGTGGGAGTGGTAGATGACGTCTCGAATCAGGGTGCGCCAGGCTATGGAAGGGGCGGCCTGCAGGCTCCGATTGAGCCGCAGGTGTGGGTGCCGTATACCGTGACAGGATCTGGACAGCGGAGCCTAGTCGTTCGGTCGATACAGACGCCGATGTCGCTGATGGAAGAAGTGCAGCAAGCAGTATGGGCGACGGATCCAGGGGTGGCGCTCATGTATCCCGACGCGTTGGATCAAATGATCAGCCGTAGATGGTATGCGGGCCCTCGCTTCGCCTTTCTTATGATGATGATTTTCGGCGGTGTGGGGCTGATTCTTGTGACGGTGGGCGTTTACGGCGTGCTGGCTTACACGACGGCTCAGCGGACACATGAAATTGGAGTCCGCATGGCCCTGGGTGCGGAACGGGCCAACGTGCTTCGTTTGGTGATCATCGAGGGCTTGCGGCTTATCCTGGCGGGAGTTGGTGTTGGACTGGTCGTTAGCCTGTTGCTGGGGCGAGTCGTTGAGGCACAGTTATGGCCCGGAGTGAAGCCTTATGATCCAGTAACCTTGGCGAGCACGGTTGTGTTGTTGCTGGCAACCGGGATACTTGCATGTTGGATTCCGGCGAGAAGAGCAGCACGAGTGGATCCGATGGTGGCGCTGCGATACGAATAGCGACCGTCGAGGAACGGTAACAGATCGGAAGATTCGAGCTAGCCGGTCGCAATTGGCGTAGGCGGCGACCTAGATTGTCGACTTCAGGCTGAGGCGCTCATCGAGCGTAGGACAGGGCCGGTGAGCGAGTTGGCGGATTATGCATAAACCGAGAAACAGGACAGGTAATTTCCGAATTGCCACCCAGCCCGACGGAGCCGATTTGTGGCTACTGTCCTCCGTCACTCGGAGCGCAGCGCAGCGACCGGATCGAGCCTTGACGCCTTGCAGCGCCGGCAGCCAGCTTGCGACAGACGGCGATCACCGCGAGCAGGACGAAGGCAAACGCCAGGGTTGGCGCATCGTATGCCTTCAGTCCGAAGAGCATGCGCTCGCCGATTCTGCCCGCGAGCAGCGCGAGGTGGTTCCGACGACGACGCCAACCAGCAGCATCGGCGCGGTGTCGCGCATGACGAGCCCGATCACCTGCCAGCGGTGCGCGCCGAGGGCGATGCGGATGCCGATCTCGTTGCGGCGCTGGGCGATGAAGTAGGAGAGCACGCCGTAGAGGCCGACCACGACGAGCATAGCGGCGAGCAGGCCGAAGAAGCCGGAGAGCATGGCCATCATGCGGTCGCCGACCAGGTTGTCGCTGAATATCCTGCTGGAAGTCGAAGAACTGCAGGATCATCGTCGGGATGTTCGATTTCGATCGCGTGCCGGATGGCGGTGATTGCGGCTGGACCGGTCGTTGGCGGCGATCATCATGGCCACCCCCGGCCCCTGTGCGGTCACCGGAAACTGGTCGATGGGCACAAACGCCATCGGCGGCGTATCGCCGCGCAGATTGTTGTACTTGGTGTCGGGGATCGTGCCGACGATCTCGTAGGTGCGCTCGGGATATTGCGGCTCCGGCATCACGTGCACCAGCTGGCCGATGGGCGGCGTGGCGCCGAGATACTTGCGGATGAATGCCTGGTTCACGATGAGCACGAAGGGCGCATCGGTGGTGTCCGCCGTCAGTGAAGTTGCGTCCGGTGAGAAGCGGAATGCCCATGGTGGCGAAGTAGGTGGGGCTGGCATAGGTGAATTTGCTGTCGCCTTCCACTGAGTCGCCAACTTGAACGTGGTGACTCCAACTCCCTGCCGCCGAGCGGGGTATTGCGTTGTGGCGGCGGCATTCTGAACGCCGGGAATGCCGCGCACATCCTCGACGATCTGCCGCTTGAACTCCGGCTTCGTTCTCCGGCTTGATCTTCGAATCCGGAAAGCCGAAGAAAGCCAATCGTGATGCCGCTCTCCCGCATGCCGGGGTCGATGGTCATCGAGGTTGCGATAGCTGCGAACAAACAGCAGCGCGCCCACCAGCAGCACCATCGACACGGCAATCTGGGTGACGACCATAAGGCGCTGCATGGAGAAGCGTTCGCGGCTGCCGGCGACTCCCGCGCGCGCCGGATTTGAGCGAGCTGATTGGGATCGACCTTGGTGCCGCGCATCGCGGGGATGGTTCCGAAGACGACGCATGTGAGCCCCGCGACCGACGGCGGCGAAGAGCAGCACGCGCCAGTCGGTGGCGATGGAAAGTTGAATCGAGTCCTGGCTGGTGTTGAGCGACGCGACCAGCAAGCCGGCTCAGGGGTTGCGCCAGCGCCACGCCGAGCGCCGCTCCGCTGAATGCGAGCAAGCCGCTCTCGATCAGCAGCTGCGCAGCAGGCGGCGGCGCGATGCTCCCAGGGCCATGCGGATGGCCATCTCGCGCTGCCGCGCGCTGGCGCGGGCCAGCATCAGGTTGGCGAGGTTGGCGCAGGCAATCAGCAGCACCAGTCCGGTGATGGCGAGCAGCAGTTGAAGCGAGGTGTCATAGGCTTCGCGCAGCGCGCTTACGCCCGCATCCCGCCGGATACGCGGCCAGCCGGAACGATTTGTAAATCTTTGATCGCCTCAGCGCTGTAGCCGGTGGGCGCGGTGTCTCTCGAAGAGGCCGGCGCTGAGCGCATCGAAGTAAGCCGATGCGCGCTCGATGGTCCATCCCGGCTTGAGCCGTCCCATGACGTTGAAGATGAACATCTCGCGGCGCGGATTGGGCGGGGTGCAGGTGGGATAGGCGAGGTCGAATCTATCTCCCACGACGAGCCCGAAGAAGGACGGCGGCGTTACGCCCAACACCTGCACCGAGCGGCCTTCGGCCTGGATGGTCGTGTTCGGCGTAATGGGCTCGCCACCCATCTGCGACTTCCAATATGGATAGCTGACGACGACTTTCGACAGCTCGCATGAGGCTTCGTCCTGCGGCTCGATCAGCCGGCCCTGCAACGGCGCGACGCCGAGCACGTTGAAAAACTCTCCGCTGACCTCGAGGCCGTGCACATGCTTCGCTTCGCTGAGCTTGCCGACCAGCACGTCTGCCTCGCCGCCAGGCAAAGACGCCGGAAACGGATCGTGATGGCGCCGAACCTCCTGCCACATGGGAATGGTGAACTGCGCATACGGCCGTCTGTTGATGCCGAATCCGACGATTGCCGCCGGCGATGCGCAACTCCGCCAGCTCCTGCGGATTCTGGATGGGCAGGCTGCGCAGCCGCACCGCATCGAGCAACTGGAAGACGGCGGTGTTGGCGCCGATGCCGAGCGCCAGCGTGAGGATCGCCATCGCGGTGAAGGCGCGGCTCTTCGCGAATCCGCGCACTGCGTAGCGCGCATCGCGAAAGAAGCTGTCGAGACCGACGGCCGCGTCCTCGGCGTCGACTCGCTCGCTGCATTACGGTGGGATTGCCGAAGCGCAGCCGCGCTTCGCGGGCCGCCTCTTCGGGGCTCATGCCCTTGGCGAGGTTGTCGTCGATGCGCATCTGCATATGCTCGCGCAGTTCATCTTCGTTTTCGTGTTCGAGACTGTCGCGTTGCCAAGTGCCCAAATACGGCGAAAGATTCCCATAGATCACCTCACGCGTAGCGCAGAATCGCCTGGACGCCCTTCACCACCTGGTCCCAATTCTTCTCGCGCAGCCAGCTGCTTTCTGCCCGCCGCCGTGAGCGTGTAGTACTTGGCCTTGCGGCCGGTCTCGGTCACCGCCCACTCCGCGCGAATCCATCCATTTTGTTCATCACTTCAGAGA
>CAWAQH010000013.1:0-302541 GCA_963784085.1 uncultured Acidobacteriaceae bacterium | reverse complement strand
GACGCCGCGGCGAGTTTCGTCTTCGCAGCACTGGCGGTCGCCAGCGTTGCCGCAAAGAGCAAAACGCGACAATCCGCTCTGGGGCCCGCTGTCGAAGCCACTGACGCGCAGCCACGAAACTAAGGAGATACCGGTGAGCACGCCGACGATTGATGACGCCGCCAAGGTTCTCGCCGATCCGACGGCCTATGCCGACGACGAACGACTGCATACGGCGCTTACTCACTTGCGGGCCAACAATCCCGTTGCCTGGGTGGATAATCCGCCGTATCGGCCGTTCTGGGCGATCACCAAGCATGCCGACATCATGGCCATCGAACGCGACAACGAACTCTTCCTCAGCGAGCCGCGCCCGCTGCCGCCCACAGCCGACGACATGGCCAAGGAGCAACTCGAGGCAGGCATGGGATTGCGCACACTCATCCACATGGACGATCCGCACCATCGCAAGGTCCGCCAGATCGGCGCCGACTGGTTCCGCCCGAAGGCCATGCGCGACCTGAAGGTGAGGGTCGACGAGCTCGCGAAGCGCTACGTCGACAAAATGGCCGACATCGGCCCGAAGTGCGACTTCGTCACCGACATCGCCGTCGACTTCCCGCTGTACGTGATCATGTCGTTGCTCGGGCTGCCCGAGTCCGACTTCGGCCGCATGCTGCCCTGACCCAGGAGATGTTCGGCGGGGACGACGACGAGTACAAGCGCGACGGTGGCTCGCTCGAGGATCAGCTGGCGGTACTGCTGGACTTCTTCGCCTACTTCTTCCAGACTGACGGCTTCGCGGCGCGAGCACCCGACCGATGACCTGGCTCGGCGATCGCCAACGGTCGCATCGACGGAGAGCCGCTGTCCGACGTCGACACCGCGTCGTACTACGTGATCGTCGCCAGCGCCGGACACGACACCACCAAGGACGCGATCTCGGGCGGCATGCGGGCGCTGATCGACAATCCCGGTGAGCTCGACCGCCTGCGCAGCGACCCAGGGCTCATGGGCACTGCCGTCGAGGAGATGATCCGATGGTCAACTCCCGTCAAGGAATTCATGCGCACCGCGAGCGCCGGACACCAGGTCCGCGGAGTCACGATCGCCAGGGTGAGTCCGTTTACCTGGCCTACGTTCCGGCAACCGCGACGAAGAGGTGTTCACCGATCCGTTCCCGCGGCGGTGACCGCGCTGGTTTCACCCGCTGCAAAGGTCCATTCCTGCGGACGAGAGTTGGTGAAGGCGAAATCGGGACCGTTCCACGGATCGAAGCCCCACTCGCCGCGCAGCTGACCGGTCACAGTACCGGAGACGCTCGAACTCTGCAGCGCACGGGCATCCACGACAAAGCCACCTCTCGGCATTGGCGGTGGCGGGCAGATCCACCGAGTGACCTGCAGAATCCTGCACGTGCAACACCAGGTCGTGGGCATAATTCGTGGAAAAAACCAGGGGGAGCTCCTTCGACCGACAGCACCAGTTCTTGGGCTACCGGTCACGAAAGTCCTGCGCGAACACATACACCAGCCGGCCCTCGATGCGACCGTAGCCGGTGACAAAGCCGTCGCCATAGGGTTTCTGCTCGGCCATGCCGAAATCGTTGCAGCGGTGGGTGATCAGTTTGTCGGTCTCTTCGAAAGTCCCGTCGTCGAGCAGGGAACTCAATGCGTTCCCGCGCCGACATTTTGCCTTCCTTGTGCTGGCGCTCGCGCCGCTTCGCGCCTCCGCCCTCTTCGGCAAGGTGGTTACGCTTCTTCAGTTCGGCGATTTTCTCCTCGAGATTCATGGAGAAGGATTATAGCGGCTGGGCGGCCAAGTGCGTGTGCGCTCGATCACAGCGGGCCGGCAAGGTCGACAAACCGGAAGCGGCAGCGTCTACCGCCCGTCCCCGGCAAAACCGGGCAGTTCTTGTCCGGCGACAACGGACCGTTCGTTCTAGTCCTGGCTAGTTCTGGGCAACCGCTCGCGGATTGACCAGATTCTGCACGTCGCCGACTAGCGTGTTGAGGGCGGCGTCGTAGTTTTTCTCGCGGGTCTTTGCCAGGTTTGCGGGCTCGACGTATTCACGGATGCTCCACAAAGCCATGCCAGTCTTAGGATCAAGAATCCGCAGCGTGAATTCTGGATAAATGTTCAATGGTGCGTGGTGAACGTCGGCGTTCGATTCGAAAGCAATCTCAAACACCACGTCAGCGCCTTCCGGGGAGGAAACCAGTTCAAATTGTCCCAACGCCTTCATTCCCGCATAGAACTGGTTGTAGGCTCGATTTACTCCGCCGCTGTACCAGTTCTTCTTGAGAAGCCAGTAGCCGCTTTGCGATCCTGCGTTGCCGATGAAAACCTTCTTGGCACCGGTAATTTGGGTTGGAACTGGTGCGGCGACCGTTGTTTGTTGTGCCTGAATGAATGAAGCCGGCAAGGACGCCGCGAACAAGCTGAATAGAAGGAATCCCACATTTCGCATCATGACTGGCCTCCGGGCGAAGTGGCTTCGCCTGCTGGAACGAACCCGAAGTCGAATCGAAAAGTTGCCGGTAGGGCTTGTAGAGTTTTGTAACCTGTGTGCGGTTACACTACGAGCCGAGGCTTCGAATGTGGGTCGATCACAGAACCGCATGTCCCGCCTACTCCAGGTCCGCGCCCAGGATCTGATACCGATACTTCTTGCCGTCAAAGAAAACTACCGAAGAGGTAGCTTCCCCTTCACCCTGTTCTTCCATGTAGATTCCCAAGGTGGTCTTTTTCTTCAGAATAAGCCGCTTCACCGTGAGCGTCTTGAAGGGCAGGTTGATCAGCACAAACTTAGCCTTGGGCTTGTCGGACTTCCACCCTTCCTTGCCCACGCCATGGACGACAAGCAGGCAAACTCCTTTTCGTTCCGGCGAATCCGACGCAAATGTCGATGTGAGTTTGACCTTGCCGAACCCCAGAAAGCTGTTGTAGGGGTCGGTCACCAGAAATCCATATTCGGACTGGTCGGCCATGGGATTCTTGCAGCGCGCCGCCACGACCAGATCGTCCACGCCATCGCCATCCAGGTCGCCCACAAACTGCGGAGGGCCGCCCAGCAGCGAACAGTTGTCGCCGAACTCCTTGTGTACGTATGCATCCGTGACCGCGGGCACCGGAGCCTTGGCCGGCGCCGGCGGTGGTGGCGGCTGCTTCTTGTTGGCGGCCAGGGTTGCGGATGCGGCCGAAATGAGCAGCAAAGCCAGCAATATTCGGAGAGAGGGGATTCGTGGGAACGACATACCACTACTCTAGTCCCGATTATTTCGGCGTGGGGAGATACCGGGAAGATGCGCGGTAACCAAAGTACTTACTTGCGGAAGTGTTCCCACCCGCGAGGCTCGAGTTCATGTCCCACTCCGGCCCGGTTCCTGACCACGACGTGGCCTCGGGGAGTGATATGGCCGATTCGGGTGAGGGGGATTCCACCGATGCGGGAAGGGACGCGCTTGCTGGCCGGCGCGGTAAACAGCAGTTCGTAGTCTTCGCCGCCGTGTAGGGCAAACTCCAGGTCAACCACCCGCGGGGGGTGGCCGACGCTGGCTCGGGGAATGGCTTCGGCCTCGATCTCAGCCCCTACGCCACTTTCTTCGCAGATGTGGGCCAGGTCGGTGGAGAGGCCGTCGCTGGTATCGATCATCGCGGAAGCCAGCCCCTTCTCGCGCAGAATCCGCCCCAACTCGATTCGCGGCTCAGGGAAGAAATGCCGCTGATAGTCGCTCGGATTCAGCCTGCGTTTGGGCTTTTTCCTCGTCGTCATCCTTCGCAATTCCCACACCGCCGAAGCCGACCCTCCCAACTCCCCGCTTACATAGATTTTGTCGCCGGGCCGCGCTCCCGAGCGCAATAAGGCCCTGCCTTTCGGTACGGTCCCCACCACTACGATGTCCGCCAGAATGCCGTTGGGCGATTCCGCCGTGTCCCCTCCTGCCAGGGAAGCGCCGTATCTCTCGGCCAGACTGATAAAACTGCGCGCGAAGCGCCCCACCCAGCTCTGCGGCAAGTCGCGCGGCAGCGCTAGAGAAAGAAAAGCCGCAACCGGCTCCCCGCCCATGGCAGCAATGTCGCTCAACCCTCGCGCGAGGCAGCGGTGCCCCACCGATTCGGCCGAATGCCAGTCGCGCCGGAAGTGGATGCCCTCCAGCGTGAAGTCGGTCGTGACCAGCATGTCCTTTTTCTGACCTCGCCCCCCGCTCCGGTTTGGCGGTATTCGCAGCACGGCGCAGTCGTCTCCAATCCCGATGCTTATAGCAGGATTTCCTGCCCGCTTCGCCATGCGACGAACCTGCGCGATCAAAGCTCTTTCGGCAATCACCACGGCTCTACTATAAGCGAGGGCGCTGGTAGGATGCTCCGAGGCCTTTGGGGATTGGTGTTTGGTCTTAGAGCCCCAGACCCACGAACCCCGTAACCTGTCCACCTGCCGCATTTAGTTACCCGCCCTTAAGTAACTCTTAATGGCCATTCGCGCCGTTGACAGGGGGGAACCCAGTTTGTTACCTTTAGCCAGTCATTCATAAGACCTTTGTGCTAAAGGTAGTTAAGCGGCCAGGACAAGCTAAGTGCAGCATCCCATGTCGTTTGCGAGCTTAAGTTTCAGTTTGGTCCCTGGTTTCCGGTAGGGGAAAGGGCACGCTAGAATCTCCATTCCCAAGAGTGGGTTCGTTGCCCAATTGAGTCAGGTGGTCCGAACAGGCTTTCTGCAACCTCAGAACTTGCCTGGAGTTCCGGCCCTGATGCTAAACGCTGAAGATATTCAAAACTGAACAAGGAAGTCATTTGCGAAAGCGCTTTTACATACTTTTCGTAGCTCGCGGGGACGACGGCCAGCTGCGCAAAATTTCCATTCCCGTCCATTACCTGTACGTGTTTGTGGTCGGTGCGGCCATTGGATTTCTTAGCCTGACCGGAATCGCCAGCTCTTATACCCGCATGCTGTTCAAGGTTGCCCAGTTCAATCAGTTGCGCACCGAAAAGGAACAGCTGAAAGACCGTTATTCCCGGCTCGAAGAAGTCGCCAAGGAGCGTGACGTTCAGGTCGCCTCTCTGGGTTCGATCGCGAGTGAAGTTTCGGCGCTCTACGGGTTGAAGTCACAGCCTGCGCTGGTAACAGCCTCGCAGCAGAAGATTCAGGATGCGGAAGTCAGTTCGTCGCTGGACCAACTGGGCGCTTTGCGCAATTCCGCCCTCAGCGGCGCCGCCACGGTTGGCATCAGCCTGGGCATGACGCGCAATGCCACTACGGCGGACTGGTTCCGCGCGAGCTCATCCCCCAGTCTCTGGCCGGTCGAAGGCCAGGTTACGGGCAGCTTCGGCGAGCGCATCGACCCGTTCAACGGTGAAGGCGCGTTTCATAGCGGTGTAGATATCAGCAGCGCCTACGGCCACGCGGTAATTGCTCCCGCCGATGGCGTTGTCACCTTCGCCGATTTCATGGGTGGATACGGCAAGGCCCTCATGCTGGACCACGGTCACGGCATCTCAACGCGCTATGGCCATCTCTCCGGCTTCGCGGTCACGCCCGGACAACAGGTTCACCGCGGCGATACCATTGCCTACGTCGGTCTAAGCGGGCGGTCCACCGGGCCCCATCTTCACTACGAAGTCCGCATCAACGACACGCCTGTCAATCCCTACAAATACCTCCGTATCACGGTCGCTCACAGCGGCGGCTTCGAGCCGGGCAGCTAGAACCCCCGCTTCTCGATTCCCGCTTCTCGATTCTAAGAACTTCGGTTCCTTGCTCTTGCCTGTTTGCCCCCGCTAAGCTAGGTTCAGGGGGAGCAAAGCCTTAGCCCGAGATTCCTTTGTTGACTCAAGAGCTGAGAGCCGAGAGCTGCTATGACTTCTTTTTTCCGCTCAGTGCGCGAAGACATTGCCGCGGTATTCGAGTCGGACCCCGCCGCTCGTTCTTATTTCGAGGTTCTGATCTGTTATCCCGGTCTGCATGCGGTGTGGGTGCATCACTTGAGCCACTGGTTTTGGCTTCACGGCATGCGCTTTATGGCCAGGTTTACGTCGCAGGTAGCGCGCTTTTACACGGGCATCGAGATTCATCCCGGCGCTGCGATTGGCCGCCGGCTGTTCATCGACCACGGTATGGGCACCGTGATCGGCGAGACGGCCATTGTCGGCAACGATGTCACGCTTTACCAGGGCGTAACCCTCGGAGGAACCGGCAAAGATAAGGGCAAGCGCCATCCCACCATCGGCAACAATGTATCGATTGGTTCCGGCGGAAAGGTGCTGGGCAACATCACGATTGGCGACAACTGCCGGGTGGGCGCCGGCTCAGTTGTGCTGCGCAATGTGCCCGCCAATTCCACCATCGTAGGCGTCCCCGGGCACATCGTTTTGCGCGACGGCAAGCGCGTCGTCATCACCGACCCCAAAGACATCAGCGACCCGCTCTCCGATGTAATCATCAAGTTAGCCGCGGAACTGCAGGAACTGCGAGCGCAGTTCCGGCAACACTCGCACGACTCTCTGGGCGCCGAGCCTGACGTGTCGGCCGCAGGCGACCCCACGACCCGCAATATCTCTCCTCAGGAATTGTTTCAGGACGATTATCAGATCTGAAGAGCAGGGTTCAGGGGCAGGGCTTAGGGGGTAGTGGACGTCGATCCGTTGGGCGCTGATTCCAAGACCCCGACCCCTGCTTTACTGCCTCAGCCCCATCCAGCTCTCCGACACTACCAGCGAGTTCCCGGGATTATGCGGGTCATACTTCACCGAAGTGTGCAGCCCCAGCCGGCAGGAATGCAGGTTGATCCACTGGCGCAGGTAGGTGACGTCCTGCGAGCACTCGTACGACACTCCAGCCACGTCATACTTGTAGATGAGCAGCACGGCGGCGTGATGGCCGTTGCTGGGGGCCATCTCCTGCACATCGATGACGGTGCCGTCCGTAATGCGGCCGATGCCATCGAGCCAGCTGCGACGCTCGCGTTCCAGTTCTGCTGGAGTCTTTGGCTTACGGCGCAAGAGCGCGTAAGCGCTCACTGCGATCGCGCTTCCCACGACCACCAACGAATAGACGCGTAAGGAATCCATACCTGAGTGAACTGACGCCGCCTGATAAATTTCCGCCAACTATGTTTTCGCTATCAGCATATGACGGAAGAGCTGTCCGCGGAAGTGGGTGAATCAGTTACCGAGGTGGGGGTCTGTGGAAAACTCGCGATTATCCCAATAGAAGCGGATCACTTCTCACTTCAGCATTCCGTGCTTCTTAAGCACGTCCTGCAGCTGATCGTGCGGCAGAGCGGGAACCACCCAATAATCCGCCCCGGTCATGGTTTTCGCCGCGATGATGGCATTAATCACCGATTCCTCCGTGGCCTGCACCACGGCCTGAAACATCGCATCCATCCTCCAGCTCTGCATGCGCTCTACCTGGGCATTGCCCTTCAGGAAAGGAGGCGTGTTGCTGTTACCTTCATCTGCGCCTGCGTTGGCCGTGGAAAAAGCCAGAAAGATGTCGCCCGATTCGTCTCCTTCGATCGCTCCCACCCGGCCCAGTCCCACCGAGACCCGCCGGGCAAGCCGTTTCAGCTGGTCGGGAGTGAGTGGCGCGTCCGTGGCCACGATTACGATGATCGATCCTTCTTCGGGCGCGCGCATGCCGTCCGCTGTCGTGGCGGCCTTCGCCTCACACACCGGAGCCGGCGAACCACGCCAATCCAGAATTGGTGGATCGAGCTTCTTCTTCACACACGGCCGTTGCAGCTTCATCTCCCGCGCCACCGGGATGCCGGCGATGCGCAGTCCATACGAACCACCGTAGTTGCACTGCACCAGGATGCCAACCGTATACGCACCCTCGGGCCCTTCGACCATTCTCGACAACGTCCCCGTGCCGCCTTTGAATCCATTGCAGATCATGCCCGTCCCGCCGCCTACGTTGCCCTCGGCCACGGGACCGCTGGTCGACGCGTTCAGCGCATCCCAGGCATCCTGCGTAGTAACATGCTGCCCCTTGATGTCGTTCAGTGGAACATCGGCGGTCTCGGCTGCCACCGGATACCAGAATTCTCCGGGATGGTTCCGCTGCACCATCCACGCCACGGCCGCGTCCCGCACCACGCCGACGCTGCCGGTATTCGTGATGAGGATCGGCGATTCCAGCAGCCCGCTCTCCTCGATCCAGTGGGTTCCGGTCATATCGCCGTTGCCGTTTCCGGCAAAATACCCGGCAAACACGCTCTTCGTGTCCGCCTTCCCTCGGGGCAGGATCGCCGTCACGCCAGTCCTCACCGGTCCTTTTCCAACGACCAGCCTGCCTTCGCCGGAGATTAGCGTCTTGAACCCAACCTCGACCCCGCGAACGTCAGTAATCGCATTGAGCGGCCCCGGCTTGCCGTCGAAAGGAACGCCAAGGTCACGCGCCCGTGGCTCCTGGGCATTCGCGGAATTTTGCGCCGAACCATGAACCGGCGATGCCAGTGCCATCACCAGAAAAACGGCAACGCATGCATATTTTGAATTCATTGGAGTTTTCTCCGAGTCTTGTCGGTTCGTTCGCTTGGCCGCAAGTTTTCTGGGTTTGGATGCGGCTGATCTAAATTTGGCTGATCGAACTCGCCTGGTCCAACCTGAGAGGGGCTCACTTCTGCTGGCACACAAAATTTCTGGCGATCTCGCCGAAGCCCCCTTCCGCCACCTGACCGAACTGATCGTCGCGGCGCATCTTCTTGCTGACCACCAGCTTGCCGCTGTGGTCGCGGGAGTAGAACCACTCCGAGTTGGCAACCAGGCTCGGTACGGCGCTCACTCCGCCGCAGTTGAAGCGCACCCGGGCCCGCAACTCCACGAATGGACCTCCCTGCAGCAATGTGGTTGGTTCTTTGTATTCCACCCGCACCCAAGCGCTGCGCAGGCCATTTTTCTGGGCCGTGATCGAGCTGACCAGAACCTGATCGCCGCCAGGGGTCACGCCGATCGGTCGCCAGTCTCCCGCAGCCAGGGCTACCAGCCCTGCCAGTACGACTGGCCCCAATACCACGGCAAGCACGACAAAGAGCCCCTTCTTCATGGGGGATGGAGGCGAGGGCATAAGCAACTCGCACACACTTTGGGCCAAAAACCATCTTCTGTCAACTCCGGGGCCGGCGGAGGTACGGTCTCAGTCCGAATTCGTTTTGAAGGGGCGCGGCTTCAGCCGCGCCGTAAGTATGGAATCAATAGCAGTTTTAGCCACTGAGTGGAGCATAGAAAACCCGACTCCTCCAAACGCTACTTCTTCCGTGGTCTCAACGATTCCCAATCTTTATCACTCAGAGCCCGCCCCAACACGCTGAATTCGCCCGCACCTTGCAGAAATTCTCCGCCGTCCATCCGAACCACTTCGCCGTTGATGTAGCCCGAGCCGTCGCTGATCAGAAACGCCGCCAGGTTGGCCAGTTCCTCGGTGGTGCCGAAGCGGTGCATGGGATTGCGGTCGAGCGCCAGGGTTTCCAGTTCAGGTCGCGGCAACACGCGCGAAAATGCTCCCTGTGTGGGAATCGGGCCAGGAGCGATCGCATTCATCCGGATGCCGCGATTGCCCCACTCGACCGCCAGACTGCGCGTCAGAGCCTCGACTCCCGCTTTTGAAACGGCGGAGGGAACCACGTACGCCGAGCCCACCGGAGCGTAGGTGGCGGAGATGCTGAGCACCGTGCCTGGCCGCCCGGCCTTGAGCCATCGGCGTCCGCAAGCCATGGTGGCGTGGAGCGTACCCATGAGCACGATGCCGATTACAGACTCCCAGGCGCGTGGTGAAATCTCTTCGCTGCGCGCGATAAAATTTCCCGCCGCGTTGTTCACCAGAACATCCAGCGGCGCGGTTTGCCAGATTTCGTCAATCATCGCCTCCACCGCGTCGAGATTGCGCACATCACATGGGATCGCATGAATCGACCCTTTGGTGGCGGCGCTGGTTGTGGCGGAAAGTTCGGCCGCAGTTTGTTCGAGCACCTCAGCCCGGCGTCCGCAGATATATACGGTCGCGCCCAGCGAGAGGAAGCGGTGAGCCATGGCTTTGCCCAGGCCGGTGCCGCCGCCGGTGATGAGGATACGCTTGGACTGCAGTAGGTCGGGATTGAACATGTTAGGACTTGCCTCGGTTGGGATCACGCGCTCGCGTACTGCAAGCTACCCGGAATCCGTAGTCAGCATAATGAAACTCAGGAGGAATGCTGGAACGGGCCGAGCAGCGAGAAACTTTCACATGATGCCGCCATGATCCGCCGCGCGACGCTTTGCGCTGGCCTTCCGCCGGGCCGCCGGGATTGCGGTCGGGCGAGACCGCATAGTAATTCGGGTCGTACCAGTCGCTGCACCACTCGTGAACGTTGTCGCACATATTATGAAGTCCGAACGCATTCGGGTCGTAGCGTGCGACCTCCTCGGGCCCAGTCTGCCAGCGGGCATCGTACTCCGGCAAAGATTGCGGCAGCTTGTTGCCCCAGGGGAAATCGTTTTGCTCCCGATCGCCGCGTGCGGCGCGTTCCCACTCCGCCTCGGTCGGAAGATGGTAGCCGCGTCCGGTCTGAGCCGCCAGCCACTGGCAATATCGCTCTGCGTCGAACCATGAAACCCCGGCGACCGGCTGTCGCGGTTGGTTGAAGTGATCGTCATTCCAGAAGGGCGCCGGTTCGTGCGCCATGGACCGCACAAAAAGCCTGTATTCGGCGTTGGTGACTTGCGTCGCGGAAAGAAGAAAAGCGTCGATCCATACGCGGTGCACTGGGCGTTCGCAATCCTGGCCGGATGCTGATCCCATGAGAAACCAGGCTTCCGGAATGCGAACCAGCGCTGGCTCGACAAGCCATGCCTGACCGAGCCATGCCTGACCGGGTTGCAAACGGGCCGTTGCCATGGTTGCGCGATGTTGCGCCCTGCTTCTCTCCGCGTTAAAGTCTAGCAGTTGCGGGCCCCGGGGGACTCGATGACAAAACAAAAATTGAAGTCCGCAAAACTGAAGTTCACAACACTGAGCTTCAGAACGATGATCAAAGGCAAAGAAGCGGGAGTGGTGGCCGCAATCGATCCGCCGGTAAACGTGCTGGAATTTTTCGGTACGCGTGCGCGAGTGCCCGTTCGCGGGACGATCAACGGATATCCCTTTCGATCGTCGCTGATGCCCTGCGGCGGGTCTCACATAATGCCGGTGAACCGGAAGCTGTTAAGGGCGCCGGCGTCGAACCCGGTGACACGGTCAACGTGCTGATGGAGCGGGACGCAGAGGAGCGCACCGTGACGCTCCGGCTGCGTTGAAAAAAGCGATGGCGAAAAACAAATCTGCGCAAGCTCGCTGGAAAAAACTATCGTTCACCCACAAAAAAGAAATGGCCCTCGCCATTGCAGGAGCGAAGCAGGAAGAAACTCGATCGCGCCGGTTGGCGAAGGTGATGCAAGTTCTCGACGGCACCACGAAGTGGGCCGGGTAAAGATCGCACCCTTGTTCCAGCCCCTAGCCGCGCTCACGCGGCGCATCCACCAGCCACTTCAGCAGCATGTTCACCAGGCTCAACAGAATGGCGCCGAAGAACGCCGCCGCGAAGCCATGCACCTCGAAACGCGGCGCCAGCAGCGCCGAAGCCAGCTTGAGCATCAGCGCATTAATCACCAGCCAGAACACCCCCAAGGTCAGCAGGGTCAGCGGAAAGGTGAGGATCTTCAGTATGGCCCCAAGGGTGGCATTGATGAAGCCGATCACGAGCGCGGCGATCAGCGCCGCCACCGGGCCGCTGACCGAAATGCCCGGAATCACGCGGGAGACAATCCACACCGCCAGGGCGCTCAAGACCCAGTTCAGCAGCATCCGCATTTTCCCTCCTTCGCCTCGTCCGCACCGCAACCGGACTTGCATGAAACTATATCAAGTTCATGAAATTCATGTCCGGCCGGCACGCATGATCTCCGGCGCGCCAGATAATGACGCGGCAAACTAATGACGCGCCAAATAATTAACCGTTGGAGCGGCGTTTTCGCGACGCCCTGCGGTAGACTACATAATTCGACGTGATCTCAGGAGGAAACAAGCGTGTCTGAACCCGCCGTGAGCGGTACCGAATTCAAGAAGCAACTTCATCAGGGAATCCCGAAGATGGGATTGTTCGTCAATTCGCACAGCCCCACGGTTGTGGAACAACTGTCGCATAGCGGCTATGACTGGCTGCTGGTCGATACCCAGCACGGCCCTATGCACTACGAAAAACTCTCGGCCATGTTGAGCGGCATCGCCAACGGCGGCGCCAAGTCGCTGGTGCGGGTCGGCGGTTACAGCGACCGCCCGGGAATTCAGCAGGCGCTCGATCTGGGCGCTGACGGCGTCCTCATTCCCTACATCAACACTGCCGAAGAAGCCCGCCAGGCGATCAGTTGCACGAAGTATCCCACGGTCGGCACGCGCTCGGTGTATTTTCCCCAGCGCAGCATGAACAAAGCCGGACTGCTCGGCTACGCCGGCAATTTCAATAAGGACGGCATCGTCGCGCTCCAGGTGGAAACCGCGTCGTGCATCGAGAACATCGCAGAAATCGCCGCCGTGCCGGGAGTCGATATTCTTTTCCTGGGCCAGAACGATCTTTGCATGTCGATGGGACTCTACAACAAGTACGAATTCCCCCTTATGTACACTTCGCCGGAGCTCGATGCGGCGACCAAAAAGCTGGTCGAACACGCGCGCAAGAATAATGTCATCCTCGGATTGTTTTTATTCGGCACGGCCCGGGTTGGCGAGTTCCTGGAAAAGGGGTTCACGTTTATCAGCGTGGGCAACGATCTCCACCATGTTCTGACGCAGACCGGCGCGTACGTCAATGACATGGAGAACGTATCCAAGGAAAAGGGCAAGCCGTGGAAGCGCCGTCCTACGGCGCTGTTCTAGCCGCGGTTTCGAAGGTCGAAAACACTGGCGGGGTTCGTGGATACTCTTAGCGATGTCGAGGTGCGGGTGCTGGGTGCGCTGATTGAAAAAGACATCACCACCCCGGATTACTATCCGCTCTCGTTGAACGCGCTGGTCAACGCCTGCAACCAGAAGAACAACCGCGATCCGGTGATGGCGCTCGATGAAGACGCGGTGCGAGCGGCGCTTGAGTCCCTGCAGAGGCAGCGGCTGGCGGGGCCGGCCAGCGGTGCGGACGGGCGCGTGACCAAGTACGAGCATCGACTGCAGGAAGTTTTCAACTTCGACCGCCGCGAGACCGCGATTCTGTGCGTCCTTTTGCTCCGCGGTCCGCAGACTCCAGGAGAGCTGCGTGGCCGCGCGGAGCGAATGTATCGTTTCGAGGAACTCTCAGACGTACACGCGACGCTCGACAAATTGAGCCAGCGCCAACCTCCGCTGGCCGCCGTCCTTCCCCGCCAGCCCGGCACGAAGGAATCCCGTTACATGCACTTGTTCTCAGGAGACGCCCCCGCGCCAGAGTTGGCATCCGCCCGGCCATTTCCCGCTCCATTACCTGACGACGACCGCGTCGCTCGCCTCGAAACCGAAGTGCAGGACCTGAGAAGGGAAGTCGCCGCGATGCGGGAACAACTCGCGGCCTTTCGCAAGCAGTTCGAATAAGAGCCGGCCCGCCTCCCGTGTCCAGCGCGGCACACAGTGTCTCCTGTAGGACGATCGCTGGCATCCTCCCTCGCGATAAGCGCCGTAAAATCAACATCCCGCCGGTTGGCGCCCACCGTGCATTCTCACCAGTGCTGCCCAGCAGCAGGAGGAGCCCAATCATGAACCGCATCAACCTGTTCCATCGCACGTCAAACCGCAACACTCCAGCAACATTTAACTCTGTTGCCTGGGGCACAGAAAAAAAGACAAAGACTAACCTTGAAAAAAACGCCGGCGTCGTAGTCTTCGCCGTGCTCCTGATCGTTTGTTCAATCGCAGTAGGGTGTTCCAGTGACAGAGACACGCCCAAACCAGCGAACTCCACCTCGTCGGCGATGACTCCGCCGCCGGTTGCAACTACTTCGCCCGTCACACCTGCGCCTGCATTGCAAGCCGCGGCCAAACCGGTCCACAAGAAAGTCGTGCGCAAAGTTCCGGCGACCGTGACCTACGCCGACAACACCACCGGCGTTTCATTTCAGTACCCGCGCAGGTACTCGCTCAAGACCGGTGACGCCGCCAGTGAACTGATTTCATCCGATATCGTGCCGATGAATTTCGTGCAGTCGGGTGGAGTTGCGCTCGCCGCAGTTGCCGTTCCCGAGTCTCTATCCC
Organism: uncultured Acidobacteriaceae bacterium; assembly: GCA_963784085.1. Lineage (GTDB taxonomy): Bacteria > Acidobacteriota > Terriglobia > Terriglobales > Acidobacteriaceae > Sulfotelmatobacter. Next base: position 288,332 of record CAWAQH010000013.1, on the reverse strand, counting down.
AAGTCTGATCTGGCAGTCGCTTTTCTGAACGTCAGCCTGAACAAAGCGCTCACCGAGGAGCAGTGTGGCAACTTTTCAGAGGGGCGGACCACCACGCCTGATCCCGCAAGCCCGAATGCAGTACAGCCTGCAAAGTTGATGATCGGCGACATGGAACTGCGATCGAGCGAGAGTCGTGCCACCCAAGGCACTCGTGAAGAAGACTCGAAGTACTATCACGCCTTCGAAAACGGCGCCTGCTACGAATTTGCGCTCAAAGTTGCGACTACGGGAGTCGAAACCGAAGGCGGCAAGCGCGTCGATCCAGAGGAAGTCTTCGCCCGCCTGGAAAAGATTCTGGCCACGGTGAAGATCAATCCGGCGCAGCAGGTAACGGCGAGCACGCCGGAGCCAACTCCGGTCTCAGCGCCTACGCCCGCGCAGTAACTGGTGGTCGAAAAGGCCACGCCGCAAGCCGGCGTGGCCTTTCACAACCTCCGAACCACGTCAGCGATGTCATTTTCCTGAAAAAATCGGATGCCAGCAATGCCGCTCGCGCCATCCTTAATGCAACTCCGGGCATTCTCGACCGTCACTCCACCTAGCGCGATTACTGCAACATCACTGCGGCAAGCTTCGCGTAAACCTTCGCAGCCGCTGGGAATCGCATCCTTTTTCTCGAACACTGGAGAGAAGATGGCCAGCGTAGCTTGGTTCGATCTCGCTTCCTCTACTTCCTTCGCCGAGTGACAAGCGGCGCTTATCAGTGGATTTCTCCGCAAGCTTTCACCACCGAGAACACCCGCCCCGCGTTTCCAGGCGCTTCGAACATCCTCGGGAGAAATGTCTTCACCGCGCAGGTGGACTCCGTCCGCTCCGACTGATAGCGCCACGTCGGTGCGCGAGTTGATGAGGAGAGCGGTCCTCGTTTCGCGGTTCCCCGATCTTAGCTCGCAAATGATGCTCATGGCTTCGCGCGCCAGTAGCTCGAGTTCGCGGGCAGAAAGGTCTTTTTCGCGCAGTTGAATGTAGTCAACGCCGCCGCTTGCGGCCTCGGCGATCTTGTCGAGCAGGCGGCGACGTTGCGTGCACTCATCGCCAGGGAAAGCGCTCCGGTCGGTGATGTAGTAAAAAAGCAAAGCAAGCTCTCAGCCGTCAGCCTTCAGTTTAAGCCAAGAGCCGGGCGCAGCCTTCCCGCATCCAGATTCCCCGCCAGTTACGGCCTGGTTTTCGCGATATCCGGCATCACTTCTTCCTTTTCCTTCTTGGGTGAGCCGCCGAGATGGTATTCGGTGAGGCCATCGCGCAGGAACGCGAAAGCATCTTCGGGTGTGTCGACGAACTTGAAGAGGTTAAGGTCTTCGGGCGAGACCGTGCCCGCGTCCACGAAGGCCTGAAAATTCATGATGCGGTGCCAGTATTCTTTTCCGTAGATGACGACGATAATTTTCTTGGCGAGTTTGTCGGTCTGCGCCAGCGTCAGGATCTCGAACAGTTCGTCAATCGTGCCGAAGCCGCCGGGGAAGATCACCAGAGCTTTCGCCAGATAGGCGAACCAGAACTTGCGCATAAAAAAATAGTGGAACTCGAAGTTCAGCGCAGGCGTGATGTAAGGGTTGGGATTCTGCTCAAAGGGCAAATTAATATTGAGCCCGATGGTTTTGCCTCCGGCTTCATGCGCGCCCAGGTTGGCCGCTTCCATAATGCCCGGGCCCCCGCCGGTAGTGACGACAAAGCGCCGTCGCCGTGCCGGAATCTGGACCGACCACTCGGTCAGAAGAAAAGCCAGACGGCGCGCGTCCTCGTAATAGCGGGCCATGTCGACGGCTGCCATGGCGCGCTTCACATTTTCGTCCTGCTGCGCAGCCGGGGCTTTGGCCGCGTTCTTTTGCACCGTGGCCAGGTTCTTCGCCGCCGCTTCACCGCCCTGGAAGCGCGCCGATCCGAAGAAAACCACCGTGTCCTGAATCTGCTCGCGGCGAAAGCGCGCCAGCGGTTCCTGATACTCGGCCAGAATGCGCAGAATCCGTCCGTCGGGGCTGTTGAGGAAGGGTTCGTTCTGGTAAGCGAGTGGCGCGGATTTGAGCTTGTCGGTCATGGCATCGTTCATGGCTTGTCGGTCATGGCTTGTCAATTCAAGGATCGGTCGTGTTCTCGATAGTGATAAATTCAGTCACTACGGCTGCTCGTGATAGTGGAGAGCTTCCCAGAAGCCGATCCAGATGTCGAGTAATCCCAGGCCGCTGCACAAGCCACGGAAAAATCCGGTCGAAACCAGAGTGCGCAGCCAGGGGAACGAGATCAGAAGATAATTGTCGGTCCAGTTCGGCGTCCAAGGAAGGATCACAAGCAGCACTCCGGCCACGGCGCTGATCAGCACGAAAAGAAAAACCGAAGCGCGGTGCAGCCAGAGTTGCACCGGTCCTTGCGGCTTGGGTGCCGGTGGCCGCGGTGGGGTGTCGATCACCGCAGTGCGCGTGTCGGCTTGCGCCGGCATCGGCTCACCGGGACCGTTTTCGACAGGCAACTTCTGGTCGCTGGTCAATGGGCGCTCCACTGCGGGCAGACGTATCCAGCGTCTGTAGAAAACAAGTCGAGGTCAGAACCCATCGGGCTATTCTACGACTTCAGGGGCTTGATGCGCTCGGCCACGTCACGATAATCGATGTTGCGGCCGTAAACTTCCATGAAATGCCTGAGCGCGGAGGGCTTGTCGCCGGCGGTCTCATAAGCCGCCCCGATTTCATAATGCAGCGCGGTACGGGTTTCTTCGTCGATGCCGGCAACCTTCAGCGCCTTCTCGTACCAGCGAATGGCGGCCGCCGTAACGCCCTTGTCGAGGAAGCATTGTGCCAGCCACGTGTAAGTCTGCATGGTCTGCGGGAACGGGTGTCCGTGATCGATGGCCTGGCAGGTCTTTTGCAACTCGCCGATGGCTTCATCGAGCAGGCCCATTTCACGGAAAGCGATTCCGAGGCTGTAATGCGTTTCCGGATCTTCATCGGCGTTGGCGACGTTGGATTCGAGATCCTGTTTCAGCTCGCCGAACATTTCCGCCAGATCGATGCCCGCGCTGGTGCCGGTGAGCGTAGGCGTGCTCGGAACAACCGCAGGAGCCTGCGCCGGAATGGGTGGTGTGGGCGCGTGAGGTGCAACGGCACCCGAGCCCGAGGCTGCCGCCGCCGCGCTCGCGAGCGGAGCACTGACCCGAGCATCGACCGGGGCAATGACCGGAACGCTGACCTGCGCCGCTGGGGCGATAACCTGTGCCGGGGGCGCGGTCTTGGTCGCGGCGGTCTTGGTCTCGGAAACTGCATCCGTGAGAAAGTCGTCTCCCAGAGAAGCTTCGAGATCGGCCACGAACTCGCCGATAGGCTGAGTTGCGGCAGGTTGAGCTGCGGCGGGCTGAGGCGCGGCCACGCTGGGAGTCTTGGGCGTCGGCGCTTTCGTCGCCACCGGGTCGGGCTTGGATACTTGAGCCACGGCTCCGGGAGCGAAACTATCGCCCAGCGAAGATTCGAGATCGGAAACAAAATCTTGCAGGACGCCGGGCGCAGCCGCGACGGCAGGTTCGACCTTGGAAGGCTCGACACCGGCAGATTTGGCAACAACAGGCTCCGCGTGTTTCTTGGACGAAGCCCGCGTTTCCGCAACCGGGGCTTGCTCCGGAACTGGTTCGGCAATTGCTGGAGCTTCGTCGACCGTCAACTCAGCCGACGCTGCGTCGGTAACAAATTCAGAAACCGCTTCGATGGTGGAAGCTTCATCCCCGGCCGAGGGTCGCTGCGAAGCGGCAGCAATTTCCGCGCGGATGGTCTGCAGCGTCGTTTCGTCACTGGTGAGGAGCTGAAGTTTTTCAAAAGCCGCAGCCGCTTGCTCGGGCATCCCGTGCTCGAGGTAGAAGCGGATTTCGTCAGTAGTTTCGGAAATCTTCTCCGGGTCGGCCTTTCCCTGCGTGGCCTTCTTCGAAGTGGCCTTTGCCTGGCTGATTGGCGCCGACGTAACCGGCTCTTTCACGCTGGCGATTTCAGTTTCCGTGGCTGCTTCGGGCGGTGCATCCAGTTCGATGGTGATGGAACCATCATCCCACTCGGATGAAAGATCGATCTCCGTAGCGTCGGCCTCGGCAACGGCTGGTGCCGGCGCTTCCGCCTCAGCCTGAACTGTGCTGTCAGCCTGATCGCTTACGATGGCGAATTCGGTGTCCTCCGCGGCCTGCGGTGGAGCAGAGGGCCAGGGCGAGGCCGGAATCTCCGCCGGAGCTTCGCCAGCGGCAGCGGCAACAGCAACGCCAGGCGCAGAAACGACAACGGCAGGCGCAACCGCCACAAAGGCTGCGTCAGGAGTGGTTGCGCGTTCCTCATAGCGGTCCGCGAGTTCCCCGTATCGAGTCGCCTCGTCCGGATAGCCTGCTTCCGAATACACGTCCTGCAAAGTGCGGCAGCAGATGCTGGCTTCTGCGAAGCGCGAGGCGCGCGTGTGCAGAGCGGCCAAACGCTGGTTCAGGCGCAAATCCGTGGGCGCCTGCGGCAACGCAGCCGTAAGTGGGCCCAGAGCCTTGGCCGGCATGTTGTAGGAAATGAATAGTTCGGCGTCCGTAAGGGCGGAGCGAACCGCGAGCGCGACCGCGTCGGAGTAGTGTTGATGAATTGAGGGCGCAGTGGCTTCGAGTTCGTCGACGATTACGGCCGCTTCTTCCGCGGTGATCAGAGCGCTGGCGGCGCTGCCGCCGATCTGGCTTACCATCTGCCGGTAATTCGCCATGTGCAGCGAATTGCCCGGCTCCATGGTGGCCAGCCTTTGATAAAGGTCGCGCGCCCGTACCAGATCGCCCGATTGCACGGAAGCATGCGCCAGCAATTCGATCACTTCGGTGATGTGCGTGGTCTCTCCCGCCTTCTGGAATAGCGCGAGAAGCCTCTCGAGCGAAGCCGGATTGTCGCGCACGTGCCCGATCACAGAATGCAGGTGCTTCAGAACCTTTTCGGAATCCTCCGCCAGCAACCGGTCGGCATGTTGTCCGTAAACTTGCAGCGCGTTCTCATACTGGCCGGCCTGCATCAAGGCGTCGGCGAAAATCGAGATGGAAGCAAGATCGTTGTGCACCGACAAAAGCTTGCTGGCCAGCGTGCCCGCATCGGAAAGGCGGCCGGTCTTCAGATAAGCCTTCAGCAGATCGCGCAGGCCATCGGGATTGGAATCGATATCGGGAACCTTCTGCAGCGCCACAATGGCGGCTTCCACATCGCCGCCTTCGAGCAGGTTGCGGCCCTGCATGAGCAGTGCGTAACTGTTGCCGGGGTCGAGCGTCAGCAGGCGTTGCAGAACTTCTTCGGCGGCGCTGAGCGAACCTTTCGAGCGCAACGTCTCGGCAACGGCGGAAAAAATCTGCCAAGCATCATTTTTCTTGCCCAGGCGGACATAAACCTCCGCCAGCCGGATCCGCATGTTCGTGTTTTCGGTGTCCATTTCCAGGATCTTCTGAAAGATGCGGACCGCATTTTCCAGTTCGCCCGACTTCAGAAATTCTTCCGCGACCTGCAGGTACTGGGCGCGGGCGTCGTTGAACAATCCCTGCTGCGTGTAAAGTTCAGCCAGCTTCAGCACGCTCTCAAGCGATGGCTTCAGCTTGCTGATCTTCTTGTACATCGCGATCGCTTTTACCGTGAATCCCTGGCTGGCATAGGCATCGCCCACAACCTTGAAACATTCGGTGGCCTTGTCGGCCTCGCCGAGGCGCGAGTAAAGGTCGCCAACCGTGTTGGTGACCGTAAGGTCCTTGGGATCGGCCTTGAGGACCTTCTCGTACTCAGCGATGGCATTCTGCATCTTGCCCTGCTGGACATACTTCTCCGCAGCGCTGAGAACCTTCTGTTTGTTGAAACCGAAACCGAACGCCATAAGAGTACGAACTCCAGAACCTGGCTTTACCGAAGTCTCTGTGCCCGACGGCTTCCGCACCGCAAAGCCGATAACAGTTTCCCCGCAATCGTCATCCGGAGAAACGTCACGAGGCCTGTCCTTTTAGAGATGGCCGGTCGGACAAGGGCAATTGTACGGCTGGGAGAGGGGAATCGCATGGTTACCGAGGGTTACCGAAAGGGAGTGTACGAATGGGTTACCAAGGGTATCGAAGACGCGAATATCGGACATCGACGCCCGCCCAAACCCGCTATTTCGATCCGTCAAAGAGGTTCAAGTGATTGCGCTCAAGAAAATCCACCTTTTCCTGCGGCTCACCTGCGCCCGGCTCTGGATAATAAATTCTAAAGCCGGTTACCGTATCGCATTCCTGGATGCCATGCCGCTTCAGGTAGCATTCGCTCCACGCGCGTTTTCCGTCGCTGATGGCGATCAATTCCCCGGCGTCGATGTGATTCATGCGCTTGGCGCCATGCAAAGACAGAACCACCAGCGCCAGAACCAGAAAAATTCGCCAGGCTCGATTTGAGGCCGACCACGCCGAGAGATAAAGTCCGAAGAAGCCGAGCATCAACCATTCCGTGTGCCGTGAACTAGTCGCGTCATGCAGCCCCAGACAAACCCTCCCGTAAGTGGCGCTCAGGCAAAAAATGGCGGAATAGGTCAGCAGCGCGACGATCGCTGCATCGCGGGGCCGCAACTCCGATCCCCACGATCTTCTTACCGCCGCTGATATGCCAATTCCAAAACAAAGCAGCGCAAGCGCCCCCGCCAATGCTGCAAGATGCAAGTTGGAGATTCTGAAGCCACCGACGTGGGCAAACATCATCCCGATGTACCGGAGATAGTCGGCGGGATTTTTGGGTGCGGGCGAGAAGCAATGGACGGCCGGCTGAAATTTATAGTCCACAAAGAAAGAAGCGAGCGAGACCAGCGAAATCGCCAGCGCCGCGGCACTCCACAAGCGGCCTCTCGGGCCGGGCTGGCGCCCGCCCGGCTGGCCAATGTGCACGTAATAATCGAGAGCCAGCAACCCTGGTGTGATAAAGCCAAAAAACATCCCGTAGCCCGTATATATAAGGAGAAAGTTCACCAGCAGCAGGCAAATGTATTTTGCCGGGGCGCTCCGTATCAGCCAGCAGAAACAATAACCCAGTGCCAGCACCAGCGGTAACGGTCCCTGCGTCGGATTGATCGCCGCGATCAGCCGTTCATACTGCAGCGGTGTCAGAAACAGCAGTGGAATGAATATGTCAGCGTAGCGAATGCCGCCAACGAGGCGCATCTTGAGCAACAGTGCCAGCACCGCCGCCACGAAGAGGATCGCGCCGATGGCAAAGGCTTCGTAACGGGAATTCCAATGAATCCGCGGATCGATCAGCTTCTGCAGCAAAGCGCCAAGTCCCTGCCGGTGCGGCCCGTATTGCCAACGGAACATTTTCCAGACAGAGTGCTGCTGGAACAGGGTGGCGTCGTCAATGTCCCATTGGTCCCACAGCAGCACATTTACCGAATACCGCCAGATCAGCAGAAACAACCGTGAGCCCGCAAACAGATACACTGCCACGACTAGAAAATAGGGCCCAAATCGCTTCCCGCTTTTCCAATCTTCCTGGCGCAACGATTCCATCCTCGATCTAAACTAGCGATTCGAACTTGTGACTCGAACTAGCGAAGAACCTTACGTCGTGAAAACCGGCGAAGTCAACCGAAGCCGAATGCCCAATCCCGAACATATTGCACCCTCGGCTCGCGCCCTCCACTAAACTCTAGGTGGAGAATCAGGCGCCTCATCTCAGCGCAGTCGGTTCCTATGGCGGAATCCTTAGCACAGTTCTTCCAGGCGAACTTTCTGGCCCCGCGCAACTGCCACGCCCGCGCCTGCGGGCAGCGCCACGGCTATCGCATGGAGTGGTTCACCTACGGCCAGATCGCGGAGATGGCAGTTCGTTTCAGCCATGAACTGGAGTCGCGAGGCGTCGCCAAGGGTGAGCGCGTGATGCTCTGGGGCGAGAACTCCGCCCAGTGGGTGGCCGCGTTTTTTGGATGTGCCATGCGAGGCGTGGTTGTGGTTCCCATGGACGTGGGGGCGTCCGCGGATTTTGCGGCGCGGGTGGCGCAGCAGGTACAGGCGAAGCTTTGGATTTGTTCGCGCAGGCTGGCGGAGGCCATTCCTGAGGGCTCTCCTTCGACAGTCCTTGATCTGATGAACAAGCCCGCTTCTCGAAAAGAAAGCGAGAACTGGGGCGCGCAGCCGACATCGGTTCCCGCGATCGGCCAGAATGACATTCTGCAGATCGTATTCACTTCGGGCACCACCGCCGAGCCCAAGGGCGTGGTCATTACTCACGGGAACGTGCTCGCCAACGTCGCTCCGCTGGAAATTGAAATTCGGCGCTACTTGAAGTATGGGCGCTGGGTTCACCCCGTGCGGTTTTTGAGTCTGCTGCCCCTCAGCCACGTCTTCGGGCAATTCCTGGGGATGTTTCTGCCTCCGCTGCTCGGTGGGATTGTGATTTTTCAGGATGAGTTAAAACCCTCCGAGATTATGAGCACGATCCGGCGCGAGCGCGTCTCCGTGCTGGCGAGCGTCCCCAGAGTCCTGCAATCGCTGAAACAGAAAATTGAACGCGATCTGGAATACGGCGGCCAAATGGAGGGATTCCGGCGGCAAGTGCGGGCGTCAGAGGGAAAACATTTTCTGCGCCGGTGGTGGATGTTTCGCGCCATTCGCCGCCAGTTTGGCTGGAAATTCTGGGCCTTCATTTCCGGCGGTGCGGCGCTCGACGCGGAAACGGAACATTTCTGGGATCGCTTGGGTTACGCTGCCATCCAGGGCTACGGCCTCACCGAGACCACATCGCTGATCAGCGTGAATCACCCCTTCAGACTCGGAAAGGGATCGATCGGAAAAGTACTGCCGGGCCGCGACCTGAAGCTGGCGGAAGATGGCGAGATCATGATTCGCGGCGGCGGCGTGGCGTCGGCATACTGGCAACAAGGCCGGCAGCAGAAAGTTGTCGATCAGGATGGCTGGTATCACACCGGCGATGTGGGCGCGCTCGATGACGCTGGCAACCTCTATTTCAAGGGCCGCAAGAAAGAAGTAATCGTGACTCCTGCTGGACTGAATATTTATCCCGAGGATCTGGAGGCGGCGTTGCGCCGGCAACCGGAAGTGAAAGATTGTGTCGTGGTGGGCCTCGATCTAGCAGGGAATGATCTGGCAAGAAACGACGGGGCAGGGAACGCCGAACCATGTGCAGTGCTGATTTTGCGCGCAGGTGCCGCCGGCGATGTGCCTATCGCCGCGATCGTCGAGCGGGCTAACCAGTCGCTGGCGGAATTTCAGCGCATGCGCATGTGGGTGCAGTGGCCGCAGGTGGATTTCCCCCGCACCAGCACACAGAAACCGCGACGCAACGTGATCGCCAGCTTCGCGGCCAGCCAGATTCTGCCGTCCGAAAAAGAGAATATTGCCGGCGAGAGTCCCGTCTCGCAGCTGATTGAGCAAATTCGTGGGCGAAGGCTCAACGATGCCGCGAAAGAGCGTGGCGATAGTCCGGGCACGAGTGTGGATTCCGATCTGCAATCTGATCTCGGCCTCACCTCTTTGGATCGGGTCGAACTGATTAGCGCGCTCGAAGATCGATATCAGCTCGATCTGAGCGAGACAACTTTCAGTGCCGCGCGGACCGTGGGCGATGTGGAACGGATGTTGGGCGCAGGCGCGCAGGAGCGGGCGCGGTATCACTATCCGGAGTGGGTATTGCGATGGCCGGTGACCTGGCTGCGCTGGCTGGCCCAGAATTTCCTGATGAAGCCCGCCATGATTCTTCTAGGCTGGCCGCGAATCGAAGGCCGCGAAAATTTGCGCGGCGTGAACGGGCCGCTGTTGCTGGTGTGCAACCACGTATCCGATTTCGATCTGGGTTTTGTACAAGCCGCTTTGCCGGCGCGCTTGCGTCACCGCATCGTCACGGCGACTGGCGGAGAAGCCTTGGAAGCCTTGCGCAGTCCAGCCCGCGGCAAGGGGCCTGTTGCGAGCATGCTTGATCGTACGCAATGGGCGCTGGGGGTTTCCTTGCTGAACCTGTTCCCCCTGCCGCGCGCCGCCGGCTTCCGCCAGAGTTTTGCTTATGCCGGCGAAGCCGTCGATCGCGGATACAACGTGCTGGTGTTTCCCGAGGGCCGCCGTACTGTCGATGGGACTCTGAGCTCATTTCGCGCCGGCGTCGGGCTACTGTCGGCTAATCTCGGCATTCCGGTCTTACCCATGCGGATTGTAGGACTGTTTGATGTGAAGCGCGCGGGCAGGAAGTTTGCGTGGCCGGGTGAGATTCAGGTGCGCATCGGCAACCCCATCACCTTTGCCACGGGCCGAGAGCCGGCACAAATCGCGGCCGAGTTGCAGAGCGCCGTGGAAGCTTTGTAGGCAAACGTGTTTCGCACTCCTCATAAGAAGGCAAGATAGGAAAAACAAAAAGCCCGGACCTTTCGGTCCGGGCTCTCTCGCTGTCTGCCGAGGCAGACAGCGTACAACCGTTCACTGTTCCTAGCTGATGGTCAGAGTGAAAGTGGCCGTTTGTGTTTCGCTCCCGCTCTTGCCGGTAACCGTGATCTTGTAGGTTCCAGCTTTGGCGGCGGCGGTCGACTGGATCCGCATGGCCGCCGTTCCAGCGCCCGTGATGGATGAAGGCTTGAATGTCACCTTTACCCCCGCCGGTTCGCCCGAAGCGGACAATGCAATCGCCGAGTCAAAGCCACCAGAGGCGGTGGTCGTGATCTTGACGTTCTCCGAGCCGCCCGGAGCAATCGTGCCCTTGGTAGGTGTGGTGGCGATCGTGAAGCTGCCGCTACCCGCCGTCGAAATCGTGACTGCTGCGGCAGCCGAAGGGATGCCATTCGCAACCACGTACAAACTGCTGCTGCCGGTTTCCATTCCCGCGGGCACGTCAAAGTTCGTGGAGACGAGCGCGTTGCCGGTGGCCACGGCCATGGTGCTGTGACCGTGCGTCTTGGCATAGAACACATGTCCGGTCGTGTTGTTTACGATTCGGACCAGCGGGTAGTTGGTCGCATCCTGGAAGTCGTCGCCATACGCCGCTCCCTGGGAGAGACCGTTGAACTGGGTTCCCGAGATCTCGTACGTGGTCCCGAGCACGAGCGTGCTGGGAACGGACGTGATCGTCGGCTGCCAGGTCGATTCGTAGGTTCCCGCCGAGGTCCAGAATTCAACGTCCTTCGAGAAGTCCGTATACATGATCTGCCCGTTCGGCAGAATCAGCATGTGGCCTTGATAGGACGCTGTATTGACGGCATTCGGGGGCGCCGCAACTTGTGTCAGGGTGGTGCCGTTCCACTCGTAAATCAGCGATGGCGAACTGAATGTGCCTTTGAAGGGACTGCCTTCTACGATCACATTGCCGTTAATTTCAAGCGAGGCCGGCGCATCGTTCGCCGCATCTTTGTTCAGGAAGTCCGGTCCGGCGGTCCAGACTCCAGTCGAAGAATTGTAAACTGCGGTGTGACCCGCTGCGCAGTCGCTGGCGCCGGTGGCGAAGACCGTGCCATCGGGACGCAGCACCGCCGGGCCAACCTCGTAGCTGCCGCCGCCCTTGTCGCAATTCGAATCCCACAGCTGCTGCATCGAGCTGCCGGCAGTCGACCAGGTGTTGGTTGTGGAATTATAGGTTTCCGAATTCGTGCCCGTGAGGACCGTATTGCTGGTGTAGGCGTCAACCGTTAGCAATTCGCCGTTCGGCAGCAGGTTCCAGCCCTCTTCGTCGAAGTCGTCGTTCTTGCCATCGGCCGAGTTCGCCAGCTCGGTGAAGCTCAGCGTGGTTTCGTTGAAGGAGTAGTAAACCGGGAACGCACTGGTTCCAAAAGCGATGGCGCAGCACTCGGCCTGCATCCAGGTTCCGTTCGGCAAAACTACAGACTGGGCATCGCCGATGTTGCTGTTTGCCGGCGGAATCGTTGAAGTCCAGGTGTTGGCCGCGGGATCATACAGCGCGCCTAACGATTGCCAGATTCCTGAGCAGCCGTTGGTGCAGTTGTATTCACCGCCCGACACGATCACCTTGCCATCCGGTAGCACAGCTGAACCGAAGAACAGCGGCGCGTAGCCTTTAGGCAAAGAGGCAACCTGAAGCCAGGTGCCGTTCACATAGCTGCCCGTATTGTCGGGCGTGAGGGTATACCAGTTCGCGTAGTTTCCCGTGCAACCACTGCAGTTCGGTTCGGAATGCACCAGCACTCGGCCGTCCGTCAGAAGCAGCATCGCGCCGACAGAGACTGATGGTTCCGTGGTGATTTTTGTCCAGGTCTGGGAGTTGGCCAAGAGTGAGCACGCCAGCAAAGTTAGAAGCACAACAGCGGATGTCCGGAGCTTCATTAGGGTCCTCGTGATTTTCTTTGATTTGTAGTCTGAAGTCTTAAGTGCGGCGTTCCCACAGTGCAACACCGCAGGAGGGAAGTTGGCCGGAAAGCGCCCTCAGTCCCGAATCTAGAAGCGGATGGATTATAACGCGGTTCAAACCATTTGCAGCCGCCGTGACATAGATTTGACAAAATATTCTTGGGCATCGCAAAGAAAAGCGAAAGAGTTTGCAAGATATTGCACACAACTGGCGACAGCCTAGACATAACACTGCAGTTTTTTATCAAGTTTCTGGGCAGGGTGCCAGCATCGCTCTGTCAGCATGCCTGCCGCGAGCCGCTATTCCTCATCCATGTCCCCATCGTCCCCCTGCATTCCCGATTCAATTTTGATCTCTGGCAGATTTGCGAGATGAAGTGACTGATTCACCGCCGGCAGATCCTCGGCCTTGATCTTGTTCCAACGGCTCATCACATCCGATCCGTCGCGTTCGGTAGCCGCGGCGGCCTCCGACTGCGCCACGGTCGGCTCGGCATCCACCTGCCAGATTTGGCCGTATAACACCGCAGCTTGTCCATTCGTTCGCCCCAGGGTGATTTCATCGGAAGGCGGCGCACCGAAGCCTGAGGGCGACCCAAGAACAGATGCGAGCTTAGCCTGGAAAGCCTTAACGGAATCAACGGTGGCGCCCGTGGCCTGCTTGCTCAGTTTTTCCACCGCCTCGCGCATCGCGCCGGCCTCGATCACGGCCTTGGAGGTCTGGCTCAACAGCGCTGCCAGCCGCGTTTCAAGCAGAAACTTTTTTCCGAGGGCCGCGGCGGAAACCTGCACCCGCGGATCCATCTTGATGGTGAAGGGCGCGGCATAACTCTTGCCGTTTACCGTAAGGCGAGCCGTGTAGGAACCGGGCAAGGCCGTCGCGCCCAGCGGATACCGCGGCGTGTCGCCGGGAATCGCGGAAATGGGATACTCGTGGCGCGGAGAGTCGGGCGCGGGATAATGCAGGTCCCAAATCCAGCGGTGCATGCCGGCCCCGGCCGAAAGAGCGCGAAAAGGACGCAGCCAGTAAAGAGGAATCAGTTGCTTCCGCAGGTCGGCTTCGCTGACCTCAGGTTTGTCGTCGCTGGAAAATTTGCGAACCAGTTGGCCGTGAGCGTCGAGAATCTCCAGCGTAACCCCACTCGAAGCGGTGTGACCCAGATAGTAGTCAATGATTGCGCCGTCGGGCGGGTTGGCGGCAAAAGGCTCGTCCGGCGGAAGCGGAGTGTCGGTGTAGGTATCGCGTTGCACCCGGTATGCCGTCGCCGGCGTGAACAGGTGCGCCTCGGCGTTGGCCAAAGACGCGGCCGCTTCGCGCAGCGGCGAGATGTCATCCAGAATCCAAATAGACCGCCCGTGTGTGGCGACGATGAGATCATCGTCATGAATCCAAAGATCGCGCATCGAAGTGTGCGGCAGATTCAGTTGCAGGGATTGCCAGTGATCGCCGTCGTCGAATGACATCCAGACGGAGTTTTCCGTGCCCGCGAAGAGCAGCCCTTTGCGAACGTGATCTTCGCGCACCGTATCCACCGGGCCCAGCTCCGGCAGGCCGTTGGTGATCAGCTTCCAGGTCTTTCCCCCATCGTGCGTGCGGTAGATATAAGGTCGCTCATCATTCACGCGGAACCGGCTCACCGACGCGTACGCCGTGTCATTGTCGAACTGCGAGGCCGCAATCTGCGTGACCTTGCTCCAGGCCGTCAACTCCGGCGGAGTAATGTTGTTCCACTTCTCGCCCCCGTCACGAGTCAACCAGATCAGGCCATCGTCAGTGCCCGCCCAGAGTGTGTTGATGTTCTTGAATGACGGCGCCAGCGCGTAAATGACTCCGCGCTTTTTGTCCGCGCCCTTAGGCACAAACTTGCCCACGCTGGCGGGGATTTCAGGATTCTCGCGCGTCAGATCGGTGCTGATCGTCCGCCAGGAATTTCCGCCGTCGGTGGTTTTGAACAGCACGTTGCTCGCGAAATAAAGCGTGTGCGGATCAAGGGGCGAAAACATCAGCGGCTCGGTGCGGTCGGTGCGGTACTTGCTGCCGCCGAGCGGAATCGGCGTGATGTTCTGCACCTGCCCGGTCGAAAAATGAAATCTCGTCACTTCGCTTCTTCCGCCGCCGTAAATAATGTCTGCATCGAGCGGATCAGGCGCGACATACCCGTACTCGATCACGCCAACGGGATGCCATTCGCGATACGTGATCGCCCCGTCGTTGCCGCGGCTGGAAATGCAGACCGAACCGCTCTCCTGCTGGCCCCCGCACACTTTGTAGGGAAAACCCGGACTTACCCCGGCGTGATAAATCTGCGCCGTCGGCTGGTTGTACCAGGAACTCCACGAAGCTCCGCCGTTGACCGTGACCAACGCGCCCTGGTCGCTGACCAGAAGAATAATGTTTGGGTCATTGGGATTGATCCACAGATTCTGGTAATCGTCGCCGCCCGGCGCCCCCCGAAATCCTGACCACGTCTTGCCGCCGTCAGTCGACTTCATGGTCACCGTGCTCGCGCAATAAACCACGTCGGCGTTTTTCGAATCGACTTTCGGCACCGCCAGGTCGCCCCCGCCAATGCGGCCCGAGGGTCGCGGATCGTCGGTTTCCTTCGCCCAATTCTCTCCCGCGTCATCGGAACGGTAAAAAGCAAGCCCGCCCGTCGAAAGCGCGAGCGTGGCATACAGTCGCCGTGAATCACTGGGCGCAATCGCAACATTGATCTGCGAAAGCTCTTTCGGCAGGCCGTTGCTGAGGGGCCGCCATGTGTTTCCACTGTCAGTGGATTTAAATAATCCGCCGCCGGTTCCATTCACCATGTTCCCGTCCTCCCATGGCCCTTCGCGAGCCTCCCACATCGAGGCATACATCACGTCGGGGTTCGAGGGATCGATTTCCACAGCGGAAGCGCCGGTGTTTTCGTCCTTGTAGATGGCCTTCTGCCACGTCTGGCCTCCGTCGGTGGAACGGAAAAGGCCGCGCTCTTCGTTGGGGCCGTAAGGATGTCCGAGCACAGCCGCGAAAACTCGATTGGCGTCACGCGGATCGACGGCGATTGCCGGAATCTGAAACCCGTCGCTCAGCCCCAGATGAGTCCAGCTCTTCCCGGCGTCGGTGGACTTGTACATCCCATTGCCAATCGAAAGGTCGGGCCGGTGCAGGCCCTCGCCGCTGCCCACATAAATGATGTTCGGATTCGAAGCAGCCACAGCGATCGAGCCAACCGACTGCGTGGACTCGTGGTCGAAGATGGGCGTCCATGTGCGGCCGTAGTCGTCCGACTTCCACACTCCACCATTGACCTGCGCCACATAGAAAACATTGGGCTGGCTGGGTACGCCGGTAGCGGCGCGGGTACGACCGCCACGAAACGGGCCAATTATGCGCCAATGCAATTCCTGGTACGTGCTTTCGGGAATCTGCTGTGCGGCGGCGCTTAGGACAACAAGAAAAATGGTTATGCAGACGCTCAGGCGGGAAAAAATTTGAGATCGATTCAAGCGTTCCTCCCAGCAGCAAAAGCCAAACGTCACAGCATAAACCAAAACGGTAGCGACCGGGGCGCCATCGACCTCAGGTCTTGTCCAGCGATGCTATGATCAAGTCTCAAATCGCGGACCTAATCGCATGGCCGTCCCCGTTCCCGGCAGTTCCTCCACCACCTCGGTTGCGCAAGGCCAAGGTTCCGCTTCGACCGCCGCGCCCCTGGCAGTGGTTACCATGTTGTTTTTCATGTGGGGGTTCCTCACCTGCCTCAACGACATTCTTGTCCCCCACCTGAAGCCCATTTTCGACCTGAATAACAAACAGGTCATCCTGATTCAGGTCGCCTTCTTCGGAGCGTACGTTCTTTTTTCCATACCTTCGGCCAAAGTCATCGACTGGATCGGCTATCACCGCGCCATGGTAGTGGGTTTGCTTACCATGGGTCTGGGTGCATTCCTGTTCGTGCCCGCAGCCAGCGTTCCGTCGTTCCCCTTGTTCTTGATGGCGCTCATCGTACTCGGCGCGGGCATCACCTGTTTGCAGGTAGCGGCTAATCCCTTTGTCACCGTGCTGGGCAGGCCCCAGACCGCGTCCAGCCGCTTGAATCTCACTCAGGCCTTCAATTCGTTGGGAACGTTCCTTGCGCCTTTTTTCGGCGGCCTGCTCATTTTGAGTGCGGCTCCAAGAACGCTGCAGGAAATCCGCTCATTGGCTCCCGATGTGCTGCGCGCCTACCGCTTGCAGGAAGCCGCGACCGTCAAGCTGCCCTACATCGGTTTGGGAATTGCGCTCGTGCTGCTTGCAATCGCGATCGGTAGTTTCAAATTGCCGCAAATTCCTCAGGCTCAACACAAGGTCGGGGAAAAGGTCGGCGACTCCATCTGGAAGCATCCCAATCTGATCTTTGGCGCGATCGGAATCTTCATGTATGTGGGTGCTGAAGTTTCCATCGGAAGTTTTTTGGTGATCTATTTCAGCCAGCCAGAGATCGGTGGATTGACTGAGAAAGTTGCCGCCAGTTTTGTTGCCCTTTACTGGGGCGGAGCCATGGTTGGCCGTTTCATTGGATCGGGAGTGCTGCAGAAGATGAAGGCCGGGCACTTGCTGGCCATTTGCTCAATGTGCGCAGCCGCGCTCGTGGCAATTTCCATGCTGACTTCCGGTCACCTCGCCATGTGGAGCATCATCCTCGTCGGTTTGTTCAACTCCATCATGTTCCCGAGCATTTTTACGCTGGGCGTGGCCGAACTCGGCCCGCTCACCGGCGACGGCTCCGGAATCATGATCATGGCGATCGTTGGCGGCGCGATTATCCCTCTGGCGCAGGGCGCCATCGCCGACAGACTCGGCATTCATCACGCCTTTTTTCTGCCCGTAATCTGCTATCTGTATATTTTGTTCTTCGCGCTGAGCGGTTCGAAACCCAAAAGCCAGCGCCACGTGAGAGCGTAAGCGGTAAATCGTCTCCGCCTTATTGCTGCACAATCTGGCTCGCCTGCGGATGCACCTTTTCGTCCCTGATCTCACTCGCGTCCCAGCCGCCGCCCAGGGCTTTCACCAGATACACCGAGCTGACCATTTGCTGGCCGAGCAACTGCGTCTGCAGCCGTTGGTTAGCCAGCAGGGTGGTCTGCGCGGTGATCACGTCGAGATAGCTCGTGGCGCCTCCCAGATAGCGGTTGTTGGCAATGTCCAGCGCGCGGCGCGCGTCCTGCACGGCGGCGGACTGCGTCGTCAGCGCTTGCGAAAGGGTGCTCAGGTTGCTGATGCCGTCCTCGACTTGCTGAAACGCCGTGAGCACAGTCTGCCGGTAGTTGGCTACGGATTGATCGTAGGCCGCACGCGCCGCCGCCAGATTGGCGCGGTTTCGCCCCCCCTGGAAGATCGGCTCCAGCGCATCAGCACCGAGCGACCAGAACAGGCTGGGAGCGTTGAGTAGCGGCGCAAGGTCCCTGCTCTGCCATCCTCCCGAACCGCTCAGCGTGATGTTCGGATAGAACGCCGATCGCGCGATCCCGACCTGTGCATTCTCATAGGCCATCATGCGTTCCGCCGTGGAAACATCCGGCCTCCGTTCCAGCACATCGGAAGGAACGCCGAGCGGAACCGGTGGCGGCGTAGCCTGCAAAGGCGCAACGTTAACGCTCAGGTTGGAGGCCGGCTTTCCCACCAGCACCGCAATCGCGTGCTCGTATTGCGCCCGCGTCTGCTGCACCAGCGCCAGTTGTGAGAGGGTCGAATCCAGTTGCGAGGCTTGCTGCGCCACTTCCAGCCCGCTGGTGATCCCTCCCTCGTGGCGGTGGTTCACCAGGTCGAGCGCCTTGCGCTGGGAACCCACGGATTCCTGCACCACATCAAACTCGGCGTCCAGTTCACGCAGTGTGAAATAGTCCGCCGCAAGTTCGGCGGTCAGCACCAACTGCACGTTTTGCAAATCTGCGGCTGTGGATTGCAGCGTAGCATTGGCGGCTTCCACGTTGTGCCGTACTCGTCCGAAAAGATCGGCCTCATAGCTCAGCGAAAACGGGACGGTGTACACGTTCTGCGTGTACGGAGCTATGGGCTGCGCTACGCCATTGATGTAGGTCTGCGCCTCTCCGTTAAGTGGGCGATTGCCCGACCCTCGCTCGCGTTGGGC
The DNA here is from genome assembly GCA_963784085.1 of uncultured Acidobacteriaceae bacterium. Lineage (GTDB taxonomy): Bacteria > Acidobacteriota > Terriglobia > Terriglobales > Acidobacteriaceae > Sulfotelmatobacter. Next base: position 269,894 of record CAWAQH010000013.1, on the reverse strand, counting down.
GCTGGGGTCCGTTGAAAGCTGCGGAAACATGTCTGCGGTCGCCACGCGCGCCAAAGAGCGCGCCTGGGTCAGGCGGTCGCGCGCGGCCTCAAGCGACTGGTTCGCCTGCAGCAATTGTTGCTCGTAGTCATCCAGCGTGGGGTCGTGAAAGACTTTCCACCACGCGCCTTTCGGGATTGCGTCCTTGGGAGCGGCCTCCTGCCAGGGCGGTTGCGTCTTCCACGCATCGGGCGCCGGAGCCGGAGCCGCGGGCCGGCTGTAACGCGGACCAACCGTGCATCCCCCTGCAAGAACCAGCAGCGCGACCACAGCCGGGATGGCAACTCGCTTCACGACCCGCTGCCTTTCTGCTGGGTCTTATTTTTGTTGTCGGGCTGGGCCAGTTCCACCTGCTGGCCATCTTCCAGTGAGTCGGAGGGATTGATTATGATCTGGTCTGCGGGCGTAATACCGCCAAGAACCTCGAGCGTCGTTCCGTAATCACGTCCAATATCGATGGGACGCAACTGCACCTTCTTGTCCGCGCCCACCACCGCGACCTGAGGCCCTTGCGCGCGGAACAGCATTGCGTTCACCGGAACCGTGACCTTATTTACGTTTGACCCGACGGCGAAGTGTACTTCCCCGATCGAACCCGGAAACAGGCGCGCCTCCTTGTTGGGAACGTCCACCTCCGTCAGCAATGTGCGCGTGGTCGGATCAATAGCTTCCGCCGTACGTACCACTTTGCCGAAGAATTTCTGGCCGGGAAACTCTTGCAGGGTCACAGCGGTTTTCTCGCCAATTTTTATGAATGGCGCATACGCTTGCGGCACGCTGGTGTACACCCGCAGGGGATCGACCTGGGCAAGGTCAAATAGTTCACGCCCGGTTGCGCCCGCGCCGGCGTTGATAAGGGCGCCAGGGTCCACGTTGCGGCGCGTGAGCACGCCAGTAAACGGGGCGTATACATCCTTGAAGCCTTCCAGTTGTTCCAGTCGCCGCACGTTGGCGTCGGCGGCGGCTACGTTGGCTTTGCTCTGCTGCAATCCGCTGGCGTACTGGTCCGCTTCTTGCGCCGAAACGGAATCCGTCTTGCGCAGATTCTCCCAACGGTCGGAGCTGATTTTCGCCAGGTCCATCGCCGCCAGCACTTGCTGGCTCGTGGCCCGCGCCTGGTTCAACTCCTGATCAATCTCCGGAGTGTCGATCTTTGCCAGCAACTCACCTTTGGTCACGCGGCTGCCAATATCTTTGTACCAGCGGATGAGGTACCCGTTGGTTCGGGCGTAAATCGGAGACTCTATATACGCCTGCAGAGAACCGGGTAGCACCAGTTCCTCGTCGGGCTTTTCCGCCAAAGGGTGAATCACGGCGACTGTGGGCACGGTCGCGCGCTCGGTTTCCTTGGCCAGGGCGTGCTCATGGCTCACGTGCTGCCACACCGTCAACCCGCCGGCCAGCAGCAACATGATCAGCGCTAGCACCACGATCGTAAGAGCTTTGCCCGGAGACGCCGGCGGAAGGTCCGGCGGCGCCTGGATTGTCGAGTGCTGATGCCGCGAATGTTCTTCGATCGCCTCAATCTCCGCGTCCAGCTCCGCCTTTGTCTTGCCGTGACGCCCTTGGTCGGCGCGATTGGTTTTCTCGTTCTCTGTGCTCATGCTTGACTCCGATTGCCAGAAACCATTGCTGCCTCCCGCTTACCCTTGTTGCTCGCGCGCCAGTCGCTCGCGGCGGCTATGGAAAATCGCGAACACACTCGGCACAAAAAATAATGTGGCCACCGTCGCAAAAAGCAGCCCGCCAATCACGGCGCGGCCCAACGGCGCATTCTGTTCGCCGCCTTCCCCAAAACCCAGCGCCATCGGTACCATCCCGATGATCATGGCCAGGGCAGTCATCAGCACGGGCCGCATCCGGGTATATCCCGCAGACACGGCCGCCTGAACGGCGGGAATCCCTTCATCCATCTGTTCGCGCGAGAAGCTCACCATCAGAATCGAATTCGCCGTCGCCACGCCCATGCACATTACCGCACCGGTAAGCGATGGCACGCTCAACGTAGTGCGCGTCAGCAGCAGAAACCAGCAAATTCCCGCCAGCGCTCCCGGCAACGCGGCGATGATGATGAAGGGATCGAGCCACGACTGAAAGTTGATGACGATCAGCAAATAAACGAGCAGGATGGCGCCAACCAGTCCCAGCCCCAGTCCCATGAACGACGAACGCATGGTAACCACCTGCCCACGCACTACGATGTGAGTTCCGCGCGGCAATTTGCCATCGAAAGTCTGCAGCACCTTGTTAGTTTCCGCATGCGACGGCGCCCAAGTCGCGATCCTGTGTGCTGGCGTAAACGTCGATGACTGGTTGCACGTTGTAGTGGTTCACCGTCGCCGGCCGCGCCACCGGATCTGCCTGCACCAGATTGCCCATCAGCTGTGCGCCCTGCTGCGATGTTACTGGGATGGTCATCAGGTCCTGCAGGCTGGTCATGCGGTATTGCGGAGACTGCACCGCCACCTGGTACGTCACGCCGTTGCGCGGGTTAAGCCAGAAATTCGGCGCAGTTTGAAAACTGCCGCTCAGCGAAACCAGCATGCTCTGCGCCACGTCGCGCGCCGTCAAACCAACTTGTGTGACCCGCGTCCGGTCGATGTCCATATGGATCGTGGGCAGAGACAGCAATTGCTGCACGTGGACATCGGCGGCGCCAGGAATGTGCCGCATTTTGTTCGCGATTTGCTGCGCAATAAGATAGCTGCTTCCCGTGTCCGTGCCCACGATCTTGTACGTCGATGGGCGCAGGCAGACCGAAATTCAGAATCTGCGAAACGATATCGGCAGGCTGGAAGAAGAATTCCACCCCCGGAAAACGGTGCGGCAACAATCTCGCGCAAATGCCGTATATACCCCGCCGTCGGATGATGATGCTCGGGATCGAGAGCGATCAGAATCTCTGCATCGCTCGTGCCAATCGTTCCATTCGAACTGTAGGACTGGTTGATGCCGGAGTTTGGCAGACCGATGTTGTCGAGAATCGTTTGCAGTTCGTTCTTTGGAATCTCCTCGCGCAAACACCCTTTCCACTTCGTCGCAGAGGCGCGCCGTCTCTTCTACGCGCAGCCCGGGACGCCCGCGCACATGCAGTTTCACCTGCCCCGCATCCACTTGTGGAAAGAAGTCCTGTCCCAGGAAGCATAAAAATCCCAAGCGAGAGCACGCAAAAAATCAGGAAACAAATCACAAACACGCCGCGATGCTCGATCGTCGTTTCCAGCAAGCGCTCGTAGCCGCGCCGGAAATCCTCAAACTTTCGCTCGAACCCGCGCTGAAAACGGCCCAGAAACGACTTCGGCTCTTCTGCGCGATGCTCGTGTCCGCGCATGATGAACATCACCAGCGTCGGGATGAGAGTCCGTGAAAGCAGATAACTGGCCAACATCGCGAAGCTCACAGCCTCCGCCAGCGGCACGAATAAGAACTTCGCCACGCCTGCCAGAAAAAACATGGGCACGAACACAATGCAGATGCTGAGCGTCGACACGAATGCCGGCACGGCGATCTGCTGCGCGCCGTCAAGAATCGCCTGCCTCATCTCCTTGCCCATGGCAAGGTTGCGCTCGATGTTTTCGATTTCCACCGTCGCGTCATCCACCAGGATTCCGACCGCCAGCGCCAATCCTCCGAGGGTCATGATGTTAATGGTCTGCCCGATCGCGCTCAGCACGATGATGGAAACGAAAATGGAAAGCGGAATGGAGATGGAAATAACGATCGTAGGCCGCCAGTCGCCGAGGAACAGCAAAATCATGACGGCGGTAAGCGCCGCTGCAATCAACCCCTCGCGCAGCACGCCCTGGATCGAGGCTCGCACAAACAGAGACTGATCAAACAGCGCCGTGATTTTCAATTCCGGCGGCAGGACTTGCGCCGCTTGCACCACAATCCGCTTGACTCCGGCCACGATCTCCAGACGTGGAGGCGTTGCCGATCTTGTACATCGACATCAGTGCACCCGCGGTTTCCATCCTGGCGCACGATGTTCGTCTGCGGTGAAAATCCATCGCGTATGTGCGCCACGTCGCGCATGTAGAGCGTGGCCCCATTCGACAGTCTTTACCGGCAGATCGTTCAATTCCGCAATCGTTGCCGGCGTTCCGTTCATCTCAACGTTGTATTCCACCGATCCGAGTTTGATCGTGCCGCTGGGAAGAATCAGATTCTGAGCGTTGACCGCGTTTACAATGTCGTTTGGCGACAGCCCGTAAGCCTGCAGCTTCGGCAGATCCAGGTCCACCTGAATCTGCCGAATCTTGCCGCCATACGGATATGGAGTTGCCGCCCCCGGCACGGTGGCCAGATAATTCCGCAGAAAGTTTTGGCCCAGATCGAAAAGCTGCGCCTCCGGCAATGTTTTGCTGCTCAGTCCGAGTTGAACGATCGGCGTAGTCGACGCGCTATAGGAGATCACCAGAGGCGGCACTGTGCCGGGCGGAAGGCCGCGCAAGGTTGTCTGGCAGATTGCGGTGATCTCCGCGATAGCGCCCTGCACGTTCGTTCCGGGACGGAAAAAAATCTTGATCACGCCCAAACCGTTTACCGACTGAGACTCCATGTGCTCGATGTCGTTGACGGTGATGTTTATGCCGCGTTCGGAATTGGTCACGATACGGTCCGCCATATCCTGCGGCGACATGCCGATATAGGACCAAACCACCGAGACCACCGGAATGTTGATATCCGGGAAAGATGTCAACCGGAGTGCGGAAAACCGTTACCAAGAACAGAACAATGATGACGATCGCCATCACCACGAATGTATAAGGACGCCTGAGCGCTAACGCAACTATCCACATCGGTTAGGCACCACTCCAAGGTCGACCGAATAACTTGAAAAGCGGCAGCGCAGTACCTTGGCAAAACGACAATTCCATACCCTGAACTTAGATTCGATACTCAGCGTATTGGATTCTAAGCTCCTTAATTATATTGGTACTGTAGATCATGCGCCATAAGTCTCCTGCTCGAAGGCATAGCGCGCGCAAAGCAACCCCAGGCGGCCTCCGGGACGTCCGCGCAGTGAACACGCTCGCCGGGCCATCCTGCGCAGCACCTTGAAACTCCTGGGCAAGAATGGCTTCTCCGATCTGACCATTGAAGACGTCGCAGCACATGCCAGCGTAGGCAAGGCTACGGTTTACCGCTGGTGGCCGACAAGGCCGCTCTTATCACAGATGCTTTCGCCAGCGAGCACGACTCGAGAACTTCATTTCCCGGATACCGGCTCGCTGCGCACCGACGTGAGTCAGCAGATGCGTCAGGTCATCAAGATCTTTCGCAGCCCGCGGGGAAGGATTATGTCCGCAATTCTGGCGGCGGGCCAGACCGACCGCCAGCTCATCGCCGCTTTTCGCGAACGGTTTTTCATGAGCCGCGCCGTCAGGAAGCCTACGACACCATTCGCCGCGGCATTGAACGCGGCGAACTGCGCCCGGGCGTGAACATGGATCTGCTTCTGGATTTACTCTACGGCCCCATCTACATGCGATTTCTGATTCGCCACGACAAGTTGACGCCCGCCTTTGCCGACAGTCTTTGCGCACTTGTGCTCGCAGGCGCGCATCCCAGCCGCAACATCAGGGGCCCGAGCCGGGGCCAGGTGTCGAAGGAATCGAGAGAATCGAGCGGATCGGCGTAAAGCTCTTCGTTCAGCAGTCGGCGCAGACTTCTCCACGCTGGAAAGCCGCCAGCGCCTCCCCTACGCTGGGATGAATTTCTAGAACCGTGTCGAGATTGGTAAGATCCAGCAACGCGCGCACCAGGGGCGTGGGGCTGGCATACTTCAGGTCCGCGCTTTGAGATTGCGCCAGCGAGTGCAAAAATGCCAGTTGGCCGATGCCCGCGCTGTCAATGGAACTCACGCCGCTGAGATCGAGAACCACCCTGCCCCCATTCGTCAGAATTTCACCCACCAGTTTCTCCAGCGCCGCCGCTTCGTCGCGATAGACGATGCGGCCCTCGCAATGAACGATCATCACATCGCCGCGATTTCTAGTTTCCAGACTAAGCTTCAACGTCAACTCCTTAGGTTGTGTTGCGAAAGCAGCCAGTGTGTGCGGCTGCGGCCAGTCCTGCCAACTTGTATTTGAGGATTCCATGCTAATGGATAGACGCTCTCGGACGCGTTTCGAAATCATGAAAAGAGAGTAATTTTTCGGTTTTCCGTCCCACTCCTGCACCGCCATAATTTCCCCGCGGCGGACATCCTGGGCCTGCATTACACTGCATCTAACGAATTTCGCGCATTCAGGTAGAATTTGCTGCTGGCATAATTGCCGGGGAGGACTCATCTTCGTGTCAAAAATCGCGGCCGTGGTTCTGGCAATCCTTACTTTGATGCTGTTCCCAACCAAATCGAGCGCCCAACTTTTGCCCAGTGGCAACGTTTACGCCGGAGTCGGTTACGCCAGCAGCGTCGATGTCATCAACCGTTACACCTTCCGCGGATTCGAGGGCTCCGCCGAGGCATTTCCCTTTCACCGCTTCACCAACGTAGGCATCGTGCTCGATGGCACCGGCTTTTACAAGAGCGGCATAAACCAGTACAACGTCGTGCTCGGCCCGCGATATTCATTCCATTACGGAAAGTGGCGCCCCTTCGTTCATGTCATGGGAGGTATTCAGCAAACCAAATCCAGCGGCGCCACCTTCCGCCCCGTAGTCCTCGACGCAGGCGGCGGCTTCGATCGCAAGCTCCCCTTCAAGAATTTTTCCTGGCGCGTGCAGATTGACTTCGTCCATACCCACTTGTTGAGCACGAATCAGAACGACTTCCGCGGAACCACCGGAGTCGTGTGGCGCTTCTGAGCTAACGCTAGAACAGGATCCGGGCTGGTTGGCCCGTGATCCTGTTCTCGTAGCGCGGGGGGATAATCTTGCCGGTCTCGCAACTATGGCGTGGGTCTGACAATCTACGTCTGACAATCTAGGTCTGCCAATATTTGTGATCGCGCAGAAAGTAGTTCTCGTTCCAGTAGTTCATCGCCGTCTTCAGGAATAGCCAACCCACGCGCGCGTGCCCCATTTTCTGGAATCGGCGATTGGTGGTGTAAACCCCGCCCCGCACGATGTCGAAGCGCCTGCGCTCTACCTGCTGGCTGAGCAAGTAGTCCTCGGCAAAAAGCGCCTGCTCGTGGAATCCGCCCAGCTCGTGAAACTTTTTCAGGTCAAACAGCATGAACATTCCTGTGGCAAACGGATGATGCAGGCGCGACATGTATTGGAAAAAATCGTTGCCCGCATAAAACAGCTTGTCGAGGCAGTTGCCGTCCCGGCAAACAATGTTGGTGGTCACGCAGTGCAACTGCTTGCGCTGCGCCAGCTCCACAGCACGCCGCACCACCGAAGGGTGCGCCAGTTCGATATCGGCATCGAGAAATAAAACGTAAGTGCTGTCGGCCTGCATCGCGCCCAGATTGCGGCCCACGGAAGGCATCCCGCCGCGGATCACGCCGACGTTGAGCCGGTCGCGAAAGCCGAGAACGATCTCCGGCGTGCCGTCGGTCGAGTTCGCATCAGCGACCAACACTCTCGTACTCGGCATCCTCGAGTAGTCCTGATTCGTCAGCGAGGTCAGCAAGTTCGGAATCAGCTTCGCTTCGTTCCTGGCTGGAATCACGATCGTCAGCTCGTCCGCCGTGCTCGTGCCCGTTGTATTCCTGCTCGTCGAAATCACGCCCGTCGTATTCATGAATCTGTACCCCCTGTTCGTCAACCGTTACATAGGTCAGCCGGGAATCGACCCAGCCACCCGTGTTGTAGTAGTGGATCCCATCCCGCTCCACGTGCAGCGCTTCGTGGGTGTGGCCGCAGAAAATGCTCCCCGCATCATGCTGCCGCGCGTATTCCAGGGCCCCCGCCGAAACTTTTAAGGACATCCGCAGCCATCGCGTGTTCAGCCGATCGATGAGCCGCACGATAGGTTTGCTCTTGAAGTCGATCTTCTGCAGCCTGAGATAGAGCGCCGTCCCAAGCGTGCTCAGTCGCACGCTGTTCACCTGGAACCCGTCAAACTGATGCCCGTGAATTGCGATGTGCCGCAGCCCTTGGTATTGCCAGGCATACTCCTGATAAGCCCGGACGCCGACCAGGTGCGACATGATGTTGGTGAGCCCGTGGTCGTGATTGCCTTCCACCCACACCACTTCGATGTTGCGCTTGGGATTGGAAAGCTTGCGAATGTAGCCGAGGAATTTCCAGTGATCTTTAGTCAGCCGCGCAAAGTTGAGATCGGCAAAAATGTCACCCAGCAAAATCAGCCGCTGAAAGCGGTTTTCCTTCAGCACGCGCATCGCTTCGCGCGCGTGGCTCGTCTCTGCACCCAGGTGCAGGTCCGAAAGGATCAGCGTGTTGTACACGTGCAGATCCATAATTTAGTTCTAACAGGGCAATGTTACGAGGTGATGAAATCTGCACTAAAAACAGTGCACTGATTACTCCAAAAGTAACCCCGGTAACTCGTTTGCAAACAAAGGATCTCAGCAGCGGGCGGGCGCGAAATGTTTCAGTAGTGTGAATGTGGAGCGGCTTTCACGTAGACTGAATTTCCTTTTGAAAACCATCGGACACATCCTCGCAAAATACACCGCATGGATTTTGCACCTGCTCTCACCCCTCGGAATGTGGGGTGTGTTCGCCATCGCTTTCGCGGATTCTGCGTTGCTCGGCATGCCCGTGGATGCGATCGTGGCCCTTTATGTGTACCGGGATCACCGGCGGTTGCTCTTCTACGTGGTCATGGCTTCGCTCGGTTCGGCGCTGGGCAGCATCCCGCTCTACATCATCGGGTACCTGGGCGGCGAAAAGGTTCTGCGCAAGCGGATTTCGGAACAACGTTTTCTTGCGATTCACCGCTCGTTCGAGCGCCACGAATTCTGGGCCCTGATGTTTCCGGCAATGCTGCCGCCGCCCATGCCCTTCAAGATTTTTGTTCTCGGCGCAGCAGTCTTCGAGATGCGCTTCCGCGATTTTCTGGTGGCGATTTTCGCCGGCAGATGCGTTCGCTTCCTGACTCTTTCGCTGCTCACTCTCTGGTTCGGACCAGAGATTGTGGGACTGGTAGGGACAGTCTTCCGGCGGCACTTTTATTGGGTACTGGCGGTCGTTGTGTTGGGAATTGTGATTTGGTTGTGGCGAAGAGGGAGAAGGTGGGGACGGCCGCCTCGGCCGTCCAGCGAGACGTGATTTCTACGCGGCGGCGATGTGGTCGCCGGATGATTTATCCATCCAGCCGGCGAGTGCGTGCAGGAATACTGGCGTTCCAAAAAACGCGATCGAGAAGAACAGATCGCTCTCAACCGTGCCGCGGAAAAACGGCAGCCCGGCGGCATAGGACAGCATCACGCCGTGGAAGGTTCTGGGATACATATCGGTATAGGCAGCCCATGCTGCAAAATTGCTGATCAGGAAAAATGACACCGAGCTGGCCAGCGCCGCACCCACCACCCGCACCGGCCCGGATTTTTCCCGCAGGTTCGTTCCCAGCCACAGAATCGCCGCGTACCACGCCCACGTGACCAGAAGATCCCAGGTCAGGGGGTACGAATAAACCAGCTTGGTGAGAATCACGTCCGTTCCTGCCAGCAGCAGCAGCGGAATCCACATCCGTCGCCGCGCACCCCGTGCCCCGAAAAACAGCAGCGACGCCGCGATCGGCGTAAAGTGCCATGCGTGCGGCAAAACATTCAACCGCCCCGCGAAGGGCAGAAAGCGGACGGCAATGGCGAGCAGGACAAATAGATAAGGCAACATGAATACCTCGAACTGACTGCTTTATTCTGGGCGCGGGGAGCCGATTACGTCAAGCCGATTCCCGCAAGAGTGTCCGCGTTTCCGGTAGTAGCTCAGCTTGAATTCGTTCTGAAAGGGCGCGGCTTCAGCCGCGCCGTGAGTATGGAATCGATTGCGGCTTGAAGCCGCTGAGGGAGCGTGGATTTCAAACTGCACCACCACCCGTGCTCCTCAGCGCGCTCCGCGCTCCAAGGTTCTTCCGAGGGGAAACATCGCTTAAACCCGACTCCTCCCGCCATCAATGCGGCTCGGACACAGTCACGCGACTCCTGCCGCTGCCATAAACGTCCCCAACCACCCGCAGATCCCGGTCGAGTTGCACCCCTGCGCTCAGCGCCCCATGCGATCTTTCACTACGGCCAAACAGGCTCGGCAATTGCGTGAAGCGCAGGTCCTGAAACCACACGATGGATCCGGATTCCGCAGGCTCCAGTTCCTCGATCTCGGTGATCGGGTACTGCGCCCAATCCAGATAGACGCGTCCCAGGTAGGATTTCTTTGCCGCCAGCGTGACCGCCGTTTCCTCGGGCTTGTAGCGAATGTCCAGGCGTCCCTCGGGGTCGACCTCCGGTCCCATCGAGTTCACCGGAGCCAGGGCAAAGAAAGCGGGCGTCTCCACCACGCCATACCACTGGAACGGATCGGCCATCGTAGGATAAGCGGAGACCCGCAGTGGGTCTGCGTTCTGGTAGGTGCGCGCCGCCAGAGCGTTGACCGCGCGCCGATGTTCGAAATCCCGCAGTCCCCACAACAAGACGACCCCCGCCAGCGCGAGCGCCGCGGCAATCCTTCCTTTCGGCCCCCGCGCGCGCGCCCCGATCTCTCCGTCGATGAGCGAGAAAAAAGACGGCACAATCAATCCCAGAAGCAGAAAGGCGAACAACACGGGCTCGAAGATGAAGACGATGTCCCACGAATACCATTTCTCGGAAAACGGCCAGAACGGGCGCACGCCGTAGTTGTTGGTGAAGTCGAGCAGTATATGGCTCAGCCCCGCCAGGCAGGCGTAAAGGAAAAGCAGCCCCCAGCGCGGCGGCAGCTTCGCGTTTTTCACCTTCCGCCCACGCAACCGCCAGATCAAATACACGAAGCCGACCACCACCGCCGCATCGAGCGGTACTCCGACGAATGAGTGCGTGAACCCGCGATGATGCGCGAAAGCAAAGGCCGGACCCCCGAAGCGGCTGAGCACATCCAGATCGGGTGCCTCTGCGGCCAGTGTGAGCGTTGCCGTGGCTAGCGCGGTCTTGCGGTTCAGCCCGGCGCGCCCCATGCACGCGCCAAACAAGAAATGGGTTACAGGTTCCAAGGTCTAAGGATTCTATTGAGATGCGCGAGCAATTACCACCTTAACCAGTGACCGCGCCGAACGAGGGTCAGATCGGTGATCGGCGAGAAGAGGTCCGATTCACCGCGAAGGCCTCAACAACGTCAACGCATCCGGCACTACCGTGATCACTGCGGGCAATGTACCCACCAGCTCACCATCGGCCTCGACATAAACTCTTGCTTGCCCACCCGGCACATCCCCACACAACACCCGCTCGCTGTAAGCCAGATCGATTCCGGGAACCCTCCATCTGCGCCGCAGCAATCCCCGCGTCACGTAGAGAAGATACGCAATGCGGCTTGCCGTTCTGCAAGAGACAATCCTGAGATCGTTCCGCTCCAAAGACGCTCCCGGCGCCAGTTCCTGCAGCACTCCGCCAAAATTCCGGATGCGCACCGCCATCAACTCGGTCACGTTGGCATGTCGAACTGCCTTCGAATCAGCTTCGCTAAACTCCACCTGAAATCGCGTCATGGGATGCGCCAACCAGAGTTGCCATGCCTTGGCGTAATACGCTGCCATGCCCATGCGGTGCTTGGTTCCGGTGTGCAGCTTGTAAAACAGGTGAGCATCCACTCCGGCGCCCGCGGCAACAACAAAGAAGCGCATCCCGGGTTTGCCTTCGAAATCAAGAAACTCAATCTGGCCTAGCGCCACCCGTCCAGCCACGCCGTCGAGAGCCGCTCGCGCTGCCGCAGCAATATTCATGGGCACGCCCAGATCATGGGCCAGCGCATTCGCCGTGCCCATCGGCAGAATCGCCAGCGCAACCCCGGTGTTGGCCAGCACCTGAATAATATTGTGGATGGTCCCATCCCCGCCGCAGGCAAAGACCGTGTCGCACCCCGCCAGAATTGCCTGCCGCGCTTTCTCCTCGGCGTGGGCACGCGAGTCGGTGAGCACCAGGGTGGCCTCGACGTTTGCGCCGCTCAGCATTGCCAGCACGGAGTCCAGTTCCGCCTGCCGCTGGGCGCGGCGTCCGCCCGAGTCAGGGTTGTAGAGTAAAGCTGCCTTGCGCATGGCCGGATCGAAGCTGGATTGTACCTGAGACGGATTTCGCTAAAGTTTCAGCGCGTGCCCCACTCCCACATTCCGAACGTGACCTTCTGCGGCAAAGCATGGCCCAGTTGTCGCGCCAGCATCGCGATCTGACCGCGGTGATGCGCATCGTGAGCAATCAGGTAGCCGAGAAATCCCGCCACATCAGGACGAAAGCCCTTGATGCGCCCATCCGTTTCGAGCGCTCGCCTCATCAACTGGCTTAGGGCTTCACAACTCTCGTCCAGCGCCCGCACCGCCTGCGCGGGGGTTACTGTCGCCCGATCAAGCTGCGCCGGGATCCTGCTGCCTTTGGCGGAAACCTTCAGCCACATGACGCGCACGTTATGCATGTGAGCCACAATCGCCGCAATGGTGCGGCCTTTGCCGTCCGCCGTTTTCGCCTTCCAAGCATCCGGCGCGACGCTTTCGATCAGATATCGATTGATGCGCTGATTGGTCTGGAAGGCGCTCACCAGAGCCGCTGGCAGTCGGGCCGCGAAGCTCTGCACAGTCAAGCTCTGCGCCGCGCCTGGCGTGGCAGACTCTGCAACTTTCCGCATGGTGCGCTTCTCGCTTGGCAAGCCTTTTAATTTGGCATAGGCTATCGTGCATTGCAAGGGGCGTTTCACGGCAGGCTCTTTTCCGGAGCCCTGTTGGGCGCGGTTCCAAAATCAAAATTCAGGAGGATTCTCCAGATGAAAACTCTGGTGCACGTTCTCTGCGGAGCGCTTCTGTGCCTGGGCCTGAGCCTGAGCGCGGTCGCGCAAGATCATGCTTCTCACGCTCAGTCACGCCCTGTCGTGCTGGTGACCGGCTTGGGCGACCTTCATCACCCTGTTTCCACCAGGGACAGGCAGGCGCAGCAGTTCTTCGATCAGGGTCTGCGGTTTATCTACGCTTTCAATCACGACGAAGCGGCGCGGTCGTTTCAGCATGCTGCGGAGCTCGATTCCAAGCTCGCCATGGCGTACTGGGGCGTCGCCGAGGCGGTGGGACCAAACTATAACGATCCCGCCGATCCCGACCGCTACAAGCACGCGCATGATGCAGTGCAAAAGGCGGTCGAACTGTCCGCTGACGCTTCGCCCAGCGATCAAGCCTACATCCACGCACTGGCCACGCGCTTTCCTGCCGATCCGAATTCCGACTTGAAGAAGGCCGCGGAGGATTACCGCGACGCCATGCGCCAGGTCGTACGCGAATTCCCTGACGATCTCGACGCCGCCACGCTCTTTGCCGAAGCCGGCATGAATCTGCATCCCTGGGGATTGTGGCATCCCGATGGCACTCCCGAGGCCGGCACCGATGAAATCGTTTCCACCTTGGAGTCAGTGATCAAGCGCGACCCCAATCATCTCGGCGCAATCCACTATTACATTCACGCCGTGGAAGCTTCGCCCACCCCCGAACGTGCCCTGGCCGGCGCAAACAAACTGGCTGCCCTCGCGCCCGGCGCGGGGCACATCGTGCACATGCCGGCGCACGTTTACATTCGCACCGGCGACTATGACGCGGCCGTAAAAACCAACGAGAAGGCCGCGGAAGTCGACCGCGCGTACATCCAGGCCACGGGCGCGCAGGGCATTTACCCGATGATGTATTACAGCCATAACCTGCACTTCATCGCCATGTGCGGCGCGATGAATGGCAGCTACGCGGAAGCACGCAAGAATGCGGATCTGCTCGTTGCCAATGTCGGACCTCATGTGAAGGACATGCCGCCGCTCGAAGGCTTCATGACGATCCCCATGGCGGTCGAGATTCGCTTCCACCACTGGAACGAAATCCTCAAAATGCCGCAGCCCGATCCACAGATGAAGACTGCCACGGTGTTCTGGCATTTTGGCCGCGGCCTGGCCATGGCCGGCACCGGGAAGGTCACCGAAGCCGAGGCTGAGTACAAGGTCGTCGCGGATGCCGAAGCAGCCACGCCTCCCGATCTTATCTTTCAAATGCCGATCAACAACAAGGCCAAAGACATCATGAAGATCGCGAAAGATGTTCTGGGCTCAAAGGTGGCGCTGGCGAAAAAAGACACGCCCGGTGCAATTGCCATGCTGCGCGATGCGGTCGCCATCCAGGACACGCTGAAGTATGGCGAGCCTCCCGACTGGTTCTATCCCGTGCGCGAGTCGCTGGGCGCGGCGCTGCTGATGAATGGAGACCCCGTGGGCGCGGAAAAAGTCTTTCGCGCCGACCTCGAACAGAATCTGCGGAACCCGCGCTCACTGTGGGGACTGCATCAGTCCTTGGTACAGCAAAAACGCGACTACGACGCCGGATTCATCCAGGAACAATTCGACTCTTCCTGGAAGGGCGGCACACAGGCGTTAAAGCTGGACGACCTCGTGTGAGGACAGAACGCCACGGATTCTCACGGATGAACTCAGATCCTTGGCTTTATCCGTGTAGATCCGTGTAATCCGTGGCGAAGAAGTTGCGGTTCGTTCCCGACTATAATCTGCCCGATGGCTCCCGCGACCAATCCCGTCGAGAAAAAAATCCCATCCCTACGCGAAAAGATTCGTCACCACGAATACCTCTATTACGTCGTCGACAATCCCGAAATCACCGACGCCGAATTCGACAAGCTCATGCAGCAACTGAAAGGCCTTGAGGCAGAGCATCCGGCCCTGATCACGCCCGATTCTCCCACGCAGCGCGTCGGCGGCAAGCCCCGCGAAGGCTTCGTCAAGGTGCCGCACTCCTCGCCCATGTTGTCGCTCGACAATACCTACAACGAAGGCGAACTCCGCGACTGGGAACGCCGCGTCCACGAGCTCAGCGGCCGCGACCAGGTCGATTACGTTTGCGAGCTGAAACTCGACGGCATGTCGCTGGCCCTGATCTACGAAGATGGAAAGCTCGCGCGCGGCATCACCCGCGGAGATGGCAGCGTCGGCGAAGACGTCACTCTCAACGTGCGCACCGTGCGCTCCATCCCGCTCTCGATCGCCGCCGAAAAGCTAAAAAAAGCCGGCATCCCGGCCGATTTCGAAGTCCGCGGCGAACTGCTCATGCCCACAGCCGCCTTCAAGAAGGTGAATGAAGAACGCGAACGCAAGGGCCTCCCGACCTTCGCCAATCCCCGCAACTTTACCGCCGGCACCGTGCGGCAGTTGGATGCAACCGTTACCGCCGAACGCCGCATGGATTACTTCCCCTATATTCTGCTGAAAAATGGCCGCACGTATTTTGATCGGCACTCCAAAACGCTGGACGCGCTCGCCTCCGCGGGATTCAAGGTCAACCCCAACCACAAACTCGTACACACCATCGACGAAGCCTGGGCGTTCATCCAGCAGTGGGAAGCGAAGCGTGAATCGCTGCCGTATGAGATCGACGGCATCGTCATCAAAGTCGATCGAACTTCTCTTCAAGACGAATTAGGTTTCACCGGAAAAGCCCCGCGCTGGGCGATTGCCTACAAGTACGCTGCGCGCGCCGGAATCACCAGGCTCGAAGACATCCGAGTGCAGGTCGGGCGCACCGGCAAACTCACGCCCGTCGCCATGCTCGCCCCGGTCCTGATCGGCGGCACCACCGTGCGCAACGCGACCCTCCACAACATGGATGAAATCGAACGCCTCGGCGTGAAAATCGGCGATTGGGTGCAGGTCGAGCGCGGCGGCGACGTGATTCCGAAAGTCGCGAAAGTCATCGAGGACAAGGATCATCCCCGCGGCCATAAAACCTTTCACATGCCCGAAACCTGCCCTGTCTGCGGCACCAAAGTCGTGCGGACCGAAGGCGAGGTCGACTACCGCTGCGTCAACGCAAATTGTCCCGCAAAATTGCGCGAGACCATCCTGCACTTTGCTTCTCGCGGCGTGATGAACATTGACGGCATGGGCGACGCGCTGGTGACTCAGCTGACAGATCGCGTCCTGGTGAAGAACGTCGCCGATATCTACAAGCTGACGAAAGACAACCTGCTCAGCCTGGAGCGCATGGGAGACAAATCCGCGCAAAACATTCTCGACGAAATCGCAGCCTCGAAGAAACTCCCGCTCGAGCGCGTCATCTACGGACTCGGCATCCGCATGGTTGGCGAGCGCACCGCCCAGTTTCTGGCCGAGCATTTTGGATCGATGGAAGCGCTGGAGAGCGCCGGGGTGGAAGAACTGCAGGATGTAAACGAAGTTGGCCCGCGCATCGCCGAAAGCATTGTCGAGTTCTTCAGCATCGCCGCGAACCGCAAACTCGTCGAGCGCCTGCGCGAGGCCGGGCTTACGTTAACGGGACAGAAAAAACATCGCGGCACCAAACTCGCCGGCAAAACCTTCGTGCTCACCGGCACCCTGGCGCACTTCACCCGCGACGAAGCAAAAAAACTGATCGAAGATGCCGGCGGGAAGGTCACCGGCTCGGTCAGCAAGAAAACGGATTATGTCGTGGCGGGAGCGGATGCGGGGTCGAAGCTGGATAAGGCGAAGGAGCTTAAAGTTCCGGTTATCGACGAAAAAGAGTTGCAGAAACTTGTTCAGTAGCGAAATTAACGTACCATGAAAATCCCGCACACAAAGCGGGATATTCATGGTAGGCAGGAGTAGATGCAGGGTCGGAGGCGGAGCGCGGAAACAGTGTATGGAACCGGGCTCTGCTACTTGGTGTCTATTTGTTGTTGGCGAGATTGCTTCCGCCGCGTTCTTT
Organism: uncultured Acidobacteriaceae bacterium; assembly: GCA_963784085.1. GTDB lineage: Bacteria > Acidobacteriota > Terriglobia > Terriglobales > Acidobacteriaceae > Sulfotelmatobacter. The sequence continues at coordinate 253,036 of CAWAQH010000013.1, read as the reverse complement.
AGCATTGGAGGATTGAAATGATAGGGCGGGAGGTGCGCATCATCTTCTGGATCTTAGCCACAAGCCTCGTTCTCCCTTTTCCTTCTCTAGCACAAAGTGATTCGCCCAAACCGAAGGTCAGCAGCCATCCGCTGACTGTGGAGCAGATCGCAGTCTATCGCGCCGTGCTCGAAGACTACACAAAAGGCGCTGACGGTGCCCTCAACTTGGCCAAGGAGACCGAACTGCTGGATCGCCCCATATCCAGTGATGTGTGCATAAAAGGGATCGATCTGGAAGCCGCCGGAAACAGCGCCCTGGTAGTCCATCAATTCTCGGCGGAGACGCTAGGTCCGAAAGTGGTCGTAGTCGATCCGGATCGTCAGAGTGTGCAAATCGAGGAGAATGATCCGCAGAAGCTTGTCAAGAAGGCGATCGATAAGGGGCAGGTTTCTAACAAGCAGCTCGATGATTCGGTTAAGAGAGCTTTTGAGACCGGGTTGTTCACGCTATCGGAAATCGTTCTTGACAAGCGACATCGGCATGCTGTGGTGGCCTATAGCTTCGTGTGCGGCAGCCTCTGTGGGAACGGCAACACGTTAGTGCTGAACAAAGTTGGGCAGAAGTGGAAAGTGGACCACATGTGCGGAGGATGGGTTTCCTGAAGATCGACGACCGCTGCAAACGCACTCACGTTTCACATTGCTGAATAGTTTCTAGCGCCCTGGTTTTTCCAGCTCTTTCCTTATCCTCTTCCACGTCTCCTCCAGCGTCTCCGGCAGAACCCGCGTCTCGCCCACCACTGACATAAAGTTCGCATCCGCCACCCACCGCGGCAGCACGTGCATATGAATATGTCCGGCAATGCCCGCCCCGGCGGCTTTGCCGATGTTCATTCCCAGATTGATGCCGTCGGGGTGGTAGAGTTCGCGCAACACGGCCTCCATTCGCTGCGAGAGCGCCATCATCTCACTCGCCGCTTCCGGCGCCAGTTTTCGCAGTTCGTCCACATGCGCATAGGGGACAATCATCACGTGGCCGGACGTGTAGGGAAACGTGTTCAGGATAATGAAGCAATGCTGCCCGCGGTACACGATGCGAGCTTTCTCGTCGTCCCCCAGTTTCACCGCATCGCAAAAGACGCAATCCCGGGCCTTTTCAGCGGTCGAAACGTAGGCGTAGCGCCACGGCGTCCACAGGTAGTCCATGCCAAAGGCAGGGTAGCAGATGAATGGAGCGTTACGAAATCCGGACGCTGCAATCTTCCTGTAACCTGCGCGGAATTTGGGTTTGACACCCTTTGTTCGGCGTTGCTATAGTCGAGGAGTTCCCTTTGGACGCGGGTTTCTGTAAAACGTCCGGCAGCTGGGATTGTCCAAGCTCACTCGCCAGGGTGGGCCCAACACAACCAAACGACTCACTCCAGCAGTCCGCTAAGCAGGCCCCGTATCCTCCCCGCACCGAGTGCGAGGCACATCAGAGAGGCATGACCTTGTTCGACGATACCACCACACATAACTCCGATTCCGCCACCGCCGTCGTAACCGAAGCAGAACCGACGGCACCCGAAACCACCTCGACCGAACCCTCTTCCACTGAGCTGAATCTCGCTCAGCCAGAGCAGTCTCCGGCCCTAACCCCCGCTGCCGCTTCCGCGGAAACGCAGCACCCGGCCAGTCCCGCGGATGACAAGCACCTCAGCGAAGACTTCGCCTCCGCCCTCGAGCATTTCACCACTGAGACCGAAGAGGCCGTCAGCGAAGACCGTGTGATCAAGGGCACCGTGCTGAAGCTTACCGACAAGCACGTGGTGGTCGATATCGGCACCAAGTCGGAAGGCATGTTGCCGCTTTCCGAGGTCCTCGATTACGAGGGCAAGCCGAAGGTAAAGCCTGGGGACGAAATCGAGGTAATGCGCGAGAAGGGGACCACCGAGGAAGGCTACGTCAACCTCTCGCACCAGAAGGCGGCGCGCATCCACGCCTGGGACGAAGTGGAAAAAGCCCATCAGGAGAAGCGGCCGATCAAGGCGATCGTGATCGAGCGCACCAAAGGCGGCCTCACGGTCGATGTTCTGGGCGCGCGCGCATTCCTGCCCGGCTCCCAGGTCGACCTGCGGCCCATCCGCAATCTCGACGGCATGAAGGGTCAGACGCTTGAAGTCACCGTCATCAAGGTCAACAAAAAGCGCGGCAATATCGTGGTCTCGCGCAAGGAGTTGCTCGAAGGCGAGCAGAACGAAAAGCGCAGCAAGACTCTCGAACATCTCGAAGAAGGCTCGGTCCTTACCGGAGTGGTGAAGAACCTCACCGAATACGGCGCCTTCGTCGATCTCGGCGGTCTTGATGGCCTGCTCCACATCACCGATATGTCCTGGGGCCGGCTCACGCACCCCCGCGATCTGGTGAATGTCGGCGACCAGATTCAGGTAAAAGTTCTCAAATACGACAAGGACAAACAGCGCGTCTCGCTCGGTTTCAAGCAGTTGACGCCCGATCCCTGGCTCGATGCCGAGCACCGCTATCCCGTGGGCGCGCACGTCTCCGGCCGCGTCATCAGTGTCACTGACTACGGCGCCTTCGTCGAACTAGAGCAGGGCATCGAGGGTCTGGTCCACGTCAGCGAAATGACGTGGTCCAAGCGCATGAAGCACCCCTCGAAGCTGGTCAACGTAGGCGATCAGGTCGAGTGCGTCGTGCTGAATGTGAATCCCGGCGAGCGTCGCATCTCGCTCGGCATGCGGCAACTGGCGTCCAATCCCTGGGATGCGCTGCATGATAAATATCCCGTGGGCATGACCGTCGAAGGCCGCGTCCGCAACCTTACTGATTTCGGCGCTTTCATCGAAATCGAGGATGGCATCGACGGCCTGGTTCACGTCAGCAACCTGAGCTGGACCAAGCGCGTCAAGCATCCTTCCGAAGTTCTGAAAAAGGGCGATCGCGTGAAAGCCATCGTTCTCGCCATCGAGCCCGACAAGCGTCGCCTGTCGCTCGGGGTCAAGCAGCTTCAGCCCGATATCTGGGAAACTTTCTTCGAGAAGCATCACATCGGCGATGTGATCCACGGCAAAGTGCTGCGGGTCGCGGCTTTCGGGGCCTTTGTCGAAATCGCGGAAGGTGTGGAAGGCCTGTGCCACAAATCGGAAGCCGTGGATGGCAACGGCCAGCCGCTGCATCTTGAGCCCGGCGTCGAGCACGACTTCAAGATCATCAAGATGAGTCCCGAAGACAAGAAAGTCGGGCTCAGCATCCGCGCCGTCGGCGAAGAAGCCTCGCGATCCGAAGTCGAAGCCTACAAGCAGCCGGTTTCGAGCACAAGTTCGACCATCGGCGAACTGATCAACTGGAAGCGCGCCAGCAACGAAGGCAACTGATCGAGCCTTCTCGAGATTGTCATCGTGAGCGGCGCCGCACTCTGTCATCCTGAGCGGAGTAACAGCTTCGCGAAGCGAAGCTGCCACGCAGTCGAAGGATCCCTTTCACCTGACAGGACTTTCAGTCCTGTCAGGGAGTCTCTGCCTCTGCTCCTTTGTTGAGCGCTCCGCCTCACGTTTGTTGCTGTCTCCCCTCCTGTTCTAGAATCAATAGTTTGCCTAATCGCATCCATTCCTACTGAGGACTACCACATTGCCAGAAACCATTTATGACATCGCCATTATCGGCAGCGGCCCTGCTGGATACACCGCCGCAATCCGCGCCGGCCAGTACGGCCTGAAAACCGCGCTCATCGAAAAGGACGGATTCCTCGGCGGCACCTGCCTGCACGTGGGCTGCATCCCAACCAAGGCGCTGCTGTTCAACGCCGAACTCTGGGACCACCTCAAGGACGCCAAAGAATTCGGCATCGAAGGCGTCGACGCTCGCAAGCTCAACTGGGCCGCCATTCAGGACCGGAAGGCAAAGATCGTCGCGAAGCACGCCAAAGGCCTCGAATTCCTGATGAAGAAAAACAAAGTCGAGACCGTGAAAGGCTACGGCAAGCTCACCGGCCCCGCGCAGAGTGGCCTGTTCACCGTTGAAGTGGTGAACGACAACAAGGCCTCCCATCTGAAAGCGAAGAACGTGATTCTCGCCACCGGCTCGGAGGCCCGCATGATTCCCGGCCTCGAAGCTGGCGACCGCGTCCTCACCAACATCGAAATCCTCAGCCTGAAAGAAATCCCCAAGTCGCTGGTCATCGTCGGCGCCGGTGCCGTAGGTGTGGAGTTCGCCTCGATCTATCGCTCGTTCGATGCGGAAGTAACCATCGTCGAAATGCTCCCACGCCTGGTGCCCGTGGAAGACGAAGAAGTCTCCAAGGAACTGGCCCGCGTTTTCCGCAAGCGCGGCATCAACTTCCATACCAGCGCCAAAGTCGACAGAGTCGAAAAAACGAAAGCCGGAGTTGCGGTCACGATTACCGTCGATGGCAAACAGCAGAAGATCGAAGCCGAAAAAATTCTGATCGCCGTGGGCCGCAAGCCGCGCACGCAAAATATCGGCCTCGAAAAAACCAAGATCAAGCCCGATCGCGAATTCATCAAGACCGATTCCTGGATGCAAACCGCCGAACCCGGCGTGTACGCCGTCGGCGACATCGTGCTGGGCACGCCGCAACTGGCCCACGTAGGCGCCATGGAAGCCCTGGTCGCGGTCGCCAAAATCGCCGGCAAACCCGGCAAACCCATCAATCCTGAACACATTCCCGGCGCAACCTATTGCCATCCGGAAATTGGCAGCGTCGGCCTTACTGAAACCAAAGCTCGCGAAGCCGGATACAACGTAAAAGTCGGCAAGTTCCCCTTTACCGCAAACTCGCGTGCGTCAATCGTCGGCCAGCATGAGGGCTTCATCAAGATCGTGTCGGACGCCGACTACGGCGAGATTCTCGGAGTCCACATCATAGGCCCGCAGGCCACAGAACTAATCGCCGAAGCGGTAGCCGCCATGGAACTTGAAGCCACCGTCGAAGACTTGATGTGGACCATCCACGCGCATCCAACCCTGGCCGAAGCCATGCTGGACGCGGCGAACAGCGTGTACGGGATTGCGATCAATGCATGAAATACTTAGCCACGGATTACACGGATAAATCAAGACTTAACCTTGATCCGTGTCAATCCGCGAAAATCCGTGGCGAATTGACTTTGATCTCTCTAGTCCAACTCGGTAGCGTCGACTACGCGACAGGCCTGCGCCTCCAGCAGCATCTAGTCGCGCTGCGCAAAGAAGACAGGGTCGGCGACGTCCTTCTCCTGCTCGAACACAAGCCAGTCATCACGCTGGGCCGCAACGCGAAAGCCGCAAATGTAATCGCATCGCCCGAATTCCTAGCCGAACGCGGCGTCGAGCTAGTCGAATGCGACCGTGGCGGAGACGTCACCTTCCACGGTCCCGGCCAATTAGTCGGCTACCCAATCTTCGACCTGCGCAACTACGCTCGTGCAGCGGCGGACGCCCCGTCCGCCGTGCGAAAGACGCTAGGCGCAGTAGAATTCGTCCGCCGCCTGGAAGAAGTCCTGATCCGCACCTGCGCCGATTTCGCCATCCCCACAAAGCGAGTGCTAGGCCTAACAGGTGTCTGGACCGACGTTAATCCCTTGTCATTCCGAGCGGAAGGGAACGATTCGCAGAATCGTTCCCTGGAGTCGAGGAACCCGCTGTTTGTTGGCGCCGCCACGAATGCCCGGTCCGAAGCCAAGCTCGCCGCCATCGGCATCCACATCTCCCGCTTCGTCACCTCGCATGGCTTCGCCCTCAACGTAAATACCGACCTCAGCTACTTCAACCTGATCATCCCCTGCGGCATCACGGCAAAGCCGGTCACATCAATGCAGCAGGAACTCGGGCATTCGCTCGACATGAATGCAGTCGCCGAATCCATCTCCCGCAACTTCGGCACGGTGTTCTCGAGTCAGATGCTGTGGATTGAGACTCTGGACGCGCTGTTCGGACGTACCGTCGGCGTCCCGATGACGGCACCTGCCGAGCTTCGTCAGCTTCATAATGAAGACAAGTCTAGTTGGGGGTAGCTTGACTTTCCCGCAGAAGGTGGGATTATCCCGTATAGATGAAAGAAGTGCACTCTAGCCTATCTCGACTGTTCAAGTGGAGTTGGAGCTTCGCAATCGTCTGCGTGACCCTTGGCAGCGTCTTTGGTCCATTGAGGTCGGAGGTCGGGCGTGCATTGGCTTCGGTGCTCTGTATCGCATTGCTGGTTCACTGCTGGTACGTTCAGCGCGCATACGTTCGTAGCAGGTCGCGATTCGTGCTGATCACTCTGGCGCTCATGCTTCCCGCGATGGCCGCGGCTTGGCTCGGGATAAATGTAATCCGGTTCTACTCTTACAATAGCCAGTTTGAGAACGCCACTTATTCAAATGTGATCCGATTGCAGTCTCTGCTCGAATTTTGCGCAATGGTTGTGGCGGGCGTGGTTGTGCTTTGGTCAATCGTCGAGGGTGTGCGCGTTCTGGCCAAACGACTACCACCTGTTTGAAGTTTGGTCGTCGCCAATCCTAGCCCTTCACCCTGCTTCCGCGATACCATGAACCAGCGTCTTGACGAGACTTTCATGGCAATTAAGAAAAGGAAATTAATCCCCAAGTCTTCTAGCGGGAACCGCCCACACGATGGCGCGTCACGTTCAAAGCCCGCGTCTAGGGATCACCTCCGCACCTACTCCATCCCCGACACGCGCCTCGAACATCCCGATCTCTCCGTCAGCCAGCACATAGAGAAAGACAAAGACGGCGTCGAGCACGTCCGGTACGAAGTCACCGGCAACCTCAACGCGCCCGTGCCGCCGATTCGCGACTCGAAGTATCTCGACAAAAAGCAGTGCATCGAGATCTACCGCTACATGCTGCTCAATCGCAGGATGGAGGTCGCGCTCGAAAATCTCTACAAGCAGGGCAAGGTGGTCGGCGGAGTTTATTTCGGACTCGGCCAGGAAGCCTGCTCCTGCGCCTCGGCCTATGCGCTCGACAAGGACGACTGGTTCGCGCCCATGATCCGCAACCAGGGCGCGCTGCTGGTGCGCGGCTTCGCGGCCAGCGATACCATGATGCAATACATGGCGAAAGCCGATTCGCCCACGCGCGGCCGCGACGGCACCTCGCACTTCGGCGACATCGAAAAGCGCAACATGGTCTCGCCCATCTCCATGCTCGGCGATTTGATTCCCGTGCTCTCCGGCGTGGCGCTGGGCGCGCGCCTGCAAGGGCGCAACGTTGCCGTCATGACCTACATCGGCGACGGAGGCCAGTCCACCGGCGTCACTTACGAAGGCATCAACTTCGCCGCCGTGCAGAATCTCGGCCTCGTGCTCTTCGTGGAATCGAATCTCTGGGCCTACTCCACGCCGTCGGAAATGCAATACCGCTGCAAAGACCTAGCCGAACGCGCCATCGGATACGGCATCCCCGGCGTGATCGTCGACGGCACAGACGCCTGCCAGGTCTACGACGCGGCCCGCGACGCCGTCGAACGCGCCCACCGCGGCGAGGGACCAACCATGATCGAAGCAAAAATGATGCGCATGAAAGGCCACGCCATCCACGACGCCGCAGCGTATGTGCCGAAGCCGATGTTCGACTTCTGGAAGAAGCGCGACCCCATCGCCCGCTTCGAGAATTATCTGGTCAAGGAAAAGAAGTGGCTGACGGCGAAAGAGAATGCAGAATTGATTTCAGAGGTAGAGCGCGTGATCGAAGCCGAGCGTGAGATCGCGGTGAACTCCCCGATGCCGACGCCCGAATCAGCCGAAGGCGGCGTCTTCTGTGAAGATGGCTGCCATGCGATTAAGCCGAAGTATGGGATGCCGAAAGTGAAGAAGGGGAGCGGCGGGTTCAAAGAGACGGAAGCGGCGGTGCATTTGAAGTGACGTTCTCGGCGCAAGCGTCTGTGGATTCAACGTCATCCGTCTCGGGTGCGGTCCATTCCACATCGCGAACGCCCTATCTTGACCGTGAACTCCGGCTGCCCAACCCAAACCCGTACTTCCGGCGAATACGACCGTGGCAGACTTTATTAATACTTGGCCTGTTCGCTCTCGGAACCCCATTTGAAATCTACCTCCTAATCCTCTTGGTAACTCTTATCCACGAAGTAGGTCATTGTTTGAGTGGACTCATGGCAGGGCTAGCGTTCGACGGCATTCGCGTCGGTCCAGTGGAACTGGATTCCTATAGACGATTCCATTGGCAATGGAATCGAAGCACCATCGTGGGTGGCCACGCGGTGATGTTGCCAAGAGCGAACTCGGCGCTGCCCGTTCGGGTTGCCGCATACATCGCTGGTGGACCTGTGGCTAACATTCTCTGCGCCTTCTTAGCACTTCAGCTGATCCCCGAGGTAGATTCGCACCTAGCCGGCCTAACGCGGCTTTTTGTGGGCGGCTCATTCATCCTCGGATTCGGAAACTTGATTCCGTTCCGTCGCTTCGGGTTTAGTTCGGACGGAATGAGACTAGGAATGCTGCTCTTCAGTAAGAGCAGGGATCGGTGGATTTACATACTGAGACGACAGTCAGCCATTAAGCATGGGAAGTGCGCTCCTGCAGACTTGCCAGCGGCACAAGTAATTGATCAAAGTGACAGGACGGTCGACAATTTGCATACCAGATGGCTTGCATACGCTGAGGCGGACGGGAAAGGCAATTACGATTTATCCGCCAAATATCTGGAAGGTTGTTTGGCAATGTGTTCGATGGCGCCGCCGGACTTTCGCGAAGAACTGATCCTCGCGGCGGCACGATTTCAAGCTACGAGGTGCCGAAAAAATGATCTCGCGCGGCAATGGCTTCGCGACGGGAACCCAGCCAAGGCTAGAGTCAACCGCGCGTGCACGGAAGCCCTCATTCTGTTTTCGGAAGACAGGATCAACGAAGCGCTTGGCAAAGTGGCTGAAGGCGGAGAACTGGTGGCCCAGATGCCGCATGGTCCATTAAAGAATGCACAGGAAAATGCTTGGAAGCAGCTGAAGGATATTTTCGAGCGGGAGTTGGATTCCAGGAAAGGAGCCTCTACCGATACACATCCTTCCGATGCCCAACTGTGAGCACAAGAACCAGCAAAACTCCACGATGCACTTGATACACAACGCGATAGTCGCCAGACCGAATCCTCACAAGCGTCAGGAATGGCGGCCATCTTCTTGCATCCCACGGGAAAAGGATCGTCTCGCAGGGCCTCAATCTTGGCACTCAATCGCCACTGCGCTTCGCGCGGGAGCTTTTCCAACTGCCGGAGCGCAAGGGGCTTGAACTGAATCGTATAGGCCACGACCGCCGCAGATCCTACAGCTTGAGGTCTTTCTTAACCTTCTCCCAGGGAATCGTGCGAGGATCTTTCAGTGCTTCTCGTGCTGCTGCGACATCGATTTCGTCTTCCAGTTTCTCCAGAAGTTCCACGTCCTCAATAGGCACGATCGCGGCTACAGCTTTCTTGCCGCGGTGTACGATAACCCTTTCACCCCGATACGCAGCACGGTTTAGAATGTCTGAGAAGTTCTGCCGCGCTTCGCTGGCGGTAAGCTTGTCGAGCATCTGGAAGTCTCCCTGCACCTAATTGTACGTAACGTAATATAGTAACATTTTGTACAATTTGTAACAAGCAGAATCATAAGGCAAAGAACCCTATGCAACTAACCTACCTCGAAGCCATCCGCCAGGGAATCTGGGAAGAAATGGACCGCGACCCCTCCGTCTTCTGTCTCGGCGAAGATATCGGGATCTACGGCGGCGCTTTTAAAGTCACCGACGGTTTCATCGACCGCTTCGGCCCCGAGCGCGTCATCGACACGCCCATCGCCGAGTCCGCCATTGTGGGCGCGGCCTTTGGAGCGTCGCTCACTGGCATGCGCCCCGTCGCCGAATTTCAGTTCATGGATTTCATCGGCTGCGCCTTCAACCAGATCAGCAACATGGTCGCGAAAACGCATTACCTCTGGGGCGCGCCCGCGCCGCTAGTTCTGCGCGGCCCCAGCGGCGGCTACGTCCACGGCGGCCCCTTCCACTCGCAGAATCCCGAGATGTGGTTCGTCCACAATCCCGGCCTCAAAGTAATCTGCCCGGCTACGCCTTACGACGCCAAAGGCTTGATCAAAGCCGCCATCCGCGACAACAATCCCTGCATCTTCTTCGAACACAAATATCTCTACCGCCGCATCAAAGGAGAAGTTCCCGCGGAAGATTACATCGTCCCCATCGGCAAAGCGAACATCGTCCGCGAAGGCCGCGACCTCAGCATCATTACTTATGCCGCGATGGTGCACAGTGCCCTAGAAGCAGCCGAGGTTCTAAAAAACGACGGGATTGATCTCGAAATTCTCGACCTGCGCACCGTTTCCCCACTCGACCGCGAAGCCATCACGCAGACCGTGAAGAAGACCAACAAAGTCATCATCCTCCACGAGCACTCCCGCACCGGAGGCCTGGCCGGCGAAATCGCCGCCATCATCAACGAAGAGGCCTTCGACGATCTCGACGGGCCGATCGTCCGCATCGCAGGCCTCGATTCCGCCGTCCCATTCTCTCCCCCGCAGGAAGAGCACTATCTGCCCAAGGTGAGTGACGTGGTCCGCGAGGCGCGCAAGTTGAAAGCGTATTGATTCGGGGAGCGGCGGACGCCCTCGTCCGCCGAACTTCAAAAAATGTGGGAACCTAAGCTACATGTGGGGACAGCCGCCCTCGGCTGTCCGCCTCGCGCAGCGAGGCCGTATCCCAACTAGCGCCCCACCCGCTCCATCTGCCACAATAGCTTCTCCCTGGAGGACGCAGGTTCATGGGTAAGTTCATACTCGGCGTAATCGTGACTCTGCTCGCGCTCGTTATCGGCGGACTTGGTTTTGCCATGCTGGGCTTTTTCCCCACCCCCGCGAATGTAGCTCCATCGCACCTCGAGCGCCGCATCGCCAACGCCGCCACCGATGCCGCGATGGAACGCCACGCTCCCCGTGTCACCAATCCCTTGCCGCCCAACGACCAGAACTTCGAGGACGGCATGAAGCTCTATAGCATGCACTGCGCCCTGTGCCACGGCGGACTCGATCGCAAGCCCGCCGCTCTCGCCGCCTCTTTTTATCCGCCCCCTCCTAATCTCATCTCTGATCCGCCCGATGACCCCGAGTGGCACATCTACTACTGCATCCGTACCGGCGTCCGCTTTACGGCCATGCCAGCCTGGGACAAAACTCTCAGCGAGCAGGATATGTGGAAGATCACCAGCCTGCTCTCGCACCTGGACAAACTACCGCCCGCGGTGCAGGAGTACTGGAAGAACAGCTTCAGCGTGGCCGCCCCGAGTAGCGAAGAGGAGAAGAAGTAAGCTCACGGCAAGCAATAATCAAAGCGCGGCAGCATGCCGGAACAGGATTATGCTGCCCCAATCTTCAACTGTAGTTCCGCACCCGCTATAATGTTCGATTGCGTGCTGCCTCTCTGCGAATCATGGGCCGCGTGAAAGGAAATCATGCCGACTGACGTCATCATGCCCCAGATGGGCGAATCCATCGTTGAGGGCACCATCACCAAGTGGTTGAAGAAGCCCGGCGACAAAGTGCAGCGCGATGAGCCGCTGTTTGAAATCTCCACCGACAAAGTGGACGCGGAAATTCCCGCGCCCGCCTCCGGCGTGCTTCAGGAAATTAAAGTCGCCGAGGGTACGACAGTTGGCGTGAACACGATCGTCGGCACGATTTCCGCCGATGGCGAAGCCGCAGCCGCTCCCGCGAAACCAAGCCCGGCCGCTCCTCCCGCGCCAGCCAGGGAAGAAAAGCCGGCCAAAGAAGAAAAGAAGGAAGAGAAAAAACCTGCCGCAGCTGCGGCAGCGCCCCCGGCGTCTAGCGCTCCGCCGCCGCAACCTTCCGCGGATGACGAAGAAGCACGCTCCTCGCCCCTGGTCCGCAAAATCGCCCGCGAACACGGCGTAAGCCTTTCGCAAGTTTCCGGCACCGGGCTCGGCGGCCGCATCAGCAAGCAGGACATCATGGCCTTCATCGAGCGCGCGCCGTCGGCCCCTGCCGCTCCCGCAGCGCCCAACACAGCAACCTGCAGCGGTCGCCCCGGCCCGCCGCCTACCCCGGCGACCTCGTCCCGCTCACCAAGATGCGCAAGATCATCGCCGAACGCATGATCGAGTCGCGCCGCACCAGCGCCCACGTCCACTGCATGTACGAAGTGGATTTCACCCGCATCGTCGGCCTTCGCGCCAAACACAAGAATGGATTCGAGCAGCGCCACGGCGTCCGCCTCACCTTCATGCCGTTCTTCGTGCGCGCGGCCATCATCGCCGTGCAGCAATGGCCCATCATCAATGCGTCGCTCGAAGGCGACAACATTCGCTACCATCGCAGCATCAACGTGGGCATCGCCGTCGCTCTCGACTGGGGACTCATCGTCCCCGTGCTCAAAAACGCCGGCGACCTCAACTTCCTCGGACTGCAGCGCGGCATCACCGACCTCGGCGAGCGCGCCCGCAACAAAAAGCTCAGGCCCGAGGATGTCGAGGGCTCCACGTTCACCGTCACCAACCCCGGCCAGTTCGGCGCGGTTTTCGGTCTGCCCATTATCAATCAGCCGAATTCCGCGATCATGGGTGTCGGCGGCATCACCAAGCAGCCCTTGGTCGTAACCGATAAAGAGGGTAACGATTCCATCGCGATCCGCTCCGTCGTTCACCTCACGCTCGGCTACGATCACCGCCTCATCGACGGAGCCGTTGCCGACCAGTTCATGGCCATGGTGAAGAAGAATTTGGAGCAGTGGAACGAAGAGATCGGCTAAAGACTAGAAGATCAGACGATCAGGCGGCAGGCGGGATCGGCGGCTTGCACCAGGTCGAGGCATTGAGGCACTCGACCGTACCGTCGATGATCTGAGAAATTCCCTCTCTGAACTTGACGGGATCGATTATTTCCCGGGCCGCGACGGCGTCAACCGTGGACAGGGCATTTTGCAGAAAGGTCATCGCCGCCTCTTTTTTCTCACTCCCGGACTTGTCGCCAAAAAGTCCCTCGATTCCATTCACCAGCGCGGGAATGAACGCGATCCCGCGCAACAGTTGAGATAGAAAATCCATAATGTGTCTCCTCGAATATTTTTGCGCGCAGATCTGCGCTCGGAAGGTCTTGTGGCAGCCGTGCCGCCCTGCCGGCTGCCGTTGTGCTTAAGTGAGGCTGCTTAGGTGAGGCTGGCGAGAATGTCGTCAATCGTCGGCAGATTGGGGTCGGCGCTGTCGGTCAGTCCGGCGACCAGCGTCAAACAGACCTTCAGTTCGTAGGCCTTAGTCAATGCCAGGGCCAGCATGCCGGGCATATCGAGTCCTTTTGCGTCTGCGTCCGCAATTGTGTTCGCCGTCGGCGCCGTCGCGTTTTTCAGATTGGTGATGATGGTGGTGCTCGGTGTCGTAGTCATAGTGCTCCTTTTGTTTTGAAGTGAAACTCTACTTAAGCCAATACTTGTGCAATGCGATCGCCGTGCTGACCGCCGCGCTGATCGCGCCATTCAGCAGCCGGTTGTGGAGGCTGTTTCTCATATCGTGCCGCTCCAGGGTCGCCACTTTATCCTCGATCATCTTCACGCGGCCCGCTGTCCGTTTCCCACCAGCGTGTCCATCTTCGTTTCCAGCCGGACGAGTTTGTCCAGCACCTCGCGCTGAAACTCGATGTCAATCGCCCGCATCGCCAGTTCCCGCTCATTGACTCCCATGCTCGTGTCCTTCCTTCCGAAATTTCTATAGCGGATAGTCAATGTGCAGCGCGGCGGAATACCGCGAATAGCGGGGCGGGGAAGAATTGTCGTAGAGGCGCAGAAAATAATTCTGTGTATTCGCCAGCCGCGGCAGGCTGAACGTCTGTGTGCTGAACCGTCCCAACAGATTCCGGTCATTGGCTTGCCCCCAGCCATAGTCGTTTTCCCTCACCTCAATTCCTTCGCCGCTCGCGGGCGTCACGCCCGCGTCGACCTGCACCGTTGTCGAGGTCGTCCCCGTGATCTGCGCTTCGGTCAGGTTTGTCTGGTAGTACGACCCCACCTGCGTTGTTTCGAGCAGCGGAGGCATATCCTGCAGCGCGATCGTGGTGGCGCTGGTTCCATACTCAATTCCCAGCGCGGCCGCCAGATCGTTGGCAAACCCGATGGTGTAGAATCCGCGATCATCGGCTGGATCGGCAATCTGCATTGCCACCTCGCGCACAATCGCGGTAAAGGCTGCGCCACGGGAGGGAACATCCACCGTAATTGCGTCGCCGGGAAAAATGTCCGCCGCCGCGCCCGGCAAAAACTCGCTCCAGGTCTCGTAAGTTCCCAACCACGCGGTTCCGGTGGCATCGTCCAGAATTGCCAGGGCAGCGTTCTCGCAATCCACATCGGTGCGCGCCTCCGGAGTTTTCATCTCCCGCACCGCGCCCCTGGTGCCATCGTCCGGGCCATTTTGCAGCGACGTCACACTCGCCGCATTCTCGACTTGCGCCACCGCCCGCCCGCTTCCGCGATAACTCGCCACAATCAGTTCATTCAACGCCGGCACGTATGCCGGATAGAAATCGAGCGCAGGGTCGCCCGTGATCTCGCACTCGGCACCATCGGAAAGCGCCCCTACCAGTTGGGTGATGTAGGGCGCGTACTCGGTGAGAAAGCTGCACAGCCGTTCTTATCTCCGCCAGCGAAATGTGCGCCACATAGGTGTAGGCGATGCCGCACTGCATGTTCGCCGCATTTACCAACCCGTAGGTGCAAAACCCCGGCGCGTTTTCGATCACATCGTCATACAGCACGGTCGCTGCCGCTACCAGGGTTTCCGGATTGCTCGGATCGATATCCTGCACTTCGAGCACGAAGCGGCAATCTGCCGTTACCGCCGCGCCGCCCCATCCGTTTTCCGCCGGATGCAGCGACGAGTGGTAGGTCATCCCGCTGCGATACACCTCCATCGAATACAAATAGGTAGTGAAAAAATACTGGTGTCCCGGCGTGGTGGCCATCACCGGGCCCGTCGGCACTCCATTGATCAGTGCCTGAATGTTGGAGCCTGGGCCCGATGGCGTGATCTGGAATCCCGCCAGACATCCGGCCGCGGAAATCGCTCCCGCATATAATCCGCCAAGCACGCCTTCGGACGCCGCGGTGAAGCTGACATCGCCGTGCTGCAACTCGAGCGCTCCCCCAGCTCGATCTGCTCGATAAAACTCACACTGGTCTGCCCGTCCGTGCCGGTTCCGCCGGCAACCTGCAATGTCTGCGCCACCACGGAAACCGCGCCCGACGGATCGTTCACCACCCAAGTGGTCGGATCAAGGCCCGGTCCCAGATATTCCTCATCAATCAGCGCCGGCTTGGCCTGAGCAAAGGGCGCTTGCGAAAGATAAAATGTCAGACTTTCACCATCACCCACAAAATAGTCGCGCACATACGCCTGCGGCTCGCTTTGGCCGATCACCGTCAGGTCATTGACTAATAGGTTCGGGCTGCTGAGCCACAGACCCTCCGGCGAATAATTCGGGTCGCTTTCCTCGAGCGCATAGGTCGCCGTCCCCACCGGCGCCAGAATGAGCGCTCCGGCCATTGCGCGAAAGCTGGCCCGCGCGGCTACCGCGATTTCCGCCGCGTGAAACGAAAAAGTCTTTTGCGGATTTACCGCGTACACCGCCAGCGCGTCCAGATCCTCGACCGCGTTGGTGTCAAACAATCCCGGCAACAGATCCTGCGCCAATTGCCGGAGCGCGTCACCCGCGCTCCGGTCGACAAAAGGGTCGCGGTTGGGCAACGCTTTCCGGTTGAGCAACACCTCGTCGCTCTCGGCGATGATGTTGTACCGGTACACCGGCCCTTGCTCGCCCCATCCGAGATATTCATACTGCGGCGCGCTCGTGAGATAGCCGGTAAAAACATCGCTCCCGTTGTTCTTGTTCAGAATCACTCGTGAGCCTGCGGCCGGAATTACGAGGCCCGGCGAATTGGCGATCAGCGTGAATTGCAGTGCTGCTGGCTGGTTGAGCTTGCGTTGAACCTTGGGCAGCCTGGTTCCATCCAACGCGCCCGTATAGTCTTGCGGACCTTGCCCCTGAAGATTGTCGATTGTCAGTTTCATTTCAGTGTCACTCCTTCCTTTCTCACTGGCGACACGACTGCGTTCGCCTGCAACTGGTTCGTCGCAGACCGGCACGCTCTTCACTGGGTGTTTGCGAAAGACTTTGTCTCTAGATTGGCACACTACCGGCAAGATCAGTGTCAGGACTTTGCAACGCTGCGCTGCAAATTCCCGACTTCGGAAAATGCCGGGTGCACGCCCCTTGGCTAGTCCGAGACGAGTCGACCTCAATACACCGCGGCCATCGCCGCTGGAAAGAAACTTCGAAAGCACAACACGGGCTGGCCGTCATTGGTGTCGGTGAACGGCAACGCGATGAATGACGCATGCAGTCCCATCGACGTGAGCGGCCGGGCGATCTCGACAAAATCTTCCCGAACAAACTTCTGCGACGAACTCCGCGCGCCGCTCGCAGACGTGTTCGCGGCTGGGCTGGTTTCTGTTGACCCTCCGCTCTTCGGCGGCTTCCATGCCGTGCCGGACTTGAAACTCGCGCCTCCGGGCCCCGCGCCGGGATTCGGGCTCAATCGGGGATAGTAAAAGCAAACCCTGCCGCCCGATTCGGGTTCAGCCACAAACAGCGCCGACCACTCCTGAAAAAACGATCCGCCTTCGCGGTCCACGAATGCCGCGACCACCTGCGCAGAGGCTCCCGCGGCCGGCGCCCCGGCCAGCAGTGGCTGCGCCAGAATCAACGACGTGGCCGTCACTTCCACCACCCGGCCCACGTTGAATGTGACCCTCCGCACATAATTTAGATCGCGATTCACCGCGGCCGCGTTGCGTACATACGCCGCCGCAATGCCTGATCCCACGTAGCCGATCTGCTGCTGGTAATCCACATCCACGGCGATCAGGGTTCCCGCGGCGAATCCATTCACCGCGCCCAGGCCAAGAACAATCTCGCTTGCCGTGGAACCAGCCAGCACGGCCGCGCCGGCCACGGGCGTTCCGCCCGAAGGCTCCGGCGCCGCGCCCGGCGTGGTGGCCAGCACGTTCATATGCTCGGAGCCGCCGGCCAGCGCCATCTGCAGTTTGCCCCACTCCCGGAAGTCGAACTCCACTCTAGCCTCGAGCGGTCCGCGAAACTGCGCCGTGGGCAGGGCGTTTGCGCCCGAGCGCACGACGTCGGTTGGCGTGTCATAGTAGCGGTCGAAGGCTTCGATCCAGCCCAGGTCCAGCCACGGCGGGGGCGGCGCATCGGGCGCGAAGGCCCCGCTCGCTGCCGGATCGAAAATCGTTGGGGTTTCGGTCGTTCGATTCACCGGCGCAAAATACGCCCGCATCTGCCGGGTTACCGGTACCATGGCCGGTCGCAGCGGAGACGTGCTCATAGCAGCGTCACCTCCGAAAAGAAAAAAACCGTCAGCTCTGCCCGCCGCTCCACTCGCCCATCCTGATACGCCTGCTCGTACATCGCCCGGCGCACCGCCCGCCCCTGGTAAGCCAGCGTGTTATCTTCGGCGCCGCTCGTCGTCGCTTCCTGAAGAGTCGGCTGATTCCAGAAGACGGCCGTGCCCAGGTCCACGCTCGGCGACTGCGTGTAGTCATATTTTTCGGTATTGGTGGGCTGGCAGATCGCCAGCAGTTCGTTGTCAAGTTGCCCCAGCACGCGCCCGCGATCCACCATGCTCTGCACCGTGCCCAGCGTGTAATAGGAAATCACGCACGCCAGGCTCATGAGCGCCGCATCGCCGGCATGTCCGCCGACCACGGTGGCCGTCCCCCACTCGATATAGAACGTATTCGGCTGCGGCTCCGCCGAAGCTGGAGGCAGGTTCTCAGTGACCAGCACTGCCGGCACGGTCGCGCCATTGATCATGACCGTTCGCGCCGGATTCAGTCCCGCCAACCTTTGCTGCAGCGCGAGAAAAAAACTGTCTTTAGCAAATTGCATGGACACCAGCCCTCAGCTTTCAGCCGTCAACCTTCAGCAACCAACACCACATCAGCGTTGAACCGATTTTCCTGATGGCTGACGGCTGATAGCTGAAGGCTAGGTTTCACTCCACCGCCGTGACCACATAGAAATATGCTGTCCCGGAAAAATTTTCCGTCACCACAACCTCGATATGGAAAAGGTCGCCATCGTACATCAGGCCCAAAGCCGCATCGAACAGATCGTCCGCCGATCCTATTCCCAGCGTGGGCAACTGCACCTCAATGGCGGAAGCCGGGAGCGTGAACTCGATCCTTCGCGTGGGCCCCAGATTTCCGGTGGGCACATTCAGCGCCACTACCGGAGCGATAACCACCTCCTGCACTCCCGGATCAACCAGCCCCAACGGTCCCGCCGCGTCACTCGCCATCGCCGTCGCCGGCAACAGCAGGCTTACCTGGTCTCCGCCCAGCGCCGTCAGCATCGCATTCGCCGCCCGCACCAAAGCCGCCCCACAAATTCCGCTGCTCATGGATTCCTCCGATCACAACTACGACCAGCCGACGACCGACGACCGAAGGCCGACGACCAACGGCGCTTTCTACGCACCCTTCTGCGACACATACGGAGCCAGCAAGCTGCGCACCATGTCATCCACCAGCGTTGGCCCGAAATACTGCAGCCGCAGCTGGTTGATCTGGCTCGATTGCACGTTCAGCCCCGGAGTTGCCTGCGCATTCTTCACGATCTGTGCGCACGCCACCTGCACCGGCGGCGGAATCGTGCTCCATCCCGCGTTGTAAACCACGTCGATTTCGTTGAAGAACAATCCGAGCGTGTTGACCGGAAACGTAAGCTCGCCGCTGTTCTCCCAGATATCAATGGTGGTGGGGTCGATCGTCGTCCACGCCCCCGGCAGCGAAAACACCAGAGCAAATTCCAGGCTGATTTCTGGAAATGGCCATTCGCCCCTTCGCGGTACCGCATAGCGTCCCTGCAACGAGACAATCGGCGTGGTCGCCGGGGCCACCGTCGCCATTGGCAGGTAGCTCACCCGCACCACGTTCAGTTCCGGCGGCATCTTCAGCCGCTCCTCATACTGATTGATAGCCAGCGTCGTGCGCCGGCAATGCGCGTCAATGATGGCCGACGCCGCCGTAATCCACGATGGATCGGTGGTTGCCGCGAGCCCGTAGGTGGCATAATCCGCAGTCGCGAGATAGTTCATAGAGTTCTCAGTTTCTAGATGGTGAAAAAAATGTCGTTGGTCGGCGGTCGTTAGTCGTTGGCAAAAGCGATCCAGACCAACGACGAACAACTAACGACCAACGACCGACAAGCGAGCCAAACTCCACCGATCCGGTTTGACTGGCAACTGGCCACTGGCCACTGGCAACTGTTCTACCTCTCCACATTGACCTGGTAGTGCGCGAAGTTCGCCCCTTTGACCACGGGTGCGCCGAACTTCACCACCACCATCTGCTGCGTCAACGCATTGGGCAGTCCCAGCTTGAACACTCGCGGATTTGGATCGCTCAGCCAGTGGTACTCGATCAAATCCTCGGTCACGATGTAGGCCGGCAACACCGCCGAACCCGATCCCGGCGTTCCTGTGTAAGGAATCGTCCAATCCGGAATCAGCGGCAGATCGCCCGCCTGCGTGCTCAGCGCCTTCACGCGGAATCCTCCCGTGATGTCCACGGTGGTGAGCACCACGTTGAAATCCGCCTTCATCTCCCGGTCGATCAGGTCCAGCAATACAGGGTTGGAGTAGATTGCCGTCGGCCGCACTGCAAATGACGAATTCGCGACCATGCCGGCAATCGTGCTCTTGATTCCATCCACGATGCTGGAACTCGTGCCGATCGTCGTGGTGTTGCCGCCCGCGACAATCTGCCCGATCACGCCGAAATATTGCAGCGTGGTCGGCGAACTGAGCGATGTGTCGCTGCCGTTCCACAGCGCAACATCGTGCGTGCGCAGCAGTCCATCCACCGAATCGGCCAGGTCCTTGGCCTGCAGGTAAGCGAACTGGCTCTGCTGCGCCGTCACTTCCAGGTCGAACAGGTTGTAGTTGAGCTGCGACACCAGCGCCTTCAGCGGCACTGCCAGCTCAATGCGCGTCGGCGCTCCGAGGGTGGGCGCAATGTTTCGCGGATCGACAAACGCCTGCGCCGCCGTCGGCGAGTTGATTGCGGTTTCCTCGAAGAACCGCGACGGATGCCCGGTTGCAGGCACCTGCTTGATCCTCTGGCCGAATACGCCGCGCCGCCGCACGATGTCGAAGATCTCCGTCTGGTACCGGTCAATCTCAATCGCGCCCGGCCCAAGGTAGTCGGCCGACGCGTATAAATCCACAAATTGTCCTGTCATGTTTTCTCCTTATTGATGTGATCGGTTGAATCATTCGTAAAACAAAAAGGCACGACCAAAGTCGTGCCGTCGTCTGCCGAAACCGGAAGCTCCCTACTCGATGATCCCCGCGCGCGCCAGTTCCGACTTCACCGCGATGCGCTGCTCCACGCTCAAGCTCTGCAGCGTTTTATCCAGCACGCTTTTGTCGATCTTTTCGCTGCCCGACTCGTCGCAGCTTTTGGCCAGGATCGCCGAAACCAGCGGTGGAAGCGTCTTGCGCGCCATCCGAGCCGCCTGGGCCTTCAAGTCCGCGTTGGATTTCTCCAGTTCGGCCACGCGCTCCTGCAGAAGCCGAGCGCCCCCGCCGCTGGCCGAAATCCCGTAGGCCGGCTCTTCCACGGCCGCGACGATTCGGTCCACTTTCGTGTTCAGCGCTTCCTGCTGCGCGTCCAGCCGCCCTAACACGCGATCCAACGATTCGGCCGCGCCTGCGAGCCGTTCCGCTGTCGCCGTCAACTGCTGCATCATTGCTTCGTTCATGTTTTCTCCTTAGCGTGATTCACTAAAGCGTTTGTCGAGTTTCGCCAGGCACCAGGTCAGGCGACTCCCCCAGGGGCTAAAGCCCGCGCCCCAATTGGGCTTGAGCGGCACGACTGAACGTCGTGCCCTTCCCGAAACCATTTATGGCATAGCTTCCAGTATTTCTTTTCGGTTCATTTATGAGATGGCTTCTAGGTGCCCAACTCGATCCACGTGTCGCGGTAAGCTGCCTTGTCACGGCGCAGAATCGCCGCCCCGGTAAATGTCACCTTCGACAGCGCCCAGACCCGCTCGCGCATATCTGCGACGCGCACGTCGGTGACTTCGTAGGACAATCCCAGCCCCGCCCTTCTCCGCGATTTGCCGATCTCCTCCACAATCTCGGGAAAATCCCGCGCGAACAAATACCCACCCAACTCCACATTTCGCCCGACGATCTCTGCCCGCGTGATCACGCCCACTTTGCGCCGCACGTCGTGCCGATCGAGGGAGGGAGAATAATCGAGCGCCATCCCGAGCAGCGAAGGCAGCGCAACCTCCGCCGCTTTTTTGGTCAGCACCACCAGGTGACCCTTCGCCCCCGAA
The DNA here is from genome assembly GCA_963784085.1 of uncultured Acidobacteriaceae bacterium. Lineage (GTDB taxonomy): Bacteria > Acidobacteriota > Terriglobia > Terriglobales > Acidobacteriaceae > Sulfotelmatobacter. The sequence continues at coordinate 231,629 of CAWAQH010000013.1, read as the reverse complement.
GGCGCGCGCTGCGAAGGCGCATCGACGCTGGCCAATACTCCCCGAAACGCCGTCCGGTTCGGATGCCCCGCGACATCGGGCATCGCCACCGCCATACTCTTTAAATCAATCATCGCCATTGCTCCAGATTCCTTCCTCACGCGCGTGGTGTTTTTACTGACGGCTGATCGCTGACGGCTGATGGCTCTCTTCCAAATCCCCCAAGCCCCGCATCCGCCTGACCTCGTTCACCGTCAGCACGCCGTTCTGCAATAAAATCTGCTGGATCTGCGCCTCTTCCAGCGGGTCTTGCGTTTCCAGTTCGGCAAACACAAATTCCAGATCGTTCCATCCCAATCGTTTCTGGATCGCATCCCGCGTCAGGTGCTCGGCCAGCAACCGCGCCGTCGGCACAATCGCCTGGCGGAACGCGATGTCGTTGTATTCCTCGGCGGTGGAGCGGTTCACGTCCCGCTCCACGCCCAGATAAAACGGCGGCAAATCGAACGCATCTGCGATCACGCGCAGCAGAAACTCCTGCCACTGCAATCGCAAATCTGCGTCGGTGCCGCCGCCGAAACGCAGCACTTCCGGTTTGCTTTCCACCGACAGAATCGGTACGCGCCCCGTTCCCTCGATTTCGTCCTGCCACCACCGGATCAACCGTTCGTGATGCTCGGGCGTCAGGTCCTGCAGCCACAGCGCATACTGCACCACCGAGTTCGAAGCCAGCCGCGACGCATACCGGTGTGCGCCAAGAAATGCAGTGACTGTCTCAAACGCCACTTCCAGCCGGCCTAATCCGAACGGCGTGTGCGTGCGCGGATTGAGGCGGATGTAAATCAGCTCATCGTCGTCGAGCTTGATCTGACTTTTCGGACCTGCCTGGTCGGTGACCTGCAGGTAGCGCGAGCCGCGAGGCGACCCATCCCAATCCAGATTCATTCGAATCGACGAACCGTCCACCGGCCACAAAAGAAGCGGGTGCTGCGCATCGCCCGATGTCTGCACCTCGATCGCCCCGTAGCCGCCCACGATGATGTCTTCCACCACCTGCTCGGAAAACGACCGGAACGAATCATCGGGATTGGGTGCTTGCAAGTTCTCGGTGAGAATCTGTGCACGCTCGGCGCCGTCTGGAATCGCATCGAGCGATAGCCCCTGGCGCGCCTGAATCCGCCATCGCATTCCCGCGATCCGGTCCTTGATGCAGTTGATCGCTCTCCGCGGAACTGGAATTTCCGAAAATCGACGCAGGTTATACGCCGTGGGTTTCGGCAGAATGTCGCCCGGCGGCCCGTACGAGTTGAAAATGGAGGGCAGCGGCATCGTCCGCCGCTTTTTCTCGGCGTTCGCCAGCGATCCTGACGAAGACACTCCCGCAATCCGGCGCAAAGCGCCGCGCAACGTCTCTTTAATTGTCATGATGTTTTCTCGCGTGGCGCGGACGCCCCCGCCCGCTAAAATCTTCGCCCAATCCTCGGGTCATCCCATTCGTACACAGTGCCTAACAGAAACTGACTTTCAAAATCCCTATAATCACATATACTGATAAACGGATATACGCGTATCAACTGGGAAACTATGCCCGAAGCTGAAATTACCCGTCTAACAATCGTGTGGTCGAAGGATACCGATCTTGCTCTGCGCTCTTATCTCGGCGCGCAAGGGCTGAAGAAAGGCGCACTCTCAAAGTTCGTCGAAGACGCCGTCAAGTGGCGCCTCTTCGATCAGACCGTCAACCAGGCGCGCGAAGCCTTCGCCTCTGTACCTGCCGGCGAACTTCGCGACACCATCGACGATGCCATCTTGAACGTTCGCAAGCAGAAGCGCCGGCAGCTCCGTGGCCGTCCGCGAAAGTAACGAATGCGGTTTTGTAACGCCAGCGTCCCGCCGGCTGTCGCGAAGGCGTCTTGCCCTCGCACCCAAAAGAAAAGCCCCGCCGAAGCAGGGCAAGTCTTCATTTTAGTCTCGCACGCGTGTCGCCCTGCTAATTCACCCTCGTCACCTGACTCTCCGCTGCCTGATCAGATGCTCTGTCTTGTTTCGGTCTCATTCCTTCTTATCAGGAAGAGCCTTGGCTTTTTTCTCGGGCGGGAGCACCTCTTGGATGGAGTGCTGCGCCGGATGCGGTCGCCTTGCGATAGTAAAGTTTCTCGGCTTGCAAAGGATTTCGTGAATGCAAAGTCCCTCAGGGGTTAGGAATTTCGTTGTAGTGGACGCAGTTACTAAAGCGGCACAATCGCCGCTCATTGCGATCACCCGCTCGCCAGGCACGAGTTCTCCAGCGTCACAAGCTCTCAGTACCGCCTGAATGCACGCGTTGAAGCCGCCACCGAAAAGGGCGATAGTGTCTTTCACCGTCTTCATTTGTTGGTTGTGCCAGTCCATACCCTCGATGGAGTCAAAAGGGAGAGGCGCAGGCGGTACGACCGTGATCTCTACTCCGGCAAAAAACTTCTTCACTTGCGTCGGGATCCGTGGGAAGAATCGCTCCTCACTGTCGACTGCCTTAACGGAGAAGTCCAACGAGAAAGTGACTGCAACGATTGTTGGAGAATACGGCATCAATTCCTTAAAGGCCAGTGCTGGGCCCTCTCCCATTGCAGTGAAAATAACCAATTTCAGGCCGCGCAGATCCTCTCGTCTCTTAAGGGATCTCTTGATGACACGAATGACCTGTTGGAGATTATCCTTGCGGCCTTCGCTCTCAAAGTAGACGATTTGTGATGAGTACTTGTTCACGCCTGCTCCCAGATGAACGGAGTGCCGTCCAAGTGCTGATGAACCCAATTGAAGATTGTAAGAAAGTCTACCCCGATCAGAGACTGTCCGTGCAGACGGGCGTCGTCGTCCTCGATCACCGCCTCATCCACTCCAACATGCAAATGGCAAGGATCGTCGAACGGTATCGCACCACTATGCGTGTCTACTCGAAAAATGCATTTGTGATCCGCATCCATAAAGTGATACTTGACTTTCCGATAATGCCCCAGTTTCATGCGCTTTTCGTGCGACTCGAAAATCTCCAGCACTTCGCCGGACGCAAATGTGATCGTTACGCGCCATACAATCAGCTCCCAGCAGTGCCATGCCTTATGGACCTCAACCCCCTGGGGCTAACAATCTCCGCGTAGCTCTCGCACGAAGCGAGGGCTCGGAGTGCGTTCTCGAAATAGATCTGTGCGTCGAACAATCTGTCTCCAAAAAGCAAAAACCCGAGTCCGACTCGGGTTTTTGCGGAGCGTATCGTTTATCGCCCGGTGGACCAGTGTCATGCCCTGACTGTATTAGATCAGCCATGAAGTGATTGCACAAGAACGCCCACTCGTCGAAATCGGAATTGTCCCGGTCGACGCGTTTTTTGGAGTAATCGGAGAGAAACTCTCCCCAACCTTGCCACTGATCTCGGTATTTGACCTCGAATTCATGGATGCGACCCAGGAAGTACGATGCCTGGACGAAGTTCACCGAGAATTCGGTCTTGGTAGTCTGATTGATGTGGCTCATCTTTTCCGCCCTTCCCAGCGCGGCTGGTTTTCCGCGCTGCTTCCTTAATAGCGGTTAAATCGGCACTTAGCCGAGAAGTCTTCACCTATTGGGATGCTCTGTCAAGAATAAAGTTGCTACCGTGATTCCTCCACTTACTAAGGTCACGGCCTCCGGACATCGCGTACCCATCAGCGTAACCTTCTGGCTGCTCGAGAGTTAACCTCTTTCCTTACGTGGTGCAAATGGCCAACTTGGTACGCCCGAAAATCTATCGCCTTCCCCGGGTTGTGCCGAAACCGGGCTGGCTGCGATACTGCACGCTCTCTACAGTATAGGCCCAACGCCGCCATCGGTCACCCTCTAGGTGACACGACGCGACTTTGCCCTCAGACATTATTCCAATATCGGTTCACACCCGCAACTCCCGCCGCGCCTCTTCTGCAATCGTCGGCATCTCCACCGCGGCCGCGATGCGAATTTTCTCGTCCTCCATCATGCTCAACGCGAACTGCACGCTCTCATTTCCCCGATCGAGGTCGTCGTCGATCACAGCCGTCAGCACGGGCACAGCCTGGGTCACCTTTAACATTGCCGGTGTAATCCGCGGGTAACGGGCAGCCAGCATAACGGCTGCATCTACATTCGCCTTCATCGACACCGCATGAAACAACTTGATCGTACCCTCGACCCGGTATCCGAAATCAAACTGGAACGGATCACCCGGCTTGGTGTAAGGCGCGACCGGGACCGGAAGAATGAACTTCGCAACTCCAGCCTGCTCAAACGCATCCCGCATCGTCGCCAAAATCCGCTGCCGCCCGCTGGCCTCGCGCGTGCCCGCAACCTTCGCCGTTTCCAGATAGATCGAAGCCATCGCCTCGATCTCCCGCGCGGGATCATCCGCCAGGCATCCCTTCGCCGGCGAAAGCTGAATCACATTCGAGAAGGAGTCCTCGAGTTTTTTCAGGAAGGCCTCGCGGTCTTGCGGAATGCTCAGTTGTCCGCGAATATCGCGTTCCAGCGCCGCGAACATCTCCAGATCGGCCTGCGGATGAAGGCACCGCACCCGCCGCCAATCTTTTGTGAAGCGCACTTCCGCGAACCCGCCGCCACTTGCCCCGGCTTCAGTCATCACGACGCCGATATTGACAAACTCGTCCTTCACCGCGTCCGGCACATACCGCAGCAAGAAAAATTCGAGTTTTCTAGAAGCAGCCATCGGCCCTCATTGCTCCGCCCACGCCGGAAATGGCCTGCGGGGCGAAACCCGAAATGCTTCAATCAACTCTCGCACCATCCCTCGCCGACCAATCAGCGTTCGCACCAGCTTTTCCAGTTCGTCCCACTCGCCGCCGTACCACTCGGGAGGAATTTCTCCCGCCAGGGCCCACACCACATCCTCATCCATCTTTTCGATGCGCGAAAGCCACGGCTCGAATGACTCCCACCCGCGCACGCCTTCATACACTTCATTCCTCGCATAGACGCCGCGCAGCGGATAATCCGGAAACGTCCACTCGCCCGCGTTGAAGCAATATCCCTGGTCGATGAAGGCTGCCGTGTACTTCTTCTCGCGCAGCTTTCTCCAGAAAGCTGCCTGCCGCCCGTTTGCATTTCCGGTCCACTTGTCCACGGCCAGCATCCCGGCAAACGTCTCCAAATTTTTCACCTGCCCGAACATCTCGGCCGGAAGATAGTCAAATACCTGCCCTTCGAGCGGACTCACCGCATACCGCGATCCGAATTGTAGTCCCGCCTGGCAGGGGATGCGCTCATGCGCCAACTGAATACTCAACTCCGCCGTATGCTCGACCAGCCAGTCGCGAACTTCCACCACTTCCGTGCCCGGCACTGGCAGCCCCGCCCGCTCCGCCAGCCGCGTCGCCAACATTTCATTGGTCAGAACCCGAAGATGCTGCGGATTGTTCCGGAACTTCACCACATAAAAATTTCCATCCGAGCAGCGCATCAAATGCCCCTGCGCCCCGCCTCGCATCCTTCTTACGTGTTGGATCGCTTCCACCAATGGAGTCCGTGTGGCGCGGGCACCCCCTCGACAAGCTCAGGGCAGGCTCTCGCCCGTGAAGCCACGGGAGGGTCAAGACCTCCGCCACAGTCAAGCGAGACATCTTACTCCAACTCACCCCTAGTTCTCTGTGACAAGTGACCATGCCGCTGACTTATTCCGCATGCCTATTCCACCCTCAGGCTCGCCATCTCCATTTTCTTCTTCACACTCCGCCCCGCATTCTCCTGCCGAACCGCCAGCGCGATCGCCATTGCCATCACGCAGTCATCGTTTGCTCCGTCTGCCGCAGCCGAGCTGCCGTCCGCCCGTCTCACGAATGTCCGGCACTCTTCGAGCAGCCTGGGGCTGTGAAACAGTTCCGGTTTCTCGATCAACACTGCGGCCATGTTCTCGATCATTGCCGGACGGGTCGCCGCCGAAGTCAGCCAGCCAAGCTGGCCATTGCTGGTAAAAATATTTTCATACTCTCGATGGATCAGGTGGGCCAGAACGGCGTGCCCGTGATTGTTGCGCTCGACTGCTACGAGCGCCTGCTGATATCTCTGCGCCAGTTCGGCGACGCGCATTGCGAGTTCGGCAGGCGGAAAATGGCCGTGCAACTCGGCGCACTGCACTCCGACTGCCCGCTCGATGACTTGCGCACACGCGTAATCCCCGTTCGATCCCCCGCCTGCCGTGTCCACTCCCAGGATGTACCGCTTTTCTTTTCGTGGTGGAAGCCAGATCAGCAGCCGGCCATTATCTTCCGTGGCCATTTCTCCGGCGGCCAGGGCCGCCGCCCGGTCGAGCGCTGCCAGGTCGAACACGCATTCACCGGAAAGCAGGAAGCACGCGTCCGCGTCCTCGGCATATTCCTGCGCCGCCAGGCTGCGAAGCGCGTTCCATTGCCGGCGCCGCCACGTGATCTGGTCGTCGGCCAGCCCGTGCCGCTCCATCAACTCGGTTTCTTCCGAGGTGGGCTGCAGGATTTGTCCGGGCTCAACCGCTTCCCGATAACTTTCCTCATACCACCAGGGGAAACAATGCTGCGTGTAACCATTCTCCCGCGCGCGCTGCCACTCGCCGTAAAACACACCCCACGCCCCGTTGGGCGTTGACTCGAGCACGATCTCGCCATTCGGCACGAGCGCGGCGCGCAGCGAAGCCAGGGTGTCCTGCCCACCGCGGGGCCAGCGGGAGACCTCCGAGCAATGCAAGTTATGGATGGTCATGCCCCGCCCCGCGTTGGCGTCCGCCATTTCCACGCGATACTCGCTGTCGATCCGTGGAAACACAATCTGGCGGACATTCGAACGCGATTCCACCAGCGCCCCCGTCATCGACGCTTCGGGCAGGTTCTCCCAAAAGCGATGCACGATGGTGAAAATCGCTTCGGCCGATTCCTGGCTGTGCGCCACCTGCACGGACAATGTTCCCGGCCGGGTGATGGTTTGCAGAAAAAATCGCGCCGCAATATAAGTTGTGGTGCCGAGTTGCCTTGCTTTCAGAACAATGTTGCGCCGGCCGCATTTTTGCGAATATTCCCGCTGCGCCCGGTTTAGCCGCAGAAACTCGCTTCCGCCAGCCTTGGGACGAATCTTCAAAAGTCTTTCGATCAGATGATCCCGCACTGTGAGTTCTCCCCAGTGCTCGTCGAGAAGCGGCCCGAATCGCTGCAATAAGTAAAGATCCTCTAAGGTTGGATTCTCCGTGGCATGCGTCCCCCTGGGGCGCGACTTGCGCTTTCGCGTTGCGGAACGGCTGCTGAACTGCAGTTGCTGAAGATCGTCGGCGGTGCTTACACTTCCGTCGAGTCCTCGTTCCGCATGCGCGCGTACTGCCGGATGCCATCTCGCAGCATCAGGCTCCGGTCGGTGAGCTGATACAGGCCCTGCCAATCGCGTTTCAAGTCGAGATCGGGGTCATATCCGGATTGCGCCAGAAATTTCCAGCGCTGGTCGTAGGAACGATTCCGTTTCGCTCCGTGAAAAAGATGGTTCACCAGGCCGGGCAGGTAGCCCACGTTGCGCCGGATATATTTTTCGGCGCGTTGCTGCCACTCGCGGCACTTCTCGATATAAGCCGCGGAATATCCCGAGCATAAAGATCGATGCACCTGCCCCACCAGCGCCGCCGCCATGTGCCAGTCGCCGGACCCGAGAATGGCGTGATCGATCAACATGCCAACGCTGTCGAGCGCGCTCCGCCTGGCCGCCCAGGCAAATCCCGGATGCCAGAACTTTCCGCTGTGCACGCTGTAATAGCCATACGCCGGCGCCGGTTGTGCGAATTCTGCGTCGTGCGGATGGGGACGGTCGGTCACCCACTTGTAGAGAAATCCGGGAGTGGTGGCCAGCGGCTCGTAGTCCGGCCCCACATCCTGAGCGTGACTGAACATCTGCAGCACGTCATAATGCTGGAGAAGTTGCACCGTCTCCTGTGCCCAGTCCGGCCGGCTGAACTTTACGTCGGCGTCGATCCACGCGACGTAGTTCGCCTCGGCCGGCAGGCGCTGTATCATCAGGTTCAGGGCATTTTCCTTGTGCCAGATCTCGCTCGTAGTGCGCAATTGCAGATGCCGCGGATTCGCCGCCTGCGTCACTTCAAAGTGGCGCTCGCCGAATGCCACTTCCACCGTGTACAACATCGCTCCCGCGGCCTCGCATTCGCGTTCGAACATCCAGTAGTTCCAGTAGCGCGACCGCCAGCGCAGCGGATTCTCAAGCATCGTCACCACGTACAGCTTGTGGGGAAGAACATGGATTCCGGGCCGCGCCTGCGAAGGATGATCGATCGAGCGCGCGCATTCACACCGCACATGATGTTGCAGCTTCCAATCGTCGCTCACAAAGTCATCCCCCCGAAGTCTTTTTGTCGTCCCGAAATCTCTGTGCAACCTGCAGAGAAGCAGGTCCCTCCACTACGCTTCTCATTCCTTTCAGGAATGAGAGGCTTCGGTCGGGATGACACTATTTCAGAATTCCTGCACTTGCCCAGCGCGTAAATTTCCCATGCAAGTGAATGCTCATGCCTGCCGCGGCACGGTCCAGTTCCGCGTTTCCAGTCCTGGCCGTCATGGTCGCGTTATAGGAACTCACAAACTCGCTTGCCGTCAGCGGCGGCCGCTTCCGGGCCTGTCTTGCCGCCTTCGCCGTCATTTGCGGAGAAGCGCCCGCCTCAACCTCCAGCAGCGGCACAATCGCGGCCATCGACTCTGCCTCCGAAAGCAGAATCCCCACGACCGCGGTAATTTTCGCCTGCGTGGCCGGGTCCTTGATGTGAAGCGCCGGCAACAGTCCGCTCAGCGTGGACTCGACCGCGCTCAGCGCCGCCTGAATCTGATTCAGCAATCCTGGCTGCGTCGCCGCATCTGCCTTTTGATATTCGGCGATCAGCGACTGCATCAGTTGCAAATCCGCACCGGCCTGAGCGCCCGCGTTTTGGATCGCCTGCAGATCGGCCGCCGAAACGTTGCTGCCATCGAGCGCTGCCGCCAACGCCACCAGATTCGCCGTCGCCGGAATCAAGGTCCCGACAATCCGCTCCGCCTCGCCGATCCATGCTGTTGAACATGCCGTCCAAATCAGCATCGCGCACATCAGCATTGAGCACATGACCAGCGTCATAGTCGACTTCACCCCGGTCCACTTCACCGCCCCTGCATTTTTCACGACCTGCCTCCTGGTTGCTTTCGGCTAGAAAGGAAAAAGGCACGGCTTACACCGTGCCTCGCATGACTTCGAATGACCTTGAGAACTCTCTCAGTGAAGTAGCACCGGCTTTATCCCCACCGGAACGCTGTGTCCTGAGATTGCAAGCGGAGCGCTCGACGTGGTCATGTCCTGATACTTCGTCCACTGCGATGCGACCGCCTGGTTCCCCGTAGTACAGAACCCTCCCGAGCAACTCTGCGACGTATCCCACATCACCAGATACGGCGTCCCATTCTGGCTGATCTGGCACGACCACACCGTGCCGCTGGCCGCGCAAGGCGCCGTCAATGTGGTTCCCTGGAGCCAGTTGTAAACCTGCTGATACGAAGTTTCCGCCGACACCGGCTCGGCCTGGGAACTGGCGTAGTACCACGCGATCCCCTGCAAGCCGAGCGTCCAGCTTTCCAGATAAAACCGCGGCATGAACGAAGTGCAGGTTCCACCGGTCACGGGCGCGGCTTCGGGCGTTCCGGTGCCGGAGATGTAGACCGCATACACGTAGTAGTGACTGTTGACGGGATAGTGCCCGGAGAGCGTGGAAGCGACATCGATGCCGAGCGGGCAGGGCACTGGTGTGGTGCAGGTCAGCGTGATGGTCAAGCCCGAACCGGCGGTGGTGAGGTTGCCGAGAATGCCTCCGCTATCGGTATAAGACCAATTCCAACTGGGTGTGACGTAGCGGATGTTTGCCAGATTGTTGGTGGAGAACTGCGTGCCTGCCGGCTGTGCGATGTTCTGGCTGGCCGCGGGAGTTATCGAGACGCCTCCGGCTCCGCCGGTGGGAGTTGCCGGGGCATACTGCCCGCTCGATGAAGAGTAGGTGAGCACCTGTCCATTGGAGGGCGCGGACGAGCCCACGGGCACACTCTGAATTTCCGTGGCGTTTGCGCTTGATCCGCAGGCGCCCCAGGCGCCATTGCCGAGCAAGCAATTCGAACTCGATGGCGATCCGCTGCCTAATTCGTTTGTGGGCACCAGGCCGCTGACCAGGTCGGCTTTTCCCGCCGCCGACAGATCCACATATTGCTTCGGAGCCGCCTGCAAGGGCGCGGTGGGACTGGCACTCAAAGTGAGCGGGCCGGTTAGCGTACCGCCCGACGTCGACAGGTAATTGCCAACTCCGACGTTGGCGACGGCGGTATCCACGTAGGATTTATTTGCAACGTCCCCTGTGTTCACGGGCGCGGGCACATTCGGAGGCGCGGTGAAGCTCTTGGTGCCGGTAACGGTTTCTGCGCCGGACAGGTGGACAACGGCATCATCGTTGGCTTTCGCCGCCAGAGCCGTATTTACGTATTGCATTGAGACCGGTTGCGCGGCGGTTCCCGAGCCTGGGGTGGTGCGCACTTGTGCCAGAGTCGCCGGGGAACTGGTGGGCACGACCCAATATTCTGTTCGGACTTCGTCGGGTTGCAACTGGTAGACCACGGTGAAATAGGTGTTCGGAGGCGTTGCACCCGCATTCGGGATCAGTTGCACATTCAAAGCGCCGTTTGTTCCCAGGGTCACGTCGAGGAAGCCGGGGGCAACCGCCGATCCGCTTGCGGTTACGAACGCGGGCCAGGTGATCACGAGCGTTCCTTGAGCAGGGGTTCCGGACGCGAGATAGACGGTGTCGATAATGCTGGTGAGCGCCGGTCCGCTCTGGGGGGCGGGCGAAGCCGCATGGGGCGAAGGATTTGAGGCTCGCGGCGTGGCGGAGGGAGGAGCCGTTGCTTTCCCTGGTTTTTCCGCGGGACCTTCACCGCGGGCAGTGGCGGCGAGGGCCGCCATCGCCATTATTGCCAGCGCCCAATAAAAAAGCCGCCCTGTGGGGCGGCATGCCTGCAACATACTTCCTCCTCAAAATGTCATCTTGAGCAGCGAGCTAAACCTGAAAACCAGCCATTCAACCTCGTTCCTGCAAAAACTTTTCAACGCTCTGCACGTAAACGTCGGCGAAATCGGCCGGCGCGCGTTTTGCCTCGATCAAGTCCATTGCATCCTCTAAGGTCCACCCCATCACCGCGAGCAGCGCGAGGGTCATCATGGGGGCGCGGTGGACGCCGGCGGCGCAGTGAATAAACACTTTCGCGCCGTCCTGTTCGAGCGCCGCGAGCGCAAACTCCACACCGCGCTCGAATACTTCCGGCGGCTTGGGCTCGAAATCGTCGTCGACGGGATTCCAGCAGACCTTGATGCCCTGCTCGACGGCCAGGGGCGTGTCGTCGAACTCGATCTGCATATCGATGATGTGCGTGATGCCCGCGCGCGACACCGCAGCCATGTTGTCTGCGTTCCAGATTCCGCCGCCAACCGCGATCCGGTCGGTCACCCACGTCATATCCATCCCAAACCTGCGTCCTGTTTTTATCTTGGTCTTGATTTTGCGGGCGCTTGTTTGCGCCCGACTTTTTCGAGGATGTTGGCGCCGCGAACCGGGCTGAGCTGCTTTGGCCAGGTCTTTTTTGGCCGGTTCAATCCGTCGCGATCTGACCTGCGGAGAGAACGACAGCACGCTGACTCCGCCGGACTCGCCTGCATTCCAACTCCCGGGCTTCATTCTACGGTATCGGCTTCACCGGCACGCTCCGGCTTCGCGATGAGTTCCTTCGCTGCTGGCTGCGACGAGCGCGTTTTGCCGTGGCCCGGCGTCAGCTGCAACCTTGGATGTGGGCTGGTTCGCGTTCTTTTTGTCGTGTACGGCAGTGGTGGATACCAGTTCCCCGGCGACTACGGGATCGAGCGACAGCCCCATGCGCAGGAGCAGGGTGTGCGCCAGGGAAAATTCCGCCACCATCTTTTCCGCCTGCTCCGGCGGCGGACCCACTCCAGTGAGGTCGAACAGAAATTTCGCGGAAGCCAAATGGCCAGCCTTGGCGCCCTCAATCAGTCCGTTGATGATACTTTCAGCTGAATCCTCCACGCTCTTGCGGATGTTCTTCCATGCCTCGACGCGATCGGCCGACTTGGTTTCTGCGTCTGGCTTTGTCTTTGTTTTTGTCTCTGTCTCTGTTTCTGTCTCTGCAGTTTCCGTACCGCAATGGATTGCCATGGTGGCGCCGGTGATTGCCTGGGGGTTCTTCAGGGTCACGGCCCGCAGTTTGAGACGACGCGATAGAGCCAAAATTTCACCCCGAATGCGAAAGGCGCGCTTTTGGGCGCGCCTTGTGAGAGTTGATCGTGTACCAAGTTCCGCGAGCAAAAGCCTTTCACCGCAGAGTGCGCGAAGAATATGCGGAGGTTGCTGAGAAAATCGAAATCAGGACACTACCGAGTTTCTGTTTTTCTTGACTCTATATATTCAGAATAGCATTTCGCGACGGGTGGCTGCATCACGACCTGCGCAATTATATTCGTCGTGTCATCAGCGAGTTGCGCCGGTTCCGGCGCCACTCGCCTCTTGACAGCATGGTTGTTATTTCGTCCCGGCGTCGTTGTCGGGAATCGCGACCAGCAAACCCACTCGGAGGAAATCCTCGCTGAGCAGGTCGAGCACGTCGTACAGCCTGCGCTGTACGGTGGCGCGGCCGCAGTTCAGAATGCGCGCCGCCTCCCATTGATCGTGCTCCTGCAAAATAACGCAGGCGACTAACTCCTGGTCTGGTTCGGGCAGTCGATGCAGGCACATCTCCACATCCCGCACAAATATCACGCGGTCCTCGAAGGTGGAGGCCCTATACGACGTGACCTTGGCGCGAAAAAAATCCCGCCCCAGAAGCGAGGGCAACCTTCCGGTTTCGAGCGAAACCCGCAGGTAGCGTCGAAGCAGAGCCGCGGTGCGATTGCGGTAGAGCCACAGATCCGGATTGCGATCGAGGGCGGGCTCGCGTGGCTGCCCTGCGCCGCGGCCCGCGACTGAGGGAAAATTGTGTTGGGGCAGACTTCGCACCGGGGCATTACTTTGAGAAATCTGTTTTTGCGAAATCTTGTTTTTGCGAAATTTCGCGCCTAGCGTTTTTGTTCTCTGCCGGCATCTTCGGCGGTATGCCGGGCATGCCCGTCGTTGGATACTCGCCATCCGCGACCGCTGCGATCCACGAGACAAATTGGCTCATGCGACACCTCCAGCGATGTCCGAATCGAGGTCGTCCGAATCGGGGTCGCTGTACTCCCCAAGGTTCTCAAACTCGTCTTCGTTTTTACTCCAGCGCGGTTTCAGTGGGGTCCTGGCTGCGGACGGCCTTACCCTGGCCGGCGGCAGCGGCCATGGCTCGAGCGCAACCGGCGCAGTACACCTGCGGACCGCCCACGGGACGCAGCCAGAGTCCGCCGCAGCGTTCGCAATATTTCAATTCGAATTGCAACTCACTGGTCGAGCTGTTGTTCTTGCTTGCCCTCATCTTCGTCATTCGTTCCCTCCTTAAATCGAGCTTCGATAAATCGAAGCAAAAAAGCCCTGCGCCGGCCGCCGCTGATGAAGCGGGAACCGAAACGCAGGGCTCGTTTCTCTTACGATGGCCTGCCTGGCTATTTATTTGTCGACCCAGTGCTCCGGGTGATGCCTACGGCTCGAGCGATTCTAGTTCGAGCCTTAAGGTTCGAGGGCCACCCCTTCTGTTTCTCTTTCTCTTTCTGTTTCTCTTTCTCTCAGCAATGAGCCGGTCTCACGTTGGCGGAAAAATCCTTCCTCGTAACCGGACTTCAGAACCCGGCCGTTCTGCACGATCACGCTGACCCGCCCGCTGAAGTTCACCGATCTCAGCAAGTGCTCCATGGCCGCGGAAAGCACCTCCGCGGCGCGGACCTTGCGCCGAAACTCGACGAAGCTCTTTTCTTCCTTCTGGCTATCGATACTGCTCATGGGGCACGTCCCCCTGAAACGAATTTGGGTTATAGACTTTCGCGAGAGTATAGCTGTGAAATTTCTTCGTCAAGGTCACGATCATGCATTTGACGCAGCACTGAGGGGAGAGTCAAAATGAGGAACCGTGACAGGGGGAGAAAGCGGGCCGGGGAATCCCGGCCCGAGGTTGGCCCTAGCGAACTTTCAGAGCAAATTCGGCAATTTTGTTCCCAAGCTCGGACGCGTCTAGCAGAGATGCACGAACGGTTGCAAGCGCAGCAGCGCGAGCTTCTTGCGAGACTCCCGGCTGGGAGGATTCAATGAGTAATAGGTTATTTCGTTCAAGATCGCAGAGGATGGAAAATTCCCCTTGAACGATCTCAAATAATTGGCGTACTGTTTCGTCGGTGTTGCTTTGCATGGTGACGCCTTTCGTGAATGCGGCGGAGATGGGAGTTGAACCCATAAAACCCGGTCAGGAGTTTGACGGTTTTTAAGACCGTTGAGCCTAGCGGTTTGCTCGTCTCCGCCGTTTGAGTGCGATGGCGATGCTACGCCATAGGGAAAAGTTGTCAACGAGCGATGTCTGTGCGGAGTTGTGAATGACAGTGCAAAAGAAGAGTTTAAAGGTAGATCGGAAGAAATTCGAGAGGATCGTCAAGGGTCTACTGCAATCTAACCCAGTAAGGCGAGAGAACGTGCGCGTCAAGAACCCGAAGAACCGAGAGAGGTTGATCCCGCCACAGAAGTGAGTCACCGCCAGAAACCGATCCAGTTAAATTGGCGATGCTGTTTCCAGAGATTCCGAGCAGAAAGAAGCGCTAGGCGGGGCGAATAAAATCATTTTTTAGTGCTTCCAGTTTTTTCAATCTGTCATCTCGATTTTGCAATTCACGTAAAACCCATTCATGTTCGCCGCCGCGATTCTCGCCCTCTTCCCGTCGTAGTGCGGCAAATTGCGCTTTTAGCCAGTTTAGAAAATTATCAATACCAAGCGCACACAAGACCACGAATCCAAGACTGGCCAGCACGTGCCAGCCGTTCAGGGTTCGCGCTATCTCAACTACACTTCTGGCGCATCCAATGATGATGGCGATCCCCGCAGCAATTGCCACAATCCACTTCCCAAATCGTGATATATTCACTTCATCACCTTCGTTTCTGATTAGGCCCGTTGGCGCGGGCCTTTTCCATTCTTACGGCCTTACGAACGGCGTAAACGCATTCTCCTCAACCAGTTTTGCGTAAGGCAAATTACCCGCCAGCGCCATGCGCCGCACCGTCATACCAAACAGATTCGCATCCTTCCGATTGTTGAACCGATAGGAGAACTCGTTCAAGTAGCGTTGCAGGTGCTTTAAGCTGACTTTGTGGAAGGCTCCGGTTAGGCCGCGCTTGAATAGCGAGAATGCGGATTCCACGGTATTCGTGTGAACGTCGCCGCGCACGTAGATTTTGTCTTTGTGTTTGATGCGCTCATGCCGGACGCGGTGGAATTGCGTAGTCTCGAAATTGTAGATCGGGCTTTCGTCGGTCATGATGGCTTGCGCGTCTTTCGCAACGTTGTCTGCGATGACCTGATAAACCGTGTCCGCTTTGTTGTCTGGAGTCTGCACGAACCTCACCGGACCGCCCCTCTCGCGCACTCCGATCACCACGTCTTTGTTTTTCAGCTTGCTGCGATGGCCGCGCTGTTTCCCGCCAATGTAGGTTTCATCCACTTCGACTATTCCTTTGAGTTTTGGGGCATCCACATCCACCATCGCCTTGCGAATACGGTGCGCCAAATACCATGCAGTGCGGTACTGCACGCCCAGAGCGCGAGCAAGCTGATTCGCGGAGATTCCCTTTTTTGATTCGGTGATCAGAGCAATGGCGAGAAACCACTTGCAGAGAGGCAGGTGGGTGTCATGGTAGACCGTGCCAGTGGTAGCCGTAAACTGAAAGCGGCATTCATTGCATTGGTAGAGTTCGCGATCCGGGCTGCGCTTACCCGTTTTCTTGTTGAGTTTTCCCTTAGACGTTATCCGGGTTATTCGCAGGGATTCGCAAGATACACACTTGACTCCATCCGGCCAGCGCATATGCTCTAGGAAGGTAAGACACTTTTCTTCAGTGTTCAGTTCTTTGTAAATGTCTAAGAGGTTCATGGTGGATGCTCCCGAATGAACCCCATAATGACAGAAAAGCAGTGATGTGTCAAGTGCATAATCGTGGTCAAGGTCGTTATACCAATGGGGCTGTGGAAAACTGTTACGATTAGCGGAATGCTATAGCCCCATGCTATACTCCGCGCATGAAATTTCGAGTGCTGCAGGATAATCTCCGCGATACTTTGTGGGGGCGCATCGAAGGGGGCGAGCTGACCGGGCTCCGGCTGGCGCAGCAGACCGGTTTCAAGCAGGCGCACATCTCCAACTTCCTGAATCGAAAGCGGGGATTGAGCCTGGAAGGCATGGACCGGGTGCTGGCGGTACAGCATCTTTCGGTGCTCGATCTGCTGGATCCGACGGAGGTAAACAAGCGGGCTTCGATTCTGCCGCCGAGCAATGACGAGTTCCAAAACGTGCTGGTCGTCGATGGAGAAGTGGCCGCCACCCACCCCCTTGTGACCAGCATGGATGTGAAAGAAATTTTAAAATTCAAGAAGAGTTTTCTGAAGAAGCTGAAAGCGGAAACTGAAGGCGACCGCGAAGGGTGGGAGCGCTTTGTGATGATCAAAGTGGACGCCCATGAAGGCATGAGCATGTATCCCCGGCTCCTGCCGGGCGCGACGCTACTGATCGACCGCCATTACAACTCGCTCAAGCCTTATCGCAAGGGTGAGTTCAATATGTATGCGGTGCTTAAAGGCGGGACCTGTACGGTGAAATATGTGGAAACGGCGGGAGATCAGCTGATCCTACGGCCGCAAAACCAGGCTTATCCGATCGAAGTGTTGACGATGGAAGAAGGCAAATCGCCCTCCGATTACGTGGTGGGCCGGGTCTGCCATGTGGGCATTGAAACGTAAAGCCAAATGGTTCGCGGGTGGCTGCAAACCCAGTCGAGCTGCGCTCGACCGGACAGCCGAGGGCGGCTGTCCCCACATGTATTACCGCGTCCCCACATGGCCCATTGCCAGGTCACTGGGCATTCAAGCTGTCGAATAATTTCCACAACCTGTCTGGGGTGGGGCGGTAGATGATATATCCGCTGCCGGCATCGCTGGTTTCGGCGAAGAGCAGCTCGCCGTGCCCATCTCCATCGGCATCGACGGCATCGATCAACTCCAGGCGCGGGGTGACATCCAGGTGAAACTTGTCGGTGACCCCCGAATACAACTTATGCAAGGTGCCGTAAATATCGGGTTTAGCGACCAGCGTAACGCTGTAGGAAGCCGGTGCAGCGTTTGCGCCGGGAGCGGGAGGCAGGTGCGCTTCGGCGCTCAAGATCATCACCGGCTGATTGTTGCTCCACACGTCGAAGGCGCGAAAGCGAATGCTGTCAAACTCCGGTTGCACGGCTTTGACCGGGGCCTTGCGGGATGAAGTGGTTTTCGGGACCGGCGGCTTGGGCGCGATGCTGTTTTTAGCCATGGCATTGAGGTAGGAGCGAACGTCATCCGCGGCAAGGGCCAGCATCTGATTGCGGCGATCGTCCTCTTCGCCGGTTTTCCAGAAAAAGTTGTAAGGACGAGGATCGGGGCCGCCGCCATCGGAAATTGCGGGCACCCGCTTCACCTCAGCTGCGGCGGGGGCAGTTGTTGCGGAGTCGTTTTTTGGAGTCGCCGGTGGGTCGTATTCTTCTTCCTTGGGTGCTTGCATTGGCGTGCCCCGGCGCAGAGTAGGGCGATAGAATCCGGCCGAATCTTTTTCTGGCGGCGCGGCGGTTTGAGATTGGCTTGGGGATGTTTCGCCGGATGGCGTTTTCGCGGGGGTGCCTCCAGAAGCGGCTGTGGCGGCGGCTTTTGGCGCGTCTTTGTCTTTGTCCTGAGCAGAATTCTGAGCAGAGGAATCGCTTGCAGGCGGGGCGGCGGCTGGAGCGGGAGCCGGCGGCTTGGCCGCGGTGGCCTTGGTCAGGCGCGGAGGGGCATCACTGCTGCCGCCGGTGCTGCTCGCACCCAGGCCCACGGGAACGTCTTCGGCTTTCCGCGTGCTTTTTTCGGCCTCGGTTCCATTGGGCAGAAATGATCCGGCGCCCACCCAGGGATGAAGGCTGCCGGCGGTCTTGCTGTGGAGCGCGGTATTGACGGTGAACAGCCCCTGCGATTCGCCGGTTTGTTCGACCTCGTAGACCGTGCCCGAATACAGCGCCATGGGTACGGGGGCGGCTTTATAAGCGCCCGCGTCGTAGAATTTGCCCTCGACCAAAATCGCGATGGGGATCAACATGGGCTTGCCATTGGCAGTGAACTGCAAAACTGCTACGGCTCGCGGGCCCTTCACTTTTTTCTTTTTGGGCGGCTCCGGTGGTTTTTCTTCGGGAGTCTCCGTGGGGCGCTTGAGCTGCGGCAGCCCCTGGGCGGAGGCGAGCGGAGCGGCGGCGGCGAAAAGCGCCAGAATCACGATGACGGCGGACCCCAATCTGCGGTATAAGGACTTTCTGGCCATAATTGGTTGCATCGAAGGCGATTTTGCCGGAAACGAGGATCTCATGGGTATCCAAGTCAATGATAAGGCTCCCGAGTTCAATTTGCAGGACGAGAACGGGAAGGAAATCTCGCTAAAAAGCTTGCGGGGCAAAGTGGTGGTGCTTTACTTCTATCCTCGCGCCGATACTCCCGGATGCACGATCGAAGCCTGCGAATTTCGCGACACCTACAAACAGATGCAGAAAACGGGCGCCGTGTTACTTGGCATCTCGCCCGACACGCCGGCAGCGCAGAAGAAGTTTCAGGAGAAATTCAAGCTGCCTTTTTCGCTGCTGGCCGATGCGGAGAAGAAAGTGGCCATCGCATTCGACGTGCTGAAGGAAAAGAACATGTACGGCAAGAAGGTGATGGGAGTGGCGCGCACCACGTTCATCATCGGGCCCGACGGCAGGATCCAGCACATCTTTCCCAAGGTGAAGGCGGACGGCCATGCCGAAGAAGTGCTGGCCTATCTGAAAGAATCGGCCAAAGGCGCGGCGTAGGAGAGGGAAAATCAGGGGCCAGGGTGCAGGGACTTGGCTTCGTTTTGCGGACGCGCCGGGGTTCGACTTCTGCATTCGCGCTTCTTGTTTGCAACTTCCAATATGACGCGTCAGCCCATCGTTTCCCGGCCGATCGTTCCCCCGCGCATCGTGCCCCATCCCATCGCGCCCCTGGGCCGCGTTTTTTACGCCGGCGGGGCACGGCGTGTGGCCCGTGAACTTCTGGGCAAGGTACTGGTGCGCGGCGCGGGAAAGCTGACGGCGCGCATCGTTGAGGTGGAAGCTTACCTGGGAGAACGCGATCCGGCCTCGCACGCGGCTCCGGGATTGACGGCGCGGAACGCGGTGATGTTTGGCCCGCCCGGTTTTGCCTACGTCTACTTCATCTATGGCGTGCACTATTGCCTGAATGTTTCCTGCCAGCGCGAGGGCCTGGCTGAGGCGGTCCTGTTCCGCGCGCTCGAACCACTCACTGGCATCGAGAAGATGGCGCGCGCTCGAGATATTGAAGTGCATACGCCGGGCGATCTCCGCAAACTCACCAGCGGACCGGGGCGGCTCGCCGAAGCCTTTGGCATCACGCGAACGCGCGACAATGGCTGCGATCTGACCTCACCGAAATCCGGGTTGTGGATTGGGGACGACGGCTTTCGCGCAGGAAAAATCCAGATCACGCCGCGCATCGGCATCACGAAGGCGGCGGACTGGCGTTTGCGATATGTGCTTGCCGGGAATGCGTTTGTTTCCGGCAGGAAAAGCGGGTAGTAGTGCGGGTGGCTTGCGCGTTCGGCCGGTTAAGCTAGAGGTCCTTCGCTACGCTCGGGATGACAACTTCGCGGGGAGGGATTTTCAGTTACAATCCGCGGGTGGCAAACAAGAGTGTTAAACCCGATTACGGCATCGACGCTCCCGGCGTGGTGCGCAACCTGCTGATCATTGGAATCACCCTGTCCGCATTAGCCTACTTTGTGCCGGTGGTCAGGATCGGGGATGGGACGATCATGCTTCGGCGCATGGCGATTCCGACCGCGGCGGTCTGCCTGTTCGAGGGCATCGCGATGATCCTTTACGCGAAGACTGGGAAATTCCACCATCGCGACCGAATGCTGGCGCGCGTGCCGTGGACGGGAAGAGAAACGGTTCTGGACGTGGGCACGGGCCGCGGACTGCTGATGATCGGCGCTGCGAAGAAGCTGACGACGGGGAAAGCCGTGGGCATCGATATCTGGAGCGGAACCGATCTCTCCGGCAACGCGCGCGAAAACACGTTGCACAACGCGGAGCTCGAAGGTGTATCCGACAGGGTGGAAGTGATCGGCGGCGATGCCACCGCGATGAAGTTTCCGGATGACAGCTTCGATGTGGTCCTCTCAAACTTGTGCCTGCACAATATTCCCACGCGCGAGGGGCGGGACCGGGCCTGCCGCGAAATCGTGCGCGTGCTGAAACCCGGGGGTAGAGCCATCATTTCCGACTTCAAGAAAACGGCGAATTACCTGGCGGCATTCCGCGCGGCCGGGGCCACTGGCTCGCGCGGCGGGTTCGATTTTCTGCACACGTTTCCTCCGTTGCGGACGGTGGAGATAAGCAAACGGTAGTGGGTCAGTTTGCAAGACCGCCGGCTGACGCCGCCTTGAGTTTTTGTGGCATTTACGGCGCGTGCGCCGCGGCCCGATACTGCCGGGCCGCTGGACAGCCGGGGGCGGCTGTCCCCACATGGGCAGTGGTCGTCCCCACATGCGCTGTGGTGAAGTCGAGCCCTTCAAAGTAAATTCAAACTGACCCGCTACGAAGCAACCGGCTTGACAATCGGGTGTAAACTAACTTTCGGGCCGGACGCGTGAAACTCGCTCTGGTCAAGGCGTTTGGGCCGTGTGGTTTTTAGGATCCTTTTTCGAGTCCCCCAGCGGAGCGGATCATCTTAATTACTGAGCAGGTTTGAGCAGGAGCCCGGTTGCGCTGGTTGACTGCATTTCGCGCTGGGGTGGTCGGAGCAGCGATTCTGGCTGCGACGATGCTGCCGGTTTCGCAAGCCGCCGATGGCTCGGCGCTCCGTCCTTCGACGACTGCGGCCCCTTCCAACATTGTGATTGGTTTTGTCGGCGGTTTCGTCGGCCATGACAACCAACACCATGGCCCGGTGCAACTGGCGCAGCGAATCCGGAGTTCGGCTCCTCAAAATACTTATGTGCGGGTTTTTGAGAACCGCCGCAGGAAACACGCCTATGACGCCGTGATTCACCTGCTCGATACCAATCACGACGGCGTGCTTTCGCTGGAAGAAAAGACGCGGGCGCACATCATCCTTTTCGGGCAGAGTTGGGGAGCGGCCGCCGCGGTATTGCTGGCGCGTGATTTGCGCCGCGAAGGAGTGCCGGTGACGCTGACCGTGCAGGTGGACAGCGTGGCCAAGGTGTGGCAAAACGATTACGTAATTCCCGACAATGTGGCTGCGGCGGTGAATTTCTATCAGCCGCATGGCATCGTACACGGGCGGACGCGGATCTCAGCCGCCGATCCGGCGAAAACGCAGATCCTTGGAAGCTATCTGGTTGACTATAAGAAAAATCCGGTCGAGTGCGCGGAAGCATCCTGGTTCGATCGCGTATTCACGCCGGGGCACATGCAAAGCGAGTGCGATCCGCGGCTGTGGTCGGAGATCGAGGACATGGTGCGGCAACGACTCTCGCCTGCGTCTGCCTCTACCCGCATCGCCGCGACTGCGGCCGCTGCCTCAGTTCGGTGACAATCGGTTCTGATAATCAATTCCCCAGCATCATGTTATCGATAAGCCGGGTTGGGCCTACGAAGGCGGCGACCGCGACCAGCGCCGGACCGTTGACCTCCTGAAGCGGATCCAAAGTGTCGGGATCGACAATTTCGAAATAGTCGAGCTGCACGGATTTCTCCTCCGCCACTGCTTCGTGTCCCGCCGCCGCCAGTTTGGACGGGTTGCGCTCGCCCCGGTCCCATAATTGCTTTACCCGCAGCAGCGAGCGATGCAGCACCAGCGCGTGTTTCCTCTGTTGGGGATCGAGATAGGCGTTTCGAGAACTCATGGCCAAACCATCGGCCTCGCGCACAATCGGACAGGCGACAATTTCCACGGGGAAGTTGAGATCGCTGACCATGCGGCGAATCACCGCGACCTGGGCGGCATCTTTTTGTCCGAAAAAAGCGGCATGGGGCTCGACGATATGAAAGAGCTTGGCCACGACGGTGGTGACGCCGCGAAAATGACCGGGCCTGGAACGCCCGTCCAGCTTGCCACTCAGGCCTTCCACCGTGACCCGGGCCACGGCCCCGGGGGGATACATTTCCTCCGCCGAGGGGGCGAAGAGAAGATTTACTTTTTCCTTTTCGAGCAGCTCGCAGTCGCGGCCAAAGTTTCTGGGATATTTCGCGAGATCTTCGTTGGGCCCGAACTGCGTGGGATTTACGAAGATCGAAACGGCCACAACATCGCATGAAGCCCTGGCTGCCCGTACCAGCGAGAGATGCCCCTCGTGCAGCGCGCCCATGGTTGGGACAAAACCCAGCCGGTGGCCGGCTGTGTTCGCTGCTCGGGAAGTCGCGCGGCAGACCGCCCGCATCTCTTCGATCATGGTGCAGATTTTCATTTTTTCATTGGTTAGGGTCGATGGTGTTTTTCGTCCGTGAAAGTTTGCTTCAGGATGTGGAGATCCAGTTGATGGCGACGGCAGCGCCCTGCAGGTCGCCCGCGACAATGCCGCGGCTTCGGCGGAGCGCGATCTTATCGGCGTCCGAAGCGGTGGGTTTTTCCTCGAGCAGAATGGCCACGGCGCGCCCGTAAGGCCAGGCCGATGGGGGCAGGCGCGCCAGAGCATTCAGGACTTCCTCGGGCTTCAAAATCTGTTCTTCGTTGGCGGCCACGCTGGTGAGCAATCCAACACTATCCGGACGGATGACGAGGTAGGGATTGCTCCAATGTTTGGACTCTTGCGGCGCAGGGTATTTCGCGGGATCGGCGGCGGGCAGCGCGCGAAGCTGCGTGGCAGCATCGGGTGGCGGCGGCGCGGTCTGCCGAGAGCAGGCCGCTAGGGTCATCGCCAGGATAAATCCGGCCAGCACAAATCCGGGAAGAATAAATCCGGGAAGAGAAACAGCCCATAACGACCTGCCCCGAATAGCGGACAAATTCACCGCACCACCATCGGGATATCGGTTTTGAATGCCCAAATCAGGGCGATCACCCAACCGATCATCGTCCAGCCGAGGAAAAAGTTCAGCAAGACGATTGAGGTGATGTCGCGCTTGCTGCGGGCCAGAGCAACAAGGGAGGGCAGAAAGTACATCACGAAACCGAAGCCGAATATGGGAAGAAAAAACGCAGGCAAGAAGTGAGTCATGAGAAACTCCTCAAGAGCATAGCGTAGCACTATCAGTGGTCCTATCGCATGGCGCGCTTGCGTGCCAGCACGGTCTCGAGCCCCGCCTTCGTTTCTTTGGGCAGATGATAGGACTCTTCATCTGACGGATACTGCGCCGACTTTACGTCGGTGGCGTAGGCTTGCACGCTTTGGGCAATCAGGGCGGCGGCGTCGCCGTATCTGCGCACAAATTTTGCGGGAGGGGCGAAGGTCAGGTTAAGAAGATCGTGGAACACCAGCACCTGGCCGTCGCACTCGGGGCCGGCGCCGATACCGATGGTGGGGGTGGCGACCTCCGCGGTAATCATCGCCGCGACTTCGCGGGGAATCCCTTCGAGCACCATGCAGGCCACGCCCGCGCGATCGAGCGCCACGGCGTCGCGCATGAGTTGCTCGATGCCGCTGAGATCTTTTCCCTGCACCTTGTAGCCGCCCATGACATTCAGGGACTGCGGAGTGAGGCCGATGTGGCCGGCGACGGGAATCTCAGCGTCAATGATGCGGCGAATCAGGTCGGCGCGTTTTTCGCCGCCTTCGATCTTTACCACTTCCGCGCCGCCTTCCTTCACGAAGCGCGTGGCGTTAAGCAGGGCGCTTTGCGGGTCGACGTGATACGACCCATAAGGCATGTCGGCGATCAGGAGCGCGCGCTTGACGCCGCGGCGGACCGCTTTCACGTGGTGCAGCATCTCGTCCATGGTGACGGAGAGCGTGTTTTCGTAGCCGAGAATGGTTTGGGCGAGGGAATCGCCGACCAGGACCATCTCAATGCCAGCCTCGTCGACAAGACGCGCCGTCGCGTAGTCGTAGGCAGTGAGACAGGTGATGGGTTCGTGGCGGAGTTTCAGTTCGCGGAGAGTTGCGGTGGTGATCTTGTGGCGGGTCGCGTCGTGGCCAGGGGATCGGCCAGGAAAGCCGGGATGCCCGCCGATTCCAGTGATGCTCATTTGTCCTCCAGTGCCCCTCCGGCTGGCCGGATAGAGCCTGTCAGCATCTTTGGGATGCTGGGGGTATTGTAGCGGGAAAAGTGGCGTTGGTCGATGGTCGTTAGTCGCTGGCCCTCAGCTCATGCTCAATTCCGGAACGCACGTTAATTGGAGCAAAGAGGACGGAAAGTGCTGACGCCTGTGACCACGCGCAGAACCGGGGGAGTCGGGGGGACTGTGAAGTCCTAGCAGGCAGCGGAAAAAGTACCGCAGCAGGAGGGAGCCAACCTCAGCGGCTGGAAGCCGCGTGGATTTGGCGCGGCTTACGGCACGAGTGGAACTCGTGCCCTTCCCGGACTTGCCGAAAATCCGGATTTTCCGCAAGCCGCCGGACCAGCGACGGTTTTCAAGCGCCACAACTCTTCGCGCCTTGGCGAAGTAAGGCTGGCTGAGTGCGCGAGGAGTGGTGCCGTCCCCTACGGGACTCGTTCTTCGTCCTACCCTTCCCCGGACTTACGTCCGGGGCTAATGAATGCCGCCCTGAACGGGCTAGGATGCGGCGGCTTCGTTCAGCCTCTTCACCCAAGGCTCCGACGAAAACTCCGACTGGGTGCTGCGTCGACGGCCGACGACGGTTTCAAGCGCCTACGGCTTCCTGGCCGCCTAGCGGGAGGAAATATTGCGTGCCTTTGATGGGCTCCGTTACCTTGCGCAGGAGTTCCTGCAGGTCTTCGTTGCGGTCGACGAAGTCGATGTCTGAGGTATTGACGATGAGCAGGTCGGAAGAGGTGTAGTGAAAAAAGAAGTGCTCGTAGGCTTTGACGACTTCTTCGAGATACTCGTCACTCACCGCGCGCTCATTGGCGGCATTTTTTCTTGCGGAGGCGTTTCTTCAGCACCTCCGGCGTGGCCTGCAGGTAGATGACGAGGTCGGGCGTAGGCAGGGTCTCACGGAAGTGGTTGTAGTAACGATTGTAGGTATCGAGTTCCTGGTCGGTGAGGTTGAGGCAGGCGAAAAGTTTGTCCTTTTCGATGATGTAATCGGCGACGACGGTCTTTTGCGAACGCGGCCCCAGATCGAGCGCGCGCAGTTGCTCGACACGCTGCACCAGAAAAGTGAACTGCGCCTGAAATGCTGCGCCCCGCTTGCCCTCGTAAAAATCGCCGAGGAAGGGATTGGAGTCAGGCTCCATGACTCGCTGGGCATTGAGACGCTCGGCGAGAATGCGGGCCAGCGTGCTCTTGCCGACGCGCACCGGGCCTTCCACCGCAATATAACGGGGCAGTTCGAAAAGATTAGCCATGAACTTGCATCATATCCGGAATTTGCAGGATAGCTCGGATGACGGCTACTGGCAATTGAGGGAAGAGTTAACAGGGGAAATCGGGCGATCGGGTGATTTTGCGATCGGGCGATTTGAGAGCGAGCGGAGGTGTTCGATCTTCAATGGCCCGATCACCCGATGACTCAATCGGTCGATGCACTACAATTCCCGGATGCTCGGTGTTGCCATCACGGGCGCGGTCGCTGCCGGCGCGGTTGCCGCAGGTTATCGAGTCGATGTCGCCGACGGGGCAGTGGTATGGCCGGACATTCACCGGGCTTGCGGCGGGCTCGCGCCAGATCGCGCTGACTTATGATGACGGGCCCAACGACCCGCACACGCTGCGGCTGCTAGAGCTGATGGCCAGACATGGCGTGAAGGCTACTTTTTTTTTGATTGGACGCTACGTTCAGCAACGGCCGGAGATCGCGCGCGAGATTGTCCGGGCCGGCCACGTGGTGGGGAATCACACCTTCAACCATCCGCTGCTGATTTTCAAAAGCGAAGTGGAAATCCGTCAGGAACTCGTGCAGTGCAGGGCCGCGTTGCAGGATGCGATCGGCGTGCATTCGAATCTGTTTCGCCCTCCCTTCGGTGGACGCCGGCCTGCGGTGTTGCGCCTGGCCCGCGATCTGGGCCTGGAGCCGGTGATGTGGGGCGTGACGGGCTACGACTGGGATGCTCCGCCGGCTGAAGTGATTGAGCGGAAAGTTGCAAAGCAGATTCGCGGGGGCGACGTGATCCTGTTGCATGATGGCGGACACAAGCAGATGGGCGCGGACCGCGCTCAGACCGTGGTCGCTACGGATCGAATGATTGCGCGTTATAAGGCGGAAGGATATGAGTTTGTGACGGTGCCGGAGATGATGGAGAAGGCTACTTGAGCGACTGCCTCGCGGGCGCCGGCTGCAAAACGCTACGGCGCTACGCGCCTGACCGGGCCAATGGGCCCGATTCCACACTATCCCTTCACCGCTCCCTTCACTGCTGCAAACGCCTGCTTCGCGGCTGCAATCGTTTGCTGTACATCCTGCTCCGTGTGGGTCGCGCTGAGGAATACTGCCTCATACTGCGAGGGAGGCAGATACACGCCGCTGTCGAGCATGGTGCGGAAAAATTTGCCGAACGCTTCTGTGTTGGATTTCGACGCCGAATCCCAGTCTGTCACCGGTCCTTCGGTGAAGAACCAGGTGAACATCGAGCCGATGCGGTTGTGGCATAGCGGGACGCCCGCGTCTTTGGCAGCGGCGGCCACGCCCTCGACCAACACTCCGCTCAATTTGTCGATGCGCGGATAGATTTCTTTCTTGTGATCGCGCAGATGTTTCAACATGGCGCAGCCTGCGGCCATCGCCAGCGGATTGCCCGAGAGCGTGCCGGCCTGGTACATGGGCCCCAGGGGCGCGACCAGGTTCATGATTTCGTGCGAACCGCCGTAGGCTCCAACCGGCAAGCCTCCGCCAATAATCTTACCCATGGTGGTAAGGTCGGGGCGAATGTTGTAAAGCTCCTGCGCGCCGCCGAAGGCCACGCGAAATCCGGTCATTACTTCATCAAAAATCAACACGGACTTTTCACGTTCCGTAATCAGACGCAGGGCCACGAGAAAATCGTCGGAGCCGGGAACGCATCCCATGTTTCCGACGATTGGTTCGACGATCACGCAGGCAATCTGGTGCTTGAATTTCTGGAAAGCGTATTCGACAGCTTTGACATTGTTAAAGGGCAAGGCCAGGGTGAATTGGGTGAACTCCTCGGGAACGCCGGCCGATCCTGGGATGCCGAGCGTGGCCACGCCCGAGCCAGCCTTCACCAGCAGGGAATCAGAGTGGCCGTGGTAGCAGCCTTCGAACTTCACAATATATTTGCGCTTGGTGTAGGCGCGCGCGAGGCGGATGGCCGACATGGTGGCTTCGGTGCCGGAACTGACGAAGCGCACTTTCTGCATGGAGGGAAAAGCCGCCAGCACCAACTCCGCCAGATCAGCTTCGGAAGGGGTGGAGGCGCCAAAACTGGTGCCGTTGCCGGCCGCCTCGACGATGGCATCGAGCACGTCGGGCGCGGCGTGGCCGAGAATCAGCGGTCCCCAGGAGCCGAGGTAGTCGATGTACTCGTTCTCGTCCGCGTCCCAGATGTGGGAATCCTTTCCGCGCACGATAAACGGCGGATCGCCGCCGACCGAACCGAAAGCGCGCACGGGCGAGTTGACGCCGCCGGGAATCATGCTCTCGGCCCGCTGTTGCAAACGGCGCGACTGCTCGACCTTTCGAGATGTAATGGGCGACATCGAGTGCTCCCACACGAGACAAGTCAAAAGTGTGACCGACCACTATAGCAGCGGCGCAGCCAACAAATTAACCAGATATTCATGGTTTCGCCATCATTTTGCAATATGGCGCAGGTAACGTAGGGTCATCACGTTGCCCTTCTAACCGGGAGGGTTCAGAGGACAGCTTCGGGGGCTCCGAGCTGTCCTTTTTAATTTGTGGCGGGATTTACTTTTTTGCCGGGGGCGTTGTTACTTGAGGTAGGAGTGCACGATTTCCATTAGTTCATCCGCCGCGACGGCCTGCTTGGAGGTGGCTTTGCGCGAGGGATCGAGGACGTGGAATCGAACGTGATCCTCGAGCAACTCGGCCATCAATCCGTTCATTGCGCCGCGCGCCGCCGTGATGAGCTGCAAAATGTCGCCACAGTCCTTGCCTTCATCGAGGGCGCGCTCCATGGCATCAATCTGGCCGCGAATGCGCCTTACGCGCAGGGTAAGTTTTTCTTTATCTCTCAGGGTGTGGGCCATCTGTGATCTCCCATTTTCTTGCTTGACGAAGATATACTATACTGGGGTATGCTATGAGGCAAGAGATTATGATTACGGGGTGTGAGTCAAGTTTGACCTCTGAGTCATTCCGAAAAGCCCGCGTTTTCACCAGTGGGCCGGGGGATCTCCCCTTGCACGCTTGAGTCATAGCGGGACATCCTTCGCTTTGCCTGAAAAACGGCTACGCTCAGGATGTCGCCATTTGCAAATAAGGTTAACTATAGTTAACCTCGATTAGCGAGATGGAAGGGCGCGGCTGGCAGTGGGCCAGGTGTCGAAATCATGGTGACAATGAAAGGGCAAAAGAAATTCGCGACTCTCGGCGCGTGCTGCCTGCTGCTGGCGGGGTGGACTGTTGTTGCCGGAGGCGCGGCGCTGGCGCAGCAAACGGACGCCGGTTCTGCCGCCGCGACTTCTTTCGCTGCGCCTTCTCCCGGTGCCCCTGACAGCGCGCAACAGCCTTCTCCGACTTCCGCTTCCAAACCGGACGATGCATCGATTGATGCGCCGGCCGACGATGCCACGGAAGCGACGTTTCCGCACTTCAAGAGCAATCGCTTCTGGCTTTCCGGGCAGGCGAACTTTATCTTCCAGACGCACCCTCCGTTCAGCGCCGCCTACAGCGGAACGCACAGTTTGAGTCCCGACTACGAGAAGGCAACGTCCCGGGTGATGACGCTCTATACCGGGATGCGAGTGAATTCGTCCACGGAAATTCTGGTCGACATTGAAGAGGCCGGAGGCGCCGCACTCAGCGCCGGGTTTGGCCTTGCCGGCAACACCGATCTGGATATTGTGCGGAATCCCTCGCTAAGCAAAGCTCCCTATGTGGGGCGAGCCATGATCCACAAAGTATTCGCTCTGAGCAAGGACAAGGTCGAAAACGGCCGCAGCTTTCTTTCGCTGTTTGACGAACTGCCACGCCGCCGCCTCGAACTCCGCTTTGGGAAATTCAGCATGCCGGATTTCTTCGATCTGAATTCCGTGGGCTCCGACACGCATCTGCAATTCATCAACTGGACCACCGACAACAACGGGGCGTGGGATTATGCCGCCGACACGCGGGGGTATACGGTGGGCCTTACCGCCGATTTCGAGGACCGCAACTGGGGGTTCCGCTTTGCGGAAGTTTTAATGCCAAAGGTGGCGAACGGAATTGACCTGGTGTGGAGGCCCTGGCAGGTGCATGCGGAGAATTTCGAATACGAGCTTCGTCACGGGATGATTCCGAAGAAAGCTGGAGTGGTTCGCCTGCTGGCTTATACCAACTACGCCAACATGGGCATCTACCGCGAGGCGGTGGCCAACTTTGAATCCGGCCTTACGCCGGTGCCGGAAATCACAGACCACGCCTGGCACATTACGCGCAAGTATGGATTCGGCGTGAACCTGGAGCAAAACCTGAGCCGCTACCTGACCGCATTCGCACGCTTCGGGTGGGACAACGGGAAGACGGAATCGTTCGCCTACACGGAAGTCGATCAAACGTTTGTTGAGGGCGTGGGGGCGAGCGGGGCATGGTGGCATCGAAAACAAGATCGCGCCGGAATTGACTTCGTCAGCAACGGGATCTGCAAAGATCACCAGACCTACCTGGCGGATGGCGGCCTCGGCTTCCTGCTCGGCGATGGCGGCCTGAGCTATGGCCGGGAGAAAATTGTGGAGTCCTACTATACGGTCCACGCCTGGAGGGGCATTTATCTCGCGCCTGGAGTGCAACACATCAACAACCCCGGGTACAACCGCGACCGGGGGCCGGTGCTGGTGCCTTCATTCCGGGCGCACGTGGAGTTCTAGGTGGTGATTGGTCAGCGGAGGCTGAGCATAGAGAGGCTGAGCATCAGAGAAGTTGATCGAGGACAACCGTATCGAGTTCCTCGATTCGCGCTAAGGCAGGATCGTTTGTGATCAAGGCCGTCGCCTGTGCCCGGATCGCTGTGGCGGCTTGCAGTGCGTCCGGAGTCCGGAGGCGGTGCCGGGCGCGCAGTTTCGCCGCAAGATCTGCCGTTTCCAGGTCAGGGGCGATCCACTTCAAGTTAGGATATGTGGAAAGTAAACCGTAGTATGCATCCACCTGGTGTTCGTTCTTGTGGCGATACGAGGGGACCAGGAGTTCCGTCATCGTGATCGTCGAAGTGACAGCCTCATGGCCGGGCTTCTCTACCCAAGAGAAAACCGCATCAGCGAGCGCCAGGTACCGCTCATTCGCTTCCAGTTGATAGATGAAGATGCTGGCGTCGAGTTCAATCCGGCGGTGACGCCGGAGGAAGAGTCGCAGGCGCTCTACTCCCAACTCTGGCGTTCCTTCTGAAGATATTGAGGTGGATAGACGTTCCGGGCTATTCCGCGAAGTGCCTCTCGGTGAGACTTTGGCTTTTGCAGCACCAGCACTCGCTCGCCGCGGACTACGACCAGTACCTTATCGCCGGCCTTTAAGCCGAGCGCCTGCCGGGCCTCGCGCGGAATCACGATTTGATTCTTGGAAGAAACAGTCGCTTGCGCCATGCTTTACATTGTAACATAAAGTAAAGCGCCGCGCCCTTACTTCTCCACGGTTACGCCCTTCCAGAACGCGACATATCCTTTGATCTGCTTGGCCGCGGGTTTTGGATCGGGATAGAACCATGCGGCCCCGGCGTTTTGTTTTCCGTTGACATCCACGTCGTAGTAACTGGCTGTGCCTTTCCACGGACACACGGTATGCGACTCGTTCGCTTTGAAATATTGCCGATGGATCGAATCCGGCGGAAAATATTGGTTGCCTTCCACCTCGATCGTCTTATCGCTTTCGGCCAGGACTGCGCCTTCCCACGTTGCTTTTGGCATGATGCTCAATATAGATTCCTATGAGGATCGGAGGGTTCAAACCTTGTGAAGATGCCAGAAGCCCCAGCCAAAGCCCGTGTCGGCTTCAATGGCCACTCGATGGTCGGTCCGCTGGAGCGCGTGCTGGTGTGCTCGCCTCGGGTCGCAGGTTGGAACCGGCCCGAGCGTGCCGCGTGGTGGCAGGACCTTGGCTTCCACCATGCTCCGGATTTTGAAACCGCTCAAGCCCAGCACGATGCGTTGTGCCGTCAACTGAGAGACGCGGGGGCGGAAGTGATGGAACTGGGGGTTGCGTCACAGCTTTCATCCGGATTTTCACTCGAACTCTCACTCGACGCCGTCTACACTCACGATGCATCGCTCGCCACCGACCAGGGCTTGATGGTGATGCGTCCGGGCAAGCCAAACCGCGTAGCCGAAGGCCGGCACCATGCGGCATTCTGCAAGGGGTTCGATATTCCGGCGCTGGGGCAGATCGATGCACCCGGCACGACGGAGGCGGGAGACATTCTGTGGCTCGATATGAAAACCCTGTTCATCGGCCAGGGCTATCGCACCAACGCCGCCGGCATTCGGCAAATGCGCGATCGGCTCGCGCCGTCGGGTGTGGAAGTTCTCTCCGCGCCCTTGCCCCACGGTGGCGGCCCCTCCGAGTGCCTTCACCTGATGTCCCTGATCAGCCTGCTTGACGAACACACGGCTCTGGTCGACCTTCCGTGGCTTGCGGTGGAGACGGTGGAACTGTTGAGCTCTCGCGGATTCAGACTGGTTGAAATCGATTATTCCGAGCGGGACACACTCGCCTGCAATGTGCTCGCTCTGGGCAACAAGCGTCTGCTCGCGATCGAAGAAAATGGCAAGACGAACGCGCGGCTGCGCCAAGCGGGATTCGACGTGCGCACATTCCCCGGTTCCGAACTCTGCATCAACGGCAACGGCGGACCTACGTGTTTGACGCGGCCGCTGCTGCGGGGATGAATCCAAACCGGGGAAACGTCGCCGACTTTTTCCCATGAAAACTTCGCCCTGGGCTTCCTGCTAAAATAATCCTGCATGCTTCTTCCCTTCGTCCGTGAACTCTTCGCGGACGTAGAAATGCTTCCCGGCTTTGCGCGTGTTGCCTCCCACCTGAAGGAGGGCACGGGGCGTATGCGTGTTTCCGGCCTCACGGCCACGGCAAAAGCCTTGCTGCTCAGCCTGTTTCAGCGCGCCGCCGCACGGCCGCTGATCTTTGTGGTCAACGACAACCGCGCCGTGGAGGAGCTGCTTCCCGTGGTCCGCGGTTTCTGCGAACTCACCGCCGCCTGCGATCCGGAGAGCGTGATCTCTCTGCCCGCGCGCGACGTGCTTCCCTACCAGAATCTTTCTCCGCACCCGGAACTGCAGGAAGAGCGCGCGACTGGGCTGTGGAAGATCGCAACCGGCGCGGCATCGATCGTCATCTCGCCGATCGCGGCCACGGCCATCCGGCTGCACTCCTGCGATTACTACAGCGGCCTTGCCCGCACCATCCGCCGGGGCGAGTCTTTCGATGTGGAATCGCTACTGGCGCACCTCAACACCGTCGGCTACACTGCGACCGATGTGGTGGAAATGCCCGGCCAGTATGCGGCGCGCGGCGGCATTCTCGACGTCTACTCGCCCGAGGCCGATCGCCCGCTGCGTATCGAATTTTTCGGTGACGAGGCCGAATCGATTCGGAAATTCGATCCCGCTTCGCAGCGGTCGTCGAATCCCGTGGATGAAGCTCTTCTTCTTCCGCTCACCGAGACCCCGGTGAGCGAGCATCTTCTCGGCGCAATTCACACCCGGCTCAGCGGCAAGCGCATTGCCGGGAATGAGGAGATCATCGAAGCCGCGGTACGAGCGGGCGGAGTGAACGTCTTTCCGGGATGGGAGTTTTATTCCCCGGTCGCGGGCGCCACCAGCGATATCTTCGATCTGATTCCCCGGGCGTCGATTCTGATCGACGAACCCGATCAACTGAAGCAGGAACTTGACCGCTTCTGGACCCGCGTGGAAGAAGCGCACGAGCGCAGCGGAGTCGGCAACCTCGTCCGCCCGGAAGATCTTTATCTTCCGCCCGACGCCTGGTGGCAGAAAATTGCCGCACTTCCGGGCGCGGACACGGAACATCTGGGCATCACCGGCAGCTCGACTGAAAACGTGGTCGAGTTCCTGACCCAACCTTCGCCTCGATTCCACGGCGCAGTTCCATCGATGCTGGAAGAAGTGCAGAAGCTCAATCGTGACGGCAAGCGCGTACTGTTCGCGGTCCCGAACATCGGCGAGGTAGAACGCCTGGCCGACGTGTTCACCGAGTACAACGTTTCATTCAAGCTGGGAAGCCGCACCCGCGGCGGCGAAAGCTATGCCGACGAGACCAGCTACTTCGCGGGCGAAGTTCTTACTACGACGCTTGCGACCGCTTATATTCCCGATGGCGTGCTGCTGCCCGAGGCGAGTCTGGCGATTTTTGGCGCGCGCGATCTCTTCGACGAATCGGAGGCGGTGGCGTCGCGGCCGCAAAGATCGAAATCGAAAGTCTCCGCGTTCTTGTCCGACTTCCGCGATCTGCAGGTGGGAGATTACGTTGTCCACGTCGAACACGGCATCGGGCAGTATCAAGGCCTGAAGGAGATCAACCACGGCGATGGGCCGGCAGAATTCATGCTGCTGGAATTCGCCGAATCCGCCCGCCTCTACGTTCCACTGACGCGACTGGATCTGGTGCAGAAGTACCGGTCTTCAGAAGGGGTGAAGCCGGCGCTGAGTCATCTGGGCACGCAGTCGTGGTCAAAAACGAAAGCCCGCGTGAAGAAGGCCATGAAAGACATGGCCGACGAACTGCTTAAACTTTATGCTGAGCGCAAAACGGCGGTGGGACACGCCTTTCCGCCGGGCAACGAATGGTTCCGCGAGTTTGAGGATGCTTTTGAATTTTCGGAAACCGAAGACCAGGCCAACGCCATCAAGGATGTATTGCGCGACATGGAATCTTCACAGCCGATGGACCGCCTGCTGTGCGGCGACGTGGGCTACGGCAAAACCGAAGTCGCTATGCGCGGCGCGTTCAAGGCCATCAACGATAACAAGCAGGTCGCAGTGCTCGCGCCCACCACGGTGCTGGCCTTCCAGCATTTTGAAACTTTCAAGCAACGCTTCGCTCCGTTTCCCGTGACCATCGAAATGATCAGCCGCTTCCGCAACGCGAAGCAGCAAAAGGAAATCCTGCAAAAGACCGAGGCCGGCAAGATCGACGTGCTGATCGGCACGCATCGCATTCTTTCGAAAGACATCAAGTTTTCCGACCTGGGCTTGCTTATTGTCGATGAGGAACAGCGCTTCGGAGTCCGCCACAAAGAGCGCATCAAACAAATGCGCAAGCAGGTGGACGTGCTGACGATGTCGGCGACACCGATTCCGCGCACGCTGCACATGTCACTGGTAGGCCTGCGCGACATGAGCGTGATCGAGACTCCGCCGAAAGATCGCATGGCGATCCAAACAGTGGTGGCCGGCTGGAACGAAAAATTGATCCAGACGGCGATTGAACAGGAACTGGAGCGGGGCGGGCAGGTTTATTTCGTTCACAATCGAGTGGATACCATCTGGGAAATCGCCGCAAAAATTCAGGTGCTGGTTCCGCCCGCGCGAATTATTGTGGGCCACGGACAAATGTCGGAGGGCGAACTGGAAAAAGTGATGCTGAAATTCATGCACCACGAAGCGGACATTCTGGTTTCGACAACGATCATTGAGAATGGTCTGGACATCCCACTGTGCAACACGATTCTGATCAACCGGGCCGACCGGCTCGGGCTCAGCGAGCTTTACCAGCTTCGGGGGCGAGTGGGCCGATCGAATCGGCGCGCTTATGCCTATCTGCTGCTGCCGCCGGAGGTCGAACTCACGCCCATCGCGCGCCGTCGCCTGGCTGCGCTCAAGGAATTTTCCGATCTCGGGGCCGGATTCAAAATTGCCGCCCTCGATCTGGAACTTCGCGGCGCCGGCAACATGCTGGGCGGAGAGCAGAGCGGACACATCGAAGCCATCGGCTTCGAGCTCTACACGCAGATGCTGGAACGCGCGGTGAGAGAAATGAAGGGCGAGGCTGCGCCCGATGAAGCCGAAACCCAGCTCAATCTGGGGCTAAACATTCGCATCCCGGCGGATTATGTAACAGAAGAGAACCAGCGGCTGCAGATGTATAAACGCGTGGCGAGAGTCGAAACCGAATCGCAATTGAATGATGTGGCCGCAGAACTACAAGACCGATACGGGCCGCCGCCGGCAGCGGTTCGCAACTTGCTCGATTACGCTTCGCTCAAACTGTTGTGCATGAAAGTCGGCGTGAACGCGATCGAGCGCAAGCGCGACTTCGTCACGCTCAAGTTCCAGCAGAATGCAGCGGTCGACCCTGAGCAGTTGGCGCGATTCGTTTCTGGCCAGCGGGGCGCGCAGTTTACGCCGGATGGAATGCTGAAGTTCGTTTTGAAAGCGACCGCTGCGGATGAGGTGCTGCGCGCGTTGCGCAAAGTTCTGGAGCAACTCGCGACGGCGGAAGCGGCAACGGAGGTTCGCTCCGCCAGCGGGCCGATTTAATTTTGAAGGCGGCACGGCTTTTGCCGCCAGCATTTACAATTGTCGGTCAACTACAAGCGCACTACGAATGGTTGACGACGAACAGCCGCCTTTATGCCCATGAAAGTTCGCAAAGCCGTTTTTCCCGCAGCCGGCCTCGGCACTCGATTTCTGCCCGCAACCAAAGCCCAGCCGAAAGAGATGCTGCCGCTGGTGGATAAACCCATCATTCAATACGGCGTGGAAGAGGCGATGGCTTCGGGCTGCGACCAGATCCTCATCATCACCGGGCGCGGCAAGCAGGCCATCGAAGACCACTTCGACGTCAGCTACGAACTCGAAAGAATGCTCGAAGACCGCAAGAAACTTGATCTGCTCAAGATCGTGCGCTCCATCTCGGACATGATTCACGTGGCTTACGTCCGGCAGAAGGAGGCGCTTGGCCTCGGTCATGCCGTGCTGATGGCCCGCGAACTGGTCGGTAACGAACCTTTCGCGGTGCTTCTTGCCGATGACGTGATCGACGCCGAAGTACCATGCCTCAAGCAGATGGTCGACGTTTTCAACGAGAAACAGGGATCGGTGATCGCCACGCAGATTGTGGAAGGCAAGATGATTTCTTCCTACGGCGTGCTCGACGTAAAGCCTGTAGACAGCCGCTTCGGCGAGCGCCTGTTTGAAATCAAGAACATGGTCGAGAAGCCGAAGTTCGAAGACGCGCCTTCGAACCTGGCCATCACCGGCCGCTACATTCTGACGCCGGCAATCTTTGACTGCCTGGCCAACACGAAAACCGGAGCCGGAGGCGAGCTGCAGCTTACCGACGGCATGCGCCTGCTGCTGCAAAAAGAAAAAATGTACGCCTATATCTACGAAGGCCGGCGGCACGATACTGGGGACAAACTCGGATTCCTGAAAGCTACGGTGGAGTTCGCGCTGAAGCGCGAGGATTTGGGTGCGGCGTTCAGGGAGTATTTGAAGGGGTTGAAACTCTAGTGTTCGTGGCCTTAGAGTGTGATGGTGCCGCCGCGCTGCGCTTGGCTGGACGGCCGAGGCGTCCGTCCCCACACAACGCTGGACTGGACGGACGAATGCGTCCGTCCCCACACGAGCGCTAAGAAAAACACATGGAGGATTGATGAGCAAGATACTGGTGTCGATCGTGATGGGCAGCGATTCTGACCTTGAGATTATGCGTGAGGCCGGAAAAGCGCTCGATGAGTTTGGGATCGCATACGAAATTGACGTTACGTCGGCGCACCGCTCACCCGACCGGACGGCGGACTTCGCGCGCAAGGCCGCGGGGCGCGGCATTCAGGTCATCATCGCGGGCGCCGGTGGGGCAGCGCATCTTGCCGGCGTGATCGCCGCGCATACTTCCTTGCCGGTGATTGGAGTGCCGATTCCTTCGACTTCGCTGCAGGGGATGGATTCCTTGCTCGCCACCGTACAGATGCCGGCTGGCATTCCGGTAGCGACGGTCGCTATTGGAAAGCCGGGCGCTACGAATGCGGGGATTCTGGCGGCGCAGATGATTGCGCTGGGAGATGCTTCGATGGCGAAGAAGCTTGAGATGCACAAGCAGAAGCTGGCGCGAGGGGTTGAGGAGAAATCGAAAAAGCTGCGGGGCGTCTAGAGTTGTGATGGTGCCTGCGCTTCGCTGCGCTCGGCTGGACGGCCGAGGCGGCCGTCCCCACATTCTGGGAAACAGCCATTTCACCAATTACTTACTTCTTCAGCGCACGCGCCGCGATGTCTTTACGGTAGTGCGCGCCATCGAAATGAATTTTATCGCAGGCCTGGTATGCCCGGGAGACTGCGGTTTCCAAATCCGTGCCCCGCGCCGATACTCCCAGCACGCGTCCGCCTGCGGTATAAAATTCTCCATCGCGCTTCGAGGTGCCGGCGTGAAAAACTTTCACGCCTTCCACCGCCGCTGCCGCGTCGAGTCCGACAATATTTTTCCCCACCTCGTACGTGCCCGGATAACCGCCCGATGCCATCACGACGCACACTGACGCATCGGGCGACCACTTGAAATCGCCTTCGCTCACGCGGCCGGCAATCGAGGCCTCGAGCGCGTCTACCAAGTCGCTTTCCAGCCGCATGAGAATCGGCTGGGTCTCGGGATCGCCGAAGCGGCAATTGAACTCGAGGACCATCGGGCCGCGCGCCGTCATCATCAGGCCGCAGTAGAGCACACCCTTGAACTCGGCCCCTTCGGCTTTCATGCCGGCGACCACGGGCCGCGCGATGCGGTTGATCAGCCAATCGCGCATCTTGTCATCGACAATGTCGACCGTGGAGTAAGCGCCCATGCCGCCGGTATTGGGCCCGGTATCGCCGTCGCCGACGCGCTTGTGATCCTGCGCGGCCACCAGCGGCGCAACCCGCTCGCCGTCACTTAACACCAGAAAAGAAAGCTCGTCTCCCTTGAGGCATTCTTCGAGCACGACGCGCGCGCCTGCCGCTCCCACCATTTTCCCGCTGAGCATTTCCGCGGCCGCGCTGGCCGCCTCTTCTTTGGTTGCCGCGATCACGACGCCCTTGCCTGCTGCCAAGCCATCCGCCTTCACGACTACTGGGACATGAAAGTGAGCGAGCGCGGCGCGCACTTCTTCGACGGAGTCGCAAATCGCGTAGGGAGCGGTGGGAATATGATGCCGTTGCAGAAATTCCTTGGCGAAGCTCTTGCTCGATTCGAGCTGTGCCGCCGCCCTGGTCGGGCCGAACGCAGGCCAGCCCCGGCGAGTAAATTCATCCACCACGCCCAGCGTCAGAGGCAATTCCGGACCGACAACAATCAAATCAGGCCGCAAGCGTTCGGCAAGCGCTACCATCGACTCCAGACTCTTCAGATCTACCGGAAGGCATTCGGCATCGCCGGCAATCCCGCCGTTACCAGGCGCACAGTAAAGTTGCGACACGCGCGAGGATTGCCGCAGCTTCCACACCAGCGCGTGCTCGCGCCCTCCGCTGCCGAGAACCAGAATTTTCATAGCAGGATTTTCATAGCCAGAGAAACAAGGGTAGGGCAGAGGGGAAATGCTGTCAAACGCGCCAGGGTCCATTTCACCACGGAGACACGGAGGCACGGAGAAAAGCGAGAGAAATACTGTTCGTAATGTTTGCGCGGCCTAGGGAAACTCTGATTCGTACGACAAAGACTAAAGCAGGTTTCTCGACTCCACAGAATTGCCCGAAGACGGGCAATTCTGCTGCGCTCGAAATGACAGCAACGGAGATGACAGAGACGGAAATGGCAGAATCGGAAGTGAAAGAATTGGAAGTGACAGAATCGGAAGTGACAGAATTGGAGTTGATCAGAGGTTCCCCCAGGTATTGGATTGGGTGTTAACTGCGCTTAACCTCATTGCGCTCAGCTCCGTCGTATAATCAGCCGAGATGATTACCGTCTCCAAAGAAGACTATTTGAAGGCCATCCTCGAGGCCGAGAGTGAAGGCGAAGTCGTGATCTCCGCGCGACTGGCGGACTGGTTGAAGGTTTCAGCGCCGGCAGTCACCATGGCGGTGCGGCGGCTCAAGAAAGACGGGCTGGTTCGAGTTCCGGCCGACGGCCACGTCCGGCTGACCGCTGCCGGTCGCAAGATCGCCCGCAAGCTTACGCTCCGCCATCACCTCATCGAGCGCATGTTATCGGAACTGTTCGGGATGGAGTGGTGGAAGGTACACGACGAGGCCGAGCGGTTGGAGCATGCGGTGTCGCCTGACTTCGAGGCCAAACTTCTGGCCCGCCTGGGCAAGCGCGGGGCATGCCCTCACGGCAACCTGAGCGAGATGGAAAGCCCCGCCAGCCGCCGCCATCGCGGCCTGCTGCTGCTCGCCGACGCAGCTTCCGGGACGGCCTACACGGTCAGCGGAATCTACGAGCGCGACCGCCGCCTGCTGGAATTTCTCGAAGCGCGCGGCATTCGCCCCGGAGCCAAACTGAGGCTGATCGAGCGGAACTACGACCAAACGCTCACCCTCTCAACCGTGGCCGGAAGCGTTTCATTGGGCCATGCGGCGGCCGAACGGGTGTGGGTGTCGCCTGCTAAGCCGCCTTCCTAGCGAGGATTTACTTAATTTCGCAGGGCAAAAGCTTTTAACCGCAAAGTGCGCAAAGAATTCGCAAAGGTCGCGAAGGAAAACAAGATCGAAATCAGGACACCTAACCTATACCATAGTTAACCATGGTTTATTCTTTAGTGTATACTTCGGCTAATCTCTGCTCGAAGAGCCGGGGCGGGTTCCGTCGATAGAGATCCACTACGCACGGCCGATTCTCGCCAATGAAGCCTTTTGCCACGGAAGAAATCGTCATCACCCACGAAGATGTCGATCGCGCGCAGGACCGCGTCCGCGTCTCGAAAGCCCGCTCCGGCCGCGGCTTTTTCTCGCACGCCCGCCTTCTCTGGCTGCTGGTTGGCCCCGGCGTGCTGGTCATGCTGGGAGAGAACGATGGCCCCAGCATGCTGGCCTACGCCGCCACGGGCACGAAATTCGGGGTCGGTTTTTTCATTCCGTTCGTTGCTCTCACGTTCGTCATGGCAATCGTTGTGCAGGAAATGACGGTTCGGCTGGGCGCCGCGACCCATCGTGGCCACGCCGAACTTATTTTCGAGCGCTTCGGCCCCTTCTGGGGATGGTTTTCGATGATTGACCTGGGCATCGGCAACTTTCTCACGCTGATTACCGAATTCATTGCCATTCGCGCCGGGCTCGGTTTCTTCGGTGTACCGGCCTGGATCGCCGTTCTGATCGCGCTCGTGGTCCTCTATGGCGCGCTCATGAGCCACCGTTACTGGACCTGGGAGCGCATCACGCTAGCCGCCGCGGTCTTCAACCTGATTTTTATTCCCGTCGCACTCATGACCCATCCGGGCTGGCACGAAGTGGGCCACGCGTTTATCACATGGCAGCCGCTGCCCGGCTTGAATAAGGAGACGCTGCTCATCATTCTGGCCGACATCGGCGCGACGGTCACGCCCTGGATGCTGTTTTTCCAGCAGAGCGCGACGGTCGACAAGGGCATGACCACGAAAGACATCCGCTTCGGCCGGATCGACACGGTGCTCGGAGCCGTGCTGGCATCGGCTGCGGCCATCGCGACCATCCTGTGCACCGCGCCGCTGTTCGGCCATCCGATGGCGGCCGACAATTTTCAGGCTGGCGAATTTGCCCAAGCCATCCAGCCCATCATCGGACGCTTCGGGGCGTCGCTGTTTGCGTTGGGCATGGTCGAGGCCGGCATCGTCGCCGCCATCACCATTTCCACTTCTTCCGCCTACGCCTTTGGAGAGGTTGCCCACAAGCCGCACAGCCTTAACCTGCCCATGGGAGAAGGGAAATCGTTTTACGCGGTTCTTTCTCTTTGCGCCATTGCTGCGGCGGCCATTGTCCTGATCCCCGGGTTGCCGCTGGTCTACGTGGTGCTGGTGGTAAACGTGGTCGCGGTGCTGGCAATGCCTCCCGCGCTGGTATTTCTGTTCATGCTGGTGAACGACAAAGAAGTCATGGGCGACCTGGTCAGCCCGTGGTGGGCGAACGCGCTTGCCGGTGCGGTCGTGTTTATTCTGACAGGGGCCGGCGTGCTGTTCGGCATCAGCATTATTGCGCCGAGCATCTTCGCCAGGTTAGGAGGAGGGTAGGGACATCGTGGTGAAAAAAGAAAACTCGCCCTCATTCTCACGCGCCGATCAAAGGATGGTGTTTTCTGCGCTGGAACACGATCAACTCGTCAGGGCAAAAAAACATCCGATCCCGCGACGTCACCTGAAGGGAGCGGAGTTGCTGGTTCTGTGGTCGCTCCGCATCTACCTTCTATTTATGATGACGGTGGTGGTTTATCAGGTGTGGATCGCGGCGCATCCCTGAAAGCCACGTGATAAATCCTCGACGCTTGGAGGCCGGCGTACCTCAGGGGCTAAAGCCCGCGTCTTTCTTGGCCCTGGACGGCACGGCTGAAGCCGTGCCCTTCCCAAATCCGATTTATGAGATGGCCTCTAGCCATGAGGCGGCGCAGCCCGTGCCTAATGAGTCTCGACCATGGTTTCGGCCAGCTTGTGCAGGCCGCTCTGATTTGCCGGGCGGGTGTAGAACATGTGGCCGCCGGGAAATTCCTGAACATCGACGCGGTTGGGATCGCCCATCACCGGCATCTGGTCGACCGTTAGTATTGAGCCCATGAAGGGGCAGGACAAGTCGTTCCATCCATGCACGATCAAGACGCGGAGCTTGGGGTCGGCCGCGACCGACTCACGCAGATCGGCGACCGCGCCCTTACGCAGGTCGTCGCTGCGGTCCCATAGCCGGTTCACATCGCGGGAGAGAGCCTCATAGCGCGCATCGTACCTCCATCCCACCGTGCGAGTGATGAAGTCCACCATGGCCGTTGTCGTGGGCGCGATGATGCTTTCGAGGATGGGATCGCCAGCCTGTTGCGTGGGCGCATAGGGAAACGGATCGGGCGCGGTCACGTTGGAGTCATAGACGCTGCCGATCAGACCCTGGGTGCGGTGCACCTCGCGGAGATAGGCCCGCGTGTCCAAGCGGCCGCCGGCAAACTTCACAAACTTAGCGTCGAGCCCGGTCAATTCGGTCACGTGCGCGACCATGGCGTCGGTCGCCGGCTGGTCACTGCGGCCTTTCAGCAGAGCGGTCGCATAGTCTCCGCGGGTGTAGGCGATCACCTGCTGCATGGCCGCGGGGGTCAGCTTATTTTCGGCTTCCAGATGCGCCGCGGTGATCGAGGGCAGCGTGACCATCCACGGAATCGGCGACAGGTTCCCGTCTCCGGTCTCCGGATTCAGGTAAGGGCTGACCAGCACCAGGCCGTTCATAGCGACACCGAGCGTGGCTTGCAGATAGTGCGTGATTCTCGGACCGCGATATCCGCCATAGCTCTCGCCGACCAGATATTTTTTGTCCAGCAGCCGGTCATTCTGTACCAGCCACTTGAAGATCACCAGCGACAGGTATTCGATGTCGGGCGTGGGGGCATAAAAATTCTTCTTGGTCTCGGCCTCATCCACCAAGGAGCGCGAGAAACCCGTACCGATGGGGTCGATGAACACCAGGTCGGTAAAGTCGAGCCATGTGCCGGGATTGTCGGTGAGCGTCGCGGGATCGGAAGGCGAATCGCCGTCATTGGCAAACATAATGTGCTTTGGCCCGATTGCGCCCAGGTTCAGGTAGACGGATGAAGCGCCGGGGCCGCCATTCAGCGCGAACGTGACTGGCCGGTGCGCGCCGCTGCCTTTGTTTTCACCTTTTGCATCATCGAGCGTGTAGGCCGTATACATGACCACGCCGGTGGGTTTGTCGTCCTTACCCTTCAGCGTGATGGTGCCGACCGTCGCCGTATAGTGGAGGGTCATGCCGCCCACCGTAACCGTTTGCGGCGTGGATTTATCCCCTGGCAACGGATTCTTGACGGGCTCGGCGGGCTTGGCTGCGGCGGGAGGCTCGCCAGCATCGGCGGATGGTTTGGCGGGCTCGCCACGCTGGGCGATGGCAGGGAGAGCCGACAGGAGGAGTGCGGTAAGGAGGAGGCGAAGGGTCATGCGCGGTATTTTACGCCAAAATCCGGGTTTGCCTTTTTTCACCACAGAGGCACAGAGTCACGGAGAAAACCCCGGACCTGCAAAAAACCGCAAAGGCTTACGCGTTGGGCCCGTTAATCGGGAGATCCTTCGCTCCGCGTGAAAAACGGCTACGCTAAGGATGACAACGTCGTGCAAAGGCCGACTACCCTTACGCTTCGTTGACTTGTCCCGCTCAGGCACCCTAAGATGTGCATCAATCGCAAATGCCTGACTCTGGCTCACTTATCGGGCAAGCCGTTTCCCACTACCGCGTCCTTGAGATGCTCGGTGGAGGAGGCATGGGAGTCGTTTACAAGGCGCAGGACACGCGCCTGGAGCGCTTCGTTGCCCTGAAATTCCTTCCCGACGAGCTGGCCAAGGATCCGCAAGCGCTCAGCCGATTCCGCCGCGAAGCCAAAGCCGCTTCCGCCCTGAACCACCCCAACATCTGCACTATCCACGACATCGGCGAAGAGAGCGGACGGACCTTCATTGCCATGGAGTGTCTCGAAGGCCAGACGCTTAAGCACCTCATCGCGGGCCGCGCCATGGAACTCGACCGCCTGCTCGAGCTTGCGGTCGAGATTTCCGACGCCCTGGATGCGGCCCACTCCGAGGGCATAGTCCATCGCGACATTAAACCCGCAAATATTTTCGTGACGAAACGTGGACATGCCAAGGTCCTCGATTTTGGCCTGGCCAAGGTGACAGCTGCTCGTTCTCCGGCCGATCTTGGCCCAGCCGATGTTGCCGGCACTATGGCCACTATGGGAGTCGATTCCGACCATCTCACGAGCCTCGGGACGGCGCTCGGAACCATGGCGTACATGTCGCCCGAGCAAGTTCGCGGCAAAGAGCTGGACGCGCGCTCCGACCTTTTCTCTTTCGGCGCCGTGCTC
Source organism: uncultured Acidobacteriaceae bacterium (assembly GCA_963784085.1). Taxonomy (GTDB): domain Bacteria; phylum Acidobacteriota; class Terriglobia; order Terriglobales; family Acidobacteriaceae; genus Sulfotelmatobacter. Next base: position 187,202 of record CAWAQH010000013.1, on the reverse strand, counting down.
TATGAAATGGCCACGGGAGCGTTGCCTTATCGCGGCGAAACCTCCGGCGTGATCTTCGATGCCATTCTTAACCGGGCGCCACTGCCGCCTTCGCGCCTGCATCCTGAAGTTCCGGCTGAACTTGAACGCATCATCGGGAAGGCCCTCGAGAAAGATCGCGATCTGCGCTACCAGAACGCCGGTGAACTTCGCGCCGATATCAAGAGACTGCGCCGGGACACGGAATCCGGACGAGTTGCCTCGGGTGGGGGAAACGCGGCGTTCTCCGCCGAGACAGGATTATCCGCGCCTGAAGCTACAGCGGCCTATTCGCTCTCGGGCGCAGCCGCTCGCCATCCATCGAGCGGTTCCGTCATCGCCGGAGCCGCTTCGCGCAACGTCGCCTCGCGGAACTGGGGCAAAGCAATTTCCATCGGTGCTTTTCTCGTCCTCGTTTTTCTTGCGGCCGGCTATGGCGTTTATCACTTCGCTCTGGGCCGGAGCGCTCCCGAGGGGCCGGCCAAGGTCACAAAAATCAGCCAGTGGAACAAGCCCATCGACTATCCGGCTATCTCCCCGGACGGCCGCACGATCGCCTTCACGTCTCCCGTGGAGGGCTACGACCAGGTCTTCGTCATGCTGACTTCGGGCGGCGACCCGCTACAACTCACGAAGGACGAAGGCAACAAAGATGTGCTGAATTTTTCTTCTGACAGCACGGCGATTTACTTTGGCCAAACTCTGGGCGAACGCGAGATCTGGATGGTCCCCACGCTGGGTGGAACTCCCAAACATCTGGCGGCCGGCATCGCGATTGCGCCTTCGCCCGATGGCCAGTCTTTAATTCTTGAAAGGCTGGACGGTGACATTGTTCGACTCTCGAACTCCGGCGACAATGAAGAGCTTCTCCATACGGTCTCGAGCAATCGCTCTAGCTCAATTACCGGCGCCGACGGCACCGCCCTTATGAGCTATCCCGACGGAGGCAGTCTCCTGATGGCCTCCACCCATTCGGGGAAACTGTCATTCAGCCGGTTGAACCTGGCTACTCACCAGATCGAGAGTCTGGGCGACATTGACGGCGCATCGGTCCATTTCTGCTGGGCTACGCCGGGGAAGAGCGTGTATGTCAGCCACACGGTCAATGGCATCACGAATATTTGGGAGTTTGTCCTTGGAGATCGTTCACTGAAACAAATCACCTCTGGCCCCGGCCCCGATCGCATTCCCATGTCCGACCCGAACGGCAAGGGCATTTATTTCATCAACGGCCGAAACGCGGGGGCGCTTACCCTGTACCGGGTCGCGTCGAAGCAGTTTTCCGATATCGTGACCGAAGACGTTACGCAGCCCGTGCTTTCCAACAACGTCCGCCGTGTCGCCTATCTGACCGTTCCCGAGGCAAAGAGAGAAGGAGCAGCCGATCTTTGGGTTTCCGATATTACCGGCAACAACCGCCTGAAACTTTCCTCCGGGCATATCGGCCTTGAAACATTGAGCTTCTCGAGCGACGGAAGCAAATTCCTGTTTGCCGATAAGTCCGGTCAGGACGAGCGTCTGTTTGTCATCGACACCGACGGCACTCACCTTCGCCAACTGGCGTGGCCGGGCAATTGGGTGGGCTGGGCTACCTGGGAACCGGGGGATCAGTCCATTGTTCTCGGCGGTTTCGGCAGGGATGGTCGCAAGCCGGAAAACTGGAGGGTCTTTTTGAACGGCACTTCTCCCGTTCTTCTGTTCGAGGATTGCGGCGACGCTGTCGATCTATCGGCGGACGGGAAGTTCGCCATCAGCACATTGCTGGTGGGAGAAAATCCGGCCCTCTCTCAATATTCTTTTGCGGACAAGAAGTGCACGGTGCTCAAATCCGGTCTCGCCACTTATGTCGGACTATTTTCCCCCGACGGCAAGTCGATTCTTTACCCGCTCTCCGCGCACGGCGAAACCGTGGTCTATCGCCAGCCCTGGCACAACGGAGTTGCCGTGGGCTCTCCTGTCCCGGCGTTGAAACTGCCATTTGCCGTTCGCGAGGATTATGACGGCAACGCTTACTTTTTCTCCCGCGACCTTTCCACGCTGATCTATGCCCGCCCCGGAGGTCACGACGATCTGTATCTGCTCTCGCAGAAATGATGGGAGCCGCGGCAGGAAATGTTATAAGAGATACAAGATGAAGACGCGACTTTGCGCGATGCTCGTCGTCACCTGGCTGGCGTTCACCACGTGCACTGCTTTCCCGGCGCATGCGCAGAATCAGCCTGCTCAGAATCCGCCCACGCAGAATCAGCCCAAGCAAAACGAGTCCAATCAACCGACAGGAGTTGCCATGTCCTCCCGCGCCACCGGCCCATTTGAAGTGAAAGTCACTCCGCAAACTCCCGACGGAAAATTCGAAGATGCCAGCATGGGCCGGGGGACCATCGACAAGCAATTCCATGGAGATCTGGAAGCCACCAGCAAGGGCCAGATGCTGACCGCCATGAGCGAGGTCAAGGGATCGGCTGGCTATGTCGCCATCGAGCGCGTCACCGGAACCCTGCACGGGCGCACAGGGACGTTTTTCCTGCAGCACAGCGGCACGATGAACCGCGGCGTTCCGCAATTGTCTGTGACAGTGGTGCCGGATTCCGGCACAGGTCAACTGTTGGGCCTTACGGGAAAGATGACGATCAACGTCGTTGACGGCAAGCATTCCTACGATTTTGAATACAGCCTTCCGGCAGCGCAGTAGTGTCCTGATTTCCCCGAGCAAAGCCTTTAACCGGCGGAGTGCGCGGAGGATGCGCAGAGGTCGCTAAGAAACGCAAAATCGAAATCAGAACACTGCCCGTACGACGTTCTTCTACGCATTCGGCGCGAAAAAGACTAAAATTATCGGTTAATCGATTTGTCTGCGCCGGTGCGGCGCCGGCCGTTTCCCCGCGCATTATTCATAAGAAAGGCCATCATCATCATGTCATTCAACAGCTTCGACTCCCGCTCAAATCTGAAGGTTGGCAGCAAGGAATACGAAATCTATCGCCTCGATGCGCTCGACAAACAAGGCATCTCGACCAAACACCTGCCGTACTCGCTGCGCATTTTGCTGGAGAACCTGCTGCGCTGCGAAGACGGGCGCAACGTCACGAAAAATGAAATCCGCGCCCTGGCCGGGTGGAACAAGAACTCGAAGCCGGACAAAGAAATCGCTTTTACTCCGAGCCGCGTTTTGTTGCAGGACTTTACCGGCGTCCCGTGCGTAGTGGACCTTGCCGCCATGCGCGATGCGATGCAGGAACTTGGGGGCGACCCCGCCCTGATCAACCCGCTGCAGCCAGTCGAACTGGTCATCGACCACTCGGTTCAGGTGGACGAATTCGGCACGACTGGGGCCTTCGACATGAATGCGCTGCTCGAGTTCCAGCGCAACAAAGAGCGGTACTCGTTTCTGCGCTGGGGGCAAACCGGATTCCGCAACCTGGCCATTGTTCCGCCCGACACTGGGATCGTCCACCAGGTGAATCTGGAATACCTGGCACGCGTCGTGTTTGTGAAGGAAGCAGCCGGACACCGCGCGGCCTATCCCGACACCCTGGTGGGTACCGACAGTCACACCACGATGATCAACGGTCTCGGCGTTCTGGGGTGGGGCGTGGGGGGAATCGAAGCCGAAGCCGCCATGCTGGGCCAGCCGGTTTCCATGCTGATTCCGCTAGTGGTGGGCGTGAAGCTTACGGGACGCCTGCGCGAAGGCGCGACAGCTACTGATCTAGTGCTCACGATTACCGAAATGCTACGCAAGCATGGCGTGGTGGGAAAGTTCGTCGAGTACTTCGGCCCCGGCCTGCGCGAGTTGCCACTTGCCGATCGCGCCACCATCGCCAACATGTCGCCCGAGTACGGCGCGACCTGCGGCATCTTCCCGGTGGATAAGGAAAGCCTGAAATATCTGAAGCTCAGCGGGCGCAGCGCCGAACAGATTGCGCTGGTCGAGGCTTACTGCCGCGAGCAGGGAATGTTCCACGACGAGAAGACGCCGGAAGCGGAATATTCGGAGTTGCTCGCGCTTGATCTGGGGACGGTTGAGCCAAGCCTTGCTGGGCCGAAGCGTCCGCAGGATCGTGTGGTGCTTTCGCAAGCGGGAGAATCTTTCCAGAAGGCTTTGCCTTCTCTGCTGAAACCGAAGTCAGCTACCGCCACTGCATCCGCGACCGCAACGCAAACGGCGAAAGTGGGAACATCCGCAACCTGGGACCAGGAAGGCGGCAACCCCTCCGCCATCGGAGTGGAGGATCCAGGCGTGCAGGAGCACGTTCCGGCGAGCGTGAAGAACGCGCTGAAACACGGCAGCGTAGTGATCGCAGCCATTACCTCCTGCACCAACACATCGAATCCGTCGGTCATGATCGGCGCAGGAATCGTCGCGAAGAAGGCGGTCGAGAAAGGCTTATCGGTCCCGCCGTGGGTGAAGACTTCGCTGGCGCCGGGATCGAAAGTGGTGCGCGATTATCTGGAGAATGCCGGCCTGATGCCGTATCTTGAGAAATTGAAATTCCATATCGTCGGCTACGGCTGCACGACTTGCATTGGCAACTCCGGACCGCTGCCGGAAGAAGTCTCCAAAGCGATTGACGAAAAAGACCTGGTGGTTGCGTCAGTGCTTTCCGGCAATCGCAACTTCGAGGGACGCATCAACTCTGAAGTTCGCGCCAACTATTTGATGTCGCCGCCGCTGGTGGTCGCCTTCGCGCTCGCCGGCCGCATCGACACCGATCTTCGTAAGGACGCTATCGGCAAGGGCAAAGACGGCAATCCGGTTTACCTGGCCGACATCTGGCCCACGCAGCGGGAAGTGGAAGAAGCGGTTGAGCACTCGGTCACCGCCGCCATGTTCTCGAAAACCTATGCGGAAGTTTTCGCAGGCGACGAACGCTGGCGCGGGCTTTCCGTTCCCAAGGGCCAGACTTATGCGTGGGAGAAAGATTCCACCTACATCCGCCGCGCCCCTTATTTCGAGGGCATGAAGCTGCAGCCCTCGGCCTGTAAAGAGATCAAGGGCGCGCGAGTGCTGGCGGTGCTGGGCGATAGCGTCACGACCGACCACATTTCTCCCGCCGGTTCGATCAAGAAAGACAGCCCCGCGGGAAAATACCTGCAGGAGCAGGGCGTGAAGCCGGCGGATTTCAACTCCTACGGTTCGCGCCGCGGCAATCACGAAGTGATGGTCCGCGGAACTTTTGCAAACGTGCGGCTGCGCAACAAACTGGTCCAGACCGAAGGCGGATTTACGCGTTATCTGCCGAGTAATACGGAGATGTCGATCTTCGAGGCGTCGCAGAAATATATGGCAGAAGGGACGCCGCTGATTATTCTGGCGGGCAAGGAATATGGCTCGGGGTCGTCGCGCGACTGGGCGGCGAAAGGGCCGCGGTTGCTCGGAGTGGATGCCGTGATCGCGGAAAGCTACGAACGCATCCACCGCTCGAATCTTGTGGGCATGGGAGTTCTGCCGCTGCAGTTTCCCGCTGGACAAAATGCGGAATCGCTCAAGTTGACGGGCGAAGAGGTGTTCGAGGTTACCGGCATTCGGGACGTGGTGGAACATTTTGCGGCGGGGCGGACGGTGAAGGTCCGCGCTACCGGGGACGGCGGCAAGATGATTGAGTTCGAGGCTCCGGTGCGCATCGATACGCCGCAGGAGGCTTTGTACTACGCCAACGGCGGGATTCTGCAGTATGTGCTAAGGCAGTTGCTGGCGGGGAAACCCAGGGAGCAAGAGGTGGGGGTGTAGCTGAAAATGTTTTTTTATGCTGGGCAGCAAAGATCAACGTCAAAAGCAGCGGACGGGGCGTCCGCATCTCCACAGTTCGTCTCGAAGCCAGGGAACAGCAGGTTCCTCCACTACGCCGTCGCTGGCGCTCCGGCTCCGGTCGGAATGACAAGAGAGGTCGGCTTTTGTGGGGTGGCGGGGCGGCTGAAGCCGCACCTGCGGGCCGTGGCGATGGTGGGAGGACAGCAGGTTCCTCCACTGTGCCGTCGCTGGCGCTCCGGCTCCGGTCGGAATGACAAAGATGGTGAGGGGACAGCAGGTTCTGCCGCTGCGCCGTCTCCTTCGGCTTCGCTCAGGGTTCGGCTCCGGTCGGAATGACAAGGAGATTCCCGGTTTGGGAAGGACGGCCGTTTTTTATCGTTCATTTATTAGAGCGATCACATTTTTCTCCTTGACGCGACTAGAGTGAACCTGGAGATATCTGTGTGTTTCCAGGGCGGGCACTTTCGGGGCGTGCGACGCAGTCCGCGCTGCGAGTATTGGATTGGCTGGCGGATCGCACGTTGCCAGCCGAGAAGATTGCGGTGCATCATCGCACCGGTCGCCGGGGAGAAGAAGCCGCATACTTTTATCTCAGAAAGCTCGGCTATACCATGGTGGCGCGAAATTTTCGTTCGCCGCGCAGCCGTGGAGAAATCGATCTTATCGGATGGGATCACGACACCCTTTGTTTTGTGGAAGTTAAGACTCGCACATCGCGCGACGTGAAAACCGGCGAAGCAGACGTTGACCGGCATAAGCGACGGCTGGTCGGGGCCGTCGCACGAGAGTACCTGCGGCGTTTTCCACCTTCGTGCCAGTGGCGCTTCGATGTGGTGAGCGTATACTATCTGGAGTCGAAGGCCAGCCAGCCTCAGATCGAACTGTTTCGCAATTCCTCCCTGACGGCTTAGAATGAAAGATTCGTCATCCTAATAAAGAGGGGTTCATAGTGCCTGAGCTCAGAAAAGATCCTATTGTTGGCCGCTGGGTGATTATTTCCACGGATAGGGCGAAGCGTCCGACGGATTTCGCGCGGGAAAACACGAAGTTGAAGGGCGGATTCTGCCCCTTTTGCTATGGCAACGAGGGCAAGACGCCGCCCGAGATTCAGGCTTACCGCCCAGGAACCAATGGCGGTCCGGCCTCGCAACGGGATACGCCGGGGTGGACGGTGCGCGTAGTGCCGAACAAGTTTCCTGCGCTGGGCATCGAAGGCACGCTGAACCGCCAGGCGGAGGGCATGTTTGACCGGATGAACGGCATCGGCGCCCACGAAGTGATCGTGGAAACGCCCGATCACAATGCCAGCCTGGCCACGCTGCCCCCCAAACGGATCGAAGACGTGCTGTGGACGTTCCGCGACCGCATCCTCGATCTGAAAAAAGACCGGCGGTTCAAATACATCCTGCTGTTCAAAAATCACGGCGAAGCGGCGGGAGCGTCGCTCGAACACGCGCACTCGCAACTGATCGCGCTGCCGATCCTGCCCATCAACGTGGTGCAGGAGTTGGAAGGCGCGAAGCAATACTTTCTGTACAAAGAGCGCTGCGTGTTCTGCGACATTATTACGCAGGAACTGGAGAATGGAAGCCGGGTGGTCGGGGAGAACGAGAATTTTCTGACCATCGCGCCTTACGCGCCGCGCTTTCCGTTCGAGACCTGGATTCTGCCCAAGCAGCATGAGTCGGCGTTTGAGAACTCTTCCTCGCACATGTTCGAGAACCTGGCGAAGGCGCTGAAGACGCTGCTGATGAAGGCCGACCGGGTGCTGGATAACCCGCCCTACAATCTGGTGGTGCATACTTCGCCGGCGCAGGATCCGACGAACGATCACTATCACTGGCATATCGAGTTCATGCCCAAGCTGACCAAGACCGCGGGATTTGAGTGGGGCACGGGGTTCTACATTAATCCCACGCCTCCGGAGGAAGCGGCGAAGTTTCTGCGCGAAGCCAGCGTAGAAGAACCGGCGGCGGCAACGGCCGGGTAGGGCGCGAGCTGGAGTTTGGAAGAAAAAGAGGGCGCGGCTTAAACAGCCGCGCCCTTTGCAGTTGGAGCGAGAGAGAAGTTCGTGGCCGAGGAGGATTCCGGAACCTCGCCACAACTTTCACTGGAAGATTAAGCTAGCGTGGGCAGGGAATTGTCACCAAATTGTAAAAAGAGGGGGCTATCCCTGGGTGCGGTCCTGGACCTCTTCATGCCACGCCATTTGAATGGCTTCGAGTTTGCCTTCATTTGAGGCCGCCGGATCGCCCTTGAAGTCGGGCAGTTCGGTGACGTAGCGATGCAGGTCGGTGAAGCGAAGCGCGAGCGGGTCGAGTTCGGGGTGAGCTTCCGACAGCAGAATACCGATGTCCTGGGCGTCGTCCCAGGTGAGTTTTAGGCATTGGCAGGTCCTTAAGGTGGTTTCTAGTTTTCAGGTTTCCAGTTTCTGGTTCTTGTCCCGGCTGGAAACTAGAAACTGGAAACTGTTTTTAGTGTGCTCTTCCGAAATGTAATTCCGATTCCAGGCCGGGATCTCGACTACTACTTTGCCGGGCTTGGTGATCTGCACCTGGCAGCCGAGACGCGAGTTTAACTGCAAGTCGGCAGCCATGTCCAGACGGTCGGCTTCGTCATCTTCCATGGGGGAAAGATTTTCGGCGCCCTCTTTGACCCAGATGTGGCAGGTGGTGCAGGCGCAGTTGCCGCCGCAGGCGTGGTCGAGCGTGATGCCGTTGTTCAGCGCGACGTCGAGGATCGACTCTTCCTTGCCATGATCTTGTAGGGCAGCTTGCCGTGCTCGAACTGAACGGTCTTGCCCTCGGGCAGGAATGTGACTTCAACTGTGTTTTCGCCGGGAGCCTCTTCGGTGGCAGTGCCGGCGCATTGTGTTTTTTCTTCTGACATGATTGCTCCGTATACCTCTATGTTTCCATGTGTACTCTGCAATTCAAGCTTTTGGCCGAACTGCTACATTGCTGACTGCTCCTACTCAAATTCTGCTTTCGCCATGGGATGCGGCGCGGTGGGGCCTTCGCCCATGTCGGTCTCGTCCATGGTCTTGCCTTTTAGTGCGGTGGTGACGGCGGTGTCCATCATCAATTCGGCCAGGCGCGTTGTGCCCTGGTTCAGCACGTCGATGGCTTTGCGGATCGCCTGATAATCGTCTTCCGCTTTTACTGCGATCAGTGCTTTCTCCATCTTCGCGATTTTTTTCTTTCTCGTCGGTGGTGAGGTGCGCCCCATGCCGGACTCTTCTTGCCCTTTTCGAGCGCGGCGAGGATCGTGGCGGCTTCGTTGCGCGCTTCGATCAACTGGCGCTGGCGGAAATCCTCTTCCGCATTGTCGAAGGAATCGAGGATCATGCCTTCGACCTGCTCGTCGGTCAGTCCGTAGCTGGGCTGGACTTGAATTTCGGCTTCTTTGCCGCTGCGCTGCTCGCGGGCGGAAACGTGCAGAATGCCGTTGGCGTCGATGAGGAATTTCACTTCGATGCGCGGCATGCCGGCGGCCATGGGCGGAATGCCTTTGAGATCGAAGCGCGCGAGCGAGCGGCAATCTTTGGCCAGTTCGCGCTCGCCTTGCAGCACGTGGATGGCGACGTTGGTCTGGCCATCGATCTGCGTGGTGTAGTGCTGCGTGGCCGAGGCGGGGATGGTCGAGTTGCGCAGAATGATTTTGTCGGTGACGCCGCCTGCGACTTCGATGCCGAGCGAAAGCGGAGTCACGTCGAGCAGCAGCATGTTCTCGGTGGCTTCGGAGCCGCCGCCGAGAATGTTGGCTTGCACGGCCGCGCCCAGCGCGACGACTTCGTCGGGATTCAGATCGGTGTGCGGCTCGCGATGGAAAAGTTCTTTGACCAGCGCGCGAACTTTCGGAATGCGCGTCGATCCGCCGACGAGGACGACTTCGTCAATTTGTTCGGGCTTCAGGCCGGCATCTTTCATGGCTTGCTTGCAGGGGCCGACGGTGCGGTCGATGATCGGCTGAATCAGTTGTTCGTACTGCTCGCGAGTAATCTCGCGCTGATAGTGCTTGCCGCCGGGCAGTTCGATGTCGAGCTTTACCGAGGGCTCCGACGAAAGCGCGATCTTGGCTTCGATCACGGCTTTGCGGATGGCCTGCACGGCTTCGGCGTTGCCGGCGAAGATCGAGATCCGAGGTCGCCGCGAATGTCGTCGAGCGCGATCGTGATCAGCAGGTTGTCGATGTCGTCGCCGCCGAGATGCGTGTCGCCGTTGGTGGCGATGACTTCGAAAATTCCGTCGTGCAGCTTGAGAATGGAGATGTCGAAGGTGCCGCCGCCGAGATCGTAGACGGCGACGATGCCGTTCTGTTTTTTGTCGAGGCCGTAGGCGAGCGATGCGGCGGTGGGTTCGTTCACCAGGCGCAGGACTTCGAGTCCGGCGATGCGGCCGGCGTCTTTTGTGGCCTGGCGCTGCGCGTCGTTGAAATATGCGGGAACGGTGATGACGGCCTTCGTGACCGGCGCTCCGAAGTAGCGCTCGGCATTGCGCTTGAGCTGGCGAAGAATCAGCGCGCGAAATTTCCGGCGGAGTGAAAGTTTTCTCGCCGAGCTTGATGCGAAGAACTTCGCCGGGTTGCAGGTCGTCGGCGAGGCGGAAGGGGAAGAGCTTCAGTTCTTCCTGAATGTCTTCGACGCCGCGTCCCATCAGGCGTTTGATCGAGTAGACGGCGCGGTCGGGAGTCTCGATCAGATATTTGCGCGCGGCATTGCCGACGACGGGCTGATTGTTTGCGTCGAGCGCGACCACCGACGGGACGAGATTCAAGCCGTCGTCGCCGGGGATGACGACAGGGGTCTCCCCTTGCATGAAGGCCACGAGAGAGTTCGTGGTGCCGAGGTCGATGCCGACGATGCGATCAGTTGCCATAATTCTGAGATTCAGCAATTGAGAGGTTGAGAATTAGCAGTTGGCAGTTAGCCTAATGCTCAATTACTAACTGCTCAATTCTGACTCAACTCTCCATTGCTTCATTCACGTCCCGCACCAGGTTGCGGATGTAGTTGCGGCGGTTGAGTACGTCCACCATTTTGTCGCGCTCCTGGCGGCGCTCTTCGTCCGAACTGGCTGACCGTTTTGCTCGCGCTGGATCATGCCATCCCAGTCTTTCCAGCCTGCCTGCAGTTCGCGCAGCAGCGCTTCGTGCTTGGCTTCGAGTCGAGCTTCTGGCTTTGCCGATTTCTTCGATAGAGCGCGGGATCGTCGTCGCCGAGTTTCTTGTTGCATGCGCAGTTCTTCGAGTTGCATGTTCAACTCGAAGACTTCTTCGAGCAAGTCGGGAGGAACGATCTGTTTCTTTAATTCTCCCGTGGCGCGGGCCTTTTCGGTCGCCGCTTTCGATTGCTCTTCCAGTTCCACGCCTTCCAGCTGCAGCAGATATTCGGTGCGCTTGATCGGATCTTTCAAGGTGCGGTAGGCGTCGTTGAGCATGGAGCTTTGCTCCAGGCTCCACTCCTGTTCCTGGCTGCCGGCGCTGGGCGTTGAGGTCGGGATGGAGCTTGCGGCTCAAGGCGTAGAAATCCTTTTCCAGATGCGGCGACGTCGATATTCAGCTTGCAGCGGCAGGCCGAAGAATGCGAAATAGTCGACGGCGCCGGCGGCTGCACTTTGCCGCAGGATTCGCAGAAGTGCGCGGCGCGCATGGTGCCGCAGGACCAGCAGGACTGTGTTTCCTCGGGCAGGGCTTTGCGCCGATTGCGGTAAGTGTGGAGTTCTGGTCACTTTCTGATTCCTACTTACTGCGACACGCGCAATGCCGACTTGTTCGATTCGACCAGGGTTGTCCGGTGGCGCAGGCAGTCGCGGGCGAGGGCGCCCGCGCCACACAGTCATCCTGCTAATCATCCCGCATCAGGCGGAGAACGACGTGCCGCAGCCGCACGACTTCGTGGCTTGCGGATTCACGAAGACGAAGCCCTGTTGCATCAGCGTTTCCTGGTAATCCAGGATCATGCCGTGCAGATAGATGAACGACTTCGGATCGACGAACACGCGCACGTCGCCGAACTGAAAGATGCGGTCGCGCTCGCGCGGCTGCGTGTCGAAGCGGATGTTGTAGCTCAGGCCGGAACATCCGCCGCCCTGCACGCCGAGGCGCAGGCCGCCCTGCTCGGGCGAAATGCCTTCCTTGGCCATGGCGGTGCGCATCTTGGCCAGGGCTTTCTCGGTGACCAGAATGCCTTTGGCGGGCGCTTGCGTCGGGTTTTGCGTTGTCCGTCGTCGTAGTCATGCAATTCTGTGCGCGATGCCTCAGCGGCTATAGCCGCGTTAGGTCGCGACGCCTTTGCGGCGCGACCGAAGTCGTCGCCTTTCAAAGCTGCGCCGCGGGTTAAAGCCCAACCGTTTCGCTCACGCGGCGCTGCGCAGCTATTACTACGTCGCTGCGGCGGCGACCGGCTCGGCGGCTTCCTGCTTCTTCTTCCAGTCGCCGATGGCGGCGCGGATGGCGTCTTCCGCCAGCACCGAGCAATGGATCTTCACGGGAGGAAGCGCAAGCTCCTTCACGATGTCCATGTTCTTGATGGCGAGGGCTTCGTCGACGGTCTTGCCCTTGACCCACTCGGTGGCGAGCGAAGACGAGGCGATGGCGGAGCCGCAGCCGAAGGTCTTGAACTTGGCGTCTTCAATGACGTTGGTTTCGCGGTTGACCTTGATCTGCAGCTTCATGACGTCGCCGCACTCGGGCGCGCCGACCAGGCCGGTGCCGACGTCGGAGCTGGATTTGTCCATGGAGCCGACGTTGCGGGGATTGTTGTAGTGATCGATAACTTTATCGCTGTATGACATTTTTTTCTCCTTAGATTTCTGAATTCGTCCCTAAGGGACTAAAGCCTCGTTCAAACTCTCGATCTTACGGCACTGGCTGAAAGCCGTGCCCTTCACGGACCTTGTGTCTAGTGCGCTTCGCCGGCCCACTTCACATCTGCCAGGTCGATGCCTTCTTTCGCCATTTCGTAGAGCGGCGAAAGTTCGCGCAGGCGCTCGACGGTTTCGATTACGCGGTCGGCGACGTAGTCGACTTCGGCTTCGGTGTTGAAGCGGCCGATGCCGAAACGGATCGAGCTGTGCGCCAGATCGTCGCCGGTGCCGAGAGCCTTCAATACATAAGATGGCTCAAGCGTCGCCGAGGTGCAGGCCGAACCGCTGGAAACCGCGATGTCGTTGATGCCCATCAGGAGCGACTCGCCTTCGACGTAGGCAAAGCTGATGTTCAGGTTGCCGGGCAGGCGATGCTCCATGGAGCCGTTGATGTAGCTTTCATCGAGGCGGCTCATGATGCGGTCGCGCAGGCGATCGCGCAGGCCGGCGAGTCTGCAGGATTCCTTCGCGCATTTCTTCCTGAGCGATGGCGCAGGCTTTGCCGAGGCCGACGATGCCGGGAACATTCAGCGTGCCGGAACGCATGCCGCGCTCGTGGCCGCCGCCATCGATGATGGCGGAAAGCTGCACGCGCGGATTCTTGCGGCGAACGTACAACGCGCCGACGCCCTTGGGCCCGTACATCTTGTGGCCGGAGATCGACATCAGGTCGATGTTCTGCTTGTTCACGTCGACCGGAACCTTGCCGATGGCCTGCGTGGCGTCGGTGTGGAAGATCACGCCGCGCTCGTGGCAGAGCTTGCCGATTTCGGCGACCGGCTGAATTACGCCGATTTCGTTGTTGGCGTACATGATCGTGACCAGGATGGTCTTGTCGTCCATGGCGCGCTTGAGGTCTTCGAGATCGATCAGGCCGTCTTTCTGCACCGGCATGTAGGTGACGCGATAGCCGTATTTCTCGAGACGCTTGCAGGTATCGAGCACGGCCTTGTGCTCGGTGACCGCGGTGATGATGTGGTTGCCCTTCTCGCGGTACATTTCGGCGACGCCCTTGATGGCGAGGTTGTCGCTCTCGGTGGCGCCGGAGGTGAAGATGATTTCTTTGGTGGTCGCGCCGATCAGCTTGGCGATGCGTTCGCGCGCGGTTTCCACGCCTTCTTCGGCGGCCCAGCCGAAGGAGTGATTGCGGCTGGCGGAGTTGCCGAACTTCTCCATGAAATACGGGCAGCATCTCTTCCAGCACGCGCGGGATCCATGGGCGTGGTGGCGTGGTTATCCATGTAGATCGGCAGCTTCACGCCCTTGGGAGTCGGGTGCTGGGTCTACGGGAAGTTGCCTGGGGGATTTTTACTTCGGTGCTCATTGTTGCCTCTCCTACCGTGGTTACGTAAGTTTCATGAATCGTCTGTCGCTGAACGACTCAGACGATCGTTACCAACTCTGCTCGGCTCGTGGAGCCTCGGCTTCGTCGGTCTGCTTCCGGCTCCTCGCGCATGTGAGAAATCTTGATGCGCTTCAATACCGCTTCAATGCTGTCGTTCACTTTGCGCAGCGGTTCGCGGATGTTGCAGCGGTCGCTCTGGTCACACTCTCCGCGGACGGTCACGCAGGATGTGATGAACAGCGGGCCGTCGATGGCCGAATTACTTCAAAGGCCGAAATCGTGTGCGCGGCCCGCGCCAGCGTGTATCCGCCGTTGGTGCCGTGCTGCGACTGCAGCAGTCCAGCTTTGGCCAGGCGCTGCAGAATCTTTGCCAAGCCTCCGGCGGAATGCCGTAGGCATCGGCGACATCCTTGGCGCTGCGCGAGCCCTCGTGCGCGTGCTCGGCGAGATGTTTCATCGCCATCAGCGCGTAATCGGCCTTTTTGGTGAGCTTCAGCACTCGTGAGTAACCTGGTCAGAAATCCGACCAATCAAGTCGTGGTTGAAATCCGACCTTTTCCGTCGTAATTCATTTTACGTCGCTGAGCCTGGGATTGGGCAAGTGCATGCAGGGAACGCCAGAAAGCTGGCATTGAACGGTAAGTATATGAGAACTGAATGGCTTATGTGTTGTGCGATGGATTTGGTCGGTATTTGGCAGCGTGCTCTGAGCGGATCTGGCTGCGAGGCAGCTGAAGATGACAATCTGACCGGCTATCTAGAACCGGCTCGCGGCTTACGAAATGTCAACGACGACGGTTCACACACTCGGCAACAAGGGCTTGACAACTGGCACAGCAGGTCTAAAATACCGGAAATTCCAGCGAAACAGTCCCCCTCGCTATTTGATAAGGGCGACCTTCCGGATTTATGACTGCAAAGCCGCCTTGCTCCCCGCAAAACGCGAGCACAAGCAGCCCTGCAAGCATCCGCGCGTGCAGATTGTGAGCCGCGACGAAGATGCCGAGTTCGTGGAATGCAAGGAATGCGGCGAAGTGTTCGAGTCCAGCGAATTCAAGGACATGAACATCGAAGAGAGCGCGGAGAGCGAACAGGAATGAGCCTTGATCGTGGCCTGCGGGGCTTCTGCGCGCGCTCTGTGACCAGCCTGCGGTCACATAGTAATCCCTCCAGCCGTTCCGCCTTGTTCAGCCGAAACCGCTGCTAGTCTCCAGGCCGGGGACGTGTGTTTGGCCCCTTGCGACTTTATGACTGCAGTGGCGCTGGTCGTCGACGATTCGATGCTGATCCGCTATACCGTCTGCCGCTTTCTGGAGCAGCGCGGTTTTGCGGTGGAGTCCGCCACCAACGGAGTGGAGGCGTTGGAGATCCTTGAGCGGGTGCAACCTGACTTGATCGTGACCGACATGCAGATGCCGAAGATGTCGGGCAGTGAATTGATCACCGCGTTGAAGAAGCAAGCCGAGAACGGCGGCGCATTCCGATCATTATTGTGGCCGGCCGGGCCAGCGGCTTTGACGAGAAAGAAAAGCGCGCCAATTTCGCCATCTATAAAGATATCGACATCGAAGGCCAGCTTGCGAAAGCCCTGGAAGCAGTCATGGGCAAGAGCCACGGCGCCGGAAGCAGCTAGGGATCAGGGGCTAGGGATTAGGGGTTAGCCTTCTGGCTCCAAATCCCTAATCTGTGGCCTCTAATCTGTGGCCCCTAATCCCTAGCCCCTAAGATCCCTCTAACGCAGCGCCAGACCTGCCTCGGCGGAAAAATCCATCGGCGGCGAAATCTTTCAGCCAGAAATTTCGGATAGGCCGCGGCGGCGATCATGGCGGCATTGTCGGTGGAAAGCGCCCGCGACGGGAAGTAAACGGCCAAACCCTCCTGAGCGCCCTCGCGTTCGAATGTGTGCCCGCAATTCCTGTTGGCGGCTACTCCGCCAGTCACAAATAGAGTGGCCGCATCGCTGGCGCGGGCCGCTGCCAGCGTTTTGCCCACCAGATCATCCACGATGGCTCGCTGAAACGATGCAATCAAGTCGAGAGTTTTCCGTCGCAATTTGCCAGATAGTCCTCGAGCTTGGGCTTCGAGATCGCGGCCAAAACTTTGCGCCGCGCCTCGATTGCCAGCCGCATGTCGTGAATCTCGACGTAGCGAAGAACGGCGGTCTTGATACCGCTGTAGGAAAAATCGAAGCGGGGACGATCGGTCTTTATTTTTATTTCTGTTTCTATTTCTTTGCACACTTCTTCCTTCTGCACTTCAGGGCGCCGGCTGCGGTCACGCCGATCGGGATGCTTGAGTTGCGCCGGCGGGAACTTTACCGCGCTCGCATCGCCATGCGCGGCCAGCCTGTCGATCACCGGGCCTCCGGGATATCCCAGACCCAACAGCTTGGCAACTTTGTCGAAAGCCTCGCCGGCGGCGTCGTCGCGCGTGTGGCCAATGTTCTCGTAAGTCCAGCTGCTATTTTTTTCCGCGGCCAGATACAAGTGCGTGTGGCCTCCTGACACGACCAGGGCCAGCACGGGGAACTGCAGATCGTAATTGCCCTTCTGCCGCTCCTCGAGCAACACAGCGTGAATGTGGCCTTCGAGATGGTTGACCGCAATCAGCGGTTTGTCGAGCGCAAACGCCAGAGCCTTGGCGTAACTGATGCCGACCAGCAACGCTCCGGCAAGTCCGGGCCCCTGGGTAACAGCGATCGCGTCGACGGAGTTGTAGGTCTGATTGGCTTCAGCCAGCGCCTGCCGCACGACGGGAACGATGGCTCGCAGGTGCTCGCGCGACGCCAGTTCGGGCACCACGCCGCCGTAGGGCTGATGGGTCGCGATCTGCGAAGCTACCACGTTCGAGACGAGCTGCTCTCCTGAACGCACTACGGCCGCCGCGGTTTCGTCGCAGGAGCTTTCGATGCCGAGGATGTAGGCGTCTGGCATGACACTATATTATTAGAAGCCGCGTCATCACGAAATGTCCAGAGACTTTGCCACCACGATCATTCGAAACCTTCGCCAACGTGGCTTTCAGGCCTACTTGGCGGGAGGATGCGTGCGCGATCTGCTGCTGCAGCGAGAGCCCGCCGACTACGATGTGGCTACCAGCGCAACCCCCGAGCAAGTGATGGAAGTTTTTCCCGACACCTATGCGGTGGGCGCGCAGTTCGGCGTGGTGCTGGTACCGCAGCCATATTTTCCGGAGCCATGTTCCCCTGCGGTTGAGAATTTGCCTGCGACACCCGGCAAAGCCATCGAGGTAGCGACTTTTCGCAGCGACCTTGGCTACTCCGACGGACGCCATCCCGATGAAGTGCGCTTCAGCCAGGACCCGCGCGAGGATGTTGCCCGCCGCGATTTCACGATCAACGGCATGATGCTCGATCCACTGAGCGGTGAAGTGCTGGATTTTGTGGGCGGACGGCAAGACCTCGAGGCGGGTATCATCCGTGCGATCGGCGAACCGGAGCGGCGATTCGGAGAAGACAAATTGCGAATGCTGCGCGCCGTGCGCTTTGCGGCGCGCTTTGAGTATGCCATCGAGCCGGGGACACAGGCTGCGATTCAACGGCTTGCCCCGCAGATACGAGTTGTGTCGCGCGAGCGGGTGCGCGATGAACTCACGAAGATGCTGATCGAAGGCCAGGCCCGGCGTGCTTTTCTACTGCTCGATGAGAGTGGGCTGTTGAAAGAGGTGTTGCCTGAGATCACCGCAATGAAGGGCGTGGAGCAGCCAGCCGAGTTCCATCCCGAAGGCGACGTGTTTGTGCATACGCTGCTGCTGCTCGAGAACTTGCCGCATCCTTGCGCGCCCACGCTGGCGTGGGGCGCGCTGCTGCACGATGTGGGGAAGCCCGCGACCTTCCGCGTCGCGCCGGACCGGATCCGCTTCGATAACCATGTGGAAGTGGGCGTCAAGATCGCGGAGGAAATCTGCGCGGACCTGCGGTTTTCAAACGATGACACTGCGCAGATTCTTGCCCTGGTGGACAATCACATGCGCTTTGGGCACGTGTTTCGCATGAAGGAATCGACGCTGAAAAGATTTCTGCGCATGCCCAGGTTCGAGGAGCACATGGCGCTGCACCGGGCCGACAGCCTGGCCAGCCACGGCAATCTGCGCACGTTTGAGTTTCTCGATCGAAAGCGGGCGGAGACTCCTCCGGAACAGATTCGTCCGGTGGTGCTGGTGACGGGTGACGACCTGATCGCCGCGGGGTATTCGCCGGGACCAAAGTTCCGCGAAATTCTGGAAGCCGTGGAAGATGCGCAACTGGAAGGACGGTTGACGTTGCATGCCGACGCGATCGAGTTTGTGAAAAACGAGTTCCCGGTCTAACGGGGTCGGCCTGACAGACGGCGAGACGCGAGCATGAGCGGGGCGGCGGAGTGTAGAATCGGTTTTCCGGTTGTGATTCGATTGCGGTGATGGATTGGGAGTTTGCACATTGGAGCAGGCAGGCCCAAGTCTGGAAAAAATAATCGCCGGTTCGCTGCGTCGCGCCCCGCAGGGCGAAGCGCCGATTCTCGCCTGGCCGCTGGTGTGCGGATCCATGGTGGCAGAGCGCACGCGCGCCGTGGCGTTCAGCAACGCGGTGCTGCAGGTCGAAGTTCCCGATGCCGGATGGAAGCGTGAGGTGCAGAATCTCGCGCCCCGCTACGTTGCCGCGCTGAATCGATACGCCGGCCAGAAAGTCGAGAGGATCGAGTTTGTGATTCGCGCGCAGGCAAACTCCGATTAGTTTCAGCGCGATACCCTGCGATCCTGCGTGACGCCTGTGCTGAAGAGTTTTCAGAAATGAAAGTGACCGAAAAAGACGTTGCCTACGTAGCCGATCTGGCGAACCTTGAGTTGTCCGCGCCAGAACGGACCGGCATGGTGCGCGATCTGAACTCGATTCTCGACTACATCGAGCGCCTGAATGAGCTTGATACATCGAAGGTAGAACCGATGGCCCAAGTATCCGACCGGTATGGCGTCGACGGATCGAAACGAGGCAGTGAGCGATTCGCCAGTGCAAGCCGCGAAGATGTAGTGGAAGGATTGCGCAAGTCGCTTACTCAGGAAGTTGCTCTGGAGAATGCTCCGGATGCGGATGGAAACTTCTTCCGAGTGCCCAAAGTGATCGAAAGATAAAAATAGTGATCAGTGACTAGTGGTCAGTGGTCAGTCTGCAACCCAAACGTGACTGACTGGCTACTGGCCACTTTCTTTATGCACCTGACCCAACTTACCATCAACGTCGTGCGATCCGGGGTGCAGGATCGCACGACGACTGCCTTCGCGCTCGCAGAATCGCATTATGCTCGTATCGAAAAGGAAGATGGGAAAATAGGAGCATTCCTCACTATCTGCAAAGATCGCGCGCTGGCGACGGCGGACCGCATCGACCGAATGGCTGCCGAGGGAAGGCCACTACCGGCTCTGGGCGGGGTTCCGGTAGCCATCAAAGACGTGATGTCGACTCGCGGGGTGCGTACCACGGCGGGATCGAAGATGCTGGGGAAATATATTCCCCCCTACGATTGCACCGCGGTCGCGCGCATGGAAGCCGCGGGCGCTGTCGTTCTGGGCAAAACGAACTGCGACGAGTTTGCCATGGGTTCGTCGAACGAGAACTCGGCGTTTTATCCTGTGCACAATCCGCGCGCGCTGGATCGCGTGCCTGGCGGGTCTTCCGGCGGTTCGGCCGCGGCCGTTGCCGCGGACATGGCTGTGGTCGCGCTTGGTTCGGATACGGGAGGCTCGATCCGGCAGCCGGCGGCATTTTGCGGCGTTGTGGGCCTGATGCCAACGTACGGCCGGGTTTCGCGCTACGGCCTGATCGCATTTGCATCATCGCTCGATCACATCGGGCCGCTCACGAAAACGGTGAAGGATGCGGCGACGGTATTGAAAGTGATTGCCGGGCGCGACCCGATGGATTCGACCTCGGCCGATTTGCCGGTACCGGATTATGCCGCCGAACTTGAAAAGCCCGTGCGCGGGTTGCGATTGGGTGTGGCCAAAGAATATTTCGGCGACGGGCTCGACGATGAAGTGAGGCAGGCGGTCGAGTCGGCCATCGACAAATTGAGCGGCCTGGGCTGCGAAGTGGTTCCGGTGTCGCTGCCGCATACCGCCTACGCGATTCCTGCTTATTACCTGATCGCGACCGCGGAAGCGTCTTCCAATCTTGCCCGCTACGATGGCGTGCGCTACAGCTACCGCGCGCCGGGAGTGAAAACGCTTTCGGAAATGTATCGCCGGAGCCGTGACGAAGGCTTTGGCGCGGAAGTGAAGCGTCGCATCATGCTCGGCACCTATGCGCTGAGCGCGGGCTACTACGACGCCTACTATCTGAAGGCGCAGAAAGTGCGCACGCTGTTGACGCGCGATTTCGAAGACGCTTTTCGTAAAGTGGATGCCATCGTGACGCCTACGAGTCCGACTTCGGCGTTTCGGCTGGGTGAGAAATCAGAGGATCCGCTGGCTATGTACCTGGCTGACATCTATACCGTGACGGCAGATCTGGCGGGGATTCCGGGGATTTCCGTTCCTTGCGGCGTGACTCGCGAGAAGCTGCCGATCGGATTGCAGATTCTGGGAAAACATTTTGATGAGGCGACGATTCTGCGGGTCGCGCACGCGTATGAGCAGGCGGCTTAGACTGGTTTGTAGTAGCATTCCCCGGCGCAAGCACGGCAGAGTACTTTTCCAGCGGTGCGAACTTCTCTACGGAAGTTGATTCCCTCGCCGCAGGCATCACACACTACGCGCTCGCCTTTGTATCCGGGAAATTCCTCGGGAGGCAAATCCACCTTCACCCACTGGAACGTGAACAGATCATCGTCGGTGATTTCGCGGTAAGCCAGCATCTGCTGCTGGTTCTTGTCGGCGATTTCGGGATGCATCTGGCGGGCGAGCGCCTTCGAAGATTCTTTAGCCGCAACGCGGATGGCCTTGCCGGTGCTAACATCCACGAACGTTGCCGCAACCTTTCCCCAGTCGCGGAACTTCAACGCACGTTTCCCTAGACGGCAACCAGTGACGACTGCCACGGCGTCGGTGGCGCAGCGATCGATCTCGACGAAGGTGACGAGGCGCTTGCGGTCTTCCTTATTGCCGCGCGGATCGTCGATGCCGAGTTTGACCAGGCCCAGCATGGCCAAACGCACTCCGAGGACTTGTCCGGCGCAGAGATGTCCGTGAGCTTGCTCGGCATCGCAGAGATATTCGTCGAGGGACTTCATCGGAACTGTCAGCTCTGGATTGCCCTCAGCTTAACATCGACGGAGACTACTTTCTGCGCCAGCGGACGCCATCTTTCGTATTCTCGATCACGATGCCGGCCCCGGTAAGTTCCGCGCGCAGCGCATCAGACAGCTTGAAGTTGCGAGCTGCACGGGCAGTTCCCATCTCGGCGATTTTTTTTTCGATGTCAGCGTCTGAGAGTTGGCAAGATGCCACCGTGTTGAGTAATTCTTGGCTAATTTCGTTATCTCGGCCTTCCGCCCTCGCCCAATCACAGACTTGCTTCATTTTGGAGCCGTCGTCATTGAGGACTGCAAACACTTCGTCAAACAGCCGCAAAGTCATAAGGATTTCGGCCGTGTCTTTGTCAGGGCGCCACATGCCAGCATCCATTGCCGTGTTAGCCTTGCGTACCATCTCGAGAACCACCGCTAGAGCCTCTGCAGTGTTGAGATCATTTTCGAGCGCTGCCTTGAATTGTTTTCGGGTCTCCTGCGCCAGAGGCGTGAGTGAAGACGTTATCGACTCCATCGGTCCCGCAAGCCTTCCTGGACCCTCAGCCACCCTAGCCTTCAGGCTTCGAATCCGTTCAACGCACGAAGCAGCTTGCCTAGTCCATCGAAGGTAAAATTTAGCTGATGGCGGTATGGAACCGACGTCAGCAGGTATCTGATCGACGACGGCTTATGGCCTTTCAGCACAAGGTCGCGCAAAGTGTAAAAGTTGCCCAAGCTCTTCGACATCTTCTCGCCTTCGACGAGCAGGAAGCGCACGTGAAACCAGAAGCGCGAGAAGGTTTTGCCGGTGAGCGATTCCGACTGCGCAATTTCGTTCTCGTGGTGCGGAAAGATCAGATCTTCGCCGCCGCCGTGCAGATCGAAGCTCTCGCCCAGTTCCTGCATCGACATTACGGAGCACTCGAGGTGCCAGCCTGGGCGTCCCGGCCCGATCGAGGTGTCCCAGGAAGCTTCGCCCGGCTTGGGCGCCTTCCATAGCGCGAAGTCGCGGGCACTGTCTTTATCGTATTCGTCGACGTCCACGCGGGCGCCATCGAGCATTCCGCCGAAATCTTTTTTCGAGAGCTTGCC
This sequence comes from uncultured Acidobacteriaceae bacterium, assembly GCA_963784085.1. Lineage (GTDB taxonomy): Bacteria > Acidobacteriota > Terriglobia > Terriglobales > Acidobacteriaceae > Sulfotelmatobacter. The sequence continues at coordinate 164,909 of CAWAQH010000013.1, read as the reverse complement.
GTACTGGGGAAACTTTGCGATGCGGAAGTAGTAGGATCCGTCGTCGGTGCGATAGGCGATCCCTTTGGCTTCCAGTTTCGCGACGAACTCCGCCATTTGCGAGATGTGTTCGGTGGCGCGCACCAGCAGCGGCCGCTCGATGCCGATCATGGTTGAATCTTCAAGAAAGGCTTTTTCGTATTTCGCGGTGTATTGCTGGACGCTCAACTGGTCGCGCGACGCGTTGCGGATGATCTTGTCGTCGACGTCGGTGATGTTCATCACATAGCGCACGTTGTAGCCGGACTGCCGCAGGAAGCGCTGCAGCATGTCAACAGCGATAAAGGTGCGGAAGTTGCCGATGTGGCCGTAATCGTAAACGGTGGGGCCGCAGGCATACATGCGCACTTCCTTGTCGCGCATGGTGCGGAATTCCTCGACCTGCGAGGACATGGTGTTATAGAGACGTAGGGGCATAGGTTCGGGGTGAATCACCAATTCTAGGGGGATGCAGGAAACAGGGTCAACTGGCAGGGCCGGGTAGTGCAGCTTGGCTTACGCATCAGGCCGGTTAAGCGGGAGGTCCTTCGCATCACTCAGGATGACAGAGTCGTGAAAAAAGCTGCACCGCTACCGGCCGGCGGCCGAGGAATGTGCAGGCAATGTGTGTGCGTGAGAGCGCAAGCGGTGCTGCACCAGAAAAACGTAATGCAAGGCGGAGATGATGGTGAAGGCAAATGTGGCGCGCAAGAAGACGGTACGGGTGATCCAGATCCAGCGCACCGGCTTTACGCAAAACAGCATCACGAAGAACACGGCGGCGATCTGGGAAAATGTGTTGGCCTTTCCGAAAATGCTGGGCCGGAAATCGCGCAACCCGGCAATGGCAAACAGGACTGCGCTGGCGGCCAGGATAGAAATATCGCGGCTGAAGACCAAAACCGTAAACTTCCACGGAATCTTATGCAGGATGGAGAGCACGGGAAACATTGTGCTGAGCAAGAGCTTGTCGGCGATAGGGTCGAGGTATTGGCCGAGCAGGGTCTGCTGGTGAAGCTTGCGGGCCACGAGGCCGTCAAGGCCGTCGCTGAAACCGGCAACCACGAACAGAACGAGCGCCCAGAAGTAGTGGCCTTCCACCAGTTCGATCACGATGAACGGAACAAAAGCCATCCGCAAAAGTGTCAACTGGTTGGGCGCGGTGAAAATCTGCGACAGCTTCATGCGCGACCTTTACCGGGATGGATTGCTCCCAGCACCGATGCGGGATCGAGACCGGTCTTGGCGAGGAAACGCTGCGAGAGCGAGGGCAGGCTGCCATCGGGCAGGTCGAGTTCGACGCGTTCGATGCGGTGCATCGGGAAAAATACGACGGCAGGACTGAACGGCTCGCCATCCTTTACCATCACCACGAAATCCTCGAAACTCGCGAGTTCGATGCCGCACATGCTGAGCCCTTCGGGAGGGAGCGCCAGAACCATGCCCCAGAACTTGTCGCGAGGATTGCCTAACGTGACAATCACGATGGAGCCAGGCAGAAAAGGATTGGGGGCGACGGGGCGGGGGGAATCGCTATCGGACCGCTGAGCGTCGTTCGGCATGCAACGATTGTCATCGCCCCAAGCGACAAATTGCAACTCGGGCTCGCGGTTCACTGCGCCGCCGAGGAAGTAAGAACATCATAGAGGGGTTGCGCCGGCTTTATTTCGGCGCCCTGATCCGCCACCGAGATGGCAAGGATTCTGATTTTGTCGTTGCGGGGCAGGGCGATGGTTCGAGCTCCAGCGGGCAAATCGATGGCGTAGGCGAACAGGTAGGAATAACGATAGGCCACATTCTCGCCCGCGGCATTGTGATGATGCGAGCAATACCACGCGATGCTGGCGCGCTTGATGTAGCCCGGCGTGATCCCGGTCATGGCGCCGTAGTCATCCTGCGAAGTATCTTTCGAGGACCATCGGCGGTCATCCCACTGACCGATAAATCCGCCCCAGTCCTGGATATTCAATTCGACGGCATGGTCGCCGGCTCTGAATGTAGCTTTCTGGTCGCCATCCGCCGACGCGGCCAGCAAGTACACGCGATTGTATTGGCCATCGGGAAGTTGGATGGACTGCCCTTTGGCCACAACGGCGTTGGGCGCGGCAGTGCGCGCGGGGGCAAGTTGAAACTGCACATCGTCAAATGTGATCTGCTCCGGCAACATCTCGGCTGGCAACGCGTTGCCGCTGCCATCAAATCCAGCGCCGGATTTCGTGCCGTCGTTGCTTGCGGTGGCGAGGTCATAGTGCAGTGGCACCGGCGCGGAATGTACGGACGCAGTCTGAGTTGGAGCAGTTTGCAGTTTTATCGCGAAGGTGCGCGGCTGATATGCGGAGAACGAGGTGACGAGCTTGCCGTCGTTTACAGGCGTACTTGCGATCGGCTGCTCTTGCCCATTCACCACCCTTGCGGAAAGGATCGCCGTGTTGAAGGATATTCTGACGTCGCGCTGCGGTTTGCCGTCGAGTTCAACCATGCGCACGATGATCTCATCGCTGAGCTCCGCTTTCTTCAGCGCCAGTACTCGAATGCGCGGGTTGCTGATCTTCAGCAAAGAAAACTCGCGGCCCAGCGGACCGGGGTGTTTGCCGGCTTCAAAAGCAATCAGCGGCGCGTTGAGGCGCTGCGCCTGCCAATCGGTCTGGGACTCGCGCCAGCCGGCGGCATGCCCGGCAATACCGTAAACAAATTCGTGGTGTCCAAGATCCTGCGTGCCCTGGTCGGCATATCCGCCGCGTGTGCCCGGAGTGCGAATCAGCGTCAGCCGGATGGTATGGTCATTGGGCTTGTCCGATCCATTCTTGCAATCCGTGAGAATGGTCGCGCCGAACTCCCCGCTCATATCGGTGAGGTCGACCCACTGGTGAGACGGCACTTCAAACTTTTTCGGCGCCGCCGTGGGCCGCTCAATCGTGCCAATGTCCCAGTTATAAGTGGCCATCTGATTGGAAGCCGTGAGGGGGAAAGTGGCTTTGAGATTGGATTCCTTCGTGTTCCAGTCGATTACGTTGGCGAACTCGACGCGCCTTCCGGCGTCACCCGCGGACAGGCTGATGGTCTGGACAAACTTCGAGCCAGCCGTTTCGCGGGAAACCTCAACAGCGACGCGGGCGGGGCCGTTTTCGACCACGCGAATCTTCATCTTTGCCGGGCCGCTGACGTAGGCCCGAGGCGCAGCCTGCTCCTGTTCCCAATCCATATTCCAGGCGGGCCATTGCTCGGGGTCGTCGTAGGAGATGGCGAGGCGCGCGGGTGCGGCGAGTAATTCCTTCGCGATCGACTTGTCGAAGATGCTGGCAACGTCGCCATCGGCGTTTAGCTTCACGCGATAATATTGGTTCTCCAGAGAATTCTCCGAGACTTTCATTCTGTACCGGTCGGGGGCACCCGACCCCGGCAGCACGTCGTAAACCGCATAGCCAACGGAGGGCGCATGCGCCGCGAAGATCACCTTACCGTTCGAGATCTGCGCCGCGACTTCATTATTATCCGGACCAATGACATGCACCTCTTTCGGCGTGCCGTCAGGAAAGTTAACGCTCGCTTCCACCAAATCTTCACGTTCAATATTTAGCGGGTTGAAAACTACGACTGGCACGCCTTTCGTATCGGTGTTCAGGGCCGCGGTCACGCCTTCGGTGGCATGGTTGAGCACGCCCGCGAACTGGTTCATGGCGACTACGTCATCGTTCCAGGCAAATTCGTAAGCTTTGGGCGATGCCGTGCCGGCGGCGATGTCGTGAAAATGGCCGCCCATCACCAGAGTCCAGGCCTCGTTGAGGCGCTGCATCGGATACGGGTGCGGGCCCAGCCATTCCGCCGTGAGGGAAGCTTTCTCGGCCGCGTCGGCGAGCAATTCCTCCTTGCGCAGCCAGCGCTTCTGGTAGGCCTGCGAGGTGAGCGAGCCCGCGGAGTGATTGGTCAGCTCCATCTCGCCGGTATAGCGCGGCAATCCAGCGGCTTCGGTGCGAGTAATGTCGAGAAACATCTGTTCGGAGTTGCCGGAGATCACATGAACCGGGCCATCGCCGACCTGCACGGACGGCCAATCAGGATGCTTCTCACTTTCAGATGAAGCTCGACCGGGCGGAGGCAGGCTGGCCATGCCCTTGGTGACGATGGCCTCCAAGCGCTTGACGGAATCCTCATTCGGCGCTCCGCCGATATCCCCGGTGCCGTAATAGTGGTAGTCAGCAAAGACGCCGCTGACTTTGCCGTTACGTTCGACGCGTGCGGCCCAATCTCCCTGATAGCGGTTCAGTTCGCGGTCGCGCTCAATTCTGGCGAGCGACCTCTGCTGATTTCGCAACCGGTAGACCTCCTGGATATCGTTCTCATCGGAGGATTTGCCAGCCTGTTCGTTCTGTTGCAGCTTCTGCTCCAGGGCCTGAAGCTTGGCGCGAACGTCTTCGAGAGTGGTGTTGGGAGGCAGCGGCGGCAGCGGCTTGGTGAGATCGGTATCGATGCCAGAGTCATAAGCGCCGGGGTTCAGACCCGCCAGCACGCTCGATCCATCCGGCCCCACCCATACGCCCACGTTGAACGGAGTGCCTTCGGGAGTTTTCTCGATCGATTCCGGGCCGCCGCCGGGAGCGGACGATCCCCATATCAGTTTTTGCGTGGAAAATCCTTTTACGCCGGAATGAGCAAGGATGGTCGGAAGCGAAGCGGGAAATCCGAAGCAATCGGGCAGCATGTATTCCGCGCTGGCCTGGCCGAGTTCCTTGCGAAACCAGTCGTTGCCATAGAGCACTTGCCGGATAATGGCCTCGGCGCTGGGTGCGTTGACGTCGCCTTCCTCCATGGACGATCCGGTGGGAAACCACCGGCCCTGAGCGACGTAGTTTTTCAGGCGGGCGAAATCGGCGGGGTAATACTCCTTCATGAGGCGGTAGCGGTTGGCGCCGCTGAAGTTGAAGATGTAGTGAGGATACTTGTCGATGAGCTTGAAGTTATCCTGCATGGTCTTGCGCAGATATTCGTCGATGACCTGGGGATACTCCCATCGCCATTCGGTATCGAGGTGGGCGTAGCCGACGACGTAGAGCGTGGGTTGTGTGGTGAGGTCGGGTTTGACGGGCGCCGGGGTTTGGGCGCTGGCTGTGGTAAGCGGGATCAGGCAGGCTAGGGCGAGGCAGATGGAAAATCGTCGCATGGCTGTGTCAGAGTCTCCAGAAGTTTATGAAAGCTAGAGTTTATGAAAGCACGAGTTTATGAAAGTTGGTCCTGCCGATCACCGACCGGGCCGAGCGGCAATGTTAGGAGGGATGCCAGCCCAAGTCAACAAAAGGCCGACGTGAAGGCCTTGAAGCTCGAATGAATCCCCGTCTCAATCCGGACAGTGTCCACAGACCACCACACCCCACTCTTCCAGCCCAAGAAGCCAACTGCCGCAGGCTCAGCCAGTTCTATCTGACTGACAGTTCTGCCAGTTGCCGGGGCAGGACTCTGTTCATAGACTGCAACACGTCCCCGCCAGTCTGTCTGCTTGGTGGTATCGTTCGCGGAATCTCGCTTGACGAGGCGCAAGAACATGAATAGAACGGCAAAACGAATCTCTCTCAGTCGAGCGTTGGCGGTTATCATTGTGACACTCTCCATTGTTGGTATTGTCGGTTGCTCATCGAAGAACGACGCCATCTCCAACGCCGAGAAATCAGAAAACGGCCGTCCCAACATCAAAGAGACCAAAGACATCGCCGAAGAAGGCTTCATCTACGGCCTGCCGCTCGTGATGAATTACGCGGTGATGCACGAGTTCGCGGTGGACAAGAACTCGGGGCAGTTCAAGGCGCCGTTCAACGAGATCAAGAACGAGCACCGCGTCGCTACACCAGAGGACACGGCGGTCATCACGCCGAACAGCGACACGCCTTACTCGATGATATGGCTGGATTTGCGCGCTGAGCCGATGGTGATCTCGGTGCCAGCGGTGGAAAAGGAACGCTACTATTCGGTGCAGTTGATCGACGGCAACACCTACAATTATGGCTACATCGGCAGCCGCGCCACGGGCACCGACGCCGGGCGACTATCTGGTGGTCGGCCCGGACTGGAAAGGCGACGACGCCCGCCGGGATCAAGAAGGTCTTCGCATCGACGACGCCCTTCGCGCTCGATTCTGTTCCGCACCCAGCTCTTCAACCCGCAGACATGCCGAACGTGGAGAAGGTCCAGGCCGGCTACAAGGCCCAGCCGCTTTCCGCGTTCCTGAAGCAGCCCGCCCCGCCCGCTGCGCCGAAGATCGACTTCGTACCAGCCACCACGGCAGGAATCAAAGCAAACTTCTTCGAGTATCTCTGACTGCTGCCCTTGCAGTTCGTGCCTCCGTCGCCGGAGACCAGCGACATCCGCGCCAAGCTCGCCAGCATCGGCATCGGGCCGGGCAAGACCTTCGAGTTCAAGGATCTCTCGCTCGAACACAAAGCCGCCGTCTTGCTCGGCATGAAGGAAGGCGACGACAAGGTGGACAAATTTCTGGCCACCGGAAACAAGAACATCAACGGCTGGAAGGTCGGCGCGTTCTTCGGCGACCGCGACTTTCTTCAAGGCGATCTGGCTGATGCGTGCAGCCGCTGCCAAGGGCGGCCTCTACGGCAACGATGCCGTCGAAGCTATGTATCCCTATACCCGAACGGACGCGAAGGGCGAGACCCTTGACGGCAGCAAGCACAACTACACGATCACCTTCCCCGCGGGGCAGCTCCCGCCGGTGAATGCCTTCTGGTCGGTGACGATGTACGACGGCAAGAGCCAGCTCCTGATCAAGAACCCGATCAATCGCTACCTCATCAATTCGCCGATGCTGCGGGAGATGAAGAAAAACGCGGACGGCTCGCTCACGCTCTACATTCAGAAAGACTCGCCCGGCAAAGCGAAAGAATCCAACTGGTTGCCCGCGCCGGACGACACAATCTATCTCGTGATGCGCTTGTATTGGCCGAAGGAGACCTCGCCGTCGATCCTTCCGCCGGGAGAAGGTACATGGAAACCTCCAGCAGTGATGCAGGTGGAGTAGGGCCTGTGAGCGGTGCCGGCCGCTCTCGCGAGCGGATGGCTCCGGACGCCCCAGCGGTCGGGTGACCAAGAAATCTAACCCCGCACGCACATTAATGAGGTGTCCAGACCCCGCTGGACAGCACTCGTTTTCCATGCGATTATCAACAAGATAGAGGTCACCACTTGGACACCTCTCCAAGAGGAACCGCTGAAAACAAAGGCTTTGGACGTAGGCGCGTAGCTCAGTTGGTTAGAGCGCTACCTTGACACGGTAGAGGTCAGGAGTTCGAGTCTCCTCGTGCCTACCATTTTTTTCTCCCTCTTGCCCAAGCCGTGATAGTTGAGAACTGAACCTCTGCGACGAGAAGTCGGAAGTTGCTCATGTCGGTCATGGCGTTGAGCCACTGAACCGGCTTCCGGTGTACAATTTCACAATTGGCAGGCGAGGATATTGCGGATCGAACCGCGTCGCGCCTGCATACCTTTCAATTATTCTCCTAATTCCCATGTCCAACAGCTCTCCGGAATCGCAATTCCCCGCTACATCCGCCGCCGAAACCGCCGCCGAATCTGGCGAGTCATTCGGCGATTTACTTTCCCAGTACGAAAAAAGCCATGCGCGCAAGAAAGAAGATGGCGGCAAACAGATTGTCGGAAGCGTGATTGCCGTTACCGGCGATTCGGTTCTGCTCGACATCGGCTTCAAGAGCGAAGGCATTTTGCCGCTGGCGCTTTTTGAGGGTGCCGGGGAAGCGGTGAAGCCCGGCGACAAAATGCCGGTCTCGGTGAAAGGCCGCGATCCCGAAGGCTATTACATTTTGTCTCGCACGAAAGTGGAGTTGCCGAAAGACTGGTCGGCTCTGGAAAAGGCCTTTGCCGATAAGGCGACGATTGTGGGCAGGGTGACGGGCGTGATCAAGGGCGGCCTGAGTGTCGACGTGGGTGTGCGCGCTTTCATGCCCGCCTCGCGCAGCGGGGCGCGGGACGCCGCCGAAATGGAGAAACTGGTCGAGCAGGAAATTCTCTGCCGCATCATCAAGCTCGACGTGACCGACGAAGATATCGTGGTCGACCGCCGCGCCGTGGTTGAAGAAGAAGAGCGCGCCGGGAAAGAGCGCCGCTACGCCGAGATGAAAGAAGGCGACACGGTGAGCGGCACGGTCCGCACCCTCACCGATTACGGAGCGTTCGTCGATCTGGGAGGCGTGGACGCCTTGCTGCATGTGAGCGACATTTCGTGGAGCCGCGTCTCGAAGCCTGCCGATGTGCTTGCCGTGGGGCAGCAGATCGAAGCCAGGGTGCTGAAGATCGGCGAGGAAGCGGGCAAGCGGCGAATTTCCGTGGGCATGAAGCAGTTGTTGGCGCATCCCTGGGATGCGGTGGCGGGAAAATACAACGTGGGCGAACGCGTGCGGGGCACGGTCACGCGTGTGGCTGAGTTTGGAGCGTTCGTGGAGCTCGAGCCGGGTATCGAAGGCCTGATCCACGTTTCCGAAATGTCATGGGGAAAGAAGATGCGCAGCGCCAGCACACTGGTGAAGCAGGGCGAGGTGGTCGACGCCGTAATTCTGGGATTGAACGCCGGCGAGCGCCGCATCTCCCTTGGCCTGAAGCAGGCGCTGGGCGACCCCTGGGCCGATGCCGCGCAGCGCTTTGCCGCGGGGACGGTGATCGAAGGCCCGGTGGTGAGCATCACGAAGTTCGGCGCTTTTGTGCAGCTTACCGAAGGGGTTGAGGGCATGATCCACATCAGCGAGATGAGCGCCGAGAAGCGCATCAACCATCCGCAGGATGTAATCAGGCTGGGCCAGGTGGTGCGGGCTCAGGTGCTCGCCATCGATACCGAAAAGCGTCAGCTTCGGCTGAGTATGAAACAACTGGTCCCGAGCGGACTCGATGAGTACATTGCCGAGCATAAAGTAGGAGACGTGGTCACGGGGCGCATGAAGGAAGTTTCCGGGGGCCAGGCAAGAGTGGAGCTGGGCGAAGGAATTCACGCCAGCTGCCGGCTGGATAAGCCGAGCCCTGCAGCCGCAACGGGAGCCGCGGAAGCATCGTCGTCGGCTTCATCTTCTTCTTCTTCAAGAGCCGATTTGTCGTCGCTGGGATCGATGCTGCAAGCGCGCTGGAAAGGCGGCGCTCCCCCCGAGGGCGCAAAGCCGGAAGCAGCGCAGGCCGGCCAGATTCGCAAGTTTCGCATTGCGCAGCTGGATGCGGCTGCGAAGAAGATTGAGGTGGTGTTGGAGGAGAGTTCCTAATAATATTTCCTCACTCTCCGCTGTTCCGCTAATCCCTCTCCCGCATGCGGTCGTCTTCCTCCACTCGTTTCCGCATGCCAGCGCTGGCTGCCGCGGCAGACTCGGCCGTTTTCTTCTTCTGCCAATCCGCTTCCACCAGCACGGAGATCACTTCCAACTTCTTTTTCTTCAGTCCGGCGTTGATCGCAGGCAGTTGCTTCTGCACCTTCGCCTGGAAGTCATCGATTACATCCTGCAGTTCATGACCCAGCGTTTCGGTCCTTGCGGCCTGGTAATCGGTGGGTCGGCCGTCGTATCCAGTGACCGCGCCGTAGAGTTGCCCCAGCAGTTCGCGGATGCGCTCTTCGCCGGTGATCATGCCGCCTTCTTTGGTGGCGACGATCTTGCCGCGCAGCGCTTCGCAATCGTCGGCCAGCTGTTGCAGGGACTTCCGCAGAGGATCCTTCTCCGAGACTTTGGCATCTGCGAGCTTCGACGATCGCGCATTGGCCGCATCGCGCACGCCCTCGATCGCTTCGACTCCGAACGTCATGTGCTCCAGTTCCTGGTAAATCTTCATGGAGAGATCGAATTGTGCCTTGCGTTCCTCGAGCGAGTACTTCGCCCGGGGATCCATCACAACGCTCAATTGCTCCGTATACGTCTGGTCGCCTTTGGTTAGCTTGACGGTGTAATTGCCGGGCAGCACCCTGGGTCCCTGCGCCGCTTCAAACAGCGCCGAAGCCGCCGGAGCAACCGCCGGCGGTTTCACGTGCATTCCCCATGCCGCGCGATTCAGTCCACGGTGCTTACTTCCGGCAACCGTATCGACCAACTTGCCATCCTGATCGAAGACCTCGATCTTCAAATCGCCAAAGATGTGGCGGCCTTTCTGGTAATACGTGATCTGGGCGTCGGAAGGCCGGTTGCGGCCGCGGAAACTCTCATCGCCTTCGGGCCATCCACCACCCACGTCGAAATACTGGATGACCGGTCGACCGGCAATGAGGGCCGCGTCTTTTGCCATCAATTCCGGCGTAAGCGCGCGCAATGGCGAGATGTCGTCCACGATCCAGATGCCGCGCCCGTGAGTGGCAATCACCAGGTCTGACTCCCGCGCCTGCACAACGAGGTCGTCCACGGGTGCGGCGGGGAAATCCGATCCCTTGTACTGCGCCCAGTGTTGCCCGCCATCCACCGAAATCCAGAGCCCGAACTCGGTGCCGAGGAACAGGACGTTGCGCGCGACCGTGTCTTCTTTAATCACGTGCGCGTACCCGCGCACACCGCTCGCCTCTGCTGGAAGCGCCGACCAGGTCTGGCCGTAATCCGTAGTCTTGTACACGTACGGCTTCATGTCGCCGAACGTGTGCCGGTCGAAAGTGGCATAGGCCGTGGCTTCGTCGAAGCGGCTGGCCTCGACGGTCGAGACCCACGAATTCTTCCCCAGTCCGGTGACGTTGCCGACCACGTTCGTCCAGGTCTTGGCGCCGTCGCGGGTGACCTGCACATTCCCGTCATCGGTGCCAACCCAGATGACCTGCCCGTTTTTTGGCGATTCTGAAATCGAATAGATGGTCGTGTGCATTTCGGCCGACGAGTTATCGACGGTGACGCCGCCCGACTCTTCCTGCTTCTGCTTTTCGGGATCGTCGGTGGTGAGGTCGGGAGAAATGCGGTCCCATGACTGCCCATGGTCGCGCGACCGGAATAGATACTGCGCTCCGATATAAATTGTGCCTTTTTCATTCGGGCTCATGTGGATCGGCGTGTTCCAGTTGAAGCGCAGCTTCTTTTCGTTGTAATTCGGCCAGGGATGGATGTCGCGAGTTTCATGCGTGTACCGATTCACGCGACCGATCTCGCCGCCCTGCGCCTCGGCATAGATGTAGTTCGGGTCGGCGGGGTCTTCGAACATCCAGAAGCCGTCGCCGCCGAACATATTTTCCCAGCGCGAGTTGGTGATGCCGCCGGGGTAGGACGAATCGCCCACCCAGGAACTGTTGTCCTGCAATCCGCCATAGGTGTGATAGGGATCGGAATTGTCGACGCTCACGTGGTAGAACTGCGAGACCGGCAGATTCATCTGGTGCTTCCAGCGATTGCCGCCATCTTCACTGCGCCACAAGCCGCCGTCATCGCCGGCGATCACCACGTTCGTGTTGTTGGGATTGATCCAGACATCATGGAAGTCGCCATGGGCTCCGCCGGAAACGATATTGAATGTTTTTCCGCCGTCGTTGCTGAGAAGCAGAATAAGATCGGGCTTGAAAACTTTATTTTCATTCTTGGGATCGACGATTAAATTGCCGAAATAAAACGGGCGCCACACCATGTAATTGCTGGCATCGAACTTGGTCCAGGTGGCGCCGCCGTCGTCGGAACGGTAGAGTCCGCGTCCTTTTTCCGCTTCGATGTTGGCATACACGACGTTTGGCTTCGACTCCGCTACCTGCACGGCAATGCGGCCGTAGGGCTTCGGCGGCAGGCCCTTGGCGTTGCTTTCGGTAATTTCGGTCCAGTGGGCGCCATCGTCTGTGGACTTGAACAGCCCGCTGCCCGGCCCTCCGGAGCGGAAGGTCCAGCCCTGGCGGCGGAAATCCCACATGGCGGCATAGATAGTTTTCGGATCCTGCCGGCTGCGCGCGATCATGGCGCAACCGCTGGAACCATTTGCGCCCGCCAGAATCTTCTTCCAGCTCTTGCCGCCGTCGGTGGTCTGGTAGACTCCGCGCTCGACGCTGTCATCCCACAGGTGCCCGGTCGCGCAGGCTATCACGTCGTTACCGTCGCCCGGGTTCACCAGAATCTTGGCGATGTGTTCGCTGTCTTTGAGGCCGATGTTGGTCCAGTTCTCGCCGCTGTCGGTCGATTTGTAAATGCCATCGCCGACCGACACGCTGTTGCGCGTCCAGGCTTCGCCGGTGCCGACCCAGACGATTTTCGAATTGGAGGGATCAATTGCGACCGCCCCAATCGACTGCACGTCTTCGCGATCAAATACCGGCTTGTAGGTGGTGCCGCCGTTGACCGACTTCCAGACTCCGCCGCTGGCCGCGCCCACGAATACGGTGATGCGTCCGTTTTCTTCGACCGCGTCGAGCGCGGCAATGCGTCCGCTCATGGTGGCCGATCCGATGTTTCGCGCCGGCAACCCCGAGACAGAGGCGGCATCGAAGCGGTAAGGCGCCTGGGCCTGCAAGGGAGCGCACAACGAAGCGCCGGCGAACAATCCGGCGAGCAATCCAGCGTGCAATAAGGTCACAGCCCAGAAACTGCGAGCGGATGTTTTCATGTTTGCGAGTCCTCTTCCGTTGAATGTCATTTGACGATTGCCGACCATGCATTACTCAGTGCGCGTTACTCAGTGCATGCACATTACTCAGTGCACGCCAACCAGGCCTGATTTTCTCTCGTCCGTTCTTAAAGAAGCCGGAAGCGCAAAATCAGCGGGATCGATCGGCACATTCACTTCGATCCTGTGCCATGTATAGGTCTGTGCATCGGGATTAGTTCTCGGTCCCGCGGCCTCCCAGAAGGGAAACATCACCCCCGCCACCGGCTTGTACGAACCCAGCGAGACTACGCGTTCGCGAATTGCTCCCCGGATCGACTGCTGGATCTCCTGACGGATTTCCATAAAGGTATCCGGGTCGAGATAGTCATAGATGATGTCGCCGTTGCTCAGTGTGACTTTCAAGCGCAAGGCGTCGTCTCCATCGACGAAGTCGCGCCCGAGATACTCCACGGTGCTGCCTTTTTCCTTGTAATCCACCAGAGGGCCGTCAAAGTCGGCGTCCAGCAAGAGATTGCGCGCCGAGTCCTCGCCCATCAATTGCGGATCTTTTCTGCCGCCGAAGGGCTGAATGAGCCACCCGGTGGCGCCGTCATAAGCCTGCACCTGCGTCATACCCTGCTGCGACATGGTCTCGCGCACCAGGTTCGGCCGCGCGTTCTCCTGGGTAACGGCCGCGCTTCGCCCGCGCGGATTCCTGAACCTGCCGGTCATGCGGAGGGTTTTGATCGCCTTTATCTTCTCGATGCCGCCCCTGGCCTGAATATTGCTGGCGATCAACTCGTCGGCGGTCTGGGCATGGGACAAACCGGCGAAAGCGGAAAAAGCGACGAGCAGAATCGCGCTGCTACGCAGCAGGAAGATGTTCCTCGATTTCACGTCGGACGATCCCCTCCATGCGAAACGATTTTTTGCCGCGAAGGCTCATGCCGACGGGCAGTGAAGACGATCACTAGGGACGATCAGTGGACCCCGACCATTCCGGATTTTTTCTCCTCGGTCCGCAAAGACACGGGCACTGCAAAATCGGCAAGATCAATCGGTATGTTCACCTCAATTTTCTGCACCGTCGTGGTTTGCTGATCAGGATCGCTCTTCGATCCGCTCGAAATCGAGAAAGGAAACATAACTCCGTTGACCGCCTTATAAGAGCCATAGCCTTCCACGGACTCCCGCACAGACCCGCGGATGAACTGCTGGATCTCGCGGCGAATCTCGATGTAAGTATCGGGATCGAGGTAGACATAGAGAATGTCGCCATTCTTCTTCGTTACTTTCAGCCGCAGCGCGTCATCGCCATCGACAACGTCGTGCCCGAGATACTCCACCGTGCTTCCTTTTTCTTTGTAGTCCACGAGGGGGCCATCGAAGTCGGCGGCCAGTTCCATGCCGCGCACGTCATCCTCGCCCAGCAATTCGGGGTCCTTCTTACCCCCAAAGGGCTGGATTTGCCACCCGGTCGTGCCGTCATAGGCTGTAATCGCCGTCATCCCCTGCAGCGTGAAGGTCTGCCGGGCCAGATTGGGCCGCATATTCTCCTGCCCGATCTTGGCGGTAAAGCCGCCGCCGCCCTCGAACCTCGCCGTCATACGAATGGTCTTGATGGCCTTTATCTTCTCCATGCCACCTCTGGCCTGGATGTTCTTCGCAATCAATTCGTCCGCGGTTTGCGAATGGGAAAAAATGCCGAGGCAGCAAACAGCAAGCACTACAACCATGGCGTGACGCATCGGGCAAACTCCTGTTGGGATGAACGTAGCAACCCTTCAAAGCGGGAAATCGTACTCTACGCGGTAGTAGACGCTTCTTTCAAGGGAAGGTGAGCAAGGGTAGTGGCGCAGTTTGAAATCCACACCCCCTCAGCGGCTGAAGCCGCAATTGATTCCATACTTACCTTACGGCGCGGCTGAAGCCGCGCCCTTTCAAAATTGCGCCGACGCCTCAGCAAGCAGCCCTGCGGCGCGCTCCACATAAATACGAAAGCCGCCCTTGAGGGCGGCTTTTGCACTCGGACTGACTCCTTCTTAGTGCGTGAACGCGATATTGACTCCGGTGGTCAGGATCAGGTCATTGTTCTTCGTCCCGTTTGGCGGGTTCGAAACATAAATGTCGCTGAACTGGTTCTGCCAGCCCAGCCACTTGCTGATCTTTGTGACCGTGCCCAGCTCAAACGTTCCCCGATATTCGCCGGTGTCGGACAGGTCGGGGAAGAAATAGAACTTTTGCGTAATCACCGTGGTCTTTCCTACTTTGTGCATCAATTCCTCGCCGAGGGTGAGGGCGGCGAATCGATTCGTGACCCCATACGAAGTGAAACCAGGAGGCGTGGTAACCGGCATCACTTCCGGCCCGTTCGAATAAGTTTCGTGGGTATAGTTCACGCCGGCCAGAATATCGAGCGTGGTCGTGCCCGACTTGATGGCGTGATAACCCAGACCACCGCCGTAGGAGCCACGCAGATCCAGATCCTGCAGCGCATTGCTCATAAAGTCAGCGCCCACAAAGGCAAACAACTTGGCATCGATATTGCGATCGTAACGCAATCCCGCGGTGATCAGATTTGCCACCGTGCTGGGAGTTGCAAGGTTGTTGTTGGTGTAGATCGAACTCAAATAGAAGCTGGTTTTGTCGTTCACCGTGGGATGCGCGGCATTAATGGCCAGGGCAAGATTTTCGGTCTCGCTGTTGCCGCGAGCCACCGAGAATCCCACGTTGGCCCCTCCATTCCATCCCCGCGTGAATCCAGGATGCAAGGACTTGTCGTAAGCCGCCTGCTCCGCATCATTGCGGATCAACACAACACTTGCCGCCGGAACTTCCACGGGCCCGGTCTTGGTGGCGACTTCGATTTTCCCGTCATTGCCCGTCACCGGGCCGACCACGGTTTTCTTGTCCGAGGTGCTTATGTGCAGCTCTTTCTCAGTCGCGATCTGCGTGATCGCGGCAAACTGCACGGTGACGTCGCCGGCAAACTCGGTGTGCAGCACCAGGACCTTGCCGTCGGACTTGACGATGGTTCCGGTCAGGTGGTCGCCGTTCTTCAATGTGATCTGATCGGCGAGCGCCGCCGACGCCAGTAGCCCCACAACCATAAGCAGTAAGAAGAAAATCTCGATTTTACGCAACACAGCTACCCCCAGAAATTGGAATCAGGTGCACAACCCACAGCGAACTAATAGAGCGCCTTGATATAACCCGGAACGAATTGATAGAACCCCGGAACTGTGAAACAGGACAGGAAATGGCGACGAAGCGGCGGTTGAATCAAAGAAGGTGCGTTCCCGCGGAGGGGAGTCGCTTAGCTCTTGGTCTCTTTGGATTCAGTGGTCTTGGTCTCGGTCGAAGCTGAGGCTGGACCTGAAGCATTTTCCTTCATGCTTTCTTTGAGGGCACGAATGCCTTCGCCCAGACCTTTGCCGAGTTCGGGCAATTTCTTGGGACCGAAAATCAGCAGGGCAATCGCGAAGATAATGATCAGATGCGTCGGCTGAAATAAACCCTCAAGCATAGCAACCTCCCAGACACACTACTGCCATAAGTAACGGTACCGGACAGGTGGGGGGAAGTCAAACCTCGGTAGTCCTTGTAAAGGTGAGCGAAACAACGTCAGTATCACGAACTCCCGCCCATTAGCAGTCATCTCGGGTTACTTCCGTGACCTTACCTCCGGCTCCGTTGGCGGGCTAATGTGGGTTTGCGGTGGCGAACCGGCGGAACTCGCGCCACATCAATGCGATTTAGATCAACGTGATTTAGATCAGCGCGATTCAAATCAACGAGTTTTCAACTAAAAGCGTTTTCAATTCAATCCAGCAAGCCAACCGTCGGCGGAGAGTCGAGTGAAGAGCAAGGGCCTGTCAGCACTAGCATTTGTTCTCGTGACAGTCGTGGCTGCAAGTTGCAGCCAGAGCCAGCCCGTGAACTCGGCGCAAGTGATGGCCTGGCTGGCTTCGGGCATACACAGCGCACGGCTCATTCGCATCGTGCGCGAGCACGGAGTCGCCGCCATCCCCGGCAAAGAACAGATTCGTCAGCTCGAATCCGCGGGCGCCGACCCCGAGCTGATCCTTGCACTGACCGGCGCACTGACCAGCGCGCCAGACCAGCGCGAAGCCGTCTGAAACAACAACGTCTGAGACGAACGACGTCCGAGATTCCCGCGTTTCTGATCCAGGTGGCCGACGATGCCCGGGCGCAACGCTTTCATCAGGCCGAACTGAATCTGCGCCAAGCCGTGAGCGCAGATCCCGAAAATGCCACGCTGCATTTCGCCCTGGGCATGATGTTGAGCCAGCAGGAGCGCTGGGAGGAGGCTTTCGACGAGATGACGCAGTCGGCGCACCTGATGCCTGACTTCCCCGAGAACCACAGCAACCTGTCCTATATTTTTTATCGCCAGGATGATGGTCCGAACGCGATAGCCGAAGCGCGCACCGCCCTCAGCATGGACCCGCAGAACTCTGAGGCGTACCAGTTCCTGGGCCTCGCCTTGTATTCCACGGGGCAGTACGGCGCGGCCGTGCATGCGTTCGTCGAGTCGCTTGCCCGCGACGCCCGCAACGCCGACTCCTACTACGATCTGGGTATCACCCTGCATGCCGATGGCAACCTGCCGCGGGCGGTTGATGTCTATCGCCAAGCCATCCGGCTGAAGCCCGCTTTCTGGCAGGCCCACTCGAATCTGGCGCTGGTGCTGCACGAACAAAACGAGCTCGACGCAGCCATTGCGGAATATCGCGAGGCGCGGCGTCTCGCGCCCGAGGAAGCATCCATCCGCAATAACCTGGGCAACACTTACTGCGACAAAGGCGACTTCGACGCGGCCATAGTCGAACTGCGCGAGCTCTACCGCCAGCACCCCGAGTGGGAACAGGGCCACGGTTGCCTGGCTCGCGCCTACCTATCGAAAAAAGACTATGGAAACGCCATCGACGAGCTGCACCTGGCGGTGCGCCAGAATCCCACGGGGTCGGCCGAGCACCGCTCCCTTGGCGAAGCGCTGGTGCTGGATGACAAGCTGGAAGAAGGCGTGCGCGAACTGCGGCTGGCGGTGTCGCTCAATCCCGATTCCGACGCCGCCCACCACGTGCTGGGCACGGCCCTGTTCCAGCAGCAGAATCTGTCAGGCGCGGAAAAAGAATTCCGCGAAGCGCTTCGGCTGAATGCTTCGCCTGACAATCATTACTCTTTGGCGGCTTGCCTGATGTCGATGGACCGCTATCAAGAAGCCTTGTCAGAACTGGAGACCGCCGCCCGGCTCGATCCCGCGCGCCAGCTCTATCGTGCCCGCCGCGATGAGCTCCAGAGACTGATGAAACAGACGGACTCGCGGTAAAGCCGCGGCGGCAGGACAGTACCGGTACTGTACTCCCGATATTTCCGGGGTGCCGATTGAGTACTTAGACTGGCTGCACCACGATTTTCTTGGAGAGAAGCAATGATGGATACGACGCGATACGCCCAGGCCGCAGCCGCTAAAGCGGCACAGTCCGCTCTGCCGGCGAACGAACCCCGAACCGACGTTCGCACGGACATCAACCGCTTTCGGAATCCTATCCTCACGGATGGTGAGGCCGTGGCGCGCAAGTCCTCAGGCTACGGTCTGCCTTGCGCCAAGTGCCGGCTCTATTATGCGGCGGACCTCGATACATGCCCTGGCTGCAAAAGCAGAGAGCGGGTTCCTCCCAGCGTTGTGCCGTCATCTCCGAAGGTGCAGGCTGGGGCTGAGCCCATACCCGACACCGCCGTGCTGGAGCAGGAGAGAGAAGCATTTCTGCAAGAGTTCAAGTCGCAGCTCTTTGCCGCCCATGCGGAAGTCGCCAACTCGCCGGTAGCGTGCACTCTGGGGGAACACGGCGCGCAGGCCGAGCCAGCCTCGATCTGCAAGCCGTGTTACGAGCGCCTGCAGGAGCGTGTGGACGTGTGTGAAGCCGCATTGCACATTGATTTGAAAGAAGCCGCGCAGATCATTTATGACGCGGTTTGGGCCGATCCCTCCGACCCCAGCAAAACCTATTCCAACGCGGCGGGCGCGCTTCTCGGCGAATTGCGCAAACGGTCTGGCGTCTCGAGCCTGCTTGGCCCCTTCCATCCTCTGGGCAATTAGTCTGACGCGGGGAGCTTAGGAGCGAATGTGGAGAACCGGCACTTCTTCCTGGGCTCGGAGCGCACTATTTGTAGGGCAGAACGTTCAGCCAGAAAGTTTAGCCTGCTCTGGTCCCATAGTAAGGATCGCCCAATCCGGTTTGCCCGCAAGATTCGGATAGCCCATGGCTGCGCCGAGGCCTACGCTGTCATCACTATGACTTTCCTAATGATGACCGCCGATGCCATACTCGAAACTGGACTGCCAAGCGACATGCCCACCGTGCGCCCCAAGCAGATCCATCCCGGCAATTCTTGGTCGAGCGACGGCCGGTTGAACGATGCTCGCTTGAGCGACGACAGGTCGAGCGGTGTCCGATCCAACAGCGCCCGGTCCAACGGGGACCCGCGCTGGAATGCAGTCCTGGCTCGTGATTCGGTCCATGACGGCGACTTCGTCTTCGCCGTGGCCACCACCGGCGTTTACTGCAGGCCGTCTTGTCCGCGCCCGGCGGCCGCGGCGCGAGAATGTGAAGTTCTTCGCCCGTCCCGACCAGGCCGAGAAAGCCGGTTTCCGCGCCTGCCTGCGTTGCCGCCCGCGAGTCATTCACAGCCAATCCGCAAGTCGGATTTGACGAAAGAGATCTGCCGCTACATCGAGCAACACCTTGATGAACCGATCACGCTCGAGCGGCTGGGAAAGTCGTTCCGCCAAAGCCCGTTCCATTTGCAACGCCGCTTCAAGGGCGCGCTCGGAATCACGCCGCGCGAATATGCCGATTCCTGCCGCCTGCGCCTGCTCAAGCGCAACCTGCAGGCCGGAGACAATGTCACCCGCGCCATGTATGACGCCGGATACGGCTCCAGCAGCCGCTTGTATGAGAAGACGGCGTCGCAACTGGGCATGACGCCTGACAAATATCGCCGCGGCGCAATCGCTGCCACGGTTCGCTACGCCTTCGCCGATTCGCCGCTAGGACGCATGTTGATCGCGGCCACTGACCGCGGCGATCTGCGCCATCCAGTTCGCGCGGTCCGATGGCGAGTTGATCGAGGGCCTGAAGCGCGAATTTCCCTTTGCCGTGCGCAAGCCCGACGACGGCGGCCTGCGAGCCTGGGTGAAAGGCGCTGCTTGCGGAAATGAAGGGCAAGAAATTGAATGCTGCCCTGCCTCTCGATATCCGCGCCACCGCTTTTCAGCGGCGGGTCTGGACTTACCTGCAGTCGATCCCTTTCGGCGCAACGCGGTCTTACGGCGCAGGTGGCGAAAGCGATTGGCCAACCCAGCGCCAGCCGCGCGGTGGCGCGCGCTTGCGCGACGAATCCCGTAGCGGTTGCGATTCCGTGCCATCGCGTGGTCCGCGGAGATGGCAGCATCAGCGGTTATCGCTGGGGCGTGGAGCGGAAGAAGGCGCTGCTGGAGACTAGAGCGGCGGAGGTGTGAGTGGCCGGTCTTCGGTATCCCGGCTTCGGCGTCGGGCCTAGGCCAGATCGATCCAGATCAAACTAAAATCAGAGATCAGAGGCGGATCGTTTGGCGGCTTGCCCTGAAAGTATCCACTCGGATACAATGACCGAGGCGTGAATACATTTGTCCGGTCGTCCGATTTCGATGCGTGGCTATCCAGCCTGGCCGACCAAGAGGCAAAAGCCAGAATCTTGGCTCGCCTTCTTAGTGCGACGTTTGGAAATTTCGGCGACTGCGAACCCGTCGGCGAAGGCGTTTCCGAGATGCGTGTTCATGTCGGAGCAGGGTATCGGGTTTATTACATGCGGACCGGATCGACCATCTATGTTTTGCTGGCTGGCGGCGTAAAGGCATCGCAGGCGAAAGACATTGCCAAAGCGAAGAAACTGGCTCGCGAACTCAAGGGGGCGAAGCGATGAAGAGGAAAACAACTTACAAAGCATTCGACGCGGCATCGTATCTCGATAACGATGCGGTCATTGCGGAATATCTTTCGGCGGCTGCCGAAGACTCAAACCCCGATGTTTTTGTTGCCGCGCTCGGCGACGTGGCCAAAGCACGAGGCATGGCGCAGATCGCAAAAGAGGCCGGACTTGGCAGGGAGAGCCTGTACAAAGCCCTGAGCGCGGGCGCACACCCGCGCTTTGAAACCATCAATTCTGTTTTGCGCGCTCTGGGCGTGAAGTTTACCGTTGTTGCGGAGCAGGGAAGCTAGGCCATTCTTCCTTAGCTTTTCTCTGCGCGGCGCCGGTCGGGATGACAAATCTCGGGGATTCAACCGAAGGTTTTTCTACGGACCACGGCCCAGTTTACGAATGCCAACGCGATCGTCGCGATCAAGATCATTGACTGCCCAAAATCCACCCGCGTCGCAAGAATCAAACATAGAATCACGCCCAGGATCGCGAAAAAATTCCCCGCCGGAATTCGGAACCTTGCGTCTGCCCCCTCGGGCCGCTTGCGTCGCAGAATGGGCAGGGCAGCGCATCCTACGCCGTAGTAGAGAAGGCGTGCGACCGCGGAGAGCGTGACATTCCATTTGAAATCGCCCCGCAGGGCAAATCCCCAGACCAGAACGGCAAAGACGAGAATCGAGACGTAGGGCGTGTGAAAGCGCCGATGCACGGCGGCGAACGGCTTGAAGAAATCGCCCTGCTCGGCGAGGGCGAAGGGAACGCGGGGCATAGCCAGAATTTTGGCGCTGAGATATCCATAGAAAGAAATCAGCGCCCCGATGGCCACCAGGGCGGCGCCTACCGGGCCAACCGCGAGCCGCGCCACGTCGGCCAGCGGGCGCGCGCCGTGGGCAGCGTCGGGTAAGACTCCCACAACCACCCACTGGATGAGCGCGTAGATCACGGTGCAGGCGATCAGCGCCATGAAGAGCGCGAACGGAGCGTCACGACGCGGGTCCTTGGCCTCGCTCATGGGCGCCAGCGCCGTCTCGAATCCTCCGTAAGCGAAGACCAGAAGCAGCATGGCCTTCAGCCACTGGCTGGCGCCCGGGGAGGGGATGGGAGTGGACGCGATGGCCCAGTGGTGGTGCTGAAGCACGAACAGCCCCATGACGATCACGGCAAGAAGCGGTATGAGCTTGGCGGCCGTGAACAAATTGCTCACCTGGGTTCCGCCCCGCACGCCGCGAATGTTGACGAAGGCGAGAAGCCCCACGAGTGCGGTAAGAATCAAAGCGCGGGGCAGAGGATCTCTGGCGTGCGGGAAAAACTCGCCCAGATAAATTACAAACAAGTTGGCGTTGGCCGCGGGTGCGGCGACCTGGCCCAGCCACAGCATCCACGCGGTCTGAATGCCCATGAGGCGTCCGAAGGCGACGCGAGCGTAGAGATAAGGGCCCCCGGCCTGCTGGAAGCGCGACGCAACCTCGGCGAAGCAGCCCATGATCACGCCCATACCCGCGCCCGCCGCGAGGACGGCGTATGGACTGTAGTTGCCGATCAGACCGGCCACGACCGAAGGCAAGCCAAACACTCCACTGCCGATGATGGAATTCACCACCAGCGCCACCAGGCTCCAGCGGCCGATGGCGCGCACCAGTTCATCGCGGCGCGGATTGAGGGGGGCCGGTTCCATCCGCGCGTTTGTATCACAAATCGCGGATTCCCGCGACAGTAGTTGCTCTGGTGACTCCGGAATAAACGGTCACTGCACTGTTGGTTGCGGGGAAAGTCACGCGCGCGTGGGGCCGATTGCGGTGCTGGGCGCGGTATGGATGCTTTGAAAAGCCTTGCCAGTCGCGGAGTTCGGCCCGGTCGCGCCCGTCAGGTTACTTTCTAGTCCAAGGTAATCGCTGGAATTACCAAAGCGCATGATCGTGGGACATCTACCCGCTCGCCGCTGCCGATGAGATGTTGAGACACGCGGATATCCGGGGCATTTGCGCAAACCCATGGGGAAAAATACTGAGATGGACGACCTTCACACCCGAATGGCACGAGTGATCGAAGATCTGCGCGCCATACAGCGCGAGTTGAATTGCGCCGCCATGCAGGCCCCCAGCGACCCAGAATTGATGGAAGCTCTGAGTACGCTGCCCGAAACCGAAGCCATCCAGACTTTGTGCAAATCGCTCGACCAGATGCGCCACTTCCTCTGGTTCTATACGCAGGTGATGAGCAACGACCCTGAACTGGGCGATAAGCTCCGGCAAGCGAATGCGGGAAACACTCCTCGAAGATAAAATTGATACTTCGTTCCTCGACAAGCTCACCCGCGCCGATGAAGCCGTTCTAATGCGTTATATGGTTGACGCGAAAGACCGCAAGCCGAACTAGAGAAGTTGCCACGGATTCGCACGGATCACCACGGATAAAACTTAAAAACATCCAAAATCCTTACAGGTGTTGATCTGAGGCCAGGTTTTGACCCGTGGCTAAGAGGAAGCACGCCCGCGCACGAACGTTTGACGTACCCCTCCATCTGGGCTCAATACCACAAGGTTCGCTTCCGCTCCGGGGGTGAGTATTCCGCAGGCTTGCGCCAGACCCACGGCGCGCGCGGGATTTAAAGTCGCGGCACGAACCGCATCACGCAGGCTCCAGTCCGTGAATTGCACCAGATTGCGTACGGCGCGATCCATGGTCAAGATGCTGCCGGCAAGCTTTCCGTCTCTGGTGCATCGGCCGTCTTTTACCTGCACCTGGATGGGGCCGAGCTGGTAAGTGCCGTCGGGCATTCCGGCCGCCGCGGTTGCGTCGGTGATCAGCACGGAACCTTCGAGCCCCTTGGCGCGCAGAAAAAGCTGCACCACTTCAGGCGCAACGTGAATTCCGTCGGCAATTATGTCGGCGGTGACCTGGGATCGGTGAGAATTTCCGCGAGCAGCCCGGGATCGCGATGATCGAGCGGCCGCATGGCGTTGAACGTGTGAGTTGCGTGGCGAGCGCCCGCTCGCGCCCCGGCCTGCGCCGCTTCGAGCGTGGCATCGGAATGGCCCATGCTCACGCAAACCTTGTGCCGCGCCGCTTCCGCGATCACCTCGAGCGCTCCCGGCAGTTCGGGGGCGATGGTCATCATGCGCACTGGCCCCGCGCAGCCTGCCAAAGGCGTTCAAAAACCGGCAACGCAGGCTCAACCAGATATTCCGGAGGATGCACGCCGCGCCGCTTATGACTGAGAAATGGCCCCTCCAAATGGATGCCGACGGGCCGAGCTTGCGTCGTGCCGCGAGAAGCCGAGGCCTCGATGGCGTCGGCCAACCGCTCCAGTGCGCTGCAGGTCTGATCGAGCGGCGCTGCGACCGTAGTAGGGAAGTAGGCAGTAACGCCATGTGTGGTCAGAAATTCGTTCAACCGCGGCAATTCAGAGGTTGCGGCCTGCATAACGTCGAGGCCGGCGCCGCCGTGCATGTGAATATCTACGAAGCCCGGCGCCAGGATGGCGTCGGCGAGATCGATCACCGTCGCGTTCGGAGGGATTGCCTGCGATGCGCGTGAGGAAACGGCCGCGATCAGCCCGTCCTCTATAAACAGAAGTGGGTCGTGAATCTCTTCCTGCGGGGTATAAAGACGATGGGCGCAGAGGACGATCATATTTCCGTAAGTTTCGGTCCAGTTGCGTCATCAGTGTAGCGCGAAATGAAACGATGGGGCTTCGGCTTTCGGTCCTGTTGCCTTTGTCGGTTTCTTATGAGAATATGAACTCAGGTTCATATTATGAACATCCGACTATTTCTATGCGGCCTCGCCATCTGGATTGCCGCCACTGTCGCCCTGCGCTTGGCCGGCCAGCATGTGCTCGTCCCGGGGAACTGGAAAGGCACGCTCATTCTGTTCGCCGTCAGCTTTCCGTTGATGGCCTGGTTGGTGCGGCGCCTGTGCCGCCGCCTGCCCCGGGAACAATGGCTGGCCGGCGCGCTTTCCGTGGCTATGCCGACTCTGCTGCTCGATCCATTCTCCAGCGCATTCTTTCCCGTCGTATTTCCCAATATGTCGCCGGAGGTGGCGGGCGTCTTCGGGGGATGGATGCTGTGCTGCTGTGCGGGCGCGCTGATCGGCGTGGCCATCCGCCCGGCAAAGTCGTGAAGGCGCGGCCTAAGCTGCTCGCGGGTGAAAATTTTCCGCGCGAGCCGCGCCAGAAACGCAGCATCGAGAAGCGCGCCCGCCTGAAAACCGCCGGCCTCGCCCTTTTCGGCGAAAAGGGCTATGAGAAAACTTCCATCGACGAAATCGCCGCGCGTGCCAGACTCGCAGTGGGAGGCTTCTACCAGCACTATCGCTCCAAGCGGCAACTGCTTTTAGCGTTGATGGAGGAACTGCTCGAAAAATTAAGCCAACTGGAGTTTCGCACGCCCGGCGACTCCGACATGCGCGCGCTGGTGCATGCACTGGTGTCCCGCGCCTTTGCTCACGACCTACGGTACCTGGGCGCATACCGCGCGTGGCAGGAAGCTGCGCTCTCCGATCCGGCGTTGGCGCGGAAGCAGATGGAAATTCAAGACTGGACTACCTCCCGCGTACTGGCGGTTTTTCAGCACCTGCAGCAACTGCCGGGGGCGCGCCCTGGCGTTGATCTTCCCGGCCTGGCGCGCACGATGGATAGCTTCTTCTGGAGCCTGCTTGCCCAGGCCGGCCATATGCCAAAGGCCGAGCTGAATCGTTCGATCTCAACCTCGACCCACCTGATGTTCCATGCCCTGTTCACCGACGCGGCTACGAAGGGCCTCGCCGGAAAGCGGCTGCCGGAGGCAAACTCCGCGATGTTATAATCTGTATGCCCATCTGGAAGTGAATGTGTGCGGGTGGATGGCATGCCCTGTTGCCGCCTGCAACACCGTCGGGGAGTGGCTCAGCCTGGTAGAGCACCTGGTTCGGGACCAGGGGGTCGGAGGTTCAAATCCTCTCTCCCCGACCAATATTTTCAAGCACATAAGCAGCACTTCTGGTTTTCCGTCTACATCGATGGTGTCGAAATTGTAGACGGTCGTGTTTTTCTGGATTTCCCGCTGGGTTTCCATAGAGAATTGCAATCCGATATTCTCGCAAGAACTCGCCTGAGTCTTCCAAGTAAAACATCAATGCACGGTCCTCGCCTATGTCCGCGCTGTTATTGACGACTACGGCCGATTAGTCGACTGGCCTGCCAGACGCGGGCTTTGGGCAGACCGCTGAGCATGCGGGGGTTCCCGGACCGCGATTTCGAGCAGCCCTTCCAAGCGTTCTTTCGGCGAGGAATTCCAGCATTCGTCCGACAGTTTCCTCCGGCGAAAGCTCGCTGGTCTTGCGGGCACCGCTTCCCAAGTTTTTATGGTCTACAATCGCAGCGCAGGGCTCTTAACGGGCAACGATGAGTCAACCAATCGTAGATATCGGCATCTTGACAATTCGCGATGACGAATTTCGAGCTTTACTGAAGACTTTAGCGGACGATCACGGCATCTACAAGGGTCGGCACCGTGAATACACGTTGAGAACGGCGGATGCGGGTCAGGGCACACGCTATCGCCTCGCCATCCTTCGCCAGATCGAGCAGGGCAACGGGGAAGCCCAGGAGGCTGCACGCGACCTCATTGACGATCTGCAGCCCTCGCTGCTCCTGGTGGTCGGCATTGCCGGCGGGCTGCCGTCGGACGATATCAGCTTAGGAGATATCGTGCTTTCAACCCGCGTGCACGATTTCAGCATCGAGGCGCGTAAATTCCAAGACGAGACAACATACAACGTAGGAGGCGGTCCGATCGCCAAAGCGATCGCCGCAGGCATTGCCAACCTCAGTGCCCGCGAGTCAGAACTGGGCGCTTGGTGGGCGGAATTGCCTCAAAAACCTACGGTCAATTCGTCTTCAAGAAATTTGTATGGACCCAGGAATTGGCAGCGGGATGTGCGGCAAAAACTGCAACTGCACTACGGCAAGGACGTCGCTGACAGAACGCCGGCATTCGCTGCCGGGCCTATCGCCTCCAGTGATCGGCTCGTCAAAGATCCCAAGCGTGCTTTTTCCCTGGATTACAAGCGCCCGTGGCATTCTCGCGATAGAGATGGAATCAGCCGGAGTGCATCGTGCCACTCGGGGCAGGACTCCGATGTTGTCGATTCGGAGCCTGAGTGACATCGTTGGACTCAAGCGCCAAGACGCCTGGACGAAGTACGCGTGCGCTTCGGCCGCCGCCTTTACTCGCGCATACCTGCGAACCCGGCCGGTTCCGATACGCGAATCGCGAGACGACCGACGGTCGTCCCCAGTTTCTCACGACACCTCCCGAGAAAAACCTGAGCATCAGAGCTGCCGAATCGGAGGAGAGCTTTGCGAATCTGATTCCGTTACGGCATTTTCCTGACACTCTGTACATCGCCCCAGCGACGAGCAAGACACGAAAGCAATCTTGGTTTCTGCTTAACGAAGGGCGCCTCGGATAAATCTGCCGACCATGTCCCGGGAGCGTGGACGATATATGAAGGAAATCTATACAGCTTTGTCGATCCCGAGCGTTCGCGCCTGAAGAAGATCATCGAAGTTGGCGGTTTGGAACAATTCGATACCAAGGAGTGGGCGGTTCTCCGAAGACGAGAAGAAGCGTCGCCTGTTTGTACATCTATTGAATGCTGCTCTGCGCGAAGATCTCTGGTCGCAGGGTGTTCGATATTACGGGGACCAGGACGTGTACGCCTTCATGGGACGACCGGACGAACCGCCTCGGCGTCTCAAGTATGCGAACGTCAAGATGCGGAGCACCGTCACTGTGGTGTCCCATTACGAACACAAATCATCAAAGAGCGGAAAACCCCATAAGTATCTTCGCCACGCGGCATTTCAAGGCCGCTTTCGCTTCTTGGGCGGCGAATGGCATCTAGAGATTACGCCCACGTATCGATTTACCTACAATGGAAAGGACTTGGATCGATATCACGAGAATCGCCTCTCTGGAATAAAGCGTTTCGAGCGGAATCGCTCGGTGTTGAGCCAACTACTGCTATGGCAAGCGGTCCTTCGAGCTCCATGGACTCGTGCGGATCGGTTGCGGCTGCTTGAGTTCGCACCGCTCGTCTCGTTTCGGTTCTCGTCTGGTGTGGACGAGAGTTCTCTAACGGCGTTGGATGCACCCTCAATCCCCCCTTCGGGAGACAAGGAGATCGAGGGATGAAGCTGCAAATAATAGAAGAACCGCCACTCGCCTTCCATCAGGGTAAATTGCACGTTGATATCCGCGCTGGTCTCTCAACCTTTGGTGCGTTCGACAAAGGCAGCACCGGGGTTCCCGTCCCAATTCGAATCGGTGTGATTGGGACAACGGCCACAGTCGACGGCGTGCGCGATTGGCTGGAGCAGTGCAAGCACGGTGTTGCCTCGGACGAACAGAAGCTGAAAGCCCTCCGTCCGCCTTTTCCCGGCATGACACAACAAGTATTTGGAACTTCCCTTGAGTTATCCGACGCAGCGACACGTGCGATCACACGGCACGAACTCTCGAAGGCGCTCGCCAAGGCTGATCCACTACCGCATATTGTCGAGGCCTTCATGGATCATGCCCGCGACCTCGCAGGCAAGAGCGGACTCCATGTCCTAGTTGTGGCGCCCCCACCGGAGGTCTTCGCCTTGGGAGACACGCCGCGCACCCGAACGCCCGACCCGCCGATCGATGAGCTTCAAGAGCCAGCTCCGGAACAAGAGCCGTCGCCGCCCTCTACGCTGAATTTTCACGATCTGTTCAAGGCACAGGCGCTTGATCTGCAGTTG
The DNA here is from genome assembly GCA_963784085.1 of uncultured Acidobacteriaceae bacterium. GTDB lineage: Bacteria > Acidobacteriota > Terriglobia > Terriglobales > Acidobacteriaceae > Sulfotelmatobacter. Next base: position 136,615 of record CAWAQH010000013.1, on the reverse strand, counting down.
CCGTGCCAGTTGTCGCGGCCCGACACCTATGGCTCGATTTCGATTGGGCGCGGCAGGCGCTTACAGGACAAGGCAACGACGGCTTGGAACTTCCATACGGCACTCTACTATAAGGCGGGTGGCGTGCCTTGGCGTCTTGCCCGACAGGCCGCCGTGCTAACCACCTGTTATGTCGGCGTGAGCTTCTTTAAGAGCGTCGCCGGCGACAAGCTCATGACCAGTGTGGCCCAGGTGTTCGACGAGCGCGGCGAGGGATTAATCGTGCAGGGCGGGAGCGCCAGTTACGACAAAGATGACCGCAGCCCACATTCGTCCAAACAGGACGCGCAGGAGTTGCTCGCGAACGGCCTAGCTACCTACCGACGCGAGCACAAGACTATGCCTGCGAGGGTCGTCATGCATAAAACCTCTTATTTCAATGCGGATGAAAGGGAGGGATTCAAGCGGGCGGCGGAGAACGAGAAGCTTGAGGTTCTCGACTTGGTGAGCGTGCGACGATCGGGAGCACGCCTGTTACGCGCCGGCGATTCGCCAATGGTTCGAGGCACCGCGATGCTGTTCGACGGCAAGTCCGGAATCGTATACCTGAAGGGTACCGTCCCGTACTTCCAAGTTTATCCCGGCGCCTACATACCCCGAGCGCTCGAATTTGTCCGCGATGATGGCGAGACCAGCGCTTCAGATCTGGCGCACGAGCTTGTTGGCTTATCAAAGCTCAATTTCAACAATACTCAGTTCGATTCAGGCGACCCTATTACAGTGCGGGCTGCTCGGCGGGTCGGAGACATTTTGAAACATGTTCCAAGTGGCAAGAAGGTAAATGCTCGCTTTCGTTATTTCACCTGACGTGATTGCCATTCGATTGTTGACTCATCGGGGTGCCGATGATGCACAAATCCGAAAAATTACGGAAGTCGGCTTCCGGAATTTCCTTGAAGGCACTCTTGAAGCGGCGGGGTTGAACGGCTTCGCGGACCACGCGGATCGAGCGGGAGATGTCGCCGGCGGACTTGTTCGCGATCAGCTCGCTGAAGCCCAGAATGTCGATAAAAGTGAGGATCGAACGCTCGTAGTTGACTGGCCTGCGTTTGGTGGTCATGTTAGTGGCGCAATCACGGTCGGCGCTTCGCCTTGGAAGGCCACGATTTTCGTTTGTGTGTAAATTCCTGCGGGTCCAGCTCTTCCAGCAGTTCATTCTTAGCCGCGTCTCTATATCTGATTTCCCGCTTAACCCAAAGGAGAGACAGGCAGCCTCGGTAATAAGGCATCGTTCGAGATTCTTCCCAGATGACGGCGTCGGAAGGAAGCAGGCTGCTCGGTATCCATTGGCTTGCCTGCACTTCCTGCATTCCCTCCGGAAGGCTCTTTCCGGCCAACATCTGCGAAGCTAAAGTCCCTTCCGAGAGAGTCCTGCCGATGCCGATATAGTGGCGGAATCGCGCGAACGGATACATCCAGGTAATGTTGCCATCAAACGACCAGACGATTGCGCACTCGTAAGGCGTGACCTCACAATATTTTCTTCCCGTTGCCATCAACGTCGTGCCGAAGAATTCTGCGAGCGAGATGATCAACTTAAAGGAAGGCCATTCGCCGCCGATTTGATTCAGAACCTCGCTTGATGGCAAGAGAAGTTCAGAAGCGAAACGGTCCGCCTGGCGCTCCGGATTGTCGCGTTCATTTGCCCAGTGCGCGATATCGGCCGAGGAACACGAAACCTGATTTTGGCGGTGAAGAACGAAATGGCCGATCTCGTGCCCGATGGTGAAGCGCTTTCGGCCGTCTTCGCGCAAATTTCGCTTCACCAAGATGCGGCCGGAGAGCCTATGGCGGCTGCACAGCAGCGCGCCGTCGAATGAATCACTGTCGACTTCCGCAATCGACAGTTTCAGGATTTGCGCGAGTTCGTTCAGGTCGAGACGGGGCGGCAAATGCAAATTGTCTCTCAAGGCGACAGCTAGCCGGGCCTCCTCAGTCATCATCACCGGGTTCATTTCCCGCTTCCGCGTCGACTTCGGATTGGTGTGTTTCCAGCAGGTCGCGATCCTTCTGGGTCAAATCCTTCTTCTTATTTCTAAAAGCATGGGCGGGCGCTTTATTTCCTGAAGGGGGTGCCGTTAGGGCCGAGATGCCCCCGGATTTTATGCGTGAGAGTAAATCGTTGATCCTGGACGCTGCTTGAGAGGTCTGTTTTTTTTCTTCCTCCTCCGGGCTGGGCGGTTTGAGTTGCCGGAGAGCTTCCTTCAGGCGAGCCGGGCAATCCTTGCCAAGCGAAATAAAGTTGTGCATGGCGATGGCGCGCAGCCTGTCGTGCGTACGCTCGCGAAGCTCTTCGGAATCTATCCCGCAGTCGCGAAGGTCGTCCCGCAGTGCGGCGCGGTCGCGCTCGTCCGAGGATGAAGAGAGCGCATCGATCTTATTCAGGAAGGCTGTGTGTTTTTCCCTGTCTCTTCGCTTTGCCTTGCTCATGCTGACTTCCCCTTCGCTGCGGCGAGGTCGTGCTTTGCGAGGAAGGTTCGCAGCCGCTTTTTTCGATTTTGAATCTCAGACGGGGTGGTGCCGACCAGGTCGGCGATCTCGCGGGGCGTGAGAGCCCCGAATTCAAAGACCGCGTAAACGAATTCATAGAGTTCCGGCTCCGGTTTTTCCAGCAAGGCATAAAGCCGCTCTTTCAAGAGATTGCCTTCGACCAGCTCATCGACGGAAAAACCGCTGTCAATGTCGTCTAGCCCCTTTGGCGCCTTGGGATCGTCCAGGCCGTCTCTGGACAGATGTGGCACCTTCGTCGTCGTCTTCTGCGCCGACGACCGCATCGCATCGATAATGTCATTGCCCATGACTTCCGCCAGGAAACGGAAAAGGCCGTCTTCATCGTCACCCGGGAAGTCAAGCTGCTCGGTTAGATACAGGTTCAGAACGTCGAAGGCGAAGTCCTCCGGGGACTTGCCGAGCCCATCCACGACATGAATCGGCGCGGAAAAGCGGACCACGCCGAGCATCTGACATGCCCGTTCGGTCAGTCTGCCGATCAATCTCTCGTAGTCGACGACCAGATCGCACTCCTGGCGCGCCTTGTTCGCTTATGTCAAAGCGGGTCTCGGCAAGTTTTTTGGCCGCCGTCGGCGAAAAAAACCGGACTCACCCGCTATTTAGGTAGCGGCAAACCATTTTAGTTCGATTGTCCAATCCGCCGCAAAAAGAGAGGATTTAATTGATGGCAAACGAGGAATACGGGGGAGATGCGGAGGCACTTGCTAGATCGGCCGCCGACCGGGCGCACAGCCAACCGGGGCCGGGCGGTCACAGCCTGACTGGCGTCGAAATCGTCGAGGAGGTTTTCGTCGACGGCGAGCTGGTCGAACTTGTCGTGATAGAGGAATTCGCGAAACGCGGAGAAAGGCCGCCGCGCGCGAAGACCTATCTGGTCCGGATCGATAAGAAAACCTACCACATCCACAAGCCGAACCCGACGGGCGAAGAGCTGTTGCATGCCGCCGGGAAGACATCCGCCGGCTTCAAGCTCTATCAGATTTTCCGCGGGCGCCAGCCCGAGCCGGTTGCGCCGCACGAACATGTCGATCTTCGGGCTCACGGGATCGAGCGATTCACCACGGTGCCTAAAGACCCCGGCGAGGGAGGCGTCGCGGCGATACCGACGCCGGCGTTCAAACTAGCAGAGAGCGATATTGAGAGTCTCGACGCCATGAAAGTCGAATGGTCCGTCGCCAGGGAGCCTGCGGGCACCTTGCTGTTGGTGATCAAGCGCTGGCGCCTACCAGGGGGGTACAACGTCTCCGATGCCACGCTCGCTCTTGTCATTCCGCAAGGCTATCCGGATACGCAAATCGATATGGCTTATTTTTCGCCTGCCCTGGTGCGCAGTGACGGCAAGCACATCAACAACCTCAGTACGGTCACGTGGTCCATAGGCACTTTCCAGCAGTGGTCGCGCCATCGCACCGCCAACAATCCCTGGCGGCCGGGAACCGACGATGTCGCCACCCATCTTTCGCTCGTGGACGATTGGTTGCGACGGGAGTTCGAACGCCGATGACCAGTTGCCTGCGGATGACGGATTACCACCACCGGCAGGTCAGAGAGCATCTCTTTCCAGGAGACGGGAACGAGGCGGTCGCTCTTTGCCTTTGCGGAAGGCGCGACGGGCGCGACCGCTCCGTGCTCACCGTGCGGGAGGTTGTACCTGTTCCGCACAACGAATGCAGCGTCAGGACGCCGGACCGGGTTGTATGGTCGACCGCTATCCTGGATCGGCTGATACCGAGAATTTGGAAGACGGCAATGAGCATCGTCAAGATCCATTCCCATCCCGGCGGCTTTGACCGGTTCTCGTCAACCGATGACGAGTCGGACGGCATGCTGTCGGTTTCGTTTGACGGCCTTTTCGAGGAAGGCAGGCTGCACGGGAGCGCCGTCATGCTGCCTGAAGGCTCAATCTTCGGCCGTGAGTTGATCGCGGGCCGCATTGGCAAACCCTTTGCGTCCGTTCTCGTGGCGGGCGACGGTATCCGGTTCTGGGGATGCGACGCTCTCGAAACCTTCGGCGACGATGATCTGAGAAACCGGCAAGCCTTCGGATCGGGAACGGTTTCAATCCTGCGCCAGTTGCGCATCGCGATCATCGGCTGTTCAGGAACCGGAAGCCTAGTATTGAACAGCTGGCCCGCTTGGGTGTCGGCGCGTTCGCATTGATTGATCCCGATGTCATCGAAAAGAAGAATCTCAATCGCATCCTGAATTCAACCGGTGCCGATGCCGACCGGAACTCGCCTAAGGTGCTGGTGGCGAAGCGGGCTATCGAGGCCCTCGGGCGCGGGCAGCAAGTTGAGGCGCTCCACATGAATTTGGATTCTGTCGAGGCGGTTCAGCGCGTGGCCGGGTGCGATGTCATCTTCGGCTGCGTCGACACGGCGGAGGGTCGCAACCTCGCGAATCGTATCGCGGCGTATTACGTCATTCCCTATATCGATGTTGGCGTCAAACTTGTCGCGGACGGCAGCGCGAATGTCGAGACGGTCGCGGGCGCCGTGAACTACTACAAGCCGGGCGGCCCGACGCTGCTCGATCGTGGCGCGATTTCCGCCGAACAAATCAGGGCGGAAGAAACCCGCCGCACAGATCCCGCGCGATACTGCGAGTTGCGCCGGCAACGATATATCCAGGGTATCGATGAAGATCGTCCGGCCGTGATCAGCGTGAACACTTTCTTTGCTGCCGTTGCCGTTAATGATTTCCTCGCGAGAATTCACGGGTTCCGGAATGCTGACAATGGGAATTCTCGATCATTCGGGGCGATCTCTGCGAGTTCGCGCTTTGTCGCGAGTCTGCGGAGCCTGGCAGCGGACACCTGGTGAAGGAAGTCGGGCGCGGGGATTGCGATCCGCTGATCGGTCGGCCTTCACTCTCGGTGCAGCCGTGAAGCGTCTCTGGCAGCGATGTCTTGAGGTTTCTGGGTCGATTCCAACGCCGCCCGGCGAAATATCGCGCAATCTTCACGGAAGAGATTCCCGACCGGCTGAAACCGTGCGTCCTGTACGCCGTTGGCGAGGGAACGCCCTGGCTTGCCGCGCTGATATGCCCCTGCGGCTGCGGTGATGTGATCTACCTCTCCCTTCTGGAGCGAGATTCCCCCCGATGGTCTCTTTACGAAGAGGGCGACAGGACCATGACGATTTCGCCTTCGGTGTTGCGGAGTAAAGGATGCAAGTCACACTTTTCCGTCACGAAGGGCACCGTCAGGTGGTGCGAGGCTGATATCGGCCGCGCTTCCCATTCTAGGAAGCGGCGATAATTCCGTGCATTCCTGTTCTTGTCACGCGTCCGCTGTGGAGTGGCAGTGTGTTTTCAACAACCTCCTAGTGATCGCTTTGGCATGGTCGCCCATGGTGATCTAGGTGTGATTACGTTTGTCGTACTTTGAAATAAATAGTAAATTCCGCTTCTCACCAACCTTCCTTCCTTGTCGAGTTGTTCGTCTCGGGCATCGGCAAGAGTGTTCGCGATCTTCCCAAGAAGTTTTGCGAATGCGAAACCGCTTGGCATCGTTGCGAAATTTGTTGCCAATTCAGGAGCTGCCTTCGCCAAGTCCACTACTCTTTTGTACCAAGGTTTACCGGGATCGTTGAGCACCGCCAGATCGTGAAGCTGTGGATAGACGCTCGTCTCAGCAAGAAACCTTGCTTGCTTCTGAATATCCTCCGACTGCATGTCGGAAGTTAAGACAGCGTTGAGGTCCTTGGCGAGGCGCAACATCGCAAGCAGATTTTGCTCCAGCGGTTCAGCTACCGCTACGCCAATAGGGAGCGTCCCATCATCGGCGACAATGGTCACCGTCAATTCTCGGTGATATTTAACGGTATCACTGGTTGGCGGAATATCGACGGAGCTCAGAAGCATACTGCGCGTGCTCGGAGGTTTACTCGATTTGGAGCCAAGCCAAGCGGAATTGCTGGACAAAATCCACGCCGGTTTGCTCATTTCTGCGGAAGAGCTTCAGGATATCATCGCTGTTGCCGAGACGGGAAAGACAAAAAAGAAAGAACCGGTCAGGAAGGCCCCGATCTATTCGAGCACGCAGCACAAGCAGGAAAGAATAGACCCCTGGCATCGGCTACTCCAAGAGGCGATGAAACCAAGTAACGTGTGCATCAAGCCGGTATAGAACTCTATTGCTGCTTTCCGCAAGGCAAGATCGAAGAACGTCGCGCGGATCGAGTGTGAGTTGCGCGTTGGAAAATGTGGTGTCCATTGCATTGCGGATTCGTTGGATGAGCACCTTCACAGTCGGTCGGCGAATTGTCTTCCGTTGAGCTACTCCGCTATTGGCGGCATGTTCGCGATAGAAACGGTCAGCGGACAATCCTGAAACTATTTGAAGTGAATCTTTTGCGATTCGCCTTTGGGCCAAAAAGTCGAACAAGAATCTTTCGCTCAGCCCAAGTGCAAGCTGGAATCGAGAGGAAGAATGATCTAAGAAAATCGCTGAAATTTCCTCACCGGGTGTGCAAATCCCTCGGGAATACTCATGAACGACTTGGAAGCTCGGGCCATTGCATTCAAGATCGCGTAGTTCGGCGAAGATGAGTTCGATCGCGTCAACAAGCATATCGGCGTCAGTGATTCGGACATACCTTGCGCCAAGTTTTTGAATACGCAATATAAATTGCGCATTGCGACGTATGGTCGAATAACAGAGAAGTCGGGGCCTAAGGCCACCGATGCCTATTGAGGCGCTCAATTTCTGAATATCCGGCAGCGCATCGTGCCCACAATCGGTGGCATCGAGAAGTACGACATCGCAAGTCGGCAACAGCGCACGCACGTCTTCCGAGAACAATGCCGAACGGGAGCATGGCAGCACTTCGTATCCGGGAAGCATCATTGGAGTAGTGCTGGGAAAGCGGGGGGTTGAGCCAATGACGAGCAGTCGTTTGGTGAAAGGCGTCGTGAGCGGAAATTCCGAAAGAGCCGCCTGCATTGTTTTCTCCAGGTGCTAATCAAAAAAGCTAGTCGGCCATGATTTGGACTGATACCCGCTTGATGGATGGGCAGAGTTCGATCAGTTGTCTGCGAAGATCGTCGAGTTCGGCCTTTCTTGAATCGAGTTTGGGCGGTTCCCCGTCCAAGGGCACAAGGATCGCGAAGTACGATTCAGTCGAGATATTGTGCAGTTCCAAGGAAAACCCGTGAGATTGGCAAAGCTGCTGCAATGCTGTGTTATCCATCGCCCCTCCGCGCTAACTTGATCCGGCATTTGACATTTTAACATTAACACGTTAATGTTAAAATGTGAAGAAAGACAACGACGAAACCCACAGGAGGCTGACGCAGGTTTGCCGAATGTATTACGAACAGGGTCTCAGCAAATCCGCTATTGCCCGAGAAATACACCTTTCTGTCACGCACGTGAATCGGCTTTTGCGCGAGGGAATGCGCGCCGGTGTGGTAAAGGTAACCGTTAATCCGAAAAGTCTGAATAACCTAGAACTTGACCTGGTTCGAGCCTTCAGCTTACGCGACGCCCGCGTCGTGGGAAGTTCGGCGAATATCGACAATATGCGAGTCGATATCGCTCGAATCGCCGCCGATTTGTTTGATGGACTTGTGGGAGACGGAATGTCTGTGGGTGTAGGCAGCGGAAAAACTTTGTTTGAGATGGCCTCAAGGATTCCGGAAAGACCCCGACGAATTACGATTTACCCGGCTAACCTGATTATTGAACAGGAACTCAAGGTGACGGGCGCAAGCGCGAATGCCGTGACAACAATTGCCTGGTTCCGAAGCCGTCCTGCCGCCGAGGCGTCTAGGCTGGAGATGTTCTTTCCAAGCACGGAAAGAGAGCCTTTGCTCGCCTACGCAGATCGATTGAATGGAACCTCGGCTGTGAGACAACTCGGGGAAGCTATTTCCGCGCTCGATTGCTACTTTCTAGGGGCTAGTGAATGGAGAAAAGACTCGCAACTCGCGCATTTGAGAAATCAATTTATTGCAGACAAGAACGTTTCCGCGCCAATAGGAGACCTGGCCTTTAACCTGCTTGAATCGACCGGGGATGAGTTGGATTCGGGGCTTGCCCAGATGATCCTTCGAATACCGACCAAACGATTGAAGGAGATTGCAGGTTCTGGAAAGCCGGTAGTGCTGGTCGCAGGTGGTTCCAGTAAGAATCGAATCGTGGCAGCGGCGCTCAATGCCCAGCTCTGCAACGTGTTGGTAACAGATTCAGACACAGCCGAATTCCTACTCAAGCAAGTCCGAACAGCCAGTCTTCCGCCTTGAGAGCCCTTAATATGACTGACACACTGGTGGGCGATTTGCGTAATCGAGGAGCGAATATGGCATTCGATAAACCGATGGGCCGACCGATTAGGATAATGCGCGAAAGGCCTTCTATTTCACTGGTTGCGAATTTCAAGATCGTCACTCGCTCGCACGGAAGATTCGCATTTGTTACGTACTTCGAGGATCTGTGCGTAGTGTATGATTTTCGAACGCGCAAAACAGAGTTCGAGGTGCGCGAAGTCAACGATCGACTGATAGAAAATTTAGGGGACGTCAAGAGAGCCCCTGTTTCGAGGATTTCTGCAGAGAGAGCGGAAGGTCAGCAAGATTTGCTTTGAACCATGCGGCCTGTATTCTGCGGATGAGCTGATCGATTTGTTGGTGAGAACTTTCGGTTACGGGGCCCTGCAGAGCGGGGCAATGATCTATATGAAGTGGAATCCCCAAATTTATTTGCGCGACGAATTGCTGGGCAGCTTGCAAAGCATCGTTGCGGCCTGTCCGGCGAACGACAGAATCGGTAAGCGTCCCGCGCAAAGTGCCAAAAATTCAGTCAATGCCCCGGCGCTGTATCCTGACATAGATCGACTCATGCCGGAATGAGGCAAGCTCTAATGTTAAAAATAACAGAGAAAGCAGATTTCTCTACATCTACCCACATGAACGTTCCAAATCAAAAAGAAAAGTCAACGATTGCAGTTCTGGATGCGGGTGGTCAGTCCTGCCACCTAATAGCCAGGCGTTTGAGGCAGCTAGGCGTCCATTCAGAAGTTAAGCGCTGTTCGACGGAAAGCCACACTCTCCGGAAATACCAAGGGATCGTCATCTCGGGCGGGCCGAGGAGTGTGTACGAGTCCGGGGCTCCCACAGTTGATCCATCAATTTTTGAGCTTGGCATTCCGGTTCTCGGGATTTGCTACGGACACCAACTGATTTCCCACTTGCTTAAAGGGACCGTGCAGAAGGGTTTGACCGCGGAGTACGGACTGGCCAAACTCAGCATCACGACAAAAGACTCTTTATTTCGAGATATTGGGAGCCGTGAGCAAGATGTCTGGATGAGTCATAGAGACATCGTCTCGGCCGTGCCATCGGGATTCGAATTGCTTGCCAAGACTCCGTCATGCCCTGTAGCGGCGATGGGAAATCATGATCTCGGTATTTATGGTGTTCAATTTCATCCGGAGGTCGCCCACACCCCGAAAGGCATGGATATTCTGCGGGCCTTTGTGCGGGACATTTGTAAGTGCAAGTATGCACCTCTGGATCCGAAAAAACAGATCATTGCATTAAAGCGAGAGATTGCCCGAAAGGCCGAGGGAAAAAATGTGCTGTTCTTCGTGAGCGGCGGCGTTGACTCGACGGTGGCGTTCATGTTGTGTGTAAAAGCCCTTGGCAAGAATAGGGTGAAGGGTGTTTTTGTCGACACTGGTTTTATGCGGCAGGTCGATTTGGATGACGTTCGCCGTCTTGCCGAGACGGAACAAGCAGACATCACTATCGTCCACGCGCAGAAAGAGTTCTTGAAACGCGTGAGTCGAACATGCGATCCGGAAGAAAAGCGGCGGCTTATCGGTGATCATTTCATAGCTGTGCATGATCGCGTTCTGCGCGAGCAGTTTGGAAAACACGGCAAGAATTGGCTCCTTGGCCAAGGTACGATTTACCCCGACACGATTGAATCCGGAGGGACGGAGCACTCGGCTACGATCAAAACCCACCATAATCGTGTTCCGACGGTACGTCGGCTGTTGGAAGAAGGTCGTGTGATCGAGCCTCTTGATCAGTTCTACAAGGATGAGGTTCGTCAAATTGGAGAGTCGCTCCAGATTGATAGTCGGCTTGTCTATAAACAGCCTTTTCCTGGTCCCGGTCTCGCGATTCGATGCATTGCTTGCTCGGAGGATCACGCGGTCGAATCTAGACCCGATATTTTAGGCTTTGCCGCAGAGTACGGATTCATTGGCACTAAAGTGAACATCAAGAGCGTTGGAGTAAAAGGAGACGAGCGCAGCTATCAGAACGTGGCCATCGTGGCGGGTTCTGGACGTTTTAATGCTCTAGATCAGGTCTCGACACGCATTACCAATCAAGTGATCGACATAAATCGGGTGATGTATTACGTATCTGGCGAAGCCTTCCAGCCAAGTCATTGGGAAGTACGTTCTTCGTCGGTTTCTCCAGAACGCGTTGAGAAACTCAGAGCTGCTGATGCGTTGGTTCGAGAATGCATGATGAACTTGGATCCAGAACTGCTTCAGAAAATATGGCAGTTTCCGGTCATTCTCATCCCTTTCTTTGAAAGAAATAAGAATCAGGAGAGCGTTGTATTGAGACCGATTGATTCAGTTGATGGTATGACAGCTTCGTTTACGAAACTCCCGCGCGCACTTTTGTATTCGATTGCGAACACTCTCGACAAGAAGCTCGGACTCAAAACGTTTTTTGATGTAACTAATAAGCCGCCCGCCACGATAGAGTGGGAATAGCTGGCGAACTGCACAACCTACCGCACGTCGCCGCTTATTTTGCTGTGGTTTTGCCGAGACTTTGTACAGAGTTGCGACTCAATTGCTACGCTGTGTCTTGGAGATCAGAGAGTTCCTGTCAGTGAAGGGCCCAGTATTTTTGTACCAAGCTGAGAGTTAGTCTTCGGCCGGTTTAGGTTGCAGTCAGATCGCGGCTAGCCGCGATCTGACTGGCGAACTCGCTTGGCGTCCTGTCCCCGAGAGATCGGTGAGGACGACTCTCATTGTATTCCTGCCGCCATGCTTCGATCAGCTGCTTTGCTTCCTTCAGATCGCTGAACCAGTGGGTATTCAGGCACTCGGCTCGGAAGGTTCCGTTGAAGCGATTCCACGAAGGCGTTGTCGGTTGGCTTGCCTGGCCGGGAGAAGTCGATCTTCACTCCGTTCTGATAAGCCCACAGGTCCATCGCCTGACTGGTGAACTCGCTGCCGTTGTCACAGAACAGCACCTTCGGCACGCCACGCTTGATGCTTCAGCTCGGTTCAGCGTTCGCACCACATCGTCTCCTTTCAGGCTCTGGCCCACTTCGATCGCCACCGCCTCTCGCGTGATAGACATCCACGATCGTCAACGCACGGAAGCGTCGTCCCATCCTGCAGCTGATCCGCGACGAAGTCCATGCTCCAGGCCTGGTCCGGCGCCGTTGGCTTGAACCGCTCTTCCCGATGTCGCGATCGCTTTCCGCTTGCGCTGCGGGCTTCATCCTCTTCAGCGCCAGCCCTTCTTCCTTGTACAACCGGTACACCAGATACTTGCCCACCTCCCAGCCTTCGCGGTTCAACAGCACGCGGATCTTGCGGTATCCGTAACGCACTCTTGCCTGAGCGATCTCGCGGATCCGCATCCGCAACTCAGTCCGTGGATCCAGGCGGCTCCGGTAGCGATACGTCGCTCTCGCCACGCATAGAACCCGGCAGGCACGCCGCTCGCTCACCCGATAACTGCTCGCCAGCCGCTCCACCATCGGCCCACGCCGCGAAGGCTTCACCATTTTTTTGAGAGCACATCCTGCAACATCGTCTTGTCCAGCGTCAGCTCCGCCACCAGCTGCTTCAGCCGCAGGTTCTCTTCCTGCAGCTGCTTCATCTGGCGGACCTGATCCACCTCCAAGCCCAGCGTACTTCGCCTTCCATCGGTAGAACGTCTGCTCGCTGATCCCAGCCTTCCGGATCACCTCCGCCACCGGAACGCCCACCTCCGCCTGCTTCAGCACCCCAACCATCTGCTCCACAGAAAATCGCTTCTTCTTCATCGCAAAATCCTCCCTCTCAGGTAGTTTTGCCGAAGACTAACATTTCAACTGGTTCAGAAATACCGGGGCCGATCATTTTGCGGTACCTATCTGCGTTTGCCACAGAAAACCACTCCGAGACGGAAACGTTTTCGATCATCAGTTCTTTCCGAAACCATGAGCACAATCGGCACGACAACGAAGATTGCGATGAGATAGCTAGATGGCTCCCGCAATGCGTCGAGACAGCTAGATGTTAACTGGCAGACCAACGCACTCGCTTCATACAAAATCCGGTACCATTATCTCGATTAGAAAGCGAATCCGCCCATCGATCTGCCGCAGCAGAAGGTGGGTTGTGTGAATCGATTCCAGAAACTCTGGATGACAGGCAAGCGGGGAGTACACCCCCAAAAAGGTTGCCGACTAATCGAAAGGTGGCCCGTCAACACCACAAGCCCGTTTGTCAATACTGATTCGGACCAGGAGTGATAACGGAAAGTCCGACGCTGCGTGGCTGAGCGGCGATCACGTCGTCGTTCAGTCATGAATGTGACCCAACTTTATGTAGCAATGGACTCGAAGCTGCCGTACAATTCTTTCGAACCCAAAAAGGAGCAAGATAATGCTGCATCTGGAAACGCCCGAACGAGCTGATCGGGAAGCCGAAATGCAACTTCGGGATTTCGTCACATTTGACGACGAGTTGCCAGCTGAAGTCGCCTTTAGTCCTGTGGGAGCCCGAGAGCGCGGAACGTCCTGCACCGATGTCAGACATGAGACTACGGATGATAACTAGCCGCCCTTTTCTGACACGCTTCGCGACGCGCCTCGAAGAGCGTGCGGGCAGTCAGCCCGATCTTCGGTCCGCGTCGAATGTTGACACTCGCGAGCTGTGTAAAGCTCCGGCCGAGAGTCGACTTACAGAGGTACGGCATGAAACTACCGATGATGAGTAAGGCCCGATGGACTGGACAGCGGCCCCTTCATCTACAACCGCCCGGTTCCAGTGAACGATGCGGCGATGCATGCCCACCAGCTCAAGGTCGGCGTTCTCGTGATCTTCATCGCGCTCGCTGCGAGCGCCTGCTTCGTCGGCAACATGGCCACTTTTTATCTGTTGGGATTCGACCTGTCACTCGCCCTCTTTTCCTCTTTCGGGATGACCGCACTTCCACTCGTCGTCGGCCACATCGCCTACGAATGGATCGTTGCCAGAAGCCGGTGGCTGCAAGTCCTGGTCGCTATCGCTGCCTTCGGCCTCACCTTCGGGGGCATTGTGCTCGTCGGACAGGCGCGGCGGGAAATGGTTGACCGAGCCGCACCCATCACTACCACAAATTCGTACGTCGATGACGCGCAGGGAGGCGATCCTTCGGGGGCAAACGCGCAAGAACCGAAGCCGGAAGAAGGCTCCGAATCGCACATCCACCGGACACTCGGGACCGGCATGTTTCTTGTCATGATCGCCGCGGAACTCGCCCTCGGGTTTCTGGTCGGGCTTCTCGTTCGCATGGTAACCGATGAAGACTTTGCTGCCTGGCGGCAGCTTGGTCGGTTGGGGAAATTGATCGTGGAGCTGAAAGAACAAGTGGCGCAAATCCTCGCCCTTCCCGAGATGGCCAAGAAGCGCTGCCTCGCCGGAATTCTTCGCGCACAGAACGTCCGCTCCCGGCGTCATCCGCCGTACCACCAAGCGCTCCCGATGCTCACGCTCGCCGTTCTGTGCTTCGGCGTTCCCGCGAAGGCGCAAGTTAAACACAACGAGGGCATTCTCATTGACACGAGCGGCTCTATCGGGAGGGGCGGGGCGACGAGCGATCTGTTCCGCGAGTACCTGGTCGCAACAAAACAGTTACTTCTCACGGAGCCGGCCGAGAGCCGGGTCTGGGTGCTCCCGATATCGCCCGATTCCTTCGGCAGCATGCATGAAGTCGTTAAAGGCTGGACGCCGGAGGCGCATGGCGTCTTTACCGACGACCTCACCCGCGCCCGCCGCCAGCTTGCTTCGACGTTCGAAACCCGCTCGATCGGAATGTCTCCCGTTGCGCGCGGCACCGACATTATTGGCGGACTCTGGCACCTCAAAGCGCTCTTCGAGTCGGATCAGGGACACGGCCGCACGAAGACTATCCGCATCTTCTCCGACATGGTGAACGAGACGCGGGAATTCAATATTCCCGCCCTCGTGAGCGTCGGGCCAGAGCGCATGCTCGAACGGGCAAGAACAAACGGACTTGTGGTACCCCTCGACGGGTATCAGATTTACATCCAAGGGGCGTCGCCGAGTGGCCTCACGCCGCAAGAATGGACCGCCGTCAAAACATTTTGGCAGAAATACTTCTTAGCGGCGGGAGCGGAGTTGGTTTCATATTCAGCCGAATGCGACAGCGGGCGGTAGCTCACTGCCCGAGTCCTGTGCGCAAATATCGGACGTGCTTAGTTCGACGGACCTTAACGAAATGTTAAGGTTAAATTATGGAAATCGAGATAGGACAACCACACCGGAAGTCCAAGGTCTATTCCTGTTTCAAATCGGAAGGGATTCTTGGGTTGTTCATATGGGCAGACTTGGTGGGTACTTGTCCAGTCTAGGACGCCCGACGATTGTCTCCGTCTCGGCATTCGACCGAGTGGTTTGGGACGCGCAAAGTAGTAGGGGGAAACACGGTGCAAGGCACATACACGTGTCACAACGGTGGCCCATTTCCGTGGACAGCAACCTGGTTCCGAAATAGCGTCAGATAATCGAGCCTCGACGCCGCAATCAGGACCGTGCCCCCTGTCGGCGGTAGCGATTCAGTCTGCTGCCTGAGTGGCGTTCCGCAGACGATGACGTAGGCATTCATCAGAGATTCAACGGGATGATAATGGTCGAACCTATAGCCTCCCCGGCCTCGCACCTGATAAGATCAATGCCCGAGGGGGAATACAACCATGCGCGGTCTGCCGCAGATAGTCCAGGAATTGGAAGCCAAACGCGATAGTGTTCAAACGGAACTTGCCCGTCTTAATACAGCCATCAGTGCGCTCCGAGGGACCGATACATCGGTCGAATCGAGAGCGCAGGTCTCCGCTTCTCCCAAGCCGCGCCGCACGATGTCCGCTGCTTCGAGAAAGAGAATCGCCGACGCCCAAAGGGCGCGCTGGGCGGCATGGAAGGCAAAGCGAAAGAAAGCTGCCTAGCTGTCGCTCATTTGAGGCTACGAACGAATGGAACCACTTTCCCGGTGGTTCCATTTCCTTTTTCGCCCGGTGATGCTTGTTGAGTTTTCTTACTCGTTGCCTTCCTTCGCACCTTCCGTTTGTTCCGTTGATCACTGCCTCCAAGGCAGCAACTGCCCGGTCGATCTCACGACGTTGTGCTCTTAACTCTAAGACGATTCGACGAAGCTGACTCTCGGCCACGCTGCATCTCCATGTTTGCCTTCGGGGGAAGACCACGATGGATATGGCTTGAGGCGAAGCCATTGTAGTGACAACTTGTGCATTCTTGGTGGTGTGAATCCCATTTTGTTCGGAATTCGTAACAACCAAAGTCTTGGGTTGAATGCCCGCAAACTGCCTGCCCAGCTAACCTGACAACAGGCTGCCCCGTGTTCGGTTTTTGTAAAAAGTCTTCCCGCCCCGGCCTGAACTGAGACATTTCGTGGCATTCTTGCGCGCACCGGAGACCTGGGATCGCCGGGGGCCTTTAACTTCACACTCCGAAAGGCTTCCCGCGAGGGGGCCCAAGCTCCGGCGAGTCCAACCGGCCGCGGATTTCAAGAACATTTTTTGTCGACATTTCGGAATCGCAAGATCAGTTTGTGCGGGAATTCAGCGCGAAAATGGGAATTGTCAATGATGCGGTCGCCGGGCAGTGGCTCTGCGCGCGGATGATTAACTCAGAATGCGGCCTCGACTCGCCACGGCTATGTTGGGTCATTTTTTTATTTGACATTCATAGTCGTTCGGTCTAAGTTGTTTTGCAATTAGCGAATTTCGGATCATGAAGGGGGCGACGGGTTGTAGTTCCGTCAGTGATTCTAGATTCGCTGCTTCCCCTGAAGTGTAAGACATGTTGCGTGGGCGTAGCCTAAGTTGCGCGTTCACGATGCGGACGACGTTGATAGTGCATGCGGTCTGGCCGAGCGAAGGCCGGCTACGCAGTAGTTTGTCGCCAACTAAGGAGGAAGCATGGCCCGCCTCACTTTCTTATGGTGTTCCCTTTTGTTTTTCTCCCAAATCCTGCGCCAAAGCCTATCGCTGTCCTTCTGTCGTCGTACCATTGCCATCATCCTCTCGGTGGGTGGATTTCTTTGTCTTGCTGGGCTTGCGAAGGCACAGGTTAGTCCGGGCACGCCATCATGGTCGGCGTATGATCAGCACCAAGTCGATACAGTTAACCTGATGAGTAACACCATCATGCTAAACCTTCCTGTGATGTCCAAGAGCGGTGCGTTTCCATTCTCTGCTGGGCTGCAGGGTAATAACTATGCCGCTCCGGTCGGCGGTACATGGAACGGTGGAACGGGATGGGGGACGATGACGCTCTCGTTCATACCTATACTTGAGGGAAACTTTAGCTCATTCACGAGCGCTTTGTGCCCAGACGGGGTCACTCCGACCTACGAATACGGAGGCTGGTATGTGTTAGGTGCAAACCAAACCTACCACTGGCTCCCAGCAGGAGATTTCACTGACACAGTGGGGTGCTGGCATTCCACGTTGACCGATCAGACAATCGACGGTTCCGGCTACACCCTCAGCGCAAACAGCTCGGGAGTAGTAACCTCACTACTCGACAGGGGTGGAAACCTGCTGCATAACGGTGGGTTTACGTGGTTCACAGATACTAACGGCAATACCCTCACCGAAACCACAAGCGGCGGTAACTTGATCGATTCGCTAGGGACAACCGTTCTGACCTTAACTGCGACGGGAGCACAGTGGACGGATGTGAGTGGAGGTTCTCCAGCCGTCAGCCAGACGACGTCCAGTTTGAACATGATGACAAACTTCGGGTGTTCTGGCATTGCTGAGGCTAACTACAGTGGCGTGTCTTATCTCACCGTGATCTCCTCACCCTACCGTTCTTCGATCGGCCTAACGTACGAGGGCACACCTGGTCACTCAGGCTACTACACCCCTCGGCTGAATGTAATCACCCTGCCGGAGGGAGGCACGATTACATATTCATATCTCGGAAGCAACCATGGCATGAACTGCACCTACGGGACGGTGCCGGAACTGAAACGTGTCACATCAGACGGTACAACAACGTACACACTCGCCTACTCACTAGAGCGTGTTTCAAAAATAGGTTCGGCCTCACGTGAGGTACTTACGTGTGAGGCAGGTTATGGGCTGAGCTTCTGTCATGAAGGATCGACAGAAGCTGTTGAGCGATGAGCAATGGGAGTTGGTAGGTGCTTTTCTCCCTCCGCCACGGCAGCGCACGGATCGACGGGGCCGCCCGCGAGCCCCCAACCGAGCTTGTTTGGAGGGTATCTTGTGGATTCTCCAGACCGGGGCGGCATGGCGATTTCTGCCCGAGGAGTTTCCTTCGCCCTCCACCTGCTGGCGGCGTCTCAAGCAGTGGGAAGAGGAAGGTGTATGGCTGCATGCGTGGCGCGCATTGCTGGGAGGGTTGGACCAAGAGGGACTGTTGAAGTGGGACGAGACTTTTCTCGATGGCAGCTTCGCTTCCGCGAAAAAGGGGGCTCTGCAGTTGGGAAAACCAAGCGGGGCAAGGGCACGAAGTGGATGGTATTGGTCGACGGTCAAGGTCTTCCGCTGGGAGTTCGGCTGGAAAGTGCCTCCCCCAGTGAAGTTAACCTTGCGGAAGCCACGCTGGCCGAAGTCCGTGTCCCGCGAGCGAAAGGCCGCCCACGACAAAAGCCGGAGCGGGTGATTGCCGATCGCGGTTACGATTCCGATCCACTGCGCCAACGATTGCGCCGCCGCGGAATCGACCTGATCGTCCCCTATCGCCAGAACAACCGCCATCGGCGCTACGAAGACGGGCGCAAGCTGCGACGGTACAAGCGCCGCTGGATCGTGGAGCGGACCAACGCTTGGCTGGGACAATTTCGTCGGCTGCTGGTTCGTCATGAACATCTACTCTGTACTTACCGCGCCTTCTTCTATCTCGCCTGCTTCTGGATTACGCTGCGGAGGTGTTTTTGAAACACGCTCTAATCAGTGGGGCGAACTACGAAGCGACGAACACGGTCGTCGACAACGGCGGGAATACCACTGTCTATACCTTCACCGGCTTTACAAGTAGTGGCACCGCCGCGCTACCAACGACGCAGGCATTGACTCAGGTAACGCACTCCCAAGGTTCGAGCACGTTGTTGACGACGGACGTGTACTGCTACAACGCGGTGTTCTCTAGCTGTTCATTTACGGCGGCGCCAACCGCCACCGTAACGCTCCCAGTCACAAGCGTCGTCGCCATGCATCAGATTAGCGGTATGTCGAATACGTCGGCAACGGAGACGCACTATGATGCCTTCGGCAATGTGACATATTCCGCACAATACGATTTCGGAGGCACCAGTCCCGTTCGGGCCATCACGACGACCTATGGAACCTGGAGCGGCTCAGCTTGTGTGGCCATCGGAAGTAACATCAACAATAAGCCTTGCGATGTGGTCACTACACAGAACGGAAATACTGTTGCCGAATCGAGGTTCGCCTACGATTCCTATGGCAACCTGCTCACCACGTACGTATGGACCGGTTCGGCGTGGCTAAGCAACAGCACAGCAAACACCTACAATTCGAATGGGACGATCTCAGCGTCGTATGACTTGGCGAACAACAAGACGAGCTATTACTACCAATCGAGCAGTTACACTTCGTGTGGAAGCTGCACGAACTACCCCTTCCCGACATCCATTTCCAAAGGCGGGCTCACCACCTACAGCACTTGGAACGGGGTCGGTGGTGTAAAGCTGACCTACAAAGACCGCAGCGGCAACACGACTACGTATGGCTATCAAAGCAGCCTGGGCACCGCAGACCCCTACTGGCGAGTAATGTCGGTTACTGACCCCCTTGGCAATGAAGCTTGGACTACATATCCTTTTGGCGCATCCCCGGACTCTGCGAATAGCAGCTTCACGTTTAATTCCGGCAGCTCCATCAACAACAAAACCCTGACGACCGATGGCTACGGCAGAACGATTAACGCACAGACTCAGCAGTCACCTTCGTCCACGAACTATGACACCGCCTCGACGCAATACATCTGGACCGGCAACTACCGCGAGGTTGACACTACTCAACCATGTAGCACCGGCCTGGGGTCGTCCTGTACGGGCGTCGGAGTTTTCGTACATCATTCCGAATTTGACCCGCTAGGGCGGCTTTACCAGAAAACGACCAGCAGCCATCAAACGGTGACGAACACGTTTGCTCAAAACGATGTTCTTACTGTGCTGAGTCCTGCCCCATCCGGCGAGAACAACAAGCAGGTCCAGAATCAGTACGACGGCTTGGGTAGAGTGACCTCCTCCTGCCAGATTTCTTCCACGGCGAGCGGAAATGTTTCGTGCGCTCAAAATACAGGAAGCTCGAACGGCATACTCACGACGATAGCGTACACTTCGGCTGCTGGGAGCCAAAGCGTGACTTCCACTCGCGGTTCACAGTCGCGAAGCAAGAAAGTGGACGGTCTGGGGCGGGTGACGAACACCATAACTCCTGAAGGTGGTACGTGGAAGTATTACTACGACACTGGTACTTTCTCTTCATGTCCGACTGGATATAGGGGAGCTGCGGGTCAATTGGCCGCTGTCACTGACCCAAACGGAAATGTGCTCTGCTACGCTTACGACTCGCTGAACCGGGTGACGGGAGTAAATGCGAACGGGACGACCTGTCGCCACTTCTACTACGACAATTCGACGGGGTATTCTGGAACTCTTCCGAGCGGTGTGACAACCCCGACCAACTCCCTGGGCCGTATGGTCGAGGCTGCCACGGATGCTTGCTCCAGCAATACACTCATCACTGACGAATGGTTTAGCTACGACAAAGTCGGCAACCAGACGGATATGTGGGAGCTGACCCCGAACTCTGGGGTGTATTACCATTCCACGGCCACGTTCAATGGTAATCGTTCCATTGCAACTGTGACTCTGGCGAACCCGAGCCTCTACACAGTGACTTACGGCATTGATGGGGAAGGAAGATGGAATACCATCCAGAATGGCTCAGCGTCCGTAGTAAACGCGACGACATACAATGCGGCCAGCCAAC
Organism: uncultured Acidobacteriaceae bacterium; assembly: GCA_963784085.1. Taxonomy (GTDB): domain Bacteria; phylum Acidobacteriota; class Terriglobia; order Terriglobales; family Acidobacteriaceae; genus Sulfotelmatobacter. Next base: position 115,803 of record CAWAQH010000013.1, on the reverse strand, counting down.
CGACAATAATCGGTCTAGGGGCTGGTACTGACAACGACACGTACACCTATGATTCAAATAACGGCCTTATGACAGGTTGGGATTTCACCGTCAACGCCGTGAGCGAGACTGGCACACCGACTTGGAACCCAAACGGAACAATGCAACAACTTGCCATTACCGATGGATTCAATGCCGGAGGCACGCAGACGTGCAGCTTCAACTCCACGCTCGTGGCGGGGACCGGATATGACGATCTAGGCAGGCTCGTCGGCAGCAGTTGCGGCCCTTCCGGTTCGATCTGGAACCAAGCAGACATTTACGACCAGTACGATAATCTCACGAAGTCGTCTACCGGCTTCGTTGGTTGGAATCCGACCTACAGCGCCAGCACCAATCAGTACGGTTGCACCACCGCGATGGGCTTTACCTATAACTGTTCGAGTGACTCCAACGGCAACGTAACTAACGATGGAACGAATGCGTACACATGGAATGAGTTTAGCAAGCTGGCGAGTGTGAACTCTGTGGGTACAATGTGCGAAGGGGGCGGCGAGTGCCCTGTTTACGATGCCTTCGGCCGGGTCGTTGAGGTGGACAGCGGTTCTGAAGGTGCTGAGCATTGCAGTATGCACGGGGGATGTGAGATAGAATACAGACCCGTTCATTCGCACATCTGGTACACGCAACTCGGCAAAACGGCGTATATGAACGGGGCGACCTACAATTATGCCTACTGGCCCACGCCCGGAGGGGGCACCCTCCTCAACACCGAAGCTGGGGGCAATTTTTACATGCACAAGGACTGGTTGGGCAGTGCTCGCATCATCTCAGGCGTTCCTGCTAGCGGCAACGGCACCGTGACCGCGGACCAGGCGTTTGCTCCCTATGGCGAAAAATACAACGTCTACGGCTCGACCGACCAGAATCAAACAAATTTCACCGGCCTAACGCAAGATGTGTTTGCTGGAATGTATGACACGCCAAACAGGGAACTGCAAGGTTCGCAGCAGGGGCGATGGCTATCGCCTGATCCTGCCGGATCGGGCTGGAACCAGTACGCTTACGTGACTAATCCGAATAGTCAGATCGACCCGACAGGGTTAAAGTGCACGGCACCTGGTGGACTAGGGTCGAATTATGGAATCTGTCTTGGGGATCAGGGTACAGAAACTAATGGCGTGCCTACTACTTACGAACTGGGTGGGCAGGGCTTTGGGAACATCATTACTTTGAGTGGCGGTTACTTCGGTCAGACCTCAACAGGCGGGACAGTGGGGGCGGACGCTGGTTCCTCTCAGGGCCAGCCATGCTTTTGTGCTGATGATCTCACACTGCCGGGGGGCGGTGGGACTGCTGATCTGCCATCGTGGTTTTTTGTTGATCCACAAATGCCTGACGGGTACGCGACGGACACCGCTAGTGGATTGGACGGTGTTCCCGGCTTGGTGGGCCAGATGACGTCAGGCACGACAACAGACCTCGGAATCGCTTTCGAGGTGGAGGCAGTGGCGCTGGGGGCGTACGGCGTCGGCTCAATAGCGCTAGCCGGGATCCAGACGACTGCTGGTGTAGCTTCGACAGGGGGGGCGGTGTACGTTTTTTGGTCCGGCGACGGCATGGAAGCTGCCGCGACGGCATGGGCCCAAGCAAACGGCGGTATTACTCTTGCGATGACTTCTTGGGGAGCGGCAGCTCAGGCCGTAGAAGACGTTTATGGTGCGGGTAGCGCGGAGGCCCAGGCAGCTTGGGAAAGTGCCAGCGCAGCTTTTGCCGAGGCAGCCAGCGGCACTGTTCAGGTTTTCAGTTCCGCACCTTTTTCGAATTTCGAAAATGTGTGGTACAACACTGAGCTGCCAATTCTTGCAAATAATCCTGCGGTAACGGGTTTGACTCTACACATCTCAGTGGGCCCCTAGTATTGGGAGTGGTAGGATGGCAGCGTGGACAGCTCGCTTACTGCAAAGAAACTAACCGGGCATTCCGGCATCATAAGCTCGATAGCAACCCGAGGGGACTTGTTTGTCACGGGAGCGAATCGGCACCAAGGCGCCGAAGGCAAGGTCCGGATCTGGCGTTTCCCTGAAGGTGAACCGGTCGGAGAGATTGGTACTGACCTGAATTCGATTTTTGGGTTGGCACTTTCTCCTGATAGCCGCCTCTTGGTAGTAGGAGGAGGAGGCGCCGTTTTCGATCAGAAATGGGAATATACCGGCGGTGTTGAAGTATGGAGCCTGGAGGACAAGCGCCGAGTAATGCGATTCGGTGAGGAAGAATTGTTTTTCGTTACTTCTATTGATTTCTCGCCGGATGGCAAAGTGCTGCTTACCTCCAGTTCGCCACTGCCGTCGAGACGACCCCCTCATCACTATGAGCATATCCGACTTTGGCAGACATCGGACTTTGAGAAAATCTCAGCTTTTGCGGAGGAGGGGACCAATGTTGCAAGAGCTTGTTTTTCTCCCCAAGGACGGTTCGTGGCTCTTGCGGTCAATCCGCCCAGTTTCGGAGTGCGAGCTTCTTTCGGCTTGCTGGCAGCCCCCCGGCAGAAGGGTTTTCTTTCGTCGCTGCCCGGAAAAAGCAAGGTCAAAGTTCGTCTTCACGACGTGAGTTCCATGACGCCACTCATACGCTTCTGGAACACAGTTAGCCAGCATGAAGAACCCGGGCTGGAGTTAGGCAAGGGCCGAGTCAGAGGCCTGGCGTTTTCTCCCGATGGTTGCACACTAGCATCTTGCGGAAGTAGACTGACGACTTGGGATTTCGAGAGCAGGGAAGTAATCATGGAATTTCCTCAAGGATCGTCAAGCAGTTGCGTGACTTTCTCCCCAGACGGTACAATTCTCGCCAGCGGCGGTGGTTATCGGGCTCAGCCTGGAAGCCCATATGAAGATTGCGGAGTCAAGCTGTGGAATAGCAAAACTGCACGTCTGATCACTTTTCTGCCGCATGAAAAGCCCGTTTATTCACTTTCTTTCTCGCCGGATGGACAAAGAATTGTAGCAGGCGGTGAATTGGGGGAGTTGCTGCTGTGGTGCGTTGGTCCTCAGAAGCTTTGAGACAAGCTTGGGGGTGACCTGCCCCCAGCTTTCGTTCACGTAAGAATACGACAAGTTACAACTGCCCTATCTCCGGTTTGAGCGGGGATGGGGGTCTGGGGCAAGGGGCCGGCGTTTGAGGCCTCTTGCCCCAGTTCAGCTCTATAGAAGTTCGCCGCCTGAGCTGCGGCAAATTCTTTCGGTGTTTTGTATCCCAGACTACTGTGCGGTCGTTCCTCGTTGTACTCCGTCCGCCACGCCGCGATCTTGCGTCGCGCGTCGAACAGATTCTGAAACCAGCTCAGGTTCAAACACTCTTCCCGCAGCCGTCCGTGAAAACTTTCGACTCGCCCATTCTGCATCGGCTTTCCCGGCTGAATGTGCACTAACTCGATCTGCCGCTCCACGCACCACGCCAGAAAATGCCGACTGGTGAGTTCCGGCCCATTGTCGCAGCGGATCGCCAACGGCTGTCCGCGTTCCGCCACAATTGCTTCCAGCACTCGCGTCACTCTCCGGCTGGCGAAACTGGTGTCAACTTCCAACGCCAGACACTCTCGTGTGTACGCATCCACCACGCTCAGCACCCGGATCGCCCGTCCACACTCCACTGCATCGTGCAGGAAATCCAGCGCCCACTCCTGGTTCGCTGAAGTCCTGACTCGCAGCGGTTGTCCCACGCGGGCGCAATGTTTCCGCTTCTTCCGCCGGATCATCAGACCCGCCTCCCGATACACTCGATGCACTCGCTTGTGGTTCACATGCTCTCCCGAGCGGCCCAGCAAAACATGCAGCCGCCGATACCCGAAGCGCGGCTTCTCCCGCGCCGACTCCACCCGCCGCGTTCGCAGCGGCTCATCGCTGCGCCTGCTCTGGTAGCGATAGCTCGACACCGCCATCGTCATCAGGCCGCATGCACGCCGCTGGCTGAAGGCATACTCCCCGCGCACCTGCTCGACAGCCGCCTTCAAGGCTACGAGCTCCAGCCGTTTTTTCGGATCACTGACTGCAACGCTTCTTTGTCCAGACTCAGATCGGCCACCAGCTTCCGCAGCTTCGTGTTCTCGTCCCGCAACTGCTTCGCTTCCTGCGCCTGGCTTACATCCATGCCACCGTACTTCGCCTTCCAGGCGTAGAGCGTGTGCTTGGACACGCCAACCTCTCGCGCTACGTCTTCCACTTTCCGCCCCGCCTCCACCTGCTTCAGCGCACCAATCATCTGCGCCTCTGTGTGCCTACTCTTCGACATACCCTCTTCCCCTTTCTTTCGCACAAATCATACTCAGCTTTGTGCGGAAACAGGGGAGCAGGTCACCCCGATGCTTACATTTTGGCCCCACCCGCCTTAATGAAGATGGCGGCCCCGACTTAATCGAATAGTAAGTCGATGGTGATTGTAATGCTCGTGAAACCTCGCCAGCTTCTGCCGTGCGTCGTCCAGCGACGAGAACTATTCCACGTTCGCTCAGCGGAGAACTCTGCTGGGCCGAATCGATTTCGTGACGTGCGGAACTCTGCGAACGGCTGACGGCCGGTTGGGTCTATTTGACCCACGTATGCCGTGATCCGAGAGCGAGCTTTTCCGACCCATGACGCGATCAGATTTGGAGCCTGGCTTACTCATGTACGGCGATGGTCGTGGTTCCAGAATCGATGTTAAGTCTACAACGGCAATGCCATCGCCATTCGTCCCAGTAATTGCTAGCAGGACATTGTCTGTCCCGTCGGCGACGAGCGCATCGTAGTTGGGAGAGAGAGGAACGGATAAGGCGACACGGTTCAACAGGTTTCCGAGTCTGCCATCTAACACGTCAATGCCGTTCGTTGAGGGCTGGAACAGCAGGCTCCCGTCGGCGCTGAGCTTGGCGCCATAAACGTAGGCAATATTCAGGATCTCGCGATCATTGAGCGCATAGTAGGACTCGGCGTTGAGGTTGAAATCATAAAGATAGCTGCTGGCTTCAAACTGAGTCTCTCCGGCAGAAAGCGTCAGGTCGTAGTCTCCATAGCAGCAGATACTGTTTACGGGGGCGTAGACGCTGTCTGTTGCAGTGTCGATGTAGAAGACCTCGCCTTCTTCATTGTTAAAGACACGGCTGTTGTCAGAACTGATGGCGTTTCGAAGATAAACATCGCTTGGGCCATTTCCAGGACCGCTAATGTGGTAATTAAGGATGGCGCCGTTGTTTGTATTGAGCTTGAAATACTGGTCCGCTCCTCCTCCTTGGCCTATCACCACCACCATGAAGTAAACGTATCCGGCGTCGCTGATTGCGAGCCCCACGGGATCGTTGGGGAAGCCGGATATCGGACCCACGACAAAAGTCTGGACTGAAGTTGGATTCGAGGGGTCCAGGACATAAATGGCGTCGGCGTTAGCGTCGGAAACAGCTAGTTTACTGCCGTCGGGCGAAAGTGCAATGCCCCACAACCGCTGAGTCGTACCTCCAGGTGCGGGGATGGTGATGGGAGTCTGCCACGAGCCTTGAACTTTAGAAAAGACCTGAATCTTGTTGGTGTCAGTGAAGTAGTAAAGATTGGTGTATGGGTCGTAGATCCCTTGTGCCAAGTCAGATCCTGGAAGCTGGAAACTGCTGAATAGCAGGCAGGTAAGTCAATGAGCCCTTTGCGGTGGTGGTGCCGCTACTACTGGTGACAGTCACATCCGCCGCTCCACTGCCAGGTGGGATCGTGTAGGTGACGGCCTGGAGCGGGAAAGGCGGCGACTCAATCGGATACGCATACGGCGAGAAACCCGTTAACTGCACTGGAGCGCCGCCAATGCTTACCTGCAAGGAAGGCGGAATGCTGCCCGCATGCTTTTTGGCGTTGGGCAGAGGGCCTTCGACCCCTGAACCTACGGGGCCAAAACCGTAGCCGTAGATCACTCCTGTCCCGCCGCCCTCACCCGTTGACATGTTCGGGGTAACCTCGATAATCGTGGGGCCATAGCTGAAGCCCTCGGGCATCAGCTGCATTCCTCCGTCCGAGGCAACCGCATAAACATCAACGGGACCGGCAGAGCCCGGAGGAGTCGTTCCCGAGATTGATCCGAAGTTCCCATTCATATCCGGTCCAGATACTCCCACAACGTTCGAGGCTCCTTGAGAGCCGAAGTAAAGAGAGATCGTTGTATCAAACGGGGCCGGCTCTGTGACCTGCACCTGTGTGTCCCCGGATGTTGGACCAGTCCCGGGATTCAAATATCCGTTGGGGAACTGAGATCCGATCGTGCCGGTGAGCATGGTGGTGGTATCAATGAAACCAACACCTTCCTCCATAGGGCCGACCAGCAAGCCCGTACCATCCACTGCTTGGAGGTCTGGATTTTCACCTGGTCCCCAGGCTTGGCCACCGCTGGTTATGGGGACATTCATATTTGGGAGCCAACCGATCTGCTGACCGCTTGCCAGGTCGTAAGCGTAAATGGTCCAGTCGTTGGGGGTGAAGAGCGTTGTGGAATCTGCACTGATGGCAAAGCCACTGCCCGTCGAAGTATTGCCACTCACAGGGATCTGTGAAACCAGGTTTAGTGTCGCAACGTCGTAAACGTATGCATAGGCTAATTCGTTGATATTGGTGGGGACAATGATGTAGTTTCCGTCCGGGCTCAAACGGAAATTTATGGCGGGGCCGCCACCGAGACCAAAGTAGTTACCTTGTTCTGTCGCTTCAACCCATTCGCAGAGACCGCCGCCCACGTCGGCCAGGATGAGTTTCGTCCGATCGATCGTGCGCGAAAAGCCACTAATCTCGTCGCCGGCGTCATAACAACCGGACGATTTTATAAGAGAGTTATCGGAGGGATTCCAGATCGCGAAAAACGCAGAGCTGCCATCCATAGCAATGCCGCCAGTTCCACCCAACAGCGCCACCTGCCCATCAGCAAGCACGAGAGCAGACTGTGATAGGAACCCGGAGGGCCCAATCTGGGAACCGATATACCTGTTCGTCACCGCCATGGCCACAGGATCGACGGTATAAACGTCACCGACGACAGTTCCTACCCAAAGTGTCGTGTGATCGGCCGTATCGTCGATGCTATAAGCCCCCGGGACACTGATCACACCGACCTCCGTTTCTGTAGCAGCGTCCAAAACCATCACATGGTTCGAGCTGGGATCAGCGACATAAAAGTAGTTTGTGATCGGGTTGTAAATAATCCAGTGGGAGTTGATCCACAGGAAATACTCGGTAGTGGCGTCCGTCCGTACATAGCGAGTACGAGTTGTGAGCGGAGTGAGCACCGACAGTGCCAGGTTCGTACTGTGGGTCAAAGATCCAGCCACACCAGTGAAGGTTACCGTGGCGCTATTGGACTGGGCATTGGCGGCAGCGGTCAGGGTGACGGGTTGTGGCGTTCCCGGTACCAGCGTGATGCTTGTGGGCGAAATGGAAACGCCGGTTGGAAGGCCGCTGACTTGGATGCTGACCTGAGTTGAAAAGCCGGCAATCGCGGTTGCGGATAATGAGACAGAAATCGAGCTTCCCCCAGTCACCGATTGACTAGAGGGGCTCACAGACAGATTAAAGTCCGGCGCGATCACGGACAGCGCTATGTTAGTGCTGTGGGTCAAAGCCCCAGCCAGTCCGGTAAACACCACTGTGGCATTGCTGGCCGTTGCAGTGGTGACGGCGCTGAACGTGACCTGCTGGGGCGTTCCTGGCACCAGCGTAATGCTCATTGGTGAAACGGAAACGCCTGCCGGAAGACCGCTCACTTCAACACTGATCTGAGATGAGAAGCCATCGATCGCCAATGCGGATAAAAAGACCGATACAGAGCTTCCGGCATTCACCGACTGACTCGTCGGACTCACTGCGAGACTGAAGTCGGGTTGGGAACCACCCGAGCCAGAACCGCCATTTCCGCCTCCGCACGCCACCAATGCCGAAGCCAATAAGGACGCTAAAAGCATCGCTGGCCAAGCCAATTGCAAGACGGGAGGGCAAAGGTATCTTTTCATAGTTTCAGCGCACTCCTGAGACAGGCGTTCCTGCAGTTCGGGGTCGACAGCGGGGCGAGGCCAAGTATCTTAAATAACTGTTCCCCAGTCAATGTCTTTGTGTCGTTTTGAATCGACGCCCTATCGCCGAGATTCGCAGCAGGGTACCTTTTCCCTGTAATCCGGAACAGGTTGAAGAGACAACGGAGTGTAGACGATTTTGTAACGGTCAAAGCACCAAAGCTCAACAGCGAGCAACAACGCGGCAAGGGGAGGCCCCAACTAGTTCAATACCAATCACTTGTGGCCTACAAAATTCAATAGAGTTCAATAAACGCCTGTATCTGGTTCGGGACCAGGGGGTCGGAGGTTCAAATCCTCTCTCCCCGACCAATCTTTTCAAACACTTAAACCGCACTTCTGGTTTTCCGTCTACAGCGATGGTGTCGAAATTGTAGACGGTCATGTTTTTCTGGATTTCCCGCTGCAGTTCCACCGAGCATTACGATTCGATCTTCGTGCAAGAGTCCTCGTATTTCCGCGATTGTTCTTCACTGCGAAGGCCAAAAAAGGCCAAAAAAGTCAGCCTTAACCGATACGCAGATAGATACTGCTTTGTGGACCGCACAGTTGCGCGGGCAGTTTGCCTCTCATAGCCCTTGGAAGGAAATCTTTCGCCCGCATCGGTTTCCAGAAGGGCGTTTTTCAGGACCAATCTGCTCGAACTCTGTCAGCAGATTCCGGAGGACAAGCGCGCACGTCGAAGATTTCTACGAATCCGAAAGTTGATCGCCATCCAACCAACGGCTTGTTCGGAAAAAGGGAGCTAGGAAGAGTGCTGCCAACAAAGCGAAAGGCTCATCAGGTATAATTCGTGCCCGCGACAACGTTCGAGTAGAGTCGCAGTTGGTTTGTTGACTCTTGCTACTCGGCGCTTGGTAGCCTTTTTACTCCGGGAGTTTCGTTGAAGATACGTCGAAGAGGAACACTTTTTCTCACCACTCACGGCACAACGAAGTATGTATGAGAGCCCAATTTCGAACTCAGAGATCTGTGCAAGATGACCGCAGACCGAACTGATCGGTTCTCAGCCAGCGAACAAGGGCTCGGCTATCTTTACCAACCGAGGTTCGCGCTTCTGCAGATATTGCAGCTGCCAGAGGAGACATCTGTCTTCGTTGAGAAAGATGATGACCTTGACTTTGTGGACGCTGGTGGACGAAAGACTCTTGGCTCACTTAAGCACAAGGCTCCGGGAGCGCGACTTACTAACCTGTCAACGGACTTCTGGAAGTCCGTCCGTATCTGGGTTACCCGTTACAAGGAAGGCGGACGGATCGAATCGACGCATCGCTTTTATCTCTTCACAACAGATGAGGTATCCGAAACTTCATTTCTGAAGGAGTTCCTTCCAACTGCAATCATTCGTTCCGCCGATGATCCGACGCTCGTCACTTTAGCCGATGCGGCCCTGGCGGAGACGCAATCGGAGTTCATTCAACAGATTGCCAACCAGCTCCACAACCTGAACGAATCGGAACAGATCGATTTCTGGAGAAGGATTACGATCTTCGATCGCTCTCCCAGGATCGAGGACATTCCTGGCCTCATAATGAACAGGCATATGCGCAGCATCAGACGTGAATATCGGAGTTTCGTATTCGAACGCTTGGAAGGCTGGTGGCATGACATCGTTCTCGCACTTCTTACGGGCAAGCGGTCGCTACCGATATATGGCTACGAGGTTTCGGACAAGCTCACGGCGTTCGCTGACGAATATAAGGCGGACAATCTTCCCATTACATTCAGAGGAAAGGTGCCCGACGGCGAGATTGATACCGATAACGACGACCGACTTTTTGTTAGACAGCTTCGCGAAATCGGTATATCTTCCGCGCGCATCCGCAATGCGATTCTGGATTACTACCGTGCGTATGAGCAGCGCTCCGCCTGGGCCCGTGAACAGCTTCTGGTCTCGGGTGAAGTGGAAGAATACGAAGATCGTCTCGAAGATGAGTGGTCCAGATACCGCGATGTTGTCTTCGAGAAACTGGATCAGGAGAGTGCTGAATCAGTTCTGCGCGAAGCGGGGCAAAGACTGTACCGGTGGGCAGATCTGGAGAGCGGCAACATTAGTTCGCTTCGGATCCGCGAAAGGGTGTCTTAGACAGAAAAAGAGGCCGGGTGATTTTTCACGCGGCCCTGAATGTTATTGATTGAAAATTTCGTCAATGTAGCGTCGCATCTCAGCGGCTTGGCCCGGACCGTAGCCGTGAGCCGCCAAGGGCTGATACACGGACGGTACAATTTTGTTCGTCCGCGCCTGAGCTTTCATGCGATCACGAGCTTCCTGCTTCTCGACCGAACCGTGGCATTTCTTGTGCTTCTTACCAGAACCGCAAGGACACGGATCATTCCTACCGACGTTCTTTTGGGTTCGATCCGTCATCTGCGTCCCGTAGAAGAGATTCCCGATTAGCTCGTTGCTGCCTGTCGCCGCCATAGTCAGCGAGGCTCTTCCACCAGGCATCTCAGAACCGGCGAAATCCACGCCGCCGTAGATTTCAAATCGCCACAGCGTCAGCTCAGGATATTTGCCGGGCTGCGTACCCACATATTTGAACGTGTCCTCGCCCAAGTTGCCTTCAACGCGCTTTCCGATTGTGAGTAAACGCTCAAAATCGGGCATTGCCTGATCCATGAAGACAGCCGCGGTCGCAGAGAAGCCTTCACCCAGGCGCACGCCGAAATGCTGGTAGGCGAGAGCCTTGGCGATCATCGAAAACAGCTCAATGAGGGGCCTGTGATCGAATGGAATGGAAGTTCCGCCGCTTTGGTCGTAACCGCGCACCAATTTCCGGCGGAGTTTCGCATTCTTCTCCAGCCGTCGCGGAACCATTTTCGATAGGATTGCAGTCGCGTCAGCGTTCTTTGCACCGAACGGCAAGACCGTCATCAAGTAAGATTCTGCTACTGCCTTCTTGTTGTTGCAGTTTCGACACGCCGGAACCTGCGGCAAACCGTCGCGCCTCTCCTCCAGAAAGAATTTCCTTCCGACCGTGTGATCCTTCGTTTCGGAGAGCGCCTTGTTGCAGTAGACGCAAATTTCACCAGTGAACTTGTGCTTCATATTGCTACTCCCAGCGTCCATTTTACTTGTTCCCGAAGACGCCATCCCCATGCCGCAGGATGCGTGCGGCCCAAATCACGGCGCTGGAAATGACAGACCGAGCACGCGGGCTAACGCCGTTCTGCCGAAAATCCTCTTCGCGGAACTGCTTCACGACGAGAATCCCGCCAAATGACTGCGATGACGCGCTTGCGAGCGTCGTCCTACCTTTCGTTCCCATACGCCGGTCCCATTCTGTCGTTTCTTGACAATAGACTATTATAGACTACAATATCTATCTATGATGGATGTTTCCGATGTATATCTAACACCTGAGGAAGTGGCGGAAAAACTTCAGCTCAGCACTGAAACGATCTATCGCTGGCTCCGTAGTCGCAAGCTGAAGGGGAGTCGCATTAGCCATAAGGCGTGGCGCGTAGCGGCCCGCGAAGTCGCATCGTTCGTTCGTCGGCGAAATGTGTCCGAGCTTCTTTTCGAGGAGTACGCGGAGAAATACCGCATTGGTTCGGTTGAATATGAGCCCAATTTTCCCGGCTCAACGCGCCGTATCGACTACCGCGTTTCCCACCCCAAGTACCCGCTCTGGTTTGAAGTGAAGGAATTCGACGAGGATCCTCGCCTCATCGGATCAGGCGGAGGAGCATTCGATCCGCATATCGGTATCCGCGCGAAGATCGGCAAAGCGGGAGAGAAATTCCGTGACTACGACGGCGAATGCTGCTCCCTCGTTCTGTTCAACGAGGCTTTCAACCTCGTAGAAATTTGTAGTCCGCGAATCGTTCTCGGTGCGATGCTCGGCAGCGTCGGCTTTAGGGTTCCCTACAATCCAGCGACCGAAGCCTTCGACGGCCCGGTCCAAGACAATATCTTCATGGACGGCGGCAAGATGATTCACCCACACATCAAGACGCCGCAGAACACCACCATTAGCGCGATCATCGCCCTGGAGAGATTCAAGGTCGGCCAGCGGGAGCTTCAAATTGCCGTCGAGCAGAAAGGAACGAGCCGAACAACGCAGTCTGCATATTGAGGAGCACTTGAAGATGCTCAACGATAACCGCGAGAAGTTCTCGCGGCGGTCCTGCGAACGATCGTCTACGAAAACCCGCACGCGAACAAGCCGCTCCCGCGTGACGTTTTCGTCGGGCCGTTTGATGAGCGGTGGGGACAAGAAGGTGATTTCATCAAGCAGATATTCGTTGGGACAGAACTTAAAAGCTGACTGAGACGGAACATGAACTTGGACTTGATCAGGGTCCGTTTATGCGCCATGCTCAAAAGCGAGCACGGAAAGCAGGAAATGATAAAAGCACACGTCAACGCGATGGGAATCGTCATGCGATTTGATTCCATGGCGGACAATCTTTCGAGCGATCAGTGGGACTCTCTGCTGGACGAACTCAAGTCTCATTACATTCCGAGTTTCTACCAGTACGGGAAGCGCATGCACGTTGATTTCAACGCTCAGGGCGGCGGGATGCGTGCCGTGGTCTACTTCACTCCGCAAACGGTGTCGATGGACGAGGCAATTCCGATTCTGAAAAAGCGCGGCATGGAAGTGTTTGACGTGCGGGAGGAATCCCAGCGGCATATGAAGGATTTCTTCCAAACTTTGCAAGACGCATTCCCGGTCTTGAAGACTCATCCAGTGCTCATGGCGCGGCTCTTGCTCGCGGTGATAATCATCGCGGGAATTTGGGCCGCGAAGGGATGGCGGAAGAAACTCTTCGGGCCGCTGTGTTCGAAGATGTGCGGACAGATCGCCATCACAGATTGTTGGCTCTTCGTGTATCAAAGCGGAAATATGACAACGGCTGGAAATATTACACGTCCGAATCGACCGGGAAAGGCGACACCGGAGATGACATGATCTGGACTCTTGTTCGTTGGCCGAGCTTGAAGCCCATAGATTCATTCAAGATGGCCGGAGCGGTCGGTATGGGGAATGCCCTTCACGAGAGCATTGTAAAGCTAGAAGGCCGCTGGAAAATTATTCATAACCCTGATATGCCTATTGGCCCGGTTCCTGCTCGCGGTATGAAAAGCAAAATGCGTCGAGTCTGCGCTAGAGTTCTCCTGGCTCTATCCGGCGGCCCTGATCTCCGCAGGGCAAAGTAGAAAGTAGCTCGTCCCTCGTAGTTCAGTGAACGGCGCGAAAAACGTCAAACCCCGGGTCCGTGTGCCCTAAGTGGACATGCCCTTTCAGCTCGGCCGGGAGCCGCCACTCCCTGTAGCAACTATGGGGCTATTCAATTCCATGCGCCTCGGATCTCACGATTCAAGGAGAAACCTAACAACGTCACCCACGTTTCCTGATGTCTTTCGAGAATTGGGGAGCATCCATTCCTCGCCGTCATAGGCCATTCCCGCATATCTTACCCAGAGGTCGCGGGCTTCATGCATATCCAAATCTGCTCCATCGACCGTGCCGGAAAAGTGTTCCTGATCGTTGAGTCGTCCACCAAGTACGGGGCCTCGTTGGCTGTCGCACTTGAGCGTAATCTTGTGGCCTTTAAGGTCACCCGTCAAGAGAGTCACGAAGCGGCCGTTTCCGTCTTTACTACACATGATTTCAAGACGACCTGGCCGACCTGTTTTCGATTCAATCTTTTCAAAACTACGTTCTCTTTCACTCGACGATCTCACCTGGCTTGCCGACATCGCTTCCTCAGCCTTTTGCTCATCATCACGCGGCATTTGCTCGAACTTAGTTGCCATTTAAGCATAGGTAATTCTTGCGACCTTTAACCACATCCTATCCGAATGAAGCGTAAAAGCAAGTTGCACCCTCGTTGCCAGAGAAACCGATGCAAAAACGATCTAGGAACTGTTAGTGAGACGTGATATCTTGTCCGCGCCCAAATCTCCACGGTGAGAAAAGACAATGATGTCACTGCCTGATGAGACGTATGTCATCCTTGCGGTCGTTGCGTTCTTTTGTTGTGAGGCTCCAACATACGCCGAGGAATATTCGCTGCAACACGTGCACAAGACCGTGAGCCTGTTCATGGACTCGACTGAGATGCATCCAGTTAGACTCGACATTCGCCCCGACGGGATCAGGCTCTCGTTTGCGGGATCCTTTAAGTCTGCTGCTGGATCCAGAACGCTTCATTGCAACATGCCAAGTTTCATCGCTCCGGAAAAGATCCTGAGTGCAGAGGTTAAGAGCGGCGAGCAACAGTGGCGAGGCGGTGGACGTTTATCTCAAATGGAACTAGAGGTGATTGGCGCACAAAACAAGAGAGAGAAATATATCTTCATTTCAGGCACAGCGGTTCGTTTTCAACCATATGACGCTTACCGACTGAACGGAAATCTTCAATGGAGGGAGGGCACCGACGGCGGGCAGTCGGTACGCTCGGCAGGAGAGTCTATCGGAGCGATCGTAATCAGTAACAATACTCCTCCTCCCTCGCGGGCTAAGAATCCTTCAGACCTGAACGCTGTGTTGCAGATTTCTTCACAACTCAGACCCGAACTTGCGGAGCAATCGGGTCACAGCGCCAGTGTGGATGCGATCGTCGTGACGCAGAACGGTAAGTGGTTGATCTCTGCGGGCCACGATTTTAGTATCCGTCTGTGGGATTTCGAAAGCCACCGTGAGGTGCGGGTCATTGGTAGGCACTCTAGGGAAGTCAATGCCCTAGTGGCGTGCCCGGACAATAGCTGCGTTGTCTCCGGGAGTAACGATCGAACGATAAAAATGTGGGAGTTGCCTAGTGGTAGATTGATCCGCTCATTCAACGGACACTCGAACAGCATAACTAGTTTAGCCATAACAAGAGATGGCCGGTGGCTTGTTTCCGGATCCGGCGATCCTCCCAACTTCGAGGATCGCAAACCTGATTACAGTGTACGCATATGGGATTTGCACACTGGAAGTGAGATTCGAGGACTTAATGGTCACACCGGCATCGTTGCAAGCGTAGACGTAAGTCGCGATGAGAAGACTCTGGTTACGGGTAGTTTCGATGGTACCGTTAAGATCTGGAACCTACAAACGGGACAACTGTTACGTACAATCCGGGGCTTCAATGGGGAGGTGCGTGCACGTTTCACCCCTGATGCGTCACATCTTTTAGTTGCGAGCGCTGGCAAACTTGGCATATGGGACGCTCGTACCGGGGAGCTTACGAGGGATGGATTGGGTAGACCGCGGCCATATCAAGCAATCATGAACGCCGCAGGCACAACCGTGGCCTACCCTGAGAATGGAGCCGTGGATCTCGTGGATTTGGGGACTGGCTCACAAGCGGCTTTTCATCGAACGAACACCCAGGACCAGCGAATAGCAGAATCGATCGCTTTCAGTCCCGATGGCAAGTATCTGATTGGCGGCTACAGCGACGGCGCCATCGAAGTGTGGGATATTAGCACTAAAGCAGAGACAGATTTAAGCGGTTACGCTTCTCCGGTGGAGAGCGTCGCCCTCAGCGCCAACGGTCGGTGGTTGGCGTCTGGGAATAGAGATTCTTCGATTAAAGTTTGGGATTGTCTTTCCGGGGAACTTGTCGCCACACTCGGTAGCGAAAATAATGTCACAGATGCACTTGCTTTCAGTCCTGATAGTCGGTTGCTGGCATCGAGCGGGCTCAACTATTCCGGATCAGGAGAGGTCGCGATTGAGGTTTGGGATGTCTCAAGTCGAAAGAAACAATTCAGATTCGTCCATACCACACGCAAAGTGGAATTTCTGATGTTTAGTCCAGACGGTCGGTGGTTAGCATCGGGTGCTGCCGGCAACACCGTAGAGATCTGGAATCTGACCAGTGGAAGAGAGTTGCTAAAGCTTTCCCCGGCATTCAAAGCTATATGGTTTTCTGCGGATGGAGGCTCGGTTACAACCGGAAGTATGGACGGAGCACTGACGCAGTGGTCTCTTCCGAACGGACGCGTGCTCGCGCGACAACCTAGTGTCGGATGGGCCTATTCGAGCAGCGGGAATCGGAGGTGGGTAGCCAGCACCGGATGGCGCAATGACTTTAAAGTCTGGGACATAGAGAAGGCAGCCGAATGGTCGAAGCGCTACGGCAATTCCACTCAGTCGCTCATTTTGGACACCTCGCTCAGCGGCCGAGTTCACACTTTCCATGGGCACTCGGATTTTGTCAGTGACGTCATATTCAGCCCTAACAATCAGATCGTAGCATCATGTAGTTGGGACGGTGAGATCAAACTCTGGAACGTCGAGAATGGGCACGAGATCAGAGCCTTAAAAGGGCACACTTCGGGCATCCAATCGATCGTTTTTAGTCAGGACGGCACACGCATAATCTCTGGGGGTTGGGACGGGACCGTAAGAATCTGGGACATCGATCAAGGAAAGGAAATTCTAACGCTGATTTCAGCAAGGAGGTCCGATGACTGGCTCGTGGTTTCGCCTACTGGCCTGTTCGACGGTAGGGCGGACGCGATGGCCGAGATCGGATGGAGGAATCCAGACCCACCAAACGATATCTGGTCGCTCGATCGATATTTCAACGATTATTTTTACCCCGGTTTGCTTTCAGAGACTGTGGCAGGATTGCACCCTCAACCCGTTATCGACGTTGCCGCAGTGCTTCGTATCCCAGGTTTGCGCATCATGCTTCGGGACAACCCAAAATCGCTTAGCTTACAGAGGATCGGAGAAGCTGTGTATGCGTGCTTTGCCAAAGAGCCCAATGCGATAGACACCGTTATGGCAGACCAGGCGCATTGCCCGTACGGAATACGATTGTCGGTCGCTGGCTCACCGGAGGAAATCTTAGCCTTCTTGAACCAGACGCATGAGCCAAAGCCCGATCCGTGGTCTGGAACAAAGATTAGCCGAACAGACGAATCCACTCTCCATATATTGACAGTGGGGATCGGCAAATATCCGTCAAGTGCCGATCTTGTTGCACTGCCATCATCCGCCTCATCGGCAGATCAAATAGATAAATTCTTTGAAAACCAGACGCACGTACGCAACAGGCTTTTTAAAAGCATCAAAATTTGGAATGTCCCTCCCCTGAGGGATGAAGTAGCAACCAGAGACGCAATTAGAGCTCGCCTTCGAGAGATGTCGACATCGATGAGGGCTGATGACGTGGTACTGGTCTTCCTTGGTGGACATGGTCAGGTGTCCGAAGATGAGGAGGCATTTTACTTCGATTCTGCCGACTCGGTTGGAACCCCCAAAGAGGCTCGACGAACAAGTGGGCTCAGCACAGCCATGCTGGCGGATGCAATTCGCCAGATGCCCGCGCGCCGCATGGTCGTGATTATTGATTCTTGCCAATCGGGCAGCGCGATCGAATCACTGTCTGGCATTGCGGAAACGAAAGGTATGCTCGAGAGGAGGAAAACTAACGCGATCATGGGCTCCAGTTCGGGATCCGCGACTGGCGTTTATGTTATCGCCGCAACCTCCCCAGTCGAGTCGGGAAGACAATCGACGAATGCAGCTAATACTCCCCTTGTCGCGACGCTGCTGGAAGCTCTTCAAACAAGGCAGCAAGATTCAGACGGAAAGATATGGATGGGCGATGTTGTGCGATACATACAGCGGAGGTTCTCAGAAGTCTCTGGAAAGTCTGATCCTTTATACAGCCCGTTAATCGCGATTTCGGGAGCAAATTTTCCTATCGCTGTTGTGCAGTGACTTGGCTCGTAAATGTGCCTACCAAAGAATTGAGTGTCATGAAAGCAGTGACTTTTTTCGGAAGGCGGATGAGAATGTTGAACTCCTCCGTTGCAAGCATCCTCGCGCTGGCTTTGATGTGGCATCCAGCAATTGCTCTATGCCAGATGGCCGGAGAGTCGGTCAAGGTAGAGCCAAATAAGGTACGCGGACCGGGAATATCAATAGAAGTGACCCGTGTCATTGCGCAGGGTACGCCCCAGCACCCCCTAAGTGAGATCTCATTCGTTTACAAAGTGGACAATCGCAAGACAATATTCATCGTTGGACTTGGTACAGTTCCTTCCGAGGGTCAATTCACATTTCTCACCCAAGCGACAGAACTTACAATCCGAGAATCGGCTGATGGCGAACCAATTGCCGTAGTGCCGATAAAGACGACGTTTGTGATTGCTGGAGATAGCAGCGAAATAATGCCAACCGCCGCGGCGTTTTCTTCATTCGGGCAAAACGGACTTTGGAGGGGCGTCGGATTTCGCTTCTGGAGTCATCTCGATCAGGTCCTTAACTCCGCAAACATACGCTATGGGTATTGCCCGGAACGACTACAATGTGTCATTACTGTTTACAAGGCAGTCGATTTCAAGGCCCTACACGGAGAAAAGGGTAAGGTAGCGGTGAAAGTAACGTTCGACAGTGTAGAAGACGGAGCGAAGTTTAGAGTGTACATGACGGCCTGGAAAAAGCTGTCTCACGGATCTTGGTTGGAAACTGACGACGCAGCCGTCACTAGCGCCGCCACGGAGTTTGTAAAGAATCTAGTGAGAATGCTGGAAAAATCAACATGAATCTGGTGCGTGCGCGGTTCTTATTAGCGAGCTTATTTTTGATTAGTTTTTTGCTTCAGGTTGGGATGCTGCTGAATTTAGTCCGGCAACAAGCCTTAACGTTGCAAGAAGCTGGATATAGTCTGGAGCTTTTGGGAAAGTTATATTCTGTCCCAGGGGCCATGGTAATTGTGGGAGCATTCGCGCGTTCGATGTCACATTCGGCGCAAGAGAAGATCCATCCATCGACGTTTTATATTGCGCTCAGTGTTTCGATCATCTGGAATGTTTTCTTTCTCGGCGTGACATGGCTGTACTACACGGCAACTAGTGCGGAACCAGAACAGATTAATTTTGTGTTACAACTTGCTCCCTCATTCGACTTCCTGATCGCCGGCGTACTGGCCTTCTTCTTCGCCTCACCAAGCACCATCGCCTTGGCACCGGGAACCGACCCTTCTCTCAAGGCAACAAAGAACTGATGATCTAAGCCTGCTGATAGAAGCTTTCGAACTCTCCATTTCCGACTAACCGGGATGATACAACGAGGTCTCCGTCGCTCGGTTCCGTCGATAACCCCGGTTTGTCCTTCCGGTGACACGCTGAGGCTCTCTCAGCAAATTGAGTTCAATGCTGCGCTGCCCAGAAGCGTTGTCTTTTTCCAGTGCCTACTGTACTGAGCTTGATCCAAGTACAAGAGCCGACTGCAATCACCGGGTGCCATTCAGCATGACGCGACTATCTAAGTAGTCAGATGAGAGATTAATACGGTCCGCTTCGATTAAAGCGGTGAAAGATCTCGATTTAAATTCTTTTTTGAGCTGCAGCGCCCTAGCGGCCCTTGCCCCTACGCCGTTTTAGGCCCACTCATGCCCAAGAGGGATCGGCCGCACGGTGCCCTCTTATCGAACGCCGTCTCCTTGCTGAGGGTTAACCCTTTCGAGCCAGATTCGACGGTGCGATTACGCCGACCTCTGGACCAGGCGCCTGAATCTTGGGTTTTGTCTCACGGGGTCCCAGCGCCGTTCTACCGCGAGGTGAATCAGCCAATCGCAATGCTGCTCGCAAGCATGTTCGAGGGCGTCAAGGCATTCTTTAACTTCGTCGAGCCCGGCGAAGACAGGGAAGTATCAAATCATGAAAATGACGATTCAATGCATATTTTTCTCGCTTTTGCTATGTGCCTCTGCGCAAATGACAGACGCGCAATCATGCATGTCGTATAGTTCGATTACCTTGATCAGCGCAGCTGCGGGCTTCGATTGGGACGGGCCATATGCAGAGTTTGCAATTCCGCACAGTGCGCTGACGAGCAGTGCTGGTATGAGCGCGACCGGCCTTATTGGTTCGGGTGGTACCGCGCTGTGCAACACTGCGCCGATCTATGTCTCAATCCCCTGTTCCGCTACCATAGCTGCAGAACTTTCTTGGCTCCAGGCCAGTGACAACGGATTCGGTGTTTTCGCCTTCTTCCACTGGGATGGATGGCTTGGGGGATTTTGGTCATTTAGCAGCGCCACCTCGTGCCAGGCCGGTCCAGTCGGTTTGACCCTGCCCGGTCAAACTGGATCCCAAGGGGCAGGTGAGACTTGCAACATAAATTCAGACTGCCAATCGGGAATGTGTATGCAGGCTACTTGCAATAATAACTCGGCGTACTGTCAAAAAAATGAATGCCTCTGCCCAACTGCGCAGTGTCTCGGAAACACGCCTACTTTTAATATTAAGACTCCGGCCGGGACCTTTTTGACTGCCGTCTTGGGTGGAGGTGTCGGTGGCCCCAATTCAGGCTCCAACGCGGGCGCGATTCATACTGACGCCACGACCATTGGTGCCTGGGAGACCTTCACGTGCGCGACCCAGGCGCCAAATTCAATCACTTTTCAAACAAGCGACGGGCATTTCATCACCGCTGTGGGTGGCGGCGGAATTGCCGGTCCAGACGCGAACCCATACCAGCTCATTACTGCCGCCACTCAGGCCGGCGCGTGGGAGCAGTTTACGGTCGTGACCAATGGATCAAACCAATGCGCTCTTCAGACCTTCGACGGAAATCTCGTCACGGCTGTGAACGGTGGCGGCTGGGGAAATTCCGATGCGGCAAATCAGTTTCCCATACACACAAACGCGGCTCAGAGTGGACCATGGGAGACGTTCACCCTTGTTCCTACAACTCCATCACAGAGCCCAGGGTTATCTGCCGCTGGCTGCCCGGGAAATGGAGTTTGCTGCGGCAGGCTCGACCAGCAAGGGCAATGCGCTGGCGTGTGCACCGCGGCAAACACTTCGTGTTCCACAGTTACGGGATATCAGTGTGGGTCGAACCAGCAATGCTGCGGAACGGTCGATAGTTATGGAAATTGTAGCGGGCGGTGCTCAGCGCCAAACGCGCCGTGCCCCTAGTGAACCGATGTCGGACGGTAAGCCAAAAAGGGCGGCCATCTTGCGACGCCGCCGCAGAATACAGCAAACTTGGGTTGAGTCATTTTCTATTTGACATTCATGTTGGTTGGGTCTAAGTTGTTTTGCAATTAGCGAATTTTCGGATCATGAAGGGGGCGACGGATTGTAGTTCCGTCAGTGATTCGTGATTCGCTGCTTCCCCTGAGGTGAGTTTGAACAGACCGCGCCTGCCGCGTTTGTGGGCGCGTGCTGAGTGCGGACAAACGAGCAAGTTGATGTGCCGTTGTAGTCCGTGCGTAGCTCTGTCCATTTCTCAGGAGGAAGGCCATGGCCCACCGTCACACTATTCCATCGCTACTGTTCAGTACGAATTTCCACGCCAGTCTTCCAGATCCGTCGATCCGAGTGCGGCTACTTTGTCGATTACTCACGTTGACCTTGCTTTGTTGTTCCGCAAGGCTCAGCGCAGGACAAATCAGTCCAGGCATCCCATCCTTCTCGGCGTACGACACGCACGAAGTAGATAGCGTCAACTTATTGAATAACAACATCCTCCTCAATGTGCCGGTTATGTCAAAGAGCGGAGCCTTTCCTCTCCATGCCGATATAACTGGCAACTTCTATGTCTATGCCCCAGGCACTTCATGGCAGCTTGGCACTTCGGTATTCCTGTCTGCCAACAATTTCTTGTTGCGCGGTAATTACGCCCTACCGCTAACGTCTATGCCGGGAACATGTCCGTTAACTGGCCAGCCCACGACGGTATTTCAAAACTGGTACATGGTTACCGCAGACGGCGCGACCCATTGGCTGCCCAGCTCAGACTGGACATTCGAAGAGCCGTGCGCGACAAGCTTTACCGACACGACCATTGACGGCAGCGGTATCACGCTTTCGGTGACAGGTGGAGGGCCAACTTCCATCTACACCAGCAATGGATCAAGTCTCGCTCCTGGTGGCTGGGGTAACCTGATTACTGACTCAAATGGTAATAAGCTATCGGTTAGCGGAGTCTATCCGACCTATACCGTCAAAGATACGATGGGGCTTCCAGCACTTTCCTACGATGCGGCTACGCAAGTGGCCAGTTGGACCGATGTTAACGGCGGCACGCCACAGGTTGGAATCACGAATTCGTCCACCAACGTCCACACTGCGTTTGGTTGTTCTTCTCCTACAGAAATGCCCACAACGAACGTGGAACTCCCGACGAGCATTTCATTTCCAGACTCAACTTCAATCGGCCTCACGTATGAACAAACGCCGCCGGGTGGCACGGGAACATACACCGGCCGTTTGCAAATGCTGACGCTGCGGGAAGGCGGCACGATCACATATTCCTATTTGGGGAGCAATTACGGCATCAACTGCACCTATCAGACGGTGCCGGAACTGAAACGGGTCACGCTGAGCGGTACCACCACGTACACACTCGCCTACTCCCTAATTAGCGGCGGCGTGAACTATCAAGCGACGAACACCGTCGTCGACAATGGCGGGAACAAGACTGTCTACACATTCACAGGCTTTACGAGTGCCGGAGCTGCCGGGCCACCAACGGCACAAGCGCTGACCGAGGTAGTGCACAACCAGGGTTCGAGCACTTTGCTGACAACAGACGTGTATTGCTATAACACAGTGTTCGCCAGTTGCGCGCTCTCGACGGCGCCAACCGCAACCGTAACCTTGCCGATCACGAGTGTGGTTGTTTTGCATCAAATCAACGGCATGTCGAACTCATCCGCAACGGAGACCCACTATGACGCTTACGGAAACGTAACATATTCCGCACAGTACGATTTCGGAGGCACTAGCCCGGTTCGGGCAACCACAACTACGTACGGTACGTGGAACGGTTCAGCCTGTGTGGCTATCGGAAATAGCATCAATAATAAACCGTGTGATGTGCTCACTACGCAGAGCGGATACAATGTCACCGAATCGAGGTTCGCCTACGACTCTTTCGGCAATGTGCTCACGACGTACTTATGGAACGGGAGGACGTGGTTAAGCAATAGTACGCAAAACAGTTACAACTCGAATGGAACGCCTTCAACAACCTATGACGTAGCGAACAATCCGACGAGCTATTACTACCAATCCACCAGCTACTATTTGTGTGGTAGCTGCACAAACTACCCCTTCCCAACATCCATTTCTAAGGGGGGCCTGTTTACCTACAGCACTTGGCACGGGATCGGGGGCGTAAAGCTCACGAGCAAAGACCGCAGTGGGAACACGACAACATATGGCTATCAGAGCAGTTCCAGCGCTGCTGACCCCTACTGGCGTGTGATGTCGGCGACCGATCCTCTGGGGAATACGGTTTGGAATACATATCCTTCCGGTTCGGCGCCGGACGCGGTAAACAGCAGCTTCACGTTTAATTCCGGGAGCTCGATTCAAAACACGACCAAGACGACGGACAGCTACGGCAAAACGATAAACGCACAGACTCAGCAGTCACCTTCGTCGACGAACTATGACACTGTGTCGGGTGCTTACAGTTGGTCTACCAACTATCGGACGATCAGTACGTCCCAACCGTGTACGACAACATCTGGCGGCACTTGTGTGTGGACGACCCACATTAGCTATTATGACCCTCTGGGGAGGCTTTACCAGAAAACGACCACCAGCAACGAAACAGTGACGAACACGTTTGCTCAAAACGATGTTCTTACTGTAGTGACTCCGGCACCAACCGGCGAAAACAGTAAGCAAGTTCAGAATCAGTATGATGGCTTAGGCCGGCTGACGTCTTCTTGCAAAATTTCGACCATCGGTGTCTGGAACGTTTCATGCGGTCAAAATACAAATACCTCTGCCACCGGCGTACTCACGACCTCTACGTATAGCGCAAGTTCGGGCAGTCAGACAGTCACGTCGACTCGCGGCTCGCAATCACGGGCCCAGACAGTCGACGGATTGGGGCGCGTGACGCAAAAGTTCACACCCGAGGGTGGAACGTGGAATTACTATTACGATTACCGCAATTTTAGTTCGTGCCCGACTGGATATTACGGAGCTTCGGGTCAATTGGGGGCTGTCACTGATCCAAACGGGAACCTTCTGTGTTACGCGTATGACTCACTGAACCGGGTGACGGGGGTAAATGCGAACGGTACCACCTGCCGCCACTTTTATTACGACCATTCTACCGGGTATTCGGGAAGCATTCCGAGCGGCGTGACGACACCCACGAACTCCCTTGGCCGAATGGTGGAAGCTGCCACGGACGCATGCTCTAGCGGTACCCTTATCACCGACGAGTGGTTCAGTTACGACAAGGATGGCAACCAGACGGACATGTGGGAGCTTACGCCGAATTCGGGGCAGTATTACCATTCGACGGCCACGTTTAACGGCAATCGTTCCGTCGCGACTGTTACGCTAGCCAGCCCCAGCCTATACACGGTGACGTACGGACTTGATGGAGAGGGGAGATGGAATACTGTTCAGAATGGTTCGGCTTCCGTGGTCAATGCTACGACATATAATGCCGCTGGCCAACCGACAATGATCGCTCTGGGCGCCGGTACTGACAACGACACGTACACCTATGATTCAAATACCGGCCTTATGACAAGTTGGGATTTCACCGTAAACGCCGAGAGCGAAACTGGTGCCCTGACATGGAACCCGAACCGGACCCTAAGCCAACTTGCGATAACGGACGGATTCAACGCCGGAGGTACACAGACGTGCGGCTTCAATACCGCGTTGGGAACCGGATATGACGATCTAGGCAGGCTTCTGGGCAGCAACTGCGGTTCCGGCTCCATCTGGAGCCAATCGTACAGCTATGACCAATACGATAACCTTACGAAGACGTCTACACACTTCGTGTCGTGGACCCCAACTTACAACTATTCGACGAACCAGTATATGTGCACTGGTTGCACCTACGATTCCAGCGGCAACGTGACCAACGATGGGACAAATGCGTACACATGGAACGAGTTCAGCCAGATGGCGAGCGTAAATGCTGCAGGCACAATGTGCGACGGGGGCGGCGCGTGTCCTGTTTACGATGCCTTCGGCCGGGTTGTTGAGGTGGACAGCGGCTCTACAATTGCCGGTCATTGTAGTATCCACGGGGGATGTGAGCTAGTTTACAGGCCGGTCCAAACGCAAATCTGGTACACGCAGCTTGGCAAAACGGCGTACATGAATGGAGCTACGTACAACTATGCCTACTGGCCGACCCCTGGCGGGGGGACGCTTCTGAACACCGAGGCGGGCGGTAACTTCTATATGCACAAAGACTGGCTAGGAAATGCACGCATCAATTCAAGTGTGCCCCTCACTGGCAACGGCGCGGTGACAGCGGACCAGGCGTTTGCTCCCTATGGCGAAAAATACAACGTCTACGGCTCCACCGACCAGAATCAGACAAATTTCACCGGCCTAACGCAAGACGTGTTTGGTGGAATGTATGACACGCCGAATCGGGAATTGCAAGGCTCGCAGCAGGGGAGATGGCTGTCACCAGATCCGGCAGGTTCAGGGTGGAACCAGTACGCATACGTAACCGACCCGAATAGCGAGTTCGATCCGACAGGGCTATATTGCGATACTCTTCAGATCAGTCTTTGTATGGAAGCGTCGGGTTCAGCAACCGATGGTATCGCAACCATCGACCTTCAAGGAGTGACCGAGGTTGAGGCTAGCGTCGAAACTTCTTATGTTAATACTGTGTACATCTCTGAACCAGGCGGACAGGCGAGTGGCACGGTCGGTGCGGATAGCGATGACAGCGATGGTCCTCCAGTAGTTCCCCCAAATGTCTTGGTTGCAGGAGCTGCTCAGAGTCTAGACTTAGGGCCAAAGGACAATTCTCTACCCAACCTCTTAGGTTGCGGGGGGGCAGGGGCACCGTGCAGCGTGCAGGTGATGGGTTTAGTTGGTCAAACCTTTGGCAATGATCCCACTTTGCCGCCGGGCTCTACGATTCAAACCTTCAACTGGATGCAACAGGTCATAGATCAGGAGGGCACTCCGGGTGCCTCCAATCTCATGACCATTGAGTGGGTGAGCGATCCGAACGACATATCTGGCAAGTCGTGGGACACAAACCCTTCCATAGATAGCATCGGACAATCCAACGTTAGTGGAACCTTGGCGGACGGAAATTGGTCGCAAACAGTGAGCTATACTGTATTCGATCCCTCCAGCGGAATTACATATGCGTTGCCTAATGTCTATTATCAATTCACCACTGTGGTAAATGGCCAATTGTATGGATTCTCGGCATGTTGCAAGAACCCATGGTAACGGCGCAGGCGTTGGATATTTGCAGATGAGGGACGGCAAGAGACAAGGCCATGCCAGGAAACTGCGAATCCACCCCTGCTTGAATGGCAGATAGTTTTGTTGTACGCTAACGGCTGTTGATGAGGAGACCCGAATGCTCCGTCTTGCGTTCACGGGCGCTTTCGTTTTTGTTCTGCTGATGAGGTCACAGGGACAAACCCCGTCGCGAACTCAGTTTGAGCCACAGTCACCTGTGCGGATGCTTGAGCTCTTAGAGAGAAGCGGCTCATCGGGATCTCTCGAAATTTCCGGGCAGTGCGACTTTCCGCACTTTCCCCCATTGACTATGTCGATCGGGGATCCGTCTTTTCAAACATTGCATGAAATGCTCGCGGATGAGCCGGCCATGCAGGTGACCAGGGATCCCGACGAGACGATTCGCATGATTGAAGGAAATGTCCCCACGGATCTACTGAGTGTCAGGATCAGGCATATTTCATTTGAGGACGGTGCGCACAACGATATCTACGGTGCAAAGTTTCCCTTTGAGTACGATTCGGGAATGGATATCCGTAGCGCAAATCTTGCACTGCGCTTGGTTTTATCGACACCGGAGGTTGAAGCCTTTATGAAGGCACGTGACATTCATTGGCCATCTATCCAAGAGTGGGCACCGGGAAATTTGTCTGCACCGTCGTGGCCACCCGAGTCACCCTACTTTTTGGGAACGCTTGATAATGTAACTCTTGCCGAGGCTTTAGATCACATTCTCAACACGTTCCACGGCATTTGGTTTTATCAGGATTGCCCGCAAAGCGAGAAGCGTAAGCGCTTGGTCTACTTCCACTTCTACCACCTCCTCCCCGACTACATTCGGAGTTCACGGTGAGCTACAATGCCTGAAATAGTTTTGTCGCAGAATGCAATTCGGAGTTGGATCCGACGCGCGTGCTTCGTCATGCTTACATTGTTCCCGCTGGGTCCGTTGACAACCAACGCGACAGAAAGCCCAAGGCCGGTGTTTATTCGCGCGTCCTGCGTTAGTCCGGCATCTTCGGTCGTGATTTCATCGCTCAAGGAAGGAATCCGCGCTTCGCA
This sequence comes from uncultured Acidobacteriaceae bacterium, assembly GCA_963784085.1. Taxonomy (GTDB): domain Bacteria; phylum Acidobacteriota; class Terriglobia; order Terriglobales; family Acidobacteriaceae; genus Sulfotelmatobacter. Next base: position 88,519 of record CAWAQH010000013.1, on the reverse strand, counting down.
GAAATACCGCTCCGCGGCCACAGTGGATGACAATGGTCGGATGGATGTAGTGCTTACCATCTATGCGCATTGCACGGAGCGCGATGGCGTTATTGCTATTGCGACAGCCTACGGGGTCGGCCAGTGTTCGAGTGCCACATCGTGCCACGGTACTTTAGACGGGTCGACCATAAAGTCGGCTTTGTGTGATTCGCGCGCAGCGGCAGATTGTGGGCGAACGCTGTTCAATGCCTTCGAAGACTATGCGAGCCAGAAGTATCCCTGAACAAAAACGATCTTTCGTTTTGTTCGGCGATTTCGGTGATTGCGAGGCTCAATTGACGGGGCAGATGACGACTTAGGACGATGGTCCTGATCTTTGAATGCTTATGAAATGCGCCCCTGGTTAAGGCCCTCCTTCACCGGGTTGCGGTGCATGTAGCGTTCCACGCGCTTGCGCTCGCTCCAAACATGGAAATCGCAGAATCGCTTCTGGACCGCCCCAATGAAAGTGGCGAGCAGAGTAGTCTGCGCCAGAGTTCCGGACGGCCAGCGCGTTCTATCCAGGAGCGAGAGGGCAGAGGGCCAGAGGACCAGCAAGCAACAACTCAGCAAGCGGAAGCCGCAACTAATTCAATACCAATCACTTGCGGCCTACAGAATTCAATAGAGTTCGATAAACGCTAGAATCTGGTTCGGGACCAGGGGGTCGGAGGTTCAAATCCTCTCTCCCCGACCAATTGTTTCAACTACTTACAGCGGCGGTTGGAACTCAAAACCAAACCACCTGGTTTAGCCCAGGGGCTCTATTGCGCTAGCCCGCGTGAATACTGGACGTTGTCGGTGTAAAGGGTGCGGGCACCATTCTCAAAATCGAGCACAGCGACGTGACGGTGACCTGCCCCCTGCTTTCGTTCACGTAAGAATACGACAACTTTCAGCTGCTCCCTCTCCGGTTTGAGCCGGGATGGGGGAGCGCGAGGGGCAAGGGACGGCGTTTGAGTCCCTTGCCTCTCGCTCAGCTGTGTAGAAGCCTGCTGCATGCGCCGCCGCAAACTCTTTTGGGGTTTTATATCCCAAGCTGCTATGCGGACGCTCCTCGTTGTACTCGATCTTCCACGCTGCGATCTTCCGCCGTGCATCGAACAGGTTTTGAAACCAGCTCACCGTCAAGCACTCATCCCGCAACCGTCCGTGAAAACTTTCCACGCGCGCGTTCTGCGTTGGCTTGCCCGGCTGAATGTGCAACAACTCGATCTTTCGCTCCACACACCACGCCAGAAAATGCCGGCTCGTCAGTTCGGGCCCATTGTCGCAGCGGATCGCTTGCGGTTGTCCCCGCTCGCTCACGATCGCATCCAGCACTCGTGTCACTCTCCGGCTGGCAAAGCTCGTATCCACTTCCAAGGCCAAGCACTCCCGCGTATAGGCATCCACCACGCTCAGCACCCGGATCGTTCGTCCGCACTCCACCGCATCATGCACAAAATCCAGCGCCCACTCCTGGTTGGCCGAAGTCCGCACCAGCAGCGGCTTTCCCTCGCGGACGCAATGCTTCCGCTTCTTCCGCCGAATCATCAGCCCGGCATCCCGATACACGCGATGCACCCGCTTGTGGTTCCCATGCTCTCCCGAGCGGCCCAGCAGTACATGCAGCCGCCGATACCCGAAGCGCGGTTTCTCCCGCGCCAATTCCACCAACTGCGTTCGCAGCGGCTCGTCCGTGCGTATGCTCCGGTAGCGATAGCTCGATACCGGCAGCGTCATCACGCCCGCCCGCCGTTCACTGAAGGCGTACTTCTCTCGCACCTGCTCGACAGTCGCCTTCAGGACCGCGAGCTCCACCCGTTTTTTTCAATCACCCACTGCAGCGCATCCTTGTCCAGACTCAGATCCGCCACCAGCTTCCGAAGTCGCGTGTTCTCATCCCGCAGTTGCTTCGCTTCCTGCGCCTGGCTCACGTCCATCCCACCGTACTTCGCCTTCCAAGCGTAGATCGTGTGCTTCGACACCCCCACTTCTCGGCTACGTCTTCGGCCTTGCGCCCCGCCTCCAACTGCTTCAGCGCCCCGATCATCTGCGCTTCCGTGTGCCTGCTCTTCGACATACCCCTTCCCCTTTCCTTCGTCCGAAATCATACTCGGACTTGTTTAAAACGGGGAGCAGGTCAACGGAAAAACCAGATGCCCGCGTAATCTCCATTGGAAGGTAACCCAAATCAGAGTGGCAATGTTGGTAGTCAGCGCTTTTGGTCCACGTTCTACTGCCGGTCAATTGCGCCTTCCAGAGAGGTTTCGTCCGAGCTTCCATCCTTACCCTGTGGACCACTGAAGACGACGAAGCGGACCACCTGTCCACGTCGCCGTTGTGCGACGGCGGAGAACGGCTTGCGACCTCGCATCAGTGTATGCGAAGTCAGTCCCACCGCGTGGCCGCCCCAGGCGCGTTTCGTCCGCTGGCGGGCCTCAAAGGGTCGATTACCAAAAAGCGCCTACGCACCTTATCAGGGAGAAGGGGGTGACGAAATTCGACCCGAGAAGAACGGCTGTACTGCTTGCGCATTCCCCCGCGCGTCGTTACTGTTCGACGGTGAAGACGAAGGCGGCGGTCGGACTGACGACGAGTGAACTGGGCCCGGACACGCCATTCTGGACCGTCCCCGATTCGCCCGTATTGGCAAGGGCGTAAAGAATGTGCCGGCCTAGAGAGAGTTTGGAGAGGGTCACGGTGACGTTGCCTGACGTTGTGTTCTTAACCGCTTTGAGGGCCTTCTCGGTCCAGGTGCCCTGCCAGCCGTCGACCTGGTAGAAGACGGACGTGGGTGTAATGGCTGGGGCGAGGCCCGTTACGTTTCCGGTGGCGGTGATGGTGACCTTGGGCGTGGTATTGGTGGTGCGGAAAAGCGGCGTCGTGGCAATGGTGAAGGCGTCGCTGACGCCTGCCGTGGTCACAGAGACCGTCGGACTGGATGCCGCGGTGAGATTGGCTGTCGGGAAAAACAAATTGGTGTAGTCAACGCCGCCCGCGGCCAGCAGGTTAGTGCCCAGGTCCACGGCCAGGGCGTAGCCGTTAGTCTCTTCGGCGCTAGGCAGAACTGCCGTCAGGGCATTGGTGTTTCCGTCGATCGCCGCCAGGGCCGCGCTGATCGTGCCGCGTTGGGTTCCGACGTAGATGGTGTTGGTGAGAGGATTTACCGTGATCGAGTCCGCGCCCGGGAGTGCCGTATTGGTCTGACCGGAAATATCCACGATGAGCTTGTTGGTGGTCTCGCTGTAGACACCGACATGCGGCCAGCCAAGTTCGTCGCCGATGACATAATACTTGGCGGTGACGGGATTGACCGCTACGCGGTTTGTCGGGTTATAGGGAGAAGTAAACGAAGTGACGATCTTATTGGTGCTGGTGTTGATAACGTACACTTCCGAGTTGGAGGTCACGACGTACAGCCGGCTTTTCCCTGGGTTCAGGGCGGCGGTGATGGCGATGGCGGTGGGGGACAAAGGGATGGTTTCGGTGATGGTTGCAGTTGCCAGATCGACGACGTACACAGAGTAGCCGACCACGTAGGCGACGCCCTTTACCGGATCGACGAGCAGTGGCGTTCCTCGCGGAAATAGCCCAATGGGAATCGTCTTGACAACGGTCTCGCTGGTGCCGTCGAGAACGAACAGATTGCCGCTGAAATAATCGAAGACGAGAATTTGATTGGTGGCGGAATCGACGGCGAGGCTGCTTACGTCAAGGTTAGCCGGCATTCCGGGCAGCAGGGTCGCCACATTGGTCGCGCCATTGATGGAATAGAAGAAATTCGAGCCGTCCGCGACATAAATCTTGTTGCTGGCGGCATTGACGACCAGGCCCTCGGATGAAGCTGGTCCGCCGAGCGGGATCGTGATTACACCCGCGGGATTTTTCGCCGTGCCGTTGTATCCGGCACCCGCCTGGGCTTCGTTGATCGTGTATAAATTATTGACCCGCAACATGTAGACCGTGCCGGTAGCCGGGTTGGTGTCGGCATAGTTCTCTGTCACGGAATAGTACAGCTCGCCCTCGTAAGCCGGGACAGTGTCGTTCGGCGTTACGTTGTAAACGGTGACTGTGTTGTTGCCGGCGTCGCTGAAATAGACCCAATTTTTCACCGGATCGAAGACGACGCCGATGGGTTTGGTGCTGGCGACGGCCAGTTCTTCGTAAGCGCTGGTCAGTCCCGGTTCAATGGCCGTGTTGAGGATAGGCCCCCCATTGCTGGCCAGCATTCCGGCGCCAGCATCGATGGCGAACTGGTTAAAGTAGCCCGCGAAAGCCCCCTCTGGCGGAACAAGCTGACCGCCGACCACACAACCGAGGCTGGGGCCCCAACCAACGAGGCCAAAATCAGCCACTACAAAGCCATAGAAAAGATACCCTCCTTGAGACAGGTAAAAATACTGGCTGGCGGAATCATACGCAGTCAGATAGGGGGCCGATAAGAACTCCGGGCAAGTATCAAAGTAGCCTGACCCGCCATAGTTCAAATAGGTAGTCACTGCATAGTTGTTGGCCGCATCGATGACAGAAAGGGCGTTCGAGGCATAGAAGGCAACCATGGCGGTGTTGGTCTGCGGCCCCACAGAAATCGACGTCGCACCGACTGGGAGGCCAGTAATCGTGATTAGGGTCTTTTTGTGTACCCCGTCGATCACCACAACCGAACCCGACCTGCCCCCGTTGGCGACAAAGACGGCATGGGTTGCGGGATTGACGGCCATCGCCAGCGGGGCAAGACCACCAGTGGAGATGGTAGCCAGAATGGCCCCGGTCTTGGAGTTCAGCACGAAGACCTGATCGCCGAGGGTATCGGCCACGTAAAGCTGGCCAAGGCTGGTATCGGCGACCATTTGCCCGGGACTCCCGCCGACGTGCCAGGAAAGGGCTGGGGCCGTTCCTTTAATGGCGCTGACGGTCCCATCTCCTGAGTTCGCGACGTAAACCATACCCGCGCCGATATCGATCGCCATTGCGATTGGAGATGCGCCGACAGGAATGACTTTCGATACCGTCAATGTCTTGATGGAGATCGCCGACACTGTGTTCGCCCCAGTGCTCAATACGTAGGCGTAGCCTGTGGCCGGGTTAACAGTCATCAGGCCGGGGGTCGAGCCAACGGTGATGGTCGCCAGCGGGGTTAAAGTCACCTGCTGCGCCCTCGCCGCAATCGTAAGTAAGGTCAGGACTAGCAGAAAGCAACGAAGAACCGACCGGAAGAATGGAGCGTTTTGTTGCACAGAGGCCTCCTCAAAGGAAGAGTCGCAAAATCTCGCCTGAGCTTCGTGTTACTGTCAGCGAGTTCGTGGAAAAGGTCAACTTACTCGTACTTACTCCTTCCTTAACGTCCAAGTAGCTGATTGTGCGCGGTTTATGAGATTTGGTGAAATGAGAGAAGTCTCCGAGTCAGACAAGTGCTAGACTTCTGAACGAAATTGGGGATCTTGGGAACGGCTCAGTCACATGGGGACCGCGCCAAGTCAGTGCAGGATCGTGCGTTTCGGGCTTTTTGAGGCGGATCTCGAACAAGGAGAACTGCGGAAGAGTGGTGTGCGCGTCAAGTTGCACGATCAGCCTTTTCAGATTCTCATCATCCTCCTTGAACGCGCGGGGGAAGTAGCCACTCGCGAAGAGATCCGGCAAAGACTTTGGCCAGGGAACACCTTCGTCGAATTTGATAACGGCCTGAATGTCGCGGTGAAAAAGTTGCGCGCAGCGCTCAGCGACGATGCCGACAGTCCCCGGTTTGTTGAAACCGTGCCCCGGCGCGGCTACCGTTTTATCGCTCCTGTCGCAGTGACCTCCAGTGTGGTTGCAGCGGCCGTGTCCACAGAAAACCTCGCCCGCGATGCTGTCGCCCCGATTCCGCCGGTTGCAGCTGGACACCCAAAACAACGCGAACTGATCATCGGGCTGATGATTCTGCTGCTAGCGCTGGCCAGCATCGGGGTCTATCGCTGGCGGAGCGCGCTGGCCGTGAGAGTCGCGGCGAAGTCCAACGACGCGTCGCAGATCAGAGTCCGCCGGTCGGTGGCAGTGCTCGGATTCCGGAACTTACCCGGACGTTCCAGAAGACGATTGGCTCTCCAGCGCGTTTACTGAAATGCTGAACACCGAACTCGCGGCCGGCGGCAACTGGCGTATGGTTTCCGAAGAAGACGTGTCTCGAGCCAAGCGCGATTTGGGTATTGGCGACGCTGACACGCTGGCGAAATCTACGCTGGCGAACCTAAGGGTCAACCCAGGAGCCGATGTCGTGGTCCTCGGCTCTTGCACTCCTATCGAGGAGAAGGGCGAGAAGCGAATCCGGGTCGATATCCGCGTGCAGGACACAGCCTCGGGAGAAACCATCGCCGAGGAAGCTTTCAGCGGAGAGGAAAGCAGGCTGTTTGACGTTGCCGCCGAGGCTGGCGCGGGTTTACGCAATCGGATGGGTGCCGATCCGGCCTCTGCCGAAGCGATCAATGCGGCACGGTCGTCGCTGCCTGCCCATCAGCAGGCGCTCCGATGGTACGCGGAGGGTCGCGCCAAGGCTTCGCGGTATGAATACCTCGAGGCCCGCGATCTGCTGCTTCAGGCGGTTTCTGCCGATCCGCAAAATGCCATGGCGCACGCGGCGCTCGCTAATGCGTGGGCGGTGCTGGGATACACGACCACTGCGCAAGAAGAAGCCAAGAAAGCCCTCGACCTTTCTTCCAACCTGTCGCGGGAAGAACAACTATCCATCGAAGGCCGGTATCGCGAACTTACCTGGGACTGGCCGAAGGCCACCGAAATCTATCGCGCGCTGACCCAGTTTTTTCCCGACAACCTGGAGTATGGGTTGCGGCTTGCCGAGGTGCAGAGCAAGGGAGGAAGAACGCAAGACAGCTTGCTGACCATCGCGGCGTTGCGCCGGCTCCCGAGTCCCATTTCAGAGGACCCTCGCATCGACCTGGAGGAGGCGGGCACGTTTGATCGCGGGGGGAATTACCAGGGCCTGCAAACTGCGTCGTCGAACGCCGCGGCCAAAGCGCAGAAGCGGGGCAGCCGCATCCTGTTGGCGGAGTCCAAGCTTAAGCAGAGTTTTGCCGCCAGCAGGCTGAATGATCCTAAGGGCGCTCTCGCTCTCGGCGAAGAGGCCCAGGCGATCTTTAAGGAAGCCGGCGATCAGTACGGTTATGCAAGCGCTCAATACCGCGTGGCCGATCTCTTATTTCAACGGGGAAATTTCGCCCAATCCAATGCCCTCCTCGAACAATCCTTGCGGCTCTTTCGCAACCTCGGAAACGACGGCTCTGCGGCTTACACTCTGAACGATATAGCTGGCGGTCTCTTTGAGATGGGAGAACTAAGTAAAGCAAAGGACATCTACGAGCAGGCGCTGGCCGGCCAGAGGTTGGTTCGCAACAAACGTGGAATCGTAGAGGTGCTGACAAATCTCGGCGTAATCGAGCAGCAGCAAGGGGATCTCGCCGGGGCCAGAAAATACGACGAAGAAGCTCTGGCGTTAGACAACGAACTGGGCGAGAAGAACGCTCTCGCGATCATCCAGAACAACATGGCTGATGTGCTGCTGGATGAAGGAGAACTCTCTGCCAGTAAGAACCTTTACGACCAGTCGCTTGCCCTGCGCCGTGAACTCGGCATTGAGAGCGATGTGGCTGAGTCCATGCACAACATCGCTGGTGTACTGGGCTACCAGGGCGATATCGCCGGCGCCCAGAAGACCTACGACGAGGCACTCGCCATTCAAATCAAACGCGGGGAAGAAGCAAATGCGGCCGGAACTCGCCTGAGCAAGGCGGAGTTAATGCTGGAATCGGGCAACCTGGGAGACTCCGAGCCGCTGGTCCGTTCAGCCCTGGAGCAATTCAAGAAAGAGAAGCAAGTTCAGGAAGAGGTATCCGCACACGCGACCCTCGCCCAGACTTTCCTGGAACTCGGCCGATTGACCGAAGCGAAAACAGAAATCGGGCAAGCGACCGGACTGGCCGACAGAAACGAAAGTTACAGCGTACGTTTGAAGACGCAGATTGTGGCCGCCTCGGTGCTTTCCGCTGGAGGACAACCGGATAACGCCGCTCGGAACTTGCGGCAAACGATCAAGGATGCTCACAGGGCAGGCTTCTTTGTCCGCCAACTGGAGGCGAAGCTCACCTTGGCCGGAATTGAAGCGAAATCTGGCAAGAAGGCGGAAGCTCGGGCCCTATTCCAATCCGTTGAGAGAGATGCGCGCAGCAAGGGATACCTTCTTATCGCTCGCGAGGCTGTTGCTGAGCGCAGTTAGCCGAAGTAGCGTATGCCCCGAAAGAGGTCGGACTCATCCGCCTATTGACCTAGACCGCTTCGTTATGCTCATTTGCAGGCTTGATTTTTACAAAACGGTTCCTGATTCGTGTTTTATTCGCTAAGATAAGTGTAGACGATTTTGTAGCGGTAGGAGCACACGAGTTCAACAGAATTCAACTTGCTTCACGATCAGCGCAGAAACGATTCAACGTCAATCACTTAGAAGCAACAAGATTCCACAAATTTCAACCGGCTCTGGAATCAGGTTCGGGACCAGGGGGTCGGAGGTTCAAATCCTCTCTCCCCGACCAATTTTTCAATGATTTGTATTTCATTTCTGTTTTTTCCCATCACATCGCTGTAGACGATTCTGTGGCGGTTCGGTTTTCCTTGTGCCTCCAATTGATTCAGTTCGATCGACGCGCGAGAGGTTAAGGTGCGTTCGTCGAGGGGCGCGACCAGAACGCCGGGGACGCGAGCTCACGGATATAACTTCTGGCGCGAGCTCAAAAATGCTGTTGAGCGGATGCCCCAATCAAGATTGGTTTTCCAAAGGGCTGGGAAACCGGGGCAGAAGCCTGAGGGGAATAGGCGCTCCGCTTACGCGGAGCGCCCCTTGAGTTGAGGCTGCTTACTGTGCGGTCACGGTGAGAGTGATCGGCAGTGAGGAGGTGACCGGAGTCGCGCCTCCCGTAGTAGCGTTGATGGTTACGGTCGTTGTGCCGATAGGCGTGCCGCCCGTCGGTGTGGTGGTTTTGCTGCTGCTGCTGCAAGCGCCCAGCCACAGCGTGGAGCAGGCGAGCAACACAATCAGAGTGAGCAAGCGCAATCCGCGAGTGCGCGATCCCGCCACCAGGACGACTCCGAAGAAGCCGGGAAGCAGCAGGGCGTAGAACAGGCGGTTGCCGCCGAGTGCTCCGCGCATTACTGCCGGGGCGGTGGTGACAATGCTGATCGTGACCGAGGTTGCGGTGGTTGCTCCGCTCGGGGAGGAAGTGCAGGTCGTCCCGGACGGAAGCCCACTGCAGGTGTAGGTGACTGGCAGAACCGTGCTACTACCCGAGACAAAGCCGTTCGTCCCGGTAACGGTAATGGGGATAGAAGCGGTTGCGCCCTGGGCCACCGAGTAGGTGGTGCCACCGGTCGGTGTCATCGTGTAGGTCTGGTTGGTGGCAGAGACATTCAGGTTTGCGGTTGTGTTGTGCGCGGTGCCGCTATCGGGAGTTCCGGTAACGGTGATCGCCGCTGCACCCAGCGCCATGTTGGCCGACGTAGTTACGGTCAAAGTGACATTCGCCGGATCGGTGCCGTCGAGAGTGACGTTCGAAGCATTGCAAGCTGCGCCTGCGGGCAGACCCGCTGTGCAACTGAAGCTGATGGTTTGAGTTGACCCGTTTAACGGAGTGACGGTCAGCGTGGCTGTAGCTGGTTGTCCAGCGTTGACGGGATTGGGAGCCAGGTCGGCCGAGGTTGTAATCGTGAAGTCGGGGCCCGTGCCGATTACGGTCACGACAGTGGGAGAGGAAGAGGATCCAGCGTCATTGGCGTCTCCGCCGTAAGTGGCGACGACGCTGTTGCTGCCGACCGGCAACGTTGTGGTTGAGAATGTTGCCACGCCTTCGGCAAGAGTTCCACTTCCCAAGGCAGTCGTGGATCCGTTGTCGTAGAAGTTGACGGTTCCCGTGGCTGTCGATGGCGTGACCGTAGCGGTGAACGTTACGTTATCGCCCTGATTCACGCTGGTGGCCGAAGGCGAAATCGTGGTCGTCGTGCCAGGGAGGTTTGACGGCCAATTGTTGGCGAGAACGGTAGCGTCGACGGAGCCGAGGCCGCTGACCTGGTCGTAGCCCACACCGGCGGTAAAACCAAACTGGAACGGAGAACTGGTCGGGCAGTCGCTGGATCCGCTGGTGCAGGGCACAATGTTGTCACCGGTGACAACATCGTGGAAAGCGAGGGGAGTGCTGGCCGCCAGCGTGTAGAGAGCGGGATTGATGTTTCCCAATCCTGCCGTTCCCATTTTCTGGTTGATCAGTGCGACGATGCCAGCGAAGGGGGGCGCTGAGGTAGAAGTCCCGCCGATCGTATTCAGGAGGTTGGAGGGGTTTCGGAAACCGCTGGTGCAACTTAGCACGGTGGTCGTGGTCCCATTATCCTCGCTGCAGAACAAATATGCATCGTGATAAATCGACCCTTCCAGGGCCACATCGGGAACATCCCGTTGGCCGTCATCGGGTACTCCGACACCAGTTTGCCAGAGTGGTTTTGTGAAGATGGTGCTGGCGCCTCCGCCGGTAGCTAGCAGGAAGTGACTCTTGTTGCTGGCGTTGGCTGTGTCGTTGAAGCCCTCTTCCTGGAACCCCCCTGGCCCAACCGGGACAAGAGCCGAGGAGACGCTGTCTACGCCACCGGAGGTGCCGCCCCAATACGGAGGATCGGCAGGGGCATCGCCGCTGCAAGTTCCCGTGGGACATGCGTCCGCATCCCCGAGTACTCGGTGCCGCCCAAGCCCGTAATTTCTGGAATAGAACCGGGGACGTTAACCTGGAAGCCATGGCTGGCGATTGTAGAGCCAGCATCACAGTCAGCCGCGCCAGTATCGCCGGTGCCTGACAAAACCGTCTCCCCTTGCAGGTTGGCCTGCTGGATCGACAACTGCAAAGCCTGGGCATTGGACGAGCCGAAGTCCAGTTCGCAAGCCCCGTAGCTGACGCTGATGACGGGCGCCAAATTGTTTTCGATGATGTAGGTTAGAGAGTCGAATACCGAGAACGTGCGACTGGTACAGGAATCGCCGCTTTCGAGTCCGGCATAAACCAGGAGGATGGTGGCATCGGTCGCTACGCCTCCCGCCCACTCGATATTCTCATCGGATTCAAGTTCATCTCCGGGGCAGCGGGTAGAAGTGCCACTACTGGGGAGAAGGGTGAGCGTGGGAGCGTTCGCGGACAAGCCTGCGGCGCTGCGGAAAGCAGCGATATCGGTGAGAAGGACCGAGCTTTGTCCAGGAATCGCGATGGTTTGTCCGGCTCCAGTGAAGCCGGCATTATAAAGAGGCGCGATATCGTAGATGGTAACGACGTTGCCGGGCGACAGAAAATGATTGCCGGAGACGTGCGAGGTGAACAGAGACGAGTGGGAAGATGAATCGCCGGTGTTCCCTCCGCCACTTTCGATTCCAATGGGCTGATGTTTTTCGCCAGCGCCAGCGCCGGTGTAGGGCACGGGGGAAGCAACCGAGTGCGGCTTGGGCTGGAAATTGTTCAGATGCAGGATGGCCAGCGCAATTCCCGACAGCGAGGCCGGCACCTTCGGTTCGGTGGCATTGGCATAATGCAGATCGCCGTCGACCAGATAATAATGAATCTCGGTCTGGAAAGCGGACTGGACCCGAGCGACGGATCCGTCAAAAAAGATTTGGTTGCGGCTGTTCGCCGTGCGCGTGACTGTGAGGCCTTGCGCTTGCAACCAGGCGGTAACTTTATTGAGGTCGCCCTGGCTCATGCCGAAGCGTTCTCCGAATTGTTTGGGGGTGAGCCATTTGCGAAAACGCGGCGAGGAAGGATTCTGCTGATCTGCGATCAGCGTATCCATGGCGGTCCGTGTGGCCGGTGAGGGTTTGAAAACGATGGAAGCATGCAGCATTCGATTGGCATCGGCCGGGCCTTGATCGAATTGAGCTTGTGCTAATCCGTGTACGTTACCTTTCAGAGCTACCGTTTGGGAAGAGTTGAGAGGGCCCGTGATGCGGTCAGATTGCGCCGCGAAACACAGGGAAGACATTAACAGGGGTAATAAAAATCTCCAGGTTCGCATTGTGATGCTCCAATTTCATCCAGGGTAGACTTCGCCGAGCACCCCCTTATACGGCTTCCCGGCGATTCGGGCAAGCTTTCCCGGCAAAAATCAGAGGACAGGAGGGCCGGAATACGCACCTTGCTGGCTGTGCTCGCAAGGCCAAAGGCTGGGCCACCGGCCTGAAGATCAGAGTGGAAGATCAAAATCGAAGATCAGGACCGTAATAGCCCTTCCGCTCACTTGCTGGTATTGACCATCGGAATCACCGCCGACAACTGCAAATTGATCAGCAGGTCGACGCGCCGATCGATCTGGTACCACAATGCAGTCTTCTTGGCCGAGATGACTTTCTCAAACACGGGAACATATTTCATACGCAATGCCAGCAGTTGCTGGTCGACGGCCGTCGATCTATTGATGTAATCCTGCGCCTGCTCTTCGGTCATGGCGCCGTAATTCGCTGCGTAGTCCTTGAGCACGGCCCAGCGTTCGTCATTGGGCTTGATAGCTTCCTGCCGGTACTGGTCAAAGATAGGCCAAAACTTGGTGGCCTCGTCGGCGGTCAGAGTCATGTTTTCCGCAACGATCTCCTTCCGCGTCGCGCGTAAGTCCGCCCGTAGCATCTGGATGTCTTCGTCAGAAACATGATTCGATTGTGCGTCTCCCCCCGAAGCGCTCTGCGCCGCCGGCTTCGTAGACGCCTGAGCACACATCCACAGATTGAACCCGAACACCACGCTGACGATAACCAGGAAAGCTTTAACGCCGTTCCTCTGCATTGCTATCTCCCTCCGAATGTCTCACCCGCAGTCCCAAGTTTGGCGCCACATCGCGCCGCGCGTAGCCAGTCGCCCGGCGATCGCGGCACTCGCCACGACAGCCTATGGAAACAGGGCTAGAGTGCCAACTAGCAAAAGTGACAGCTCCGTTTCCAAGCCCTTATGCTGAGAGTGCGTTACCGGTTCAGCGCAACGGTGAAGTTGGTCACCACGGTCATGGATTGGCTGACCTGCTGCGAAACGCGGTCCAGAAGGATTTTCTTTCCATCCGGCGAGACATCGTAGAAGGGCTGGCCCACAACCGTCAATCGGTTGACCAGGGTTTGCGGTGCGCCGAATCGCGGGGCGCCTCCGGAGACCTCGACCGGCACCGCGATGAGAGATTGAGCTCCGTCCAGGTAGTAGAGTTCTTTGCCGTCGGAGCGCCAGAGCGGCATCAGTCCTCCGCTGGCCGAGACCTGCCATTTGCCTTCCCCGCCATTAAAGGGCACCACATACACTTCGTTCTGACCGGATTCAGCGGAACTGTAGGCGAGCCAACGGCCATCCGGGGAAAGGTGCCCGTAATTACCGTGTGCCAGAGTCTGCCGGGCTTTGCGATCTCCCTCGAGCGGCAACGTCCAGACCGCGTGTCCTTCGCCAGTAGACTGCGCAATCAATAAATACTTGCCATCGCGTGACCAGTTGGTGGGCACGTTGAGCTGGGTAAAAGTGGCTAACTGTTCTTCCGTGCCGCTGCCATCGGAGGGCTTGCGGTAGATGTCGAAATGATCGCCTCGCCGGGAAACGTAGGCAATCCACTTGCCGTCTGGTGACCAGATTTGAGAAGTGTTGGCGATGGGACCAAAGGTCAGCCGGGTGCGAACCCCGCGCGCCAGGTCGAGTACCCAGATGTCGTTCATGCCGGCATCGATCTGAAGCGCGATGCGGTCACCTTGCGGAGAGATCCTTGCCAACTGCAGCCCCGCGATTTGATCGGCAACGATGCCGACCTGCTTCCCTGTACGGTCCATCCAGATCAATTGCAAATCTCCGCTTCCGCCGCTGCCGAAGACCAGCAATCCATCGTTGGTGGCGGAGGCGTCCAGATGCCAGGTGGTTGGGTCATTCATTACTCCCCTGGCCACGCTCCGCGCGTCGCCGCTCAGGGTTCCCCGAGCGGGGTCGAAGGGTTGCGCCATCAACTGATCACCGCGCGCGAACAGGAGATAGCCAGCGGCATAGATGGCATTCGATTGCGAATGGAACAGCATGCGATTTTCCCCTCCATCGAGCGACGCGAAATAGACCGCGTTGTTCGACACCTTAGAGGGATCGTGATGCAGCGCCAGGTAGAGGAAGTGCTTGCCGTCGGGAAGAAAAAAAGGCCAGCGATGCGAAGTATGCTGCTCGAAGTCGATCTTCGTAACCTCGACGGGAGTTCCTCCACTGGCGCTCACGCGCATGATGGGCTGAGATACGCCGGGGGAGAAAAGGATTATTCCATCTGGTCCCCAGGCGCCTCCGCGCCCGAGCTGGCTGGCGCAAATCACCTGCTCCGAGTCGCCGTTGAGATCAATGGTCTTTAGCTTGTTTTCGGCGAAAAATCCCAGAGAATGGCTATCCGGCGACCAGAAGGGAAAGAGCGCGCCTTCCGTGCCGGGCAGGGACCGCGCTTCTGACGAGTTCATGGAGCGCACCCAGAGTAACGTCTTGCCGCCGGCCGCCGTGGCGGAGAAAGCGATGGATGCGCCATCTGGCGAAAGTACCTGCGGCCCGGCGTTATCGCCGGTCAGATTGAGCGAGGTATTTTCGGGAGCATTCACGGAAACGCGGATGCTCTGCGCCGGGCGGGAGTGGTGCAGGAAAGTTCCACCGAACAGTGCCAGGGCGATGGCAAGCACCATCGCGATCGCCCAGATTATGTTGCGCGCCCCGGAAGCGGTTGGCGGCAATGCGGCTGCGGCCGGAGATGACTTATCTTTATCCACGGCGATCCACTGCAATTCCAGTTTGATGTCATGCGCGGTCTGATAACGATCTTCCGGATTTTTTTGCAGGCAGGTGGTCACAACATGCTCGAAAGCAGAAGGAGTCGAAGGCTTGAGAACGCTGACCGGTTTGGGCTCTTTTTCGAGAATGGAGGAAGCCAGCGAAATCTGGCTCTTGCCCTGGAAAGGACGGTTGCCTGTGACCATCTCATACAACACGGCGCCAAAAGCAAAGATATCGGAGCGCGCGTCGGCTTCCTTTCCTTCGATCTGTTCGGGCGACATGTACTGGATCGTGCCGATGACCGTCCCTGCCGTCGTCAGCGGCGTCAGCGGACTCGGCCCGCTCAATGTGGCAGCGGCGGTGAACGAAGGAGCGGATGCCGATGTTGAGGCCGAAGACTGCATCCCTAACGGTTTCGCCAATCCGAAGTCCATCAACTTGGCGCCGCCCTTGGTCAGCATGATGTTGCCGGGCTTCAAATCGCGATGAACAATCCCGCTGCGGTGAGCGACCGCCAGCGCCTCGGCAACGGCGATTCCGATCTTCAAAATTTCCGGCAGCGGTAGCGGGCCTTTGCGCAGCCTTTCGGCCAAGGTTTCGCCTTCCAGAAATTCCATCACCAGAAAATCGGTCCCATCCTGCGAGCCGATGTCGAAAAGCTGGCAAATATGGGGATGATTCAGCGAAGAGATGGTGCGTGCCTCGCGCTCCATGCGCTGCTTCAGTTCCGGCGAAGAAGAAAGATGCGAAGCGAGAATTTTGATGGCTACGGTGCGGTCAAGCCGGGTATCGAGCGCGCGATAGACCTCGCCCATGCCGCCGGCGCCGAGCGGCGCTTGAATTTCGTAAGGGCCGAGTCTCGTGCCAGAGGTGAGGGGCATGCGTGGGGCTGATTATAGTTCATGACTGCCCTACCTATTGCTTCTCGACCTTCACCACGTTGTCGTCAGGATTTCGGTCGATGAGCTTGATCAGCGGGTCGATGCCGGCCTGGCTCGGCAACTTGTCCACCGTGACTGTGAAGTCCTGATGCTCCTGCTCGATTTTGTGTTTCTGAAGATACAGGAACCTGCCGTCGGCATCGAGCACGCCGATATCGACAAGATCGTGCAGCGGGATCGGGTGCTCCTGCCCCTTGCCATCGGCGCGATATTTTTTGGCTTCGACGGAAATGCGCACCTGGTATTTGCCGTCCGGCAACTGAGTGTATTTGGCTGAGAGAGCGCGGTTATCGAATAAGGTGATGGTTTCAAACCAGTCTTCGTAGAGATACTGAAACTCCGGCGGCGTCACCTGGCGCAGATCGTTGACCATATCGAGCGAGGTCGGATACGGCGCGCCTTTGAAGGCGTAATCCTTCACCAACTTCGCCAGCGCGTGGCTGACGCGCTCTTCGCCGATGTAGTCCTGCAAGGCGTACATGACCTGTCCGCCCTTGTTGTAGTGAATGTAGCCCTGCATGGGCTCAACTCGCAGCAGAGGTTTTTCTTCGTCGCGCTCATTCGCCCGCCCGCGCAGGTAGCCATCCAGTTGGGTGCGGAGGAATTTCTTCATCGATTCCGGCCCGTAAGTATGCTGCATCACCATCAGCGCAGAATACTGTGCGAGGGTCTCAACGATCGCGGTTGCACCTTCGGTGTTGGCGCTCATTACCTGATGGCCCCACCACTGGTGGGCCGCTTCATGCGCCGTCACGAAGAAGGGCAGATTGATGGAATCCTTCTTGTGATCGTCGACATAAGTAATGAAGCCGATACCTTCGGAAAACGGAATGGTGTTGGGAAACGATTCCGCGAAATCTCCATAGCGGGGAAACTCGATAATCCTCAACTGCCGGAACTGAAACGGACTGAACGCAGTGGTGCAGTACTCGAGCGTCGACTTCATCCCCAGCATCATGCGGTCGAGATCGAATTCGTGCCCCGGCTGGTAATGAATCTCCAGGTTAACGTCGTGCCAGTGGTCGCGTTTCGTCGCATAGCGCGCGGAGTTCACTGAGAAGATGCCGCCCATCATGGGTGCATCGGCTTTGTAATGGAAGTAGCGGCGGCCATCCTGAGTCCATTCTTTCTGCAGGTAGCCGGGCATGACAGCGATCTGATCAAGGCTGGTACTGACCGTGCCATCAAAATTTACCCAGTCGGCATCGGTGGTGCCGTAGTTGTGCTGGCGACCCGCGGGATCCTCAAGCTTCAGCAGTCCCGGCGATTTTGCGAGACCGTGGCGGCGCCGCGCGCTGTCGTCGATCAGTTGGACGTCCTGCTGGTAGCCAACGAACGGTAAGTAGCTGCTACTGACGAAAGTGCCGTTGTGCACAATGTCGCCATTGGGAAGCGAATTGACGAATCCGGGGTTCGGGTACGCCAGGGCAAACTCGAGCCCGACGCGCTGGTGCGGCAGCACGGGCTTGGCCAGGCGGAATTCGTAGAAACCGAGCGCGGGATCTTGCATCACCGTCGTCTGGCCGCCATCGAAGCTGAGTTTCTGCACGTCGATGATCGGCCGAGGAATCACATCCACATCCTCGGGCCAGAGGGTGAGGGTTACATCGTCAATGGGAGCA
Organism: uncultured Acidobacteriaceae bacterium; assembly: GCA_963784085.1. Taxonomy (GTDB): domain Bacteria; phylum Acidobacteriota; class Terriglobia; order Terriglobales; family Acidobacteriaceae; genus Sulfotelmatobacter. The sequence continues at coordinate 71,131 of CAWAQH010000013.1, read as the reverse complement.
TCGGTCTGGTTCTCCAGCGTTTCCTTCCCGCGGAATACGGCGAGGCGCTGCTCGGGGTAAAGTTCGACATCGGTCTGCACATCCACCAGCATAAGGTGCGGTAGGTTCTGATATTTCTGGTACTTAATCTCGTATTGCGCACGATCCTCCTGAATTGCGAAGGACGTAAGATACCGGTTCAGCACATGCGTGTTGTAAAAAATGTAGCCGCCAACAGCGGCAAACAGCACCGCGCATGCCGCAAACCACGCTGCAGTGGGAGCGGTAAAGCGAGCCCGCGCCAGCTTGAGCCGGTTGCGCAGGCTGGTCTCCATGCCGCGCACCCACAACAGGTTGGTCAAAATAGCCAGCAGCACTGCGCCGATTCCCCAATACAGGTGAAACCAGAACACGGGCTTCGCGTAGGGCCCGTAGCCGTTCATGTCGGAGTAAATCGCCCGCGGTGCCTGGCCTATGCGGTAGAGGTAGTCCTGAAAATTCATCTGCGGCAGCGCAATCCCTGCCACGAAGTACAGCACCATCACGAAATGGCCCAGATATTTGTGATTGACGATGGTGTGGACCAGCATAGCGACCGCGCACAGAATCCAGAAAGCGATCAGTTCGTGGCCGAACAGCTCCCTCACGTATAGGCCCATCTCGAAACGATAGTAGCCGTGAAGGATCTGGACTAACATGCCGCAAAGCATCACCATCACTACCAGTAGCACCTGCACGAGCATTAGCGCCAACAGCTTGCTCGCGGAAAGCACCCAGCGCCGCACCGGCAACGCGTCCATGATCTGATTAAGGTGTGCGTCGCGCTCGCGCCAGACCAGTTCTCCCGAATAGAAAGTTACGATTGCCAGAATGAATAAGGTGAAACCGCCGCCGCCCAATTCCAGCATCCGCCAAGTCACGGGATAAACCGGCGTGGTGAACGGACTGTTGATGCCATAGGCCGAAGAAATCGCCATCAGCGCCCCGGCCAGCACCAGCACCGAGAAAAAAACATTCCGGATCGTCTCGGTGAACTGCAGGTGCGTCAGCGAAAACAATTCACGGAGCGAGTCGCCCCGGCTAAAGGTGGGACGCACTACGGGCAGCGTCCGCGACATGGCGGGCGGCAGCTCCAGCGCGAGTTCCGGCGCAGCCTGCCGTGATGCCTTGCCTGTGGCATAAGTAAAGGAAAAGCGGAAATAGGTCGCTGCCAGGGTCAGTGCGCCTACCGAAAGCCACAAAATCCGGTTCCATAACAACACCCCGGCGAGGGGCACGATCTGCGAGTTGCGCTGAAACGGAGTCCAGTATTGCGTGAGGCGCGAGACCGCATTCCCTCCAAACGGATCGACCATCGCGGCCAGCGTGCTCATGGTGATGTCCGCTGAGAGTTGGCCCGCGACGAAGTAGCCGATCAGTAGCACTACGCTGCCGGCATAGACCGGCAGCATCTTTCGACCCAGCGCCGCCAGTGCGAAAAAAATGGCGGAAATGAAAATCAGGTTGGGAATCACCATCGTGAAGTAAGGTTGCAGATACGCCCATGCGTGCTGCGGGCCGACGCGCGTCTGATCAAGCCAGGGCACCAGAGTGCCAACCCATACGCCCAGCCCCACGCTGGTAAAGATCACCGATTGCACCGCGAAGGCACCTAAAAAGCGGCCGGCCAGATAGTCGAACTTGGTGATGGGAGCGGTGTAGAAGAAAGCGGTCGAATTGCTGTCGATGTCCTGATAGGTGGCCTGCCCGGCCAGCGCCGCGACCACAATCACACCAAAGAAACTCACATACATAATGATGATGTTCAGCGCGAACGGTGAATTCACCAGCACCTTGCCGCCGGTACCCCAGTCCACGCTGGCGCCGGAGAATGCGCCGCCCGAGAGCAATACGAACAGGAAGCCCAACCCGAAAAACACCAGGAAGTAGACGTAGGTCGAGAGGCGGCGCAGGCGGCGGGAAAACTCGAAAGCCAGAATCGATGCGACCATGGCTCAGTTCACCCGGCCGGCCACGGGCCGGTGAATAAAGCCTTTGATGGTTGCGAAATACAAATCCTCCAGATCGGGCGCGACCGGTTCGAAGCCCGCCTCCGGTTGCTCTGCGCTCAATACGTGGATCAGTGTCTGCCCGGCGAACAGCCGCATCGAAATAAGTTGCAGGCGCCCGCGGTAGCTTTCCAGTTCTGTGTGCGCGATGGATTTTCTCCAGACCTTGCCCGCCAGTTCCCCAACCAGCAGCGTGGGATTGCCCGTGACCAGCACGCGGCCTTCATGAATAATCGCCATCGCCTGACACAGATCGCTGACGTCGGAAACGATGTGCGTGGAAAGAATGACGATGATGTTCTGCCCGATCGCGCTCAGCAAATTATGGAAACGCACCCTCTCTTCCGGATCGAGACCGGCTGTAGGTTCATCCACAATAATCAGCCGGGGATTGCCGAGCAGCGCCTGCGCGATTCCGAAGCGCTGTTTCATGCCGCCGGAAAAGCCGCCGAGCGCCTTGCGCCGATGCTCATAAAGGTTGGTCTGCTGCAGCAGGGCTTTCACCGTCTCGCTGCGCTCCTTCGCGTTGGTGATGCCCTTTAGCGTGGCAAACTCGCTCAGCAGATCTTCCGCCGAGACCTTGGGATACAGCCCGAATTCCTGCGGCAGATAGCCCAGCACGCGCCGCACCGCATCCTTTTGCTTGAGGACGTCAATCTCCCCCAGCACGGCGCGGCCGCTGTCCGCTTCCTGCAGGGTAGCCAGGGTTCGCATCAAAGTGGACTTGCCCGCCCCGTTCGGCCCCAGCAAGCCAAACATCCCCAGGGGGATATTCAGCGAAACACTCTGCAGTGCCTGGGTTCCATTGGGATAACGTTTGGAGAGGTGTTCGATTCGCAGTTCCATCGTGCTCCGTTTGGCTCTGGTTAAGCTACGAGTTTCATCGCCCGGAAGTTCCTCGGGGGCAGCCAGTTCATTGGAACCGCCGCGAAGCTAAGTGTACTGCGTGAGATGCGTCCGGCTGGTACTTAAGTTAGCCCAGGCACAGGTACGCATTGGACCCTGTTTTGCGGCTTCAATCGCGATTTCCTGCGGTACCACCAAGTTTCACGCCAGCCGAAACATCCGTAGATCCTTTTTGAACCTTGCGCCAGCAGGTTGGCCGCCCTATGCTCTGCGCTGGGGACGCATTGTGAAACGAGTCCGGGTGCTGGTCGCGAATCATCCGCGCCTGATGCGGGAATTGGTATTGGCTACCATCGCCGACCAGCCCGATATCGAGGTGGTGGGCGAGGTGCGCAACGAAGGCGACCTGGCCGACATAGTCGAGCAAGTGCAACCCGATGTCCTGATTATTGCCATGGACGAAGAAAACAAGCTCAGCCAGTGCGGATTTCTGCTGGGCCGCCATCCCGGAATGAAGATTCTGGCACTGGCGCCCGAGCAGAACCGTGGAATTTTTTACTGGGCCGTGGTCGATATTCGAACCAAGGCGATTGAGAGTTCCGAAGCCGGAATTTTGAATGCCGTGCGCGAGCGTCCGGTGCTGGTGGGCGCGGCCCACAACTGAAAAAGCCGCAACGTTTTTTTCGCGAAGTGGATTCAACGTATTGAAACAAAATAGTTTAGTTCATGAAGCTCCGGTAGCTGACGGGGCGAAGCTGTATCCCGATGTTTGTCGCTGACAATCCCGCGAGTCTTGAAATTCAGAGCCTGGATGCGCCATCGCCTGCGGGCGCTTCCGATCATCATTCGGACCATCACTGGTATGCGCTGTACACCTGCCCGCGCCACGAGAAATCTGTGGCCTATCAGATCGAGCAGCGCCGAATCGCTTGCTTTCTGCCGCTTTACCGCTCAGTGCGCCGCTGGAAGGATCGCCGCAAGGAACTGGAACTGGCCTTGTTTCCCGGCTATGTCTTCGTGCGCCTGGGGCGCGAAGACCGCCTTCGTGTTCTGCAGCTGGCGAGCGCGGTTCGTTTGGTGAGTTTCAACGGCCATCCCGCCGTCTTGCCCGATGCGGAAATCGAACAATTGCGCGAGCGGCTGGCCGGCGGCGGCGCCGAGCCGCATCCTTATCTGTGCGCGGGCCGCCGGGTGCGGGTCTGTGCCGGCCCCATGCAGGGCCAGGAAGGCATCATCGTGCGCCGCAAAGACCGCTGCCGCCTCGTCTTTTCCCTCGACCTCATCATGCGCTCGGTCTCGGTAGAAGTGGATGAAAGCGACGTTGAGCCGGTCGCGCATCTTCGTCACTGAGCCCAGTCGTCACAGAACCCGGTCGGCACCGAACCAGTTGTCACCGAACCCGATCACAACCGAAATCCCCGCAGGTTGATTCCAACTCCCATGATTTTAGCTCTCATGCCCCAACCCACTTTCGCCTTGTCCCGCGCGCACGCAGGCCGCCGGAAGCTGGCCCTCCTCTGCTTCACCCTGATGCTGGTGTGTACTGCACCGGCTCGGCTGCTGGCCCAGAGCGATCTCGGCGAGTCCGATCGACGCGACGATGATCGAAAAAATGCTGATCGTCGAGACGACAGCCGTCGCGACGACGGCGGCGAGGCGGTGGTTTCCCTCTCCGCCGCGACCCTCAGCGAAATTCTGCGCCGCGAGCCCGGCCTGTTGCTCGAAGTGAAAAGGCTGCTGGTGCGCCAAGCCTACGAGCAGGGACGTTCTGCTCGACCCCGCCGAGTTGACCGATGACGCCGTATTCGAACTGTTGCGCAAAGACGATACCATCCGCATCCTGGTCACGGCGGAAATCGAAAAGCGCGAATACGTGCGCGCCAAGCCCACGCGAAGACAGATGCAACAAGGCAGGATTGGCCGCCTGCCCGGCGCAGCTGCCGCATCGTCGCCTTCAGCCGGGGAAAATGACGAAGAATTTTATTGGTCGCAGCACGAGCAGCCGGTCGCGGCAGGTAACGCCGCCTCCGCATCCCGGATCAGCGACGGCTTCCAAAACGACGAGTTCGAGCCCGAGTCCGTCGCGCCCCCGGCCGATGCAGTTCCTTCGGAGCCGTCAACTCCTTTTTCCGATGAACGCCGGCGGCAAAGCCTCGCTGGCCTCGAACCGCAAGATCGCGACTCCTATGACGGCACTTTTACCGACCCGGGTGCGCTGCCCCGCATCAGCCCGGAAGCCATGCCTGGCCTGCTGAGCGCCCGCATGGACGAAGCCGGCGTTTCACAGATAAGACCGGGCGCGAGCGGCCCGCTCTCTGGTCCGTATGCTCCCACTCCGGCGTCGCCTGCCGGCGCTGGCGCATTGGCTGGGCCTTCGCCTCCTTTCTCTGCGCCCTGGCCCGCCCGCACCGATGCCCGCATGCCGCGGCCTGGCCCGGCGAGCGATGGCGATCGCCCCGCGATTCGGCGCCGGCCGAATCCCTACGCCGAAGTGCCTTCGCTGTACGATCTCTACGCGCAGGTTTCGCGCCGCTCCCCGATGCTCGGTCGCTTCGGCGAAGATGTTTTCCGCCGCGGCACCGGCAACTTCGATGAGCTTCCGATGGACCTTCCCTTTGGGCCGGACTACGTGCTCGGCCCCGGCGATGGCCTGAGCATCGAGTTGTGGGGCGGCGTCTCGCAGCACCTGCAGCGCGTGGTCGATCGCGAAGGCCGCATAGCATTGCCGGAAGCGGGCGCGGTCGTGGTCAACGGGCGCAGCCTGGGCGAAGTCCAGCAGTTGGTGCAGAGCGTGCTGCGCGGCGAATTTCGCGACGTGCACGCCGACGTTTCCCTCGCCCGCCTGCGCACCGTGCGGGTCTATGTGGTTGGAGACGTACAGCGCCCCGGCGCCTACGACGTGAGCTCGCTGTCTACGCCGCTGAATGCTCTCTATCAGGCCGGCGGCCCGACCGCGCGCGGCTCACTGCGCCTGCTGCGGCAATATCGCGGCCCGCGCCTGATCGCCGAAATCGATCTCTACGACCTGCTGCTGCACGGCGTCCGTTCGAGCCTCGAACGCTTGCAGGCGGGCGACACCATCATGGTGCCGCCCCTCGGCGCCGAGGTGACGGTCGCCGGCATGGTGCGGCGGCCCGCGATCTACGAACTGCGCCAGGAAGCGAGCCTCGCCGAAGTCCTCGAACTGGCTGGCGGCGTGCTCAACACCGGCACGCTGCGCCACATCGAAGTCGAGCGTGTGGTGGCCCACGAGAGCCGCTCCATGTTGCGGCTCGATGTTCCTGAGAATAACAATCGGGAAAATAACAATCAGGACGCTGTGACCGCCGTCCTTGAAGCTTTCAAGATTCAGGATGGAGACAAAATCCGCATCGCGCCCATCCTCCCCTACAGCGAGCGGACGGTCTATCTCGACGGCCACGTGGTGCATCCCGGCAAGCACGCCTACCGCGAAGGCATGCGCATCACCGACCTGATCGCTTCCTACGCCGACCTGTTGCCCGAGCCCGCTCGAAGCCATGCCGAAATCATCCGCCTGGCGCCCCCCGATTATGCGCCCCAGGTGATCGCCTTCAATCTGGCCGATGCGCTTGCGGGCACGCTCCCGGGCAAGGAGACAAAAGTGGGTGCAATAAACAACGACGCCCAGAATGTGACCCTCGAGCCGTTTGACACCGTGCGCATTTTCAGCCGCTACGATTTTGAAGATCCGCCGCTGATCCGCGTGAGCGGCGAAGTGCGCCATCCCGGCGAGCATGTCACCAACGGCGAGACCCGGCTGCGCGATGCCGTCTACCTGGCGGGCGGCGTGACCCGCGATGCCGAGCTTGCCGACGCCCAGGTCTTTCGCCGCACGCCGGGGGGAAAGCTCACCGTGCTCAGCATAAACCTCGAGCGGGCACTGTCCGGCGATGCCGCCGACAACATCGCGCTGCAGCCGAGCGACCGCGTCTTCATCCACCGCAATGTTTCAAGGCTTGACCCTGCCACCGTGAAAATCGAGGGCGAAGTGGCGCGTCCGGGCAGCTATCCGCTGGGCGAGGACATGAGCGCCGCCGGGCTGGTGCGGCTGGCCGGGGGATTGAAGCGCGGGGCGTTCCTCGAAGCGGCCGACCTGACGCGCTACAGCATCCAGAATGGGGCGCAGGTGGTCGGCGACCACGTGACTGTAGCCATTGCCCGCGCCCTGGCCGGCGAGCCCGACACTGACGTGCGCCTGCATGACGGCGATGTGCTGACCATCCGGCAGCTGGCGGGCTGGACGGACGTGGGCGCGCTGATCACGGTGCGGGGCGAAGTGATGCATCCCGGCGACTACGGCATCCGCGAGGGCGAGCGCCTCAGCTCGGTCCTCGAACGCGCCGGCGGCCTGCGCGCCGATGCCTATCCCTACGGCGCCATTCTCGAGCGCCGCCAGGTGCGCGAGCTGCAGGAAAAAATCGCGCCGAGCTGATCCGCCAGGTCCAGGGGCAGGAGGCCTCATTCAAGCTCCTTCCCGAGCTCGGCGACGCCGAGGACAAGCTGGCCAAAAGCGCCACGCTCGAGCAATGGCACGCCACGCTCGAGCAGCTGAAAAACCTTCCGCCCAGTGGACGCCTTGTTGTCCATCTTTCGAAAGACCTACGCCGCTGGGCCAACACGCCCGCCGATCTTGAGGTGCGGGCCGGGGACACCCTCTACATCCCGAAGACCCCCAACTATGTGATGGTCAGCGGCCAGGTCTACAACCCGACCGCGATCACCTACCGCCCCGGCAAGAACGCGGGCTGGTATCTGCGCCAGGCCGGCGGCCCCACCAACCTGGCCAGCAAAAAGACGGTGTTCGTAGTGCGCGCCGACGGTTCGGTGGTGGGCGGGCAGGGAACGGGCGAGTGGTTCGCGGGCGACGTTGCCAGCGTCGAGCTGCGGCCCGGCGACATGGTGTTTGTCCCGGAGAAAGCCCTGGGCGGACCTCCCATCTGGAAAAACACGCTGCAGGTCGCGCAACTGCTGTCCTCGGTCGCAGTCGCCGTGAGCGTTGGTCACGGATTCTGATCGGTCGAGTGATGCTGAACCACGCGCGCCGGCGAGCATTGAGCTGGATTTGGCTTCTGATTTTTCTGGTCATGAACCTGATGGCGATGAGCCTGATAACAAATTCCTCGGCTCAGAGCGCGCCTGCCGCCGGGCCAGAGTCATCCTTGCTGCAGGCTGCGGGCGGGAGAAAATTTTCCGCGCCGGAGTGGTCCGAACCTGTCTGGCCTGGATCTGGCTTGCTGAAGCGCTTTGCCGACGACCAGAGGGCGATCTGGGCCAGCCCTTTTTCGCTCGGGCGTTCCGATGCCATCTGGGCGCTGCCCGCTCTGGCCGGCGTCGGAGCCTTCGTCGCCAGCGATAGCTGGTTCGCGAAACAGGTTCCAGCGGGCGTAGTCGCTCGCAGCCGCGCCTTCTCAAACTACGGCGTGTTTTCGCTCGCAGGCGCGGCCGGCGGAATGTTTCTCATGGGAAAAATCACAGACAACGACCACGCCGCCGAGACCGGATTTCTGGCGGGTGAAGCCGCGCTGAATGCGGCGGCCGTCGACTACGCGCTCAAGGCCGTATTCGAGCGGCAACGGCCGGAGCAGGGCAGTGGCGGGGGGCACTTTTTTGCGGGCGGCGCGTCGTTTCCTTCCGAACACGCAGCCGTATCCTGGGCCATTGCGGGCGTTGTGGCCCACGAATATCCGGGCAGAATGACGAAGGTGATGGCCTACGGCCTGGCAACGGCGGTGACGGCGGCACGGGTCACCGGGAAAGAACATTTTCCGTCCGACGCCGTAGTCGGCGGCGCGCTCGGTTATTTTATCGCGCGGCAGATTTTCGAGCGTCGCCGCGATCCGGAGACGAGCGCATCTGGCTGGGGGAGCGCGGCCGGGAACCGTCCGGCGCGGGAAAACCGCCGCTGTCGTCATCATCATCATCATCATCGTCTCCGCTGTCGTCATCTCCTCGGTCATCATCTCGTCGGTCATCTTCTGAGGACAGGCTGCCGAGCCCGCGCAACCTTGCGTCGTCTCCAGTACCGCCCGAGAGCTGGGTGTATCCACTGTTAGAGCGTCTCGCCGCCATGGGTTACATCCAGACCGCTTATCTCGGCATTCGTCCCTGGACCCGCATGCAGTGCGCCCGCTTTGTCGAGGAAGCGGGCGAAAGTCTCGGTTACGGCGCCGACGCGCCGGGCGAGGCCGGCGAACTCTATGCCGCGCTAAGCCGTGAGTTCGCCGAAGAAACCCGGCGTCTCGAAGGCGCCCCGAACCTTGGCCTCGAAGCCGACTCCATCTATGAAAGAACCACCAGCATCGCCGGGCCTCCACTGACCGACGGCTATCATTTCGCCGAGACTCTGATCAACGACTACGGCCGCCCCTACGGCCGCGGGTTCAATACCATCGCTGGCGTGGCCGCACACGCCGAAGCCGGAATGCTTTCGTTTTCGTTGCAGGGAGAATATCGGCAGGCCGCGGCGGTCCCGGCCTACGCGGCCGGGGTGCAGCAGGCGATTGCCGCCACCGACCAGGTGCTCGCGGTGCCCGGCGGAAACGCGCCCGTCCAGCGTCTTGCCATCGTCAGCAGTGCGGCCGGGGTGACCTTCCACGATCTGCAATTCAGTTTCGGCAAGCAGGCCGAGTGGCTGGGCCCGGGCGAGGGCGGACCGTTTTTGGCGAGCACGAACGCGCCCAACATCTTGATGTTTCAGGTCGGAACCGTCGTCCCATACCGCGTGCCGCTGCTGTCCCGCTGGCTGGGTCCGGCGCAGTCGGTATTCTTTGTGGGACAGCTCACCGGCCAGAGTTTTGTCTACAATCCGCCTAATGTGGTCGGCCCGGGATTTCATCCCCAGCCATTCATTCACGGCAATAAGGTGAGCTTCAAGCCTACGGCGAACCTCGAATTCGGCATGGGCGTCACCGCCATCTTCGGCGGTCCCGGCCTGCCCTTCACCTGGGGGGAATTCTTCCGCAGCTACTATGTGCACACCGTCAGCATCGGCCAGAACCCGGCCAAACGCTTTTCCGGTTTCGACTTCACCTACCGCGTGCCCGGCCTGCGTCGCTGGCTCACCGTCTACAACGACTCGCTGGTGGGAGACGAAATCTCCCCCATCGGATCGACCCGCCCCCTGCTGAGTCCCGGCGTGTACATGCCGCAGGTGCCAAAGCTCGAGAAACTGGAGTTGCGCCTCGAAGGCGTGAAGGATCCCTTCACCAGCGAATTTCTGCCCGGCTTCGTCTATTACGACCGGCGCTACCGCTCCGGCTACACCAACGGGGGCAGCCTGATCGGCAATTGGGTGGGGCGCGACGGATTCGGCGTCCAGGGCCAGGCCGCCTACTGGCTCTCCGCCCAAACCCGGCTGCAGTCGGGCTACCGCTATCAGGAGGCGGACCGCAGCTTCCTCGAGGGCGGACGTTTGGCCGACTACTGGGTGCGCGCCGAAACCCGGCTCGCCTCCGGCTTGGCCGTCTCCGCTTTCGTGCAGTACGAGCAGTGGATGTTTCCCCTGCTCGCGGCCTCGCGCCAGGCCAATGTCAGCTCTCAGTTGCAGCTCGCGTTTCATCCCCGGGGCTGGGCGCGGCGCTGATCGTTGTCGTCTTCTCGGGATCGTTTGCTAGACCGCGTCATTTTTCGTAACCGGCAAAGATCATGCGCATGGCCTACCGTCTGGGAGCCTTGAATTATTGGCTGAGTTCCCGCTCCCGGCGGTTGAAGTTCGATCTCTTTTGCTCCCTGATGAAGCCCTGGCCGGGATGTTCGATTCTGAATCTGGGGGCATCGCCTCCGCATTTGGGGGGAACGCTCATGCACGCTGCCAGCGACCGGATCGAGCAACCCGAACAGGACGCGCGCTGGCAACGCTTTCGCGTGGTCGGCTGCAACCTCAACCGCGAGGACATGCACAGCTACCGGCGGACCTATTGCGGGCGTGGATTTGAGGCGGTGATCGCCGACGGTTGCCGGCTGCCTTTTCCCGACCGGAGTTTCGACATCGTGTTCTCAAATGCCGTCATCGAACATCTCACGCCGGAGGGACAGCGGCGTATGGCTCGCGAGATTCTTCGGGTCGGCCGAAGCTGGTTTGTGACCACGCCGAACTTCTGGTTTCCCATCGAAATGCACCACAAGCTTCCCCTGTTCCAGTTCCTGCCAGGCTCCCTGCAGGAGCGCCTCCGGCGCAAATACCGCACCTGGCCGGACGGCGAACCAATTCATCTATTGACCGCTGGGGAGTTCGCCCGCCTGCTTCCGGGCAGCAGGGTCCGAAAGACCCGTGTCACGTTCTTTTCGGAAACCTTGATTGCCTTTCGTCCTCTCCTAACCCGGCCGCAGGCCGAGGTCGCGACGGAAGTCGGTGAGAACGCTGGCGTGATGCACGTGCCCACCCCAGCCGCCGTCGAAGCCTTTCCCGGCGCGGAGTCTTCATCTCCCGCGAACGGCAATTACGGGCTGCCGATGCAATTACGTGCGCCCGCTTCTTCCCAGACCACAACACGCGAGTTTTCGAGTGGCGAGATGTGGGCTTGGGGCTGGCTGTTGTGGGAGCGCCGGCGCTTGCTGGCGCGCGCTCTCGCATGGGGCCTGGCCGTATCTGCCGTGGTGGCATTTTTCATTCCCCAGCGCTACGACTCGACCACGCGGCTGATGCCCCCCGACAGCCAGTCCGGTTCCGGTGTGGCCATGCTGGCGGCAATGGCGGGCAAGAGCGGCCTCGGCATGGGATCGATGGCAGGGGACCTGCTGGGCCTGCGCAACTCGGGCGCGCTGTTTGTGGACATCCTGCGCAGCCGCACCGTCGAGGATCGCGTCGTCGGCCGCTTCGATCTGCGCCGGGTCTACGGCGACCGCTACTGGGCCGACGCCCGCAAGCGCCTCGAGGCCCGCACCGAAATTACCCAGGACCGCAAAAGCGAAGTCATCACCCTGCGGGTCAGCGACCGCGACCCCGGGCGCGCCGCCGAGATGGCCGAAGCCTACGTCGAGGAACTCGACCGCGTCGTCGCCGAAGTTTCCACCTCCTCGGCGCGCCGCGAGCGCATCTTCATCGGACAGCGGCTGCAAGCGGTCAAGCAGGAACTCGATCAGGCGGCGCGCGATTTCAGCCAGTTCGCGAGCCAGAACGCCGCCATCGACATCCCGGCGCAGGGCAAGGCCATGGTCGAGGCCGCCGGAACGTTTGCAGGGAGAACTGATTGCCTCGCAGTCGGAACTGGAAGGGCTCGAGCAGGTCTACACCGCCAACAACGTCCGCGTGCGCAGCCTGCATGCCCGGGTCGGGGAACTGAGCAAACAGCTCGACAAACTCGGCGGCCGCCGCGCCCCGGCGGGAGCGAGCCCGGCTGATGCTGCCGGTGATGCCGCGAGCTTTCCCTCCATTCGCCAGCTTCCGCTGCTGGGCGTGCGCTGGGCCGACCTCTACCGGCAAACTAAGATCGAGGAAACCGTGTACGAACTGCTCACCCAGCAGTACGAGCTGGCGAAAATCGAGGAAGCCAGGGAGATTCCCGCGGTCAAGATTCTCGATGCCGCCGACGTGCCGGAAAAAAAATCCTCGCCGCACCGGCTGGCCCTGGTGGCGATCGGGATGTTGCTCGCGGCCAGCGCCTCCGCGCTCTGGATTTTGAGCGCCCGGGCGTGGGAGCAGATGCCGGCGGGAGATCCGCGCAAACGGCTGGGAGAGGAAATCGCCGGCGGGTTTGTGGCCTTTGGCCGGCGCTGCCGCCTCGGGCTGTTCCGGCGACCGCGAAGGCCCCGGTGATGGGCCCGGCAGCCGGCGCGGGTATGGCGAAGGTGCAGTTTCTGGTCGGCCACACGCCATATTACTGGGAGCAGCTGCGCTCGCTGCCGTTCGGTCTGGCCCGGCGAATCAGCGGCCGCAAATGCCGGGGATACGCAATGATTGAACCTTTCATGAAAGCCCTTCGCGGACTCGAGATTGGCGGCCCCAGTCCGATTTTTGGCGGCAACCGGCTGATTCCTGTCTATGGTCGGTGCGGCGAAATCGACAACGCAAATTTCTGCCGCCAAACCATTTGGGATGCGCCCGCTTCGAGCCGACGACGCTCGAGCGGGCAACTTTCGAGCCGGCGATCCCGCGCCGCTTTCGCGAATCAATATGTGGCCGAGGCCGGCGATCTCGCGCCGCTTGCCTCGGAGACCTACGATTTCCTGCTGGCTTCGCACGTGCTTGAGCATATAGCCAATCCCCTGCAGGCGCTGCGGGAGTGGAAGCGGGTTCTGCGCCCGAAGGGGGCGATGGTCGTGATCGTGCCCGACAAGCGGGCGACCTTTGACCACCGCCGTCCTTATACAACTCTCGCGCACCTGGCCGCCGATGACCGGGCCGGGGTGGCGGAATCGGACCTGACGCATCTGGAGGAGATTCTCGCCCTGCACGACACCGGGCTCGACCCGCGAGCCGGAACCAGCGCCCAATTTCACGAGCGCTGCGCCCGGAATTTTCTGGTCCGGGCCATGCACCATCACGTCTTTGGCCCGGTCGGGCTGGTGGGCCTGTTCTCCGCCGCCGGGTTGCGCATTCTAAGCTTCAGCATTGAGCGCCCGTTTCATCAGATTGTTCTGGCCCAAAAGACGGGCGAGGAGGATGCGGGCGAGCGGGAATTGCAGAACCTCCGATTCCTTGACCGCCAGGCAGACTGGCGCAGCCACGACCCCTTGCACTCTGCCGGCCGCGATGGCAGCGACGACGAGGGCGAACGATGACACCGATGACACTTGCGAACGGCCATCGCTTCGACATTTTTTCCCCGTTTGCCGCGTTTCCGCTGCTGTATGCAGTCTGGTTTGGCGTGGGATCGATCGATCTGCTCGAGCTGCCGACCAGTTTCTCCTTCGGAATGTTCGAACCGATACCCGGATATGTGCTGGGATACGCTGCCCTCGGTCTGATGGCCTATCTGGTGGGCGCCGGGTTCGGCCGTCCGAAGCCTGCCGGCCACGAAAACGAAAACCAAGGCGAGCGCAAACACGGCGGCGAAGAAGAAAAAGAAAACCGGACCCCGGAATTTGCCTGGCGCGAGGACGGCCAGGGCGCGCAGGTCATCGTCAACGATCCTTTCATCGATCACGATCGAAATTCCGGCACTCGATGGAGCTTCGTCCCGCACCTCGGCGGAGGGTCTGACGCCGGGCAAGACCAGCCGAGGCAAGACCAGCCGAGGCAAGACCAGTGAGAGACTCGCATTGAAAGCTTTTCTGCTTGCGGGGGGACACGGGACGCGCCTGCGCCCGCTCACCGACTCCATCCCCAAGTGCCTGGTGCCAATCCGAGGCAAGCCTCTGCTCGATATCTGGCTCGAGCTCTGCGCCGACTCCGGCATCACGGATGTTCTCATCAATGTACATGCCCACTCCCAGGTCATCGAACGCCACATCTTACGCCACATCGAGCGCAGCCACTCGCCCCTAAACATACGCGTTGTGCATGAGGAGAGCCTGCTTGGTTCGGCCGGAACGCTCGCCGCCAATCGCGCCTGGGTCGCTTCCGACTCGGCGTTCTGGATTCTTTATTCCGATGTCCTCACCAACATCAATCTGCAGCGCATGAGCAATTTCCATTCCCGCCGCGGCTCGATCGCGACTCTCGGTCTTTACCGCGTGCCTGATCCCTCCTGTTGCGGCGTCGCCGTCACCAACGGCAGAGGCATCATCGCCGATTTTGAAGAAAAACCCCAAAGCCCGCGCAGCGATTGGGTTTTTTCCGGGCTCATGGTGGCCACTCCGCCTGTGCTCGATTTGATCCCGCCTCAGGTCCCCTCCGATCTTGCTTTCGACCTGCTGCCCCGTCTGGCCGGCAAAATGATGGCCTATCCCATCATCGACTACCTGCTCGATATCGGCACGCTGCCCAACTACGAAAGCGCGCAGATCACATGGCCGGGAACCCATGCCGGCCGGGAACAGCGATGAGCATGAGCATGAGGATGGCCGGCGCCACCCGTGCCGGCAGACAATTGCGCGGCGTCGTCTTCGATATGGATGGCGTCCTAGTCGATAGCCATGCCGTGCATCAGAGAGCCTGGCGCAGGTTTCTGGAGACGCTCGGCCGCGCCGTGCCCGAGGCCGAGCTGGATTTCATTCTCGATGGCCGCAAGCGCGCCGACATCCTGCGCCATTTTCTCGGAGATTGCCCGGCCGCCGAACTCGAAGAATTTGGCCGGCGCAAGGATTGCATCTTCCGCCGCATGCAACTGGAAGTTTCCCCGGTCCGGGGAGCGCTTGCCGTAGTGCGCGAGCTGCATGGCCAGGGCGCCGCGCTGGCGATGGCTACTTCGGCCGGCCGCAGCCGGGCGCACTCGACATTGGTCGGACTGGGAGTTTTCGAATGTTTTCAGGCGATCATAACCGGCGACGATGTGCCAGTGGGGAAACCGGACGCCGCAATTTACCGCCTGGCCTGCAGCCGCATCGCGATCGATCCCGACTGCCTGCTGGCTGTCGAAGACGCCATTTCAGGAGTTCAGTCTGCCGTCAGCGCGGGCTTGCGCTGCCTGGGAATCTCATCGCATGAAACCCCGGAGAAGCTCTCCGCCGCCGGCGCGGTCCACGTGGTGCGCGATTTTGATTCTGTTTCCGCTGGTGATCTCGAACGCATCCTGCTCGGTGGCGACTGAACTCATACGTAAGCCCCTTCATTGCGGCAAACCTCCACGATCGCCAGCCGGTCCGGCGCCCCCAGCTTGCGCAGCATGCGATGCACATGGTTCTTCACGGTTTGTTCGGAAAGATTCAGCCGGCTCGCCATCTCTTTGTTGGTGAGTCCCTGCTGAATGAGCCCCACCAATTGCTGCTCCCTGCGGCTGAGGCCGAGCGCGGACTTCAGTTGCCTGTTCGGAAGCGTGCTCTTATGCCGCGCCACCC
Organism: uncultured Acidobacteriaceae bacterium; assembly: GCA_963784085.1. GTDB lineage: Bacteria > Acidobacteriota > Terriglobia > Terriglobales > Acidobacteriaceae > Sulfotelmatobacter. Next base: position 55,361 of record CAWAQH010000013.1, on the reverse strand, counting down.
ACTGAAATAAAACCCCCGACAGTGCCCCCGGACACACGGCTTCGCCCAAGGCCACGGCGCGAATCGTCCGCGCCACTTCCACCGCCGAAGCATCCTTGAGTACGTAACCGACCGCTCCCGCCTGGACCACGCGAAGAAAAACGGATTCTTCCGCCTCCATGCCCACCATCACCACCCGTATCGCGGGATTCCGGCGATGCAGTTCCCCCACGATGCCGGCATCGGCCAAGACCCGCGATACCGAGTCGAGCACGACGATGTTGGCGCCGGTCGCTACAATGTCCTCGTACATGCCGGCGCCATACGATCCCGCGCCGACCACGCTGATGTCGTCTTTCTTCGACAACACCCGCAACAACGCCTCCCGCAACAGCCGGTTCTCAGCCAGCAAAAAAACTGACGCTACCACTCCCGAAAACTCCGAAGCTACGGTTCCCATCGTTTGACCAACCTCGCTGTTCTCTCACTGCAACTGAAAGTCTTGCCCCCGCGCTGTTCGCTGCAATTCTGTTCGCCGCGATCTTCTTCGCTGCAATCTTCTTTGCTGCAGCCTTCTTCGTTGCAATCTCGGCGGTCTGTTTTCCACGCTAGTTGCTGTGCAAAGGCAGGGTCAAGGGGAAAGCTCGCTTCGCGGCGGGGCAGTTCCTGTGGCGGGAAGGCGTCTTTCAGATTCCCGAAAGAGGTCAGGATTCTTTAATTCTTTGCGGTAAACGGAAGGGCAGGCTGAATTCAGCCTGCCCCCCGGTCAACGACGCAACCCCCCGCGCCGCCTAGAAATTTAATCGCAGGGCAAATTGAACCAGCCGGGGGTTGTTCACCTGCTGATTGAGCACCCCGAAAGTCGACGGTGTATTGATGTCCTGCAGTCCGATACCGCCAAGGCCTCCCATAAAGAACTGGGGATGGTTGAACAGATTGAAGAATTCCGCCCGGAATTGCAGGTTCGTGGCTTCGCGGAACGAGAGCGGGAAGTCCTTCATGATCGAGAAATCCGTGTTCACGAAACGCGGTCCGTACGCCGGAGCGCGAGGAGCAGTGCCGATCTCTCCTGCCGGTGCATGAGCGAACGCGCACGGATTCAACCAGTTTTGATGGGTGTGAACCTGGGTGGGGCATCCCGTCTGGCCGCCTTCGTTGCCGGGGCTGTTGGGGTCGCCGACCAGAACCGGGCGATTGAGGCTCAGGAAGTCGTAGTTCAAGTATTGTCCGGTATTGCCCGCGGCCGGGGCGAAGCCGAAAGTTGGGCCGGTGTTTGCACTGTCCACCACGAATAACGGGAAGCCGGACTCAGCGCGCTGGATCAGGTTGATTTGCCAGTGCCCCAGAACCGTATTGGTAGCGCTGTTCCAGTCGCTGCCGAAACGCTTGCCTTTCCCGAAGGGTAGCTCATAAAGAATGCTGGCGGTAAAAGTGCTATTCAGGTTCAGTTGCGAGAGGCCCCAATCCAGTTTCTGGGTTCCGGGCAGAGGCCAAAAGATCGCGCCCGCATTGGTGCCCAGCCCATCGGTTAGGCCTGAGTCGAAGTTTCGGGCCCAGGTATAGCCCAAAAGCGCGTAGAGGCCGTGGCGCGCACTCTTGGTTTCCGCTTTGATTTGCAGCGAGTCGTAGCGCGCTGCGCCCACGCTGTTATTGCTATTGACGATCTGAAACGGGTTGCCGGGAATAATCAGATTGCGGCCGCATCCCAAAGTGTAGCCCGGAACTGTGAATCCGGTGCCAGGACAAGCCAGGGGAGATCCGATATTTTCATTCACCTGACTGACCAGAATGTGCGCGCTGCGCGAGCCGGCGTAACCGGCCGTCAGAACGATGTTGCCCGGTATCTGCTGCTCCACATTCAGGTTGAACTGTTGCACCATTCCCTGCACGAAATTGCGGTTCATCGACTGCAGCGTGCCGGTGTAATTGTCGGGGTTCACCGGTGCGTTATAAATATATCCGCCCGGCACAGCCAGGGTGGATGGCGGCTGCGCCGCGCTCAGCAGGAAGCCACTCGAGAGCGAGCCGAATGGGTTGCCGTAAGCATAAGAGAATGTCGTTGGATCGACTTCCGCGTAATAGGGCGGGTTCTGCCACAATCCCTGGCCGCCCTGGTTCCACGCGGAGTCGTGAAAGATCGCGTAGCCCAGACGAATGGCGGTGCTCTGGCTACCCATCGGCTTCCAGGCGAGGCCGATGCGCGGCTCGAGTGCTGTTTTGTCAAACTGAATGCCCACGCGTCCGTTCGAAGCGGTGCATCCGAAAGGTAGAATCGCGGGGGCGCAACCTCCTGGGCTGCCCGTTGGGACGAACCATGTAAGGGAGGTAACATCGAAGTTCGCCTGCCGGTTCTCGACTTCCGTTTCCGGTGTCACCAGCGCCCAAGCCAATCCCAAGTTGACCGTGAGGTTATTGGTGACGCGCCAGTTGTCCTGCACAAACGGGCGCACGAGCTTCCAGCGCCGGCCCACCGTCGCGCCCAGAAAGGTCTGGTCGTGCGCTGCAAAACTTCCGATCTCGCCTACCAGCACGTCAGCCACATCGTCACCGGTGAAAGCTCCTGTTTCCGAGATAAAGCCGTCCTGCGAAGCATTGTTGCGCACATTCATCTGGTTGGCGCGGAAGACCACGCCGAAGCGGATCTCATGCTTGCCGCGAATCAGATCTAAGGTGTCGGAAACCGAGTACACGTTCGTCCCACCCTGGTAGGGCGCATAGCCGCGGTCTCCCACCGAAAAGTACGACGACATGGAAAAAGACGTCATGCCGCAGCCCACGCAGTCGTTGCTCGCCTGGTTAAGGCTGGCGGGATAGCCGGTATAGGTGTCGCATTTGCTGCCCAGATTGGCGCCGGGAATCCCGAGGATCGAGGCTTCACAGGTCCCAGTACCAAAGGAAAGAATATGGTTGAAAATCCGGCTGAAGCCAGCGTTGAACTGGTTGATAGTGTTCGGCGAGAACACATGGGTTTCTGACAGCGCCAGGTTGCGCCCGTGATTTTCGATGAACTGATTGCTCCCGAAAGCCGTAGACTCCGACCAAGTCGGCGAACCACCTGGGATGAAGTTGGTTGCCTGATCGTAGCTGAAGCGTGCGAAGGCCGAGTCGTTGCTCGAAAAATTGTGGTCGAGGCGAACGTCCCATGTGCCTTCGTTGAGCTTTCTGGTGAGCTGTTCAGCGTAGTTAAAACCGGTGAACCCATTGCGTTAGGTGTGGGGTAGAGTGCAATGACCTTTGCACCAATCGGATTGACCATCGCTGCCGGAACGACGTTGCAAGGAGTGCCCCCGGTCTGAGAGCCATCGCTATTCGGCACAATTCCGTTTCCTGAAGCATCGCACTGCAACGGTGTCGGTGAAAACTCGAATGGATTGCGAATATTGGGGAATCCGTCTGCGTTGAATTGCGGCGCTCCAGATGCGAAACCGGGGCGAGGGTTACCGGATGGATCGAGGCTATAGTCGTAATCGCCATTTGCTTTGGGCGTCACCATGGCAGTAGTTGGAACGAACCCCGGATACGTCACCCCTTGGCGTTGCATCTTGGCCTGATAATCCAGGAAGAAAAATGTCTTGTCCTTGTGGATCGGGCCACCCAGCGATCCGCCAAACTGGTTCAGATTGAACTTTTGCGGCGCCTGAGTGAAGTATTGATCGGTATTGAGCTTGGTGTTGCGGAAGAACTCAAACAGCGATCCGTGCCATTGGTTCGATCCGGACTTGGTCGTCACCAGAACAGTGGGCCCGGCGCGCTCACCGTATTCAGCAGAGTATTTATAGGTGAAGACCTTGAATTCCTGGATGTCGTCGATCGACGAGAAGATCGCGATACCGCCTTCATCCAACTGGTTGTTATCGTTGCCGTCGAGCAGCCAGTCGGTCTCCTGTTCGCGTGAGCCGCCCACGGAAAGCGAAAACGATCCGCGGGTGGAAGCTTCGCTGCTGGGCGCGCCGTTGAAAAAGCTTTGCGGGTTCGTCGATGCCGTCGTTCCGGGCGTGAGGGTGGCCAATTGCACGAAGTTCCGGCCGTTCAAGGGAAGGTCGGCAACTTCTTCCGACGTGATGACCTGGCCGAGCGTCGCATTCGTCGTTTCCACTGCCACTTCCGTGGTGCTCACCTGCACCGTCGATGACACCGACGCGGGAGCCAACGAGAAATCGATTTCGCGATGTTCGTCCACCTGCAGCCGGAGGTCTTTCTGCTCCGCGAACTGAAAGCCCTGCGACTCCACCCGAATCGTGTAGAACCCAACCGGCAGGAGGGGAACCACGTAGTAGCCCGATTCGTTGGTCTTGGCCTCACGCGAAACGCCGGTGCCCTGCGACGTAATCTTGACCGTCGCTCCAGAAATCACGGCACCGGCCTTATCCGCAACCGTCCCCGAAAAACTGGCATTGGCCTGGCCATGCAGAAGGGGAGAGAGGGAAACAACAAGACAACACGTACCTGCGAATAGCAATGCCTTCCTACTGAGCATTTCGCAACCCCTTTCGGCGGCTTGTAGAATGGTGCAGTTACAGTTGTACCGGGAGGTCCGTGGCTGTGGAACGGCCCTTATAAATCCGCGATAGTTCCGAAGTCAAGACTTTTCGGCGGGAGATGCCGACGAAGCCAGACGGCGCTTCATGAAGACATCAGCCACCTAGTTTCCCCGCGCCGCCCACTCCGTATCGAACCGCCCGCGATCATAGAACGACTTCTGGGCCCCGACGCTGGTCGTCGAAAGTCCGGCATAGAGATTGGCGCGGCGCACGGCTTCGCGCTCGTTGACTCCCTCCGCGAGAAACACGGCGAAACTCCCGATGAATGCGTCCCCCGCTCCCGTGCTGTCGACGCTTTTTACCGCAAATGGAGCCACGTGTTCGCTGACGCCGCGGCCCGCGAAAAATGACCCGTTTGCCCCCATCGTGATGATCGCGCCGCCGATGCCCCCCGCCAGCAGTTTCTCCGCGCATTTCTTCGCGTCTTCGGCGCTCCGCACCGTGATTCCGGTAATCGTCTCCGCCTCACTCTCGTTGGGGATAAAGTAATCCAGGCCCGCCAGCGCCTTCATATCGACGGCCTGCGCCGGCGCCGGGTTCAAAATGCAGCGAACTCCATGCTTCCGCGCAACCGCAACCGCGTAATAAACCGTTGCCAGCGGAATCTCAAACTGTAGAACGATGCAGTCGGCGCCCTTCAGCATTTCGCTCGCAGCGTCAACGTCGGCCGGCTTCAGCGAGTCATTGGCGCCCTTCACCACCAGGATGCGGTTCTGTCCGCTGGGCTCGACAAAGATCGGCGCCACGCCGCTCGCCGCTCCCTCAACCTGTTTGACCTGCGTCGTGTCGATCCCGAACTTCCTGAAGTTCTCAATCGTGGCCGGCCCAAACAGATCGCTGCCCACCCGCGCGACCATGAAAACATCCGCGCCGCACAGGCGCGCAGCCACCGCCTGGTTCGCACCTTTCCCTCCGAACCCGAGATGAAAGTTCTTGCCGAAGATGGTTTCCCCAGCCTTGGGAAACCGATCCGCAAAGGTAGTCAGATCTACGTTAGCGCTGCCCACCACCGCAATGCGAGGACGTCTGGCCATGGCGCAATCGAGTAACCCTAAAACGGCGAGTCTATGTCGCGTCCTCGATTGTGTCAACGGAGAGAGGCTCGATTCGCTTTTTGCTGCCAGACAGGAGTAGAGTTACTGACTTTCCAAGCGCTGCGCCGAAAGGACAACCAATGTTCACGCCCTCGAGCCTGACGATCGCCCTGCTGATGATGATCACGAGCGCCATCTGCTGGGGTTCGTGGGCCAATACGTATAAGGGCGTGAAGGGATATCGTTTCGAACTGTTCTACTGGGACTACGCGGTCGGCATCTTCGCAATCTCACTCGTGCTTGCCTTCACCATGGGCAGCACGGGAAATGATGCCTCCAGTTTCTTGAACAACATCCGCGCCGCCGACTCTTCCAACATTGTGAACGCTCTGATCGGCGGCGCGCTGTTCAATCTGGCCAATCTTCTGCTGGTGGCCGCCATTGACATGGCCGGGCTCGCCGTTGCGTTTCCCATCGCCATCGGAATCGCGCTGGTCGTGGGCGTCGTGCTGAGCTACGCACTCCAACCCAAAGGCAATGCCGCATACCTCGCCCTCGGCGTCGCTTGCGCGTTCATCGCCGTGCTTCTGGATGGCAAAGCCTACGGCAGTCTCGCTGCCTCCGGCCGCTCCATCTCGAAAAAAAGCGTGATCACCTGCGTCGTATCCGGGATTCTAATGGGCCTTTGGGCGCCATTCATGACGCACGCCATGACGAACAGTACGGCGCGCGGCATTCCCCTCGGCCCCTACAGCGCTGCAGTCTTCCTGACCCTGGGAGCCTTGCTCTCCTGTTTCGTCTGGAACGTGTATTTTATGAAGCATCCGCTCGTCGGTGGGCCCGTCAGCTTCAGCGGATTCTTTCGTGGACCAGCATCTGGACACCTGCTCGGCTTTTTCGGTGGATGTATCTGGGGCGTTGGCACCGTCTTCAATCTTGTGGCCGCAAGTTTCACCGGCGTCGCCATTTCCTACGCCATCGGCCAATCTGCTCCCATGGTTGCCGCACTCTGGGGAATTCTGGCCTGGAAGGAATTCGCCAACTCCAGCCCTCGCGCCAAGGCCTATCTGGCCCTGATGTTCGTCTTCTATGCTCTCGCAATTTTTCTGGTCGCGCGCGCCAATGGCTAGCAGTCCGGGATATAGGTTCCGCAGTTTCCAGGAAGTTTCGAAGCGGTGAACTGGCTCAGCCCCGCCAGCCCCGGCCCCACGGTGCGACTTGCTACTCTGTGATCCTGAAGTTGACGTAGCTGGCCGCAACGCCAGTTGGAGTAGTGACATCGACTAGTCCGGTGGTTGCGCCAGCGGGGACGACGGCTGTCATGTACGTATCGCTCAGCACGATGAAGCTCGACGCTGCGACGCCATTAAACGTGATCTTGGTTGCGCCGGTCAGGCCCTGTCCGAGAATTTCAGCGGTCTGATTGACCTTGGCGCTCGGTTGAACGAAGGCGATGACGGACTAAGACCAGTGTCAAGACTGTAGATGGCGCTTGCAAAACCATCTGTGTACGACCCGTAGAACATGCCGTTCGTCCCTTGCAGCAACGTATTAGTCTCGAAAAGCTCGCCACCACCGCAGCCTTCATAAACAGGCGTGTATTCGTCTGTAAGGCTGATTTTGTAGATAGAGCTGCAGGCGCTGGAATAGCCTTGACCGCCAGTGCCATAAAGGTTGCCGTCCGAAGCCGCGATCAGCCCGGTAGTGCCGCCAATTGCGGTGCCCTTCCACCAATAGATGGCCTTCAGCGTGCCATTCGCTCCCAGGCGGTAGATATCGCCGTTGCCATATTGAAACAGGAAGGCGGTGCCGTAGAAGTCGCCATTGCTGGCCTGAACCATGGGTGCCAGGGGGTAAGCGCCTGTCGTGTTGCTGAGAGTGTCGACGACCGTAAAGCTCCCACCTGTGGTGATGTTGAAGCCGGAACCTGCGGATTGCCTCGCTGAAACCAACCAACCCTCGCTATTATGGGTGATCCACTGTTTGTCTTCTTCGGTCAACACATCTTGATCATGGGGCAAAGGCGTGACTTGATCGTAGCGTTTTTTCAAGACGAGGAACGACCGGGGTGGGTGGCCTTCCGAAAATAGGGATGACGGTTGTGCTCCCGGCGCGGCGGGCTAGACGGCGGCCCGTTCGACCTCCGCGGTTATTTCGTCTTGGTATCGACGGGAGGCGTCCAGGTAAAACCGTGCCGGATGCTGTCAGCATTCTGGAAGTATCCAACGACTTCTCCAGCGCTGTTAACGCCGGTGGCAACCGTCTCGTTCGCCCCTGGAAATTGAAGGTCCTGCAAAACCGTGCCCTGGTAGAGGAACGCTCCGCCTGTTGGATAGCTGCCAACAAATGCCGTGTCCGCCCGGTTAATCCCGTACACCGCCGCAGCAGGGGTATTGGGTATTGTCACCCGTAGGTATTTGCCGTTTACAAGCGCGAAGCTAATGTAGTTAGAGTTCTTGCCGTATGCAGTACCCACGAGCGCACCCGAAGAACTAATCCCCCACACGTTCGTCGAGGTTGAGCCCGGCCACATGACTTCGCTGTATGTCGAAGTCGAAGCGACCAGCGTGAACCCCTGACCCGGAGCACCGTAAAAATTAAATGTGCCCGCGATCATGCCAGAGTTATTGAGGGAATATGGCAGCGTATCGTAAGCGCCCGGATAGTTAATATCAGTGAACAACTGGGGCCGGATATTGTACACAAAGCCGGCATACACGCCGGATTCGTCAGTGTAGCCAACAACGTTCCCCGAATCATTTATTCCTGTGAGAAAAGTATTATTGGCGCCCGGATAATCAACGGTCGTGTAGACCCCACCGTTAAGAAGAAACCCATGGCTGTTGTAATTGGAATCCCAATACGTGCCGGAGATTTCCCCAGCAGTATTGATACCCCAGCATTGGGTGTAACCCGTTGTTCCGGGATAGTCAATCTGCGTGTAGGTTCCTTGCGCCAATGCAGGAGCAAGAGAACAGAGCAGGAAAGCCATTGAGCACAGAGCTGCCTCGCGAAGACTCATTGGGAGACCTCATGATCGAACCCACTTATTGAATACTGCGCCACAGCTATATTCGAAGCCGTAGGTATCACACAACGGAATGTCGAAGGGCCCTCCACCGAGAGTAGCTCCGTACAGTTTTCCACTTGCGGCCTGGATCAGGCCGACTGGGTAGCATCCATCGGTAAAGTCGAAGCTGTGCAGCGTGGTCAGTGTGCCGTGCGGAGTGATCTTGAAGATCGTGCCGCAGCCGTCGCCGGATTCGGCGCCGCCTTCGGACGTTGTACCGTAAAAGTTTCCGCCCGAGTCCTGGATCAGCCCCGTTGGAGCACTGCCGTCTGGGCCGCTGAACGTGTGGAGAACGGTCAGCGCACCGCTGGGTGTCATCTTGAAGACCGTTCCGCAGCCTGCGCTGCCATAGAGCGTGCAACTGGCTCCGCCGAAGTAAGTGACTCCGTAGAAATTGCCGTCGGTGCCGAGAACCAAGGGGCTCCCCTCGGGTTCGGAACCGTCTGCACAGTTCGGCAGAGAGCAGAAATTGTGGAGAATGGTGATCTGGCCGGCGGGAGTGATTTTGTAAATATTCCCATAACCGCCGGAGTCGTCGAGGGCGGTTCCGTAGTAGTTTCCGTCGGTGCCCTGGATCAAAGGAGAAAAGACGCCGTACTCATCGAAGCCGGGGAACCACGAGAGAGTGGTAAAGGTCTGCGCCGAGGAGCAAACTGCTGTCACCCCAAGTATCGCGAGGATAAGGCAGATCGCCTTCACGGCGCTGTAGCTTTTTGCGGCTGCTTCCACGGATTCGGAGCATACCTCGATTCAAAAAGGCATGCAAGGTGCAGAATTTTGCAAGGTCGGACGGACGCGCCGAAATCCCGCGAATCATTTTCCCTTGATGCGGCTGGCGAACAACTGCAGGAAGCGCGCGGCATCGGAACTCAGGCAAACCTTCGCATTCGCCGCGAGCGGAATCACTCCCTCGATCTCGTAATGATCTCCATGCAACACATTGTTCTCGTTCGACCCCATGCGATTGGCCACAGTTTCTCCGCGCGTGAACTCGCCCCTGGTTTCGACGTCCACGTGCATTTCTTTAAACGTGCCCAAAGTCGGATCCAGCGCCACACCAACCGCCAGCGGGTCATACATCGCGCTCCCGCCGTATCCGTTCTTTTCGCCGACGGTCAACGAGAACTCGGCAATTGCCGATACGAAATCGTTCTGCGGCCCATGCGATGACTGCAGCTCCGCCAGATATTTTCGCGTGAATACAGTTCGCTCACCCACGTCGGAGCCCACCATCGTTACCATCCAGCCCGCATTGAACACGATCTGCGCCGCCTCGGGATCGTTGTAAATATTCGCCTCCGCCGCCCCGTTGACGTTGCCCCCGCTGATCGACCCGCCCATGATCACAATATCTTTCACCAGCCCCGCAATCGACGGATCCTTCGAAACCGCGAGCGCAATATTCGTGAGCGGCCCAATCGGAATCAGCGTGATCTCATGCGGATATCGGTGAACCAATTCAATAATCAGGTCCGGACCAAATCGCGGATCAGCCATGCACTTCGAAGCCGGCAACTCGATATTCGCCAGCCCGTTTTTTCCGTGCCAGTACTGCGCGGTAATCAGCTTCTGATTCAGGGGATGGAGCGCGCCGCGCGCCACCGTAACGTCACAACGACCTGCGAGGGAAACAATCTTCAGGGCATTTTCCAGTCCCTGCCGCGAGTCGACGTTGCCCGGCACTACCGTCAGCGCTTCCACCTTGAACTCGGGGGAATTCAGAGCCAGCAGAATAGCCATGGCATCGTCGGTGCCGGGATCGGTGTCGATGATCACGCGCCGTGGCGTACTTTGCGCAGAAGCGCTCGCCACAAACATCATCAGCGTGATCAAGCAACTCAGAATGGAGAGAACGCAAAACCGCTTCGTGGCTTGTTTCACGGAAGGAACTCCTTATTAGTAAAAGGCGGTGCAGTCTACAGCAGCATACCCGCAATTGATGCTGACATCAGGTTGGCCATCGTCCCCGCCAGCATGGCGCGAACTCCCAGCCGCGCCAGTTCGCCTCGCTTGTTCGGCGCCAGCGCCCCTATGCCACCGATCTGGATTCCGATGGAGCTGAGATTCGCAAACCCGCACAGCGCAAATGTAGCGATGGTAAACGACCGCGGGTCAAGCCCCGCCTTCATCGGCCCCAGCATCGAAAACGCCACCAGTTCGTTCAGCACCATGCGCGTTCCGAGCAGGTTTCCGATTGCCGAGCAATCGTGCCACGGAATCCCGATCACCCAGGCCACCGGTGAGAACAGCACGCCCAATATGCTCTCCAGGCTCGCGGGAAACCACGCAAGGTGGTTGTGAATACCACCGAGAATTCCGTCCGCCAACGCCATCAGTGCGAGAAAAGCAATCAACATCGCGCCAATGTTCAGCGCCATGTGCAGGCCGTCTCCGGTGCCTCGGGCAATCGCGCCCAGCAGGTTTTCATGTTTTTCTCTTTCAGTTTCTTCCTCGCTCATCACCACCCGCCCGGCAGTCTTAGGCTGCTCGGTTTCGGGCACAAGCATTTTTGAAATCAGAATGGTGCCGGGCGCGGTCATGATTACGGCGCTCAGCACATGGCGCGGTTCGGCGCCGAACGCAAAGTAGGCGGCCATGATCGAGCCGGAGACGTGCGCCATGCCGCTGGTCATCACGGTCATCAGTTCCGAACGCGTCAGGTCGGGCAGGAAAGGCCGGATGGTTACCGGCGCTTCGGTTTGTCCCATGAAGATGCTGGCGGCAACATTGAGCGACTCGGCGCCGCTGGCGCCCATAATTCGCGTCATCCCCCAGGCCGCAATGCGGATGATGAACTGCATGATCCCGATAGTGATAGAGAATCGCGAAAAGGGCGCAGATGAAAATGACGGTGGGCAGCACCTGAAAGGCGAAAATGAATCCGATGCTCGAACCCTGCTTGCCCAGAGTGCCGAAAACAAATTCCGAACCCACGAAAGCATAGCTGAGCACGCGGTTGGCGGCGTCACCGGCTGCCTGGAACATTCGCCGGCCAAGGTCGACGCGCAGCACGAAGATCGCGAACACAAGCTGCAGGCCCAGTCCCCACGCCACGGTCTTCACGCGAATGGCGCGCCGGTTGGTGGAAAACATGTACGCCAATCCCAGCATGGTGAGAAGGCCAAGAATTCCGGTGTAACGTCCCATTCAGTTCTCTCTGTGCTTGCCGATCAGGCGATGAATCAAAGGTCGTTTCTCCGTGGGCGGCGTATCTGAAATCCGGTAGCTTTGTTCCATCAGTTGCCGTGCGCGGGCCGCGCGCGCCTCTGCATTGTAGTGGATAGTGGCCAGCGCTTCGCCGGCTGACACCGCGTCTCCAACTTTTTTGTGCAGCACGATCCCGACGGCGGGATCGACGGAATCTTCCTTGCGCTCGCGCCCGCCGCCGAGAATCACGCAAGCCGTCCCGACCTGCTCACACTGCAGCGACGTCACAAATCCGCTCTTCGGGCTCGACAGCGTCATGGAATGACTGAGCCTGCGGCAGCCTTTTCACGTCGTCCACCGCTTTCGCATCTCCACCCTGCAACTCCACCATCTGGCGGAATCTGTCGAGCGCCATGCCGGAGCTGATGAGTTTCCTGCTCTGCTCTTTCCCATCCGCGACCGTAGCCGCCACTCCCGCCACCTGGAGCATCCAGCCCGCCAACTCGAGACAAAGCTCGCGCAGATCCTCCGGTCCCTCGCCATGCAGAATCTCCAGCACCTCCACCACCTCAAGCGCATTGCCGATCATCCGTCCCAGCGGCTGGTCCATATCGGTGATGAGCGCCACCACTTGCTTGCCCATGCGCTCGCCGGTTTCGACCATGAGTTCCGCGAGGAAAGCCGCATCTTTTTCCGTTTTCATAAATGCGCCGGAGCCAGTCTTTACATCGAGCACCAATGCGTCGATGCCCTCCGCAAGTTTCTTGCTCATGATGGAAGCGCAAATCAAATACGGACTCTCCACCGTTCCCGTGACATCGCGCAGCGCGTAAAGCTTGCGGTCTGCGGGAGCAATCTCAGCCGTCTGGCCGATCATGGCGCAGCCGCAGGCCTTCAGCACACGCCGGAATTCCGCCACTGAAAGATTCACATTGAAGCCGGGGATGGCCTCAAGCTTGTCCAGCGTGCCGCCCGTGTGTCCCAGGCCGCGTCCGCTGATCATCGGAACCACGACGCCCGCCGCGGCCGCCAGCGGAGCCAGCACCAGCGAAGTCTTGTCGCCCACGCCGCCGGTCGAGTGCTTGTCGACTTTCTTTGCCGGAAGGGAAGAGAGGTCGAGCACTTCGCCCGAGTGCAGCATCGCATCGGTCAGCGCGGCAGTCTCTGCCCGCGTCATGCCACGCAACACCACCGCCATCAGCCACGCCGAAACCTGGTAATCGGCAACGTCGCCGCGCGTATACGCGTTCACCAGAAATTCGATTTCGCCCCGTGACAACTCGCCACCATCCCGCTTCTTCCGAATCACATCAATCGCCCGGAAAGCTTGTGTGGAACCAGCTTGTGTGGAACCAGTTTGTATGGAACCAGCTTGCGTCAAATCTGGCGTCTGGCTCACTGTAGGCGGAATCCTTCCGGAAGGAGTTCGGTAATGTGCGCATGCTTCGGACCCTTGGCCCCCTGAAAGAAGACGATTGCGTCCGGGCCGAATTCGTAAATCACCTGGCGGCACGCGCCGCAGGGAGAGCACGGCACTCCCTGCTCGTTGACCACGGCAACCGCGCGAATTTCAATCTTGGGTCCCAGTTGCGCGACGGCCGAAAAAATCGCGGTGCGCTCGGCGCAGTTGGTCATGCCGTAGGAAGCATTTTCCACGTTGCAGCCGGAAAAAATCTTCCCGTCCGCAAGAAGGATCGCAGCTCCCACCCGGAATTTCGAGTACGGCGCATGCGCATTCTTCATGACTTTTCTCGCCGCCCGCAGCAGCTTTGCCCGTGTCTCGGCAGCTCGAACCGTTTTCGCCATGAGTGCTGTCCCGCGCGACCCTGAACTGGAGGGCCATTGTAAACCCTCGCGAAACGACAGGATGTTTTTTCTTCAGCGCAGATTCGCGGACTCGGCGCCGGGCACTCGCGTTGTGACAGGATCGAACCTGCCGTACAATTACAGCGCAGTTGCGCACAGTCGTGGAGATTTTGTGCGGCCAGTTCGTGGCCCGAACGCAGCCAAGTACAATGCCGGCAGAACAGAGCCATCCCGTGGCAACTCGCGAAATTGCCGGAAATGGAGTCCTGCCGTCTCACTCCATCGCGACGCTCGCCGCCCGGCCATTGCAGCCGAACTCCGGCATTCCTCTTGACCCGAACTGGATCCAGGAAGTTCGCGTGAACACCAGCGCCGTGGAACGCCGCGCCCAGACTCAGGTTGCGCGCAGAACCGTGAAGAAAGAATGGCAGGCAGCATGGCTGCTGCGCGCGATCACATGCATGGACCTCACCACGCTTTCCGGCGATGATACCGAAGAGCGCGTCCGCCGCTTGTGTGCGAAAGCGCGCCGACCCATTCAGCAGGATCTTGCACGAAGGCTGGGGATTGAGAGTCTGGAAGTGAAAGTCGCGGCCGTCTGCGTCTATCACGCGTTTGTCGAAACCGCCGTGCGAGCTCTCGAAGGCAGCGGCGTCGGTGTCGCCGCGGTTTCCACTGGTTTCCCCGCGGGCTTGTCGCCGCTCGAAGAGCGCGTCGCCGAGATCCGCCGTTCTCTCGAAGCCGGCGCGCACGAAATCGATGTTGTGATCACTCGCGCCCATGTGTTCGCCGGCCGATGGCAGGCTCTTTACGACGAAGTTGCGGTTTTCAAACAAGCTTGCGGCCCGGCCCACATGAAAGTCATCCTCGCCAGCGGCGACCTGCTGACCCTGCGTAACGTCGCCCGCGCCAGCGTTGTAGCCATGATGGCTGGCGCCGATTTCATCAAGACCTCAACCGGCAAAGAACCCACGAACGCTACCCTGCCGGTGGGCCTGGTGATGACGCGCGCTATCCGGGAATATGGAGAGCGCACCGGAATGGCTGTGGGGTTCAAGGCGGCTGGCGGAATTCGCACGGCCAAGCAATCGCTTGACTGGCTGGCCATGATGAAAGAAGAGCTGGGGCCATCGTGGATGCGTGCCGAACTTTTTCGCTTTGGCGCCAGCGGACTGTTGGCCGACATCGAGCGACAACTGGAACACCACGCGACGGGGCGTTATTCGGCGGAGTATCGTCATCCCATCGCCTGATTGCCCAGGCAGCGTTGCTGAAAATAGAATTGAGCCGATTTGCATGAGCATCGCCGATAAATTCGTAACGATGGAGTACGGTCCCGCTCCCGAAGATTCCAAAGAAGCGCAAGCCTGGCTGCAGCGCCACGGCCACCGCTTCGGACACTTCATCAACGGCGCCTGGCAGCCGCCTGCCAGCCGCGAATACTTCGAGACGCACGATCCTTCTTCCGGAGAGAATCTCGCCTCCGTCGCCCAGGGTTCATCCGCCGATATCGACGTCGCCGTTCGGGCAGCCCGAGCCGCATTTCCCAAATGGCGCGCCGTTACTCCACATGTCCGCGCGCGTTATCTCTACGCCCTGGCGCGATTAGTGCAGAAACATTCTCGTCTTCTCGCCGTTCTCGAAACCATGAACAACGGCAAGCCCATCCGCGAAAGCCGTGACATCGATATTCCGTTGGTGGCGCGCCATTTCTATTACCACGCCGGATGGGCGCAAATTCTCGAGCAGGAGTTTGCCGGGTACGAGCCTTGCGGCGTCGTAGGGCAGATCATCCCCTGGAATTTTCCACTGCTTATGGCCGCATGGAAAATTGCGCCCGCTCTGGCCACCGGAAACACGGTCGTATTGAAGCCGGCGGAATTCACCCCGCTCACCGCGCTTGCCTTCGCCGAGCTTTGCCAGGAAGCCGGACTTCCCGCCGGCGTCGTCAACATCGTGACCGGCGACGGCGCGACCGGCGAAGCCCTGGTGAAACACGCCGATGTCGACAAAATCGCATTCACCGGTTCCACCGAAGTGGGACGCGCAATTCGCGCCGCCACCGCTCCCAGTCACAAGCGCCTCTCTCTCGAACTCGGCGGCAAATCTCCGTTCATCGTTTTCGAGGATGCCGATCTCGATAGCGCCGTCGAGGGACTGGTCGACGGAATCTGGTTCAATCAGGGCCAGGTCTGCTGCGCCGGATCGCGCCTGTTGATGCAGGAAAGCATAGCCGAACCTTTGATGGCAAAGATTCGCGAGCGCATGAGCGCTTTGCGCATCGGCGCGCCTCTGGACAAAGCGATCGACATCGGCCCGATCGTCGCGCGCGTACAGCTCGACCGCATCGAGCGCCTGGTCAGCCAGGGAATCGCCGATGGCGCCACCTGCTGGCAGCCGCAGATGGCCTTGCCCGCGCGCGGTTTTTACTATCCGCCCACGCTGTTGAGTAACGTGCATCCCACGTCAATCGTCGCGCAGCAGGAAATCTTCGGCCCCGTGCTGGCCGCAATGACATTCCGCACTCCGAAAGAAGCCGTGGAACTGGCCAACAATACGGCTTACGGTCTCGCAGCCTGTGTCTGGAGCGAAAGCGTCAACGTAGCGTTGCACGTGGCCGCTCAACTGAAGGCTGGTGTCGTCTGGGTGAATTGCACGAACCTGTTCGACGCGTCGTGCGGTTTTGGCGGCTATCGCGAGAGCGGATTTGGACGCGAAGGCGGCAGGGAAGGTCTGCGGGAATATCTGCAACTGTCGTGGTTTAAGAATCTCCCAAAGCTTGCTCCGTCGCCCGCGCCTTCGAAGAACAGCAACGAAGACCCCGAAGTTGGCCCTCCTGCGATTGACCGCACCGTGAAGCTCTACATCGGCGGCAAGCAGGCGCGTCCCGACTCCGGCTATAGCATGGAAGTGCGCTCGGCCGATGGACATCTTCTCGGCGAAGCATCGCTCGGCAACCGCAAGGATATCCGCAACGCCGTGGAGGCTGCCCGCAAAGCTGAGGCATGGGGCAAAGCCACCGCCCATAATCGCGCCCAGGTTCTTTACTACTGCGGCGAAAATCTTTCCCAGCGCCGCGATGAAATCATCCGCGGTCTCGCGAAGGCGGTCGGAGCGAAGCAGGCGGCCGCCGAATTCGAACTCGCGGTCGAACGGATTTTCTCTTACGCGGCATGGGCCGACAAGTTCGACGGGGCTGTGCACAATCCTCCTTTTCGCAATGTTGCGCTGGCTATGAACGAGTCGCTCGGTGCCATGGGCGTCATCTGCCCCACCGAAGCCCCGCTGTTGGGTTTTATTTCTCTCGTCATGCCCGCCATTGCGGTGGGCAATACGGTGGTCGCGGTTCCGTCCGAAGCGTATCCACTCATCGCCAGCGATCTCTATCAAGTCTTTGACACCAGCGACGTGCCCGGCGGCGTAGTGAATATCGTGACCGGCCATGTTTCGCAACTGCTGAAAACTTTGGCTGAGCACGACGATGTGGACGCCATCTGGTGCTTTGCCGATGAAGCCAGCTCTGCCGCGGCGAAGGCCATGTCGGTTGGCAATCTCAAACAGGTCTGGACCAACGAAGGCCGTGCCATCGACTGGTTCAATCCAAACGCCGAAGGCCGCTGGTTCCTCGAGCACGCCACCCAGGTCAAAAATATTTGGGTCCCTTACGGTGAATAGCCGCAAAGCGGTGGGTGTTTTCTGCGAGCGTTAAAATGATTTGACTTTCAGGTCTTATCCCCGCGCGCCTGAATTGCCTTTGTGCGGGCTCAGGACTAGCATGGTGCCGTTATTCTTCTCCGCCCGGCATCTTTAGCTTTTGCGTTACTTCACGCAATTTCGTGCTTCGTCGAAGGAGGCAGTATGGGTATCGCAGTGTCACCGCAAATTCATCCGCTGGTGGCGGAGTTCCTTGAAAAGCCGCGCAAGATGTTGATCGGCGGCCAATGGGTCAATTCCATTTCCGGCAAGACTTTTCCGACCTACAATCCCTGCCACCGGTGAGGTTCTCGCTCAGGTTGCTGAAGGCGATCGCGCCGATATCGAGCAAGCTGTAAAAGCCGCGCGCAAAGCCTTTGACCACGGCCCCTGGCGCAAGCTGACCGCATCGGAGCGAGGCCGGCTGATCTGGAAGCTTGCTGACCTGCTCGAAGCGCACACCGAGGAATTCGCCTATCTCGAAAGTCTCGACAACGGCAAGCCTCTCACTATCGCGCGCGCAGCCGATGTGCCCCTGGCTGTCGATCTGTTTCGCTACATGGCCGGCTGGGCGACCAAGATCGAAGGCAACACCATTCCGCTCTCGGTTCCTTACACTCCGGGCGCGAAGTATCTCGCCTATACGCTGCGCGAGCCAGTTGGAGTCGCCGGGCAAATCATTCCCTGGAATTTCCCGCTGCTGATGGCCGCGTGGAAACTCGGTCCGGCCCTGGCCGCTGGATGCACGGTCGTGTTGAAGCCCGCGGAGCAAACCCCGCTTTCAGCGCTGCGTCTCGGCGAACTCATCATGGAAGCCGGTTTCCCTGAAGGCGTGGTGAATATCGTGCCGGGGTATGGCGAAACCGCCGGCGCGGCGCTGGCCGCGCATCCCAGACGTCGACAAAATCGCCTTCACCGGTTCCACCGAAGTCGGTAAGCTGATCGTGCACGCCGCCGCTGGCAATTTGAAAAAAGTGTCGCTCGAACTCGGCGGGAAGTCCCCCAACGTCGTTTTCAAGGACGCCGATCTGATGACAGCCATCCCCGGCGCGGCAAGCGCGATCTTCTTCAATCATGGCCAGTGTTGCTGCGCCGGATCGCGCCTCTATATCGAGAAGCCGATCTTCGACCGAGTCGTCGAAGGGCGTTGCCGAACAAGCGAAGAAGATCAATGTCGGCTCCGGTCTCGATCCGCGAAACCAACATGGGCCCGCTCGTCTCCGAGGAACAGTTGAGCCGAGTCTGTGGCTATCTCGGAATGCCGGCTTCTCGGAGGGTGCCACCGCCGTTGTCGGCGGCCACAGAATGGGAGACAAAGGTTATTTCGTGGAACCCACGGTTCTGGTGAACACTCGTGAAGATATGAAGGTGGTGCGGGAAGAAATCTTCGGGCCGGTGGTTGCGGCGATTCCTTTCGACGATCCGGAGGAAATTTTGCCGCGCGCCAACGACAGCGAATATGGCCTGGCTGCCGCCGTCTGGACAAAGGACATCAGCAAAGCCCACGCACTGGCAGCATATCTCCGCGCCGGAACGGTGTGGATCAATTGCTACAACATCTTCGACGCCGCGCTGCCCTTTGGTGGATACAAGCAATCCGGATGGGGCCGCGAAATGGGTCACGATGCGCTGAACCTTTACACGCAGACGAAGGCGGTCTGCACGAAATTGGCTTAGTCGAGTTGCGCCACGAAAATAAGGACGGCGTTGTCACCGCCGTCCTTAATTTATTGCCTGCATTTATCGTCTCACGAAATCTATTGTCCGCCGAATTTCCGGCTTTCTCGCGCAATCCTTATCCTTATCCTTATCTCTCCATCAGCAAGACTTTCTCCGCATCGTCGATCTCAGTCAATTTCACCTCGATCACTTCCTCTCGGTGGTCTGCACATTGCCGCCCGACAAAGCTCGCTTCGACCGGCAATTCACGGTGTCCGCGATCAATCAGCACGCATAACTGCACCCGCTGCGGTCGCCCGTGTGAAAACAGCGCATCCAGCGCGGCACGGGTCGTGCGTCCCGGTATACAGAACGTCGTCGACCAGGACGATGTTCATATCTTCAATCGAGAACCCGATCTCTCTGTCTTGCACCACTGGCTTCGGCCCGAGCGTCGAAAGATCGTCGCGATAGAAAGTGATGTCCAACGTCCCGACCGGGACCTTGGCATTTTCGATTCGGGTGATGATCTTGCCCAGGCGCTCCGCGATGGGCACGCCGCGGCGCCGAATCCCGACCAATCCCAGACCCTCTGCGCCGCCATTTTTCTCCACGATCTCATACGCCAGGCGAACCAGCGTGCGGTCAATTTCAGATGCTGACATCAATTGCGCTTTCTGGCGCAAACCCGCCTTGCGTGAAGTGGTTTTTCGCATTCCTCGTCGAATATGCCTCGGAAGTTTTTCGAGATTCCAGTCGACGCAGCCTGGTGCAGAGCGGTCTCCCTGGGCTGCAACCTGCAGCCACTGGCAGGCCGGATTCTCACTGTATTCAACGCCGTGGCCGAGGTCAAGTGCGGCGAGTATAGGTTCCATCGCGATTGCGGTAAAAGATTCAGCGTTCGCGCGGTTCGCTGGACAAGACTTCCTGAGCAGGCCCAGTACAACTGCTTCCGGCGGAGTAATCAGTCGTGACCGTACGCGTCAGAACGCCGCGATCACTCTGCAAGGCCTCGAGCGTGATCGTGTGCGGGCTTGCAACCGCGCCGTCGCCCGGCAAAATTCCCACACTCTGATTTCGTCCGCCAGCTTTTGCCCGGTACAGCGCGGTGTCTGCCAGTTCGATGGTCTCTTCGGCGCACACCGCCTGATAGGCGGCGCGGCACCATGGGAAAGGAGCCCATCCCACCGAGCATGTCTTGCGCACTTGCACTCCGTGGCCGAGATCGAAAGCCTCGGATGCCATGATGTCCAGAATTCGCTCGCAGAATGCAGGCGTACCGCTCGGATCCGCGGAACGGGACCATGATCAGAAATTCTTCTCCGCCCCAGCGCACCAAAACATCCGATTTTCGCACGACTCGGCTGAGGCGTTCGGCCACCCGTTGCAACAGGCGATCGCCGGCAGGGTGCCCATGAACATCGTTTACTTGCTTGAAGAAATCCACGTCCACCATGATGAAAATCAGGTCACGATGATCAAGCTTGCGAATGTCGGCGCCGCGGGCGCGCGTCGTAATTTCGCAAGACCTGTCCCGACTTCCGCGGCAAGAATCTCCTCCAGATAGCGGCGGTTCCACAGCCCGTCAACGCATCGGTAAAGGAAATCTCCTGAAGTTCAAGGTTCTTGCGCTGCAGTTCGAGGCCATGCCAGCGCAACGACTGTTCCTTACTCTCCAATTCGTCTTTCAGTGCGCACATCTCATCCAGATTCTGCCGCGACAGTTGCAGCAAGTGGAGCAATTCCCGGTCCATCCAGTGCTGCTTAAGAAACACCAGCGCGCCCATGAAGACCATCGCCGCCACTGTCAGCAGCAATCCGGTAAGAGCGCACCCGCGCCGGCGAGTTTCCGCCAAACTCTGCCCACGCCACCATCAGCGGAGTGGAGAGCACAGCCATCATCGCCAAACGCGCAGTCCACATGCTGTGGTGGGCCGCGATGCCTGTTCCTTGAGCCGCGCCCGGGCCGGATCCTCGCGCCATCGAAGCCCACTGCGACAAACCACGCCATGGCTGCCACCAGCGGAACATCGTAAATACTGCCCGTATAGTACTGATGAAAGTCGATCGCTACGCCGGCCAGAATGGAGCCCACGCCGTAAAGCAGCGCCGCTTTGAAAAGCTGCCGGTAAATGTTGCGCCACGAACCTTCGCTTCGCCTCCAAACCAGGCCCACTCCCACCATCATGACGATTTGTTCACCAGCGTAGAGCAGGTCAAAGCTGCGTCCATACATCGCTTCGTTCGGCGAAACGTACTGCCACGGGATCACGATAAACAAATATAGATAAAGCCACCAGGCGAGCAAAAAAAAGAAATCCAGAAGACGCAGCCGCAAGGAATTGATCTTTCCGTTGAATGTGCGGCTGCACCACCAGGGCCGCCATCATGGGAACAACGTGGAGAAAAAGAACCACGTCTCCGACGAATGGGTTCGGCGCGTCCTGGCGCAGGAACACCTCGAAATAGGTCCACAAAATCTGAGCGCAGAGCCACATCCCGCAGCCCATCCCCATGAGAAACCAGAAAGAGTTTGAGCTTTCTTATGCGTCGTCCTGATGTTCGAGAAACCAATGCAGCGTCGCGACACAGACAGCAGCGCAGACTGCGTCAGGTCGCCAAAGGCGGTGAGTCCAATACCGCGCGGAGCCAGCAGCGAAACGCAGAGGTGAACGCACACCACTGCGCACACGATTCCCGTCCACCTACCGGGTTGCTCCACGGAAATTAAGTCTCACGCTAAGAGTTTATGTTCCGGCCCTGATAGAACGCGTATTACGGAAGTAATCGCGTGGATGCTGATCACGCTATCCGCCTGCTGCCCATCGCGGCGGAAATCGCTCAACAAACCGGAAGACATCTTGATATGAGTTGTACAACGGCACCGGCGCGACTCGAAAAGTATCGGGCTCGCGCCAGTCGCCCACGATGCCTTCCTCTGTGCCAGCCGTTTGCATAATTCTCCGCCCTTGCTGGCGGAACGCGAATAGAGATCTGCGCTCCGCGCCTTTCCTTTTCATGCGGTGTGACGATTGAAAATTTGAAGATGCTTTCTGACTCAGTAAAAATTCCAGATAGCCCGTCAGCGACACGCTCTTGGCCCGTCAACCGCTCCATGCCCGCTTCGTGAAAAATATCCATCGATGCTCGCAACACCGCCAGACTCACAATCGAGGGATTGCTCAACTGCCAGCCCTCAGCGCCGGACATCGGCCGGAACTCCGGCCCCATCTCAAATCGCGACTCTTCGTCGTGGCCCCACCAGCCCGCAAAGCGAGGCAGTTCCCACGCGCGCGCATGGCTTTCATGAACAAAACAACCGGCCATGCATCCCGGGCCGCCATTCAGATATTTGTAGCTGCACCACACAGCAAAGTCCGGCCCCCACTCGTGCAGGTTCAGTTGCAAATTGCCCGCCGCATGGGCCAGATCGAACCCGACCACGCAGCCCTGCGCATGACCCACACGCGTGATTCGCTCCATATCAAACGCCTGGCCGGTCGCGTAATTCACTCCTCCCAGCATGATCAACGCGATCTCATCGCCCTCACGCTCGATCAATCGCTCAATTTCTTCCTCGCGCAAGCACGATTCGCCCGGCAGCGGCGTCAATTCGATAAGCGAACTCGCCGGATCAAATCCATGAAAGCGAATCTGCGATTGCATCGCATACTGGTCGGAAGGGAACGCTCCCGCGCTCCACCACAATTTTGTATCTCTTCGCCGTCGGACGGTAAAACGAAACCATCATCAGGTGCAGATTCACGGTAAGAGAATTCATCACGACGACTTCAATCGGCTTTGCCCCCACCAACTCGGCGGTCTGCTGGCAAAGCAGCCTGTGGTAAGGCATCCACGGATTTTTCGCGTGAAAATGTCCCTCCACGCCAAGTTCGGCCCAGTCCTTCAGTTCCTGCTCAATGTATGCCGCCGCGGTCCTCGGCTGCAGCCCGAGTGAGTGACCGCACAGATAAACGCAGTCGCCGCCAGTTGTCTTCGGAAACAGAAAGCGCTCGCGATACCCTTCAACGGATCGCGTCGCATCCATCGCGATCGCAAAATCCTCGCCCGATTGGAACTCCGATTGAAATTGGCAGTTGCTCACTGCCGGAGCTCCAGGGGAGTGAGTTCGCGATGAACCAACCGGTCGGCCTTGTCCCAGTCGAGATCTTCGACGCGACGGAATCCACTCGCAGAGTTCAGCCAGCATCCGGTCCTGAACCGCTCCGCGCGCCAGGGCGACGGAGTAGGGAATTCGATGAAAAGTCACCATGGAATATTTCGGCACAAAGAGTCGCGGATACCTCGCCTCCAGAGCCAGTTCCACTTTCTTTCGAAACAGAAACCGCGAGTCCGCAACCCGATCTCTCATCTCCGTGAAATTCTCAATCGCCATGTCTGCGATGGCATCCGTATTGTCCTTGCGCTCCTTTTCGAATTCGGCGAATACTAACGGCCAGTTTGCACCGTATCGGTCAAGCAACTCCAGCAGGCAACGTGCAGTCTTCGAATCCGCAATTTAATCCCTGGCCAAAAAACGGAACGATTGCATGAGCCGCATCTCCCAGAAGCAAATGCTCTTTCTCCACATGCCACGGGGAACATTTGATCGTTACCATCGCCCCGGTCGGGATTCGCGAAGTAGTTTTCGGCCAGTTGCGGCATCAGCGGAACCGCGTCCGGAAAACGAGATTGAAAAAATCGGGCCACCTCGGCCGCCGTGGCCAGATCGGCAAAGCTGTCAGGCGCCCTCAAACGGCAGGAAAAGAATGCAGGCGAACGTGCCATCGATATTGGGCAACGCGATCAGCATGTGATTGCCCCGCGGCCAGATGTGCAGAGCGTGGGTCTCGAGAGCGTGTTTCTCCTGTGGACCCGCGGGAATCGTCAATTCCTTGTAACCGTAGTCCAGATACTGTTGCGAGAAATTGAACCGGTTCAGCTTGAGCATCTCCGCTCGTATCGCAGACGCAGACCCATCGCACCCGATCACGACGCCTGCTTCGCGTATCGTTTCTTCGCCAGTCGCTCCTCGCGCAATCGGATCGCGCCGCTTCTTCAAATCGTAGCCCGTGCATCGCAGATTGAAATGAATGGCCGCGCCCTGTTCCTCGGCGGCATTCATCAGGGCGATGTTCAATTCCGCTCGCGAAATCGAATTGATGACTTCCGTTTCATTCTTTCCGTAAGGTTGAAACGTGAGTTCTCCAGCAATCGGAATGCATCATCCGGCCCTTCATCGGGATGATGATGCTCTTGCATCCGCTCCCACAGCCCGGCTTGCTGCAATGCATGAATGCCGCGGGTCGAAATCGCAAGATTGATGGAACGCCCTGCACTCATGCGCACGCTGCCGCATGTCAGGACGCCGCTCATAGATCTCGACGCGCGAATCCCCTCTGCGTCAGAAGAATAGCCAGAAGCGGACCGTTCAGCCCGGCGCCGATCAGTGTGATTTTTTCTGGTGCGGCCTTCATCTGAGAGATTCGACGAACAAACCTTTCGAAGAGATGAGAGGAACGCTCACTCGGTCAACAACGTCCGCGCCTCCCACAATTCGGGAAAAAATTTTTGTCGAGCGTGAGCTTCAGGTAAGAAGCCCCAGAACTTCCGCCAGTTCCCATGCGAATCCGATGATCCGCTCGACGAGTTGGATGTGGCGCAACCGCCAGCTCACCACTAGTTCGTCAAACTCCGTCAGCCGCTCGCACACATCGATCCAGTCGCGATGATGATGCTCGTCCTTGTACAGTGCGT
This sequence comes from uncultured Acidobacteriaceae bacterium, assembly GCA_963784085.1. Lineage (GTDB taxonomy): Bacteria > Acidobacteriota > Terriglobia > Terriglobales > Acidobacteriaceae > Sulfotelmatobacter. Next base: position 30,675 of record CAWAQH010000013.1, on the reverse strand, counting down.
GGACAGCGCGGGCGCGGGCTTCGAATCGCTCCTTCTCCGTCGCGTCCTTACGGGCTGGCGCAGTTTGCCCATGGCTTGCAAGGCACCGAAAAATACATCGTGCAGGGACGGTTCCTCGAGGCGGCGCTTCAGGCTTGCATATGCTTCCGGCGTGGGCCGGTGATAGCGAAGCATTTTCTCGTCTTTCAATCCGCACAGAAACTCGATCTCTCGAAACTGCTCCGATTGGAATCCGCTGGCAGGCTCCAGCAGGCCGCGAAACGCCAGAAAATGCGTGGGCAGCATCGTTTCCAGAATCGTGAACTGCTCCACCAGCACCCGCGTGATCTTCCGTACATCGCCGCAACAATCGCGCCGCTTCATACACGCCGTCTCTCGACTCCGGAGCCTCGCCGGACCCCCGCAGATTCGCCACCACCGCGTCCAGATCATGCAGCAGTTCCTTGAACCACAGCTCGTAGGTCTGATGCACCAGTATAAAAAGCAGCTCATCGTGATGCGGTGGTTTCGATTGCGGCTGCTGCAACTCCAGCAGCTCCGGAATCTTCAAATACGAACTGTACGTGAGTTGCCCAGGTTTGACTTCCACCGGACTTCCCACCTCCGATGCCGCGCACCCGCCTGCCGGAGCCTCGGGCTGGTTCGTCTTCGTTTCGAGCCCCAAAAACCGCATCGCATTTTCGCCCAGAAGCTTGCTCTTGGCATCCTGCGATAAAGCGCTCTCACGAATAAGCGACCCCACGCGTTCCTCGCCCAGCGGAAACGGATAATCCGAACCCAGCATCACCCGGTCTGTTCCCATCGTCCCCGCCAGAAATTGCAGCGCGCGCTGATCGAACACCGCGGAATCCGTGGAGAACCGATTCACATAATGGCTCGGCGGATGCTGACATTCGCCTCTCGCCACCGGATGGTGGTGCCATGCATTCTCCAGTCGCCCAAGCAAAAAGGCGAAACTGCCGCCGCCGTGCGCGAAGCAGATACGCAAAGTGGCCGGCAGCCGGTCAAAGGCCCCACTCAAAATCAGCGCCACCACCGAAAGTTGCGTTTCCGCGGGCATGCCCACAGTCCAGGGCATCATGTATTTCGGCATCCGGTCCCGGCCAAACATCTCCCATGGATGCACCAGCACCGCCGCGCCTTCATCGGCGCAGTGGTGCAGAAAAGTTACAACGCCTGCGTCATCAAGGTTCTTGCTGCCGACATGGTTGCCAATCTGGACGCCCAAATGCCCTGCGAGCATGCACCGGCTGAGTTCCTTGCAGGCCGCATCAATATTTTGCAGCGGCACCTGGCACAACGATTTCAACCTGCCTTTTCCCCGGCTGCAAAGTTCAAGCGCGGCGTCATTGAACAGTTGCGCGCAATCCAGCGCCTGTTCCACTGGGCGTTCATAGGCGAACAGCACTGGCGTGGCAGAAATCACCTGCAGATCGATGCCATCCCGGTCCATCTCGCGCAGCCGGACCTCCGGGTCCCAGCAGGCCGAATAAATATGGCGGAAGAATTTATCTCCCACCATGATGTCCGCTTTGCCCGGCTCCGTGTGCTTGATCCACGGCCAGTCCGGCGTGCCGAAGCGAGCCGCAAGGTCGGGCCATGAGCTGGGGAAAAAATGATTGTGAATGTCGATGACTTGCATTCTCATTTGCCTGGATGAATCGTGCCGCAATGTTTGCACTTTCGCCGGCTCTCATCTCCGTAGAATTGTTCAAAAATCGGCGGCAGATCCTTCACGATGCTCTTCAGCCTCACCTCCGCGCGATAAACCAGTTGGTGGCAGTTCGGGCAGTACCACTCGAACGCGTCCAGAGAGCCCTCGGGGCGCGGCACTTCGATGACCACTCCCACCGTGTCCGCCGGTCTCTGCGGCGAATGCCGCAGGTGCTTCGGCAGAAGAAAAATCTCACCCTCTTTGATCGGGATTTCGAGCGGCGGTTTGCCTGGCGTCTCCATGATGCGAAGAGAAATATTGCCCTTCAACTGGTAAAAAAATTCCTCCGTCGGGTCGTCGTGATAATCGCGCCGCTGGTTGGGCCCGCCCACCACGGTCACCATCATCTCGCCGTCTTCCCACACTTGCGCGTTTCCAACAGGAGGCTTGAGCTTCTCCTTATTCTCTTCGATCCAGCCCTCAAAATTGAATGCCTTCAAATTCTTGATCGACGCCATCGCGCCTCCTATTTCAACGGCTTGTAAGCTCTGGCCGTGATTTCAATCAGCAAGTGCGGATGCGGCAACTGATGCACCGCCACAGTCGTCCTTGCCGGGCCATCGAATCCAAAAAATTCGCCATACACTTCGTTGTAACCGGCGAAATCATTCATGTTTACCAGGTAACTGGAAATCTCAACAACGTCCGCCAGTTGCGCCCCGGCGCTTTGCAGAATGTCACGGATGTTCTCGATCACGGCTCGAGTCTGCGCCCGGATGTCGAGCTGCGTAGTGCCCATTGCATCCACTTCGGCCCCGGCAATCGTATTGTCGGAACGGCGCGAACTGGTGCCCGACACAAACAGAAAGTCGCCAGCCCGCTTCACGTGCGGATACTTGCCCCGCGGCGCCGCCTTGCCATCAACAACTTTGCTTTCCATGCCGCTCATTGCTCGTTGTCTCGGTGTCAAAGTTCCGGTGTCAAATCCGCAGTCGCGCTTGGGCGGCCCTACAGTCGAATACAGATGTTGTTAAGCTCCGAATAAAAATTCAGCGAGTGCATTCCGCCTTCGCGCCCAATTCCCGAAAGTCCCGATCCGCCGAACGGAGTTCTCAGGTCGCGCAGAAACCAGCAATTCACCCATGTGATTCCCACGTGCATCTGCTGCGCGACGCGATGGCCGCGTTTCAGGTTGCTGGTCCAGATCGAGGCCGCCAGTCCGTACTTCGTATCGTTGGCCATGGCCACGGCTTCCTCTTCCGAATCAAACGGAGCCACGTGGCACACGGGGCCAAAAATTTCTTCCTTCACGCACCGCGCCGATTCCCGCAATCCAGTATAGATGGTTGGTTGCACGTAGAATCCGTGGTCGCGACCGTCACCAAAATGCGGAATGCCGCTGCCCGTCACCACCGTAGCCCCTTCTTCCCGCGCGAGTTGGTAATAGGAAAGCACCTTTTCGCGATGTTGCGCCGAAATCAGCGGTCCCAGGTTGGTTTTCTCGTCGCTCGGCCAGCCTGCATGCAAGCTCTCCGCTTTTTGCTTCAGTTCATCTACGAATTCAGCGAAGATTGTGCGCTCAACATAAACGCGCTCCGCGCACAAGCAGACTTGCCCGGTATTAAGAAACACAGCGTCGGATATCCCCTTTACCAGCTTCGCGCAGATCGCAGTCCGCGAAAACGATCGCGGCATTTTTGCCGCCGAGCTCAAACGAAACCGGCTTCACCGTCGACGCCACCGCTTTCATAATTGCTGCACCGGTTTTCGATTCACCGGTAAACGTTACCGCGTTCACCTCGGGATGTTGCGTCAGGAATTCTCCGGCCGACCCCGGCCCGAACCCGTGTACAACGTTGTAAACGCCATTCGGGATTTCCGCCTCTTGCATGGCCTCGGCAAGCAGCGTCGCCGTAGCCGGGGTTTCCTCCGAAGGTTTCACCACCACGGCATTTCCGCAGGCCAATGCCGGAGCGACTTTCCAGGTGAGCAGAAGCAAAGGCAGATTCCACGGAGTGATCACGCCAACCACTCCGAGCGGCTTGCGCACCGCATAATTCAAGGCCTGGTTCCCGTCGGGTGTTTCCGTCTGAAAAGATTCCAGCCCGGCCATCTTCACCATGTCGGCAAACACGCGAAAATTCGCCGCTGCGCGGGGAACATCGAGCCGGGAAGCGAGCGCTACGGGTTTGCCCGTGTCCGCAACTTCGGCCTGCACAAAGCAATCGAATCGTTTTTCAATCGCATCGGCGACCTTATGCAATCGCGCCGCGCGCTCGCGCACTCCGATCCGTCCCCACTCTCCGCGCAAAGCACGCTGCGCCGCGTCGACGGCCTCGTCAACCTGCGCCGAATCCGCTTCCGTGACCTGGGCAATCACCGTCGCGTCCGCGGGATTCACATCCGCAAACTCCCGCTTGCCAGTGACGAAGCGGCCATCAATATAATTCTCGATTATTTTCACGCGATCCCCAGGCGGGCCACGGCAATCCTAGCAGGGCGGGCAGAAGCGAAGCAATCCATGCTAGTTCGGGGGCTAGTTCGCCGGTGTCTCCCGCTCTTCCAAATAACGCCGCAGCGCATCATGCCAGGAGGGCATTTCAATTCCGAGTTCGCGCAGACGATTCGACGACAGGACTGAATACGCGGGACGCGGCGCAGGCCGCGCCATTTGCAGGCTGCTCACCGGACGCACGGCCGTCGCCAGCCCCGCGTCCCGCACTATTTTCGAGGCAAACTCAAACCATGAGCAATTGCCGGCATTGGTCACATGCACAATTCCGCCGGCATTGTTCCGGCACAACTGAATGATGGCCCGCGCCAGGTCCACCCCATAGGTCGGACATCCGCGCTGATCGTCCACCACATCCAGCGCCGGGCGGCTTGCGGCCAGTTTCAAAATCGTATCCGGAAAACACTTTCCGCCGGTCCCGAACAACCACGACGTTCTCGCGATGCAACACTCCGGCATCAGTTCCAGCAGTTTGATCTCCGCCTCGGCCTTGGTTCGTCCATAAACGCTTTGCGGATTTCGTTTGTCACCGATCTCGTAGGGCGCGCTCGCCTTCCCGTCGAAAACATAATCCGAGCTGAGAAACAAAAGCCGCGCTCCGGCCTCCTTCGCCGCCCTTGCCACATTCACGGCCCCATCTCGATTCACGGCAAAGGCCAGGTCCGGATTTTTTTCGCAGCCGTCCACATCGGTGTAGGCCGCCGCCAGCACGATCCACTCGGGCAGCGTCTCCTTCACGACTTGCCGCACGCGCTCGACATCGCGGATATCCGCCCCGCGCGAGGTCAATCCAGTCAGCATGTCTCCGTTCCACTCGCGCATAAGCGCCTTGCCCAGCAGGCCGGACGCGCCAAAAATTGTCACTCGCATTGGGGTTAGCCGTAGCTCTCGGCGTCGCGAAAGGCGACGCCCCGCTGATCTTTCGCCGATACGATTGGTTCGCCGTCCAGTTCCCAGTTGATCTTCAATTCAGGATCGTTCCAGGCGAGGGTGCGCTCATGCTCGGGCGCATAGAAGTCAGTCGCTTTGTAGAGCACATGGGCCTTTTCCGAAAACACGCGGAATCCGTGGGCAAAGCCTGCTGGAATCCACAACATACGCTTGTTCTCGCCCGACAGCCGCACTGCTTCCCATCGGCCAAAGTTCGCAGAACTGCGGCGCATGTCGACGGCGACGTTGAGGATCTCTCCCTCCGCAACCCGCACCAGTTTTCCCTGCGCCTGTCTGAGCTGATAATGCAATCCGCGCAGAACGTTGCGCGCCGAGCAAGAATGATTGTCCTGCACAAACGTCTCGTGAATTCCCGCCTCGGTCATGAGTTGCTGGTTGTAGCTCTCGAAGAAAAATCCGCGTTCATCGCCGAAAATGCGGGGTTCCAGTACAAATACTCCCGGCAATGAAGTCGAAGTTTTCTTGAGCAAATCCATCCCTGGACCAATCACCGGATCGCTTCCATCAGAATACCTTCTCATGCGGCAACTGCAGAAGGTAGGCGCCGTAACTGTTGTTCTTCATCGATCTGCCGATCTTCTCCACCTGCTCCGCCGTAATGTAGCCTGACCTCAGTGCGATTTCTTCCGGGCAAGCCACCATCAGTCCCTGCCTTTTTTCGATGGCTTGAATGTAGAGCGATGCATCCATCAGCGATTCGTGCGTGCCCGTGTCCAGCCACGCCATGCCCCGTCCCATCACGATTACTTCCAGCTCGCCACGTTCCAGATAGATCTTGTTTACGTCGGTGATTTCCAATTCGCCCCGTGCGCTGGGTTTCAGCGCCTTCGCGATCTTGACCACCTGATTATCGTAGAAGTAAAGTCCGGTTACCGCGTAGCGCGACTTCGGTTTCGCCGGTTTTTCCTCGATGCTGAGCGCCCGCCCCCCGGCATCGAACTCCACGACGCCGTACCGCTCAGGATCGTTCACCGGATACGCGAACACCCGTGCGCCTGCAGCCTTACTCGCGGCGTCGCGCAAATCCTTGGCCAGATCGTGTCCGTAAAAAATATTGTCTCCCAGCACCAACGCGCACGCGTTGCTTCCGAGAAATTCTTCGCCCAGCAGGAAAGCCTGCGCAATTCCCTCTGGTTTCGGCTGCACCTTATATTGCAAGTGGATGCCGAACTGGTTTCCATCCCCCAGCAGCGTTTGAAACTTAAGCACATCCTCCGGAGTGGTAATAAGAAGGATGTCGCGAATTCCCGCCAGCATCAACGTGCACAACGGGTAATAAATCATGGGCTTGTTGTAAACCGGAAGCAGGCTTTTCCCCATGGCGTGGGTTATGGGATACAAGCGTGTCCCCGACCCGCCCGCCAGAATGATCCCTTTGTAACTCGAACTGTTGGAGGCTTGCGTCATAAGAAGGCTGTTTCGCTGCATCGGCTGAAAATCGACCGGAGTGCGATTTGATGGCTCCCGGTTGATTTGATGGTCCTCGTTAAGAAGAGTAGTGCGTCTCAATCCACTGCCGGTAGCTTCCGCTGGTCACTTCGCGGACCCACTCTTCATTTTCCAGGTACCAGCGTATCGTCTTCGAAATCCCACTCTCAAATGTCTCCTTCGGCTTCCAGCCCAACTCCCGCTCAATCCTGGTTGCATCCATGGCATAGCGCCGATCGTGTCCGGGACGGTCCTTCACGAAAGCAATCAAGTCGCGGCGCGGCTTAGCGCAGCATCCGGCCATCTCATCCACCTTGTCGCAGATGGTCTGCACGATTTCGATGTTGCGCTTCTCGTTCCATCCCCCGATGTTATAAGTTTCTCCAACCTTGCCGCGAGCCAGAACGGTTGCGATGGCTTCGCAGTGGTCCTCCACGTAAAGCCAGTCCCGGACATTCTGCCCGTCCCCATAAACTGGAAGCGGCTTACCGTCACGCGCGTTGAGGATCATCAGCGGTATCAATTTCTCCGGAAACTGAAAGCGCCCATAGTTATTCGAGCAGTTCGTGGTTAGCGTGGGCAAGCCGTAAGTGTGATGATAAGCGCGCACAAAATGGTCGGACGCCGCTTTCGAAGCCGCGTAGGGACTGTTGGGCGCATAAGGAGTCGTCTCTGAAAACGCCGGTTCGTCGGGCCCCAACGATCCATAAACTTCGTCGGTGGAAACATGCAGAAACCGGAACTCGTTCCGAGCCGGCCCGCGCAAATCTCCCCAATAGGCTCGAGCCTCTTCCAGCAGGGCGAATGTCCCGTCCACATTGGTTCGGACGAAATCTTCCGGCCCGCGAATCGATCGATCTACGTGGCTCTCGGCTGCAAAATGCACGATGGCGCGTGGCCGGCGGCGCTCCAGTAGCCCGCGTACTAGCCCGCGATCCGCGATGTCCCCGTGGATAAATTCGTACCGCGGCTCACGCGCCAGCGTCTCGAGGTTGCGCAGATTTCCGGCGTACGTAAGCTTGTCCAGATTCACGATGGAAGCGGAATGCTTCTCGATCCATTGCAGGATGAAGTTCGACCCGATAAAACCCGCCCCACCCGTGACCAGAATCCCGTTTTCCATATCGTGGATTTCGACTTCTGTCGTCCACGCAACATGCCCCCGCGGACGTGAATGGTCATTGTAAACAAAAAAGGACGGGATGCACCCCGTCCTTCCTTTGCGGCTATCGATTTGTTTGCGAACCACAACATTACGCGTTGCGCGCATCCGACGCGCCGACGGTTCGCACCGACGGTTCTCTATCCAGCCATTCGTTCCGCACCCCGGACATGAACTACGGATGGTTGCCCGGGCTTTCTGGCCGGCATTGCGGGCAATTCCCACCCCATCATCTCAAAATAAACCCGTTCCACCTCGGTTGCGACCTGCGCCCACTGATAATGTTCCCGCACGCGGCCTATCGCGGCCTGCCCCGCCGCCATACGCACTGCCGGATTCGCAATCAGAAACCGCAGCCGGTCGGCCAGGTCGTCCACGTCACCGCGCCGGAAAGTGAATCCCGCGTTCTCCACAGCCTCCTTATTTTCAGGCACGTCGCTGGCCAGCACACAAATTCCCGCGCCCATCGCATCGAGCAGCGCCAGCGAAAGACCCTCCAGATCGGAGGGCAACACAAACACCATGGCGTTGGTCAGCAGTTCGTCAAGCGCTTCTCCTGAGACCCAGTCCAGCATCTTGATCCGCTCACCGGCGTGGGCCAGCAGATCACGCGAGTAGTCGTCGCAATAGCTCGAAGCGCCGGCCATTACGAGCTTTATATCGGTGTTCAACTTCTCATATGCCTCGACCAGTAAATGGCACCCCTTCTCCGGTGAGAACCTGCCAAGAAATAGAATGTATTTGCCGGGCTCGAGCCCCCAGTCAAAGATCTTGTCGGGCAATCGCCGCGCGCGCAAAATTCCGCCGTTGGGCACGTAAGATGTCTTCGCGCCATAAAGTTCCCAATAATACTTCTGCAGTACCCGCGAGACCACCATCGTCCCCGTAGGCAGAACCACCGCCGCCCGTTCCCCGAGCCGTAGAACCGCCGACGCGATGCGCCCCCACTTCTTTCGCTGCCAGTCCAGACCCTGCACGGTGACCACCGTTTTCTTTCCCGCAATTCGCGGAATGAACGAAAACAGCGCCGGCCCCAGCGCATGATAGTGCACAACGTCGCAGGGCTGCGTCAGCACATGCATCGTGCTCAGAAATGTGTGCACCAGCGTCTCCAGATGCTTCGACCGGATCGTGGGCAGCCGCACCACGCGCATCCCCTCGTGCTCCTTCCCCGGAGGGGTGAAATACGAACGGCAGTACGCCGTAACCTCGTGTCCCAACCCCGCCAACCGGCCCCCCACCTGCTCGTAGTAGGTTTCGATGCCGCTGTATTTCGATACCACTCCGCGCCCGCCAATGAAGGCGACCCGCAGCACCGGTTTCCGGAACACGTTGGCTGCCGATGTCACAGCAGGCCGTTTTCCCCCAACCAGACGCTCGTACAAACCGGCGAGTGCCTCGTAATGAGCCTGCGCCGTATGTTTCTGCTGCACCAGTTCCCATCCCGCCTGCCCCATTCTGTCCGCCATTTGCGGTTCTGAGCCGAGAAATCTGATTGCCGATGTCAGTTGCTCCACATCCCCGGTCCTATACAGGAGTCCCGTCTTCCCCGGGTGTACCAGTTCTCGCCGCGATCCCAAATCCGTCGCCACCACGGCGCGCGCCGCCGCGTACGATTCAAGAATCGTCTTGCCCAGCGTTTCATAAGCATGGGATGGCAGCACCGTGAAGCGGGAACCGGCGATCATCCGCTCCAGTTCCGCTCCGCTCCGGTGGCCGGCGAACTCAACATTGGACAATCCCATTTCCCCGGCCAACTGCTGCAAACGGCCGCGCTCTGGGCCATCCCCCGCGACGACGAGACGAAAATCGGGCAGTCGATGCATGGCGTGCAGCAAATCATCCACCCCTTTTTCCGCCGAGAGCCGGCCAAAGTAAAGTAACGGCGCGCCCTCCGACCGGCGCTCCGCAATCGCCTTGACTGGCTGGAAGTGGGGCAGCACCTCGAACCGCGCTGCGTCCCACCCATGTTCGACGAACTTGTCGCGCACAAAGCAGCTCGGCGCAAGAAAGCAGTCGACACATTTCCGGTACGTGCCCACCCATTTGTGCAGGTATGCTTCCGCCACCAGCGTCATCCGCGCGCCCCATCCTGGGTAGCATTTCTGCTGCAGCGCGTGCCAGAAATTGCCTCCCCTGCACGCTTCGCAGGGTTCTCCGCGTAATACCAGGTTGTAGCTGGCGCACAGCACTTTGAAATCGTTCAGGTGATACACCACTGGAACTTTCTGCGCCTTCAACTCCCATAAGATCGATGGCGAAAGATGGTGGTAAATGTTCCGCACATGCGCCACGTTGGGCCGGAAGTCCGCGATCATTGCCCGAATCCGCCGCCGCGCCTCGTGCGAGTAGATCGCGTGCCCCGTCATCTTCGCCTTTTCAAACCACCCGCCGGGCTTTTTGAAATCGATGTTCGGCACGAAATGGCGATCATACGGAGTGGGCTGGCCCCGCGGATCCATCATGGAAAAGAGCGCGACCTCATGCCCTTGGGAGCGAAGCAGTTCCATGGCTTCGAACAGGTAAACCTCCGTGCCGCTGAAGGCGTAGTTGTATTTATTGCAAAACAAGATCCTCATGCGGAGAGTCTCCACTCCTGGCTTGGCGAATTCTGGCTTGGCATACGTTGGCTCGGTGAAAACCGGGCGGTTGAAGTCTGGGGTGCAAAACCATCGGGCGTGACCCGTTGCAGAAAACGGTCGGCGAAAGACGCGAGATTTTCCCCGCGGTTGTAGTTGTGAAGCGCCTGTATTCTCGCCGCGTGCCGCATCCAGTCCAACTGGCTCCCTACCGCGACTTCTCCGGAGCGCATCAGTTCCTGCACCAGTAAAACCTTGGCGTCGAAATCTTCCGGCACTCCCGGCGCATAGAGGAACCCGGTTTTCCCGGGGATGACAAGCTCCGGAATTCCCGTGATGCCCGGCGCGAGCACAATCTTGCCTCGCGCCATCGCTTCCATCAGCACCAGCGGAATGCCCTCGCTGCGGCTAGTTATCACAACCACATCGGCCCTTCGGTAGAGCGAATCCATCTGCCGGCGTGGCACGTGGCCGAGCAGCATCACCCGATCCTCCAATCCGGTTTTCTTGATCAGAGATTCCAGACGTTTCCGCTCCGGCCCCTCTCCCGCAATGGCGCACTCAAAATCGAGTCCGCCATCGCGCAGCCGCGCACAGGCCCGAACCAGAAATGCCTGGTCCTTCACCGCATGCAGGCGCCCCACGGTGATCAAAGTGAATCGATGGCGGGGGCCAGTTCCCGATCGCGAAGGCCATTCCGCGTGTTCCGGCGCGTCCACGCCCAGCCGGCATGCCAGGATCTTCTCCGGCGCAATGTCCGGCAGGTGATTCAGCGCGTATCGCCGGTTGTAATCCGAAACCGTGGTGCAGAAGCGGCAATTCTCCAGTTTGAGGTCGAGATAAGCGCCATCGAGCAGCAAGTCTGACCCGTGCAGGGTCAGGCTGTAGGTAACGTCGAGCAGCCGGGCCGCCGTCATTGCAATCCAGGAAGCGAAATAACCGTGATGGACGTGGATGTGGTCCACTCGACGCGACCGCAACAATGCGGCGTAGTAAGCCCCAAGGAAGGTTTGCACCAGGGTCTTTAGCCGCCGCATCGGCGATTCTTTTCCCTGCAGGATGACTCGCCTCACCAGGCCGGAGATCCGCTGCCAGCGCCGCACTACCAGCCCAACGGCCTGCAGAAACAGAAGCACCCGGATTGGCCGCAAACAAACAATTTCCTCCTCATCAGACGACTCTGTGCTTCCAATCCGTTCCGCAGCCGGTCTGCGTATGCTGCCTGGGATCACCTGCACTCCGCAGTTCTTCGATCTCTTCGCCCACATAGGGTTCTACCGCTGCAGGGAATTGATTGGCGAGATAGGCGACCGTCAACATGGGATAGGAGACCTTTCAGGAAAAACGAAGCGGGCCCGGCGCCGTTGCGCGGCCAGCATTCCCGCCATGGTGAACAGAAGCCCGTTCACAAATTGATAGTTCATTCCGACAACCGCGGCGTTCACGCAATAGACGCCGAACAACACCGGCCACATGGAGCGAAATTGCTGATCGAGCACGCTCATGCTTTCGGCGCGCGGAACCAGCCCCCGCCCCAGCCGCAGGATTTCCCACATCAGCCATGCATAGAACGCCAGTCCGACCAGGCCATGTTCCACGAGTATTTCCAGGTAGGTATTGTGGGGATACAGCTCCTTCTCTCTGTAGCCGCTGACGTGCCGCGCCAGCTCAGTGGGCATCTGGTTCACTCCCCAGCCCGCAAGCGGTTTTTCCAGGAACATCTGCCATCCCCCGGCGTAAACTGCGCGCCGGAAATCGAGCGGCCCGGATTCCTGCAGTCGTTCCGTAAGCGCCCGCCGCTGATCATCGAAACTCAATGTGATGAGTAAGCCCAGTGCGCCCACCATCACAATGCTCACGCAGATAAAACGAAGCTTCCGGCTGTGCGAGCGGAAAATCAGGTATCCCATGCTGATCACAAACGAGAGCCAGACCGCCCGCGTCATGGTGGCCAGAATTGCCAGAGGCAGGGAAGCCAGCAGCAAAACCGCCTTGAGTCCACGAATTCTTCGCCGCAGAAATGCATGAAGCGCCAGAATACCCAGCAGATTTAGAGAAACTCCATTCGCCACCGCCTGCAGCAGCGGTCCACGCGCCCGGTCGGCGTGGTAGCCCAGGCTCTCATCCAGAATGAAGCGGGGAAAGATGAGCGACTTCGCGCCCACCATAAAAGCGATCGACGTAAAACAGAGATAGGCCAGCACCACAAGGGAGAAAGCCTCGAACTGCCGCAACCGGCCTTCGTCCCCAAATACCAGCATCGCCACGTGAAACAACGCGAAAGGCACCAGGAATTTTGCCGCTAACAAACTCCAGGTCTGACTATCGAAAGGTTGCCCCAGGACGCTCGCCACCGCCAGCAACGAGAGCCCGATCATCGGCCAGGTCGCGCGCTCCGCCACCAGCAACCGTTGCCGCCTTGCCAGCGCTCGCCCTGCCACTGCCACCACCAACACACCAAATACCACCCGGTCAATTTCGTAAAAAGGCACATCCGGATGCCGCAGCAGCATTGCCGTCAGGGCGGCAAGAAACAAGGCGGATGGCGCCATCATCAACGCCTGCAGAGAGCGCAGGCCGATCCGTAGCCCGATTAGAAGACCTCGCCACTCCGCATTGCCGGCCCATGATGCAGGCGATGCCATCCCTGTCATCGACATCACTCGCCACTCCCGCGCAGCACAACGCCGGCGGTCTTCAGAAGAATCCTCAAATCCATCCCCAGACTCCAGTGGTGGATGTAATCAATATCCAGGTCCATCCCGGTTTGAAAGGATGGGTCCCTCCGGGCCGTTACCTGCCAAAGTCCCGTAATTCCTGGGGTCACATCCAGGCGGGGGAGATGCTCAATCGCGTAGGAAGAAAAATCGTCCAACGGATGCGGGCGCGGCCCCACCAGGCTCATCTCGCCTTTCAGGACATTCCACAACTGCGGCAATTCGTCCAGACTGTAACGCCGTAGAATCCGACCGATGCGCGTGATCCGTGGATCGTCTGCAATCTTGAAAAACGGGCCCTGCCTCCGGTTCCGTTCACGCAGTTTTTCCTTCAGATCGTCAGCCTCCCGGACCATGGTGCGAAACTTGTAGCAGCGGAAGGGTCTGCCCTTGCGTCCTGCTCGTAGCGCCACATACAGCACAGGTCCGGCCGAATCGAGCTTGACTAGAACGGCAAGCAGGGCAAGCACAGGCGCCAGCAGCCCCAGCGCCGCTGCCGCCCCCGCCAGGTCCAGCGCGCGCTTTGCCAGCAATCCCGCAACCGGCAACCGCTCTTCATGCAGGGAAATAAGGGGAATGCCCCCAATTCGTTCTGTTTCTCGCGCCGGCTCGCAGCCAAACAGATCGGGAGCCATTTTTACGTCCAGTCGCAGCCGCTGCGCTGAGTGCAGCACGCGCAGCGTCAGGTCCCGATCGTGCGGCGCGGCCAGAATTACCTCGTCCACGAATCCGGCGCGCGCCAACTGCGCCAGATCGCACGTCCGTCCAACCACTCCCTCACCTAGCGCCTTTCGGTCGTCCAGAAACCCGCACACCGACCTCCCCATTTCCGGATGTTGCTCCAAACAATCTGCAATTCGGTGTCCCAGCTTGCTGGCCCCCACGATGAGGACATTCCGCACGCCGCCGGTAGCAGGCTTCGCTCGCCACTTGCGTTTCCCTTCGACTCGCCGTCTGACCCACAAGCCAGTCAACCACGTGAGCGCTGACCGCGCCCAACCCGCACGTTTGGCGGCCCGCCGCGACAGAGGCACGTTCGCGCCGCTCTTCGCCGGGACCGGAAATGGCGCTACCGCGCCCGCGGACGGAAACGCGAAATACCCGGTTTCCCGCTGCGGCTTTTTCCGTTCGCCGACCGCCACGCCCGGGATCAACCTCGCGGCCCACTCCGTACCAGCAGGCACCGGCTGTCCGTGATGTAAGAAATGAGAAGACACTTCGATCAGCTCCAGTTCGCACAACAGCACGGCGGAGAATTTACAGCCGCCGGTAAATCCGCTCGGGAACGGGAAACCTTCTCTCGCTCAGCACCGTTCCCAGGATTCGAGACCGCCCCGCTGCCAGCGATTCCTTGATTTTGCAGGCAGTCGCTCTCCGTGTATGAACTCCCAGCACGAGAATGATTCCATCCGCCAGTTGTCCCAGCAATGCCGCCTCGCTCGATGTCCCGGCCGTGGGCCCATGGATTACCGGTACTCAAACTCATTTCGCAGCTCCGCCAGTCCGGCGATTAAACACATCCCCGTTCCCGGCTCCCCCACCCCTTCGCGCACGGGAAGGTCGGGCACGCTCCACAGGTTCACCGCTGTCTGCGTGGCCCTGGACTTGATCGCGCCGCTGCCCACATAGTGAGAATGTCTTGGCTCCGTTTCTTTTGCCCGTCGCTCGCGGCCCACGACGGCTACATGGGACCGTGTCTCCAGCGCCAGTGCCTGGCCCACTCTTTCACACAGATTCATCACGTCCGTGTTCGCTTCCGCCGCGCTGAATACGACCTGCTTCACCGGCCTGCCCTCGCTGGCGAAAAATACCTGCCGCACCAAACCGCGAATCTGTTCGCGCGCAAAATCCTCCGGGTTCCAGGCGCTCGGCTCGGGAATGATCCTGATCGGCAACGGCCTTTGTTCCTGCACTACGGACTCGATCAGGCCAGAGGCTTGCAACACATCCGCATTCGCACTCATTTCATCTCCTTCAGGCAGATAAGCGCCTGCTCACGGCTTCCGGTAACGAAGCCAAGACCGGTACCTCCAGGCACGCCAGCACTTCCTCCGGCGTGCGCAGCGCGGGATCGAGATAATCCGCCACAAACCCCGCGCCCGTCCCGGAGGCCAGCGCGGCCACCAGGCCCACTACCACCACGCCCCCCGCTGGCCAAACCGGTAGCGCCGGGACGACCGGTTGCTCCGCGATGGCTACATTGACGATGCCCCCCTCGTCCAGCGCGTCGCCCATCCGCGCCTCTTCCCGTTTCTTCACATAGAGCAGGTAGTTGTCTTCGGCGGCCTGCTCGCTGCTGGTCAAGTCATCCTGGACGATGGCATCTTTCCCCAGTCGACTCGCCAGGGCGCGGTATCCATCCAGTTGCACGCTCGTCACCGCGTGTCGTGCTTCCAATCCCTTCATCTCGACCTGGGCCTTCTGCAGTTCTCCTTTGGCCCACACATAGTTCGCATCCTGGTCCGTGGTTTCGTCTCGCAGGGGAGTCAGCCGTTCCGCCGTGATAGCGGCTTGCGCCTGAACGATCTGTTGTTCGACTTCCTGCACCAATCGGTGGCTGGGTTCGAACTTGGTGAGCAGTTGTGTCTTCTTCAACTCGAGATCGAGCAGGCTTGCCTTCAGGCTCCGCATGAGCTCGGGATTGTCCGACGATCTCACCTGCGTAGTCGAGCGCATGGGCAGCTTCGCCAATTGTGCATTCAGTTCCTGCATGCGATGGCCAGTCTCGGCCATGTCGCGCTGGGTCTGCCCGTTACTTGCATCTGCATCATCGAGCCGATGCAACGCCAGGTCCCGTTGCTGCGCGGACATCACCACGCCGTGTTTCTGCGTGAAGTCCCCCAGCTTCGTCTTGGCTTCCTCGAGTTGCCGGCGCGACTCTGCAGTCTGTTGATCAAAAAAGCGGAGTTGGCCGCCCGGCCGGTGGACCTCCGTGTGCTTCTGCAGGTAGACGCTGGCCAGCGAGCGCAAAACCCGCGCCGCCACCTGTGGATCGGGCGCGTTGTAGCTCACCGCAATCATGTTGGTTTTCTTGATCGCCTCCACATCCAGCTTGTTGGAGAGTTTTTTAGCCGCCCGCTGCACCCGCGCCGCCTGGTCCTCATGCGGCCGCAGCCATCGTAGCCAGTCGTTTTTCTCCAGACCGTTGGCCTCGACCACCCGCCGCAGAACGTCATCATCCTTCAACAGTTCCACTTCTGAATTCAGTTCCTCCTCAGTTACCTCTACTCGCGAAAAGTCAGGAGGGGCATTGGCCTGGGCGGCCACCGGAGGGTCGACCCGTCCCCGGCGCACCAGTACTCGCACGTGCGCGCGATACGTGGCCCCGGCGAACGCATAGACGACTGCGACCGCAAACACAAGGGCCGCCACTCCAACAAAAGCTTTTCCCTGCCGGAACAGGACGATCGCCAGTTCCCGCATGGTTGGCGGCCCCGGCTCCTCCGTTCTGCGCACTATGGAATGCTCCTGCATGGCCAATCGACTTGCATCGCTCCTAGAACTGCGTCGGGCTCACGTACATGCTCAGGGAAGCCCGGCTGAAAAAGCGCTCGACTTTCGATATCGAATTCTGCGGAACAAACACCAGATCGCCAGGTCGCAACTGGGCCGCCTCGCCCAGGCTCTTTTCTTTCAGCATTTTCTTCAGATCGAAAACCCGCGCCTCCACCAGTTCGTCATTCACGCGCCGGAATAGCAGCACCTGCGAATGTTTGGCTTCGTGAGTAAAACCGCCCGCGATCTCCACCGCTTCCATGATGCTTGTGTCCGCGCGCAACTCGTACTTGCCGGGCTTGCCCACCTCCCCGCCCGCCACAAAGTAAGGATGCTCAAAATCCTTTAGCGCGACCGCCACCTGGGGATCGTGCAGATACCCGGTGTAAGCCCGTCCCACAGCGGTGCGGAACTCTTCGAGCGTCAGCCCCTGGGCGAGCACCAACCCCGCATCTTTGAGCGCGACGTATCCATCCGGCTGTATGGTGAGCGTCTGGTCAAACTCGGGCGACAGCGTGAAGCTCAGTGCCACCACATCGCTTCGGGTCAACCGGTAAAGCGGACGGCGATCTCCGAGCCGGAGGTTTCCCACGCCGTCCGCTTGTCCGGTTGTTGCGGCCGCCATTCCTGCGCCCCCCATACCGGCCCCGGTTAGGCCGGTTGCGGAAGGGTGTGGGTCAGTTCCCAGGTCCTGCATCTTTTTTCCCTGGGCGAATGCGGCCACGCAAAGCAAAACCAACGCGCCCATCACCGCAAATCTTGTTCCACCAACGAAGCGCTTCATGGCTTGTAAACACCGACTTCTTCAATTTCGAGAGCCGCCTGCCCCGCGAGTCTCTTCGTGAAAAATAGGCGTCTTGGGATTTCGCGGCAAGACATGGGAAGTGACTGTCTACCAACGTAGCCATCCCCGGTTCCGCCGCTTCCGCGGCCATCCCCAGCAGTGGCGCGGCATTGCCCGGCGTGAACGTCTCTGAGAGATTTCGAACCTACCAACCTTTGAGCTGTCTACGAAAGTAGACTTGCATGTTTGCCGCGTCACACTCCCCCTGTGCAAAGCTGTCGCGAAAAATCCCGCAGGCCCATCCCAGGCGCGGTCACTTCTTCGCCGGACGCAGAGCCTTCCCTGCGCGAAGTTGGAGGTGAACCAGCGCCCCTCGACGCCATCTTCAGAAGACAGGCTGGGCCACGGGCATCGTGCGCTCTCGCTTATCCACAGCCTCGCCCGGCTCATTCCCGATTTGAATGCCGCACTCGAATAAAGTGGCATCTTGTCTTGAGTCCTTCCCCGGCGCCACTTAATATCTCCACACCATCTATTTCCGTCGCCACCGGAGCCCTGTTGATGTGTCCTTCCGCCGCTTTCCCAGTCTTATCGTCCGCCATTCCTGTCCTCATCGCCGATTCCAACCGAATGCAGGCGCACCTGCTCACCAGCGCTCTCCGCCGGCGCCCGGAGCTCCACATCTCCACCTGCGCGCTTGACATCGTCTCCATCCTCAAGGCGGTCGCCTCCACTCCCGCCAAAGTCGTCGTTCTGTCTCTGAATCACTCCGTCGATATCGGCGGCCAGATGGCGTCGCTGCGCCGCGTTCACTTCTCCCATCCCGCCATCGCCACACTTCTTTTGGTTGAGTCCTACGACCGCGAACTTGTGGTCAACGCGTTCCGCTCCGGCGCGCGTGGCATCTTCTGCATTTCAAATATGCATTTCCGCCTGCTCTGCCGCTGCATCCAGCGCGTCGCCGGTGGCCAGATCTGGGCCAATACCGAGCAAATGACCTTCCTGCTCGACCTGATCTCCGCGGTTCCATCCCTGCGCGTGCTCAATTCCCGCGGCCACTCGCTTCTCACCCCGCGTGAGGAGCAGGTCGTAGCGCTTGTCGCCGAAGGCCTCAGCAACCGCGCCACCGCCCGCGAACTCAACCTCAGCGAGCACACCATCAAAAAATATCTGTTCCGCATTTTCGACAAGCTCGGCATCTCGTCACGCGTGGAACTCGTCCTCTACGCCGTGAACCACGGAGCCCCCCTGCAAGCCGAGTGGCTGGCTGGCATGAGCGGAGAGCCCAATTGCTAGAGCGTTTCAAAGGTGGGTAATAAAAAGGGAAGGTTGGGTTCTTCCCCAAGGGACTCGGGAATAAAATGATTGCACGAGTCTCCATCGAAGGATTAAATCGTAAGGCGCGAGCTGGAAAACCTTCCTCAGCGCCTGTATAAATCAATGGAAGGTTCTTCGTGCCCGATAACCCGCCCAACCTCGGCTCCCGCGGCTCACCTCTGATCGCCGCCGCTCTGCTCCTGGCTGCTCTCGCGCTGGTCGTTCTCTACACCGGCCGTCCGGCATTTCTGAGCCCGGTGGCGCTCGTCGTCGTCGCCGCCATCGGCGTAGCCGCATTGCTCCTGCGATTACGCCTCCGTCCGGAAATCTCTTCCACTGCCGCTTCTTCCACTCGATCTTCCCGAATTCCGGTCCTGCTCAATGCCCTTGGAGTAGCCTGCGCCGTCGTGGCCATCTTTGCCGACGTTCTCCACCTCAGCGTTGCTGTTCTGATGGTCGCCGCTCTCGCCGGAGTAGTGTCGTTCGGCGCCAGCGGCATCATAGTTCTAGCCTCCTTGCGTAAGCGCCGCATGTGAACCACCTGTGAGCGCAGTTCAGCCTCGTCCACTGATCTTTATCAGTACGATCGTTCCGGTACGGATCGTTTCAGTACGATCGTTCCAGTTTTGAAACGGGAATTTGAAAAAGGAAGTAAGCCCAAAGCCAAAGTCCGAGAGCCGGACGCAGAAAAAAGCTAAGGTTTAAACTCCACTGCCACCGTGGTCTCAACCACCACCGGCTGGCCTTCCACCGTGTAAGGCTCAAACCGCCACCAGCGTAACGCGTCCTCTGCGGCCCGCCCCAGGACGTCTGGCCCATTCAGGGCGTGCACATCCACCACGGACCCGTCGCGTCCCACGACCACATCCACCATAATGACTGCCTGCAAGTTGTCCGGCCGCGCCGCCGCGGGATACTCTGGGTCGACGCGATGCTTGATCCGCTTCTCCATCACGTCGGCGGAAACATTGGCCTGAGCCTGAACTCGCTCACTCGTCTTATCGCCCGGTAGACCCGACTCCAACTGCTGCCATCCCACATTCCAACGCCACCACAGCACGGTCATCAGGATTGCTGCCGAAAGCAATAGCAGAATCCATCCCCGGCCTCGCGACGGCCGCTTCGGCCCCGAAGGCGGCGTTCCGCTCGGTCCCCCTCCTTCCGATCCCTTCCCATCATTAATGGTAACTTTCACCGGCTCCGATCGCGTGATCGCCACTCCCGCCCAATCGCGAATGGCCGACAATTGCTCCCGCGACAGCCCGACAAATTCCATCCCTGACCTGAGCTTGTCGTGATGCCGAACCAGCGCCCGCGCCCGCAGCGAATCGGCTGCCAGGGGCAGCTGGATCTCCACTCCCACCGTCTCTCCCGGCAACAACTCCCCCGCCAAAACCGCGGCCAGGCCGCCCTCGCCCAGGTTCACCGATCGCCCCGGCACCGTATCCGGAATCCCCGACCGCAGCACGGTCACATCCAGCGGCGCCTGCACTCGATAGCGCATCCCGTGCCGCCGTGATGGTTGATCCCAACTCTGTGCCTGTGCTCCTGCTGCCATCTGACTGCATCTCCGTGGTCAAAAACGCTTACTTGTTCCGCAACTCAACAATCCCGTTCCCGCTGGCCACGATCACCACGCTCGTCATCCCGATAAACAGCCCGTGTTCCACCACTCCTGGCATATCGCTGAGCCGTCGCGCCAGCCCATCAGCATCCGGAATCTGTCCGAACCGGCAATCGAGAATATAGTTGTTCTCGTCGGTCAAATACGGATTTCCATCCCCGCCTCGCCGCAATCCCACCTGCGCGCCCAGGGCCTCGATCCTTTTCTGCACTACCGCCCGCGCGAATTTGATCACTTCCACCGGCAGCGGAAATTTTCCCAGTACCGGCACTCTCTTAGTCTCATCGACAATTACGACATATTGCTTCGTCGCCGAAGCCACAATCTTTTCCCGCAACAGCGCCCCGCCCCCGCCTTTGATAAGACGCAGCTGAGGATCAACTTCATCTGCCCCATCCACCGTCACATCAATCTCCGGACATTCATCCAGTGTGGTCAGCGGGATCCCCAGCCCCAAAGCCTGATCCCGCGACCGGTCGGAACTCGGGATGCCCCGAACTCGCAGCCCGTTCTTCACCGCATGGCCCAACAGTTGGATGAAGTGCGCCGCAGTCGAGCCCGTTCCGAGGCCCACCACTTGCCCATCCTTCACAAACCTCAGACTGGACCGAGCCGCCGCCTCTTTTTCCTGATCGTTTTCCTGATCGTTCGCCATAGGAATCGCGTTTTGGAAAATTGTTTCTACGCCCAACTCTTCCCCACGTAAATCAAATATCCTGCCAGCGCCAGCCCGAACATCACCGTCAAAATCGTAACCAAATCCAGAATGAACCCCGCCGGCTCGAACTTCCCCTCGTCCAGTTGCGCCCGCGTCTTGCGATAGCGCATCAGCCCGGCAACCACCATCACCACGCCCGCAATAATCGAGATCGTCCCCATCCACACCGAGAAGCCAGTCACTTTCGATGGATGCCCTTGCAACTCCGTCAGTTGCCGCATGGCGATGGCGAACCGCCCAATCGCAAATCCAAACACCACAATGGCCACGCTGGTCCGCACCCAGGCCAGAAAGGTGCGCTCGTTGGCCAGGTGATCGCGCGCCCGATTGGAATTCTCGACCACAGGCTCTCTCAAGATGTCTCCCCTCGGAGCCAGCATTATTCCACAGCCTTGGCCACCAGCGCGCCCACGCCCGCAATATTCTTGATCAACTCCGCCGGCACGCCGTGCCTCTGCTGCACATATTCCGGACTATTGTAGGAAATCCAAACCTTCCCCGCGCCGTCCTCCGCCACCAGAGCCTTCAGTGGCAGATCGATCGCCAGCGAAGGCGCAGCCACCATCAGCGGCGTCCCACCCTTTGGACTGCCAAAGATCACCACCTTGGTGGGCCGCATCTTCAACCCGACCTTCTCCGCCTCGCCGCTGTGATCGATGAGCGCGAAAACCTGCATCCCCTTCGCCACAACAATCGATTGCAGTCGCCGTACCGTCTCGTCCACTGAATAAGGACTCGCCACCGTCACCAGACCCTTGTTTTGCATAACCCCGCCCTGCATAGCACTGTCCTGCATAGCACCTTCCCTTAACTCAATTCCCGCTCACTCACTCAGGATCATCTTCCCCAGGATTTCCTTCAAAATCTTGGCCGCCACCGTCGCCGTCATCCCCGCAACATCCTGTGCCGGGTTGTACTCCACCACATCCGCCCCCACAATCTTTCCGTCAATCGCATGCAGATGAGCAATCGCCTCCCGCACCGTCATCCCTCCCGGCTCGCGATGCGAAATTCCCGGCGCAAACGCCGGATCGAGCACGTCCATGTCAAAGGAAACATAAACTGGCCCGCCGATCTTCAGCCGATCATAGGCCGGAAGCTCCCGCATCGCGATGACTTCAACCCCAAACCGCTCCGCCTGTTCCCGCTGATGCCCATTCATGGTTCGAATCCCAATCTGCACCAACCGCTTCGCCAGTTGCTCTTCCATGATGCGGGCAAACGGACACGCATGAGAAACGCGGCTGCCTTCAAATTCCTCGTATAGATCGGGATGCGCGTCAAAATGCACGATCGTCAGCCCCGGATAGCGCCCCCCAAACGCCCGCAAGATGGGATAAGTAACCGAATGGTCCCCGCCCAGCGCGACCGGATACTCGCCTTTCTCGAGCAACTCGGCCACCGCGCCTTCGATTTTCGCAAAATCGTCGCCAACTCCGTCTCGAGCATTGCTCAATTGCAAATCACCGGCATCCCCAAATGTTCCGGGCACACCCAGATCCACACCCAACTCCGTCCATTTATTCGAGGCGTCGCAACCGAGCGCCTCCCGGATCTTCACCGGCGCACCCGCCGGCCCTCGCAAGTAGGACGAGTTCACATCCAGCGGAATTCCGAGAAGACTGGGCACGCGATCATCTTATCGTCATTACGGGGGCTGGCCCAGTTTGCCGGCGCCATATTCACTGAGGCTGCCCCGGGACAATTTGTAAAGCATGTCGGTAGTGTCCTAATCTCGATGTCGTTTTCCTTTGCGAGCTTTGCGAATCCTTTGCGCACTTAGCGGTTAAAGGCTTTTTGCTTTGCGAAATTGGGACACCACCAGCATGTCCTGGGACCTGACACAAAGGAAGCAAAGCTGGGGCAGCCCCCCCGCTCGCCAACCCCATGGCTTTCATTGACTTGCCTGTTTCGTCCACGTAAGATTTTCGCCAAACATGATCGGCCAAACCATTTCGCACTACCGCATCGTCGATAAACTCGGCGGAGGCGGTATGGGCGTCGTCTACAAAGCCGAGGACCTGAAGCTGCATCGCTTCGTCGCCCTCAAGTTTCTCCCCGATGAAGTTGCCCGTGACCCGCAGACGCTCGCCCGCTTCCAGCGCGAGGCCCAGGCCGCTTCCGCCCTGAATCATCCCAACATCTGCACCATCTATGAGATTGACGATCAGCACGGCGAGGCCTTTATCGCCATGGAGTTCCTCGACGGGCTGACGCTGAAGCACCAGATCGCTGGGCGTCCGCTGGAAACCGAATCGATTCTCTCGCTTGCCATCGAGATTGCCGACGCGCTCGATGCCGCCCACGCAGAAGGCATAATCCACCGCGACATCAAGCCGGCAAACATTTTCGTCACCAAGCGCGGCCACGCCAAGATTCTGGATTTCGGCTTGGCCAAGGTCACGCCCACGTCCACTTCCTCGAGCAACGTTGGCTCGCTCAACACGCAAACCGGCTCGGTGGATGCGGATCATCTTACCAGTCCCGGCTCTACGCTCGGGACCGTCGCCTACATGTCCCCGGAGCAGGCGCGGGCGAAGGAACTCGATGCGCGAACGGATTTGTTCTCCTTTGGCGCCGTCCTCTATGAGATGGCCACCGGGCAGTTACCTTTCCGTGGCGAGAGTTCTGCGGTCATCTTCAACGCCATCCTCGAACACGACCCGCTTTCCGCCATCCGCCTGAACCCTGACCTTCCGCTCAAGCTGGAAGACATCATCAACAAGGCGCTGGAGAAAGATCGCAACCTCCGCTATCAGGGCGCGGCAGAGATGCGCAGCGACCTGCAACGCCTGAAGCGCGATACGGAGACGGGGCGGATAGCGGCAGCCAGCTCGGACCATGGTGGGGCGGACGCCCTCGTCCGCCCTGCGGAACGAAGCTCCGCGCCCTCGGGTTCGGCGGCCCATGTGGGAACGGCCGCCCCCGGCCGTTCAGGCCGAGCCTATTTCGGAAAGAAGCTCGGCTGGGTTTTGGTTGCCATCGTGCTGACTGCCTTGATCGCCTCCGGCCTTTACTACCGCTCGCATCGTGCCAAGCCCCTCACCGACAAAGACACCATCGTCCTAGCCGATTTTGCCAACAGTACCGGCGATGCGGTGTTTGACGACACGCTTAAGACCGCGCTTAGCGTTGCTCTGAACCAGTCGCCGTTTCTGAATGTGCTCTCGGATAATAAAGTCGCGGCGACCTTGAAATTAATGTCCCGTCCGGCGGGCACGAAACTTACGCCTGAGGTCACCCGCGAGCTTTGCCAGCGGGCGGCCAGCAAGGCTTACATTGCTGGGTCGATTGCCAGTCTGGGCAGTCAATATGTGCTGGGGTTGAAGGCAGTGAATTGCCAGAGCGGAGACCCGCTGGCCGAGGAGCAGGTAACGGCAGCGGGGAAGGAGAAAGTGCTGGACGCGCTGGGTGAGGCGGCATCGAAGCTGCGCACTGAGTTGGGCGAATCGCTGGCCACGGTGCAGAAATTAGATGTTCCGTTGTCAGAGTCCACCACGTCTTCGCTCGAAGCTCTGAAGGCGCTTAGCCTTGGACTAAAGGCCAACAACGAGAAAGGCTCCGCCGCAGCCCTGCCGTATTTCCAGCATGCCATTGAGCTTGATCCGAATTTTGCCATGGGCTACTTGGGAGTGGCCAACGACTACGTCGGTCTCGCCGAGTTAGGACGAGCCCGCGACTACTACAACAAGGCATTTCAGTTGCGGGAACATGCCGGCGAACGGGAAAAGCTGGCGATCACCGCTCTCTACTACCAGAATGCAACCGGGGAACTGGATAAATCGGCCCAAACGTATCAGAACGCTATTGAGAGCTACCCGCGAGACTGGGCAGCGTGGGGCAATTTGGGCGATGTGTACAGCGAACAGGGACAGTATGAGCGGGCTACGGAGTCGTACCGCCAAACCCTCCACCTCGCGCCAGATAGCGGTAGCAATTACGCAGCCCCTGCCAACAGTCTGCTCGCCTTGCAACGCTTCGACGAGGCGCGTCAGATCATCCACCAAGCGCAAGCGCGAAAACTGGAAAATTCAGTACTCCATAATGCTCTCTACGCTCTTGCCTTCCTCGGCTCGGACTCGGCGGCGATGGCGGAACAGCAGCAGTGGTTTGCGGGCAAGCCGGAAGAGAACTTTGGGCTGGCGCTCGCATCCGATACCGAGGCCTATGGCGGTCATCTGGGCAAGGCGCGGGAACTGACCAAGCGGGCGGTGGACTCGGCCATTCGGGCGGACAGCAAAGAAAATGGAGCGATCTGGCAGGAGAATGCAGCTATCGCACAAGCCGCTTACGGCAATCCTGGGGAAGCGCGGCAGTCAGCGGCAGAGGGTTTGAAGCTGGCTCCCACGAGTCAGGGCGTCGAGGTCGAAGCCGCGCTGGCGTTTGCCATGGCGGGCGATACGGCACGAGCCGAATCCATGGCGCAAGACTTGGGGAAACGCTTCCCGCTGGATACGCAGGTGCAGTCGCTTTGGTTGCCCGCGATTCAGGCGCAGTTGGCGCTGAATGGCGACAAGAAGAACCCTGCTGCTGCCCTGAATGCGCTGCAAGGTGCTTCACCCATTGAGTTGGGGGGAATCAATTTCGTCACCAATATTTCGTGCCTCTATCACGTGTACATACGCGGCGAGGCGTATCTGGCAGCCGGGCAGGGCAAAGAAGCCGCCGCTGAGTTTCAGAAGATCATCGACCACAGCGGCATCGTCTGGAACTGCTGGACCGGAGCGCTGGCGCATCTGGGCGTGGCCAGAGCGAATGCGCTAGAAGCCGGCATCGGCATGGCTCATGTGGGTCCGGGTCTTCGACCCGGACAGGCGGAGCAAAGCTCCGCAGCGACGCCCGCCGCAATCTCCCCCGCCGATCGCGACGCCGCCCGTGTCCGCGCCCTGGCCGCCTACAAAGATTTCCTAACCCTCTGGAAAGACGCCGACCCCGAAATCCCCATCCTGAAACAAGCCAAAGCCGAATACGCCAAGCTGCAGTAGGGGGCTGTGAGATTTCCCATCCGCCGCACCAACCACGCATTGTCATCCCGACCGGAGCTTCCCGTTCCCGAAGGGAACGAGAAGCGGAGTGGAGGGACCTGCTGTTTGGGGGCTGGGCCAGCCCCCCAATAAATTACTTTCGCGATCTTCCCATCCTCGCCTATTTGCGCTTAGGGTCGAGTTTGGAGGCGCTCAATGTACACAATCAAAGCCGAAAAAACGCCTGATGGCTTCGTTGTTTTCAAGGACGGCGAATTGATGGCATCACCCAAGAACGAGAGAGAACTTGAACTTCGCCTGAATTTTCACGGGATTCACGAGAAATTCTGTCGAAATTTCATCGCAGAACTGAAAGAAACTGGAAGCGCGTCAGAGGAAATGCCTACAATTAACTTTCGCCAGATTCCTTGCCCGTGGTAACCCGATAGTGGAGGGCCGGCCAGCTTTGTCGGCATCATATCGACTGAGGCTGCCCCAGCTTTGCTTCCTTTGCAAACCTGGGTACCACGAACCCCGCCCGTTGTGTTTATACATCGCATACGATGTCGGGAGCTGTGGCGATAGAAAAAAAGACCGGTACCCTGGGGAGATTTCCCACCCGCTGCACCAACTACGCATTGTCATCCCGACCGGAGCTTCCCGTTCCCGAAGGGAACGGGAACCGGTGTGGAGAGCCTGCCCTGAGCGAAGTCGAAGGGGACCTGCTGTTTGCACTCCGGATCAGCAATATCTAGACCGCCCGCGCCGCCACGCAGAGCCCGCCAAGTAAGAGCCAAAAGCTGAGAGCTGAGAGCTGAGAGCTCTGTCAGCCCCCTGCAACATGCCCCACCTAACTCCTTTAGGCTGCGGAATTTACCCCTAAGTCCAATGGGCTCCCGAATTTGCATGCTGCTACCCCACCTAACCCACTGATTCTAAAAGAGGAGGGGTGGGGGGAGGGGAGTAGTAAACTGGTAAACTGACACTGAAACTAAAGCACTTACAAAATCTCGCCAGCATGTAAATACATGTTTTCGCCCCCGCTTTCGCCCTCGGCAAAGCGGCGTTTCATGCCAAATCATGCCTGAGGCTTCCCCAAAAACTGCGGGTTCTGTGCTGCGCCTCGCTGGTGCGCAACCACGGTGCTATGAATGAAGCGCAAAAAGCGGAGCTGCGGAGCTGAAGGTGCGCAAAATAGGCTGATACGCAGATTTGCCAGCGCTATATCCGCATTTCTGGGTTCTTCGAACCTCAGAATCCCCCTCATCCCGCGCCGCATCCGTTATCCTAAGTATCACGATATGTCAGCGCCCAACATGCCGACCCCGAAATCCAAGTCCAACGGCGGAGCAAAAGCCGTCGTGATCGACCCCCCGCAAAACTCCGACCACGAACGCGCCTTCAACGCCTTTCGCCAATGGGGATACCTCGAAGGCGACCTCGACCCCCTCGGCTTTCTGAAGCCGCGCCCCACGCCCGAACTGCAAATCGACAGCCCTTACGCTCGCGAAGCCCGCGCCATCTACTCGAGCACCATCGGCGTCGAGATCAACCACATCTACGCCCCCGAACGCCGCCGCTGGATCTACGAGCAGATGGAGTCGGCGTCTCAAGGTTACGAGGTTACGGAGCAAGATCAGCAGCGCATTCTCGACATGTTGATCCGCGCCGATGTTTTCGAGCAGGTCATGCAGCAGCGTTATCTCGGCAGCAAGCGCTTTTCGCTCGAAGGCGTCACCGCGCTGATCCCTCTGGTCGATGAAATCCTCGACACCGGTTCCCGCCTGGGCGCCAAAGAGTTGGTCATGGGCATGAGCCACCGCGGACGCCTCAACGTAATCGCCCACGTCGCCCGCCGCCCCGCGGAAGAGCTCTTTGCCGGCTTTGAAGACGTTGACCCGCGCAGTGTTCTCGGCTCGGGCGACGTGAAATACCACATGGGCGCCACCGGGGAATACATCACGCATGGCGGCAACAAAGTTCACATCCACCTGGTTTCAAATCCCAGCCACCTCGAAGCCGTCGACCCGGTCACCGTCGGCCGCACTCGCGCCAAGCAGGACCGCACCGGTGAAGGCGGCCGCGAAAAATACCTCCCGCTGCTCGTGCACGGCGACGCCGCTTTCGCCGGACAAGGCATCCTCGCCGAAACCATGAACTATGCCGGCCTGCCCGGCTACACCGTCGGTGGCACGATCCACGTAATCGTCAACAACCTGCTCGGGTTTACCACCAGTTATGTGGAGGAACACTCCACCCGCTTCGCGGCCTGCATCGCCCGCCGCCAGTCGATTCCCATTTTTCACGTTAACGGCGAAGACGTAGACGCCGTAGTCCGGGTCGCCCGGATGGCCACCGAATACCGTTACCGCTTCGGCACCGATGTGGTCATCGACCTGATCGGCTACCGCCGCCACGGCCATAGTGAAGTCGACGACCCCACCGTCACGCAGCCGCTGCTCTACAAGAAAATTAAAGACCACCCGCCGCTCTGGGAAATCTATGCCGACGACATCGGCGCAACCGACGCTCAAGCCCAAGCCGCCGCCATCAAAGCCGAATTCGAAGCCGCGCAGAAACAGGCCGGTAAAATCACCAAAAAGCCTACGCTGCGCGAACTGCCCAGCTATTGGGACCAGTACTACGGGGGCCTGCACAAGCCAGAGTTCGAAGTGGAAACCGGAATCTCGACCGAAGAATTGGCCGAGCTTACCGCGCGCCTCACTACTTATCCCGAAGGCTTTCACATCCACCCTAAAGTGAAGAAGCTCCTGGACCAGCGCGCCGAGATGGGAGCAGGGAAGCGACTCGTAGATTACGGCATGGCCGAAGCCCTGGCCTTCGGCAGCCTGGCAAAAGCCGGAATACCAGTGCGTCTCTCCGGGCAGGACTCCCGCCGCGGCACCTTCAACCAGCGCCACTCCGTTCTCATCGACATCGAAAACGAGAACGAATACGTCCCGCTCGAAAACATTGCGCCCAATCAGGCCCCCTGCGGAATCCACAACTCAACTCTTTCCGAGCCTGGCGTGCTCGGCTTTGAATACGGCTACAGCCGCGATTATCCCGAAGCTCTCGTTCTCTGGGAGGCGCAGTTCGGCGACTTCGTCAACGTCGCGCAAGCCATTATCGACCAGTTCATCTCCGCCGGCGAAGCCAAGTGGAGCCTGCTTTCCGGCGTTGTCATGCTTCTCCCCCACGGCTATGAAGGCCAGGGCCCGGAGCACTCGAGCGCCCGCATTGAGCGCTTCCTGCAACTGGCCGCCAAGCACAACATCCAGATCGCGCAACCCTCAAACGCCGCCCAATATTTTCATCTTCTGCGGCGTCAAGCCCTGCGCCACTGGCGCAAGCCCCTGGTGGTCTTTACCCCGAAAAGCATGCTGCGGCACCCCGATGCCTCCTCGCCCATCGCCGATTTCTCCCGCGCAAGTTTTCACAACGTAATTCCCGACACCGAAATCGGAGAAGCCACTCGCGTCCTGGTCTGCACCGGAAAGATCGGCCACGAACTGAAAGCCGAACGCAAGAAAAGAAAAGACACGAGCACGGCCATTGTGTTCGTTGAACAGCTCTATCCCTTCCCGGAGAAAGAACTCGCGGAGGAATTTGCCCGCCACGGCGAAGCCGGTGAGATTGTCTGGGTACAGGAAGAGCCCGCCAACATGGGGGCTCTCTTCAACATGCTTCCCCGCCTCCAACGCATAGCCGGCGAAAGACACGTGCTCTCGGTAAAACGCAGCTCGAGCGCTAGCCCCGCAACCGGCAGCGCCAAGGCGCACGAAGTAGAACAGAAAACTCTGCTGACGCTGGCCTTCACCGCAAAGAGTTGAGCGAAATCATCACGACTCATGTAGGGACAGCCGCCCTCGGCTGTCCAGCGAGCAACCCGAGCCGCGTTCTTCCCGGTAGACGGTTGTTCTAAACTCGTATTATGACTATAATGACCATGATAGTCATCTGGAATCTGGGAGGATCCGCCCCATGAGCGCGCAAACCTGGACCGTGGCCCAAGCCAAAGCGAAATTCAGTGAAGTCATCGACCGCGCCATGTCGGAAGGCCCGCAGACCGTTACCCGCAAAGGCCGTACTGCGGTTGTCGTGGTCGATGCTGCCGAGTGGCAGCGAAAAACTAAACGCGTTGAAAACTTGCGGATTTCTTTGGGCGCTCCCCGCTGCGGGAGGAAGTATTGAAGCTTCCGCGCCGCACTCGCCCTCGCCGAGTAGATCTATGACCTTTCTGCTCGATACCAACGCTATTTCGGAGTGGCAAAAGCCCCGGCCCAATCCGAGTGTCATCGCCTGGATGGCCGCGATCGACGAAGACAGCCTGTTTCTCAGCGTCGTTACGCTGGCAGAAGTGCGGTATGGAATCGAGCGTATCGCCGCAGGAGGCCGTCGGCGGCGGTATGAGCAGTGGCTCGAGCACGACCTGCCGCAGCGGTTTGAAGGCAGGATACTTTCGGTCAGTCAGGGAGTTGCCGACGCATGGGCACGAATCGTCGCTCTGTGCGCATCGACCGGAAAACCGATCAACGCCATCGACGGGTTCCTGGCGGCGACTGCGCAAGTGCATGACCTGACACTCGTGACTCGCAACGTTCGGCACTTTACCGTGCTCAAAGACATCTTCAATCCCTGGATTTAAACAGCGCAGAGCTTAACCCGGCCGTTCCGTCACCGACTTTCCCGCCACTTTCCGGCAACTTCGTCTTCGCCCCGCCGCGCTTCGCTCCAGGGGATAAGGCAAAATCACAACCCAGTTCCGCT
>CAWAQH010000012.1:0-65244 GCA_963784085.1 uncultured Acidobacteriaceae bacterium | reverse complement strand
CGCGGCAAGAAAATTATCCACATCCTCAGCGAGTCTCAGCCGCCGCTTCGCAGCGTCCAGAACCACGCGACCGTCAGGCCGATCATTACGATCGTCGTCAGCCACGCGACGCCGTTGAACAAGCGGCTGTTCACATACTCGCCCATCAGCTCTTTCTTGTTGATCAGCAGCAGCATGAATATCAATACGAAGGGCAGCACAATGCCATTCACCACCTGCGACAGCACCGCGATCTTCACCAGAGGCAACCCGGGAATCAGCAGCACCGCGCCGCCGGCAACAATCAGGAAGGTATACAGCCAGTAGAAGAAAGGAGCTTCGCTGAACTTCTTGTCCACGCCGGATTCAAAGCCCAGGCCTTCGCAGACCGTGTATGCGGTCGAGAGCGGCAGGATCGATGCGGCAAACAGCGAGGCATTGAACAAGCCGACGGCAAACAGGATATAGGCGTACTGTCCGGCCAGAGGCTTCAGCGCTTGAGCCGCGTCAGCGGCATACTTGATGTCGCGGTAACCGTGTACGTACAACGTCGCCGCGCAGGCCACGATGATGAACCAGGCCACCACGTCGGTAAAGACGCACCCCGTGATCACGTCCCAGCGCGAGGCCTTAAGGCCCCGCCGGGTGACTCCCTTCTCCACGATCGACGCCTGCAGATAGAACTGCATCCAGGGGGCGATGGTGGTGCCGACCACGCCAATCACCATGAACAGATACGCCTGTTGACGAAAGGCGTGCAGGTCGGGCGGTTTGATGGTGGCGATCGACGCGTCTTTCCACAGGGGGTGGGCGAGCGCCCCCGCGAAGATGTAAGTGATATAGAAGAAAGATGCCGCGAGGAAGACCTTTTCGACGCTCTTGTACTGGCCCTTCACCACGATCAGCCACACGATTACCGCGCAGACCGGCACGGTCACATAGCGCGAAAGGCCGAACAACTCAAGGCTGGTGGCAATGCCGATAAACTCCGTGACCACATTGCCGAAGTTCGTGATCAGGATTCCCAGCATCATCAGAAACGTGATGCGCAGGCCGAATTCCTCGCGGATGAGGTCGCTGAGGCCCTTGCCGGTGACCGCGCCCATGCGGGCGCTCATCTCCTGCACCACGATCAGGGCGAGAGTGATCGGGATCATGGTCCATAGCAGAAGGAATCCGTATTGCGCGCCGGCCTGGGAATAGGTGAGGATGCCGCCAGCGTCGTTGTCGACGTTGGCGGTGATGATGCCCGGCCCTACGACGGCGAGGAACACCAGGATCCGGCTTTTCCAGCGTTTCGGTTTCATCTTCGTCAGAGCAATTCGCAAGCATGGAAATTACAGCGGCCGCGAACGGCCTGCGCTCCGCAATTCGCGCGCGTAGTTGAGGGCGCCGTTCAGTTCAAGGCCGGATCAGAATACATGGGCGGGCGGCGACTCGGATAGATGAAAATGAAAAATTGTGCCGAAAGAATCGCGGATGCCGGAGACTGTTAAGATATTTTCAGGTTTCGAATGAACAGAAACTCCGTGCGCGTTTTGGATTTCGTGATCGCTCTCGTCGTCGTGCTGCTGGACCGCTGGACGAAGAGCGTCGTGGCACAGCGCATCCCGCTGTATTCACATATTCAGGTGATTCCCGGATTTTTCCGGCTCACGCATACAGAGAACACGGGCGCGGCTTTCAGCCTGTTTGCGGATTCGGTCATGCCCTGGCGCACAGGGTTGCTGATTGCCTTTTCCGGGCTCGCGCTGGTCGTGGTTTCGATTTTGCTCTGGAAGAATCATCACGCTCATATGGTGACAGGCATCGGCCTGTCGCTGATTATGGGAGGCGCGATGGGAAACTTGTGGGACCGGCTGGCGCACGGGCGCGTTGTCGATTTTCTGCTGTTCTATGTGAAACGCTATCAGTGGCCGGTGTTCAACCTGGCGGATAGCGCCATTGTGGTGGGGGCGGGGCTGCTGATTCTGGAAATTCTGTTTCACCGGCCGGACGGCCCGGAGGAAGTCGCGGCCAAACTAACGCCGCGTTGATGAGAGGTGCTTATTCATTGACACAGGTTACGTGCGCACTTATACTGTGTTCATGAATGTAACGCTATCTGTGGACGAGCAGTTGCTTGCTCGCGCCCGCAAAAAGGCGGGGGCCCTCGGCAAAAGCCTCAACCAATTGATTCGGGACTACCTGCAATCGCTCGCGGGCGTGGACGATCCCGAACGAAGCATCGACGAGTTCAAGCGGCTCTCCGGCAAGGGCAACTCTCGCGGGTGGCGATTCAATCGCGACGAAATTCACTCCCGGCAAGACGATGCCCGCTCGTAGCTTCTTCGACACCAACGTTCTCCTTTACGCCGACGACAAAGCTGCGCCCGCAAAACAGAGCCGCGCCCTTGCACTTGTAGCCGAGCATCGCCGCGCGGGGACGGGTGTCGTCTCGATGCAAGTGCTGCAGGAATATTTCGTGAGCGTCACCCGGAAGTTGCGGGTCGATGCGGCCATAGCCCGCCGAAAGGTTGAACTGCTGGCAGAGTTGAACGT
The DNA here is from genome assembly GCA_963784085.1 of uncultured Acidobacteriaceae bacterium. GTDB lineage: Bacteria > Acidobacteriota > Terriglobia > Terriglobales > Acidobacteriaceae > Sulfotelmatobacter. Next base: position 62,724 of record CAWAQH010000012.1, on the reverse strand, counting down.
CGCCACACCGGAACTCGCGGACATTCTGGCCGCAATCGATCTGCATCGACTTCACGGTTTTTCCTTCTGGGATGCGCTGGTCGTCCGTACCGCCAAGCAGTCCGGTTGCACCGTACTCTTTTCGGAAGACATGCAGGATCGCCGGGAGATCGATGGCGTGCGGATTGTCAATCCGTTCGGATAAGGGGCCAGTGTTTAATCTGGCGGACGTGCCATCGTGGTTGGTTCGGGATTGCTGGTGTCGGAGATTCTGCTTCACAAGTCGAGCAGGTACGAAGAATCTCGTCCAAGCTGAACTCCGCGATTTTCGGCAGCAACCGGAAAGGCCGGGGGTATCATGACAGGGTCCGTAATTCCTCGCGGTCACGAAAGAAAGCGCATGCCATCCCGCCTTGCAGTTCTGTTGCTTTGCACGAGCGGTCTGCTCGGCCAATCTGCGCCTTCTACAACTCGGTTCGCGACCTTTCACATTGAGGGAAGGATCACCCGATCCGGAGATACATTCCCCGTTCTCTGGGTGACTTTCGAGGGCAAATCGTCGAGAACCGTGACGACAAACGATGCTGGCGTCTACGAGGCTGATCTTCCTCTGGGCCTTTGGACTATGATCGTGCAGTCGTATAGTCCGACGGATGCTCAAAAGTACAAACTCACCAGCGGGAAGACGTACGATGTTAGCGTGTATCGTCGGCCGCCGTTCCACGTGGACGCGCCGATCAATTTGGTCATGGACATATCCCTGCCAGTCGGGAGTCTGTGCGGCAACATGTCGACAACCCCGGAAGGTCTGGCTCACTTGAGTGCACTTTGCGCTGGCGAGGAATTTTTCCCGGCCCCCTCGGCGGATGGCGTTCCATTTGAGGTTCACCTCTGGGGAGGATCATATGGCCTGGTCTCATGTACAGGAGCGGACAACGTGGAGGGCTGCAAGCGCGAGTTTGCTACATACAACCTTTTGTCTGTGGCAGCGGATAAAATCGTCTACCATCCACCTGAGAGGATTCTTGGAGCGAGCGGCAACGTTGTCGTCGGAGACGAATCCGGTGAGCACCGCGCGGATTCGATAGCCTTCAAGATTCAGGACGGGCTGGCTATCCCGGTTCAATAGGATTGCCCTGGTCCTCGACCGAGGCCACGATGAGGCCGCGTGTAAAGGCTTATAGCTTAAGGGAATTGGTGTTCCTACGGCGTCCCGTAGAGTTGTTTGTACACGCTTGCATTGCGCATGATAGCCTGCACATACTCCCGTGTTTCGGTGAAGGGAATGGATTCGACGAACTCTTGCGGGTCGCGATATTTGCCCTGGCCGAGCCATTCTTCCACGCGGTCCGAGCCGGCGTTGTAGGCGGCAAGGGCATATTCGAACGATCCCCCGAATTTGTCGACCATGCCGCGGAAATAGCGCGTCCCTAATTCAAGATTCACCGCCGGCGTGTACAACTCGCTCGGAGTGTAGCGCTTCATCTTCACTTCTTTGGCTACGAGCTTGCCGGTCTTGGGCAGCAACTGCATCAGGCCGACAGCATTGGCGCGGGAGACTGCGTTGGGATTAAATTCAGATTCCTGCCGGATGAGCGAGGCGACCAGGTACGGGTCGAGGCTGTTGGCGGTCGACGAGCGCTTAAGATCAACCCAGAACGGCTTGGGGAAAAGAGCTTCCCAATATTTCCGTGGCAGGTCGGGAATGTCGAGGGCGAAATAGTTGGGCGTAGAGCGCTTCATCAGCTCGATGGCCTGATCGTAGTGCCCGGTTTCCACATAGAGCTGTGCGGTTTCGGATGGCCCCCAACTGGCGCCGTCGGCAGCGGCTGCGGCCTGCAATTCGCGGACGGCAAAATCAACAAGGCCGCCATTGCCCAGAAGCTGGGCTTTCTGCACGCGCAACTCGTCCGCGGGCGGTTGCGAGTCCGCGATTTTCACGCTCCTGTCGAGTGGCGGGATGCGATCGAGCAAAGGGTAACGCGTGGCGGCATCGGGCGCAGCGGGTGGAAAGCGCTTCATTCGCTGCCGCGCCAGCTCCGCATAGTAGAAGTTGCGATAGCGGTCGGAAAGCTTCCGGTAATATGCTCGGGCGATCAGAGGCTGGTTGTCTTCCTCTGCCAGCCGCGCGCGCCAATACAACGCCGCCGGGATTTCCCCGCCCGAAGGATAGAGCGCGATCTGATCTTCGAATGCCTTCCTGGCTTCGTCATTGCGTCCCTGGCGGAAGGTGAGCCAAGCGGCTTTCCAGTGCGTATACGAGGCGCGAGCTCCGTTGGGAAAGCGTTGCTGGGCTTCGCGAAATGCGTCAAGGGCCTGGTCGTATTCGTGATGCACCAGATGCAGGTTGGCGGCTGACAGGAGCGCCTGCTCGAGCCACGGGCTGGTTGAGTCCGCCTGGCGGAGTTCATCGACCGTGCGGTAAAACTCAGCGTTGTCACTGGCGGCGAACGCGATCTGGCCGAGCAGATAGAGGCGATGCGCGTTAGCCTCTCCCCCGCGCCCTTCAGCGACGCGAGGGCCAGTTTGGCTTCGCGGTTGCGGCCGGCGCGATGGAGGGCATCGGCCAGGTCGAGTTGCAGCGCGGGACGATCCTGATAGCTGGGATCGCGGGTGCTCTCGTTGAGCAGGGTGCGATATTCATCTGCCGCTTCGCCGTAGCGTTTGTGATTCATCAGCGCGTCGGCGCGGGTCTTGATCTGCGCGAAGGATGGGGGCGCGATCGACGACAGCTTCTGCAGCTCGGCATGGGCCGCGTCGGCTTCGGACGCGCTAGGCATGGCGTAGTAAATGTTCTCAAACACTTCGGCTGCCTGCGCATTTTGGCCGGAGGCAGCATAGGCACGTCCCAGCGCGAATTCCACGTCCGAGTGGACGGGCGTGCGGTTCCGCTCGAGCAAAGTCAGTGCTTCGGCTGGCTGACCTTCAAGCAGAAGCGCATTGGCGTAGCTGAGACGGGCATCACGCAGGAGCAGGGAATCGGGATGTTTGCTGGCGAAATTCGCCAGGGTTGCGAGAGCTTCAGCGGTGTGGCCGGTCTGCAGGTAGGAGAGGCCGAGATAGTAATCGACATAATCGCCGAGGTCTCCGGCATGGAGTTTGGCGTGGTTCAGCGGAGGGATCGCTTTGGGATAATCGCGATCGAGGACGTGGGCGTAGCCGAGGACGAGCCAGGCGAGGGCTCCGGCGTCTTGAGTGGAGTGCGCTCGCGCGTAGGCTTCCACTCCGGTATAGGCGGCGAGGGAACGATCCTGCAGAAGCTGTTGCGCCATGGGACGCAGGCTGGCTGAGGCAACGAAGGCTTGTCGCATCCGACGGACGCGCGGAGAAACGGTATGGGTTTTTCGGGCGCTGGCACCTCGCGGGCTCTTGCCCGCTGCCGACTTGGCGGTCGACGACGTGTGGGAGGGAGCTTTCTTCGATGAAGCTTTGCTGCCTGTCGATTTCTGTGCGCCGCCGGCGTCGCTGTGGCTCGGAGCGGTTTGCGCGGGAGGCTGCGGAGAGGATGCGTCCTGAGATTGAAGTGGATTGGGAGAAGATACGGCGAGAGAATGAGCGGATTGCAGCAGAATGCCACTCAAACCGCCGAGGGCCACGAGAGTGAGCATGCCCGCTTCTCGCACACTACGCGAGAAACAGCGTACCCGGACCGATGCCAGGACCCACTGCTTTATCGAACCTGATTGCACCGCTTTTTTTTGCAAAGACACGCTACTGCCAGAGCTTACTTCGTTGGAACCTGGGCCGCAAGTCTAGCGGCGGAAATTCGAACCCATGATGGAGATATCATCCTCGGCCAAACTGCGCAGCAACTCGAGCATAAAATAGTCGCCGCTGGCGGCGGCCGTATTGCCGTAGCGCTTCTGGAAAGTGCCACGGCTTTTGTCGATGTCTTCCTTGAGGCGGTCGTACAAATCCTTGTTGCGACGGCCTTCGGAAACTTTTGCCTGATTGTAGAGCTTGATTTCATCCACCAGGAGCCGCGCGAATCTCTGCGCCTTGCGATGGACATCGGCATCTTCGGGCGATAGCCCAGCCAGAGGATCCGGGGCCACAGCTGCCGCCGCCGCGCTGGCATGAGTTGAAGCCACTGCCACCGCTTCGGCCGCGTGTTCGGAGTGGGCGAAGTGCTCACGGGCGCATGTTTCGGCGCGTGGCCTGCGAATGGATCGGAGAATGAAGAAGTGGTCTGTACCGGTGTAACGCTTTCGGTCCGGCCAGCAGAGCCGCCATCTTCCTTTGACGCTTGCTTGCGGAGCGAGGTTACTTCCAGCCAGGCACTGGTTGCCATCACCAGCAACTCCAGGGAGGCGGACTCCAGTTTGCCATTGTCGCCGCCGTCGGCATAAACCAGGGCCGCTACCTTATCCTTGAGAGCGAGGGGCAATACCAGCACGCCTGCTTTGGCGGGATTGCCGAAATGCTTTACGAACGGGCCACCCATTTCGGAGATATTGCCGGGAGTGGCGACTCGATTCTGGTATGTGTGCGCGACCGGCCCGGTGGAAATATCGAGAGCAAAGTCCTTCACGATCTCGTCATCGCCGAATCCGCGGGATTGCCAGCCCGAAGCGGTCCCAGCTTTTACGACGAACAAGGCGATGCGCGAGCAATAGGCACTGCAGGCTTCCAGCAGAGCGCGCAGAATTTCCTTTTGGCTGGAGCCTGCATGAATAGCGGATATGGCGTGGACCAGAGCGCCGGGGTCAGCAGCGACGGAACCGGATTGCCCCGCCGCGTGAACTTCGCTTACCGTTCGGGCATCGATTCCAGCACCTGGCGCACAATCTGCGACTGCAGATGTGGGATTTGCGACTGAAGAGCCTGCGCGACGGCATGCTCGACCCGTTGCTGAATTTCGCTCTTGCGCGCGTCGTTCGGTTTCTCGGTGCGTTGCAGTCATGCCTGGAGAACCTTATCCTCGTCTCGTAAAGTCCGGCCTGCGAACCAGCCCGATCTCTAAGTGCTGATTATATGGCACTTGTGGGGCGGTCCCAGAGTACGTCAGGACGTGTTCGACCGCGTCACCAGCCGCTTCGACTGTATCGCAAAGGGGTCGGGACAAAGTCGGATCGGGTTGCAGGAGTTGTTTATCTTGACACCCTTGTAGCGACAATCGCGTAGACTGCGAAAAAAACGTAGGTGATCGAACCGTGCTTCGCAGACAGTTCGAGCGGTCTGCCTCGTCACTGATCCTCAGCATCCATCGCCGCAAGCGCTGACCTCTCCTTGACGCTCCCCGATTGGTCAAACCGCGGTTACCAAGTAGAATATTGTTTACCTTTGGGGCGCAACTTGTATCCGCAAAATACTGCATCGCCAAGACAATGGGAGCCATCCAAAACAAACTAGAAGGGCCTGTCATGATGAGCTGGCGCTGGTTCAGGCGGCCAAGAAAGGCGACGACTCCGCCTTTGAAGAGTTGGTTCGCCGCTATGACCGCAATGTTTTTCGGATCGCGCAGCACATCACGCATAACCGCGAGGATGCGGAAGATGTGGTGCAGGAAGCGTTCCTGAAGGCTTATAGGAATCTGGCGAAGTTTCAGGAGCAGTCCAAGTTTTATACCTGGCTGGTGCGCATCGCCGTCAATGAAGCGTTGATGAAGTTGCGCCGCATGAAGCCAGAGCGCACGGTCTCGCTCGACGAAGACATAAAGACGGAAGACGATTCCCTGCCGCGCGAGATTGCGGACTGGAGTCCGAATCCCGAGCAGCAGTACAAGCAGGCTGAGTTGCGGGAGATTTTGAGCAAGACGATCCAGGGCCTTCCCCTGGGCTTCCGGACGGTGTTTGTGCTGAGGGACGTGGAAGGACTTTCGACCGAGGAGACTGCGGCGGCGCTGGAGTTGAGCGTTCCCGCGGTGAAATCGCGGCTGTTGCGGGCGCGCCTGCAACTTGCGCGAGCGGCTGGGACGTTCTTCCAGAAACGCGAGAAGTGGAAGATGGAGATGGCGAACTGTGAAATGCTCTGAATTCTTTACACGAGCTGACCAATTATCTGGACGGCGTGCTCGACGAGCCTACGAAAGTCGAGTTGGAGAACCATCTTTCCTGGTGCCACAACTGCTATGTGGTTTGCGATACCACGAAGAAGACCATCGAGATCTATCGCGATTCCCAGCTCTACGAATTGCCCGACGATCTCCGAACCCGTCTGCGTTCGGCCATCATGACCAAGTGCCAGCAGCACAAAAAACGCGGTCCGGAGAGCGTCTAGGGGCCGAGTATAAGGTCGCAGGCGTTGGTCCTTGGTCTAGCGTTTTAGGTTCGATCAGCAGCATCGAATTCCATCTTCAAGCCAAGAGCTCTCCCGTTGGCAACCCTTTGAACCACGCACCCCATCTCCTATAATGAAGTCCGCGCCTGGGGTGTTGCATGCCGCGTTCTCCGGAGTACGATTTTTCTACGTTTTTACCTCTCTGTTTCACGCTCCTATCGTTATCCTGCGTCAGCCCCCTTCTCTCGTAGGCGCCGATTCCGGCAGACGCAGAACTCCGGCACACCGGCATCTTCGCAATCGCCGCGATCGGGCAGAAGTTCGCCAACCGGTGCGGATCCTTTCCCGCCGATGCGCCAACGAATGTCCAAGCAGACGCGCTAGAAATCATCCGCGACTTTGAAACCCAACTGGTCTATGCGCGGACAGCTTTTCCGATGGGCACGAAAGGACTGCGATTGAAGGAAGACGTGATCACGCCAAACGGCGAAGAATTGCAGCAGGCGCTCGCCTGTTGGGGGCCGGCCATCAAGCCCGGCGATCCGGCGCACATCTCGATTGTTCAAATCAAGGAAGACCACATTCATTTTGAGATCAACGGCGGTCCGTTGCACCACAAGAAGTGGTACCAGAAGGTTCAGGTGGGGGCCGGAGGTGAAACTGTGCCCACCAGCCCGGGAATGGCCCCGAAGCAATCCACACGGTTCGTTCGTGAATCTTTATTTCGATAAGTATGTGCCTGAGTTGACGCCGCAACAAGTGCGCGATCTGCTGTTTCCAGTGCTCGACTTCAACGCCCGGAATAAGGAGCAAGCCTACTAAGACACCGTGCCGCCCAAAGTGAAGGAGGCGATCCAGGCGCACCATGTGCTGGTGGGGATGAACCAGGAAATGGTGATCCATGCCATGGGCAGGCCGCCAAGGAAAGTGCGGGAAAAAGACGGCGAGACGGAATATGAAGAATGGATTTACGGCGAACCTCCGGCAGATGTGGATTTCGTGCGCATCGTGGGCGATGAAGTGGTGCGGGTCGAGACCATGAGGATGGGCGGCGAGAAAATCGTGCGCACAGAAAAAGAAGTCGTATTGCCGAAGCCGGACAAGGAAGAAGAAAAAGAAGCGAAGAAAGAACAGGAGCGGCCGGCAAATGCGCCGAGCCTGAGGCGTCCGGGCGAAGATCCCGATAGCATGCCGAAGCCGGCGACCGGAACTTCACCGCTCGCGCCTGTACCGCCGCCTCCGCCGGTTCCCAATGGCCCGGGGAGTGGGCCGGGAGAGATAGCCGCCGACGTGATTGCAGCTCTCGTTTCGCCTTGATCCGTGCGCACCATTGTTTTGCCGAGCTGTTGAACCGTTGCGCGCGTCGTCTTGCGACGGCTGATCCTGCATCGGCGAACGTGAAAGCGAAAGCGACGTTCGGAAACTCCTGCCCATCGACCTCGACATAGGGATAGACAAAATAATTCAGCGGCTTGCCCGCTTGTGGCGGGTTCAAGCGCAGGTCGCGGCCCATGCTGAACTGCACCCGGTTCACGTCATGCGAGCCGAAGAAGTAGTCGCGCTTTTCCGGATGCTTCCAGGCTTCGGAAATGTCCACGGGGATCCAGCCTTTGCCGTCAATATAGAAATCGGACCAGCAATGGTATCCGGCGATCTCGCCGGAGCGTGCTTTTCGGGAGGCAAGGGAAAGCCAATTTCGAAGCGGCCGGGGATGCCTTGGGACCGCGCCATGGCAATGAAGAGGGAATGGAAGTCAGTGCAATTGCCCTTCTTGGCGTCGCAGGCGTAGAGCACGTCGCCGTGACCCCAGCCGGTTCCGGTTTTGTCGTAGCGCATGGTGGTGAAGACGTAGTCGTAGATGGCGCGGGCTTTATCGAGCGGCTGAGTTTTGCCTTCAGCGTGACTTTGGCGGCCAGATCGGCAGGCAGGCCGGTGACGGGAACGAGTACGTCGGGCTGCAAGGTCTTGCTGCTTTTCGGTCGCTGAGAGTGAAACGGCAACCATGTGCGGTGCGCTTTGTCCGAGGGCCACGCGCTCGTGGCGGACCACGTCGTATTCGATATCGAAGTGCAGTTCGGGTTGGGCCGAATTGGTTTCGGCGTAATAAATCTGATTGCCGTATTTCGATTCCGCTGGTTTCTTCAACGGCAAGTCGCCCTGGACGGAAATGACCTTTATGTCCTGATAGGCATCAGACTGTGCTCGCGGGAACCCAGATGCGGACTTGTTTCCCCGCAGGAAGATTCCTTACGGTGAACGCGTAATGAAAGGTGAAATGGCGGGAATCCTGGGCGAAGGCGGACAGCGCGAAAAGCAGACACGACAATACGAAAAGCTTGCGCAGCATAGGCGGCTTCCTTTCAGGTTCTCCGCTTCAAAGCGAGAAGCGAGAACTGTGAAATCCGAAAACTGAAGGTTTGAAACGACACACGGGCGTCTTAGAGGGAACGCCGTCAAGTGAAGCCGCGCTTGGGTGTGCGCATGGAGTGAAGATGCCGGAGGGAATCCGGCGATGCGGTATTGTAGCAGAACGGCTTTCGCCGGGGATGCGCGTCGACGTGGAAATTCGGTAGAATCCACTATATGCCTGTAGCTATCCAATGCCGCGATCTGCGCAAGACCTACGACGGCAAAGTCGAGGCCGTGCGCGGGCTGAATCTTGAGATTCACACTGGCGAATGCTTCGGCCTGCTCGGGCCGAACGGAGCCGGGAAGACGACGACTATCGAGATCCTTGAAGGCTTGCTGGAGCCGACTTCTGGCGAAGTGTCGATCCTTGGCCACTCCTGGCGCGAGGATGCGCGCGAGATGCGGGAGTGGCTGGGGATTTCGCTGCAAGAGACGCGGCTTTCGGAGAAACTCACGGTGCGCGAGACGGTCGACCTGTTTGCCAGCTTTTACCGCGAGCCGCGGTACTCCGACGAAGTGCTCGAGCAATTGCAGCTTACCGAGAAGGCCGATGCTTGGGTGGGCAAGCTATCCGGCGGACAGAGGCAGCGGCTGGCGGTGGCGACGGCGCTGGTGTGCAATCCGAAGATTCTTTTTCTGGATGAGCCGACTACCGGGCTTGATCCGCAGAGCCGGCGGCAGTTGTGGGACATTGTCCGCGAATTTCAGCGTGCCGGCGGCACCGTGCTGCTGACCACGCATTACATGGATGAGGCCGAGCGACTGTGCGACCGGCTGGCGATCGTGGATCAGGGGCAGATCATTGCGGAGGGCTCGCCGCCGGATTTGATTGAGCGCCTGGGCGGACATCATGTGGTGGAGTTTGCGGTCGATACGAACTCGGACGGCGCGGCGCTGGCGGCTTGGGGTGCGCTGCCAAGCGTGGAATCGGTGCGGGAGGATGACGGCATGGTATCGCTGAACGTGAAGGAGCCGCATCTAACGATTCCGGCGCTGCTCAGATGCGGTGGGGCGGCAGGGAAGCCAGTTGCAGCATCTGACTACACGTCAGGCCAGTTTGGAAGATGTGTTTGTAAGGCTGACAGGGCGGCATTTGCGGGAGGAGTGATACGGCGAATAGTTTCGCGGGCGAGGGTGCCCGCGCGACACTGGGCTCGACACAAAATGTTAGAGGTGAGAGTGTACTGATGATGAAAATAAAATTCTCTACTGGGCTGTTCTGGTGATCGTGGCGGATTGGATGGCAGGGGCGAGTATAGCCAGGCGCAGGTTGTGACGGGCGTGTGACCACGTTCGTCGAGCGATTTTCCTCCGCTGGAACAATGGAGGGATGCGGTGATCGCCGGCGATGCGGCAGCGCTGACCGCTTTCTACAGTACCGATCCGGCGGCACAGGTGGAGGCTGGTGGCGCTACTTCGGGCGCCGATGCGGACGTGCGTTTCTGGTTGGGGCTGAAGGCGCGAAGCATGAAGTTGGAAATGGTGCGGCTCAAGCAGGGGCCGGCAGGGACGAGCGTCATCTTCAAAGCCGAAGTTCAGACGGGACTGCCCAATGGCGCGGTGATGAATGTGACCGATGCCCAGGGATGGAGAAAGCAAGGCGAGCAGTGGCGGATTGTCGGCGCGGAACGAACGGATTCGCCCCATCTGCCGCAGCCTTCGGATATGAAGAAGAATCTCTATCCCGACGATGCGGACGCGCGCGCCGAAATCAAAGAGGCGGAGATGAAAGCTGCCGCCGGGCACAAGCGCGTGCTGCTGGTGTTCGGCGCCAACTGGTGTTACGACTGCCACGTGCTCGACCTGGCTTTTCATCGTCCTGATTTTGCTTCGGCGATGGAGGGTTATGAAGTCGTTCATGTCGACATTGGGCCTGACGGCAAGAAGAACAATGATCTGGCAAAGCAGTTCGACACGCCGCTGGATAAGGGCGTTCCCGTGCTGGCGGTGATGGGAAGCGACGGGAAAGTGATTGTGAGCCAGAAGAACGGGGAGTTCGAGGACGCGCGGTCGATGACGCCGGAGGCGCTGCTTGAGTTCCTGAATAAGTGGAGGCCTGAGGGACGTTGAGGATTGGTTCGCGTGATCGTCTATGAATGTTGCAGAACACACACCGGTCAGGGAAATGCGCTCACGGCAACGGCCGCCCAAGCGGAATGGGCGCTGGGCGGGGTATCTCCACCTGCTGCTGGCGCGCATGCTGGAGTTGAAGCGCGAGCCGGAGGTTGTGTTCTGGGTGTTCGTGTTTCCACTGTTGCTGGCGACAGGGCTCGGGATTGCCTTCCGCAACAAGCCTAGCGAGGCATCATCGGTAGCGATTGTATCGGGAGTCGGAGCGCAGGAGGCGAAGACTCTGCTGCAGCGTTCTTCCCAGCATGAGTCGTTCAAACTCGACGTACAAGATGAAGCGGTGGCGCGCAAGGGCTTCCGACTGGGGAAATATGATCTGGTGATTGAGCCGGACGGGACAGGCGGACTGAGGTATCGCTACGACCCGGCGCGTCCGGAAAGCGTGCTGGCGCGCGCTGAAGTGAACGATGCGCTGCAGGCCGCGGCCGGACGCAAGGATGTGGTCGCGACCAGCCTGGTGACGTCGTCTGAGCCGGGTTCGCGCTACATTGACTTTCTGATCCCTGGCTTGCTGGGCATGAACCTGATGAACTCCGGGATGTGGGGCATCGGATTCGCTCTGGTCGATATGCGGCAACGCAAGCTGCTAAAGCGCTTTGTGGGCACGCCTATGCGACGGAGAGATTTTCTGCTGGCGCTGCTATCGAGCCGCCTGGTGCTGATGATCATTGAAATCGGCTTGTTGTTAACTCTGGGCGTCCTCGTGTTCCACATGAAAGTGCTGGGATCGATCCTCGCCATCCTGTTCCTGGGCGCGCTGGGAGCGATGACCTTTGGCGGAGTCGGGTTGCTGACGGCAAGCCGGGCGCAAAAGATTGAGAGCGTGAGCGGGCTCATGAATCTTGTCATGATGCCGATGTGGATTTTTTCTGGCGTGTTCTTTTCTTATGAGCGGTTTCCCGCGGTGATTCAGCCGCTGATCAAGGCGCTGCCTTTGACAGCCCTGATCGACGCGTTACGGGCCAGCATTCTGGAAGGGACGCCGCTGATTCATCAGTGGCCCCGGCTGCTGATCATGGCTGCATGGGGTGGGATTTCGTTCCTGCTGGCGCTGAAGTGGTTTCGATGGACTTAGGAGGTGACGCCGGTTTTCCCAGACGCCATCCTCCCAGAAAAGTCCATGATGGCCTGCAGGCTACTGCTTGTCGTAGACCGCGGTGTATGTGACCTTCATCCCCATCGGGTCGGTTCCGCTTACCGTGACGGTGCGGCTTTTACCGTCAGCCGAAATGACGATCTTTCCGGTCGCAGTGACCTTGCCGCCCTTCTTGTTGGTTAACTCGGTGGTGTGGTCATTAACCACCTTGTACGACCGCGTGTCTGCCATCGGATCGCCGATGAGTGGATAATCTTTCCCGTCGAACTTTCCTGTCCACTCGTTGTGCGTAGGCTTACCCTCACCGTCTACGCCATCCACGGTGACTTTCACGCTGTCGCCGGCGGCTGCGTACACGACTGTTTGGTTCTTCGGGGCACCCGGGGGAATCTTCGACTTGGCCTCGTTCAGTCTCCATGTGCCCATATTTGGGCTAGCGAAAGCCAATGCCGTTAGAAAGCACAGAGCCAGGGTGAGTAGAATCGGTTTTGTTTTCATGTTTCTCCTGTTTTGAAAAGCAGATTGTGGGCTTGATTGAAGCGGAACGGATTCTACGCTAACCAGCGGGTTCCATCAAGGGCGGGCCGAAGCTGGAACCTCGTTCGCAAGATCCAGGAGAAATCACGAACGAGTCCGGCTGCGGTGCTTGCGAAAGCATTCCTCTACTACGACTTCACCAGCCGGGCGGCAGCTTTTCGGACCTTCGCCCAGCGTAGCTTTTGAGCTTCGGCGATACGACTGCGGGCTTCCTTGCTCAAGGTGCGGCTTGTTTTCTTGAGTTTTTTCCCGCCGGCGTGGCCGAGAGCGTCTAACGCCTTCCCCACCTGTCCCATCTCGTTTTCGAGACGGGAATACTCCTTCCGCAGGGAAGCGACCACTTTGTTCATCATCGTTAAACCCCCTGTTGGGTAAGCCTATCACGGGCGAAGTGCGCATTTGCACTCTAAAGGAGAGGGCCCCGCAGAGCACCCGGCGGATCCTGTCTTGCACCGGTCGAACCGGGGTTTGGCAGTCATCCCGAAGCCTTTGCAAGATTTTGCGCATTTTCTGGGATCTTGTGTATAATTAGGTACAGCTAAGTTTGACTCACGAGCAATTGAAGGTCGGTATCGCCAACCAGCGTCACCCCCTCTATCGCAGCGAATCTTCTCAGCACAATCCAAAGAAACAAGAATAGGACTATCGAAATGGCAGAACAAGGAACAGTGAAGTGGTTTAACGACGCCAAAGGCTATGGTTTTATCAGCCGTCAAAATGGCGAGGACGTCTTCGTGCATTTCTCCGCGATTCAGGCGGGCGGCTTCCGCAGCCTGCAAGAAGGCCAAACCGTGCAGTTCGACGTGACCAAGGGCCCCAAGGGCTGGCAAGCTGAGAACGTCCAGGCTGTCTAGCAAGACCGCTTCGCAGTAAGAACAAAAGCCCGGCATCTGAAAAGATGCCGGGTTTTCTCGTTGATAGATTTGTGTTCAGCGCGGGATTCGCCGGCCCGGACGATTGCATCCTTTCTTCGGCGCTTCTCTTCGTCACTTCTCCTCTGTACTTCCGGGGCCAGATGTTCAGGAGCGGGCTTTTTGCACCATCTCGACCAGAACTTTTCTGGCTTCTCCGGGATTGGTCACTTCGCGCAGGAAGGCGACGCGCGCGCCCTTCATGCCCTCGGCCGTTTTCAACCGCAGGTGAAATCCAAGGCGGTCGACGGCAGTCATCGCCGCTTCCTGTGACTTCGATGCCGGCGGAAGCGTCGGGCGAGCAGGATCAGCGCCTCTTTGTGGTCGGCGTTCATGTGCTCGATGATCGCGGCCGCGGAATCGGCGAGTGGATCGGGCTGCGCCTGGTCGTAGTCCGCCGCCTGCACCCATCCCATCACCCCGAAGCCTCCCACGTAATAAACGTCGATCACATCCATGCGGTAGAAAGAGAAATCCTCAAAGTCGACCCAGTATTTGCTATTGGCGTAGCGATCGAGGTAAAGCTGGCGTGCTTGGGCGACCTCTGGCTCCGGGATGGTCAGCAGCATTTCCGACCAGTGTCACGCGGGATGCGCCCAGCGGATCGCCGCTGGAGTCGGGTTGGGTGACCAGCAGGCTGGCGCGCGGGTCGGCTTGCAGATTCTGCGTGTGCATCGCCATGGTGCTGATGAGGAAGATAGGACGCCCGCGGTCGTCGAGCCCGTAAGGCATCACGGAACCGAAAGGGAATCCGGGCTGTTTGCGGGAGACGGTCGAGAGGCTGCCGATGCGGCCTACGTAAACCAGAGTACGCGCTCGCTCGGAAAAAGAAGGTTCGGGTACGGCGGTTTGATCACTGGGAGCGCTGGTACCTGCGTGTTTTCTCGACGATGAGGAGGACATGTTTTCTTGGCACTCGAAATGTTAGCCTTTCGTACGTTCAGCCCTTCGTGCGTCAGCACTTTAGCAGTTTAGCCCTTCGAGCGTTCAGCCCCCAACATCGACTGAAGAATTTGATCGGAGACATCCTGGACAGCTGAAGGTGAGTGAGACAGAAACAAAGTATTGGTTTTGTCGTTTTCGCCAATCGATTTTAATGTGTCGAAATACTGCGTGACCATCACCAACTGCATCACTTCTTTGGCGGACGCTCCCTCTACAACTTTTTGAAACTGTTCAATCGAGACCTGCAGACCTTCGATGATGGCCTTTCTTTGATTGGCGATGCCTTGTCCCTGGAGGGCTTTGCTTTCCGCTTCCGCCTCGGCTTTCTTGACCACCAGAATTTTTTCCGCCTCGCCTCTGGCATTGGCGGCCACCTGCTCGCGCTGTGCCGCGTTGATATCGTTCATGGCGGATTTTACCTTTGCGTCGGGGACGATATCGGTGACCAACACATTGACAATTTCGTATCCGAATAACGCCATGTCCGCATCCAATTCCTGCTTGACTGCGGCGGCAATGCTGGATTGCGTGGCAAACACTTCGTCCAGCGTCATGCCCGGGACGTGCCCCAAGATCACCTGCTCGACATAGGATTTGATCTGGGCCACCGGATCGGAAAGCTTGTAGTAGGCGTCGTAGACTTTTTCCGGGCGTACGCGATTCTGGACGGAAATTGGAATGGTCACGAAGACGTTGTCTTTGGTTTTCGTCTCCATGGTCAGAGTAATTTGATTTACGCGAAGACTGACTGTCCCGGCCACGGAATCGAAGAATGGCCGCTTCCAGTTCAATCCCGGCTCAGCGACGCGAAGAAACTTGCCGAAGCGCGTGATCACCGCAACCTCGGCGGTGCGCACAGTGAAGAAGCTTCCCAGAATAAGGTAGAGCACAATGAAAGCCGCGAAAATCAAAGGTATCCATAACAGTGGCATGGGCTTCCTCCGCTAAGCTTTTTATGCAAATCAGCTTCATGCAAACCAGCTTTATGCAGACCAGATTATACCCGTATTGCGCGGAGTCCAATTTAGGGCGTGCGTGGACGAAGGAAGCAGTCGAGCATGCACACGACGAACTCCACGCTGCGCCAATTGTTTCCGGCGGCCTCGGGTGCTAAACTTTGGTTGGCTTAGGCGCAGTGGCGCCTTGTCATCCTGTGAGCGGGAGTAGTTCAGCGGTAGAACGCCAGCTTCCCAAGCTGGATGTCGCCGGTTCGATCCCGGTCTCCCGCTCCATTTCCCAGCCCGATTTGCCCTTCCGCCAGAGTACTAATAAGGCACATCGTCGCGCCCTGTTGGCGCCAGAAATTGATTGCTTGCTGGCTCAGGAGGCGTATCCTTTATGGGTTTGGGCAGGGTCGAGCTCAGGATTACTTTGTGATTAACCTCATAACCACTGTGACAACAATCACCCCGCGCAGCGCGGAGCGCCCTGCGGGCGGCCCGCGCAGCAGCACAATGAAAGCGGTTTGAAACCGATTTACCTACGGAGGTAGGACAAATGACTTCTGGCACTTTAACCTCGCCCGGAATCAAAGCTCCGGGCGATTACATTGAAGATGTAATGAGCAGCGTGAAGGCGAAGAACCCTGCCGAGCCGGAGTTCCACCAGGCGGTGCGCGAGGTGTTCGATTCTCTGCGGCTGGTTCTGGCGAAACATCCCGAATACCAATCGAATCGTATTCTCGACCGGATTGTCGAGCCGGAGCGGGTGCTGATGTTCCGCGTGCCGTGGCTCGACGATCAGGGCACGGCGCAGGTGAATCGCGGCTTCCGCATCGAGATGAATAGCGCGATCGGGCCTTATAAGGGCGGCTTGCGGCTGCATCCGTCGGTGAACCTTGGCATTCTGAAGTTTCTGGCGTTCGAGCAGGTGTTCAAAAATTCGCTGACCACGCTGCCCATGGGCGGCGGCAAGGGCGGGTCGGATTTCGATCCGAAAGGGAAGAGCGATAACGAAGTAATGCGCTTCTGCCAAAGTTTTATGACGGAGCTGCAGCGGCACATCGGGCCGAATACGGACGTTCCGGCTGGCGATATTGGCGTGGGCGGACGCGAGATCGGCTATATGTTCGGCCAGTACAAGCGCCTGCGCAACGAGTTCACCGGTGTTCTTACAGGTAAAGGGCTGAACTGGGGCGGGTCGTTGATCCGTCCGGAAGCGACTGGCTATGGCTGTGTTTATTTTGCCGACGAGATGCTGAAGAGCCGCAAGGACTCCCTCGAAGGCAAGCTCTGCCTGGTTTCGGGCAGCGGCAACGTTTCGCAATACACCATTGAGAAGCTGCTCGATTTTGGCGCGAAGCCGTTGACCGTATCGGATTCGAACGGCGTGATCTACGATCCGGAGGGAATCGATCGCGAGAAGCTGGCTTTCATTCTGGAGTTGAAGAACGTCAAGCGCGGCCGGATTCGCGATTATTCGGACCGCTATAAGAAGGCGATCTTCATGCCCACCGACGTGAAGCTCGAGCACAGCCCGCTGTGGAACACGAAAGCGGATTGTGCCTTCCCCAGCGCCACGCAGAATGAGATTACCGCGAAAGATGCGGCGAACCTGATCAAGAATGGCATCAAGCTGGTGGCGGAGGGCGCGAACATGCCGAGCACGCTGGAGGCGACCAGGCTGTTCCTCGAGGCCAAGATTCTATACGGTCCCGCCAAGGCGGCGAATGCGGGCGGCGTTGCAACTTCGGGTCTGGAGATGTCGCAGAACAGCGCGCGCCTCTCCTGGACACGCGAGGAAGTGGATGACCGGCTGCACAAGATCATGATCGCCATTCACAAGAACTGCTACGAAACGGCCGAAAAATACGGCACGCCGGGGAACCTGGTGAATGGCGCGAACATCGCGGGCTTCCTAAAAGTGGCCGATGCGATGCTGGATCAGGGGTTGGTGTAAAGAGCGGAAAGAAAAGAAAATGTGAAGACGGCTCCCCTGAGCCTGCCCTGAGCGGGTCGAAGGCTGTCCGCCGAGCGAAGCCCGGCAGACTGATACAGCACCACAGAAGAAGCTGCCCCAGACTTGTCCCTACGCTTTGTGCACGGGCAGGGCGGGGATCTTTACGGATCGGATCCGGTTACGAGGGCAAAATGAAAAGCCGTAGCTCTACGGATAGCGTAAAGCTTAAGCGGGTACAGTCGAAATGGCTGGAACTTTATAGAGAGTTGCATGCCGACCAGAGACTGCGGAGTCGGCTCGCTGCACCATTTCTCAGCGTACCACCATCGGGATACGACGCGGCTGGCAGGTCTTCGATCCTGCTTGTCGGACGCGCAACCGAGGGACGCTGGTGCGGGACAAGAAATCCTTCGGTAACGGTGGCGGCTAGGCGCAAAGCCACAGATTTGTTTCTCAAGGAGCCCCGTCCAAGCTCGTTTTGGCATTTTGCTGGGGAACTCAGCAGAAGGGTCGCATGTATACGCGGTGATTGGGCCTGCGGTGATCGTCAGAATTGTGTGTGGACAAACGTCTGCAAGCTCGGCGAGATAGACAAGAATCCCAGCGGCAAGGTGTTCCGTCTACAGCACAAGCTTGCCATCGAAACCTTGCGTGTGGAGATAGAGACATATCGTCCCGACCTTGTTGTGTTTGTGAATGGCGATGGGCCGACGAGTGGGTGCGCGAGGCGGTCGGCTGGAAAAAACGGCACCGTGGCGAGAGGCCGCGACCTATTGGTGGCGCGAGCGAAGAGGAAAGCGGCCCGGCATGTTGTTAACCAAGCATCATCCGCAGGGCATGAGCCGACCCGTAATAGAAGGGTGGCTACGAAGGGCGGAGGTGTTAGCGGCTCGGGCCTAGTGAACGTTGCACTCTCGCCGCCCGTCGCTGCAGTTCCATTGGGGCAGGGCTGCCTATCAGCCGTGCTTCCGGGACGTGGTTCCATTCATCCATGCTCTCCCACCAGTGAACTGACGCTCTATTTTCAGAGGCGCCTCCGGCACCGTTTACTTGCGAACGAAAGGTGCCCGTCGAGCTTCGCTCGATCCGGCAGCCGAGCGCCTGCTCTGAGCTTGCCTGAAGGGTGGCTGTCCCCACACGAGTATCATTATCCACCGACGACCAAATGACCACCCGCCCCATCACCGAGCCTCTTCTCGACGCTGAAGCTCGCCTCGAAGGCTTCGACAACCTGATGCCGTTCAAGGTGCAGAACATTCTTCTGGTTTCGAGCCTCTATGATTCTTTCATCCTGCGCGAGGATGGGCGCCTCAACGAGTTGTTGATCGACGAATCGCTCGAACTGAACCTGCAGCAGATTCCCGGCATCACGCATGTTTCAAGCTGCGCCGAGGCGCTGGAGCTCGCGCGATCGCATCCCCGCTTCAATCTGATTGTCACCAACCTCGCGGTCGGCGACCTGACCGCTGCGGAGTTGGCGCGAGAGGTGAAGCGCTCCGGCCTTGATGTCCCCGTGGTTGTGCTGGCCTACGATTATCGCGCCATCAAGAACTTCATCAGCCGCAATCCGGTCGGCGATATCGAGAGGATTTTTCTGTGGCAGGGGAATGCGCGGATTTTGATCGCAATCGTCAAGTACATCGAAGACAAGCGCAACGTTCTGCACGACACGCGCGCCATGGGAGTGCCGGTGTTGCTGGTGGTGGAAGATAATATTCGTTACTACTCTTCCTTCCTGCCGGTAATTTACACCGAGCTGATCAAACAATCACGGCGAGTGATTCAGGAAGGAATCAACGTGGCGCATAAGCTGGTGCGCATGCAGGCCCGACCTAAAATCCTACTCAGCTCTAACTTCGAGGACGCAGCGCAGTTGGTGGAGCAATATCGCGACTACCTGTTCGGCCTGGTTTCCGATGTGGAGTTTCCGGTGGAGGGCAAGCTCAGCGCAGAGGCCGGTTTTGAGCTCGCACGCCTGATGAAGGCCCTGGTGCCGGACGTGCCGGTGGTGTTGCAGACCAGTCGCACCGAGTTTCGTCCGCGGGCGCAGGCGGCTGGATATTCGTTTCTGCGGAAGCGCTCGCCGACGCTGCTGAAAGACCTCCGCAAGATTCTCACCGAACAATTTGGTTTTGGCGATTTCGTGTTTCGCTTGCCGGATCTGAAGGAAGTCGGCCGCGCCAAAGATTTGAATCAACTTGAAGAACAATTGCAGACGGTGCCGGCCGAGAGTATCACCTACCACGCCCAGAGCAATCATTTTTCCCACTGGCTGATGGCGCGCACTGAATTTGCCTTGGCGGCCAAGCTGCGGCCGCGGAAAAGTTCGGATTATCCCACGCCGGAACACTTGCGCAACGACCTGATCGAGTCGATCAACGCTTACCGGCGCGAGCAGAGCGAATGGCTGATCGGCGACTTTAATGCCGATACCTTCAAGCCTTCGGAATCGAGTTTTTCGCGGATCGGGGCAGGATCACTTGGGGGCAAGGCGCGCGGGCTTGCATTCGTGCGCCATCTTCTGCGCAAAAACCGCATTGTGCGGCGGTTTCCGGGCATTCGAATCGCGGTGCCGCCGGCGCTGGTGCTGGCGACCGATGCCTTTGATCAATTCATGAGCGAAAACAATCTTCTCGATTTTGCCCTGCAATGCGAGGATGATGCCGAGATTCTGCGGAAGTTTCTGGCCGCTTCGTTGTCGACGGAATTGCATGAGAATCTGAAAGTATTTCTGGGGGAAGTCGCCTACCCGTTGGCGGTGCGCTCTTCGAGTCTGCTTGAGGACTCGCAATACCAGCCTTTTACCGGCGTGTATGAAACGTTCATGCTGGCGAATCAGTCAGATGATCTGGACGTGCGACTGGCGGAGTTGATCGATGCCATCAAGCGCGTCTACGCCTCTACCTTCAGCCGGCATGCCAAAGCGTACGTGCGCGCGACTCCGTACCGCCTCGAAGAAGAGAAGATGGCCGTGATTGTGCAGCAGTTAGTGGGCAGGGCACACGGGCAGCGCTTTTATCCTGATTTTTCGGGTGTGGTGCGGTCGCATAATTTCTATCCTGTAGCGCCGATGGCGTTCGCGGATGGAATTGCGGCCGTGGCTTTGGGACTCGGCCGGGCGGTCGTGGATGGCGGAAAATGTCTTACGTTCTGCCCGCGCTACCCGCAGAGTCTGTTGCAATTCTCTTCGGTGGAAGACATCCTCGCCAATTCGCAGACGGAGTTCTGGGCGCTCGACCTTGACGGCGGCTCGGAGGGCCGCGCCGGGCACCTGCATGAGACACGCTTCGGCCTCGATGCAGCCGAGGCCGATGGCACTCTCGCTGCCGTCGGCTCCACGTATTCGGTCGATAACCAGGCGGTGTATGACGGTGTGAGCCGGCCCGGAGTCCGCATCGTGAGCTTCGCGCCCATGTTGAAACACGGAACGTTCCCTCTCGCCACGATTCTCGAGACGCTGGTTAGAGCCGGCGAAGATGCGTTGGGCATTCCAGTGGAAATTGAGTTTGCGGTTCGACTGCCGCGCGTGGCGGGCGAGGCCGCGGAATTTGGCTTTCTGCAAATCCGCCCGCTCACGCTCGCGCGCGATCATCAGGACTTGTCTTTCGAAAATGTCGATCCCGCGCTTCTGCTTTGCCAGAGCAGCAAGGTTCTGGGTAACGGGCGCATCGACAACCTGCAGGACGTGGTAGTGGTGGATTCGCAGCGCTTTGAACGTGGCCGCAGCCAGGAAGTGGCGAAAGCGGTAGCGCATTTCAACGGCCTGCTCAGCTCTGAAAACCGGCCCTACTTGCTGATTGGTGTGGGACGCTGGGGATCAAACGATCCGTGGCTTGGCATTCCCGGTGGAGTGGGATGAGATTTCGGGCGCGCGCGTTATCGTCGAGGCTGGCTTTCGCGATTTTCGCGTCACGCCTTCGCAGGGCAGTCATTTCTTTCAAAACCTCACCGCATTCCAGATCGGATATTTCACGGTGAATCCCGACGCCGGCGAAGGCTTGATCGATTGGGAGTGGCTCAGCCAGCAGTCTGCTATGGACGAAGACGGATGCGTCCGCCACTTACGCTTTGAAGCCCCGCTGCGAGTGATCATGAACAGCCGGCAAAGTCAGGGCATCATTTTCAAACCGGAACCGGCGACCGCATAACGCGAGATCCCTCACCCTATTGAAGGCGCCGGGTTTTCGAAAAACGCCGTCGATAAGGAAAGAATTCTAATCGCAGCCACTACGCACGGGCGGCCTGTTCGCGCCCAACTGCATCTTACTGGTAAAGTGGAGAGCGAGGTTTTTCTCGCCTGCGACTACTTAATCAAGTGGACCTCGAATCAACTGGACCTGGAGCCATCATCAATTTGAAACTAAGCTATTCAGCGCGTGTAGCCCTACTGACCGTGTCGATCTTATCCTGTAGCGGTTTTTGGCGCAGGTCAAAGCTCGCAGCCCCAAACCTCCGACCCTGCCCAACCTCCCAATCGCCCGCGGCCAGCTCTTCGCAGCAGGATAAACCCGGGGACCAACCGTCGGCCCAGAGTAATTCTCAGGATCAAAGGAACCCGGCTCAGGAAGATGCAAAGAAGACGAAGATCCAAAGAAGAGACGAAGATGCCAAAGAAGAACGACCGGATGTTTTACGTGATGCCGAACTACTTGACGGTAGATGGTCAATCACAAGTGAAGCCAGTCTCCTGGCAAGAGAAGTTCTCCATGGCAGTGAAAGGCTCCTTCGACCCTTATGAATTCACGTTAGTGGGCATCGTCGCGGGCATTCGGCAAGCGACTAATTCCTCTCCGGGTTCGGACAGGGAATGGAGGGATACGCGAAGCGCTATGGAGCGGCTTTTGCCGATCAGGTGGATGGCAATATCATGGTGGGCGGCGTTTACCCCACGATCATGAAAATCGATCCGCGCTATTTTCGATTGGGCAGGGGCTCGTTCGCGCACCGCTTTAGCTATGCCATCGACCGTATTTTGATCGCTCGGCGAGACTCCGGGTCTCACATGTTCAACGTTCCCGAGTTTGCCGGCAACGCAACGGCGATTGCTATTTCCACCGTCTATTATCCCGCCGCCGATCGCAGTTGTTCGTCGAGCCTTTCGGGCTGGGGAACGCAGATGGGTCTGGACGCCTTTGGAAATGAGCTAAAAGAGTTTTGGCCAGATATACACGGCTACATACAAAGGAAACACGCCCGGCACCTGGAGAAAAAGCAACAGAAAGCACCTGACTGACCTTTCCATTCCGGATTCGATCCTTGCTCGTTTTCTGCCTGTGGAGTGCATCTTAACGCCGATTCCGACAATCCAAGTCTGGGTAACTGGCAGGAACGGTTTAAGAGCAAAGCAGATAGGGCGAGAAAATATGCCGTGGGGGAAGATTTGAAAGCGATTCGACTGTTTTGCATGGCGGTAGCGCTGGCCGGGGATATTGGAACTGCGACGGTTCAAGCCCAGGAACAACGAGTGCCCCGAACAAAACCAAGAAGCGATCGGGGCAGCACGGCCTGCTGCGGACCAATGTTTCGTCGCTCCCCCAGAGTTCGCAAGGCCGACCGCAGGACCCTCAGCAAGCGCGGCGAAAGACGACGGATGGAAAATCCTCCGCGCCAAACGCGCCCGCGCCCAACGTCCCCCCCGCAGAGCCAATAACCCCAATGACCAGTATGGTAAACAACCGAAGAGAATTCTGTGGATCATTCCCAATTACCGGGCGGTCAGCGCCAACACGCATTTGCCTCCGTTGAATTTCAAGGGCGAACTCTGGCTGGCGACGCAGGATACATTCGACTACTCCTATTTCATTCTAACGGCGGGGCTCGCCGGAATTGACATGGCCGGCAAGTCGCAGCCGGCCTTTGGGCAAGGCGCTGAGGGCTACGGTAAATACTACTGGCACACCTTTGTCGACGGCGGCATAGAGAATTACATGACGGAAGCGATCGTCCCCGTGGTGACAAGAGAAGACCCGAGATACTACACCATGGGCAAGGGCGGATTCGTGAAGCGGACTGGTTACGCGGTAAGCCGGTTGTTCATCACCAGGACCAACTCGGGAAAAAGCACCTTCAATCTGTCGGAGATCGTCGGGGCCGGAGCGGCCGCGGGCATCGGCAATACGTATTACCCGGCACAATCCAACCCGTGGGTGAAAACCTACCAGCGTTGGGGAACGCAGGTGGGCCTGGACGGCGTGTTCAACGCGCTAAAAGAGTTCTGGCCCGACATCAATCACGCGGTCTTTCGCGGAAAATACTAATTCCACTCTTGCGAAAGAACTTGCTTATCGAAAACGACTCTTCCGCGCTGGGCCGCGCTGCAGAGTCGTAATGGTTCTCTGCTAAAAGTGGAAACCGATCTCCGCCGTGAGCGCTCGCGGTGTCACATAGTGTGTCCCGCTGAAAGTGGAAAGAAAGTTATAGAGCGCGATAATTGTTCGCCAAGTTGATGATGGTTAATTGGGCGCTCACTTTGTATTTATCGCCGCGAAAAATATTGTCGTGGCCGACCGACAAGTCGAACAGATTGCGGGATGCAATGCGCGGCGGATTGTGGTCGTCGTTCTCGGTTCCTATTGCGGGCACTTTGATAAGGCTGGTTCCGAACTGCGATCGCGAGGCACGGGGAAGGCAGCGGTGTGCAGGTCGGGGTGGCACGAACGCCATTGCAAGTGAATCCAGCCTGGAACTCCTGATCGGCGCTCAGCGGGTTCCCGAAAGCATCCTGCATCAGGACGGCCGGCTGCCCGTTTAGCTGTGATCGATTGCGGGCAATCGTTGTCCGCCTGACGCCGTAGCAAGGCGCATTGCCGGCCACCAGGCCGCTGTCATAGCGCCAGTTAAAACCAACCCATGGGCCGCGTTTCCAGGGCTGATATTGCAGGTGCGTCGTCTGGTTGAACTTTTCGTCGTGATCGATGCGGAAGGGCAACCCGGCGCCGGTAGCCACGGTTGCACCCGCTCCGCCGATCTGGGGCTGGAAAAAGCGCGCCGCCACGCTGGAGAAAACCATCAGCGCCGAAAAACCATGGATATCCGGCACGCTCACCCGGCCCGCATATCCCGGAATTTTCGAGTTGTGCCATTCAATGGGGAAGGTGATCGGCGTGTTACCGAGCACGCTGAAGTCGTAGCCATTGTGCGTGTACTTGGTAGATCCACTCCCCGGAAAAAACCAGATACTTCCCGAACGCCTGCTCGATTCCCGCGTGGAATTCGTTGCGAAAACCGGGCTGCAGCGCCCCGCTCGCTCCGGGATTGCAAAGAAGAAGGGGAGCCAGGACGGCGTTTTCGCATCCGATGCTTGAGAGGATCAGGTTTTCATTGAAAGGAGTCTCCAGAGTGCGGGCATAGGAAGCGCGAAGAATTGTGTTGGTCTTCTTAACGTTGTAGGCTGCGCCGACCCGAGGTTCGGCCTGGCGCGCGGTTGTAAGACCATTGTAGAAATCACCGCGCAAGCCGATGTTCAAAGACCAGTGTCCCTTTGTGATGACGTCCCGAACGTAAAGCGCCAGCTCCTTCACATCGGTGTGGCCGTTAAAGGTGTACGGGCGTTCCTCCGCGGGTCAAGTCGTAAGGAGCCAGAACCGGATTGTAATAGGGATAAAAAGCGGAACCAGGCGCGTTGGAGGGAACGGCGGCATTGCCGGGCTGGTTTGCCTGGTAGATGCCAGTGTTCGTGGGGCATTCGGTGGAGTCAGTCCGGGAGCCGCGACATACGGGAACTGGTTCACCGCACTCGTTGCCACGCGACCATGCAGGGCGCGTTGTAGGTTGGATCGACAATTCCGATCGTGTCGTCTTCATTGAGGAAGGTTTGTTCGTAAGTGACTCCTGCCTTAATGTTGTTTACGCCCTTTACGTAAGAAATATCAGACCGATCCCGGTGTTGGTGAGAGTTCGGCTCTGCCCTACCGATTGTCTCTGCAGACTCGGCGGGCCGAGGTCCGCGAAAGGGTCGCTGCTGGGATAGTAGTTGTAATGGTCGCGGCGCACGAAGGCGCCCAAAGTGAATACGGAAGTTGCACTCAGCAGGCGCGTCCACGAAGGGGCAATATTGAACGTGCCGATCTTGGAGCGCTGGTCGGTCGGCCCGACGACATTTCCATTCGGGTCAGTGCCGTTGAAGGCTGCCATTTGGGGCTCAATACCGGCCAGTCCACTCCACGGTGTCGCATTTTGCGAATCGAAAGAATTCGGCGTTTGGAACCAGCTTCGGCTGAAGCCGAAATTGAGGTGAATCGAGTCGCCGGTCGAAAATTGATAATCGACCCGGTCGAACAAGATTCTCTTCGTTGCCTTTGTCGTGCATCACCGTGAATTCCGGCGGATCGAGGAACCGTCCGGTGTCCAAACCGCTCGCCGAGATGAAGTTGCCCCAGTTCTTGCCACCGTAGGCGAATTCTGCGGCTAGACTGGATGTTCCAAAGGACCCGTAGGAAGTGGTCACGCTGCCGTGAGGCGTCGTCACACCCTGGCCCGAACGCGTGGTGGCGACAATCACGACGCTGGTCTTGCCTCCGTATTCCGCTGGCGGCGCACCGGAAATCACTTCCAGCGATTGCACGGAATCGAGCGGGATCTGGTTGGAGAAGACTTTGCTTTGCTGGTCCGTAATCGGCTGGCCATCGACGGAGAACGAATTCTCCGCGTGATCGCCCAGTCCGTGGAAGAGGCCATTGGAGTCGGCGGCGATCTCCGGGTGTCGATTGCGTGACTAACGCGCTCACGTTCGACGTTGCGCTTTCCAGAGGAATCCTCTGGAACGAGTTTCTGTCGATGTCGGAATGGAAAGTGGAATCGTTCTCCACCAGGTCTCCGCCTGCCTCGACGGTTACCGTACGTCGACAGAGCCCGACACCTGCAGATTGACGTTGACTGTTCAGCGGCACAATTGACCGAACCTCGACGTCCTGCGCAGTCTGGGCAAATCCCTCGGCGTCACCGTCATGTGATACGGATTGAAGGGCACGTTCGGGAAGGTGAAGTTCCCAGATTTATCGGTGGTTGTCGAGCGGTCGAAGTGGCTGACCGGATTGTGAATTTCGACCGTTGCATTGGGCACGACGGCGCCCGTAGGATCCAGCACCGTGCCGCTGATCGACCCGGAACTTCCGGTCGACTGCGCATTGACGATAATAGCGGCGAAACAGAACGCGACGGAAAAAATGGCGACGATCAACTGCCGGGATGAAATAAGCACGAGTCCTCCCGGACGAAATAGGAAATAAGGAATAGGGATCGGCCGGCATGTGTCGCCGGATGGGTGCGAACCCTAGACGACAGGAGGACCGCGGATGCCCAAGTCAACAACACTGAGCCGGGCGTTTCGCGATTACTTCTTCTTCTTGCAGCAGGCCGATTGCGGCAAAAACCGGCCGGGAGTGATTGGAGACTGGCTGTGGGCACGGTGCTGTGCGCCACTACGCAGATGGAGCAGGAAGAGCTTTCGGTCTTGTTGGGTGGTTGTGGGTAGACTCCGCCACCGCTGTCCACAACATCAGGGACAGGCAGAGCCACGTCAACCATCGGCCAGTAAACCGCATACGTTCCTGCTTTGGGCTAGATTCCATTCAGCTTATAACGGTTGCTTGTACAAGGCAATGATGAGCAAGTTACTATGGGGATGGACTGTTACGTTGGCCAGCGGTTAGCGCACCAGCCATCAAAATTTATCAGCGAGGGAAAGCTATGGCAGAACCCACTTACGAAGAACTTAAAGCCCGGTTGTCGCAGTTGGAACAAGACGCCCAAACCAAGAAGCGCAGCGGTGAAATGACCTTCAAGGTCGGGGAAAAAGGCGGCGTGAGCGTTTATGGACTCGGGCGCTTCCCGGTCACACTGTATTACGAGCAGTGGAATCGTCTGCTCGGAGCGGCCGATGATCTGAAGAAATTTATGGAGGAGAACAAGTCCCGCCTGAAGCTTAAAGAGCAGGGCTGAGCACAAAGCATGGCTTCTCGGAACATCGCTGTCTGGGCGGGTGGGCGCAAGGCGAACGGGGCTCACCGGCAAAGTTTCCGCGAAGGCACCGTTCAGGCACCCCCTGGAAGCAAATTTAGAATGCGAATGAACGGGGCCGCTATATAATAAAAACACTGTGCCCAAGTACTCCATCGTCGTCCCTCTACACAACGAGCAGGATAACGTCACCGATCTGTACGACCGCCTGAAAGCGGTCATGGAGACCGCGGGCGAGACCTTCGAAATTGTGCTGGTCGATGACGGCTCGAGCGATCACACCTTCGCCATGCTGCGCGAGATCGCGGCGGTTGATAGCCGCGTCACGGTCGTGAAGTTGCGCCGCAACTTCGGGCAGACGGCAGGACTGGCTGCCGGTTTCGACCATGCGCGCGGCGAGTACATCATCGCCATGGATGGCGATCTGCAACACGATCCCGCGGATATTCCCCAGTTCCTGGCAAAGATTGCGGCCGGTTACGACATTGTCAGTGGCTGGCGGAAAGTGCGCATCGATAATTTCTGGATGCGGCGCATTCCGTCTCGCATTGCGAACTGGATGATGGCCAAGTTGAGCGGCGTCGACATTCACGATTTCGGCACAACTTTCAAAGCCTACCGCCGCGAGATTCTGGAGCAGGTTCCGCTCTACGGCGAATTGCACCGCTTCATCCCGGCGCTGGCGTCATGGTACGGAGCGTCGATCTGCGAAGTGCCCATCCGCAACGTGAACCGCGAACGCGGGATTTCGCACTACGGCATTTCACGGACCTTCCGGGTCTTCTTCGATCTCATCACGATTCGGTTTCTGCTGCGATATCTGTCGCGTCCGCTGCACTTTTTCGGGACCTTCGGCCTGTTGAGCATGTTCGGGGGCAGTTCGATCGTAGCGTGGCTGGGAGTGGAAAAATTCCTGCGCCACGTTCCGGTCATGGCTTCGCACGGGCCGCTGATGATGCTGGCACTGGGCCTGCTGCTCGGCGGATTGAACCTGCTTGCCATCGGCCTGTTAGGCGAGATGCAAGTCCGGCACTATCACGAACCCCGCCACCGCGCCCCGTACTCGGTCGACCGCGTGCTCCGCTCGGAGAACGAAGAGCACAGCGTCTCGGAGTAGCAGCGCCTTTCGCGCCTCGCACCGGTTCTTGGACTGTTGCGGCTTCGACTACAAACCCCTGCCTGCCCAGCTTTACAGCGTATAATCTCCGTTTGGCTTTCTTAGGAGCATCACCATGGCACAGACCACGCAGCACGAATTGCAACTGGCCCGGCGCATGTCCCGCCTGGGAACGGAAACCGCTTTCGAAGTTCTGAACAAGGCGCGGGCGCTCGAGCGGCAGGGACGGAGCATTATTCACCTGGAGATCGGTGAGCCTGATTTCGATACGCCCGCCAACGTGATCCAGGCGGGCGTGGATGCCTTGCACAAGGGTTGGACTCACTACGGTCCTGCCGCTGGCTTACCTGAATGTCGCCAGACCATTGCGGACTATGTGGGCCGCACTCGCGGGGTGAAGGTTACGCCGGAGGAGGTGGTAGTCGTTCCAGGTGGTAAGCCGATTATTTTCTTCACGATTCTTGCGCTCATAGACGAAGGGGATGAGGTTATTTACCCCAACCCCGGCTTCCCGATCTATGAGTCGATGATCAACTACGTTGGCGGCAAGGCCGTGCCGATTCAACTGCGCGAAGAACGTGATTTTTCGCTTGATGTGGCCGAACTGGCGCCCCTGGTGAACGATCGCACCAAGCTGATCATTTTGAATTCGCCGCATAATCCCACCGGCGGCGTGATGCCGCGCCGCGATGTTGAGCAGGTTGCCAAGATTATCGGGGATCGCAACATTCTGGTGCTGTCGGACGAAATTTACAGCCGCCTGCTTTTCGAGGGCGAGCATTTTTCCATGATGTCTGTGCCGGGAATGCAGGAGCGCACCGTACTGCTCGATGGTTTTTCGAAAACTTATGCGATGACTGGCTGGCGCCTTGGTTACGGTGTGATGCGGCCGGAGCTGGCGGCGCATATCACCCGCCTGATGACAAATTCCAATTCATGCACGGCCAGCTTTACCCAGATGGCGGGCATTGAAGCGCTGCGCGGAGACCAGACTTCGGTGGACCACATGTGCGAAGAGTTCAAGCGTCGCCGCGATGTAGTGGTGGCCGGTCTGAATAAAATCAAGGGATTCTCCTGCCGCATGCCCAAGGGTGCGTTCTACGTCTTCCCCAATATCACGAAGACGGGATGGAAGTCGAAACAACTAGCGGATGCTCTGCTGGATCAAGCTGGAGTGGCGGCGCTTTCGGGCACTGCCTTTGGCGGATTCGGCGAAGGCTACCTGCGGTTCAGCATCGCCAATTCGCTGCCAAACCTGCAAGAGGCACTCGAACGCGTGGGCCAGTGGGCCGGGAAGAATCTCTAACCAGGCTTCAGGCCCCTACGCCCAGGTGCGAATGCCGATGAAACCCCAGTAGGCAAGGTAAATGGCTGCGATCAGCAGAGCCAGGATCACCGCCCTCGAGAACCAGCGGACCCCACGACGGACCCCTTCTTTCGGCGCTCGCCAAAAGGCAATCACGCCGGCAAGCGCAGCGAACGCATAAACCACAGTTGCCAGAAACAAAGCAACGGACCAGACCGTCAGGTTTCCCATGCGCGAGATGAGGTCTTCGCTGCACAGAACAAATATGACGACCACCACGAGCAGGCTCAGAACAGCAACCAGAGGCCAGACCCGCATGCCGCGCTCGGCCGGGCGCCGCCGCTTCTTCCAAAGACCACCGATAAGCCAGAACGGCGCGTACAGCACGATCGCAACGATGGCGAGAACCCACCATGCCGTGAGCAGCACTTGTGTGATCGCCAACCATGCGGGGATACGCTTGAAGGTATCTCCACGCGAGCCCTGGATGAATTGGCCGTCGGAATTTGGCGCGATCAGTTCGGTGGTCGCAATCGGACCGGGTGCTTCGCTCTTATCGACGTGGCGGAAATGTGCGGCTTCGACGGGAAGGAACTCCTCATTCATTCCGCCAAGAGAAGAGACAAGCTGCTTGCCATCCTTGAATTGCACGTGAGCCATGACCAGCAGGCGCTCAATAAAATAAATCATCTGGATGCGCGGCGAATCGGGCTCGTACCACCCTGCATAGGAGGCGGCGTTTGCGGGCAGGGACGCAACCGGAGGCACTGGCGGCTTCTGCAGGTTTCGCGTGACGTAGGCGCGAATGGCTTTGCCGACCTTTCCGAAAGCATCGGCGTTCCCCGCGTTGATGCTGTAAAAGTAACCGACGCCGTAATCGGGCATATAAGACATGTCCGTCAGGCCGCCTTCGACTCCGCCGTCGTGGCCGTGGTAAACGAACCCGTCCTCCACGCTCCAGTAGTTGCTGAGGCCGTAGCCGGCTTTCAGTCCCTGTTGCGCCGCCCAGGTGCGGGTGGGGACCTCCATGCGATCAATCGACCTAGCGGGAGTCACCGCTGTGCCATTCACCATGCCGCGGTTGAGATAGAACGAAACGTAGGCCGCCATGTCGTTGGCGGACGCGTTGATCGACCCCGCGGGACGATAGAGGATGCTCCAGTAACGGTAGGGCGTCTTGCCATCTTCGTGGTAGAGCGTGGTGGCGGGCGTTGCAGTGGATTGGAAATAAGTTGCGGTCTTCATGCCGATTGGCAGGAAGAAGTTCTGCGTGACGTAATCCTCGAACCGCTGGCCGCTGATTCTCTCGACAATATAGGCGGCGACTGCCGGACCGGAGTTGCAGTATGCCATGCGGGTGCCCGGCCGCCAGCGCGAGATGCGGGAATAGTGGTCATAATCGAAGGCCTCGCGCAGGCCCATGTTCGGGGCATCCTTGGCGTACTCGCGAAAGTGCATGTCGTCCCAGCCCGTGGTGTGCTCCAGCAGATCGACCACGCGGACAGGGTCGGTGGCTTCCCATGGATTTTCAAACCACACTTCAGGCGCCAGCGTGTGAACCGGGTCATTGAGCGATAGCTTGCCTTCATTGGCCAGCTTGAGGATGGAGAGCGAAGCAAATGCCTTCGAGGTAGAACCGATGCGGAACAACGTTTCTGCAGTCGTGGGCCGGCCAGCGGCAACATCGGCGAGGCCAAGGCCAGCAATCCACTCGGGGCCGCTGCGGCGAACAATGGCCACCGACATGCCGGGCGTGTGCGTATCGTTGAGGATCTTTTCCAGTTGCTGTTGAAGCTCCTCAAGCGACTGCGCCGGCTTTTGGGAGTCGTCCTTTTTATCGGCCGCAAGACAAGCGTTTGCGAACAACCATAGCAGCAGAAAAAGGGAAGCAATGAATTTCACAATTTGCATTTTCCTCTTGGCGGGCCGGTTTCGCAAGTCTGCCGATCCGGATGCTGTGAGGCGTATGATGTTTTTCAACAAAGATGCCGTATGTTGTGAACAAAGAGGCGTTCGCGAAGCAGGACGTTAGGCGCTAAACGCCAGATATGTGACCTCAGACTTCGGCCCGTTCGATAGGATAGGCTCGAGTGTAATCGACAACGCAATCTGACGTTTTACGCCCGCACTCCCATGTTTTCCGACCGCACGAACTGGAAGCTCACTCGCAATCGCCTGACCGAGGCGCTCGATGAAGTGCGAGCGAGCGGCGCACGCGTGCTTGATCTCACCCTTTCGAACCCCACACGTGCGGGCCTGCTGTACGACGAGGCGCGAATCCTGCAGGCCCTGGCTTCGCCACGAGGCATGGATTACGATCCTCAACCCAAAGGGCTGTCGAGCGCGCGCGCGTCTGTTGCCGAGTATTACCGAAGCATGCGTGGAATCGGGAAACTGGATCCCGAGCGGCTGATTCTTACGACAAGCACGAGCGAAGGCTATTCGTTCGTTTTCCGTCTGCTTTGTAATCCAGGCGAGGAACTGCTGGTTCCCAAGCCCAGCTATCCTCTGTTCGAGTTTCTTGCCGATTTGCAGGACGTCAAACTCGTGCCGTATCCCCTGATCTACGATCACGGTTGGCAGATGGATTTTCCGTCGCTGCAGAAGATGGTGACAGAGAGAACGCGGGGCGTGGTGGTAGTGCATCCGAATAACCCAACCGGATCGTATGTTCACGCCCACGAGCGGGACTTGCTGAATCGTTTTTGTCAGCAGCACGAACTGGCAATCATTGCGGACGAAGTGTTCCTTGACTACGCACTCGATCAGGTTTTACGGGAAAGCTTCGCCGCCAACCACGATGTGCTGACCTTTACCTTGAGCGGGGTGTCAAAGATTTCGGCGCTGCCGCAGATGAAACTAGCGTGGATCGCCACTAGCGGTCCGGAGGCGAAGGTGGAAGCGGCACAGGAGCGACTGGACGTCATCGCCGACACGTATCTCTCGATGAATGCGCCCATGCAATGGGCCGCTCCGGCGTTGCTCGATGAGCGGAAAAGCATTCGGCGGCAATTGTTCCAGCGCGTGCTGGGCAACCTGGAGGAACTCGATCGCCAGCTTGCTGATCAAACGACGTGTCAGCGTCTGGTGGTGGAAGGGGGATGGTACGCGGTGTTGCGCGTCCCGGTGATTCAGACCGACGAAGAGTTGGCGGTTGATCTCTTGCGCCGGAAATCTGTGCTGGTGCATCCCGGGCATTTCTATGATTTTCCGAGCGATGGGTACCTGGTGCTCAGCCTGATCCCGGTAAAACAAGACTTTGCAGAGGGCGCAGTCCGGGTCTTACAACTGGTGAATCAGCGCTGACCGGCGCGGTGCATTGACTTATCGCTTTGCCAGCCACGGATTGCTCTCACGCTCTTCGCCGATGGTCGTCAACGGGCCATGGCCAGGAACGACCACGGTATCGTCGGGCAGTGCCAGAACTGTGCCATGCAGCGATTGCATGATTTTCTGCATCGACCCCCCGGGCAGGTCGGTGCGGCCGATGGAGCCGGCAAACAGCGTGTCACCCGCGATCAGTTTTTTCTCGGCAGGGAAGTAGAGGCAGATGCTACCTTCGGTGTGCCCCGGAGTGTGTAGAATGCTGGCCAGGTGCGCTCCCGCTTTTACCGTGTCGCCGGTGGTCACGCTCTGGTCGATTTCTACCTTGCCGGGCGGCGCCATTCCGAGCCAGGCGGCCTGCTCGTCGAGCAGTTTGATCAGAGCATAGTCGTTCTGGTTGAGCAGGATCGGCGCGCCCGTGGCTGCGCGCAGCTTCATCGCGCCGCCCACATGATCGATGTGCGCGTGGGTGATGACGATTTGCTTGACGCTCAGGTTATGCTTGCGGACGAGCGCGAGCACGTCTTCGATGTCATCGCCTGGGTCGATGACCATGGCTTCGCGCGTGGTTTCATCGCCGATGATCGAACAGTTGCACTGCAACGCGCCGACGGGGAAGATTTCGTGGATCATGTATTCATTGTAACGAGTTGGTGATCGAACTTGCCGTGAGGGTGCCGCTGGCGAGACAATACGCCAACGCGTGCGGAGGTTTTTCTTTGACAGCCAAATACCGTCAGCACGGATATCAGGACCGCGACCGCGAGGACAAGCCGCGGCGTGAGTCCGGGGAAGCGCCCGCCCAGAAACCTGCGCCGAGGACGGCAAGGAACGACTTCAGCATGGGCCCGAAGCCGGTGAATATGCCGGGCACTCGCGCCGTTTCCCGGTGCGCGCAGTGTGGCACTGTTTTGCAGGAACTCCCGCCGACAGGCATGTGCCCAAAATCCGGATTCGAGCTGCATTCCTGCAAACAATGCATGTATTTCGATCCGGGAAGCCGGTTCGAATGCATGCAGCCAGTGAAGGAGCGCGTCGCCAAAAAAGATGCGCGGAACGACTGCTCCTTCTATGAAATGCGAGTCACCCGGGAGAAGGAAACCTCCACGCCCGCCAGCCTGAAACCGAGCGACGCGCGCCAGGCGTTTGAGAACCTGTTTAAGAAGTAGCTGCGGTCAGCTTCCGGGGCTAAGGTTCCCGCGGAGCCGGTCGCGTCACGGTTTCTGCGTCGGGCGCAACAGAATCTCGCTCACAAACGATTGCGGGCTTTGCGTTACCAGCATGGCAACCGTGTGGGCCACGTCAGCCGGTTGCAGCATTTTGGAGTGATCTTTGCCAGTGTGCGGGCTCAGGTCAGTGTTGGTCGATCCAGGGCAGATCACGGCCACGCGAATGTTGTACTCCCGCAGTTCCTCCGCCATGGAATAACTTAGGCCATTCAGCCCCCATTTCGATGCGGCGTAGGCTGCTCCGTTCCGGAGCGCGTTCTTGCCGGCGAGGGATGAGATGTTGATGATGTGGCCGAAGCGCGCCTGAATCATGATGGGGGCGAAGGCTCGCGTCGTGTAGTAGACGCCGCGCAGATTCGTATTCAGAATCTGGTCCCAGGCGTCGGGCGGCAGTTCGTGCAATGGGCCTCCGAATCCTGCTATACCAGCGTTGTTCACCAGAATGTCGAGACGGCCGAAGGAGGCTACAACGCGCTCGGCCACCGCTTCCACCGACTGCAGGCTGGTTACATCGCAAGTGATCGCTACCGCCTTCCCTCCGGCCTGCGAGAGGGCTTGCGCCGTCGATTCGAGGGGTGCGGGCGTGCGTCCGCACAGCACGGCAGTCGCGCCCATCCCCGCCAGGGTATGAGCTATGGCCGCCCCAATGCCTCGACCAGCGCCGGTAATCAAAGCCACCTGCCCTGAGAGGGAGCGGTTCGTCTCGCTTTCAACGGCATTCATGGAAATGCCTCCAACCTGCCCATGGCCTCGCCGAATTCGAATTCACGGCTATCCATGGGATGCAATGCCTGCATCTTATACAATACCCTGAGGGTAGCCCGGGAAGTCGCTTGCCTTCGGAAGCAGAGGTACTTATAATCCGGCAAACCCAAATACACGGGTGAGTCGGCTTGCCACCTCGCAAAGCTCAATACGGTTGATCTCCGAAAGATCCTAAGGAGCAATATTGATGAAAACGATTCTGGTGACGGTTGTGCTTGGGTTAGCCGCATTGGCAGCGGCCCAGGAAGCTGGTAAGGAGGCACAACCGTCCGCTGCCCCGGCAGCAGCGCAAGGGCCGACTATTAAGGACCCTCAGGAGTACAACGCCTACGTCAGCGCCATCGGACAGAAGGACGCCGCACAGATCAGTGGCCTCGAAGCATTTCTCACCCAGTATCCCAACAGCATCATGAAGGTTGCCGCTCTGCAAACGCTTATGCAGGATTACCAGCAGGCGGGCAACCAGGCCAAGACCGTCGACACGGCAACCAAGCTCGTAACAGCCGATCCCACCAATGAGCGCGCGATCTTCTTGCTGGCATACATCGATCGCGTGTGCGCGCAGAGTGGCGGGCCCAATGCCAAGCAGTGTCTGGCCGACGCGAAAAAGTACGGGCAGATGGGCACGGATGGTCTGTCAAAATTCACCAAGCCCGACTGGAACTTCTGACGCCGATTTTCAGAAGATGAAGGACCAGATGACCGGCGTCTTCAACGCCGCGCTCGGCCTTGCCGCACTCTCCGATGCTGACTATGACACCGCGAGGAAGGACTTGCGCGCCGCGATTGATAGCAACCCGGATTCCCAGAAGGATTTCGCCCTGGTTTATGCCCTGACACAGGCCTACGTCGCGCCCAAGCCGCCGGATCCGAAGTTTACTCCTGACCCCGTGAATGCGATCTGGTTTAATGCGCGTGCTTCAGTGCTTGCTCCTACGCCTCCATATCAGCAGCAGTTCGAGAAGTACGCCAAGAGCCTTTACGTGAGGTACCACGGCGGGGACGATGGCTGGACGGACGTGCTTTCGGCGGCCAAGGCAGGCCCCGGGCCGATTCCCACGATCAAGCCCGCTCCCAGTCCCGATGAGCAGGCGCACGCTATGGCACTCGCAACGGCCCCGGAGAAAATGGATTTTGCCAAGTGGGAGTTCATCCTCTCGAACGGGACCCAGGCTGACCAGGACCTGGTGTGGAACGCCATTAAGGGCAAGGCAGTGCAATTGCAGGGGACAGTCATCAAGGCGACGGCGACACAGATCGACATTGCCGGCAGCCTCGATGACATCGAAGCCAAGAAGGCCGATATCACACTTACTTTCGAAGCTCCGATCCCGAAGACCCTTCTTCCGAAAGAAGGCGCCAGTCTGGACTTTCAGGGCGAACCGGCTTCCTACACTCCAAACCCATTCAGTATGACGATGGAAAAGGGGATGTTGCCCAAGCCGAAAACAGCGCCCAAGCCCACCGTGCATCATAAGCCAGCTTCGCAGTAGTTCGCGGCGCGATTAGAACGAAAAGGCAGCCCTCGCGGGCTGTCTTTGTTTTTGGTACAGCTTTTACTTTGATGGTGTGGCGGGGGATGGTGCGCCGACGGATGGTGCGGCAGCAGAATTCTGATCAAGCGTAAGCCGTTCGAGCGACGATTGTGCTTCGGCAAGGGTCGGGTCAAGTCTTAAAGCTTGCCCATAGGCCTCTCTGGCTTCGCCGGGGCGGCCGGCCTGCTCCAGCATTTCCCCCAGCCACAGATATCTCTTGCCCTCGGGCTGGGCGGCGGCAAACCGGTAAAATTTCGCGATCAAGTCGTTCAGCGCGGTTGGGTTGATGTTCAGCGCCCGACGGTAGTTTTCACGCGCTTTTTCATAGTTTCCGCTTACGCTGTAGAGGGTACCAAGGTTTGCCAGAGTGACAGCCAATGTTTTCGCGTTGGCCGAAATCGTCGGATTGGCGGAGGCAATCCTGATCGCGGCGGAGTACTCGGCCAGCGCGCGGCGGATGTCGCCGCGAGTCTGCAGAATGGCGGCCGCATTCAAATGGCTGGAGGGATCGGCGGGAGCGATGCGCTCGGCGTTGTAAAAATGGATCAGAGCCTGGTCGTCACGTCCGAGGTTCGACAGCGCCACGCCCAGATTGTCTTCGGCGACGTAGTTGCTTTCCGTGACATCGAGGGTGTGCGACCAGAGATCGTAACTGTTCTTCCAGAACCCGATCTGGCGATGAGTCAGAAACAAGAGCGGCGCGATAATGACCGCGGTGATTACGACTTGAAAAGCAAGCCCGATTTTATCCTTCAATCGATCACATGCGAGCCAGACCAGCATGATCAGCAACCCGATTATCGGGACGTACATGTAGCGGTCGGCGATGGCCTGGTTTCCCACCTGGATCAACCCGATGACTGGGACGAGAGTGCCCAAAAACCAGCACCATCCAACCAATAAGTAAGGGCGGGAGGATTTTCGCCAAACCCATGCGCTCATGCCGGCAAGAAAAATGGCTGCGGACCCAATCTTCCACAGAGCGAGAGTGCTCCCGGGATGAGGGTAGTTGGGCGCCAAGGCGCTGGGCCACAGAACCTTCAGAATATATTCGGCATAAGCGTAGACCGCGTTTTCGACGCGCAGGCCGAACGAGAGGTCCGCCAGCGGTTTGAGGGCGCCGCCCGCATTCTGCGCGAAAATTGTCACAATCGCGCTGCCGGCCGAAAGCAGAAACAATGGCGCCTTCTCCAGGAATAATCGGGACCAGGGCAGTTGAGGATATGGCGGCAGCGCTGATTCGCGAGTGGTTCCCCGGACGCGCTGGAGTGGCCAATAATCCAAAAGAAGAAGCACACACGGCAGCGTGATCACCATGGGCTTGGAGGCCAGCCCGAGCAGAAAGGCCAAGAAAACCAGCATGTAGCGCTTTGTCCCCGGCTTCAGCGCATACCAGCAATAGAACCCGATCGCCAATAGGAAAAAGGCCGTGCTCAAGACGTTTTTTCGTTCGGCAACCCAGGCAACGGACTCCACATTCAGGGGATGGATCGCGAACAGAAGCGCGACCAGGAAACTTCTCTCCATCGCGCCCGTGGCGAAGGCAAGAATCACGAAGAGCAACAGGGTGTTCACCACATGCAAACCCAGATTTGTGATGTGATGCCCTGCGGGATTTAGTCCGTAGAGCTGGTAATCCAGTTCGTGAGAAATCCAGGTCAGCGGATGCCAGTTCGACTGTTCCGTCGAAGTCAAAGCCCATACGAGAGAATGTCGGTTCAACCCGCTTTGCACGTGGGCGTTGGCGGTTACGTACGTGTCGTCATCATAATCGGCGAAAAGATGAGACAGAACGGGCCAATACAAAGCGAGTGTGATGGCGGTCAGCGCAACGCAAAAACATGCCGCCCGCTTTACCGTGGGTGAGCTGAATCGCAGAGGGAATGCGGCCTGGGGGCTGCCTGAGAAAGAATTCTTCTGGAGAGCGGATTTCTTCCTGCTCTCGCGAGATCCCCGTCCTTTTCCCATTGAGTGGCTTGAGAAGTTCCAGAACTGAGCAACGAGTGGCGTGCAAGCGAATGCAGGGAAGCCTGACCTTCTGCCCCGGCTCTTCACCTAGCGAACCAGAGCCAGTAGATCGGAGCTAGCGGACCACTTTCTTCTCCAGAGGCGCGGGCCGCGCGCTTCGTGGCGGGCGCTTGGCGCCATCGCGAAGCTGGCGGACATCGATCTTGAGTTCGTCGATGGTTCGGCTCAGAGTGTTCCGGTGCATCCCGAGCTCGCGGGCGGCGCGGCACTGGTTGCCCTTATTCTCCTGAAGCACGGTGAGGATAAATCGTTTCTTAAACTCGCGCACACCCTCGGAATACAGGATGTTGCTTCGGTACATCTGCAGAATGAGTGCTTCCAGTTGGTCTTTCACAGTAGGTCTCTCTCTCGTCGAATGTCTGGTATAGCCCAGTGCAACCGTTATTTCGACTTGGGAGCGGGTGAGGTCAAATCCTTCGGGGCGCGATGCAGAAAGGCCAATCCGTCGTAGAACCGTGCCCGCAATGCCGACGGGGCCACCCAAATCGCAGCTCGCCCGACGACCAGAAAATATGGCGCCAGTTCCGAATTCTCCAGCATCTTTGAAGTGGGCGTGAACGCGGTGAGTCCCATCAGGATTATCGCCACCATCAACCCGCCCTTCAACACTCCCAACAACGCGCCCAGAAAACGGTCAAACCCGCTCAGGCCGGCCGCCTTCATCACCCTGCGTGCGATCCTGCCAACAATCGCGAACAGGATCAATACCGCAAAAAAGATGATGAGGAACCCGAAAATATCGGCCAGCCACGCCGACTTCAAAAACGACATCAGCCACGCCGCCAGGCGTTGATATTGCCAGGCGGCGACAATATACCCAACCACCAAACCCGCAATGCCCAAAGCTTCCTGAAAGAAGCCATGAACGGCGGCCAAAATCACGTTCAACAGCACCAGCACTACAATCAACCAGTCCGCTGCGGTCATCGCAGGCTCCGCGCCGTCTGCCCGCGAAGGGTCCGGCGCCTACACATCCAGCTTGTGTCCCGTGACTTGGAAGTAGGCGTCCAGATATTTTTCACTGGTTCGAGCCGCAACCTCGGCCGGCAAAGCGGGCGCGGGCGGTTGCTTATTCCAGCGAATTTCCTCCAGGTAATCACGAACGTATTGCTTATCGTAAGATTCCTGCGAGCGCCCAGGCGCGTATTTATCGGCAGGCCAGAAGCGAGACGAATCTGGTGTGAGGACTTCATCGGCCAGCGTGATTCCCTTGGCGGTGCGCCCGAACTCGAATTTGGTGTCGGCGATGATGATACCGCGCTGGCGGGCGTATGTGGCGGCCTTCTTATAAATCCGCAAGGTGATGTCGCGAAGATGGCTGGAGGTCTCCGTCCCGAGGATTTCGCACATCCGCGCGAAGGAAATATTTTCATCATGGCCGGTGACGGCCTTGGTGGCGGGGGTGAAAATGGGCTCAGGGAAGGCTTCCGATTCGCTCAATCCTGCCGGCAGTTCAATGCCGCACACTTTGCCCGTCGCTTTGTATTCCTTCCACGCCGAGCCGGAAATGTAGCCGCGCACCACGCACTCCACGGGAAACATCTCGGCGCGCTGTACCACCATGGAGCGACCGCGCAGTTGGTCCGCATATTTCCTCAGCGCCTGCGGATATTTTTCCACGTCGGCGGTGATGACATGGTTGGGAACCAGGTCGGAAAGAAAGTCGAACCAGAACAGCGAGATCTGGGTCAGGACGCGGCCCTTGTGAGGGATGCCGGTCGCTAGCACATAGTCAAAGGCGGAAATGCGATCAGTGGCGACGAACAGCAGGCTCTGGTCGTCGATCTGGTAAACGTCGCGTACTTTGCCGCTGGCATGAAGGTGAAGGTCGGGAAAATCGGTTTTTAAGACTACGGGATCAAGAAGTTTTGGGCTCATGATTGAAATTTTACCGGGAAAGGAGCGAGCCGTATTTTAGCTGCTCAGAAAGTTTTGTCAACGGCAGAGATCATAGCGGGGGCCGAAGTCTCTATCCTGTTGAGAAGGAATAGATTGGATCGTAGACAGCGGTAGTGGAGCGGCGACCAGTCGCCGGTAGGGGCCGGTGGGTTGTGGAAAAGCTGAGGATGGACGTGGATATCGTGGCCAAAGCAGGCGGAGGTTACGTTTGCCAGTTCACCCGTCGCCGGTGAAACCTCGTTGGGTTACTCTCCGCCCGCGCAGCCAGCAGCGCCTCTGCCAGCGCGCCCTATGCCGCCCCAAACCTCACGGACACCAGCTTCGACACGCCCGGCTCCTGCATGGTCACGCCATAAAGGACGGGCGCGATGCTCATGGTTTTCTTGCTGTGGGTGATAAGGACGAACTGCGTCTTGATACTCATTTCCTTCACCAGTTCGGTGAAGCGGCCGATGTTGGCCTCGTCGAGCGGGGCATCCACTTCGTCGAGGATGCAGAACGGGCTCGGCGTGTACTGGAAAATGCCCACCAGCAGGGCGAGTGCCGTGAGCGCCTTCTCGCCGCCGGAAAGCAGCAGCACACTTTGCAGGCGCTTGCCCGGAGGGGATGCGACCACGTCGATGCCGCTCTCGGCGCTGTTTTCTTGGTCGGTGAGCTTCATGAAGGCGTTGCCACCACCGAACAGTTTCTTGAACGTGGACTGGAAGTTCTCATTGATCCTGGCGAATGCTTCCTCGAATTTTTGCCGCGAGACCTGGTCGATTTCGCGGATGGTCGCGGTCGTGTTCTCAATGGAGGAAATCAGATCCTTGCGCTGGCCATCCAGGAAGGTATGGCGCTCGGCGGTCTCGCGGTACTCCTCGAGGGCGAGCATGTTCACCGGGCCCATGGCTTCTAATTTTGTGCGCATCTCGCGATACGACTGATCGCGCGCCGCAAGTTCATCGCCGCTGACGAGGGCGAGTGTAGTATCGGCCAGCAGGGCGTCGCGCTCGATTCCCAGTTCATTCAGGCACGTATTGGCCATGTACATAGCGTCGGCTTCGAGTTTGGCGGCAGCGGCTTGCAGTTCACCGCGGCGATCGCGCGCTTGGTCGAGCAGTTGGCGGGCGTTGCGCAGAAGTTCGTCGATTTCCGCCAACCGTGCGCGGAGCTGATCTTTTTCAAATTGCAGCAGGCCTTCGCGGGCCTGGCCGGCATTGCGTTCGGCGGTGAAGTCGGTGACTTGTTGCCCGAGATGGAGATTCTCGGCTTCGCGCTGCAGCTTTTCCGCCGTGGCCGCTTCGATCTGCGAAGTCAGCGCGTGCAGGCGTTCGTTCATCTCGCTGAATAGCGATTCGATGCGTCCGAGCACGGCCGTAGCCGAGCGATGACGCTCTTCCAGTGCGGCAACCCGGGCTACCCGCTGCGAGCTAGCCTGGGCGGCCTCTTCGCGACGCTGTCGCGCGGCGCCGAGCGATTCCTGGGCTGAGGCGAGTTGCTGCTCGTACTGAATGCGAGTCTGTTCGATCACGGCGACCTCCGCCTGGCGCGATGTGATCGCTGCTTCCTGCTCGGAGCGCTCCGCCGCCAGCCGCTGCAACTCAGATTGCGAAGTGCTCATACGCTCCATAACGCGGGCCATTTCTCCGTCGAGCTGTTGCAGCAGGTGGCCGGAGGTCATCGATTGGTGCTCGGACTCGCGCTTCTCGCCTTCCAGACGCTCCAGCAGGGAAGTGAAGTCTTTGATCTCGCGGCCGAGCGTTAGCACGCGCATTTCTTCTTCGCGCAAGGCGCGCTCCAGTTCGTCGAGCTGGCGGAGAACCTCGCGCAACTCGCGCTTCATCGAAAGCGGGCCTTCGGAGCGCTGTTTGCCGCCGGTGACGGTGACGTTGTGAAAGCATTCGCCGGACTGCGAGAGAAAAAATGCATCGGGATTTTCGAGAGCGAGCCCACGAGCCACGTCTGATCCGGGAACGATGTAGCCATCACGCAGCTTGGGCAGGATTACTTCCAGAGATTTGCCGAAGCCGTCAAGCACGCGGATGGTGTGCTTCAGGGGAACGATGGAAGCCGTGGGCGGCGCACAGTGCGCGGCCTCGTCGAGGATGAACGAAAACTTGGCCTGCGAATCCTCGGGATGAACCAGGAACGTGGCGCGACCATCAACATCGCTGCGCAGCAGCCGAAGGCCTTCGTCGGCGGCATCCCAGGACTTGACTACGATGTAGTTCAATTCGTCGCGAAGAAAGTCTTCAACCACGCGCTCGAAACGGGGCTCGACCTCAAGAAAATCCGCTAGCACTCCTACGGGCGCCAGGCCGCTCTGCATCACACCCGACTGGAAAAGACGGCGAACCGATTCGGTGGAATAGCCGTGTTCGGCGATGACGGCTTCAAGCGATCCCTTTTTTCCAATGGCCGTGGCAAACTCGGCGCGCAGCGAATCGAGATGTGTCTTGGCCTGGGTCTCCTCGCGGCGCTTGGCCTCGACAAGGCGGCGGAGCTGGCTGATCTCCTCCGCAATTCCGGCGACGCGCTGCGTCACCGTTTCGAACTCGAGAGCCAATTGCCCGCGCTGGCCGCCGAAAGCTTCCACCTGCAGGTTTGCGCTGGCAATTTCGCTCTGCAAGCGTTGGGCATCGCGATCCGCGCCGGCGAGGCGTTCTTCAGCTTGAGCCAATTGATTACGGAGCCGCGAACCGGCCGATACCGTATCGAAAATCGCCACCCGGGATTCTTCCTGCTGGCGTTCAAGTCCGGCCAGGGCAGTTGCCGCGGCAGCGACCTCCTGCTGCGACAATTCGAGTTCATGCTGCGCTGCTGCCAGATCGGCGGCTGCGGATTCGAGGACTTGCCGGTTGGAGTCACGTTCGGCCTCAAGCGCGGTAAGCCGCTGGCGCGCCTGCGCAAGCTCGGCCTCGGCTGCGGCCGACCGAACCACAAGTTCGGCACAGCGCTCGTCGTTATGGCTGCGTCGCGCTCGTGCGCGGTCGATCTCCAATTCGATCTGGCTCAGGCGGTCGCGGTTCTCGCGCAACTCTGCCTCGATCGCATAGCCGCGTTCGGTAGCTTCGCTGTGCTCTGATTCGAGTTGCTGCACGACCTCCGCGCGTTGTTTCATATCCTCGGCCAGCGCATTGAGCTGGGCATCGAGTTCAGCGCTTTCGCGTTCAATCGCTTCAAACTTGCTGGCCAGAACGATGCGCAGTTCAGCGCGCATTTCGTCGCGCAGTTTGGCATAACGCTCCGCCTTTGAAGCCTGGCGCTTCAAGGAATTCATCTGCCGCGTAATTTCTTCAAAAATATCGTTCACGCGGGCGAGATTCAGTTTGGCGTCTTCGAGGCGGGCCTCGGCGAGGCGCTTCTTGGTCTTGAATTTGGTGATGCCGGCGGCTTCTTCAAGAATGGCGCGGCGGTCGGTCGGACGACTACTCAGGATCTGCCCAATGCGTCCTTGTTCGATCAGCGCATAGGTCTCGGGGCCAAGGCCGGTGCCCATGAAGAGTTCCTGAATATCGCGCAACCGGCAAAGCTTGCCGTTGAGCAGATATTCGCTGTCGCCGGAGCGGAACAGGCGGCGAGTCACAACGATTTCTCCGGTACGGAACCTCCTGCTGATCGAATTTCCGACGGCGAATCTTCAATACGACCTGGGCCGCGCCGATCACAGCGGCGGAAGAAATCGGCGTGACCGTCGCCAGAGCGCCGGTCGGCACAGCAAACGCCGGTTCATCGTCCGGGAAGGCCGCTGCAATCATGGTGATCTTCGAGCGCGGAATCACGATTTCTTCGGTCCGGCCCGGCTGAGCCTCTTCCACGGAGCGCTCGGTGTCTTCGGCAGCGCGGGCTCGGATGGCGGCTTCGTCCCAGTTCTCGGTGATACGGGCATCGGAGTCAAATCCCCGCCTCCCCGTCCAAACCACCGTCGGCTGACAGGGACTGGGCGCCGTCTTGCTCCGCGGGAATCTCGTCCTGAATGTCAATCTCTGTGGGAGCATCGGCTTCTGGTGCGGGATACTCTTCGGGATCGATCAGCGTGAGCGACACTTCGGCCATGCCGGTGGGCTTGCGGTCGCGGGTGCCGGCGAAGATCACATCTTCCATGCGCGATCCGCGCAGGGTTTTGGCCGATTGCTCACCCAGTACCCATGAGATGGCGTCGGCGATGTTCGATTTTCCGCAGCCGTTGGGGCCGATGATGGCCGCGATTCCTTCCCCGTGAAACTTGAGGTCGGTGCGGTCGCAAAACGATTTGAACCCGAGAATCTGAAGCCGCTTCAGTTTAAGCAACGTGGACTCCTTGGAAAAGGCAGTGGTCAGTGGTCTGTTGCCAGTTGCCGGATGTGCCGTGCTGCGTGCTATTTACCAAAAAGATGCCTCCGCCGCGACAACGGTGACCGCGCAGATCGATAA
This sequence comes from uncultured Acidobacteriaceae bacterium, assembly GCA_963784085.1. Classification (GTDB taxonomy): domain Bacteria; phylum Acidobacteriota; class Terriglobia; order Terriglobales; family Acidobacteriaceae; genus Sulfotelmatobacter. The sequence goes on along the minus strand of CAWAQH010000012.1, from coordinate 18,045 downwards.
CCTCCCCGGCTGGAGTAGGCGGACACAAATTTAAGCAACTGTAACGGTGAAATGGGGGTGGGGTCAAGCAATATAACACTATATATTGTATAGCCTTATGGGCGAGCGCGTTGGGTTGCACATGCATTGCAGCACATCGACGGTTAACGGGTGAGGGAAGGACGAGGCGGGGAGAACCGCGAGAGCACCTTCATGGTAGCGCAGTCGAGACATGGAAACAACAAACTTCCCGCTCAGGCATAACGGGTAATGCTGATGATCTCAGACAGGCCCGCCATCACCTGCGCCCAGACGAGACTGCAGTTGCTTGCGATAGCGCCGGCTCATGCGCAGCTTTACGCCTTTTCGAGCAGCACGTCGTATTCACCGTCCTCGCTCAGTTTGAGTCCTCGGACACGATTGAGGTTCACGATGGTCGAACGATGGATGCGGCAAAAAACATTGCCGGATCCAATCCTGTTCGAGTTCCGACATGCTGCGGCGTAACAGGTGAGTTTTCGTTCCCACGTGCAGGGACGCGTAGTAGTCTGCCGCCTCGATCCAATCGATCTCCGCGATTTTTACGAACGCAACCTGCTCCGACGCTCTTTGATGACAATGCGATCCAGCTTTCTCAGCGGATGGTGCCCTCGGCGAATCCTCTCTTTGGCGCGGCCCAGCGCCCGTTCGAAGCGAGCGTTGTCGAAGGGCTTCAAAAGGTAGTCGAGCGCTCCTGCCTCGAATGCCCGCAGAGCATACTGGTCGTACGCAGTCACAAAGATGACCGCAGGCGGCAGTTCGGGCCCAGCAGTTCGAGCACGTCGAAGCCGTCGCATTCCGGCATCTGCACGTCAAGGAAGACCAGGTCCGGCTTTGTCCGGCGGATCTCGGCCAGCGCTTCCGCTCCGGAGCCGCATTCGCTTGACGATTTCAATTTCCGGATCCAGGCGCAACAGCACGCTGAAGATTACTGCGGGCGAGAGGTTCATCGTCCACAATGAGCGTCCGTATTTTGGCGACGTCGTTCGCACCACGTTGTTTCGAGGCCACGAGTCACTCCTCGCGAAGACACAAAGGGCAGCGAAAGCGATACTTCCACTCCGCCCGGTTCCTGGTTCTCATGCTCAACTCGAACGCATCTCCATACAGGCTTGCAGTCGAGTTCGCATGTTGGACATGCCGACTCCGGAGTGAGTCTTCTCCCAGCCGCAGGCAGGCGGGGCCCGTCGTTGTAAACGCTGAGCCTGAGCCGGCCGTTGAAGCGAGAGGCGGCATATGCGGATCGTCCCGCCCTGCGCCCGTTTCGCGATGCCGTGTTTCATCGCGTTCTCGACCATGGGCTGCAGAATCAGTCTGGGAACCTGGGCGAGGAGCAGCGGGCCAGGAACATCCACGCTAAACTGAAGCCGCTCGGCGAATCGCATTTTTTGAATGTCCAGATATTTGCGCGCAAACTCCACTTCCTCCCCCAGGGAGACCTGTTGCCGGTCGGAATCTTGCACAACGCGGCGGAGAAAGTCGCTCAGCGCGGCAATCATGTTCACAGCGGCATCGTTTCTTTTCTCGCGGACCAGGCCGGCGATAGCATTAAGCGTATTGAACAGAAAATGTGGCTCGATCTGCCGGCGAAGAGCGTTAAGCTGGGCCCTGGAGAGTTGCTCGTTCAGACGAGCGGTTTCAGTTTGCTGGAGCGCCAGTCGTTCCCGCGATTCGAGAACGTGGCCGACCAGAAGGATGGCGCTGTACAGGATCAGATAAGAAAGAAGTCCACTATAGAAGTTGTTCAACCAGAGAGATCGAAAGGGAGGCGGCCCCGGAACCTGCGCCCACGGGTTCAGCAGTTCCTCGAAAGAGGTTCTCCACAGCGAAGAAATCAGACCGATGGCGGCGCAGGCACAGAGATGAGCGATCCATGCAGGAAGTGCCTGCCATTTCCCGGTAGAGGATCTGCGGCCAAGCCGCAGCACCAGTGGTGTCGCCAGGCCCCACGGCACCCACGCCAGCAGCAGCGTAAAGAACAGGCTGACCCAGTTGTGGTGCATGCCCTCCGCGCGCATGGCGAAGACATTTTGCGTGGCATCGATCAATCCTACCGCGGACCAGATCGCCGCAATCCATGCCCATCGCGGAAGCTCAAAAGCCAATCGCGGTTCGGGTTTGAGAGGGCCGTCCATGGCAAGAATCGTACTCCATATGTCCCCCTTCGATGGCAACCAAGCAGCCAATCAACCGCATTTTGCAGCCGGCGGTATGGCGGTTGCCTGTATGCGCCGTCATACTAGCGCCCATGATTACAAGAATCATGATTACAAGAATCGCAACCCTGATGCTTGGCGGGTTTGTCTTGCTGTCAGCAGCCGCCTTTCGTCAATACGAAGTGCCGGCGAGTTCGGGTCCTGAGTACACCAGTGATGCCCAACTCAAGTTGCCCGAGCACTATCGCCAGTGGATCTACCTGACCACCGGCTTCGACATGAGTTATAACCCAGCCATGCGGATGGGCCATCACATGTTCGACAACGTATTCGTGAATCCGGAGGCCTACAAGGCGTTTGTCGAAACCGGGACGTGGCCGGACAAGACCATGCTCGTGCTCGAGGGCCGGGGCGCCGAGAGCAAAGGCTCGATCAACCAGCAGGGTAACTACCAAGGTACGGAGATCATGGGAATCGAGGTACACGTAAAAGACGAAGCCCACTTTCCGGGCAAGTGGGCGTTCTTTGCCTTCGACGACGCGAAAACTGCGAAGATGATTCCGGTCGCCGCCGACTGCTATAGCTGCCACTCCGCACACGCCGCCGTCGACACCACGTTCGTCCAGTTCTATCCGACCCTGTTGCCGATCGCCAAGGCCAAAGGGACGCTTTCGGCTTCGTATCAGAAGGAAGGTGCGGCGAAGGAGGGTGCAGCGCCGCCACAGAAGTGATCTGACCTGGTCAAGGCGGGAAAAAGGCGCGGGGAGCGTCGCCCGCGCCATACTGACGTGCCAATCTTCGTCGCGGGACAGCCCAAGGCGGCCATTCCCGCGCCTTTCGTGAGCGTTCCTAACGCTATCGTTCCTACTTTCCTCCCAGCTTCTCAAAGAACAAGCAAATCGCTTCGATCCCGCGATGGAAGTTCGGAATGTGAAACTTCTCGTTGGGAGCGTGCAGGTTGTCGTCTGGCAGCCCGAATCCCATCATGACGCTGGGAATTTTGAGGCCTTGCTCGAAGTCGTTGACGATGGGGATGGATCCTCCGCTGCGGATAAAAACCGTGTCCTTGTGGAAGATCTCGTGCAGCGCTTCGGTGGCCGCCTTGATGTAAGGATTGTCAGTGCCCACCACAGACGCGGGCCCTTTGCTGAGAACTTTGATTTTGGTCTCAATGCCTTTGGGCGTGAGCTTCTTCACAAAGGCCGTGTAGCGTTTGAGGATGTCGTCGGGATCCATGTTCGGCACCAGGCGCATGGAAACTTTGGCCGTGGCCTTGGCTGGAATCACGGTCTTGGCGCCGGCTCCGATAAATCCGCCGGGCATGCCGTGGACTTCTAGCGTGGGCCGAGCCCAGGTGCGATAGAGCACGGAGAATCCAGGCTCGCCGGTAAGCACTTTCGAGCCGACCTCGGTCTTGCGGTAATGCTCTTCATTGAAAGGCAGGCGCTTCCAAGCCTTCAGTTCGTCTTTGCTGGGTGCCTTTACGTTTTTGTAGAAGCCCGGGATCAGGATTTTTCCTTTGGCGTCTTTTAGCTTGCTGATGATCTCGATCAGCGCGAAGAACGGATTCGGCGCTGCCCCGCCGTAGACACCCGAGTGCAGGTCCGTCATGGCGCCGACAGCTTCAATTTCCGTGTAAACCAGGCCGCGCAGGCCGACACACAATGTCGGAAGATTCGGAGCGAACAGCTCGGTGTCGCACACGAGCGCGAAATCGGCCTTCAGCTTGGCTTTCTGCTGGCGGACAAACTCGGCGATGGCCTCGCCGCCAACTTCCTCTTCGCCTTCAAAAATCACTTTCACATTGATCGGAAGCTTGCCGTTGCCGGATTTCAACAGCGATTCGAGAGCTTTTACCTCCATCCAGAGCTGGCCTTTGTCGTCGACCGCGCCCCGGGCGTAGATGTTGTTGTTGCGCTCGGTGGGCTCAAAGGGGGGCGTCTTCCATTCATCGAGCGGGTCGGGCGGTTGCACGTCGTAATGCGCGTAGCAGAGCACGGTGGGTTTGCCTGGCGCGTGCAGCCAGTCGGCATAGAGCAGCGGGTGGCCCTTGGTGGCGATGACTTCTACATTTTCCATGCCGATGCGGCGCAGGTCGCTGGCCACGAATTCGGCCGCTCGTACGACGTCAGCCTTGTGCTCCTCGAGTGTGCTGACGCTGGGGATGCGGAGGAGGTCTTTGAGTTCGTCGAGAAAGCGCTGCTGATGATTGCGGGCAAAAGCAACTGCTGGAGAAACCATGGATGGTCCTTTCTTCAATCAGGTCTGAGGTGGTGACGCGACGTTCGTCGGATGTATAAGCGCTGAAGCCAACCAGTATACCGCTATGGCAGGCCCGGCGCCGCGAGGCCTTATGCCAGCGGGGTCAATCCAAGAGTTCGGGCCACACGAAGCTCACGCGTACCCCAGTCGCATGCGCCGTCTCCAATACGAACACGCAAGTAAGATCACCGCAGCCGACGCGTAAGCCTGCGCACTGCTGGAGGCCGGGGTTGTGCCCATAAAGTCAAGCCCGGGAACCTGATGCGCTGGCCCCATATACCACCAGGCCGTATAAAGCGCCTCGAACGGGATCCCGCTGCCGCTCCAGATCCCGAGTACCAATGCCAAGCTCGGGATGAACAGGGCCGCGCTGACCCAGGCCGCGAGGCTGTGCCAATCGCCGCTCAGCAAGAGTCGAATTCCGATTCCACCGCCGGTCAGTATGGCAACCACGACGCCGGCCGTCCAAAGCGCCGGCAACTGGCGGGTCAGGGCGCCCGGCGATGAAAACAGTAATGGCTCCGTAGCCGCGCGCTTTTCTCGGCAGCCCATTTGCGACCAGATCGTGATTGGCCAGATCCATGCGGCAAGCAGCACTCCCTGCCGGGCCGCAACCTGCGGCGATGATACTTCGGCAATCAGCAATCCCGTCGCGACTGTGTACCACCACCAGGCTTTCCCCTTCAGCATGAGCCGCAGTTCGGAAGCCACGAGCTGCGGGAATCGCCAGCGAACCGTGGTTCGCAGAAGCGGGGTCAGATGTCCTGGAGCGATCGCGATCACCCGGGAAGAACTCAAAGCCAATTCTTCCGTCGGGTTCGCCGCAGCCGGAGCCTGAACTTTTTGCGATCGCCGCTTGAGCCATTCTTTTGCCGGATCGAATCGCGTGAAAAATATAGACGCAAGAAGGGTAAGACCCATTGCCACCGCGACCCAGATTAGGCGATGCAGCAAGACTGGCCCAGTCCAGTCGATACCGTTCCAAAGAAAAATCCGTCCCGCGTGTCTTCCGCCAAGCGTGAACGCGAAACCGTCAATATTGGTTGCATCAATGGCCTCAAGCGCCGCGCGCGTGCTGCGCGAAAGCAATCGCAGGCCGGCTGCATCGTCCCACGTTCCCGTCCCGCCCATAGCAAGCAGCGCCGTCCAGAGAAAGAAATACAGAACATTGCCAACCCCCGTCCGGAGCACCGGTAGCGTTTCAAACAGCACGGCCAGGCTTGCGGTAAGCGCCATGCTGGGCATGGCAAGAAATAGAAATGGCGACCATAATTGCCAGAGCGAAATGCCACCGCTCTCGCCATGCGTCCATTGCATGGCCAGCGCGGCCAGCATGAGAATCAGAATCATGCACCCCAGCACCGAGAAATTGCTGAGTGTTTTCGCGATCGTGTAGGCATCCTTGCGCATCGGGGTCGCGGCCAGAATGCGTCCCACGCGTGTATCGGAATCCCTCTGAATAGAATTCTTGACGACGTAAAAACCGATCAGCGAAAGCCATGTCGAACAGCAGATGGCCATGAGCGCGCCGATCCACGCCGAGTTGTAGACACCGCGATAGCCGTCGCCGACCACCAGCCACACCTTCTCCGTCGCCGCGGCATAGGCCACGTAGAGCGCCCCGGTACGCGCTCGAGAAAGTCCGCACGTACCATTTGGTAAACCATGCGCGGCGTGTTCATTCCGCTGCCCCAGCGCGATGGCGTGCCAGGCAAAATATGTAGGCGTCTTCCAGCGTAGGCGCAGTCGCCTGCGCTCCGGGCGGCGGCACGTCCGCCAGAACCCGCGCATGGGCGCCATCGCTGCGCCGTGCTGTGTTGCTGATCAGGTAGCGTTGGCGGGCCGCATTCAACTCCGCGCTCGGCAGCACCCACTCCCACACCCTGCCTTCGACCTCCCGCAGAAGATCTTCGGGGGATGCGTGCATCACGAGCGCGCCCTGCGAGATCAGGGCGATATCGGTGGCCGTGGCTTCCACGTCCGAAACAATGTGCGTGGAAAGAATCACGATTCGTTCGCCGGAAAGCTCCGAAAGTAAATTGCGAAAGCGTACGCGCTCCTCGGGGTCGAGTCCCGCAGTGGGTTCGTCAACGATCAGCAGTTGCGGATCGTTCAACAGCGCCTGCGCGATTCCCACGCGCTGTTTCATCCCTCCGGAGTAGCCGCCCAGCGGCCGTTTTCGGACGTTGGCGAGGTTCACCAGATTCAAGAGTTCGTCGATACGGCGGCGGGAAGCAGCGGCCCCCAACCCCTTTACAGCCGCCAGATACTCCAGAAACTCCACCGCATTCAGGTTCGGATAAACGCCAAAATCCTGCGGCAGATAGCCAAGAACGGAGCGCAGCGCGTCTGGATTTTTGGCCACATCGGTTCCATTCCAAATCACGCGGCCCTGGCTGGCCCGCGTGATGGTGGCTAGGATGCTCATTAGCGTTGTCTTGCCAGCCCCGCTCGGCCCGAGCAGTCCCAGTACCCCAGTGCCCAGCTCGAGGCTGAAGTCGCAAAGCGCCAAAGTTCCACGGCCATACTGTTTGCTGACTTTTTCGATGACTAGCTTCAAAAATCCTCCGTCATGCCTCGACTGATGGATGGAACGAATAGCGCCAGGCAAAAGTTCCGGTTGTTACAGGGAGAACCGCAATGGGGTGAAAGGAGCGAGATCGTAACCGGGATCTTCTCCAAGAATGACCCTTGCCATCAGCAGCGCGGTGATCGGAGCCAGCAGAATTCCATCGCGGAAATGGCCCGTGGCAGCGTAATAGCCTGGAGTTGGCGTTGCGCCGAGAATGGGTCTTCCGTCCGGCGTTCCGGGGCGCAGGCCCGCCCAGTTTTCGAGAATTTTGGCGTTCTTCAATTCCGGAACCATTGCAATCGCGGCGTGATGCAGCCGTTGAATCGTCGACACATCGGTTCGCTTGTCAAAACCGGCTTCTTCCAGCGTCGTGCCCACAAGGATTCTGCCATCGCCGCGTGGAATCAGATAAATCTCGGGTGTGCGAATCACATGCTTGAGCAGATTTCGATCTTGCGAGGCCAGGCACAGCATTTGCCCCTTCACCGGGCGCGTCGGAAAGGCATAAGGCGCAATCTGGCCCGACCATGCACCGGCGCAGTTGACAACGTTCGAGGAGTGGAAGGATGTCTTCTTAGTGGCAACTCCACTCGCGCGACCATCGGACACATGGATCGAAGTGACTTCATCGCCTGACGAAATATCGACATCGCGACGTTTGGCCGCATAGAGCGCGGCCGTGGTAAGGGCGCGGGGATCGACGCTGCGCTCGTGCAAATAAAATGCCGGCCGGTTTGACGCGGCCAGGGCCGGCTCAAGCTCCTTGAGGGAAGAGGAAAGCGCGGCGGCCTGCAACGCGGGATGCGAGTGCTCTGCTTCCGTCGGGAACAGAATCGTCCCCTGGTCTCTCAGATCGACTTTCCTCTCCGACTCGGATTCCAACTCGTACACGAATTCCGGATACATGCGGGCGCTTGCGGTGGCGAGCGGTTGCAGGGTTGCGGGCGTTTCCATGCCGCACTCCACGAGCATACCGCCGGCGGCGTGCGAAGCCTCGCGGCCAGGCTCGCCGCGTTCCACCACCAGTACGCTCGCGCCTTTCTTGCGCAGCTCAATCGACAGCGAAAGTCCTATAATGCCGCCGCCCACGATGATCACGTCCCAATGCTTCACATCAGAATTGTATAAGGGCTGGGTTGCGCGCAAGGAATTCCGCGGCGGTAGCGATGTCAAAGCCAAAGCCACTTCGCGTCAACCGGCCCTGCCCTTCAAGCCGGGAGGGTTACCTTCGTGACCATGCACGCATTCCTCTTGCTATACGAACTGGGTCATGCGCCCCCTATAATTTTTCTCAAGCTACACTCGAATCCTTGATGATCATGAAGCAACAGAAAAATTCCGCAGCTGCCTCGGTGTGGCTCTATGGCCCGTGGCTCGATTTGGTTGTGGGCTGCGGTGCGTGGTCGGCTCCGCTTCTGCTGCTCTCTTATTTTTCGTTTGCCTCCAGCACGCGGACGTGGGCGGTCGCGTTTTATGCGTTGGCGATTGTTTTCAACTATCCGCATTACATGGCGACTATTTACCGCGCCTACCATCGATTCGAAGATTTTCAGAAGTACCGCGTCTTCACGGTATACACGACCGCGCTGATTCTGTTGACGATGCTCTTGACGCATTACTGGCTGGGCATTTTGCCCTGGATATTCACTCTTTATCTGACCTGGAGTCCCTGGCACTACAGCGGGCAGAATTACGGACTGTTCATGATGTTCGCCCGCCGCGCAGGAGCGAAGCCTTCCACCGCCGTGCGGCGCGCGCTCTACGGTGCGTTTATCGCATCCTATGTTGTTCTGCTCCTCGGCTTCCACACGGGCCCTTCGTCAGATCCGTTTTTTCGTTCGCTGGGGATTCCGCAAGCCATCGGCCGCTGGGGGCAGATCGGAGCGGGCGCGGTTTTTGTCGTGTTCTCGGTTTACGCTTTGCCGCAACTGGCGCGCGCCGTCGGCTGGCGAAAGCTGTTGCCCACCCTGACGCTATTCTCTTCGCAATTTCTTTGGTTCCTGTTCCCGGTGGCGATGGCCTTCATCCGCGGACTGTCGATTCCGCAAAGCCGCTACAGTTCGGGCGTGCTGGCCGTTATGCACTCGGCGCAGTATCTCTGGATCACAAGTTACTTTGCGCGCAGCGAGGCGTCGGAGGCATCGGGTCGAAGCTGGCGGCCGCTGGCTTATTTCGCTGTGCTGGTCGCGGGTGGAATCGCGCTGTTCGTTCCCGGCCCGTGGCTGGCCAGCCGGGTCTTTCATCACGATTACAGCGCCAGTTTTCTGATTTTCGGAGCACTGGTAAATATTCACCATTTCATTCTTGATGGCGCCATCTGGAAGCTGCGGGATGGCCGCATCGCATCTTTCTTACTCAATTCGCGGGATCGGTTGACGGAAGCCGCGTCGCAGGCGGGAGGCCGCTTGTCACAAGCGTGGAAGTGGCTTTCAGGCATTTCCCCCGGGGCTCGATCTCTGCGTGTGACCGCAGCCTCGCTGCTTCTTGTGTGGGGGACTGTCGATCAGGTGAGGCACTATCTGGGGTTGCGTTCCGAGAATATTCACGATCTCGAGCGGGCGGTCGCTCTGAATTCTTTTGATGGCCCCTTGCAGATGCGGCTGGCAAATCGAGAGATTGAGGATGGTCATCCCCAGCAGGCTGAAGCCGCGTGGCGAAAGGCAATCCAATCGAATCCGCGCGATCCCGCGCCGCGTCAGTCGCTCCTCCGTTTTCTGATTCAGCAGAACCGTTTCGATGAAGCCCTCGTCCTGACCGAGGCCTCGCTCGGGTACACGCCCAGAGACGCCAATCTTCTGGTGGATCGCGGCCTGCTCGCACAGCGCCTTGGTCAAAACGATCAAGCGATTGAAAGTTGGAAACGCGCGCTTGCCGTCGATCCAGGGCAAGCGCTGGCGCACCTTTACCTGGCCAACCAGTTCGATCACGAGGGCAAAGCGCAAGAGGCTGCGGCCCATTACAAGATATTTCTCACGGCAATTGCGCGGCAGCCGGCGTCGAGCCGTCCCGAGCCCGAGAAAGTGATTGCGATCGCGCTTCGCATGGCGGACTGCCTGGCGCGCGCGTCTGAAAAGTCGCAGGCGATTCAGGCTTACGAACTCGCGGCAAAACTTGCGGCGCAAACCAAACAGCCAAAGCTCGAGAGCATTGCCGATGTGAATGATGCGGAACTTGAGGGCGAAGCCGGCAAAATTGAGCTCGCGCTTCAGCTTTACCAGCGTGCTTTGCAGTTGGACAATTTTATCGCAGACCGGAGTTCCGAGGCCCAGGACTGGCTCTCCTACGGTCGTTTTCTAGATCGCTCCGGGTTTCCCGCCCGGCTGGCTTATGCGTGCTTTGTTAAATCCAGCAGCCTGCGGGATGCGCTTGCCGACTCGTCGCTGCGGCAGTCGATCGCCGATGCCACCGATCAGGCCGGAAAGCGGGCCGGGGCGGGAGCCGCTGCCATCCGCCGCGATCCTGCGCCTGAGCTGCAGCAAGCCCTGGCGCTTCGGCGCTAGCGGCTTACAACTCGATCCCTTTCGCTAATTCGTCTCCTCTTCGAGCAACCCGCGCGGCCTTGGCATCCTCACAGCTAATTGACAGTGCCTGCATAGTGCTCAACAATTGAGCAGCAGCCGCTGGTAGTGGTCAAATTTGGGGAGGAACCATGCCGGAAGAAGGCGAAGTAGTCCAGATTGAGCAGCAGTCAAGCACAGGGAAATGGATTCTGATTGTCCTGGCGATTGTTTTTGTCGCGGCGGCGGTCTATGGCTATGTGACCACCGACCAGCGCGTAGAAAAGCTCACGTCGGATTTGAGCAGCAGTCAGGCAAAGGTGGCCGAGTTGCAAAAGCGGATGCAGGCCTCCGAAGCGCAGGAAGAGACGCTGGGCGAAAAACTTGGCATGACCAAGAAGGAGCTGGCGCAGCGCGCCGCCGCATTGCAAGCGGAACAGCAGGCGGCCGAAACTCGCCTGGAAAAAGAAGCCAATGCCCAGAAAGCGGAAATTGGCCAGGTGAGCGGGGAAGTGGCCGGCGTGAAAACCGACGTGGGCGGGGTAAAGACTGACGTGGCCTCAACCAAAGCAGATCTCGAAGCCACAAAGGCAAAGCTGCAGAGCGCAGTCGGCGACCTCGGAGTACAGAGTGGGTTGATTGCCAACACGCGAGGCGATCTGGAAGTGCTCAAGCACAAGGGCGATCGCAACTATTACGAATTTACGCTGGCGCGAGGGGCCAAGCCGCAGCCGGTCGCGACGGTGAGCCTGCAGCTTAAGAAGGTTGACCCCAAGCGTGGCAAGTTCACGGTGAACGTAACCTCCGATGATAAGACCATCGAGAAGAAGGACCGCAATATCTCGGAACCGATCCAGTTCTATTCCGGGCGCGATCACCTGCTGTTCGAACTGGTGGTTTGGACGGTCGACAAGAACAAGGCTACCGGATACCTGAGTACGCCGAAAAACGCGCCCACTCCGGTGACCGCTAATTGAACGGAGTCCTGTTTCCGGCGGGCGGCCTGGTGGCGCTGCAAATCGCGCTGCGCACGACCGTGGTCTACCTGGTCGTGCTGATTGGAGTTCGACTGAGCGGCAAGCGCGAAGTCGGACAGATGACTCCGTTCGACCTCACGTTGCTGCTTCTTATTTCGAACTCCGTGCAGAACGCGATGACCGGGCCGGATACGTCGCTGCTGGGTGGCGTGATCGCCGCTAGCACCCTGCTGGTCCTGAATTATGTTGTGGGGACGCTCTCGGGTGCGAATCGCCGGTTTCGGCGCGTAGTGGAGGGCGAACCCAGCCTTCTGATTCATGACGGAAAACCCATCGAGTCGCACATGGCGCGGGAGCACATCAGCATGGATGAACTGCAGCGCGCCGTGCGCGAGCACGGCATTGCGAAGTGCAGCGACGTCGCGCTGGCCGTTCTGGAAGTGGATGGCTCGATCAGTTGTCTCAAATACGACGAGATCAAACCTGACGCTAATACCCACCTGGTGCGGCGAAGATTTATCCAGAAAAAGTGACGGTTGGGCGATCCGGTTCAGTCGATCGCCACAAATTTCACACAGACCGGCTGCGAGATTTCCAAAACCCTGCTGGTCGGCGTCAGGCGGCCGGTTCGCGGGTTGATCCGGAATACTACAATCTCGTCTGACTTTTCATTGCCAACGATGAGTCGCGTTCCCGAGGGATCGATCTCGAAATTGCGCGGGCTCTGGCCCTTGGTGGAGACGTTTTCGATCAGCTTCAAAGTGCCGGCACTCGGGTCAATGGCGAATGCGGCGATGCTGTCGTGCCCGCGGTTCGAGGCGTAGAGAAACTTGCCGGAAGGATGGACCTGGATCTCAGAGCCGGTGTTTTCTTTCGTAAAATCTTTCGGGATGGTCGAAACGGTCTGGAGCGGATGCAACATACCTTCCCCCGCCTCATAGCTGAAAGCAGAAACCGTGGAAGCCATTTCGTTGATCACGTAGCCGAACTTTCCGCTGGGATGGAAGGCGAAGTGCCGCGGTCCGGCTCCCGGTTCGGCCTTTGCCATTGCTATGTAGACCAGCCGGCTGTCGGGGGAAAGCGCGGCGCTGTCGCCGAACTTGTATATCAGCGTTTGATCGAGACCGAGATCGTCCACGATGGCGAAGCGGTTATCGGGAGATAAATCGATCGAGTGAGCGTGCGGCCCGTCTTGCCGCTGGGGATTCACACTGTGGCCGGTGTGATGGACAAGAGTTGCCATCTTGTCCAGGCGTCCATCTTCAAGTATCGGGAATGCGGCCACGCTGCCGCCACCGTAGTTCGCCACGAAAACATACTTGCCAGCTTTGTCGATCGAGATGTAACAAGGGTCGGCGCCCTCGGTGGCGAGCTCGTTCAAAAGCTTCAGTTTTCCGGTGGTGTGGTCGATGGCAAAGGCGCTGACTCCGCCGCTCTTCTTGCCCTGGTAATTACCGATCTCATTGACTGCGTAAAGGAAGCGATGGTTGGGATGGATCGCGAGAAATGACGGATTGGTCGCTTTGGCGGCCAGGCCGAGGGATGTGAGCCCGCCGGTTGCAGCGTCGTAGCGATAAGCGTAGATGCCTTTGCTTTCGCTGCCGTCATCAGTGTAGGTGCCCACGTACATCAGGTATTTGGTGGTGTGGGCTGCGGCTGGCGATGAGACGACGAAAAACAACGGCGCGAACATCGTCGCGATCATTGCCATGAACATCGGCACGATTGTGCACAGAAAATGCCGGGTCGAGGTCATCATTTTAGGTTCGTCGGTCTTACACTCGTCGATCTTAGGTACGTCGATCATCTGGTCAGTAACGATCATCTGGTCAGTACCACGGGCAACGGCTGATCATAGGGTTGGATGACGACGCTCACCGACTGCCGCTGATTGAACGCTTCGAGCTTCACGGGAAAGCTGACGATCACCGTCCGCTGAACTTCCTGGCCGGGCTGCAGTTTGTCCTCGGGGGAGAGCGCCGGCTGCGTGTTCAGCCTGAGGGCTGGGAACGCCTGATAGTAGCGATCGAAGTCGACAGCGGAGACGGCTTCGCCGGTTGATTCACCGCTCGAGGCCGCCAGCTTGCCGTGAATGTCGTGCACCCACAAGGATTTCTTGCCGGAGTTGTTCAGCGTGAAGGTGAGCGCGACCATCACCGAATTCTGGCCAGGAATCTCTACGGCGGCCACATTGTCCAGCGAACCTGCGCCTTGCGGTTTGGCACGCTGGAGGAAGGATGCAATGGCGACGATAATGAGCACCCCGCCTATAGTCATCAGCAGTATTCTGACTGGAGGCAGGTTGCGTTTGGCGGTGCCGAATTCGTCGGCGATGTTGATCGTGGGGCCGCGCAGCGCGGCGGTCGTGGCCGGACTCGAAGAGGGGATGGGGGTTTGATCGGGCATGATCGTTTTCTGATTTTACTCCGTCCGGTTCCAGTCTATCTTGGCCTCCCGGCCATGCACACATGCAGGAACCAAATCATTATCGCCAGAAAACATGCCCCTAGCAGGCGTATCTGGATTGCACCCCATCCTCTACTGTACTTCGCCTCACTGAGACTTCCACTCAACCTGGCCCAGCGTGGTGCTCGAAACCACAATCGTGGCGAGACTAGCATTAGCGCTGCGTTGCTAATGACCGCCACTGCACAAACGATGAAACACACCATCCCGATTAGCTGTTGCACAGGGACTTCCTCCTGAAACCTGCTCTCGACCGGAGTAAGACAATGCAGACCAATTTAGCAAAATATCTGGAAACTCATGACACCTCGGGGGCTGAAGCCCCAGCCAAGAAGGAGGCTTGATCGCAGCATTAGAGCGCTGCGCCACCCACTTCCCCAAGACAGAATCCCTCAAGGCAAGAGCTCGGGCTCTCAGCTCCACTCATGCTTCATCGCCCTGGCGAATTTCTGCACGGGCATTGTGTTCAGCACGTCTTCCTTGGTCAACCACGCTCGCCGCGCCTGCAGGATGCCGTAGCGGATTTTGTCCAGGTGCGAAGTGTGATGCGAATCGGTATTGATTACGATCTTGACGCCGCGCTGTTTGGCCTGGCGGAGGTGGATATCGTTCAGGTCGAGGCGGTCGGGGTAGGAGTTCAGCTCCATGGCTACTTTGCTTTTCGCGGCGGCGGTGAGGACTTGATCCATGTCGAAGTGGTAGGCATCGCGGCGAAGCTGGAGGCGGCCAGTGGGATGGCCGATGATGGATGTATTCGGGTTCGCGACCGCTTTCAGCAGGCGGTCGGTCATCTGGGCGGGCTCCTGGTTGAAAACGGAGTGAACGCTGGCGATGACCAGATCCATTTGAGCCAGCACGTCATCGGAGAGATCGAGGCCGCCATCGGCGAGGATATCGACTTCAATCCCGGCGAAGATGGCGATGCCCTCGATTCTTTCGTTGGCCTCGCGAATGCGCTGGATGTGCTTGATGGCGCGAGCGTCATCAAGGCCATTGGCGAAGGCCAGATTTTTGGAATGGTCGGTGATGGCCATGTATTTGTAGCCGCGGGCGCGGGCGGCTTCGGCCATTTCTTCGATCGTATTCTTGCCGTCGGTCTCGACCGTGTGCATGTGCACGTCGCCTTGAATATCTTCGAGAGTGATTAGACGGGGTAATGTGTGATTCGCGGCGGCGTCGATTTCGCCCAGATTTTCGCGCAGCTCGGGAGCGATGTAATCGAGCTTGAGCCGGGCATAGATTTCTTCTTCGGTTTTTCCGGCGACGGGCTTTTCGGTTTTTAAGTCGGCGAGGCTGTACTCGTTCAGCGTGTAACCCATCTTGAGCGCGCGCTGGCGCAGGGCTACGTTGTGGGCCTTCGATCCGGTGAAGTATTGCATGGCGGCGCCGAAGGATTCGGGAGGGAGCAGGCGCACGTCGACCTGCATGCCGTGGCGGAGCTGGAAGCTGATCTTGTTATCGCCCTTGGCGATGATGCTCATGAGCGGCGGATATTTTGCGATGTACTCGACGGCCTGTTGACGTTCGGTTTCGCTGCAGCAGGCGGAGCCGGTGACGAGAATATCAAGATCGCCAACGGTTTCGCGGCCGCGGCGCAGAGAGCCGGCGGGGGTGATCTTATCGATGCCGGGAAATTTCGCGACGTATTCGGTGAGCTTTTCAGCCGCGTCTTCAGCGGCGTCGATCAGAAAGCGTCCTGAGATACGGCGATAATCTTCGATCGCCTTCAGCAGCTTCTGCTCGTGCTTTTCGCCCATGCGCGGCAGTTCCCGAATCTTGCCTTCGCGGGCCAGCTTTTCGACGCCATCGACATCGCAGACTTTGTAGGCGCTCCAGATCAGGGCGATGGTTTTCGGGCCGAGGCCTTGAATCTTCAGCAACTGCAGCATCGAGGGGTGGTACTTGCTGAGCAGGCCGGCTTGCACGGCGAGTGTGCCGTCTTTGAAAAGTTCCTGAAGATTGACCAGCATGCCTTTGCCGATGCCGGGGATGGCGAGAACTTTTTTGGGTTCGGCGATGATGTCTTTGATTTGATCCGGCAGGTTCTCGATGGCCTGAGCTGCGTTGCGATAGCTGCGGATGCGGAAAGAATCCTGGCCGTCGATTTCGAGCAAATCGGCGGTTTCGAAAAAGATGTTGGCGATGGCCTTGTTGTCCACGGAGTAAGATTAAACAAGATTCGAGCGGAGTGCCAGCGGATCGCCTGCCGCGGGCAAGCTTGCAGAGTTAACTTTCCCGTACGACTTTCAGCGTCAAAAAAATCTGACTAGGCTGCTACTTTTGCAACGTTGGCAGCCTGCGGGCCTTTCGCGCCATCGGCAATTTCGAACTCCACTTCATCGCCTTCCTGCAGGCTCTTGTAGCCCTCGGAGACGATCGCGCTGTAGTGGACAAACACGTCGGGACCATCCGCTCTTCCGATGAACCCGTAGCCTTTGGCGTTATTGAACCATTTCACCGAACCTTTCATTCTTTCCACAGAGCCCCCTCTTCCGCACGCCCATCACTGGGGGGGAACCCAATGACGTGCATCTAGGATGCATTTTGGAGCGATTAGGTTGAGGTGTCAAGGCCATACCTATGGCACGAAAGGGCCAAAAGGCTTTACCAGCAAAGGTGTAGGACGCGGGGCACGAGCGATGGAGTCCGGTTTTTCAGTCGAGCAGGAAGCAGCGTCATCGCCAGTGTCATCTTCGGTTTCATGGCGGGGAAGAATAGAGATTGAGTTTGTTCGCAACCTGGTAATCGAGCCAGAGAACGGAAGAGATGGTCTTGGCGTCGCGAATTGCGCCGCTCAGTACCATGTGGATGGCGGCGGGAAGCTTGACCATGCGCTGGTAGATGACTTCATCGGCCTCGGGCTGAGGAGGGCCGGCGCGAAGTCCGGTGGCGAGATAGACAGACATGGTTTCTGCGACGAAGCCGGGGCTGGCGTAGAACTGGAGAATGCGGCGCCAGCGGACGGCGGTGTATCCGGTTTCTTCGAGCAGTTCGCGCCGGGCTGCGGGCAAAGGCTTCTCGCCGGGATCGATGCGTCCGGCGGGGATTTCCCAGAGATAGCTTTGCGCGGCATGGCGATATTGGCGCTCGAGCAGAAGGCGCGGAGGTTTGTGGGAATCATCGACGGCGAGGATTACGACCGAGCCGCTGTGATGAATGATGTCGCGGCGGGCGTGGACGCCTCCGGGTTCCTCGACGTTGTCGGTGGTCACCCAGAAGACAGGGCCGCGGTACACCGTGGTCGAGGAGAGCAGGCGGGCCTTAGGCTTCGACGTGCGATGAGAAGCGGGATGCGAGGCGGATCGCGGTTTCGCCGGATTCGACCTAGGGGCCTTCGGCTTCGAAGCAGGGGAGTTGGCCATGGAAACAATATACGGCACGGAATTGGTTTATACAGGGGGGACACACGCGAGAATTCGATCGGGCACGACTGCGGGAATTTGATCTGGTTCTGCTATGCTGCCGGAAATGCCGAGGAAACCAAAGCCGCGTATTGCGATCGTGGGAGCAGGGAATCTGGCGGGTGCGCTGGCGGTGGGGTTGTATGGAGCGGGATACGCGATTGACCAGATTGTTGTGCGCGGGAAGGCGTCTGCGCGGGCGGGGCGGCTTGGCAGGGAAGTGGGCGCGCCCGTTGTAGCGGCAGGACGAGCGCAGATTCAGGCAGAGGTGCTTTGGTTTTGTGTTCCTGATGGGGCAATCGCCGACGCTGCGGAGTCGCTGACGAGGGCGACCGATTGGAAGGGGCGAGTGGCGCTGCATTCGAGCGGGGCGCTGGCCAGCGACGAACTGGGTGCGTTGCGCAGGCTGGGAGCGGTGGTTGCGGCGGTGCATCCGATGATGACGTTTGTGCGCGGTTGCCAGCCAGCCCTGGTGGATGTGCCGTTTGCTCTCGAGGGAGATTCGAGGGCGATCCGGATGGCGCGGGACATCGTGCGTGATTTGGGCGGACGGACGTTTGCCATTCGCAAAAACCAGAAGGCGGCGTATCACGCTTGGGGAATGTTTGCTTCTCCGTTGCTGATCGCCTTGCTGGCCGCAGGCGAGCGCGTGGCGGAGGCTGCGGGAGTTCGCCCGAAGGCGGCGCGAGAATGCAG
>CAWAQH010000011.1:0-23503 GCA_963784085.1 uncultured Acidobacteriaceae bacterium | reverse complement strand
TTTTCGCGCTCGCGGCGTGAACGGTCGAACGGCATGCGGACAGGCGGACCCCCCGCGACGGGACGCGCGGAACGCACCGCATTCGGCGAAAGCCGACACGTTCTCGCGAAATGTTTCTGCCGGGCCCATCAGATCCGGCCGCATCGCGACGATCAGGTAGCCGAAGCCGGCGAGTTCCGGCGGAATGGGCGGCGAGCCCGCCAGGATGCCGAGAAGCTGCACCACAATGCGCGAGGCCGGAGCCTTTGTGGCCGCCCCACGTCGCGAACGCGCCAGCCAGCGCAGCTGCAGGATCGCGGTCGGCAGGCCGTCGCGATCGAAAGCGACATTAGCAGGCAAGTCATTGCCAAGGCGGCGCGCGAGCGTCACTTCCGCGTGGATGATCGCCGATGTGCCGATGTCAAAAATGATCGGCTCCTCCGCGCTCGGAAAACCAAAACAGATCGGGTTAGTGCCCAGCCGGCCCTCCGTCGCACCGTGCGGCGCCACCCACGGCGACGCGTTCGATGCGATCATGCTCACCAGTCCGCGCGCGGCCGCCATCTCCGCATAGTAAGAGAGCATGCCGGTGTACCAGGTATCGCTGGCGCCCACTACCGCGATTCCGGCCGCCTCGGCCTTTTCGATGGCAAGGCTCGTGGCGCGATGCGCGACGATGTAGCCGATGTGGTCGCCGCCATCCAGCCGCGCGGAGACGGGCGTCTCATGCAGCTATCGCGATCGGCCGGCGATGGTCGCCTTCGCGTTCGATCCGCTCGGCGATGCTGATGGCTCGCGCCAGTCCGCCGTAGCTGAGCCCGCGCAGCTCGCAATCCATCAGGTGGTCCGCGATTAAGTGCGGCATCCATGGCATCGTGGCCCAGCACCGTCATCACGCGCTCGGCAAGTTGACGGGCCTCAGGAATCGTTAGTCGCACAGGTGTAGACTATATCTGTTGCACCTGTTTATGAATAAGTCCATTGCGATCCTGCTGGGCGCGTGCTTGACCATCGCGTCGTTGCGCAGCGGCGCCGAAGCACCCCAAAGCCCCAAAATCTCTCCGGCTTTACATCTTCGATTGCGGAACCATTCACACCACCACCGTGGATGCGTATTCGTTGAAGAAGGAAGAGGTGGGCTCAACCGAAATGGCCATTCCCTGCCTGCTGATTGTCCACCCCAAAGGAGCGCTGATGTGGGACAACGGCGACATTCCCGATCGCGCGTTCCCGCCTGGCGGGGGCCCTGCCACGGCTGGCGTTGTTACGCAGGACAAGCCACTGCTTCCGCAACTCGCGGCAGTGGGCTATACGCCGGCGGACATCAAGTTTCTGGCCATGTCGCATTATCACGGCGATCACATGGCGAATGCGAACTCCTTCGCCGGCTCCATCTGGCTGGTGCGCAAGGTGGAGCGGGATCGCATGTTCTCGAGCGAACCCATTCCGCGGTCGGACCCCGCCAATTACAACCTGCTCAAGAACAGCAAGACCGTGATTATCGATGAAGACGATTATGATGTCTTTGGCGATGGAACGGTGATCATCAAATCCGCGCCGGGCCACACTCCCGGCCACCAGGTGTTGTTTCTGAAGCTGGCCAAGACCGGGCCCGTGGTGCTGAGTGGCGACCTTTATCATTATCCGGAGGAGCGCACGCTGAATCGCCTGCCGGTGGCCGAATTCAATAAGGAACAAACGGCCGCGTCGAGAGCCAAGCTGGAGATTTTCCTCAAGAAGACCGGCGCGCAGCTGTGGATCCAGCACGATTTCCTGGGCAACCAAAAGCTGAAGAAGGCGCCCGAGTATTATGAGTAACGTCTCGCCCGCGCTGGTCAGGTTGTCAGGTTATAAATCAAGCCGAACGGATCTTTGACGTAGCATCTCGGGAAATCCGGCTCATCCTTGACGATCTCATACCCGCTCTTGGTAAGCCGGGCCTTGGCTTCTTCGACACTATCCACCGTCACTTCGAAAACCGGGCCCCAGCGCCGGACCCCGCTCGATAAAGAAGTTGATGTTCTGGCCATGCAGGCTGATCATGTTCGGCGTCTCGCCGGTGATCTCGAATCCGAGATTCTGGACATAGAAGGCCGCGGCGCTGGTTGGGTCGGGCGCTTGAATCAAAATGTCGGTCCCAAAACTATTCGCCATTTTCGTCCCCCCGTGCTCCCTTGTTCATTGCTTCTTGAATATACTCTTGGGATCATGCCGTGGACGCCCTTGGTCCCATCCACTAACTGAGTGATGTCGAAATCCACGGCGACGCTCGCCAGCATGTAGGCGTCCTCCCGGCTCAGCTTCTTCTCGTTCATCAGGAAATCGATGGTCTCGCGCACCGCGATCTTGGTGGCTTCCGTCAGATCGGGATCGAGTCCCATGGTGATCCAATACGTGGGCGTCTCCGCGCGCGGCCAGGTCAGATGCATATCCTTATGCAGGATGAACTGGAAGACGCCGGTGAGCGAGGTCTCCATGGCGGTGATGTCCACTTCGCCGTTACCCATGCCGGCGTGGCCGTCGCCAACTTCGAACAGCGCGCCCGTGCGCGTGCACCGGAATGAACAGAGTGGTTCCGGCCACCAGCTCCTTATTGTCCAGATTGCCGGCGTGAATACCGGGCGGAGCGCTATTCACCTTGCCCGCGGAAGGCGGCGGCGCCAGGCCCATGCTGCCGAAGAACGGTTTGAGCGGAAGCTCAATGCCCGGAGCAAAGGTGCCCACCTTATGCTCACGGTCCAAGGGAATGATCTTCATCCTGTAATCATTGAACTCGTCCGGCAGGAAGCCGGAGCCTTTGCGAAACGTGTTGTATGCGTAGGGAACGTCCATGCGGATTTCGCGAATGCGCACTTCCAGGACGTCGCCGGGCTCGGCGCCTTCAATCGCGACGGGTCCGGTCAACAGATGGCCACCGGGTCCGCGCTGATCTTGCGGGATCTCTTTATAGATGGTGCGCAGCGCGGGCGGAATTTGGTCCGCCGGCCATCCGGCTTCCACCAGCCGATCGGGATTTCCCGAGACGGTTTGGATCTCGACAGTGTCGCCGGATCGAACAGTAAGCACCGGTTTCGCGGCCGACCAATAATAGCCCCAGGCGATGGTCTGCGGGGTGACTTTTAAAGTGTGGTCAGCGGCTGGAAGGAGCGAGCTAACAAGGAGCAGCAGGGCAAGAGCCGGGAGCGGGCGTGATTTCATAAATCATGTTTGCACAACTCGAGTTATGAAGTGAGGTCAGGCGGCGATTGGTACATGCGGCTTCAGCCGCGTTTCTCCGGGCGCGCGGCGGTTGTCGCCCGATTTGGCGAAGCGCGGCTGAAGCCGTGCATACCGTGGCGAAACGCGGCTCAAGCCGCATGTACCGAAGCCGCGGGTACCTTCCTTACTTGTGCTGCAGTTCCCAGTCGTATTGAATCTTGGGATCGTCGTGCGGAATGCGACCTTCATCCTGCGGATCGTAAAAACGATCCGTCAGATAAACCAGCAGCGCGGGAGAGGTTCCAATCACTTTATAGCCATGCCCAACGCCAGGCGGAATCAGCAACTGCCAGCACCGCAGCGTCCCCACGTACAGGGTATTGCGGGCGCCGAAGGTAGGCGAATCCGGCCGCAAGTCCACCAATGCAACTTGGAGCATGCCATGCACCGGAACCCAACAATCGGTCTGCCGGCGATGAAAATGAAAGGCCTTGATGGTGCCGGGGTAGCTGAGCGCGGCCGAAACCTGCGTGGTCTCTTTCGGAAACTCTTGCGTGAAGCCCTGTCCGATGCGCGCCACTTCGAGAAAATAGCCGCGATCGTCCGGCCACACCGGATAAGGGTGGATCCGCACGCCCACAATCAGGTCTTTCGAATCGGGCGCCACGATGACCTTGCCGATTCCTTTTTCGCACACCGGCGTTGCCATCTCCATTCCAGCCTGCTCGCGAGCGACAGAGCTCATGGCTGCCTCTCGTTTGAACCCTCGGCAGCGGCCCGCTGCCTGGTCTCCGCCACCAGATTCCCGGCACGCAGCAGCGAATCGAAGGTTCCCGCGTCCGTCCACCATCCTTCCAGATGCGCGTAGGTCATGGTTCCCTCGCGAATGTAGGCATTGTTGACATCGGTAATCTCCAGTTCGCCGCGGCCGGAAGGCACCAACTGGCGCACTTTATCGAACACAGTTTCGTCGTACATGTAGATGCCGGTCACCGCGAAATTGGATTTGGGACTCTTGGGCTTTTCTTCGATCCCCGCGATGCGTCCGTCGCGAACCTCCGCCACGCCGAAGCGCTCGGCATCCTGGACTTCTTTGAGCAGGATCTTCGCGCCGGTTTTTTGCCGCCGGAAGTCTTCGGCCATGTGCCGGATGCTGCGCTCGATTATGTTGTCGCCCAGGATGACGCAAATGGGGCCGCCGTCGGCGAAATGTTCGGCCAGGCCCAAAGCGTCCGCGATTCCGCCTTCACCTTCCTGATAGGTGTAGTCCAGGTGCTTCAGGCCGAACTCCTTGCCGTTCGCCAGCAGGCGCAGGAAATCGCCCGAATTTCGGCCGCCCGTCACCACCAGGATCTCCCGTATTCCCGCATCCACCAGCGTCTGGATGGGGTAGTAAATCATGGGCTTGTCGTAGATCGGAAGGAGGTGCTTGTTGGTGATCTTGGTGAGCGGGAACATGCGGCTGCCGGTGCCCCCAGCGAGAACAACGCCTTTCATTTATTCACCTTGGCGCACCGCTTATACACCTTAGCGCACACCTTTACCTATGCGATCTGCTTTCGTGACCACCCATGTGCTGTTTATTATACCTCCCCAACTGTTGCACCTGAACAGCTATCGGGAGATTTCCCGCAGCTCTTGAACCCGATTCGCGTAGTTCTTGTCGTGATAGGACTGATATTCGCCGCTCCGGACGTGCGCGATCCATTCCGGATTGGAGCGATACCAATCCACCGTGGCTTTTAAACCACGCTCGAAGTCCATCTGCGGCTTCCAGCCGGTCTCCATGCGTCAGCTTCTCGCTCGAAAGCGCATAACGGCGATCGTGCCCCGGCCGATCCGTAACGTATTCGATCAGGCTGGATGGTTTCCCGGTGATCGCAAGGATCTGTTCCACCACGGTCTTGTTCGGAAGAGAGCGATTGCCGCCGATGTTATAGATCTCGCCATCGCGTCCCTTTTCCAGAAGTGTCGAGAATGGCGCGGCAATGATCTTCCACGATAGAGCCAGTCGCGAATCTGCATTCCGTCGCCATACACCGGCAGCGGCTTGTCGTCGAAGGCATGCGTGATCATGAGCGGGATCAGCTTCTCGGGAAACTGGCAGGGGCCATAGTTGTTGGATGCCCGCGTCACGATGACAGGCAGCTTGTAGGTCTTGTGATAGCTCAAAGCGAGCAGATCCGAACCGGCCTTGCCAGCCGAGTAGGGACTGCTCGGTTGCAGCGGAAACTGCTCGTCGGCTTCGAGCGGCGCCTCCAGGCTGCCATACACTTCGTCGGTGGAAATGTGGATGAAGCGCCCGACGCGCTGTGCCCGCATGGTTTCGAGCAGGTTAAAAGTGCCGCGGAGATTGGTCTCAAATACCGGCTGCGGAGCGAAAATGCTGCGGTCCACATGCGTTTCGGCCGCGAAGTGCACCACCGCTTCCGGCTTTACCTCATCGAAGATACGACGCAGCCCTTCCAGATCGCAGATATCGGCCTTGAAAAAGCGGTAGCGGGGATTCCCGGCGATGGACTCGAGATTCTCCAGATTGCCGGCGTAGGTTAACTTGTCGACGTTGGCAATCTCGAGCGACCGATTCTCAAGAGCAAGGCGAACGAAGCCAGAGCCGATGAACCCCGCGCCTCCAGTAACAATGATTCTCATAGACTCTCCATTTTAGGGGAACGCTCCCTCACGGTCGCGGTTCTGAACCGCGCGCGTCAGCAGCGGACGTCCGGTTCTGAACCGCGCGCGTCAGCAAGCGGACCGGCTCCCTCGTGATCAGCATCCACGGTCTCGTTCTTTCTGACGTAGTCTCCGCGAGAGAAATACTTCTCCAACCAGCAATATAAGGCGATGAATAAATACCGGCTGCCCATCTCCCGGATCTTGAGTTTGGACACGCCCGAGCGCCGGTTCCGCCAGGTGATCGGTATCACGGTCCAAGAGTAGCCTCGCACAATGGTCTTGAGCGGGATCTCGATGGTCAGGTTGAAGTGCGGAGACAGAAATGGCTGGCAGCCCTCTATCACCTTTCGGCGGTAAGCCTTGAAGGCATTAGTGAAATCGTTCAGCGGGACGCGAAAAATGATCCTCAGGAACAGATTTGCCAGTCGATTCAGAATCAGCTTGTGGCGTGGATAATCCACCACCCCGCCGCCGCGCACGAAGCGCGAGCCGAACACGGCGTCCCAGCCCTGGTTCAACACTTCCCAATAGCGGACCACGTCGCGGCAATCGTCCGATTCGTCCGCCATCATCACCACCATCGCGTCGCCTTGGGCCTGGTCCAGGCCATAGCTGATCGCTCTGCCGAAGCCGTGCTCGCCGGTGTTCTGGACCGGGCGCAAGGTGGGCACCCGGCGCATGGCCTGCTGCAGGGTTGCCCAGGTTCCGTCCGTGCTGCCGTCGTCCACCACCACAATCTCGTGCTCGATGAGGTGCAGCCGCAGCTCCACATAAAGATGCTCGACGGTGGCGCCTATGCGGCCTTCTTCATCGCGAGCCGGAATCACGACGGAGAGCAGTTGGATGGGCTCCTGGGGCTGGGGACGGCGCAGCAGCTTCACGGAGCGCTTCTTTCGAGCGGGCCCGCCCCGCTTATTTCTAACCAATCCTTGTGGCTCTCGGCGTGTTGCGCGATCTCTTCCAGAATATTTTGCAGTGGGAACTCGATCCGCCACCCAAAATCACGTTGAGCGTCGCTTGAATCCATCACCGCCCAAGGAATGTCGTAGGGCCGTGGACGGGTATCCGCGGTGGGCGAGTGTTGGCCGAAGCGTCGATCGCACCAGGCGGTCAGCTGCGCGAGCGAAATTGCGTTCGATGGGCCTCCTCCGGCGCAATAGATGCGCTGCCCGCCTGAGCGCCGGCAGTTCATTTGAGCGTCCGCGAGAACCGTGAGATCGCGCGGATGAAACACGTCGCGAGTTTGTTTGCCGGCGCCGTCGAAGCCGATAAAGCGCAGCGGCCGGCGGCGCGCGTGAGCATGAATCCAGTACGAGAACACTCCCTGATCGGGAGTGCCGAACTGCCCTGCCCCGGCCAGAACGCCGCAGCGGTTGATCCAAACCGGAAAGCCGAACGCGTCGCCATATTCCAGCGCCAGGGCCTCGGCCGCCAGCTTGGTGCTGCCGTAGAGCGAAATGGGCGCTCGCGTGGAGAAGTCCACGCCGATTCCCAGGCCCGAGACGCCCGCGGGCAAATTGGCCGCTTCATCCAGACAAAATGCGTCTCCAGCCGCTTTCAGCGGCAGCGACGTCAGCGCGCGGAATGGAGTACACGCGGCTGGTGCTCATCAGCAGCAGGCCCGCCTGATGCGACTTGCAGTATTCCAGCACGTTGACCACGCTGCCCAGATTATGCTCCATCAGTTGCCGGCTGCTGAAGCCGGTCCCGGTGCCCGCCAGCACGCTCGGATTCGCCGCGGCGTCGATCACCCAGTCCACGGCCGGCAGCGATTCCAAATCGCTTGGGCTTCGGATATCGCCATGCGTCACCCGAACACCCCATTGGCGAAGGCGCGCGCGGTTTAACTCGGATCCCGGCCGCATGAGGTTGTCGATGCCGCAGATAGAGATTCCTTCGCGACGCTCCAGCAGGCCCTGGACCAGCGAGCTTCCAACAAAGCCGCAGATTCCCGTGATCGCCAGTTTCATTCGAGGGGTGGGCGGTTGGCGCGCCGCCAAGCTCATAGGCTACCACCTGGTAGGGATGCAGCGATGGATTGTATGCGGAACGGATCGGCCGCCGGATTCTGACTTCTGAATTCTCTACTTACCGCGCCAAGCTCTCTAGCTTGCCGTTTGCCAGCTTGCCGTTTGCCGGCTTGCCGTTTGCCTTTGGATGCAGCGGCGGTGTAGTAACGCCCCACCGTCACCGCGGGCATACGGATCACTTCGGTTGCCGGGGCCTTGGTTCTGGCTTCCAGCCCGCGCTGCACGGCTTCGACAAAGGCGCTCAGACACGAGCGGGTTCACAGCGGAATCGAAATCCCGCGAGAAATTCACATATTGCGAACTGGACAGCGGGATTCTCAATTGCCAGCGCGGCTTCGCGGGGCCCGAGGAAAGCTCTTCAAAAACGCTTCCGCCCAGGCTCATTCGCACTTCGTGAAATCCAAAACCCTGGCTGCCCTCGCGAATCAGAACCCAGCAATCTTCCACGCTGGCGGCCTTGGATAGCGAGCTTTCAAAATCGGCCATGCGGGTTTCCAAGTCGATGATCCGGCGGAATTTTCCACCCAGGAACATGCGGCTAGCCGAAGCAAACTCGGCGTAGTCCAACTGGCGGATGCCGATCCAAACGGCCCCGCCGAACACGATGACGATCAATCCGCTGAACTGATTGTGCAGGGCACTGGCGAGCAGCGATAACACCGCCACCACGGCGCAGATGCCGTACATCGTCAGCACTGCTTTCTTGGGGCTCAAACCGAGATCCAGAAGCCGGTGGTGGATGTGCCCCCGGTCGGCTTGGAAGATCGGCCGGTTTCGCAGGTAACGGCGCAGAATCGACAGCACTACGTCGATCAATGGAATGGAAACCGCCAGCAGCGGTACAGTGAGCGCCACTAACGTAACCGATTTTTCGCTCCACAGGGCGCCGTAGCAGCCCAGCATGAAACCGATCAGCAGGCTTCCACTATCGCCCAGGAAGACGGAAGCGCCATTGAAGTTGTATCGTAGGAACCCGAGCAGGCAGCCGGCCAGCGGCATGGTTGCCAAAGCCAGCGGCAGATTGCCCTGCGTCAAAGCGGCGACGAGCATCGTTACGGCCGCTACCAAACCCAAACCCGCGGCCAAGCCGTCCATCCCATCGATCAGGTTAAAGGCGTTCGTGCAGCCTACCAGCCAGAGCACGGTGATCGCGAATCCAAGCCAGGGCCATTGCGGCAGCCCATGCAGCAAATGGACGTCCACGTGGATGCCGGCGAAATACGCCAGCACGCTGGCGCCGACAATTCCCGCTAATTTCTGCCAGGCGGCCAAGCCAATCAGGTCGTCCAGGACGCCTGTCATGAACACTACCGATCCGACCAGAGCAAGGGGAACAATTTCAGGCAGCGCGCGATGCAGGTGATTGGTGTAAGTAAAGGGCAAAGCCAAAGCGATGGCGAACGTGATGATGTAGGAAAGAACGATGGCGATTCCGCCCACCCGTGGCACCGGCGTTGCGTGTTTCTTGCGAATTCCATCCGGATGGTCCAGGAAGCCCCATTTGCCGACATGGTCGCGCACCAGGGGGGTGAGAACCAGCGCCAGGACTACCGCGAGAGCACCGAGCGTCAATATCAGAAACAAACTATTCTCCTAATCCTTAAGAACTTTGCCTAGCTAAGGGTGCAAACAGTTGCGGCTTCCACCTGAAGGTTGCGAGAAACTCTGACTCGCTCCACCTCAGCCTACCCTACCTATTTCACACCCGAACCTACTTAAAACCAAGAACATTTCGATGTAGCTCGTACTAGTACGGTCTTTCTGCAACTATACCTAGTACCCTGGCGTCAATCGTTTGCCTGTAACATCTTACAGGATGACTAAAGGCTGGCGACCGGCGTTCCGCTGGCAGTCCGATTCCGCCGGACCACCACGAAGCCACCGAGCAGCAGACCCAGGAGTAACAGCACCCCTTCGCGCGGCTCCGGGGTGGGAGTCATGATGATCTGCTCCTGAAACCCGCCCACACCCACTCCATTTCCTAATCCAGTCATGCTGGGGTCGCTGACGATCTTGAACTGCGACAAGAAGCTATTCAGGGCACTCGGGTTCCCGCTCATGCTGTTGTACCAGCTCACCGCCTGTTCCAGGTAGCTGTCGGGGTTTACGCCCGACGGATCGATGACCGGTCCTTCCGCGGACGGGTCCATAAGGGTCCAGATGGCTTCCTGAATCTGATTGTTGGCTGTGGTGCTCCCTTGGCTTACGTTGTAGAGGGACACCAGATATGCAGCCATTTCGTAGCGCGCCAAGGCCGTTGATCCGGCTTCGGGGGTGGATCCGTTCGGATCGTTGAAGAACGCATCATCCGCGTTATCGAGCGCGGTATTGCCGTCGTTCAACGTAATGGTGGTCCAACCGGTGGGCGCGACGCTCCCAAATCTCGTTTCGCCCAGGTTCACGCTGGTTCCGAGTGTTGTTACGTTAGCCGAGTTGGTGGATGGGACGTAGATCTCGTCATCGAAATTATCGCAATAGATTTCCACCGGCACGCCGTTGAGCGTGGCCGACGCCCCGCCTCCGCCACCGGCGAGCTGAAAGTTGTAGGAGTTCAGTATCAGGGTGCCGGCATTTGCGCCGAAAGTTATGAATAGGAGCGCGAATCCCGCTCCGAAGATTGATTTGCTTTTCATGGGCAGTTTCAGATTACGGTTCAAGGCGTGGATGGGCAATAAGACGCTGGTCATGACCCGACGCCTCACCGTACCGGTACCTTCTTCTGCTGGGTTTGTTTTCAGGGACTTGCGGGGGACGAATCCGCGTCGTCAGGGCGCGGATCTTTGCGCTATCTGCGGCGGGAGGCTGAAGGGGATCTCGAGAACAATGTCAATATCCACCGGCACTCCGTCGCGCGTGGCGGGCTTGAACTCCCACGATTCCACATCTCGAAGCACCGCGCTTTCGAGCGCGGGCGTGAGATTCCTGAGCAAAGCGCGCACCTCCAGCTTGCCATCTTTGGTGATGACCGCCGCCAGCTGAACGCGCAACTCGGTTCTCGCGCCGGGCGGAACCGGCTCCACCGATTCGAACTTGCGCAGTGGAACGGGCGCACGCACATTCAGAGCCGCGCCGGCGCCGGGCTGGGAATCGTGCTCGGAGAACCATATGATCCAGTC
The DNA here is from genome assembly GCA_963784085.1 of uncultured Acidobacteriaceae bacterium. Lineage (GTDB taxonomy): Bacteria > Acidobacteriota > Terriglobia > Terriglobales > Acidobacteriaceae > Sulfotelmatobacter. Next base: position 12,504 of record CAWAQH010000011.1, on the reverse strand, counting down.
GGCGCTGTACTCGGGCAGATTCTCGATCGGAATCACCATGGTGTACACATTGCGGCCCCGGAATCTTCCTTCGATCGAAGCCGGGATGGTACGCGAAGCCGGATGCAGCGGAACCGACAGTGTGGAGACCGGCAGACTGCGCAGGCGGTCGGCATAGAGCACGACCTTTCGTGGAGGATCGACATGCGGAGGCGGCACCGCCTTTCCGCCGTCATGAATCGTGAGATTCGGCACTCCGATGCCGCCCTTTACCTCGCCCGTCGCTATCTCGCCTACGGTAGGCGCCTGGGCAAACTGGCCCGGACGCGAACCGTCCGGTACTTGCCCTTTATCGTTGGGGTGCAAGCCGACCACGGCGATGTCCACTTTACCGTTGCCGGCTGCATTGGCGGGGCCGGGAGGAGCAGTGGGAGGCGGCGGCGCCCCTTTGGAGAACGACGGTGCGCCGATGCCATCCGGCAGTGCCGCTCGCGCGGTGGAAGCCCCAGTAATGTTTGCATCGGGCAGCGGAACATCCGCGGTTTGCACTGGAATCGCCAGGCGCGCCGGGCGCTGGGTGGGCGGCGGCGGAACAAAAGCCTTGCGCGGCTTCGGTATCTCCACTGGCTGGGTGTTGGTTTGGGCGCTTTGTTCACGTCCCCATTCGGGGCAGGCGGCGAGATGTTGGGCTGCGGCGCTTTCACGCCTTGCGTATCTGGTTTATCGACCTTCGGCTTGGGCTCCGGCGGCGGAGGCGGCAGCGGGATTGCCATCGCAGCCTGCGAGATCAGATTGGGCGCGGGCAGGTCCTGACGGATCTCCACTTTCGGTATTCGCTGCCAGATGAATTGCTTCACCGATTTGGGTTTGGGAGCGGTCGCGATAATCGCGGTGGGCGACTTCAGGGGAGCTCGCGGCGTAGGGAACGTTCCAATTCTCTGCTGTGCCGAAACGTCCGGCAGTTTTCTCTTGGGAGGGCTATACCAGACGATCTTCTTTTCCACGGGCTTGATCAGTTCGTCGTAGATTGGTCTTTTGTGCGCCTGATCCGCCGTTTCATGCCGCGGCAGCAACAGCAAGCCGGACACCGCCACAACGTGAAAGACGATGGAAAGAATGAAAGACGTGGGGTGAATGCGATATCCGCGCCCGATAGCCGAACGGCTGGGGCCACGAGCGGTGCGAACTCGTATTTTCAGGGACATCGGCACCTGGTCTTGCATTGAAATGCTCGTTGTGTCCCCTACATCGCGTGGCGCAACGCTCGGCGGTGGGCGCATTTTCAGACCAACCTCTCCGCCAAAATTGAGGATACCAGAATCGCCATAATCCCATCCACCGATCCGAGTTTGCACCGGCCCGTGAGCGTCAGAGGGTGTGTGAAAACCGTCCGCATTGACCGCTCCGTCTGGTCGAGGCTCCGAAACGCTGTGATTTTGCTGGACTGTGGATACTGAGCCGTGACCGAAGGGAGCGGTTGATCGTAGTTTTCACACAAACTCGTCAGTACGCGGTCTCGACGGCCAGGACACCCTCCGATTGCAGCTTGCGCTGCCTCTGCTCCAACTCGGTGTGGGTGGAATAAGGACCAATCAGAATGCGAGCATTACCGGCGTCCCGATTCTGAATCTGGGCGTGAAATCCCCTGGATTGGAGCGATCTCACGAAATCGGCGTCTTGTTTGGGCCCCAGGCCGCCCACTTGCAAATAGAGGTCCACGGGCGGAGGCACCGTGTACCAAAAGGCCTGCGCCATCGAATCTTCCGTAGCTGTGTGCGGAGTAACCGCCGCCGATGGCGAGAGCGGAGGGGCCGGAGTGGAAATGGCGGGCGCGGCCACTGGCGCGCTTGGCTGCGCGGCTTGGTCGGCCGCTACGATGCGAACGCAAAGATACCAGGTTGCCAGGGCCAGCCCAATGGTCACTGTGCCGGCGAACCCGAAAAACAAGCCTCTGAGCAGCTTCGAAGTTCCCCCGTAACCCCCGTCGATGGCCTCGATCTGGAAGTCTTCACTGGGCGAAGGTGGCAGCGATGTTTCGGTTGCGCAGTCGGTTGTGGGCATACGGCGCCTCCTGTATTCGTCCTAGGTTGGACACCCTATTCATCGGCCGATCGGGTACAAAGCAATAGGGACCCAGCTAAGGACCGTAGGGCTCCAGTTCGCTAAAATGGATTCTCCTATGGGAACCGATTTAGTGAAAGCGCCCAGGATCAATGAGAAGTTCGCCTGTTTCAAGCTTCTGATCCGGCGCTCCAAGATTCATCGATACGGAGTTTTCGCCGGGCAGCGTATTCCGTCCAATCGTAAGGTGATTGAGTACACCGGCAAGCGCCTGAATCGGAAGGAAGCGAAGATTCGCGGCGATGGCGACTATACCTATTTGTTCGCCGTGGACCCCTACTGGACGCTGGATGGCTCAATGGGTGGCAGCGGCGCCGAGATCATCAATCATAGCTGCAATCCCAACCTGGTGAGCCGCATCATGAAAGGCCATGTTCTTTATATGAGCCTGCGCACCATCAAGCCGGGCGAAGAGCTGACCGTCAACTACAACTTCGACAAGGATGTCCGGACGTTTCCCTGCTCCTGCGGGGCGCCGTCGTGTGGGGGCGCTATAGGAAAACCAAGAAGTAAGTCGCGTCTGCGCCCGGACAGCCTGTGGCAAGAGTCTGAAATTCCCGCTTGCTCACGCGCGCGGCTCAGTAGGTCCACAGCGTTACAGAGCCGCGACCGTCGGGGAGCCGGTTTTGCCATCGCATGGTCCGCCGCGTAGGTCGGGACGCCACTGTTCGTCAGAAAAGCGGGGGAACCGGTGGGTGCGTAGAAGAAGGGTCCGAGCGGCGCAATAGTTCTACTGTTCCGTCGCAGTTCCGGCGCGTTCTCTTCGGAATCAGCATTTCGCCGGAATCCTCAGACGGCGCGCGATTAGCGCCGCCAAGCCCGCGGCAAGCAGCCCCAGCGTTGCCGGTTCAGGCACCAACGTTCGTGCGGCATCGTCGCCCTCGATGCCCACAATCGGATAGGACTGAGAAGTGCCGCCGGTGCTGCCAAGGAAACTTGCATCACCGAACGCATAAACCCCGCCGCTAGAGGAAACCAGCCAGTAGCCATTGCCGTCAGGAGTGGCGTCCATCCCTACAATCGGGCTGGACAGAACGATGCCGCCGGTGCCGCCAAGGGAACTTGCATCACCGAACGCATAAATCCCGCCGCCAGCGGAAACCAGCCAGTAGCCATCGCCGTCAGGAGTGGCGTCCATGCCCACAATCGGGCTGGACAGAGTGATGCCGCCGGTGCTGCCAAGGAATTTTGCATCACCGAACGCAAAAATCCCGCCGTCGGAGGAAACCAGCCAGTAGCCCTTGCCGTCGGGAGTGGCTTCCATACCCACAATCGGGCTGGATATTGAGGTGCCGCCGGTGCTGCCAAACGAACTTGCATCACCGAACGCAAAAATCCCGCCGTCGGAGGAAACCAGCCAGTAGCCCTTGCCGTCGGGAGTGGCTTCCATACCCACAATCGGGCTGGATATTGAGGTGCCGCCGGTGCTGCCATGGAAACTTGCATCACCGTACGCAAAAACCCCACCGTCGGAGGAAACCAGCCAATAGCCCTTGCCTCATCAGGAGTGGCTTCCATGCCCACAATCGGGCTGGAAAGTAGCCACGCCGGCGGTGCTGCCAAAGTAAGTTGCATCACCGAACTCAGAAACCCCGCCGCCAGAGTCTACCAGCCAGTAGCCCTCAAGCGAACTCGCCGAGGCCGCCATCGCGAGGAGGCCTACGACAAGTGCCAATGTAACGAATCGATAAAGGTTGTGCTTTCCGCTAATCGCAAGCCAGGAGACCAGGTAATTTGATTTCATGTTTCTCTCTCGAATGCACAGCCTAACCCCGAGAGGCTCAGAAACCTTGAGGAAACCTTGAAATTTTCTGACCGAAACATACCCATGCGCCAGCGTTCGGGCGTCAGGTTTTCAGTCAGAAACCTTCAGCTTTTCGTAAAGACTTGCCGGCGCCGTTGGCCCACCATGGAACGACAAGCAAGGAGGCATTCCAGGAACGCCGTACTTTTCGGTGATCGGCCTCTACACGAATGCTTCGGCGGCCAGCCTTTCGGAGAGGCCGGCCTCATTGAGGCCATGCAGGATTACGACACCGTGAGTGACTACGTCGGAGACTTCGCGTATACGCCGACCCAGCAGCCGCTGCCGGTGTTCGCCGCGCTGAATGCCAACGGTACAACCGACGCTATGTCTGATGGGTTCTCGATCGCGACACCTGGCGGATCGTTAGAAGTGACGATAACATCAGCGGATCAGACCGCGGTTCCAGAGCCGGGCGGCGCCTGGCTGATCGGGGCCGCTCTGTTGGCGTTCGCTTATGGGCGCGGCAGAGTGAATGCGCAACGGTCCACTAGCGCGGCAAATCGAGCGTCGGAGCGAAGCGGGTCCCACTTGGCGTCCACCGGCAAGAATGCCAGATGAACATCGCGCACTTTGTAAGCGCGCTCTAACCACTCCAATGCCGGATCCGCCTGGCCAAGCCCAGCATAAACCAGCGCGACGGCGTAGGGCGGGACATATTTGCCCTCCGGGACGAATTCCAGCGCATTCAGCACTTCGCGAGCCTCAATCGGCCGTTTGAGCTGGGCCAGAAGAAAGCCGCGGAGCGCCAGCACTTTGCTATTACCGTCGCTGAATCGCCAGGCGCTGCGCAAGGCTTCCAATGCCAAATCGGGGCTGCCCAACTGCTCCTGAGCCTGGGCAAGCTGAAGATGACCCACCCAGAACTCGGGGTCGAGGATGGTCGCTTTGCGCGCCAGATCCGCCGCGGTGGAGTAGTCGCGCGCATTGCAGGCTACTTGGGATGCGAGTGCGTGATGGCCGGCATGGAGCGGATCCTGCTCGATGGCTTGGCGGGACAAAACCCCGCGGACGAGCGGATCGTGTTCCGGGCGGCTACCGGGTGTCCGGGCGTTGGCGATTCGGCAGCGGTTGCACGCACGCGGACGTGATCGGCGGCGGCTGCATCGTGTTTGAGAATGGCCAACCGGCGATGATCAGGAACGGGCCTGCAGGAGTTCCGGAATCGCGGATCGTAATCGCTCCAGCTTCGAAGTGGCAGATTCACGACTCATGGCACTCCACGGGTCTCGCCGGAAGTGGCAGCCAGGACTATTCGGTGGATTCGCTGTTTGTACCAGAAGAACATACGATTGCGGATGATTGGACGCCGCGCCGGACCGAGCCGCTGTATGCTCACAAGGCCGCCACGCTGTACTATAGCTTCGCGGGCGTGGCGTTGGGTCTGGCGAAACACGCCCTCGATGTTGCGCTGGCCACGAGCGAGAGTAGCCGCGTGCTTTTCCCTCTCCCTCCCAGGCTCGCGAAGACGGCGCCCCAGGTGCGCGCTGCCCTGGCGAGCGTCCGAGATGCTACTCGGCGCCGCGCGGGCTTACACGTACGACACGCTCGAATCTATCTGGGCGGACCTTCCAGGTGGATGGGAGCGCTCTTCGACTCTCCGTCGGGCGTTGATACTATCCGCGCTCCATGCTTATCGCGCTGCACGCAAGGTAACAGAGCTCCTCTATGACGCTCTGGGAACCACCGCCTTATATTCCAATTGCCCTCTGGATCGATTGCTCCGGGACGTTATCACCTTAAACCAACACGCGCTCTTGCAGGAGGGAATGCTGGAAGTTGTGGGCGGAATCGTTGTCGGCGAACCGTCCGCGCTGCCACACCTTCTCTAAGAACCTGCGGAGCACTGTAAATGACGATGCAAGACAAAGCAGCCCTCGTGATCACGCCCGATCAGGCGCCAGTGTACAACCTGCGCCTTGGTGAGGCGCGGGTCCTGGTGGGCGGCGAACAAACCGGAGGAGCGTGGTGGATGGGAGTGTTCCGGGAAGACCCGGGCTTCATCACTCCCCTCCACCTGCACGTTCAGATGGACGAGCATTTCTACGTCCTGGATGGTGTGCTGTCGCTCTACTTGGAAAACCAATGGCAGAACCTGCACCCTGGAACGCTGGCGGTTGTGCCCCGCGGCATTCCCCACGCCCAGGGCAATTTCGGCAAGCGGCCTGTGTCTTTGCTCGGTTTAGGCCAACCGGCAGGCTTCGAGCGATTTTTTGCCGCCCAGCATCAAGCTCTGAGTCGCACATCGGCTCAGGATCCGGAAAGCTTGTCCGAGATTGCCGGTCTGGTTGGTCAATACGATACCAAGGTGCTTGCTCCCCCTCCACTCATCCCCTAATGGCAGCAGGCCCCATACCTGGGCCGCTGCGCGGATTGACGCAAGAATCCAATCCCAATCGTGGATTTTCACCCTCTTTCTAACCTGTCGGCATTGAATCTAAAGAACATATCATGGCTCTCGGAATGTACATGAAACCAGCATGAATGCTTCCATGGAACTAAAATCGGAACTGAAATCGCCCGTGATACTAGATGCATCCGAACCCGATAAATCCACCTGTCATCCAGCGGAGCGAGCCTTGAGGCGCTACGTCTCCAATGAGATGGGTGCCGGCGAAAGAAAGTGATGGTTGAACATCTGGAGGCATGCGAGCAATGCCGGAAGTCGGTTGCCAGGCTAAACGCGATCGCCCGTACGTTTCGCGATTGGGAGCGAAGCGCCATTATGGGGCCGGGCAGCGCGAGCGGGCCTTAGGCGTTCGTAGAGGTTCCCATCCCGGACGTGGGCGATCGCTATTTCCGTCACCTAGCGATTCTGCATCCTCCATTGCGCCCGGTTTGAGCAAACTGGTAGTACCCCGCCAATCACCAATTGGGACTGCGGATCTAGCGACATTTCACCGGGAATTGCTATCATCCTTTAGCTGGCGAGCGTCGCAACTTTCTCAACTTGTGATCGCGGAGGAGGACCTCATTGGAGTGGCACATTATAACCGGTGAATACCCGCCCCAATTGGGTGGTGTCAGCGATTATACCTTCCAAGTCTCGCAGGAAATGGCCAAAAGCGGCGACGAAGGTGCATGTTTGGTCGCCGGCTACTCACTTGGAGTGCGTCCAGCCGGATGCCGCGCAGGTTCACGCTTTGCCGAAAGGGTTTGGGCGGCGATGGCTCAAAGAACTCGATCAGCCGGCTCCGATCTTACGCCGCGCCACGCAATATATTAATTCAATACGTCCCGCATATGTACGGCTGGAAAAGCATGAACCTGGCCTTTTGCTGGTGGATTTTCAGGCAACGGAAGCATAATGTCTGCATTATGTTTCACGAGGTTGCGTTCCCTTTCCGGAGCGGCCAACCATTGCGGCATCACCTGCTAGCCATGGTTCACCGCGCTATGGCTTGGGCCGTTCTCCGCTCCGTTCGCCACTCCTTCACGTCTACCGACCAGCACCTGGCTTTGCTTCAGACCTTGGGCAGCCACGAGACGCGGCTGAGTATGTTGCGGATCTGCAGCAATATTCCGACGGAAACTTATCGCGCTGTTAGTCCGCACGCTCGCACCGAAACCGTTCCTGGCGGGTTCTTCACGATAGGTATTTTCTCTAATTTCGATTCGGAGATTCGCGCGGTTCTGGAGCCGGTGATCGGATGCGTACTGCAGAATCCGAACATGGCGATAGCTTTACTTGGGCCAGGAGAATCGTTTCGCCACGCGCTTGTCGAGCAATATCCTCAAGCTGCCGATCGGATCGGATCCACCGGGCGATTGCGCGTCACCGAGGTTGCCCAACACATGCAGAGATGTGACGCCCTCTTGCAGCTTTATCCGGACGGCGCATCGGCGGCTCGGGGGACTTTGATCGCCGCGCTTGCATCCGGCGTGCCTGTGGTCACTACCTCCAGCCCCACTACCGATCGGATGCTGTTGGACAGCCAAACCATGCTGTTTCCCAGCGCCACACCTCAGTCGATCCGGGAGGCGCTGGAACTTCTCAAGGAAAGTCCGGCCTTGGCCCGGGATCTGGGAGCGAGGGCTCAGCGTCTTTATAGGGAATCTTTCCAGCCCTCGGTGATTGTTTCCGCCATTCGAAACGTCGGGCCGTGTTCGATCGAAAAAGAGCTGGTCAGCGAGGAACCGGGCTCTGCATTGGCGACACTCCGTTGAATTAAGGAGTCGAAATTCGACCCGCCCGCGATACAGTGCGCATCCCCGGCGACCCAACCAGTACATCCCTCCTATCATCTATTTGCCTGCAGTTGTCGATGAACCAAGAGCATGGCTACGTCCATAAAGCGAGCGGCGATTTATTCCCTGGTATTTTCCTGGGCTGTAGGTGTCTGCGTAGGACAGCAATACTCCTTCAAGGATTATGTCGACGGACTGGGAAATCTAAGCGTCAATTGTCTGCTTCAGGACCGTTCCGGCTTTCTTTGGATCGGCACGGAGAGCGGCCTCTATCAATACGATGGCTCGCGTTTTTGGCAGTTTGGACAGAAAGAAGGCTTGCCCAGTGGTTTTGTCAGGGCCTTGAGCCTGGACCGGGATGGGCGATTGTGGGTTGGAACGCGTGACGGCCTGGCTTTCAGCACCGGCCAGCGAAGCTTTTCGACGGTTACCTATCAACATCAAAATCTGAGAATTCCCTACGATTCCACCCTTGCATCCTCGCCCGATGGCCAGGTCTATGCCGTCACCCAGTTCGGGGTGATGGTGGTCAAGTCCACGATCGATCCACGGGACGGTGGGCGTTCCTGGCAGGCCAGGCCGCTGCAGTTCAACGGCAAGAACGACCAAATGGACCCAAGCTCCGTCGTCAGCGTGCTGGCCAAACCAGACGGCAGTGTCCTGGTCGGATGCGGAAAGGGCCTGTGCGAGATCTCCCACGGGAAACTGCTGAAGTACGGACCATCGTCCGGCTTGCCGGAGGATGATTTGGCGATGTCTCCTGCTCAGGACCAATGGAGAGTTGTGGGCGCGCGGACCCAAATATATTGCGGTGTTGGCCCCGGGCCACAAGAATTTCGAAATTCGCAATCCGCGCAGGACAGGTGCCGAGCGACGTTACGTATCTTAGTCTCGCGGAAGATCGCTCGGGAGCCGTGCTGGCGAGTTTTGGCTCGGATGTAGGCCGCTATGTAGGCAGGCCAGTGGGAGATCGTTTCAGAAGCCGAGGGCTTCGGGAAAGGAACAGTTTCGTGCATTTTCCAGGATCGGGAGGGCAACGTTTGGTTTGGCTTGCTCGGTCACGGCATTCGGAAGTGGCTGGGCTACGGCGATTGGGAACATTGGACCACCCGGCAAGGTCTGCACAGCGACGAGATCTGGGCGCTGCAGCAGGACTCCCACCAGCGAATCTGGGTCGCCGATGAGCATGGGCTGAGCATACTTGAGCCGGGCTCCTCCAGGTTCAGGTCATGGTCGCAAGCGGGAATCGATCCGCCTTCCAGATGCCTGTCGCTGGAGACATTCGAAAGACGGTTTTCTCTGGGCGGCCACTTTTCAAGGCAAGCTGGTCCAGATTGACGAAGCCACGCTGCACGGCTGGGAGCTCGATTTGCCGCCACGTTCGCACGTGTTTGTCGATTCGCAGGATCGTGTCTGGGCTTCCACCGACAGAGGGCTCTTTCTGAGTGAACGCCGTCACGGCCGAGCCGAGTTTCATCCGGCGCCGGGCGCCGTCGGGCAGCCGAAGATCGCGGACATGGCGGAGGATTCAAAGAACCGGATCTGGGCCATCTCCGAGCGAATATCTGTTCCGCTTCGACGAACCCAATTGGACCCGCCTGGACATCTCCGCGGCCAAGCTCGGCCATCACCTGGAGGATCTGGCGATCGACAAATCCGGCGGGCTGTGGATTAACGGCAGCGGTGGAGGGATAGCGCGCTTTCGAGTTACAGAATGGCAATATCGCGGGTTTTACGACACCGCACTTGTCGTCGAATGAAGTGGTGTTCTTGCGAGTGGATAGCCGTGGTTGGGTCTGGTTCGGCGAGGATCACGGGGTTGAGATTCTGGACGGACCGTCCTGGCGGCGGTACACGGCGGGCGACGGGCTGATCTGGGACGATTGCGACGCCCACGGGTTCCTGGAGGACAGCGACGGCTCGGTCTGGATCGGAACCAGCGGCGGTTTATCGCATTTCCTGGTGCCGCCCGCGCGCCGCCCCTGAATCCTCCACCGCCGCCCATCTTCGTCCAAGTCGGCTACGGAAGCAGGGATCGTGCGAAACAACAGCGAACTGCCCTGGAAACACGATCCATTGACGGTTTCGCTGGCGTCCTTGACGCTTCGCAATGAAAAGGCGCTGAAGTTTCGCTACCGCCTGGTGGGTTTGGAGGACGAATGGGTGGAAACGGCGGAGCATACCGTTCGTTATCCGGAACTGGCGCCCGGCCGTTATTCGTTCCAAGCGCTAGCCGTCGATTCCAGCAGCGGCAAGACCTCCGCGCTCAGTGGCTTCTCCTTCGAGATCATGCCGCCCTGGTGGCGCACCAAAGCGTTCATCGCGGCAGTGGCCCTGGGGATCGCTTTTCTTGGCTGCCTCATTTGGCGCTGGCGGGTGCGTTCTCTGGTGCGCCGCCAGCGCGAATTGGAACGTCTGGTGGCGGATCGAACCGCGGAACTGGACCGCAAGCTGGCGCAGGAAGAACTATTGAAGGCCGAGGCGGAGCGCGCCAATCAGGCCAAGAGCGAGTTTCTGGCGATGATGAGCCACGAGATCCGAACGCCCATGAACGGCATCATCGGCATGGGAACTTTGCTCGCGGACACGCCGCTCTCCGAGGGTCAAAGCGAATATGTGGAAGCCATCCAATTCTCCGCCACTTCGCTGCTGACGATCATCAACGATATTCTGGATTTTTCGAAGATCGAGGCCGGTAAGCTCACGCTCGAAAAGACCAATTTCAAATTACGGGAGTTGGTGCGGAATTCGGTCAGTGTGGTGAGCGCGGCGGCACGCGCCAAGGATCTGGAAATCGTGGTCGCCATCGACGAGGAAACTCCGGACCTGCTGGTCGGGCGATCCGGTGCGCATGCGGCAGATTCTGCTGAATCTTCTCTCCAATTCCGTCAAGTTCACGGATCGCGGAACGATTCGCGTGTCGCTTTCCGCCGGCGCCATATGCGGAGCCCGAGTGCGTACTTCTGCGCGCCTCGGTTTCCGACACCGGAATCGGAATCCCCGTAGGAAGCGCAAAAACGCCTGTTTCAGAGCTTCAGCCAGGCCGAAACGTCCACCACGCGGCGCTATGGCGGTACCGGCCTTGGCCTGGCTATCTCGAAGCGCCTAGTCGAGCTGATGGGCGGCGAGGTCGGCTTTGAAAGCGTCCCGGGCCAAGGGAGCACGTTCTGGTTCACGGCGAAGCTGAGCCTGGGAACGGAAGCCCGCCAGCGCGAAATCCAGCGCCACCGAGAAGGCCAGCCGCGCGAGCAGAATTGCGGAACCATTCTGGTGGTGGAAGACAATCGGATCAATCAAAAGGTGCTGAGTCATCAACTCATCAATCTGGGATACGCCATCGAAGTGGCTGAAAACGGCGCGGAGGCGGTGGAGAAAGTCAAGACCCGCCGCTACGACCTGATCTTCATGGATGTGCAGATGCCGGTGATGGATGGGTTCCAAGCCACGCAGGAGATCCGGAGTTTAGGGGAAGACTCCTCGTCGATGCCTATCGTCGCCGTCACCGCCAACGCGTTTCAAAGCGAACGAGAGAAGTGTTTTTCCTCCGGCATGGACGACTATCTGACCAAACCGGTGGACAAAGACCGGCTCAAAGAAGCGCTGCGGCGATGGGCCCCGGGCACGCGCAGGGAAATGAACTATCCAACCTGATTCTTGCGACAGGTAAAAACCAGAGCGGGGGGAAGGTTGAGGAACACGGGCTTCGCGCTGACGCTCGGGAAGTACCTTCTTAAGAACTCGCCTTCCTGGAATCGCCGGAGCCGCCGGTTGGGGAAATCAGGGAAGGGAGTCAGCGACGTCACGTACTGGAACTGCATCATGAGGCCGGCGGGGGCCAGGCAAGCTTCCGCCTGGCGGACAATCCGAGCGCGGTGCTCGGACGCCATTGAGGTGAGACCAAGCGAGGAGATTACTACGTCCACCATCCCGGCGTTCTGCGCGGCCAACTGACTCAGCAGATCGGAAGCATCGACGTGCAGCACGGTCAGCCGGGGATCGTGGCAGCAAGTCCGCAGGTGCCGCACAAAATTACGGTTGATCTCCAGAGCGAACAGACGGGAGTCCGGGTTCATGCGCCGCAGAATCTCTTGCGTGATCACCCCCGTACCGGACCCGAGCTCCACCAGGTTGCGAACTTTCCGAAAATTCACCTGGTCCAGCATCGCGGTGGTCAGGTAGCGTGAGCTCGGCAGCACGGAGGCGGTGACGCGGATCTTGCGCAAGGATTCCCGTCAGGAAAAGTCGATATGCCAAGCGCCGTTCGGAGGCGCTGGTAGGAGGCGAGCAAAGTGCGGGCATCTATTGGTTGTCGGGTTTCAGTCCTTGTAACCGTCGCCGGGTTTCAACCGGCTTCGGCTGCCAAACCCCATGATACCGCCCGGGGGAACTGATCGCGGATGTACCCGCAGCCT
>CAWAQH010000010.1:0-323744 GCA_963784085.1 uncultured Acidobacteriaceae bacterium | reverse complement strand
GGCGGCGATGTTCTCCATCCCGATTTCACTCACATAATCGATCGCAGCTCCCAGACCAACCGCATCGGCGATGTTGCCCGTGCCCGCCTCAAAGCGCGCCGGTGACGGCTGATATGTGGTCTTTTCAAAGGTGACGTTGGCGATCATGTTGCCGCCGCCTTGCCATGGCTGCATGCCTTCGAGTACATCCAGTTTCCCGTAGACGACGCCGATTCCCGTGGGCCCAAAGACTTTGTGCCCGGAGAATACGTAGAAGTCGCAGTCGAGAGTCTGCACATCCACAGGCATATGGGATACAGCTTGAGCGCCATCGACTACCACGCGCGCGCCGTAACGGTGCGCCATCTCAACCATCTCGCGCGCGGGGGTGATACTTCCGAGAGCGTTCGAAACTTGGCTGAAGGAAACGATCTTTGTCCGCGGGCCGAGCAGCCGTTCGTACTCTTCAAGAATGATTTCTCCGCGATCATTCACCGGGGCTACCCGCAGGCGCGCACCCTTTTCCGAGCAAAGCATCTGCCAGGGCACAATATTGGCATGATGCTCGACCCAGGTAATGACGATCTCATCGCCTTCGCGAACATTGCGCCGTCCCCAAGCCTGGGCAATAAGATTGATGCCTTCCGTAGCGCCGCGCACGAAAATGATTTCCCGAGTCGTTGACGCGTTCAGAAAGCGGCGTGTCTTCTCCCGTGCGCTCTCATAAGCGTCGGTCGACCGTGCCGCAAGTTCGTGCGCAGCGCGGTGGACATTGGAGTTTTCGTGCCGGTAAAAATCCGAGATACGATCGATGACCGCATTCGGTTTCTGCGTAGTCGCAGCATTGTCGAGCCAAATCAGAGGCCGGCCGTGCACGCGCTCTTCAAGAATTGGAAAATCGCGGCGGATGAGGTTAGGGTCCAGCGGACGCTTCGCGGTCCCCAGGTCTTCCGGCACAACGTCGGGGCGAAACTCGAACGCCTGAAATCGCGAATCGGTAGAAGTGGTTTCGGCAGGCTTCTGCGTTCCCTGAGGCGTTGCCATCTCAGTACCAGACACACTGCCTGAAGCGGGAACGTTCAGAAGCGGAGCTGCCTTATGCAGGTCCGCTTCTGTCGATGCGGGCGCTGATGTGGATGAAGGAAATGCTGGAACGCCAGGGGCGGCTTGCGCGCCGGGCACTCCGGGAAAAGAAAATAATTCACTGAACGATGGCAGCCCCGCTGCCGAGCCGGGATATACCGCCTTTCCCGTTTCGGCTGGACCTTCGGATGAGCCGGATGAACTGGTCGATATGCCGCGCAGCTCAGGCGACGCGCTTGCCGGCACGGTGGGCGTAACCGCCTTCACGTCGTGGGGCTGACCCAGCCCGGTAGCGGTTGTGTTTGAGGCATCCGGTGGCGCTGCTGAGGGCAACGTCGGCGGAGCTGGAACGTCGGGTACGGTTTCGATGCCGGGTAGATTGGGCAGCGCAGGTACGCGTGGAAAAGAGAACAGCTCGCTGATCGGCGGCAACACTGATGCAGCCCCCGGAGATGTCCCCTTTTCTCCTTCCACAAAATAAGGAGCGGAACCGGGTATCGTGGGTACGCTCCCAGGCGATTGAGGAACTGCACTCATATCCGCGCCCCCTGGCGCAGAGGTCGGGGGAGAACTGAGCACGGATGGCATGCCCGGAAATGCAAACAGTTCGTTTCCCGTCGGCAGCTTGGGAGCGACCGCAAGAGGAGAACTGTTCCCCTCGGCGAAAAATCCCGGAGGCGAGCCCGCGACAGGCGGAGCCGGCGCTGTTCCCGGAGTACCCGGAACCAGCGCCATCGAGCCCGCCAACGACGCAGCAATCGCCTTTAGATCGGACTCCGTCAGCGGCCCCGGTGGTGAATACTGAGCGGACTGAGGAGTGCTCGGCGCCGATTCGAATCCGGACGATCGTTGAACCGGAAGCATTTCCTCCGTAAACATCACGGTAGGAATCTCTTCCGATTCGATCTCTGGCGAAGCAGAGGATTCCTCGACGCTGTGACCGTCCGCAAGATCCTGCGGCATCGCCAGAAAGAACTCGTTCGCCAGTCTTTCCAGGGTCGCAGGATCGGGCAAAGGAATCGTGCCGAATGGGTAATAGCGCGCCCCTTCGCCACTCGTCGTCGATTTCGAAGCGCTCGATTTCGAAGCGCCCGACTTTGGCCTGCTCGCTCCGTTGCCCGTCCCGTTATTTGTACTCGTGGTATTTGTCGACATGGACGTTCTCCAGTACACCGAGTGCGTCCTGCGTCAGGACGACGATGGAGCAATACAGAGAGATCAGATATGACGCGATCGCCTTGTGGTTGATGCCCATGAAGCGAACCGACAAGCTCGGAGACACTTCGCCGGGAAGTCCGGGCTGGAACAGGCCGATGACGCCTTGTTTCTTCTCGCCGGTGCGCAGCAGAAGGATGTCCGTGGTTTCAGCTTTTACGGGCAGCTTGGGGCAAGGCACGATCGGAATTCCGCGCCAGGTCATAAATGGCGAACCGAACATGGTGACCGTCGGCGGCGGAACACCGCGCCGTGTGCATTCGCGGCCGAAAGCCGCAATCGCGCGTGGATGCGCCAAAAAGAAGCTCGGCTCTTTCCACACTTTAGCAATGAGTTCATCCATATCGTCTGGAGTGGGCGCGCCGTGTCGCGTCTTTACCTTCATCTCCGGCGATACGTTGTTGAGTAGACCGTACTCGTTATTCGTAATGAGTGCCATTTCCTGGCGCTCTTTGACTTTTTCGATCATGAGCCGCAATTGCTCGCGGATCTGATCGTGCGGGCTGCGGTATAAATCCGAGATGCGCGTCTGCACGTCCAACACGCTGGTTACGGCGTTCAGCGCGTATTCGCGCGGCTTCTCGTCGTAGTCCACATATATTTCGGGTAAGTCGACCTCTTCGTCCGGGGCGCACTCGATGGTGCGCGTTCCGGGGCGGGTGGGTTTCACTTTGTTCAGCCGGTATACGCCGGCTTCGACCGGTGTCCAGGAGAGGAAAGTGATCAGCCAGCGTGGCGTGATCGCCTCCATCATGGGCACGGTTTTGGTGACGGTGGCGAGCTGCCGAGCCTGTTGCTCAGTCAGAGTTTGACGGACTTCTGCTGTAGCCATGCGATTAGCTCCTTAGCGCTAAAAAAATCGAATTTGTAACCACTCCGCGCAAGCGGACGGCCTTGCGCAGGGACTATTTCAAACGAGTGAGAGCGTTTCTCCCATTTTGTCGCAGGGAAAATGTCGGCTGGATCAGCCAAAAAGGCACGGCTAATTGTCGGGGCAAGCAGAGTATACAACATTGCGAGAATTCCGTGTCAGTGATGAAACTCACCAGTAAAGGGTCGGATCTCACAACGCTTTATGCACCGCCTCTGCGTACTTTCACAGCTAGCTGAAATGTCGAAGGGACGAGGCTTCGCTCAAAGATCGATCCCGAACAGAAATATCATTTCCCATTTCGCTTTGTCAACTTTGTCTATTGTATTACTAGATATTCTCCGTTACATTATGACGGCCTTGATTTCCTGGCTCCGGCTGTTGGGGTGAGCCGCGAAAACGAGGTGCCTGCCGATTCCATTTCGGCAGGCCTTTTTTGTCGATGGGATTTTAGCTGGGGCGGCGGAGGTTTCGTTCCGGACTGACGCTACGCGCTCAACGCCACCGCGTGCGCCTTGTAGAACATTTTCTTCGCGCGTGAGCGAATCTCGTCCAGTTGCGCCTGCAGTCTTCGTATTTCGAAATCCAGTTCGTTAAAAGTTGCGCATCTGGAAGTCAGCAGGTTTTCAATATCCCCGGCACGATCCTCGGGCGCGCTTTTCAGATACACGCATGCCGAGGGTTGTCCGGTCTCTCCGTCGTCTTCCAGGTACAGGAGTTCAATCTTTCCGGCGTTCGACGACGGTTCCGCATCGGCCGCGTGCTCAAGCACAAATGGGAGCGGAGACGAGGCAGTTTGACTCTCCGCCTCAAGCACTCCGGCAGTGGCCGCATTGGTTTCGCCCGGCGAAGCACTCGCCGCCACCCTGCGAATGAGGAACGGTGGATTGTCAGTTCCGTTGCCGGACCATTCCAGATTTGAAATAGCGTGACCAGGTTTGCAGGTCACGTCGTAGATCTCGCCGGTAGGACTCGTGACTTCGAATTTCCCGTTTTTGCCGCGCAAGGCCAGTCCAACATCGTAGGTGGCAATGGTCTCACCAACACGCATGACGATTCTCCTTTTCCCAGACCGCTATTCGTAGAGAGTCGCCTAACGTATCGAGACCGCGCAAGTAGTAATCCTGATTCCAAGCGCAGGAAGGGTTAGTGGCAGATCGCTCAGACAGTCTTGCCTGCTAACCGATAAAGTCTACGGCCGAGTTTGCGGCCCACCTCTAAAGACCGCAAATTACGAGGATGAGAATCGGCAGAAGATATGCTTTTGTCAGGCCGCGCCAACCGCCGCCGCAGCTTCCGACTTGGTAAAACTTCCTCCTGGCACGGGCGCGAAGCTCCTCCAATTCCGCGTGCAGTCTCCTGATTTCCGCGTCCAGTTCGACAAAACTCAAGCAGGGACGCGTGAGCAAACCGTCCGCCTTAATACCCGTGGCTATGCCCGCGTTTGCTTTCAGGCATATGCCGGCGGATGGAAGATCGGTGAATGGGTCTCTGTCCAGATAAACGAGGTCAAGACTTGAGGTCTCCATGGGGTGATTATAGGACTAAAGTCTCTAATCTTATCCTGTGGATTTCTTAATTTCTACTAACCACTTTTCGGATGGATCACTACTGCGAGAACTACCGCGAGAGGATTACCGTGAATCAGATGTGCGCGTATCGCTAGGCGCCAGCGGCGGCGGCATGCGTCTTGTAGAATTTTTTCTTCGCCCGGGCTCGGACTTCGTCCAGTTCCGCGTGCAACCGTCGGATCTCGGCATCGAACGCAATGAAACTCAAGCACTCCGCGGTGACCAGGCGGTCTGCCTTCACCCCGGCATAGTCTTGCCCACTTCGAGCCTTCAGGTAGATGCAGGCAGACGGTTCTTGAGTTCTCGGGTCGCTCTCCAGATAGGCAAAATCAAGAGTGGAGGTTTCCATGATGGGCTCATTATCCCACGAGATTTTTCTGAATAGTCTTATCCAGTGAGGCACATCATGTTTTGAGCAGCACTAAAGTCACAGGGCTACGCCCCTGGGTCGCCTAAATAAGGATGGTGACGCGACCGGGCAGGGTCGCAGATGATTACACTCCCTGGGATTTTTCGCAATTCTGTCTAAGAAGCTTGCTCGATTGAAAGTTGTGCGGCGCCGGAGCGCTCCATCGCCGAAAATTCTGGCTGCTTTCGCTCCAACTCAGAAAGCAGAAGCGCCGCTAATTGCGAAGCCTGAGTGCGAAGCTCGGGGACCGCGGTGGTTTCCCACAGAGTTCCCCTGCGCAAGGAACCTAGTGTGTAGAGAATGTCAGAATTTCTGCCGTTACCATCCACTAATGATCCCTCTTCGGAAACCTCCAGCCCCAAAGACAATGCGTCTGGACTCACCAGATTCTGTTTCATCAGATCCGTCAACAGCGGACTGTTGACCCGGCGAAGATCGCCCTCAGGTCCGGTACAGTTGATCGCGCGATCCACTCTCAGTTGCATGACCTGCCCGCTCTTGCGCTCGCGGTAACTGACGCTTATTCCAGTGGAATCCTCGCGGTAAGTCGTGATGCGTCCGGCATGCATCTGAATTTGCCCGCTCAAAAGTCCCGCGGAGACCTGAGCTCCGATCTGTGGCGCTACCCGATGGCGATGCACATCCCAGTAAGGGCGCAGGTGGCGCAAGAAGCGCTCTTGCTCGGCTTGTGAAAACGCTCGCCAGATTTCCTGCGTCACAGGACGTAGTGAATCGACCACTGCCCGCCAGTCGCTCCCTTGTATTTGCGCGGCCTCGACCTGGGTGCGTAGCAAACGTAATAGTTCACGCGCCGTCCGCGGAGAGTGCGGGCTCCAGAAAAGAGGCCAGGGTGCCACCGCCTTGTGGGTCTGTGGCGCCAAACCCCGGCGCGAAAGCATGTGGATTGTGCCCTTGAATCCCCGCGAAAAAAGCTCGATCAGGACATCGAGCGCGGTCAGCCCCGAGCCAATCAGAAGTACGTCGTGATGCTCATTTTCTAGGCAGCCTGGTTCCAGGGAGTCCGGCAGCGGTTTTGACCAGGGATTGGAGACATACCGCGAGCTGACCGGGCCCTTGCCCGGGAGGTGCGGGTCTGACGGAGCAAAATTCCCCGGCGCCAGAACCACTTTGTCGGCAACGATCATCCTGCCGCTGCGCAGACGAATTTCCGCACCGCGCCCGACTCGGGTCACGGAGACCGCCTCATCCTTTAAACACTGAAATTGTCCCGGACGTAACCGGCTCTCTTCCTGCAGCAGTGACGAAACATACTGACCGTACATACGGCGGGGCAGAAAATCACCTGGCTTTGCCGACGGGTCATAGTTCGCCTGCGCCCAGCGCAGGAACTGATCGGGGTCCTCGGGGTACGCGCTCATCTTCTGGGCGGGAACATTCAGCAAGTGTCCATCGAATTGTGTCCCGTAGGCCACGCCGCGGCCTGGGACGTCGCCCCGCTCGATGAGCACGATCGAAATCCGGCCCGCGACTCGGCGCAGTAGTTGAGCTGCGGTAACCGCGCCGGCGAATCCTCCGCCGATAAGGGCCACTCTATGCTGAAAATCTTCGTCGTTTCGGTTGGTTAGATCCATCGGTCGATATCCCCAGGCGCTCCCTTTTTAATCACTAGCATATTGATAGACTTTATAGTACATTGAACTCTGCAGCCTGGGGAATGCCACTTCCGTGCAGTTACCTCGGGGTGCTTTTAGAGAGGAGAAACCCGTGATTTCCCCCATCCATAACACTTTGCCTCTGTGGTGGTTGCTTTTCGTACTGGTGCTGCTGCGATGGTTTCACGTGGTCGCTTCCGACCCCGGACGCCAGACCCGCGATTCTGAACTTGGTTTGGAAAACCACGAAGGAAAAATGGGAGGGCCGATCGGAACGTCCGCCAGGCACCCTGACCTCGTCCCCAAGCCTGTAGATGTAAAGCTGTGCCTCGCTTCCGGGGCCGGATGATGCCGAAGGTCGTCAGGCACCCGCGACACCGACCATCTTACTGCTGCCATCCTCCGCCCAGCGCTTTGTAGAGTTGGACGAGGCTCCGATATTCATCTCCCCGGGCTGCTGCGAGCGTCAGTTCGGCGCCGTAAAGCGACCGCTGCCCGTCGAGCACTTCGAGGTATGTCGTCGTGCCACCCCTGTAGCGAAGCGTGGAAATTCGGACGCTTTCCTGCAGATCGGTTACCGATTCCTGCTGGCGTATCCGCACCTGATGAAGTTTCTCGTAGCCGATGAGCGCGTCCGAGACTTCCCCAAAAGCGTGTTGGATCGCCTCCCGGTAGCCGGTCAGGGCTTGTCGGTTTTGAGACTCAGCCAGATGCAAATTCCCTTTCAGCGCGCCTCCAGTAAAGATTGGCTGGCTCACCTGCGCCCCATAGGACCATATGCCCAACTGCGTCGTCATGAGGCTTGAAAAGGCAGTGCTGCGGCCAAATGAACCGCCGCCTCCCCCGGTCAGAGAGATTTGCGGGAAGAACTGAGCTTTGGCGACTCCGATATTGGCGTTCGCCGCAACCAGGATCTGTTCCGCCTCTCGAATATCGGGCCTGCGATCGATAATCGAAGATGGAACCCCGGCTGGAACTTCAGGCGGAAGCGTTTGCTCGACGAGCCGAACCCCGCGTGCGATATCTTGCGGGTAATTGCCCAGCAGGATGCTGATGGTGTCTTCTTCCTGGGCAATTTGTCGCTCCAGGTCGGGAATCGCTGCATTCGCAGTATCCAGCACCTGCTGGGCCTGGAGCACATCCAGCTTGGTGGCAACTCCGTGATCAAGCCGCAGCCGGGTCAGTTTGACCGAATCGGTCTGCGTTCTGACTGTCTCCCGCGTGATCTGGAGTTCCAGGTCAAGTTGCAGCAGCGTGAAATAGTTGTTCGCTACGTCGCTGACGAGAGTGATCACGACAACTTGGCGCGCGTCTTCAGTGGCCAGGAGTTCGGCGCGGGCTGCTTCATTGGCGCGGCGCAACTTGCCGAAGAAATCCAACTGGAACGCCGCATCGGCGGTCAAGAGCAGAAAGTTGTACCTGGATTGTCCGATATTTTCCTTGCCGCCGGCGAAGTTTGCGTTGCCCGCTACCTGTGGGAACAGACTCGAACGCGTAACCGCAAGTTGAGCGCGGGCGGCATTGATCCGTTCGATGGCGAGTTGCAGATCGTAGTTTTGTTTGAGCGCCGTGCGAATGAGTTCCTGCAGCTTCGGGTCCTGAAATACCTGCCACCACGGAAGATCGGCATACGAGGCAGTCTGCGACTGAAGCTGAGGATTGTCCGCCAGGTCTCGAAAGGAATTCGGAGTCTGCACCGCAGGCCGATGATAATTGGGACCCGCGGCACAACCCGAAAACACGCCAGACAGCAACGCCGCGGTAAGCACTTTCGCGATTTTCATGTTTGCGCAGACTCCGCTTGATTCCCAACCCGATGATCGCAATGCAAGGTCCCTCAGTCTCCCCTCACGGGTGAAGGTGCGACCGGCAATATGCCCGATGCCGGTTCCCTGCCCGCGCCCGACCATTTCTCGACCATATAAAAAATGCCGGGTATGAAAAAGACTCCAAAGGCGCTGGCCGCGAGCATTCCGCCAATTACCGCCGTTCCCATAATCTGGCGTGCCACCGAACCGGCCCCGCTCGCCGTCCACAGCGGAAGGCAGCCGAGGATAAACGCGAATGAGGTCATGAGGATCGGGCGCAGCCGCAGCCGCGCCCCTTCCAGGGCAGCATCCGCGATCGGTTTCCCGTGTTCGTACTGGTCTTTGGCGAACTCCACAATCAAAATCGCGTTCTTGGCCGCCAGGCCAATCAGCATGATCAGGCCGATCTGCGAGTAGACGTCGCTTTCGATCTGCACCATATACGGCGGCAGGAAAACGCTGAGCAACGCCCGGCGCAGCCATAACACTGCAAAAGCTCCGAACACCGCCACCGGCGTGCTGAGCAGTACGCTGAAAGGCAGCGACCAGCTTTCGTAAAGGGCCGCCAGAATCAGGAAGACGAACAGCAACGACAGTCCAAAAATCGCCGCGGGTGGCACTCCCTGCCGCGCCTTCTGTTCCAGGAACGAAATCCCGGAGTAGTCGAAGCCCATCTCTCGCGGCATAGTTTGTTTGAATACATCCTCGAGGGCTGCGCTGGCCTGATCGGCGCTGAAACCCGGCGCCGCGCTGCCGTTGATTTGTGCGCAACGGTACTCATCAAAACGCATCGTGAATTCGGGGCCGAGCTGCGATTTCACCATGGTGATCGTGGAGAGCGGAACGCTTTCACCCTTATTGTTGCGAACATAAAATCGTCCGACGTTCTCCGCGCTGGCACGATCGCCGCTCTCGGCCTCTATATAGACTTGCCATTGCCGGCCGAAGCGATTGAAGTAGTTGATGAAATAACCGCCCATGAACGCCTGCACAGTGCGATAGACATCGGAGAGGACCACACCTTGCTTCAACACTTTGTCGCGATCTACGTCGACAAATTTCTCGGGGACACTGGGCAGAAACGTGGTGCTCAGGGTTGCGATCTCCGGGCGCTTGCGCGCGGCCTCAAGAAACGTGTTCAGGTTCTTCGACAGGAATTGGATGGTGCCGCCGGAGCGGTCTTCGAGGATGAACGTAAATCCGCCTGAGGTGCCAACGCCCGGAATGGCCGGCGGCGAAAAACTGAATGCGATTCCCGCCGGCAATTTGGAAAGCTGTTGATTCAAATGCGCCTTGATCGCTTGAAACTGCTCCGCTCTGGACGTGCGCTCATCCCATGGCTTCAGCGTCACAACGAAGAAAGCGTTGTAGCTGGTCCGAACGAAACTGAGCAGGCTGAAGCCGATGACACTAGTCGTGTACTTCACGCCCGGCGTGTTCGCCAGAATGTTCTCGATTTGTGCCGCTGCCTGCGATGTTCGCTCGAGCGACGCGCTGTTGGGCAATTGCAGATTCACATACGCGTAGCCCTGGTCTTCATCGGGAAGGAAGCTCGAAGGCACGCGACTGGCGAAGAACCCAGCTGCAATGCAAAAAGCGATTAGAAGCGCAACCATCACAGCAGTCTTCTTGAGCAGCACACCGCTCCAACTGACATAGCCCTCGGTGGCTCGCTCAAAAAGGCGGTTAAACCGATCGAAGAATCTCTGCAGCAATCCGTGACTCTCCTCGCGCGGTCGAAGCAGCAGTGCGGCCAGCGCGGGGCTCAATGTGAGTGCGTTGAACGCGGAGAGAATTACCGAGATGGCAATCGTAACCGCAAACTGCTGATAGAGCCTGCCGGTGATTCCAGGAATGAAGGCTGTGGGCACGAACACGGCGGAGAGAACCAGTGCGATTCCGACCACCGGCCCCGAAAGCTCTTCCATCGCCTTCAGCGCTGCATTCTTCGGGGTCATACCCTCTTCGATATGGCGCTCGACTCCTTCGACAACGACGATCGCGTCATCCACCACCAGACCGATCGCAAGTACCAGACCAAAGAGAGAAAGCGTGTTGATAGAAAAACCGAACAACGGAAAGAAGATGAAGGTGCCTATCAGCGAAACCGGCACGGCCAGCAGCGGGATCAACGTAGAGCGCCAGCCCTGAAGAAACAGAAACACAACAATGATGACGAGGACCAGCGCGATCACAAGCGTCTCAACGATTTCCTTGATTCCCTGCGTCACAGAAAGCGTCGTGTCAAGGGAGACCGCGAAATCCATGTCCTCGGGAAAACGCTCTTTCATTTGCGCCATCAACTTCTTCACCCCGGCCGCCGCATCCACCGCGTTCGATCCGGGCAGTTGATACGCGGCAATAATGGCGCCAGGTTTGCCGTTGAACCGTCCGGTGACGCTGTAATCCTGAGCCCCCAATTCGATGCGAGCCAGGTCGCGCACTCTTACCGTTGCCCCGTCGGGGGTTTCTCGCACCACAATGCTGCCAAATTCTTCCGGCGAAACCAGGCGCCCTTGCGACAGAACGGTGTAGGTATATTCCTGCCCTTTGGGAGCGGGCTCGCCCCCAGCCTTGCCGGCGGGGTTCACGGTGTTCTGTGCCTGAATCGCGCTGACGATCTCTGGAACCGTGATGCCGAGTTTCGCCAGCGTGTCCGGCTTCACCCAAAGGCGCATCGCGTATTGGCCTGCGCCGAATACTTGAACATTGCCGATGCCCGCGGAGCGAAGAATCGGATCGACAAGATTGATATACGCGTAATTGGCCAGAAACTTCGCGTCATAGGTTCCGCGCGGAGAATAAAGAGCCACCCACATCAGCGGAGCTGTGACCGATTTTCGAACTGTGACACCGTAGTTGTTGACGTTCGCGGGAAGCTGGGAGGCAGCCTGCGTTTCTCGAGATTGCGTGAGAATGAAATCGGTATTCGGATCGGTCTTAACGTCAAAATCGACAATCAGGCTCGTGCTTGAGTTCCCCGTGGCATTCAGCGAATACATGTAATTCATGTTGTCCACCCCATTCATCTGCTGCTCGATGGGAGTGGCCACCGCTTGCTCAAGAGTCTGCGCGTCAGCTCCAACGTAGGTGGCGACGACTTGAATCTCGGGTGGAGTGATATTGGGAAACTGTGCGACGGGCAGGCCCAGAACCGTGAGCACACCGACCAACACCATGACGATGGAAATCACCATGGCGACGATGGGGCGGTTGATGAAGAATTTAGACATGGGTCATCCGTCCTTATCGATTCGCGGATCCTTGATTCTCGGCGACGAAGGGCTTGGCATTTACATGCACGCCGGTGCGCATCCGCTGAACTCCCTCAACCACGACTTTGTCTCCAGGGTTCAGCCCGCTCGCGATGATCCATCGGTTATCGACCCGGTCGCCCACGGTGACCGTTCGAACCTCGACTTTGTTGTCGGCGTCAACGACCGCGACCTGATATCCGCCTTGCAGTTCCGACACCGCGCGCTGCGGGACCAGCAGTGCCCCCGGTTGGGTTCGGATTACGGCGCGCACTTTAGCGTAACCGCCCGGTCTCAAAACATTGTTAGGATTTGGAAACAGTCCCGCAATTCGAATCGCACCGGTGCTCTGATCGACTTGCCGGTCGGCAAAATAGAACTTCCCTTCGACCGGATAGATTGAGCCATCAGCCAAAGTCAGTTGCAGCCGCAGCTCCTTGTCGGCTTGCAGGCGGCTCTCCTCGGTGGGAAAGCGTCTGCGCCACGAGAGATATTGCGACTCGCTGACCGTGAAATACACCTTGATCGGATCGACTGTGGAAACCGAGGTGACCACGCCGCTGCCGGGCGTCACCAGCGCGCCTACTTGCAGCAGGGCCTGCCCCGCAATGCCGTCGATAGGCGCAATCAGGCGGGTAAAGTCCAAATTGATCTTAGCGGTTTCAACCGAAGCCTCATAGGTCTTGATCTGGGCCTTGGCAGTTTGTACGGTTGCGATCGCAGCCAGATTGTTCTGCACCGAATTGTCGAGGTCCTGCTGGCTGGCCGCCTGCTCCTTTGCCAGAGGCGTGTAGCGCTCGACATCAAGTTCGGTCCGGCGCTGAACCGCTACCGCGTTGGCCAGCGCGGCTTTCCCCTGAGCAAGCTGCCCTTCAGCCTGGTCGAGTGCCGCCTGAAAAGGGCGCGGATCGATCTCGAACAGGAGTTGGCCCTGCTTAACGAAAGCCCCTTCCTGGTAACCCTGCTTTAGCAGGTAGCCAGTGACCTGTGCCCGGACGTCCGCGTTGACCAGACCGTCAAGCGTGCCAATCCACTCCGCATAAATCGGGACATCCTCCTTCTGGACCTGCACCACCTCCACATCCTGAGCGCTTGGCGGCGCACCCATAGCTCCCTTGTCCGGCCGAAGGATGCCAATAATCAGAGCCAGCACGATCAAGCCAAGAACTCCGCCGACCAACAGATAGCGTTTCTGAACCTGGGTCATCTAGTCTCCTACGATTTTGTTCGCGCCTGAGCTGCGAAACGCCTGTACTGGCTTAACAGTTCAAGGATATGGATGCATTTTTAACCTAGAGATCGTATAAAAGCAATGACGACACCGGAGCAATTCAATGAGATCGGATCTGAAACTACCAGCAGGAGTGTTCCTCGGCTTTCTTTTGGCGGCGTCGGTTGCCGCAATCAGCCAACCCAGCTCTAGCCAGCCCAGCTCTAGCCAGCCCAGCTCTAGCCAGCCCAGCTCTAGCCAAACCCAGACCGGTCCTGCTGCGATTGAATCTCGGTTCGGCGAGGTCGATGGCATCAAGATTCACTACCTCACCGCCGGTCACGGGCCTGCCGTGATCCTCCTCCATGGCTACACCCAAACCTCGCGCATGTGGAGGCCGTTGATTCCGAAGCTCACGGATAAGTTCACCGTTATAGCCCCGGACTTGCCGGGAATTGGCGATTCCGACATCCCCAAGAACGAAGCCGGCCTCGACATGAAAACCGCAGCCATTCGCATCCATGCTTTGGCGAAATCGCTCGGAATCAGCAAAGCGAGAGTAGTCGGTCACGACATCGGTCTCATGGTGGCGTACGCCTATGCCGCGCAGTTTCCAAGTGAAGTCGAAAAGTTGGTCGTTATGGACGCCTTTCTCCCCGGAGTGCCGGGATGGGAGTTGGCATACGACAGCCCGAATTTCTGGCATTTTCGGTTCCACGGCCTCACGCCTGAAGCGTTGGTCCAAGGCAGGGAGAATATATATTTCGCTTATTTCTGGAACGACCTGGCCGCCGATGGGACCCGTTCGCTCTCAGTAGCGGACCGCACTTCATATGTCGCTGCCTACTCCCGTCCGGGGCGGATGCGAGCCGGGTGGGCATACTTCGCCTCGTGGCCCGACACCGCAAAAGACTTCGCGCAAATGGCTCAGACCCTGCTGACCATGCCTGTCTTATCCATCGCCGGCGAACAGGCCAGCGCGGCGATCCTTAGTCCGCAGATGAAGCGCGTAGCAACCAATGTCAAGGTGATTGAAGTGAAGGGCAGCGGCCATTGGCTGATGGAAGAGCGACCCCAGGAGACCATGAACGCGCTCGTCGCATTTCTCTGAGTTGAAATCACCACCACCCGAAAAGAGTTTTCTTCACCACCGATACGGCAGACTTATATCGCATGAAAAAAATTGGCTTCCTCTCATTCGGTCATTGGTCACCTTCACCGCAGTCAGGAACGCAGTCGGCAAGCGACACGCTTCTGCAATCCATCGACCTCGCCGTAGAAGCCGAGCGCCTCGGGATGGACGGGGCCTACTTCCGTGTTCATCACTTCGCGCAGCAGCTCGCATCGCCGTTTCCACTCCTCGCTGCGATTGGTGCTAAAACGCGAAGGATTGAAATTGGCACCGCCGTGATCGACATGCGGTATGAGAATCCTCATTACATGGCGGAAGACGCTGGCGCCGCGGATCTGATCTCCGGCGGCCGATTGCAGTTGGGCATCAGCCGCGGTTCCCCCGAGCAGGTCATCGATGGTTGGCGTTATTTCGGCTACCGCACAAATAAAGGTGAGGATGATGCCGGCATGGGCCGCCGGCATGCCGAAGAATTTCTTGAACTGCTGCGCGGCAAGGGCTTCGCTCAACCTAACCCACATCCAATGTTTCCCAATCCTCCGGGACTGCTACGCCTTGAGCCATTCTCTGCAGGATTGCGTGATCGTATCTGGTGGGGGTCTGCCTCCAACGCGACAGCAGAATGGGCCGCCAGGCTGGGAATGAACCTGCAGAGTTCCACCCTCAAATTCGACGAGACCGGCGAACCGCTCCACATCCAACAAGCCGCCCAGATTCGTGCCTATCGCGCAGCCTGGAAGGAAGCTGGTCACACGCGCACTCCGCGCGTTTCCGTTAGCCGCAGTATTTTTCCGTTGCTCGATGACCGTGATCGTAGCTATTTCGGACAAGGCTCTCGGGAAGAAGACCAAATCGGGTTCCTTGACGAGAGCACACGGGCAATCTTCGGCCGCAGCTATGCTGCCGAGCCGGATATTCTCATCAAGCAGCTTAGGAAAGACGAAGCAATCGCGGAGGCTGACACGCTATTGCTGACCATCCCAAATCAACTAGGTGTTGCCTACAATGCGCATATTATGGAGGCAATTCTGACCACGGTCGCCCCAGCCCTCGGTTGGCGCTAAATCATCGCCCAGACTCTTTGGGAGGCGGGCAGCGGCAATACTAACAGTCGCCGCTAAGGCTGATAATTTATAGCGTACTCCGTGTGCACGCTGGCGGCGTTATAGCCGGAATAAATAACGATCGCCTTTCCCGAAGAGTCCACCGCTGCGGCTTCCGGCCCGATGAAGGTGCCCGATCCAGAGATACCGACAGGAGTGCTCCAGGCCCCCGTAGCGGTGACTCGAGTGACGGCGTGGACCTGCGGAGTTCCACTGCTGGACAACCAAATGGCCAGCCCTGCTCCACTTGGAGCGACCACGAAATAGATCTGGCCGACACTCGTATCGCTCCCCGAGAGAACCACCGGCGACGACCATGTGTTGTTACTGATTGATCCGCTGGCGACAAACGCCTGCGACGTGGAGAATCCGATCAACTCATAGACCAGGGTTACGTGCCCCGCATTGTCGCTCGCCAGATCGGAAGTAATGGTTATGGCCTGCGGATTTACGATGTTTTTGAACGCGCCCCACGTGCCCCCAGAGTTG
Organism: uncultured Acidobacteriaceae bacterium; assembly: GCA_963784085.1. GTDB lineage: Bacteria > Acidobacteriota > Terriglobia > Terriglobales > Acidobacteriaceae > Sulfotelmatobacter. The sequence goes on along the minus strand of CAWAQH010000010.1, from coordinate 308,007 downwards.
CCCTGCGTGGCTGACGTATAAGCCCCGGCGCCGCTCATCGCCACCAGCATCGCGGCTCCGGCGGAATCCAGTGCCACGCGCGCGTCATGCGAATCGTCATCGGGCCCCAACAGCGCGCCTGAATCCACCCAGGTGCCGGTCCCCTCATTCTGACGTGAGGCATGGAGAACGAAGTTGCTCACCGTGCAGCCCTCCCGGTTGCAAAATGCGTCATAGGTTTCCCACGTGACAATCACCGCGCCATTCGCGCCGATTCCCGCGTGATCGGCGGTAACCTGCACGCCGCTGGCAATGGTCTGTTGCGCTGACCACTTTCCACCCGCAGGCCGCAGTACGGCCATGACAGTGCTGCTGCTACTCGACGGGCCGCCCACGGTCCACGCAACGGCCGCGTCGCCTCGCGCATTCATGACGAAGATTGGATCCGACGCGAGGGGAATCAGAAGCTGAGCGGGTTCCCATTTAGCGCCAGCCGGGCGATCCGCGGTCCACACGCCGTTGTCATCGGTCCATACCGCGGTAGCGAATCCTGCGGTGGTGATCTTAACGGCTGGAAATACCAAAGTCGTCTCGAGCGCTGGAGAGACTTTTGTTACCGCTCCCCAATTTCCGGTGCTCGATTTGGTGCGTGACCAGAGCTGGTCTTGCGTTGTGCGCTCATCCCAGAGAGCCACCGAGTTGCCATTTCCATCGATGGCTGCAGCGGCTTCCCATCCCTGACCGCCCGTGCTAAGTACGACGGGGGAAGTCCAGGTGCCGGTCTGTGCCGACAGCGGCGCTATCAACGTAACCGCAAGACAAACCAGCCTGACTTTCGCGGTGATTCTGATCATCTTTGAGCCCTCATTTCATCTCTGCGAATCGCCGGCATTCGTAATGAGTCCCTTACGAAGCGTCTGCAGGGCGCCTCACGTTTGTAACAGAACCAGTTAATCAAGGGCGGGATTGGCTTGTGTCATGGAATTGTCAAGAGTGTGTCAAGTTGTTGCCAGGAAATGAAGCGGGAAAGTTGCACTTGTTTTACACTAGGTTTTAGACGAGCCCGATGAAACCACGGCAATCACTCGTGTGGCGCGAAAAAGTCCGGCGGGGCTCGTTTGATTTGCTGGCTATTGGCCAGCCTCTTCCGTGCATTGGAAGACAGGTTGGCAGGGCGAGCGGAATCGAACCTGTTGTCGACGATACAACATTGTCGATATGGAAGGGGCTATCTGTTATCTAGCTCCCGCAGGATCGCCGCAACTTCAGCCTCGTCGCCAGCATATCTGGTGTCACCCTGGGAGAGCGTCTGCAAGATGGCCAGCGCCTGCTGGTAGTGGACACGGGATTCATCGATTCGGTTCTCACTTCGTTCAACATTTCCCAGGTTCTTCAACGCCATGGCCAGGTTCGGCAGGTGCAGAGCTGGATTCTGCTGCGCCAACGGACGGTAAATCGTTACCGCCGCCTCAAAGTGTCGGCGGGCTTCCTCCGGCAGATTCTGTTGTATCTCCACACCCGCCAGATTGGTCAAAGTCGCTGCAAAGGAGGAGGGGTTCACTTGCAGGTCATGTTGCGCCAGCATCTGACGTTGAATTCGCAAAGCTTCCTCAAAGTCCCGGTGAGCGTCGTCCAACCGGTTCTGTTGTAGATACACACTTCCCAAAAGGTTCAGAGTCGTCACAAAGTAGAACGGGTTCACCTGGTGCCGAGGCATCAGTTGACGCTGAATCTGTAAGGCCTCTTCAAAGTGTTGCCGGCCTTCCTCCGTCCGCTTCTGGGCTACATCCAGATTTCCCAGATTGTCCAGCGTCGTGGCCATGTGCTCCAGATAAGGGCCTGGATTCTGCTGCACCACCTGGCGGTAAATCCCTAGAGCGGCCTCGAAGTGTTGGCGAGCTTCCTCCTCTCGCTCTTGCGCCGTATCCAGGCCCTCAAGGTCGCGCTGCGTCATGGATGAGTCGGGGTTCAGCAGCGCTTCCGCCAGAAAGTGGTGCGCAAAGAGATTTCTATCGTCCATCTTCAGGGCGTGCGCCCACAGGTCGTACTCACTCGCCCAATAGCTCATCTGGCGATACGTGACAAAGCCAAACACCATCAACACGCACAATGGCGGAATTACACGCCAGGCGCCGTGAAGTTTGGCTCTCACGGCTAAATCGTCCGCGCTCCACGCAATCACTACGAAGATTCCGATCAATGGAATATACGCATAGCGGTCAGCCCTGGCGGCATCTCCCACGATTTGCACCAGCCCGATGACCGGAATCAGCGTACCAAGAAACCACAACCAACCCACCGGCAGATAGCGCTTGCGGCGAAATATCACCACCACCACGGTGATTCCGAGCAAAATTAGCCCGGACAAAGCCACCTGCCACGGCGGAAACAATTTGCCGGATGGGGATAGAGCGCAATCAAGCGCGCCGGCCACAACATTTTCCACAGATACAGCCCATAGCGACACGACCGCATTCTCAATTCGCACCGGAAGCGGGAACGGTCAAGCCGTAAACCGCATTGCCCGAGTTCGCTGCGCCATCACCGTCATCCACGCGCTCGCCGCCACGAGAACCAGCAACGGAACCTTCTCCAGCAGCCAACTCGAGCGATGCCAAATTGCGGTGCGCCGCTCACCGAAGCCGGACTGCCAGAAGTTCTCTCCAGCGGCCAATAATCCAGCAGCAGCAAGACAAAAGGCAGCGTGATGACCATCGGCTTGGCCATCAGTCCAGCCGCAAACAGCGAGGCCACCAAGCGTACCGCCGCCAATTCGGTCTCTGCGCGTAGCACGCATAAGCGCCGATCGCCAGAAAAAGAAAGCGTGCTCAGCACGTTCTTTCGTTCCGCTACCCAGGCCACCGACTCAACATTGATAGGATGCACGGCGAACAACGCTCCTACCAGCAAGCTTGGCCCAACGCGCTTTGTGGTCCAGGCCAGCAGCAGAAATAGCAGCACTGCATTGAGGGCGTGGATCAATACGCTATCCAAATGATGGCCGGCGGGATTCAAAGCAAAGAGTTGATAGTCCAGCGCATGCGAAAGCCAGGTCAGCGGATGCCAGTGACCTTCCTGGTCGACGTAAAGGCCCACTGCACCGTGCTCCACGACAATCCTTCTTGGATGTGCGGATTTGCAGTGACGTAATCGCGATCGTCGTACACGACAAACCCGTACCCAAACACCGGGCTGTAGAGCGCGACGGTCGCCCCCGCCAGCAAAATGCAGAGAAGCGCATTCAGATTCTTGCCGGTAAAAAATGGCCGTGTTCCCAGAGTTCTTGCCTTCAGCCCGGTACGGGCCGGGGCACGTGTCTTGTGATGAGTCTTGGCGCGGCTCATTTCGTCACCTATGCGCTGTCGTTTTCTCTGGTCGGAGCTTCCAGGAAAACTATCGCACTCTCCGGCCAATTTCGCTTGATTCGCTGATAACAGGCGAGACTTCTCTAACCAGGGGACTGGCTGGTAGCGCTACCGGGAAACAGCCCCGGACAGCTTCATATTTTGCCACAAAAACAGCGAAAACGCTAGCATCCATGCGGGTTTGGGCGCAATCACCCACTTCCCAAAATCCCAGTAGAAATGGCAAATTTCAAGCGCCGAAAAATGGCTGTACCGTGACACACCGTGACACGGTGGAAAAACGCGGAACGAAAATTGCAGACCGTTATGTCCAAAGAGAGGAATCACCGTCGTCCCGCCGAAAGAAGCATCCAAAGTGGATGGTTCCACACGTGCATTCAAAGGAATTCGCCACACCTCATGCTCGCAGGCTCGACCATTCCCTCACTTTCGTCACGCGCACATGCTCAAGAAGACGATCAAGGACTGACTCGCGGTTTCAGCACGGTGGTCAGTTCCATCAGGTTGCCGACCACTACGTCCGGCTCGAACTCCCACGGATCGAATACAGCGTCAGGATTTCGCCTGACCCATGCCGCTTTCAGATGCGCAGCTTTGGCTCCGATAACGTCGAAAGGATTGGAAGAGACGAGCCAAGTGTCCTCGGGGGAACAACCGCCACGGTGGACAAGATAGGCATACACGTCGGGATTCGGCTTGAACGTTTTGATATCCTCCACGCTGACCACCGCTTCGAAATACGGAAGCAAGTCCGCTTTGCCCAGCAGCGTCCGTAGGGTGCTTTCTACGCCGTTCGAGAAAGCCACCAGCCTGCAACCCGACGCCTTCAGGGTCTTCAGCGCAGGCAGGACGTCGGGAAACGCTGGCAGGCTCAGGTAGTCAGTCAGGAGTTGCCGCCGCGCAGCTTCGGGCAGCTCGACCTTGTACGTCTTCGCCGCGAACGATAATGCTTGTTCGGTACAGGTGTCAAAGTTCTCGTAACATCGCATCAGCCCCCGCCGGAACGAATACTCCAACTGCTTTTGACGCCACAGGGCGCAGATCGCGCTGCCGCGATCTCCGAACAAAGCTTCCAGTTGGCGCTCCATCCCAAATGGGTCTACCAGCGTCCCGTATACGTCGAATCCAAGTACAATCGGCATACGTCCCCGAATCCTCGCACCTTCAATCCTTAGAGGTTCTTTGAACCCAACCTCCTCTAGACTCACACGCTTAACCATGAGACTAGCGGGCGTGGCTGCATCGACGGACAAAAGCGACGGCACGGAGGGCTACTTGGTCGGCGGAAGTTTGAAATCTATGTCGTTGCGCGATTCACCCTTGCCGAGGTCAATCGGTATCGCCTTCTCTCGACTTGAGACGCCCGGATAGTAAACGTGCAATCGCCACTCGTCTATGGTGTAGGCGATGACGCCTTCGCCGACGATGTAGCGACCCGGTTCCTGCCCTCGAACTTCAAAATGACCACGCTCATCAGTCCGAACGGTGAAATACTGATGCCACGGGGAACTGCGAAGGATGGCAACCTCCACGTTCGATGCAGGCTTACCTTCTGTCGTGGTTACTGTCCCGGACAGCACACCGTCCGAGTGCATCGGAAAATCGACATCCACGCACTCTGCTTTCGTCACGAACGGGTCACGGTCAGGTGCCCAAGAGCCTTGCGTGTTCGCGGTTATGCTGTATGAGTCCGGGGGCAACTCGAACTCGAAATGACCGTTACTGTTGGTCAGCGTCTTGTATTCAAATCCAGTTGCAACACTCTTCGCGGTCAGGGGCCAGTCGGAAACGGGAATAGATTCTATCTTCTCTTCTTTCTCTTCCGTGCGGGTGACGCGTCCGGTGACAACACCGGAATCAGTCAAACGTGCTAAGTGGCGCAACGTCGAAATTTCCTCTTGAGCCGAATCCGAATCGAGCGGCCCACTTCGGCTGGCATACGGTAAAACCAATTCTTGATTCTGCCCATCCTGTCCGGGGCGCCACGGGGTTTGCAGATAGAACAACCATTTATCGCCCGCCTGTATTTCTGGCTCATCTAACGGCATACAGGCTTGATTCACGGTGGCCGTCACCCCGGTTGCGGGGCCGAGGAAAGTTTCATCGGGAACCAATTCGAGACGCCTGTCGGTGAAGGATATTTCCGTGACGGACTTGACTCTGCCCGTAAACACACGGGCATAGCCGTAAGTACCGCACATGCTTCCGGCTGTACTGGACAGGCCGCTGTACCCGCATGTGACTTGCTTTCCGTGGTACTCGCGTATCACGGTAATATCGGCAGAGAGGTATGGAACCAAGCAAGCGACGGAGAGCACGAACACCCAGAGTCGCCATTTTCGCCGCATTCGCATGAGACCCCCAATCACAGCCTCAACCCAGTAGCAGGACGCTGGAAGTATACGATGTAGACATTCACATCGCGCCTATTTCTTCCGATGTCAACCACGCTGGAACGGATGTCCGCTGAATCGCCGGAACAAAGTTACCACATCAACAAAGTTGCCCTAGTTTCAGCCAATACCCATGCCGTGTGGACGCTTGGCCGCTAGCCCCTCCCTGACGTGCTGCAAGGCGACATCTATTGGAACGGTCAGATTCGCAGAATCTTTGTAGAACTCGTCCACCGCTTCTCTGATTTCTTTGCGGTCGAACTTGAAATCGAAGGACGAGCCGACCTTGCAGATAATCATGTAAGACACAAAGTCCGATGCCTCTACACCGCTCTTCAGTCCACCATCGACCAGCAAAGTGTCTATCCCGTTGGAGCAGTCCGTAAACAAAGTGGACGAGACGTGGTTCATGGCCACGGTATAGCGCTCGACGAACTTGTCTTTCGCCTCGTCAGAGAGTTTCACCCACCATTTCCCAGTGCCCATCTCAGCCGCCAGACGAGCACCGTCGGAATGAACAGCGTCTCGGCTTGGGTCATGTACCGGTGGGCCATATACCGGTGGCCCAAACACGGCCTGTGTCTGAGCCACGGATGAGGCGAGAAGCACAGCGATTGCTAAATAATGGTTAGACATGGACGCACCCCCAAGAAATTACGATGCTGCTCCTCGGTTCTACGATGTACGGTCATCTCCGCGACCTCGGGGACTCACGTCTTGGCCGCATCAGACCACACCTCCCGCAACAGGACGTTATGTCTCCTTTCACGCGCAGGGCTTGGAAGCCGCTCTCTTCGTGGTGGAGGTGACGCGCTCGATGACGCCGACGACTTGCTCGACCGCTGGCCTGCGGTCGGGAAGGAACGAAACCAGAGTTGCTGCTGTCACTGGCAGCGTTCATACTCCGACCATGACACTCAAAAATGCGGCGCTGCTGGCACTGATCGGGACGATTCTGATGACGGCTCTTTTGGTGTGGAATTTCGTCTTCAACTTGCTCAATCTGCTTCGGGGCTTGGTTCCTGCGGTAACGGTCTTCTCGTCGTTCATCTACGCGTTTGGTTGCTTCAGCGTTATGGTGTTCTTTTTCGTGTTCCATAGAACGCAGTCGTAATCTTGGCGAGGTCGGCTACGGCTTGCGTCACCCATCGGAAAGCCGATTTACAGGGGACTTGGCTGCCCGGACGAGGTTCAGGTCGGCTGGGGCGTTTCATTGGTGCAGGAAGCCTTTATGGCCACTCTAGCGAGCGTGTCTCGGCGACAACCGACTCAGTAACCCGTCGTCCTAACCAGCGCGTTCTGACCGAACACTTCCTCCAAGAACCGCCGCACAGCCGAGGCCTTCACAATCCGCTCAATAGCGCCGTCCTTATAACAGGATGTACAGATGCCCGCAAACACAAGGTTCGGCTTCCAAATTACTTGGGGCTGATCGCTTTCCCACCAAGCGGCTGCACCGCTGAAACCTTCGGGATGTTTGCTATCATGCCGCTCGTAGGGCACTAGATAATGCCGTTCGGCATCAAAGTCATCGGCCAAAAACTTTGGCTCGTGTAATACAGCCCCGCTGAACACGGTGGGACGCAGGGCGAGGTCATATTCTGTTTTGGTTCCAACCATGCGGCTGCCAAGTGGGACATGCTTATCAATCGGGAAACCACAGCAGTGCACAACTTCGCCCTCGGGCGGGTCAATCCAGCTAGTTCCGATGTCGAAAAACTCAGTATGCGGCCCTGCTTCTGCCGGGTCTAACTCAATGACGGCTAAATCCTCCCACGGGCACTGATGGATCACCGCCTTGGGGTCTCGGACGGAAACAGCATATCCAATGTCCTTTGGTTTCAAGTCGGCGTCTGCGATCCGCTCAACACTACCCGTTGGCCGCCAGAAGATTCGCAAATCGGATGGTCTCGCATCTGGATTGGGTACGTGCCGCGCCGTGAGAATAAAGCGATGACTACTCCACCGACCGGCGCAGCCCGTGCCCGCCTCTTCCCCATCGGCTGGACGATTGGTGACGGGATCAATCCCAACCGTCCTAATACTGTTGACGATTGCTACTGTGTTCGTCCACATGCGACTGGAAATAGCATCAGTTGCTTGCCTTTGCAGCTCGTCAACGTGTTCCATATGTGGAGTCCTGATACATTCAACTGAAATGCTAGCATAATTGTTCTGGCGAACTAAAGGCGAAAGTTGTACGCTACCATGATGGATGAAGGTCGCAAGCGCGTGCTGCTGATCGCCGCCAGCATCCTTTCCTCGTGGTTCGAGGCTCCTGTTACCTGAACTTCCGCCCCGTATGGATGATCAGGGCACCCGGTTTATGTGGATCGGCATCCGGTTCGTCTATCTCCACTTCGATTGAGATTATGTCCTTGGACTTATCGATGAACTTGATGAGTTTTTCTACGATCTCGACTGCCTTCTGTTCGTGAGCAGTCTCCCGGTCGAGGGCTAACTCCACTTGCTCAATTTTCTCTTCCTTCTCTTTGTCCTCGTAATCTCGTTTCGCCGTCTTGGCATCCCACTTCGCTTTTTCAGATTCCCAGAAATGCTTTCGAAGAGCGATCAATCTCTCGAACGCGACGAGACCAATACCACCAATTGCTATCAACGTCAAACTGTTTCCGGTTCTCGCGGTCTGCACGGTCAGTCGGTCAGTGCGACGCATCCGTCTTCGCGGCTCCTCGTCCCTCTGAAGAATGTTGTACGCCCTCTCGAACGTCTTTACGATGGTGCGAAGATCGGCAGCGTAAAGAACGCGATACTCTATGTGCAGCCGCAGTTTATGGTCATCGGGCATCGTCGTGATTGCTCATAGCCGAGAACGCTCCAAAGAATAACACTCTCCGTTCCTGAACGGATCATGCTGAACATTGATAATGTATTTTCGACCTGAAGTTTTCCAGCACTTGTCTATCGCGCAGCGGAAACTCAAAATGACCCTCGAAGATTTTCGCCAATCACTCACCGCGTATTTCGGCGGCAGAGCGCGGGGAAGTTCTTTGCAGCTCAGACTGCGTGGCGGAGCGGGGTGAATTCGAACCCTCGGTACAGGTCTGAAACCTGTAAGAGCCGACGTGTCCGTAAGTTACACGGAATCAACAGCTTCAAGAATTCTCTGCGACTGCCTGCTAGCCGCGGAGTCGTCGCTAACCGCTTGGGTTTCCTAAGGTGTTTGAAGGCGAATCGTTGGCGATTGTGTGGCTGAAAGTGGTCACTTCGAAACTCCTGAATCGGCCTGTTTGGGTTGGCGGGTGACTGCTTGCCTAGCGGGCAGTCACGAGATCGAAAACTTTTCTCCGGTGGAAAGAATTATCTGAGGCAGGATTTCTAATAATTGTCGACTCTCTTGCTCGCGCTTTCTCGGCCCGTTATAGCTCCACTTCCCACGAGCCGACTCGTAGCCAGGATTAACTTCCCGATTACCCGTCAGCCTTCTCATCCATTCTTGCCTGTTTCTGTTAACTATGATTAACTATAAATAATAATCCCTGGTTAATGGATGAGAACATTGGCACTTTGGCACTTCAGGGTAGCGAATTGGGGTATGCATGGCGCAGGCAGCGAACCTTGCTTTTTTTGTATTGACGGTGGCGTGTCTCCTTCCCGCGAAAGCGCTGCCACAAGGGGAAACCACCAGCGCCATCGTTGGCGAAGTAAGGGATGCAACCAATGCGGTTGTTCCGGGCGCCACCGTGACGATCACAAGTCACGAAACCGGTCTGAAGCGTAGCGCCAAGACCGATGACGCCGGCCGGTTCAACTTTCCCCAATTAAAGCCGGGTACCTATTCGGTCACAGTGGAAGCGCAAGGTTTCGATCCGGGGCACAACGACAACGTCGTTTCAGGCCTGGGCCAGAAACAAACCGTAGATTTCACACTCAAGGTGGCCCGATCCAGTGAAACGGTTGAGGTCAGCAGCGAGGCTCCACTCATCAACCTGGAAAACTCGAACACAGCCACGACCCTGAGTGCAAGGGCACTGGAGGATCTGCCAAACCCGGGAGGCGACCTGACCTACCCGCTGCAGTTTGCGCCTGGAGCGCTGATCAATACGGCTGGCAGCGGTAACGATTTTGTCGGTGGCAGCAACGGGTATGGCAACGTGGAATTCAACGGACTCCCGGCCCTTTCCAATGGCTACATCGTGGACGGGCTGGAAACGAACGACCCGCTTACCAATCTCAACAGCGGCCTCTCCACCAACCTCGTCCTGGGACTGAATTCGATCTCGGAAGTAACGGTCAACACGCTTTCCTATTCCGTGGATCAGGGGCGGTATGGAGCGTCTCAAATCAATTACGTGACCAAATCGGGGACGAATCAGTTTCACGGGAATCTTTACGAGCTATGGAATGGAGCGCTGTTGAATGCGGCGGACTACTTCACCAATGCGACACCGGGGAATTACAAGCCGGGAGCGACCGTGAATCATTTCGGGGGCAGTGTGGGTGGGCCGATCAAGAGCAACAAGCTATTTTTCTTTTTCGATAGCGAATGGGTGCGCATCGCACTGCCCATCGTCACGCCCACGATTGTTCCCACTTTGGCATTCCAACAGTACGTCTTGCAGCAATTGTCTGGCAATCAAACAACCGGCTGCGGGCCCAATCCTAACCAGAATTGTTTGTTCTATCAACAGATGTTCAAGCTTTATGAAAATACCAGCGGCACAGCCACCCAAGTGCTCTGGTGTCCTTTCAACTCGGACGGCACTGCGGCACCGGGCAATCCACCGAATGGAAACGGTTGCGCCAACCGGCAGAGCATTTCGCACTCCAGCGACGACCACGAACAGGTGCAGACGGCCCGAATCGACTACAACATCAACGAGAGAGACACGACTTGGTTTCGTTTTCAGTCGGACAACGGCCTGCAAGCCGCGTGGACGGACCCCATCAACCCGGTTTTCGACGCCCTTTCGCCGCAGCCTCTCTACTCGTTTGCCGCGGGATACACCCATGTCTTCTCGCAGAACCTGGTGAACTACTTCAATCCGGCGTTCTCCTGGTACGAGAGCCTGTTTGGGCCAACCAGCCTTCAGAGGACGCTTTCGGCGTTCCCCATCGTGTTGCAGGGCAGCGGCGCGAATGCCTTCACGCCCATGGGAGGGCTGGACAATACCTGGGTTCAGGGCAGGCGCGCATCTCGCTTTTTCATCAACGACAATCTTGCCTGGAGCCATGGCGCTCACGAGCTGCGATTTGGAACCAATACCCGTATCTTCCGCTTGAACGACTACGACTTCGGAGAAGGAACGGTTCCCACCGTGACCTACGCGAACTTGCAGCAATTTATCGAGGGAGTAGCGAATACTGCGTCAGAGACGTTCCCTTCGAATGCAAACGAGCCCTTCAACTTTCTCAATCTCGATATCTACGCGCAGGATACCTGGAAAGTTACTCGCAAACTAACCTGGACGTTCGGTCTACGCGATACCTTCAACTCGAATCCACGGAGTCCGCACGATCAAGTCGCCCGGCTTCTCGGCGCTTTCAATTCGGTCTCTCATGATGTCAATCAACCGCTGAACCAGGCCATCCAGACCCATCTCAGCAATCTCTTTTCATCTACGCCAATAGCGATTCTGCAACCGAGGACCGCGATTGCTTGGCAGTTTGAGCCGAAATCCGTACTGCGAACTGGTTTCGGAATCTTCAGCGACATTTTGCCGGGCACGATGGCCGACCTGATCGGCACGAATCCTCCCTATGATAAGGCGTTCCAGGGAGGAGTGCTGGGCAGTGTGGGCGGCACAGCCGTCGCGCCGGGGCGCGCAGCAGCGCAGTCGGCGCACTGGTTGCCGCGAATCAGACTTTTAGTTCAGGATTTCCGCAGGGCCGGACGTCGCTTCCACCAGTTGCGATCACAGCCATTCCAGATGGCAAACTCCATGCGCCGTACTTTATGGAATGGAGCATGGGAATGGAACATGAAATCGGAACGACGGCCAGTTTGCAAGCGCAGTACGTCGGCACGCGCGCCGTGAACCAGCCGTACTCGACACAAGTGAACGGTTACCAGACCGTGTGCCAGGGTTGTTTTGCGCCGTTCCCCTACATGCAACCGACCGATGCACGATTTGGAGCAGTGACGCAGTTCTCCACCGGCGCCAACAGCCACTACAGCGGTCTTCAACTGACCGCCAAGAAACGGCTCGGCCACGGCTTGCAAGGACAGGTCAACTACACTTGGAGCCGTTGCATGGATACGGTCTCAAACGGAGGGTTCCTTCCGTTCTCCGCGGGAGGGATTCTCTCGCCACTCCCGGGAGACTTGGCCCGCGACTACGGGCCTTGTGACTACGACATCCGTCACAATCTCAACGCGCAGTATGTGTATCAGTTGCCGATCCGAGTGCGCAGTCATTCTCTGGGCTACGCGCTCAATGGCTGGCAGATCTCCGGAACCGCGTTTTGGCACAGCGGAGTCCCGTTCTCGGTGCTGAGTACGCCCTACTCAGCTGCCAATCCAAGTACTGGGCAGCCAGAGGGGATTGTGCAAGGCAGCGGACCGCAGTTCGCTAGTGTAGTCCCGGGCGTTCCGCTGTATGAGCATCATCCGATTTCGGGTGTAACGCAAGCAGGAACGCTGCAGTGGCTCAATCCGGACGCTTTCGTATCGGCCGTCGATCCGAGTACAGGGCAGTGCTATGGCGGCGACAGCCTGCAGACTTGCCAATTTGGAAACCTTGGCCGCAATGCTCTGCGGGGCCCCCATTTTCTCTGGAGTGACTTCTACCTGACAAAATGGTTGCCCTTGACTGAGCATGCAAAGCTGCGCTTTGAGGCTCAGTTCTTCAATTTCTTCAACCATCCGAATTTCGCGCTTCCCAGCATGGTGCAGGCCGGTATTCCGGGAAATTCTTCCACGCAGAGTGGATTTGGTGCGCTCGCCTCGACGACTTCTCCGCCGACCGGCTTGCTGGGAGTCGGATTGGGTGGCGATAGCAGTCCACGCATGATTGCCTTTCAGGCGCGGTTGGAGTTCTGAGCGTACACGGCGATTCTGGACGATGGTCGACAAACCGAAAGGGATCCAAGAAAGGGTATGTGGGAAGCGCCGAAATCGGCTCCACGATGCCGACAGAAGTCAACTCGCGATGCCAAAATTGCAGGCTTTTGATCGCATTGCATTCGCCTAACGCCCTCCTTGAAACCGGACTGCACATGTGCCCGCCGGAGAAAAGACAGCACAAAGGCCTCATTCGCTGTCAGGTAGTCCGTTCTCTCCAGTCCGGTTTGTCGATGGAGAATCGCGAAATACGGGCATGTTTCGGGTATTTTGCAGGGAATAGAAACAGGAATTCTCTGCGGTCAAGACTGCGTGGCGGAGAGTGAGGGATTCTACGCGCCCCTTGAAAACAAAGGCTAAACCGTTGGTTCTCCGTATCGGCGTCTAATTTTCCCAGTTGTACTGGGCCCTTTTTCGGCCATTTAGGTAGCCGCTAAGGTAGCCGAACGATAGCTCATCCGGCTCTGAAAGTAAACCAGAGCGCGCGAGATGCTATCGTTGGCTGCGCCCTGTCACTCAGAGGCTCGCGGGTTCGAGTCCCGGCGTCGCGCCAATTCGAAGGCTGAACGTAGCTCGAAAGCTCGAAACCATTTATTGACTGTGGTCACGTGGAAGCGAAGCAGTAGTCTCACGCCATAGCCTGAACTCTCCCACGTCCAAATCTCCAATTGACCATATACCCCAGATCTCATCGCCATCCCATGCGCCAACGTAACGGACCGCGTGTGCTCGGTATCTCTTCTCAAACCGAAGATGCTTTGGTTGGAGCGCATACTCACCCTCGATCACGAATTCGCCGACTCTGTCTAAGCCTTTGCCGTGAATACTTCCGTGGTCAAAAGCGAGCTCTAACGTCATTGTCCCCTTCTGGTTGCTTTGAAGCCAATATCCAGCCCATGAGGAAGGAATAGCACTGCCAGGCGAAGCGTTCGCGATGGGCAAGGGAGGCATCACAGCCTTAGCTAAGACCCAATTTGGACCAGATCGACCGAAGACTCTTAATCATCTCCGGCGTATCATAATTTCCCGAATATTCAACTGCGTAGATCTTCGCGAGCTCCTGTCGCTGTTCGAGTGTAAAACTTGACAGGTGAAGGGTCACCAATTCTTTCTTCAGTAAGTTCGCCTTGGAACGTACCAACCGCGAGAGTCGAAATCCTTCAGGCAAGACGCAAACGACAGAATTTCGGGCGACAGCTAGACCAGTCAGAATCAGCATATCCCACCAAGGAGTACTCTGGTCCACAAGTTCGTTAAAATCCTTGAGGACGCAGCCCGAATGAGGAAGAACATTGAATTCTGTCTCGTGGTTCAGGATTCTGGCTCCAGGTAGCACTTTTGCCTTTTTCCCATCGGCACCCAAATGCCACAGATCGAGATAACCATAAACTCGCTCTCGCAGGATCCTCACCTCACCATCAGAAGCTCGAAATAGTTCATGTTCCAATCCGTCGGTGGCGCGAGACTGACCAGGTGTCTTAATCCCTGACAATTCATGGACTGTACATTTCAAATAGACATTCACAGTTCCGTTATTCAGCACCGGTTCCAACACCCACACGACAGGCTCATCAAGAAAATTTCGCTCGCACCGCCGGCGGTGATAGCGCCGCACATAAATCTTCGGAGGGTATTGCAGAGAACCGCGGAGAGTGCGGCGAGAATCTATGCAGGCTTCCAGCGATCCGCGAAACTCACCAATACGTGGCCTCCGCTCCTCCGCTCTCGCCAAGTGAGCTGCTTTTAGCTTGACCTCTTCCCAAACACCCCTAGGAGGTATGCCCGTGGACTTGCTCTCCCCAGATGACCATATAAGCGGTTTTTGCTCCAAAACATATTCCTGCGGCTGCGGATTGCAAGATCGTGTAGTCAAGCGTGGGTCCCCACCAGTCTGCTTGAGTTGATATACGAAGGGCTGATCGCCTTTGAATGCCGGGCGTACTCGCTCCAAACGGATTTGTTCTCCATATTCTCCGAGACGATGAATGACTTTTTCAGCCAACCGATGCCCCAAGCAGCCACAGCAAGCTTCATAGAGTTCCGCGGGTTTTGGCACCACCCGATGGCTCAACTTTGTCAATCTGCTAAGATAGCGGGCAAAACTCTCCATTCGCCTCGGCGAGGGTCGCTCATCGTCCTTCTCGTATGCGATATCCCAAACGAGATCGAAAAGCTGGCTACGCTTATCGAAAGCATTCTCCCCATCGGTGAGGGTAGTCCTCCGCCTTTCATATTCCTCGCACAGCTTGGGGTAATCATCCAAGTAGTGCAGTACCGCTTGGGCGGATGCCCGACTCTTAACGAAGGCCAATTTTCGCGATTGTCCTGTGGAGGGATCGTGCTCAGCGGAAACATTTTCAGCGGTGGACAGAAGTCGGGTCAGTGCAAAGTAATTGTGAGCTTCACAAACCACCAATATCCTTCGATAACGCAGCCGCAACCGACGCAACTGCTGAGCCATATGCATCTCTCTCCAAGTGTCGATCGGTTCAAATCGAATCGGAGGCTGGTTGCATGCACTGCGAATTAGCCGCAGGTACCCGGAGCAACCCAGCTTTGGGTCAAGGACTAGCGAGTCGTCAGGCCAGTTTGGATCGTCCAAGCACCGCTTTCGAACTAGGTTGCCGGGTGCGATTTCCTTGTCGATGAAAGCTTTTTCGACGCAAAGTTCCGTGGCTAGGCGGATTGCTTCAATCAGCCCGTCACAAGGCGAAATGGCGAATGCCTCGCGGACATCCCCATCATCCCACGCCGCGAACAACAACGAGACCTCTAGGGACTCGCCCTCGTTCTCAGCCAAATATTTATCTGTTTCGCGGCCGACTGACGGCGGGAGTGATACTGTAATCAGGTCTTCGTCGGTCCATTTGGTCTCAGCGTCCAGAGTCAAGAGGGCACGTCGAACAAGCTCCGCGAACGCCAACCGAAAGCGCTGTATCGGCACAAAATAGAAATTATCGATATTGATGTAGTAAGGCGATTCCATAATCCCAGCGCTGTCGACTAGGTCTGCTCGTCATGTTCTTCGGATTTGGAACCTTCCGTGACCGGCGCTTTCTTTTTGCTTGTCGGTACGTGCTCGGACGACCTTCGCATTGCATCACCTGCTTCAAATTGAAATTGGGCACTCAAATTCATCGCATATTGAACCAAGGTGATCGCTTGTCTGGTCGACAATTGCCGATCGCTTTCTTGTTGATACCATGCTTCAAATGAACGCAAGAATTCCTGCGGAGGCGAAAGATTTTCTTCTAATAGCTGACTCAATTCTGAAAGAGGCATATGACTTACGGTTATCAATGGCAGAGTACGCTCGTCAATGTAGTCAGGAAGGTTACCACTGCCGGCTTGGCTTATTTCGGGATTGAGAGCGCAACAGAAGCGAAATGCCATCTTCGCCGTTTCATTAGGTGCAACGATCTCGCGACCGACTAATGCAGAATAGATCGACCGACGATCGTCAAGTACGGAAGCCACCAACGAATGACCGTGCCTGCAAGATGGTCCACGGAGTTATCGGCTCCCGCCAACCAGAAGCTTCTGACTGTTAGGTACCCGGTTCACTGTGCCGGAGATTGCGATGAAGTACACCGCATCCTTGCCTTCCGCCACAGCGTAAGAATTGGGACTAACGACCACGACGTTGCCGCCCTCAACATCGAATCGCTTAAGAGGAGTGCTGCCGGTTTGATCGTAGGTACGTGCGTACAAGGCCTGACCGTCGGGAGCGAACGCGACATCCCATCCCGACTTGTCGCTCTCGAAACGGTCAGGAACTCGCCAGCTGCGGACTTCAGATTTCTTAGTGAGGTCATAGAGCACAAGAGTGTCAACGCCTTTATCGATCCTCCAGAAAGCTAACAGAAGACCCCCGGGAGAAATGGCCAACCCGTCAGATGACCCTTTCCATAACAGTTCCGGTGATCCACCTGCCGAACGCAGTTGGTATATCCCCTTATCGGTTTCGAAGTATGCAGAGCTACCATCCGGCTTCCACACGGGTGCCGGAGGATTTGAGGCATCGGGAGCTTTCAACTGCACAACGTCGCTCCCCCCTCTGGTCAGTTGCAATCTGAACAGGTTGCCCGTCACCATCTCTCCTCCCGCCTCTTCTGCGGAGCCATAGAACAGCACATTATCTGCTCGGGGGGATGGAGAGATCGCAAAAATGTTCTTTATGTTTGCAACATGGACATTCTTACATTGCTGGCCCGCCACACTCGCCGCCAACAGCAGGCAGACACAGAGGACGATCAGGCTCATACTCCTAGTTGTTGTCATTGGGAGTCCTCGGAATCGTGATGTGGATGTGATTTTCGTGTTGGGACTGAAGTTTCTGGTTCGTAACTTGCTTTCCGTCTTTGAACAGTCCCGCGGGTCCGTAATTCTCGTGGGCAACACCATTCTTTGGGTTGTTTGCCGCCTTCTGAATGGAATGCACGTCGCTGGCAACAGAAGAATCCTTCCCAGCGTTGATCACTTTTTCGCCATTGACCTTGTTGATGTCAACCGCAGTTCCGTTGTAATGGTTTGAATTCGGCGCGTGCTGGCCATTCGTCGTAGCAGAAATATTTATGCTTTCCACACCCGCAGCCTGGGTGACCTTTTCAACATACTCTTCAGTCTTCGACTGCATCGCCGGGGCGTCCGTGTCGTATGTTACTGCGACTGTCTGTCCAGATGAGGTAGCGACATTTGCAGGCGAATCTTCCCAAATCCCCCCGGAAGAATTAAATAGACTGAACCCCATCGCAATAGAGTCTGTATTTTGCGCCGAACCTTCCGGAAGACCATCCTGTCACGAACCCACAGACGCGCGCCTGCTCACACTTGGCTTCCACTTCGACTAGATGTGCCTCCTGTTCTCAGCCCTGCATAACCGAACAACGAAAGCCACCCATGTGGGAGCAACAACAACGAACGCCACCGTAAGCATAACTGTTCCGATAGCCCTGTTCTGCGCAACGCGTGGGAATAGGTAGAGCAAGGGGATCACACAGTAAAACAACAAAGAAAACGAGGTGCTAAACGCGAGGAGTTTCGATGTCATTGCAGAGCTCCGGCAGAGGCCGACCTGCGATAAACTGCGAAATAATAGGCGACTGCGCCGACCCAGTTTAGTAGCAGCAATACGACGAACCAAAGCTTCTTCATGGAGGACGCCGAGCGATCCAGGCGGAACCAGTACCAGGCCATCCCAATCCAAAGGTAGAGCGCAGATGACGCTCCAATGACCCCGACCACTGTACCCAGGATTTTATAGGCTGTTCCGTCCTGGATGAAGAGGTCACCTCGGTATGACAACATGACATTGGCGATCACGCCCAGCACTAGGAGAAAACCGCTGATTCCGGCAGAGAGCGCAAATAATGTCTTGGATCGTGGCTGTTGGAGCCAATGTCTCTCACTCGGAATGGCACTGTTCATAATCCGTATCCTCCGCGGTTCTGCAAACCCAATCGAGGATTTGCGTCGCTAATGGGGGTTGAATAGATCCTTCACCTTGTCAAAATCGACACCTACCTCGAACCCTACAACTAGGACTCCTGCGTCGACTTCTGCACCTACACCGAAATCCCCCTTGGACAACGTGCCTTCTGCTCTTTCTGTTCCTAACATCGCCGATGACGAATGTTCAACTTCGGGGTTGGCCAAAGCCTCTCCGTTCTTCACGGTCACGTTCTCGGTGGAACTTTGCGGGCCTAGTATGACCTTGCCAACGTTCACGCCAGCTTGCGCCTCTTTGGTTGCTGACACAGACGTTCCGTCGGTCGTCACCGTCATTGTTGATTTCACGTCAGCCCCGACCTTCGCGCCGACCTTTAGAGGACTCTTTGCTTTCCCGATATGCGCCTCGGCCCCGACCTCCAATGCAACTCCTACTGAAGCCTTCGCGTAGAAAACTCCAGCGAGCTTTTGCCACCATGATTTATTTTGCGTCGTTGTCGCGGCAGATTGCACCTGCCCACTTGGATCTTCATGCCCATCAGCGTCGACTCTGTTGACCGGTCCATTCTCAGTAAAGGCGTACAGGTTCAACGTCTGTGGGTCGCCGAACTTGGCGTAAGGCACGGTCGTCGGTTTAGCTGCCCAGTCCGGCGTCATGAAGCGGCCCAGAGAAGATGAATCGTACCTGGCACCGAAGTTGTCTAGTCCGCTTTCTGCGTCCCGCTCTTTGCCGGTACAACGTGACCTGACGCGAGTTTCCAACCGCGCCCCGCGCAACCCTAATGCAGTTGTGGAGTTAGACCACGTGATGCCCGGATGCAGTGCGGGATTTTTGCCCGCGACCCCCTGATGCGGTTTTTCGCCCTCACACTCGCTCGCGCTGATGGACGTTTCCGCGCACCACGGCCCGAAGGCAGAGAACGTTTCTTCCTTAGCCGCTGACAGCACGGGTAGATTGTACTTCGCTGGATGGGGCTTCGCTACTGATCTTCGCGGTCTTCGTCGGCTTCACGATCCAGCGCAGTTACCAGATCTGCGGCGGTTGGATTGTCGGGGGAAAGCGTCTCCACTGCGGGAAGCGGCGGCGCTTTTTCTTTTTCGAGGAATGCTGCCGGATGAGTCGCCGCGTATACCTGTTGCAGAGCGCGTAGCGCAACGTGCGTGTAAATCTGCGTGGTCTTGATGTCCTCGTGCCCGAGGATCACTTGGATGTGGCGGATGTCCGCGCCGTTCTCGTGCATGTGTGTCGCCATGCAGTGCCGCAAGAGATGGCAGGCTCCGACCTTGCCGGTTTTCGCGGCCACGATGTGAACGCGCACCGTCCACGTGAGATGATCGCGGCTGAACGGTTCGCCCTCGGCGGTCAGGAACACCGTGAGGTCGTCCGGCTCGATGGCAAGCTGTGGCCGCGCTTCCGCGATGTACTTCTGAAGCCATGCCGTTGCGCGTTCTCCAATCGGCACGTAGCGGTCTTTCTTGCCCTTGCCCTGGCGCACCACGATCAGCCCGCGGTCGAGTTGAAGATCGAACAGCTTGAGATTCACCACTTCCAGCCGCCGCAGTCCACTCGCATAGATCGCTTCCAGGATGGCACGGTCCCGCAGTCCTAGCGGATCGGCGAGGTTGGGCTGCATCATCACCTGCTCGACTTCTTGCACGGAAAGGATGTTCTTCGGCAACGTGCGGCCCACGCGCGGTAGGTCGATCTCCGATGCCGGGTTATGTAGGATGTGATTCTGCCGCGTCATCCATTTGAACCACACACGCAACGGCACCAGGCGCGAGTGCTGGCTGCGGAAGGTCAGCGGCTCGCCGTTCTTCTTGCGGTAGTAGAAGAGATGGCGCTGATAACGCTCCAACACAGGCCGCGTGATCTCGATGGGGTCCCGCAAGCCGTGCTCATAGGCCCACTGGATAAAGAAGCCGATGTGCACCAGTCGATTTTTCACCGTGTGCTCGGAGTAGCCGCGTACTTTGAGCGCATTCAAGTGCTCGCGCATCAAGACTTCAAGCGGCGTCTCGGGCGCGGCCTCCGGCTTGCGCTTTTTCTCCACGCGCGCCATTAGTCCGCTCCCGCCGTGGCGTGCGCTCTGCCGTTCGGCTTTGGTGGAGGTATGACGCGATTTTCCAGATTCGCGGCCTCGATCTCCCTATAAGTGTTTTCGGAATCCCGCGCGGTTGTCGCGTTTACCAGCGTCGTTGCTGGCGATTCTTCGCTTTTGGCACCCCCGCGAGGTACCCGCGCACCCCCCGCGCAGTTGCCCTCTGACCCCGCGCGGTTGTCGTCGTAGTCGAAACGCAACTGATAAACGAAGGTCTGTCCAGGACCGCCGCGCCGCACGATCAGGTATTCCATTTCTTCCAAGCGACGCAGATGCAAGCGCAACTGCGTGTCGCCCCAGCGCGTGTATTGCCGCACCGTGCGCCGCGTGAAACGATACTGGTCACTCTCCACCTGCAGGCGCTCACACTCTTCCTGGGCCATCTTCTCGATTCGCGCCAGCAAGCGCCGTGTGTGCGCTGGCAGTTCGTCGAGCGATGGCGCCAACACCTGGCGCACCAGTTCGCGCGCCAGCTTCACGTCGTCTTTCGTGGCCTCGATGTATTCCAGCGTTTCCCCGTGGCGCGTGTCGGTTTTGATTTCCCGCTGGTGCTGGTGCAGCAGAGCGATGGTCTCGATCAGGGTTAAAAACTTCATGTGATCGCGTCGCGTCCGGGTCAGGTGGTCGGGGAAGTCGGGATCGTCGTGCATGTGATTGTTGACTACGGGAATGGGCCGCAAGAGGCGCTGCGCATTGCGGTGCAGCTTCACGATCTTCTGCCGTTCCCGCCGCGCCCATAGTCCTTCGATGGTTTGCGCTTCGCGCTGTTTCTGGTGGATGGCGCGCGTCTGGGCCTGCTCTTCGTTCACCGTGAGCACGATGCTGCGATTGACCAGCTCTTCGTCTACCTCCTGGGCTGTGGTGGTGAGGAAGATCATCACCGGGCCTTCGACGATGTATTCATGCGTCACCAGCTTGCCGCTCACCGGGTCTTTGCCCGTACTGGCGATTTTCAAGACGCCTTCACTCTGCAAGAGTTTCAAGGCGTAGGCCGCGCGCTGCGCGCCTTCTTCTTCCGAGACGGCAAGGATTTTGTGCTTCAGGTTTTTTTGTCCCATGTAGAAGAGCGCTTGCCCGGTCATGGCCGAGTATTCCTCGCGCTGTTCTTCCGGCATGAAGTCGAGGACCGCTTCCATCAAGGAACTCTTGCCCGCAGAGGATGAGGACTGCACTACGATGGCCAGCGGTTTTTCCAGCAGGCGCGACACCGCCGCCAGATAACTAACACGCTTGTTCGTCTCCTCGCCCACCACGCCGCATTTGTCGAAGTCGGAAAGCACACGCTCCAGCAAACGCGGATCGCGCAGCAACTCCAGCGCCGCCGCTTGCTCCTCGGCGTTCATGATGGTTTCTTCCACGGGCTGCGCCAGTGTCTTTCTGATGTGCTCCCGCTGCAGGTCTCCCAGCACGGCCCACAGCTTGCCCACTTCCGCGTGGATCGTTTCTTCCTTCGCCCCGAGTTCGTGCGCGGCCTGCTTGGTGAACGTCGCGCGCTGCCGGAAGCTCTCCATGTCCAGCGTGTCGCCGTGATACGAGTACTCGCCGCGCACGTTCCGGCCTGAGACTTTGACATTGACTCGCATCACGCCCCGGCTGCTGTTCTTTTCCAGTCCAAGCACGCGGTACGTGCGAGGGCCGATGGCGATCGTGATTTCCTCGCCTTCGATCTTTACGAGCGGCTCGGCGGGCGCGGCCATCGGCATCGGGCGTTGCTCCTGACGCGGGGCTTCTTCCGGCTGCACGCTTTCAGGATCGGCGGCTAAAGGAAAAACATTCTTCTGCGCCGGTGGCTCGGAGATTTTTTCCTTAGCTGCTGCTGTGGCGGTAGCTGCTGGGATTTCTTCTTTCACGAGTTCGCTGCCCTCCTCCTGGCTGCTTTGTTCCTGAGCTGCGGGTTTGGTTTTCTCCTTCTCGATCTCGGGCGCTTCGATCACAGCAGGCTTGATGACGCTCACGGCGGACCGCTTTCCGGTGCCTAACCATGCGGCGCTGGTCAACATCACTCCCAGCGCCTTGGCTGCGGGCTGCGTCATGCGAGCGTATTCGTTCGCGTCCTGGCTTTTCGGAAACTGCACCCGGAAACACTCGATGCCCATCTGCATGAGTTCTTCGCCGTGGGCCTGGGCCGCGCGTGCGCCTGCGTCGTCGCGGTCGTAAGCGATGTAAATTCTCTTCGTGCCGTGCTGTTTCAATGCCGCGCGCAGTTCGTCGGTAAAGTTGTTCACGCCGTAGATCGTGGTCACGTTGCGATAGCCCGCGCACCAGAACGTCAGCGCGTCGATCAGCGCTTCGCACAGGATGATTTCTTTCGACGCGATCAACGCCTGTTCGTTCCACACGCCGCGCAGCGGCCCCGGCAGATACAGATGGTCGGGCGTTCCTGCGCGCAGATTCGGCGTGATCTTCCGTCCGTACATCTGGACCACTTCACCGTTGAGATTGAGAATCGGGATCACCAGCGAACCAGAGAAGTGCTCGTGCCCGCTTTCGCGGTAGATGCCTAACTCGATCAGATGTCCGCGTTGCTCCGCGCCGGCGAGACGGTTCGACGCCGGCAGATGGTAGCCGAGTGTGCGATTGGAGTAACCCAGATGGAAGTGCTCCACCATCTCCGCCGATTGGAGGCCCCGCTTCACGAGATACTGCTGTGCCTCCGGCTTCTCCTTCAGGATCTTGTGGTAGTAGCTCACCACGATTTCAACCAGCTTTTTGTCGTCGTTGGTCTGCTGGATCAGCGGCGGCAGTTTGGGCACCGTGCATTTCTTCGGCGGCGGTCCTCCACCGGCCGGAGTCATCGGCACCAGATCGCGGCTCAACATTTCGAGTGCGTGGCGTGTGCTCACGCCTTCGGTGTGCATCACCCAATCAATCGCCGTGCCGCCTTTGCCGCATCCCAGGCAGTGCCATTTGTTCGTGCTCGGCGTGATCGAGAGCGAAGGATTCTTGTCCTGGTGGAAGGGGCACAGGCCCATCATGTTCTTGCCCATGCGCCGCAACTGGATGCCGCGCGCTTCCGCCAGCCGCTGCACTGAGATTTCCCGCCTGATCCGTTCCACCGTTTCATCCGGGAGTCGGGCCATCCTGTCATGCTCCTTCCGCTTTTCAGGTTTCCTCGAAAAAACCTGTCAAGAGATTTGTGTGATTTGTTGAGTTTCTAAAACTGTTCGCGAGTATATACGCATTGCGTTTATACTGACAACGTAATTCGGGAGGTTTTAGAAGTGGACCATACAATCGCTCCTGGAATGCCAGCCAAGAAACCACCCCAGACCGCATTCGGCAAGCGCATGGTTGCGCTCCGGCAAGCGCGCGGCCTCACCCAGATCGAACTCGCCAAGGCGGCGGAGACGACCCAGCGGGCGATTTCTTATTACGAAACGGAAGCGGAGTTTCCCATCGCCTCCGCCCTCATCCCTCTGGCTCGGGCGCTCCGGGTAACGACGGATGAACTGCTCGGAGTGAAACCTGCCAAGCTCGATCAGGGGAAGCCGCGGAGTCGGCGCCTTTGGAAAAGATTTCAGCGCATGGCG
The DNA here is from genome assembly GCA_963784085.1 of uncultured Acidobacteriaceae bacterium. Classification (GTDB taxonomy): domain Bacteria; phylum Acidobacteriota; class Terriglobia; order Terriglobales; family Acidobacteriaceae; genus Sulfotelmatobacter. The sequence goes on along the minus strand of CAWAQH010000010.1, from coordinate 284,169 downwards.
TCATTGCCCGAACGGGACCAGCGCGCGGTCATCCGCTTGATTAATTCCCTGGCCACTTCCAACGGCAACGACCAGTCTCACAGCAGTCACCCATAGGAACTTTGCGCTCGGTGGTTTTGAGCGCAGAGAGGCTGCCGTGTTTTTCGTTTTTGCTGGTCCTGAGTACGTTTCGTTCCCGGAGGTAGAACTGTGGACACTGGCTGGCAGGAAACGTTTCGCGGACGCATGCGTCATTTCGAGTCCGGGCGAGCACCGTTGCCGGGCGAAGCGGCCGTTTCCATTAAAGTGCGGATCACCTCAGGATGTTTTCACCGCGAGCATTCGCCACGCGCTTATGAACTGATCGACCAGAGCCTGCGCACGCTGTCCCCACGCGATTCCAGTTTTGCTTTTGAAGAACATGAAAGCGGCCCCGAGTTGTTGGTGTACATCGCGGCGGGTGTCAGTTTGGCAACGAGCGTCATTAACCTGATCGCCACGATTATCAAGGCCAGAAGCGAAGGGATCAGGAAGGGGGATCATCCCTCTCATCCGCTGGAACTGATCGTGCGTCGTGTTCATAGCGGCAACGAGTTTCGCGAAGAAACAGTCCTGCGCATTGGACACACAGACTCTCTGGACGAAGCAAAGCTCGAACAGCAACTCAACGACGCCCTGCAGAAGCTCCTCAAGGACGGGAAGCAGATTCCCGAACCGAAACGCAGCGCACCGGTAAAACGAACACGAAAACGGCGATAGCCTGCTGTGCTCGCTCCCATCCCGTAATCCCATTTTTACTTCACATTTTTTCCTAGCGGGAAGCAACACAGGAGCGGAGAGGGAGCCGGGTCAAGCCCGCACGTTCTTGGTGCGCCGCGCTGCGGTCGGAGCGAAGCGGAGAGGCTTGACGCGACTCCCGCGCTCCGTACACTCTCCCGCGAAAAAATGGGATCACCGCTTCCCGCCGCTGGGTTTTTCTCGCTGCGCTTTCTCGCTCGCCTGCGGCTGCAACTTGGCGGCGAGCTGGTGCTTGGTTTCGCCGATTTGATCCAGCAGTTGGTTGAACCTTTCCGGTCATCTTCTCGCCCGCCGCCAGTGGCCCCAACACATTCACCAGCAGCAAACGAACTCCGATGATCTCGGCCAGGGCCGGATCGTGGGCCGCTGCATCGCTGCGCAGGATTGCCTCGCGGCACCACTCCCCGAGCGTCCGTCCGCTCGCCTGCGCCGCCGTTTCCAGCTGCGCGTATTCTTCCTGGCTGACCTTGAAACCGATGGATTTCGTGCGCAGCGGCGGCTTCACCATGTCCGGGCTTCCTCTCTCGCCATCTCAGCCGAGACTAGCAGCCGCGCTTAAGAATCAACAAGTTCGCCTGCGCTAACTTGCGGTTGCCGGACGGCAACCGGATCGAAGGGATTTTTCTTTAGCTGCTCTCGTTTCAACAAGTTCGCGCACGGTAACCGCAGGTTACCGTGCAGCAACCTTTCAGGGGTGGAGTGTCTCCCTTACACCCCGTGCGCAGCACGGCAAGAAACCCCAACCCCGCAAACCGCACTCCGGGAACACCAAAAGCCACCCCTCACCGTGCCCGAATCGCCACACTGCACGGTCCAGATCGGCGGCAGGATCGGCACCGGAAAGCGCCCCTAATCCAACCCGGATCACCGTCCGGATCGGCGGCTCCTCACCCCCAGAATCGGAAGCGGATCAGCAGCCTAAGACGGCAAGGCCGCGCCACACCCCGGCGCGGCTAGAACCAAACCAGCGGCTAAAAGAAAAACTCTCAAGGGCGGTCCCCGAGAACCAGAGCCCGCTGACCCTCACCCGCTCCCAGATCGCGGCAGATACCCCCTCAGAAACGCAAGCAGTTGCCATCCGTTCACAGGCGTCAGGGCACAGCTATTTGCTCGGCATTTCATTCTTGGCGAGCACAGGTGTCCGACACCCTGTTTGCACGATTTGCCTTTCGGGTTCTCCCACGTGGAAGACAACAGCACACGCTTCTCTGGCGCGGGCATGTTTCGGGAGAGACACTTCGCTCCCGAACTGTTTGTCCGCTAGATCGATGTCCCACGGACCTGCGAAGAAACCTGTTGGGATCCCGGATAGGTAAACCCTATTCCCCGGCACTGCGAAAGAGATATCAAGCGCATTCTCTGTGAGCAAGGCTGGTGGTACTTTGAAGCATCCTTCTTCCAGAGACGCTGTACTCTCATTCTGTTTGGTCTTCAGCGTGATGACTTGGGGGCTATCGACCGGCTTCCCGTTGAGGCGGACGTGAATGCTGAAACACTGGGGTTCCTGCGCCGTTGCGCTTTGCGCCGACAACCCTGCGACGGCCATGCAAAGCAGCAACGCCCAAAGGCTGCAGAGTATCGATCTTCGTGTGGTCATTGCCGCGCCCTCATAAAATCCCCGCTAGTGAGGATGATGTTCGCCCATCGACGATGCGCGGTGGAACCGCATCCATAAAGGGGACCCGACCAGAATCGCGACGAATGCGAGCGCAACAATAGCGCCGCACCATTGAACAACCACTTGCGTAGTGCAGACGATTTCGAACCAAGTGGGATAGCTTCCGACCTGCTCCATCGCTGGGTTGTAAAGATAGAACCGCACAACGTTCAAACCAGACCATGCACACCCGATCGCCAGGGCCGACAGGCCCGCTCCGAGCAAAACGACACCGAGCCGGGATTGCAGACTCTTGCGAAGTCTTACCCATCCGTAGCTTATCGAGCCAGCAGCAATGAGAACTGCGACGGCGCGTTGAGGCTCAGAGCGAAGCGTCAACGACAAGAGGATTACGAGGCCGATGCTGCCGACCAGGACAGCGGGCGCGGCACTCCAGCGTGTCAGCCGGTTCGCAATCTCTGAGAACTTCACGCGGTTCACTCCAAAGCATCAAGGGCACTGCTTCAGAGAGTCCTTGAGCTTCCCCTGGCTCTGCTTTTTCAGCAGGTCATCAAGGGCTTTCGCTTTTGCATCTGGTTTTTGTTGAAGGATTGCCTGGTAGGTCTTGAGCACGCTTTCCACGGCGGCGAGAGCTGTTGCTTTCGCATCGGCGGTTTTGTCTGGATTCTCGATCTGGAACGCACCGCTGGCCAGCATGTACTGCCGCGTGATCGTATGCGCGTAGGCATACTTCATTCCGTTGAACTCGCTCAGCAGAGCCGGGCACAGCAGCACGTGGACATCGTGCACATCACTGAGCCGTTTGAATGCAGCTTCGCCTTTCTGGTTCACGCTTTCGTCCAGTGGCGCACTCTCCAGCTTGTGCGTGACCTCGACCCACTGCATTCGTTCCTCCGGCGTCGAGGTATCTTGGGCCGCCGATGTCCCTGCGAAGAGAGAAGGAATGCAGATCAAAATAAGAACCCAGATACAGGCACCTCGATTTCTCATGACGTTCCCCGTTCCTAAGTCTCTGCAAAACCGCTATACGCCAGCGCCTAGCAACAACATCGCTCCCGTTAAGGGGCCGATCAAGGCAACCAGCCACCACTTTGTGCCTCGTAGCGCCGCAACTATCGCTGCAATCGCAGCTACTATAAGAACACCTGGTAGCAGCACGAACCAAACATAGGGACTCTTCGTGAACGCATTTGGCCCGAAACCTGAGCGGACGTAAAACCAAAATAGTACCGAGAGCAACACGCTGAAGATCCCGAGTTGGTTCGCCCTGCTACGAAAATTCAATGGCATGCTCCATCACCGCCAACCGAGCTAGGTGCACAGTGAGCCACTGACCCGATATTGCTGGTAAAGGGATTGTGCTCACCGAAATGCATGTCACCCTGGGCCTGTGGAACGCCAAGCCAGGGCTTGAGATTGATTTCGTAAAGATTGAAGTGACCCGAGTTCGCACTGGTCCAGAAGCTTCCCGAACTCCGGTACTCGTTCATGCCTGGATTTTCCCCAGCGGGATAGTACTGAAAACCAGCTTTCTGCAGTGCAGCTCCCGCTTGGTCCGGCGTTCCAGCAAAAGTGAAAGTTCCAGCGGCAGTCTGGTTCGCTTCCATCTTGCTATTGGTGAAGGTGAACGAAAACCCTGCTAAGTCGCCCGCACCTTGAATGTGAGTCGGATCAGTCCCGTTCGCGAACACACCCGCGGACGACGTCTTCCCTCCATCCTGAGAGAAACTGACGCCGTTCTGTCCGACACTGGCTGTGTATGCGCCGGTGTTAGTCGTTTTGTCCACTAGACCGCCCTTCCCGTCATCACCAATCTGCGTGGCCGTAAATTTAGAGGTTTGGTTTCCGTTGGCATCTGTAATCGTGGCCGTGGTCCCTTGCACTCCGCCATGGCAAGTGGCGGTGTCTTTGCCGGAACATGTGAGGTTGAAGTCCAGGCCAGTTGGGTCGGTCAGATTCAGCGGGTTGTTTCGGACGTAGGCGTACTTGTTGAGTGTTTGAGGATCTTCCTGGTGTCCACCCATTGGATCGGGCGACATGAAGCGTCCAAGGCTTGAACCAAAATACCTAGCCTCGAAGTTGTCGAGGCCGGATTCGGTATCCCGTTCTTTGCCGGTACAACGTGACCTGACGCGAGTTTCCAACCGCGCCCCGCGCAACCCTAATGCAGTTGTGGAGTTAGACCACGTGATGCCCGGATGCAGTGCGGGATTTTTGCCCGCGACCCCCTGATGCGGTTTTTCGCCCTCACACTCGCTCGCGCTGATGGACGTTTCCGCGCACCACGGCCCGAAGGCAGAGAACGTTTCTTCCTTAGCCGCTGTTGTGAAGGGCGCAAGCACTGACGAACATTGTAGGTCAGCGAGTCGCGGAACGCAGCTAAAAAGCCTTATTCCTCGCGGTCTTCGTCAGCATCGCGATTAAGCGCCGTGAGTAAGTCAGTGATGGCCGGGTCGGTCGTGCGCTGCGGCTGCGGCGCGTTGTCTTTCTCGATGAACGCCGTGGGATGAGTCGCGGCGTACACCTGTTGCAGGGCGCGGATCGCCACGTGCGTGTAAATCTGTGTGGTCTTGATGTCCTCGTGGCCGAGGATCTGCTGGATATAGCGGATGTCGGCTCCGTTCTCGTGCATGTGCGTCGCCATGCAGTGCCGCAGTAAGTGGCACGCTCCCACCTTGCCGATCTTCGCGGCCACGATGTGAACGCGCACCGTCCAGGTCAGATGGTCGCGGCTGAACGGTTCGCCTTCGGCAGTGAGGAACGCCGTGAGGTCGTCCGGCTCTAGCGCGACCTGGGGCCGCGCCTCGCGGATGTATTTGGTGAGCCACGCTGCCGCGCGTTCGCCGATGGGCACGTAGCGGTCCTTCTTGCCTTTGCCCTGGCGCACTACGATCAGCCCACGGTCAAGCTGAAGATCGAACAGTTTCAGATTCACCATTTCGATGCGTCGCAGTCCGGTGGCGTAGATCACTTCCAAGATTGCGCGATCGCGCAAGCCCAGCGGGTCGGCGAGATTCGGCTGCAACATCACCTGCTCGATCTCCGGCACGGAGAGGATGTTTTTCGGCAACGTGCGCCCCAGGCGCGGCAGATCGATCTCCGATGCCGGGTTATGCAGGATGTGGTTCTGGCGCGTCATCCAGCGAAACCACACGCGCAAGGGCACAAGCCGCGCGTGCTGGCTGCGAAACGTCAGCGGCTCGCCGTTCTTTTTGCGGTAGAAAAACAAGTAGCGCTGATAGCGTTCGAGCACCGGGCGCGTGATCTCGTGCGGTTCTCTCAGGCCATGCTCGTAAGCCCACTGGATAAAAAAACCGATGTGAACCAAGCGGTTCTTCACCGTGTGCTCGGAGTAGCTGCGCACGCGCAGAGATTCTAGGTGCTCTCGCATAAGCGATTCGAGCGGCGTCTCGGGCGCTGGCTCCGGTTTGCGTTTCCTGGTGACGCGGGCCATCACTTCACCGTTGCGCGTGTTTTACGAGGCCGTGACCGTTCGCTTTGTGCGCGCCGTTCGGCTTGGCGATTGCAGCTATGACGGGAGTTTCGGAACCGGAGGGAGGCACGCACTCTCTATATGCGTTTCCGCGAAGCCGCGAAGTTGAAGCCGAAACCGTTTCGAGTGTTGGTGATGCGTCATTTTTTCCGGGGCCGCGAAGTGCCCGCACCCCACCCGCGAAGTCACCATTTGACCCCGCGAAGTTGGACTCAGACCCCGCGAAGTTGGACTCAGACCCCGCGAAGTTAGCGTTACGATTCTTTTCCTCCTCCGCTTGGGCGAGTTGATAGACCACCAGTTGGCCCTGGTTCCCGCCGCGCCGCACGATCAGATATTCCATCTCTTCGAGTCGCCGGAGATGCTGGCGCAACTGCGTGTCGCCCCACTTGGTGTATTCGCGCACCGTGCGCCGCGTGAAACGGCATTTGTCGATCTCGATCTGCTGGCGCTCACTCTCGGTCTTCACCATCTCCGTAATCAGCGCGAGCAGCTTGCGGGCCTGCGGTCGTAGCTCGTCGAGCGAAGGTATAAGTCCCACCTGGTCGGCGAGCGACTGCGCCAGCTTCACATCCTGCTCGGTGGCTTCGATGTATTCCAGCGTGTCGCCTTCACAAGCAATCGTCTTGATCTCCCGCTGGTGCTGGTGCAAGAGTGCAATGGCTTCGATCAGCGTCAACAGCTTCGCGTGATCGCGCCGCGCCCGCGTCATGTAGTCGGGGAACTCGCCCACGTCGTGGTTGTTCACCACCGTGATGGGCCGCAAGAGGCGCTGCGCGTTGCGATGCAGCCGCACCAGCTTCGCCCGCTTGCGCCGCAACAGATGCCCTTCGATAGTGCGCGCCTCGCGCTGCCGCCGATGAATCGCCCGCGTCTGCTCCCGGTCCTCATTCACGGTCAGCGTAATGGCGCGATTCAGCAACTCCTCGTCCACGTCCTGGGCCGTCGTGGTCAGGAACAACATCACCGGTCCTTCGACTTCGTAGTCGTGCGTCACCAGTTTGCCGCTCACCGGGTCTTTGCCGGTCGAGGCGATCTTGAGGACACCTTCCGATTGCAAGAGTTTCAGCGGGTAACTGGCGGCATCGGCTCCGCGCTGTTCACTGATCGCAAGGATTTTGTGCTTGAGATTTTTCTGCCCCATGTAGAACAGCGCTTGTCCGGTCATCGCCGTGTAGTTCTCACGCTGTTCTTCCGGCACGAAGTCGAGCACCGCTTCCATCAGCGATGATTTGCCTGCCGAGGATGCCGACTGCACCACGATGGCCAGCGGTTTTTCCAAGAGGCGCGACACCGCGGCCAGGTACGCAATGCGCTTGTTCGTCTCCTCGCCCACCGCGCCGCATTTGTCGAAGTCCTCCAGCACGCGGTCGAGCAGGCGCGGATCGCGCAGCAGTTCCATCGCGGCCGTTTCCTCCTCAGCCGTCATCCCAGATTTCTCTTCCGCTGGCGTGAGCGTCTTGCGCAGCATCTCGCGCTGCAAGTCTGTAAGCACGGTCCACAACTGGCCCACCTCGCGGTGGATCGTCTCTTCCTTCGTCGCCAGCTCGTGCGCGGCCTGCTTGATGAACGCCGCGCGCCGCAGAAAGCTCTCCATGTCCAGCGTGTCGCCGTGATAGCAGTATTCGCCGCGCACGTTCTGGCCCGACACCTTCACGTTGACCTGCATCTTGCCGCGCGTCGTGCATTTCGCGAGATTCAGCACGCGATACGTGCGCGGGCCGATGGTGACCACGATCTCCTCACCATCGATTTCGACCTCCGGCGCGGCAGGCGCGGCCAGCGGCATCGGTCGCTGCGGCGGTTCTTCCTGGCGCACAGGTTCGGGATCGGCGGCTAAAGGAAAAACTTTCTTCTCCTGTATCGGCTCGGAGATTTTTTCCTTAGCCGCTGTGGTTTGGTTTTCCGGGTTTGGTGGTTTCACTGGTTCGCTGCTCTCTTCCTGGCTGGCTTCGTCGTTCACTGTGGGTTTTGCTTCCTCGATCTGCGGCGCTGCGATCACAGCAAGCTTCGGAACCTTCACCGTGGGCCGCTTGCCGTTACCCAACCACGCGGCACTCGTCAGATACATGCCCAGGAACTTTGCGGCGGGCTGGTTCTTCAGCGCGAACTCGTTCGTGTCCTGGCCGCGCGGAAACTGCACGCGGAAACACTCGATGCCCATCTGCAGGAGTTCTTCGCTGTGGGCCTGCGCTGCGCGTTCTCCTGGTTCGTCGCGGTCATACGCAAGATAGATTCGCTTCGTGCCGTGCTTCTGGAACGCGGCTTTGATCTCATCGGTAAAGTTGTTCACCCCGTAGATCGTGGTCACGTTGCGATAGCCCGCGCACCAGAACGTCAGCGCATCGATCAGCGCCTCGCAGAGGATGATTTCTTTCGACGCGATCAACGCCTGCTCGTTCCACACCCCGCGAAGCGGTCCCGGCAGGTACAGGTGCTCGGCTGTGTCCTCGCGCAGCTTGCCGCTCGCCGCGATCTTGCGCCCGTACATCTGCACCACGTCGCCGTCGAGATTGAAAATCGGAATCACCAGCGAACCGCGCAAGTGTTCGCGTCCGTTCTCGCGCAGCACGCCCAGTTCTTTCAGGCGCCCGCGCTGGTCGGCGCCGGCGAGACGGTTCGCCTTCGGCATGTGGTAGCCAAGCGTGCGATTGGCGAAGCCCAGCCGGAACTGCTCGACCATCTCCGCCGATTTCAGCCCGCGCTTCAAGAGATACTGCTGCGCCTCCGGCGACTCCTTCAGCGCCTTGTGGTAGTAGCTCACCACGATTTCGAGCAGCTTCTTGTCATCATTGGTTTGCGAGATCAGCGGCGGGAGTTTCGGCACGGTCGAGATTTTCACTGGCGGGCCTGCGTTGGGATTCACCGGCACCAGATCGCGGCGCAACAGTTGCAGCGCGTGGCTGAAGCTGATGCCCTCGGTGTGCATCACCCAATCGAACACCGTGCCGCCTTTGCCGCATCCGAAACAACGCCACTTGTTCGTGCTCGGCGTAATCGTGAGCGAGGGTTTCTGCTCTTTGTGGAAGGGGCACAGGCCCACCAGGTTCTTGCCTACGCGCTTCAGCTGGATGCCGCGCGCCTCCACCAGCCGCTGCACCGAGATTTCCCGTTTGATTCGTTCCAGCATCTCATCCGGGAGTCGGGCCACTCGGTTGTGCTCCTTTCGCTGGTTTTCAGGCTTCCTCGAAAAATCCTGTCAAGAGGAAAATAAACATTTCTTGGTATCGGTCGAACCGCTTAAACTCGTTCCCAAGGTTATACACTTTTGTATGGGCGGTCAACAGATGTCTTCCACTGAGGTTTCGGGAATGCAACTTACAATCGCGGCCATGCCACGAAAAAATCCAGGCGGGTCAGATTTCGGTCTGCGTTTGATGGCGCTTCGCAAAGAACACAACATGAGCCAGGTCGGACTTGCCAAGGCCGCACGCACCACGCAGCGTGCGATTTCCTACTACGAGACTGGGCTGGGATTCCCGCCTGCGCCTCTGGTCGCGCGGCTGGCCCACGCCCTCAAGGTCAGTTCCGATGAGTTGCTCGGCCTAAAGCCACAGCCGCGCCAGGCCTCTAGCTTCGAGAAGGTCAACAACGACCCCGAGAGCAGGCGACTGTGGAAGAAGTTTCAACAGATGGCGGAGTTGCCGGAGAAGGATCAGCGGGCTGTGATTCGTCTCATTAACTCACTCAGTACCGCGCGTGGCTCTGAAGCCCGCGCCTCTTGAACTCTCCAGCCTCCCCGAACAACCATCGAACTGAGACCGGACGCCAAGCCGGACAGACACCGGACAAAGCCCGGATGCGCACCGGATGCCGTGTGCTTTTTGGCTGTGTGCCTCTCGTTGCGCCGAAGGCGCAAGGGATGGTGTCTTGGCTCATCCTGCCTTTCGCGCTGCGCCCCCGGCTCCCATTTCTTTCTCACATTTTTTCGATGGCTGGAAGCAAACAGAGCGGAGAGGGGGCCGTGTCAAGGGCGCGCGGTTTTTGCGCGTTCATCGGAGCGAACGCGGAGACCCTTGACTCGGCTCCCGCGCTCGGTACACTCTCCAGCGAAAAAAGGGGAGATCACTGCTTCCCGTCGCCACTGCTTTTTTCGGGTTGCGGTTTCTTCCTGGCCGCCTGCTGCAACTTGGCGGCGAGCTGGTGCTTCACTTCGCTGATTTGGTCCAGCATTTTGTCGAACGCTTCAGGGGCCAGCTTCTCGCCTGCCGCCAGGGGCCGCAACACGTTGACCAGCAGCAAGCGGACGCCTACGATCTCGGCCAGCGCCGGATCCCCTATCGCTGGCCGACCCTCCCCGCAGGATCGCCTCGCGGCACCACTCCCCGAGCGTCCGACCGCTCGCCTGCGCCGCCGTTTCCAGACGCGCATACTCTTCCTCGCTGACTTTAAACCCGATGGATTTCGTGCGCAGCGGCGGCTTCACCATGTCCCGGCTTCCTCTCTCCCCATCTCAGCCGAGACTAGCAGCCGCGCTTAAGAATCAACAAGTTCGCCTGCGCTAACTTCCGGTTGCTCTACAGCAACCGGATCGGCAGGATTTTCCTCTAGCTGTTCTGCTTTCAACAGGTTCGCGCACGGTAACCGGAAGTTACCGCGCAGCACCCTTTCAGGGGTGGAGTGTCTCCCCCTCCACCCCGTGCGAAGCACGGCTAAAAACCCTCAACCCCGCCACAGCACTCCGGGAACACCAAAACGCCCGCACGACTGGGCCGGAATCGCCACACTGCACGGTCTAGATCGGCTGCGGAATCGGGACCGGAAAGCGCGGCTAATCGGACCTGGATCACGGCGCGGATCGGGGAAGGAATCGGGCCGGGGAAAGGCCAGCGGATCGGCGGCTAGTTGTCCCTAAGGTCAGTTCTAATCACGATGGTCTTTGCCTTCTGCTCAGCCGCATCTGCCCCGGAACTGTCACCCGATTGTCGTAGGAGAACGGCATAGTCCAGTAACACCGATTTGATCGATCCCGAGTACTGGTTCTTTAGGAAGGCAGAATCGATGTGCTCACGCGCTTGCTCTAACGTAGTTTCGGCTCGCTCATAGTACGACCTCGCCTGTTGCAGATCACCGGTACCGTGCAGCCCCAAAGCCACATCGTGGTAGGCGTACCCCAACTCGGCTTCATCTGGCTTAAGCGTCGCCTGCGCGATGGAAAGCTCGTGCTGATAGAGACCCAGCGCATCACCAAACTTTCGCTGGTAAAAGAACGCCACTCCAGTATTCCTATACGCCGAGAGCCGCTCCATCTGACGGCTTGCTGGTAGTTTCTCGGCCAGGTCCACCGCCGTTTTACAAGCTGCTTCAGCCTCTGCAAACTGCTTTGCCTTTATCAACGCTCTGCATTTGTCCTCTTGCTTGAAGTAGTCGTTAGAGGCTTCCTGTTCCTTCTTGTAATCTGCTTCAGAGATCCCCAGCGAGAACGGCACCTCGATTTCCGTTTTCACCGCCACCGGTTGACCATCAACAAGAAACGGTTTGTATTTCCACTTCTTGACCGCTTCAATCGCGGACGGAGCCAGCATGGGATGCCCGCTCACAACGTTTACGCCAGTGACATCACCGTCCTTGGAGACGGTCGCTTTGAGCAGGACCTTGCCCTGTATTCGCGCGGCTTTCGCGAGTGGCGGATATTCAGGGTCGATCTTTTTCAGGATGTGCTCGTTTGCATTTGCCGATGACACTTCAACAGGGGCGTCCTGAGCTGCCGCTACTCCAAGCAGTAATTGCAGTGCGATAATGAGACAGAGGCACCGCACTCACTTCCTCTCCGAGACATCAACCCATTCCGCCCTGGCATCCTGGAGACTCCGCAAATTGTCGTCGCTCAACTCTTCGACACCAAAGCCTATCGCATACTCTCCATCGTCCGAGCGGAAGATCGCGTCATAGAGGAATGCTTGGTCGCAGGAAAGCTTTGGATCAACCGCTCTTCGCTCAGAAAAATAAATTTCAATGTGGCGAGCGGGTACCGCCTGCACATACCCCAGCGGTTTCGTGTAGTCAACCAAGAACTCCGTGTCTTGCTCCAGCCAGTATCGAACTCCAAGGAGTTTTCCCTCAGAATCCCTCAACCAATCGTAGAACGCCGTCCATGCGCCGAAACCCGCATCATGGTATCGCTTGTCGCCCACAGCGAAACCCTTCAAAGGCCATCTAAGGTCCTTGGCGAGAGTAAGTTGGGATCGCAAGATCACGAGAAGGCAAGGTCTCCCCGCTGAACTCTCCCCCGAGTGTGGATTCACCTTCGCGATTGAGCGTTGTTCAGTATTCAAAGGTGCTGCCTCCCTACTTCAGAGCGCTAGTGATCATTTGCAAGCGCTGAGCCTGCACGCCGAGTTGATCCTTGCCTGCCGCAATCGCACGCTGGGCGACTTCCTTGTAAAGCTGCAGTGATTTGTCTGTGAGACCCTCGGGAGCCTTGCCGGTCTCAAAGAACTCCTTCAGTAGCTCTCGTTGGCCGTCGCCGATCATCTGATTTATCGCTCTGTTTCCGATAAGATCCAGCCCATTCTCTCCGGATAATGTGGTCAGCGCACCTCCGGCTTCAAACGCTCCGGCAGCGTACAGCCCATAGCCGAGAGTCGCCGAAGCCCCGAACCAGAGTGCATACGTTCGCGGATCGTTCATTGTCGCCGCAGCGGTTTGCAAAGATGGCTGCGAGAACACAGCTCGTGCATATGAAAACGGGTCGCTGCTCGGCGGTCGTCCAAGCGCGTCTATTCCAACCCCAGTGCTGCCCTCTTGTTGGTTCGTGTACGAAAACCCTAGGTCGCCGGTTCTACCGTTGTACGTGAGCGAGTTCACGTCAACAGTTCCGTTCACGTAAACGCCGTTGTCTTTGTCGCTGAGGCAATCACCCCGAACCACGGTCACGGTGACGGAAGACGACGACTGGCCGCTTGTGTAAACGCAATCGAGACCATCCGGGTCGGTGGCATTGAGAGGATTGTTAGCCACGTAGGAATAGGCATTCCAGGTCTGAGGGCTTGCGTCGATCGCTCCCCAGTTTGCGGGGTCCGGGCTCATGAACCTGCCCAGCGAACTACCGTAGTAACGATTGATGAAGTAGTCGTTGCCCGATTCGGAATCCCGTTCTTTGCCGGTGAACTTGTAGATCGAGAGCGGATGTTGGGTTAAACAATCGTACATGCAGGTCAGTGCGTCTTAGGTATACCTGGGACAGTGTTCGTCTGGCCGTTCAAGTCCTGTTGGTAAAACGCTAAGTAGCTATATGGCGGCCTGATTCGACTCTTGTTCGGCACCGCGAGGCGGAAGGGAATCTCGAAGTGCCACGTCGTGCTTACGTGGTTGGCAGGTACGCTGAAGAACACCTTCCCTCCCGGCGGGATCAGAGTAATTACTTGGACGCCACCAGGCCCATAGCCACCGTTATAACCATGAGGACGTTCAGGCCTGTCTTTTTGTGGAGTGCCTTGCAGAGCTTGCCTCTGTGCCCACTCAGCGCCCCACACCTCGGCTTCGTTGAGGTTTGGCAAGCGGAAGATGTCATCCATCTCTTTCAAGTCGGGGACTCCGCCCTCAACGTAGATGGAGCCACCAGTCACGTCGCCGCCAGGTCCTTGAGGGTCGGGCACAACTTCATCTTGTATACTAGCTGCCGTTTTCGGATCGACTGGCGGACCCCCAAACTTCACAATCACGATGGGCAGCGCGCAGTTGTTTGTTAGATGCAGGTATATTCCAACGTCGGGTTCACCCTCGCGCATTGGTTTTCGTGGGCCGACATGATCTATTTCGAGATATACGTACGGCTTGCTCGCGTCGATAAGAAACCCGCTGGCCTGCAAGGGGATTCTGACGTTGGCTTGCGGTGCGCCCCATGCTTGGATGGATGCGCACGCAGCCAACAGAAGAATCTGCGCTGAGTGTTTCATCGCGGCACCACCGATCCTTTCTGAAACGCCGGCAAGGCGCTGTTGTCGTAGTTTTGCTCAATCTTCTTCTGTAGGTCGGGCGTAATCCCCTTGAACGTGTCTGCCGCGTGCCAAGACAATTGACCGTTCTTGAAGTTAAGAAAGCCTCCGTTAGGAATCATTCCTGGCGGGGCGTTTATGGTCGATAAACTATTTAGTACGTTGAACTGTACGTGATAGGCATTGAGTTCCGTATTCAAACCGGTCGGGTTCATGTTTGGCGAGAACCCAGACGCGACCCAGGCAGAACCGTCCGCAACATGTGACCCCTCATGGGCCACAAGACTCGCGTCGCCAACTGCATTCGGATTGAACGTGACGTTAATGTTCTGCTTGTTAGGGTTATCATTTGCCTTGTCGTTTTCGCCATTGGCTACGCCGCTCACTTCCGTGACTCCGCCTGTGACGTTGGCGTCGAAGCGAACATTTACGCCATTGTCAACGCCCTGAGCGCCATAGGAATCGATTGCGCGTTGTGCGGCAGCCTGATCGTCACCGGTCAGCTTATTCGCGGCAGTTTGAGCATCTGCTAGGCTTTTCGCAAAAGCCTTATCGTTTGCAGAGTCGCAGTTCACGCTGTCCTCGCAGACGTACAAGCCTGTCGGGTCAGTGAGACTAAGGGGATTGTTCAAACTATAGCTGTACGCATTCCAACTTTGCGGGTTGAGCCGGTTGACTCCAATGTTGCCAGGATCGGGCGACATGAAGCGGCCCATCGTAGAAGCGTTGTAGCGAGCGCCGAAGTTGTCCAGCCCGCTCTCCGAGTCGCGTTCTTTGCCGGTACAACGTGACCTGACGCGGTTTTGAACCGCGAGACTCCGCAACCCTAACGCGACTGTGGAGTTAGACCACGCGATGCCCGGATGCAGTGCTGCTTTTTGGGGCGCGACCCCCTGATGCGGTTTTTGGCCCTGACACTCGAAAGCGCGGATGCACTCGTCGGCAGACCACGGCACGAAGGGAGAGAGCATTTCTTCCTTAGCCGCTGTTGTGAAGGGCGCAAGCACTGACGAACATTGTAGGTCAGCGAGTCGCGGAACGCAGCTAAAAAGCCTTATTCCTCGCGGTCTTCGTCAGCATCGCGATTAAGCGCCGTGAGTAAGTCAGTGATGGCCGGGTCGGTCGTGCGCTGCGGCTGCGGCGCGTTGTCTTTCTCGATGAACGCCGTGGGATGAGTCGCGGCGTACACCTGTTGCAGGGCGCGGATCGCCACGTGCGTGTAAATCTGTGTGGTCTTGATGTCCTCGTGGCCGAGGATCTGCTGGATATAGCGGATGTCGGCTCCGTTCGTCTCTTCCTTCGTCGCCAGCTCGTGCGCGGCCTGCTTGATGAACGCCGCGCGCCGCAGAAAGCTCTCCATGTCCAGCGTGTCGCCGTGATAGCAGTATTCGCCGCGCACGTTCTGGCCCGACACCTTCACGTTGACCTGCATCTTGCCGCGCGTCGTGCATTTCGCGAGATTCAGCACGCGATACGTGCGCGGGCCGATGGTGACCACGATCTCCTCACCATCGATTTCGACCTCCGGCGCGGCAGGCGCGGCCAGCGGCATCGGTCGCTGCGGCGGTTCTTCCTGGCGCACAGGTTCGGGATCGGCGGCTAAAGGAAAAACTTTCTTCTCCTGTATCGGCTCGGAGATTTTTTCCTTAGCCGCTGTGGTTTGGTTTTCCGGGTTTGGTGGTTTCACTGGTTCGCTGCTCTCTTCCTGGCTGGCTTCGTCGTTCACTGTGGGTTTTGCTTCCTCGATCTGCGGCGCTGCGATCACAGCAAGCTTCGGAACCTTCACCGTGGGCCGCTTGCCGTTACCCAACCACGCGGCACTCGTCAGATACATGCCCAGGAACTTTGCGGCGGGCTGGTTCTTCAGCGCGAACTCGTTCGTGTCCTGGCCGCGCGGAAACTGCACGCGGAAACACTCGATGCCCATCTGCAGGAGTTCTTCGCTGTGGGCCTGCGCTGCGCGTTCTCCTGGTTCGTCGCGGTCATACGCAAGATAGATTCGCTTCGTGCCGTGCTTCTGGAACGCGGCTTTGATCTCATCGGTAAAGTTGTTCACCCCGTAGATCGTGGTCACGTTGCGATAGCCCGCGCACCAGAACGTCAGCGCATCGATCAGCGCCTCGCAGAGGATGATTTCTTTCGACGCGATCAACGCCTGCTCGTTCCACACCCCGCGCAGCGGTCCCGGCAGGTACAGGTGCTCGGCTGTGTCCTCGCGCAGCTTGCCGCTCGCCGCGATCTTGCGCCCGTACATCTGCACCACGTCGCCGTCGAGATTGAAAATCGGAATCACCAGCGAACCGCGCAAGTGTTCGCGTCCGTTCTCGCGCAGCACGCCCAGTTCTTTCAGGCGCCCGCGCTGGTCGGCGCCGGCGAGACGGTTCGCCTTCGGCATGTGGTAGCCAAGCGTGCGATTGGCGAAGCCCAGCCGGAACTGCTCGACCATCTCCGCCGATTTCAGCCCGCGCTTCAAGAGATACTGCTGCGCCTCCGGCGACTCCTTCAGCGCCTTGTGGTAGTAGCTCACCACGATTTCGAGCAGCTTCTTGTCATCATTGGTTTGCGAGATCAGCGGCGGGAGCTTCGGCACGGTCGAGATTTTCACTGGCGGGCCTGCGTTGGGATTCACCGGCACCAGATCGCGGCGCAACAGTTGCAGCGCGTGGCTGAAGCTGATGCCCTCGGTGTGCATCACCCAATCGAACACCGTGCCGCCTTTGCCGCATCCGAAACAACGCCACTTGTTCGTGCTCGGCGTAATCGTGAGCGAGGGTTTCTGCTCTTTGTGGAAGGGGCACAGGCCCACCAGGTTCTTGCCTACGCGCTTCAGCTGGATGCCGCGCGCCTCCACCAGCCGCTGCACCGAGATTTCCCGTTTGATTCGTTCCAGCATCTCATCCGGGAGTCGGGCCACTCGGTTGTGCTCCTTTCGCTGGTTTTCAGGCTTCCTCGAAAAATCCTGTCAAGAGGAAAATAAACATTTCTTGGTATCGGTCGAACCGCTTAAACTCGTTCCCAAGGTTATACACTTTTGTATGGGCGGTCAACAGATGTCTTCCACTGAGGTTTCGGGAATGCAACTTACAATCGCGGCCATGCCACGAAAAAATCCAGGCGGGTCAGATTTCGGTCTGCGTTTGATGGCGCTTCGCAAAGAACACAACATGAGCCAGGTCGGACTTGCCAAGGCCGCACGCACCACGCAGCGTGCGATTTCCTACTACGAGACTGGGCTGGGATTCCCGCCTGCGCCTCTGGTCGCGCGGCTGGCCCACGCCCTCAAGGTCAGTTCCGATGAGTTGCTCGGCCTAAAGCCACAGCCGCGCCAGGCCTCTAGCTTCGAGAAGGTCAACAACGACCCCGAGAGCAGGCGACTGTGGAAGAAGTTTCAACAGATGGCGGAGTTGCCGGAGAAGGATCAGCGGGCTGTGATTCGTCTCATTAACTCACTCAGTACCGCGCGTGGCTCTGAAGCCCGCGCCTCTTGAACTCTCCAGCCTCCCCGAACAACCATCGAACTGAGACCGGACGCCAAGCCGGACAGACACCGGACAAAGCCCGGATGCGCACCGGATGCCGTGTGCTTTTTGGCTGTGTGCCTCTCGTTGCGCCGAAGGCGCAAGGGATGGTGTCTTGGCTCATCCTGCCTTTCGCGCTGCGCCCCCGGCTCCCATTTCTTTCTCACATTTTTTCGATGGCTGGAAGCAAACAGAGCGGAGAGGGGGCCGTGTCAAGGGCGCGCGGTTTTTGCGCGTTCATCGGAGCGAACGCGGAGACCCTTGACTCGGCTCCCGCGCTCGGTACACTCTCCAGCGAAAAAAGGGGAGATCACTGCTTCCCGTCGCCACTGCTTTTTTCGGGTTGCGGTTTCTTCCTGGCCGCCTGCTGCAACTTGGCGGCGAGCTGGTGCTTCACTTCGCTGATTTGGTCCAGCATTTTGTCGAACGCTTCAGGGGTGATTTCGCTACTCTGAACTGGCCCCACTTCGATCATTACATTTGGCCCCACCCATAACCGATAAATCGGCCTACCCTGTCGCGAGAGCGGACGGGGAGGGCGATGGACAGGAGACGCAAGGTGGAGCTATTCGAAGAGATCCGGCGGGAACACGCGCATGGAGCGGGCACGATTCGTGCGGTCGCGAAGAAGCTGGGTGTGCATCGGCGTATGGTGCGGCAAGCCCTGGCTAGTTCGATTCCGCCGGAGCGCAAACTGGCGGCGCGAAACAAGCCGAGGCTGGGTCCGGTGATGGAGTTCATTGACGGGATTCTGCGCGAGGATCGAGACGGCGCCGCGTAAACAGCGGCACACGGCACATCGGATCTGGGAACGAATCCGGCAAGAGCGCTCGGACACCGTGGCGGAAGCGACGGTGCGCCGTTATGTGCGGGAAGCGCAAGCAAAAGTTAGGACTCACGGGGCGCGCAGACGTTCGTGCCGCAAGTCTACGACTGGGGCGGCGAGGCGCAGGTGGATTGGTACGAAGCCATGGCTGACTTCGCGGGCGAACGATTGCGGGTTTACATTTTTGCGATGCGCTCGATGGCGAGTGGCGGAGCGTTTCACGTGGCCTACTATCACGCCACGCAGCAGGCGTTTCTGGAGGCGCACGAGCTGGCATTCGCGTATTTCGGCGGCGTGTTTCGCTGCTTGCGCTACGACAACCTGAAGAGTGCGGTGAAGAAGATTTTGCGCGGGCATCAGCGGGAGGAGACGGAACGCTTGATCGCATTCCGCTCGCATTGGGGATTCCAGACGGAGTTTTGCAATCCGGCGCGAGGCAACGAGAAGGGCGGAGTGGAAGGCGAAGTAGGTTATTTCCGCCGAAACCATCTGGTTCCGGTTCCGCAAGCGAAGAACCTGGAAGAGTTGAACGAACACTTACGAAGTTGCTGCCAGCAAGACGAACAGCGGCGGATCGCAGGCAAACCGATGCCAGTCGGGGAGGCGATGCGGATCGAGCGCGAGCATCTGCTGCCATTGTCCGCGGAAGGATTCGAGCTGGCGGAGACCAGTTTCCCGACGGTGGATGGTAAGGGTTGCGTGAAGGTGCGCACGAACTTCTACTCGACGCCACTGCGGCCGGGGACGCGCCCGCAAGCGAAACTGCTGCCGGCGTATGTCGAGATCTGGCAGGAACGGGAGTGCGTGGCGCGGCACGAGCGCAGTTTCGGTCGCTATGAGCAGGTGCTCGATCTGGAGCACTATCTCGACGTGCTGGAGAAGAAACCGGGAGCGCTGGCGGGATCGAGTCCGCTGCGGCAGTGGCGGGAACGCGGACGCTGGCCGGAGAGTTTCGACCGGCTCTGGCAGAGCTTGCAGGAACGGCACGGCAAACACTCGGGCACGCGGGAGATGATCGAGTTACTCACGCTCGGCAAGCGACACGGGTGGGATCGGCTGCAGCAAGCTGTCGAGCAATCGCTGGCGTTGGGTTGCACGGATGCGGCCGCGGTGCGGCACCTGCTGACGGCAACAGAACTGGATCGTCCGCGCCCCGAGTTGCTCGAACTGAATGGACTGGAACGCTACGAGCGACCGATGCCGCTGATGAACGAGTATGACCAGTTACTCAGCATCGCGGCCACCGCTGCGGAGGTGGCGCGATGAAAGAGCAAACCCAGGCTCTCGAACACGCCAGCGTAAAGCAGTATTGCAAAGCGTTGCGCGTTCCGATGATCGGAGCGCACTTCGTGCAACTGGCGGAGCAGGCCATCAAAGAACAGCGCAGCCACATCGGGTATCTGGAAGCGCTGCTCACGATGGAGTCGGAAGAGCGCGACCGGCACGCCATTCAGCAACGGCTGCGCGATGCCAAGCTGCCACGGCTGAAGACGCTGGAAGAGTTCGACTTCAACCAGGCGCGGCAGATTCCGGCGGCGAAGATCCGCGAACTGGCCGAAGGCGGCTACATCGAGCGCGCCGAACCGGTGGTGCTGATGGGCGAATGCGGCACCGGCAAGACGCATCTGGCGACGGGTCTGTGCGTGGCCGCGTGCCGCCAGAAACGGAGGGCGCGATTCACCACGGCCGCAAACCTGGTGAACGAGTTGGTGGAAGCGCGGCAACACAACGCGGTGAAGCGAGTGCTGGCGCGCTGGTTGCGCTACGACGTGATCGTGCTCGACGAAGTGGGCTACGTGCCGCTGGCCGACATCGGAGCGGAGTTCCTGTTCCAAGTGATCGCCGAACGCGCCGAGCGAGCCACGTTGATCGTGACCACGAACCTGCCGTTTTCCGAGTGGACGCAGGTGTTTCCGAATCCGCGCTTGTGCAAGGCGTTGCTGGATCGGATCACCGACCGAGCGCACATCATCGAGACCGGCAGCCGAGTCGTACCGCTTTCGCAGAACCCTGGAGGTGCGCCAGAAAAAGAAAGCATCGTAGGCCCGACATGGCTTCTATATCGCTGGTGCAAAGGAAGGGGCTCAAACGCCGCCCCTTCCTCTGCACCCCATCCCGGCTGGAGACGCAGGAACTCTGCCGAGCCAGACAGGCATCATTATTAATACAGGTGGGGCCAAATGTGAGTATCGCGGTGGGGCCAAATCAAGTTGTCAAACGCAAGGGGCCAGCTTCTCGCCTGCCGCCAGGGGCCGCAACACGTTGACCAGCAGCAAGCGGACGCCTACGATCTCGGCCAGCGCCGGATCATCGCTGGCCGACCCTCCCCGCAGGATCGCCTCGCGGCACCACTCCCCGAGCGTCCGACCGCTCGCCTGCGCCGCCGTTTCCAGACGCGCATACTCTTCCTCGCTGACTTTAAACCCGATGGATTTCGTGCGCAGCGGCGGCTTCACCATGTCCCGGCTTCCTCTCTCCCCATCTCAGCCGAGACTAGCAGCCGCGCTTAAGAATCAACAAGTTCGCCTGCGCTAACTTCCGGTTGCTCTACAGCAACCGGATCGGCAGGATTTTCCTCTAGCTGTTCTGCTTTCAACAGGTTCGCGCACGGTAACCGGAAGTTACCGCGCAGCACCCTTTCAGGGGTGGAGTGTCTCCCCCTCCACCCCGTGCGAAGCACGGCTAAAAACCCTCAACCCCGCCACAGCACTCCGGGAACACCAAAACGCCCGCACGACTGGGCCGGAATCGCCACACTGCACGGTCTAGATCGGCTGCGGAATCGGGGTAAGCGTCCGGTTATGACCGTCTGGACATCTCGGTAGTGAGAGCCATTCTGCAGAAGTGGACACTTAGGATTGGTGTCCACTTGGAGCGGAGATGGACACTTCCCAGCAAGTTGCAGATGGATCACGAGGAAGAGTGAGTCGTCGGTCGCGCCCCAGCGGCAGCGGCGCAGTATCGCGGAGAAGCGGCGGATTGTCGAAGAGACGTTGGTAGCCGGCGCGTCGGTGGCGCGGGTAGCGCGAGCGCATGGGGTGAACGCCAACCAGGTGTTTGGCTGGCGTCGGCTTTACTTGGCAGGAAGACTGGGGGAACGCAAGCCGGGGATGAAGTTGCTGCCGGTTCGGGTGAGCGAGAGTTTGCCGGCGCCTCTGCCGGTGGAGCGCAGTTCCACCGACTTTCCGAAACCACAGCCGGGCACGATTCACATCGAACTGCGGCAGGCGCAGGTGCGCATCGAAGGCAGCGCCGATCCGGCGTTGGTGCGCGTGTTGCTGGAGTGCCTGCGGGCATGATCGGGCCGGCGACCAACACGCGCATCTGGATCGCGGCAGGAGTGACTGACTTGCGGCGCGGCTTCACGGGGCTGAGCGCGCTGGTCGAGAGCAAGCTGGAGCAGAAGCCGTTCTCCGGGCATGTGTTTGTGTTTCGCGGACGGCGCGGCGATCTCATCAAGGTTCTGTGGTACGACGGCGACGGGTTGTGTTTGTTCGCGAAGCGATTGGAGCGCGGACGCTTCGTGTGGCCACAGGCCACGAGCGGCACGGTTTCGCTGACGCGAGCCCAGTTATCGATGTTGCTGGAAGGCATCGATTGGCGGCGGCCGGAGCGGACGTGGGAGCCGCAGTTGTCGGTGTAACCTGCGAGATTCTTTGCACAACTTTTTTTGCGCGAGCAGGGATGAGAACGCGCGAGTTCATGCGATACTCCGCGCATGTCAGTGGTGGCGCTCCCCGATCTGAACGCTCTTCCTGCAGATGCGCTGCGAGCGCTGATCCTGGCGCAACACGACGCAACTCCTCGCCAAAGACCCCCACGCAGGAGCAGTTGCAATCGCGGGAGCGCGAGATCGAGCATCTGAAGTTGCTGCTGGCCAAGCTGCACCGCATGCAGTTTGGGCGCAAGTCGGAAAAGCTGGAGCGGCAGATCGAGCAGTTGGAACTGCGGCTGGAGGAACTGGAATCGAAGCGCGGCGAGAACGAGCCTCACTGCGCCAGAACCGGCTCCCGTTACCGCCTCTTCGACTGCTGCGGCAGCGAAACCCACGCGCCGCGCACTACCCGATCATCTTCCGCGACAAACGCGCAAGTACGAGCCGAAAGAAACAGTGTGTCCGCAATGCCAAGGCGAGCTGCGCAAGTTAGGCGAAGATGTCTCGGAAATGCTGGAGTACGTGCCCGTCCAGCTTCGTGGTGATTCGTCACGTGCGCACCAAGCTGAGCTGCACGAAGTGCGACTGCATTGTGCAGGCCGAAGCGCCGAGTCGTCCGATTGCGCGGGGCATGGCCGGGCCGGGGCTTCTGGCGCACGTTCTGGTGAGTAAGTACTGCGATCATCTTCCGCTGTATCGGCAATCGCGAGATGTATGCGCGTCAGGATGTGGAGCTGGAACGCTCGACGCTGGCGGATTGGGTGGGCGGAAGCGCACAGTTGCTGGAGCCGCTGGTAGAAGCGCTGCGCCGCTACGTGACGGCTGCGAGTAAGTTGCATGCCGACGACACGCCGGTGCCGGTGCTGGCTCCGGGCCAGGGCAAGACCAAGACCGGTCGATTGTGGACCTACGTTCGCGATGACCGTCCCGCGGGCGACGCCGCATCTCCCGCCGTGTGGTTTGCCTACTCGCCGGATCGCAAAGGCGAACATCCCGAGCGCCATCTGGAGAAGTTTCGTGGCACGCTGCAGGCCGATGCCTACGCGGGATTCAATCAGCTCTACGAAAATGGCCGCATCCAGCAAGCCGCGTGCTGGGCGCATGTGCGGCGCAAGTTTTACGATCTGGAGCAAGCGCACGCTTCCCCGGTGGCGCGGGAAGCGCTGGCAGCGAATCGGCGCGCTGTACGGCGATCGAAGAACAGATTCGCGGCAAGCCGCCGGACCAGCGCCGCGAAGTCCGCCAGGCACAGGCCCAACCACTGCTCGACTCTCTGCGACAGTGGTTCGAAGCGACCTTGTCGAAGCTGTCGCGCAAGTCGGAGACGACGGCGGCGATTCGCTATGCCCTTTCGCGATGGGACGCGCTTACGCGCTATATAAAGGATGGACACATCGAGATCGACAACAACGCCGCCGAACGCTCGTTGCGTGGCGTGGCGCTAGGGCGCAAGAATTACTTGTTTGCGGGATCGGATGCAGGCGGAGAACGCGCCGCCGCGATCTACAGCCTGATCGGTTCGGCGAAGCTCAATGGTCTCGATCCCGAAGCCTATCTGCGCGAAGTGCTCACCCGCATCGCCGATCATCCCATCAACCGCATCGACGAACTTCTGCCCTGGAACCTCAAATCCACACCTGCGCGAAGTGTCCACTTAACTTATTCGTGGACACTTAGCAAGACGGTGCGCTTCGGACGCTTACGAATCGGGACCGGAAAGCGCGGCTAATCGGACCTGGATCACGGCGCGGATCGGGGAAGGAATCGGGCCGGGGAAAGGCCAGCGGATCGGCGGCTAGTTGTCCCTAAGGTCAGTTCTAATCACGATGGTCTTTGCCTTCTGCTCAGCCGCATCTGCCCCGGAACTGTCACCCGATTGTCGTAGGAGAACGGCATAGTCCAGTAACACCGATTTGATCGATCCCGAGTACTGGTTCTTTAGGAAGGCAGAATCGATGTGCTCACGCGCTTGCTCTAACGTAGTTTCGGCTCGCTCATAGTACGACCTCGCCTGTTGCAGATCACCGGTACCGTGCAGCCCCAAAGCCACATCGTGGTAGGCGTACCCCAACTCGGCTTCATCTGGCTTAAGCGTCGCCTGCGCGATGGAAAGCTCGTGCTGATAGAGACCCAGCGCATCACCAAACTTTCGCTGGTAAAAGAACGCCACTCCAGTATTCCTATACGCCGAGAGCCGCTCCATCTGACGGCTTGCTGGTAGTTTCTCGGCCAGGTCCACCGCCGTTTTACAAGCTGCTTCAGCCTCTGCAAACTGCTTTGCCTTTATCAACGCTCTGCATTTGTCCTCTTGCTTGAAGTAGTCGTTAGAGGCTTCCTGTTCCTTCTTGTAATCTGCTTCAGAGATCCCCAGCGAGAACGGCACCTCGATTTCCGTTTTCACCGCCACCGGTTGACCATCAACAAGAAACGGTTTGTATTTCCACTTCTTGACCGCTTCAATCGCGGACGGAGCCAGCATGGGATGCCCGCTCACAACGTTTACGCCAGTGACATCACCGTCCTTGGAGACGGTCGCTTTGAGCAGGACCTTGCCCTGTATTCGCGCGGCTTTCGCGAGTGGCGGATATTCAGGGTCGATCTTTTTCAGGATGTGCTCGTTTGCATTTGCCGATGACACTTCAACAGGGGCGTCCTGAGCTGCCGCTACTCCAAGCAGTAATTGCAGTGCGATAATGAGACAGAGGCACCGCACTCACTTCCTCTCCGAGACATCAACCCATTCCGCCCTGGCATCCTGGAGACTCCGCAAATTGTCGTCGCTCAACTCTTCGACACCAAAGCCTATCGCATACTCTCCATCGTCCGAGCGGAAGATCGCGTCATAGAGGAATGCTTGGTCGCAGGAAAGCTTTGGATCAACCGCTCTTCGCTCAGAAAAATAAATTTCAATGTGGCGAGCGGGTACCGCCTGCACATACCCCAGCGGTTTCGTGTAGTCAACCAAGAACTCCGTGTCTTGCTCCAGCCAGTATCGAACTCCAAGGAGTTTTCCCTCAGAATCCCTCAACCAATCGTAGAACGCCGTCCATGCGCCGAAACCCGCATCATGGTATCGCTTGTCGCCCACAGCGAAACCCTTCAAAGGCCATCTAAGGTCCTTGGCGAGAGTAAGTTGGGATCGCAAGATCACGAGAAGGCAAGGTCTCCCCGCTGAACTCTCCCCCGAGTGTGGATTCACCTTCGCGATTGAGCGTTGTTCAGTATTCAAAGGTGCTGCCTCCCTACTTCAGAGCGCTAGTGATCATTTGCAAGCGCTGAGCCTGCACGCCGAGTTGATCCTTGCCTGCCGCAATCGCACGCTGGGCGACTTCCTTGTAAAGCTGCAGTGATTTGTCTGTGAGACCCTCGGGAGCCTTGCCGGTCTCAAAGAACTCCTTCAGTAGCTCTCGTTGGCCGTCGCCGATCATCTGATTTATCGCTCTGTTTCCGATAAGATCCAGCCCATTCTCTCCGGATAATGTGGTCAGCGCACCTCCGGCTTCAAACGCTCCGGCAGCGTACAGCCCATAGCCGAGAGTCGCCGAAGCCCCGAACCAGAGTGCATACGTTCGCGGATCGTTCATTGTCGCCGCAGCGGTTTGCAAAGATGGCTGCGAGAACACAGCTCGTGCATATGAAAACGGGTCGCTGCTCGGCGGTCGTCCAAGCGCGTCTATTCCAACCCCAGTGCTGCCCTCTTGTTGGTTCGTGTACGAAAACCCTAGGTCGCCGGTTCTACCGTTGTACGTGAGCGAATTCACGTCAACAGTTCCGTTCACGTAAACGCCGTTGTCTTTGTCGCTGAGGCAATCACCCCGAACCACGGTCACGGTGACGGAAGACGACGACTGGCCGCTTGTGTAAACGCAATCGAGACCATCCGGGTCGGTGGCATTGAGAGGATTGTTAGCCACGTAGGAATAGGCATTCCAGGTCTGAGGGCTTGCGTCGATCGCTCCCCAGTTTGCGGGGTCCGGGCTCATGAACCTGCCCAGCGAACTACCGTAGTAACGATTGATGAAGTAGTCGTTGCCCGATTCGGAATCCCGTTCTTTGCCGGTGAATTTGTAGTTCTGGGTCACGCCACTGCCGCTGCAATAGTCGTTCTGCTGGCCGCCATAGGGATAGTAGTCGATGTCCTGCTCGCAGACCGTCCCGGTGTCGTCATAGATGACGCCGTGCGATCCCAGGTGATTCGAGAAATAGTAGTGTACGAGAATCGTGGCTCCGCTAGAGTTCACGTCCCGCCGCGCGATTCTCTCGCCGTTGAAGAACAGGTACTCTTCTTCAGAGTTACCTCCGAGGTCGGTCTCAGCCAACGTGTCGTTGCCTGTCCCACGCCAGTAGAGAGTTCCGGTTGCGCCAGATGCGCAGGTGCCCGGCGTGGTGCTCCCCCCAGCCTGGCACTTCTCCACGCGCTCCCCGTTGCCGTCGTAAACATAGGTGTAGCCGTAGTTCCCCGAAGTCCATATCACCCGATTCTCTGCGTCGTAAACATAGGAGTTGGTGCCGTCGTAGGTTGTATTCCCCGCTGCGTCGTAGCTAAGGCCGGAAAGCTGGTTCTTCGTATTCGCTGAGGCATTCAATGCCTCGTAATAGTTCTGGCCAAAAACTCCGCCACGGGTGGTCATGTTGCCCCAGGCATCAATCGTAAACGTCTCGCCCCACTGCGGACCCACGGATTGTGCGGTCGCGATGCGGTTCAGACTGTCGTAGGTGAACAACTGGTTGCGCGAACCTGTGCTATCCGTATTATTCACGACCGTGTAGAGGTTGCCATTGTCGCCCGCCGTGCTCGCAGAAAACGAACACGATGACGGCATCGTGATCGCCACGGCTGAATGAAAGTCGAAACACTCGCTGAAGATAGTGCCAGAACTAGTCGCAGCAGAGAGCAAGATCGGCTGTAGGCGCTGGTTGTAGGCGTTAGAAACCGCGAAACCATTGAAGGTGTCGGTGCAAGTCCCTCCCCCCTGCTGATCTTGCCCACAGATGCCGTGGCGTTGCGGAGGGGCACCTAACGTGACGCCAGTGAGTTCGCCTGGCGGTGCATACGTTGCAGAACTCGCGAAATTAATGTTGTCGGTATTGTCCAATAACTGGGTCACACGCCCCGCACCACTGTAGGTGTAATTGAGCACTTTCATGGGCGGAGTCGTCAGCGTCGCCAGCGAACCGTCCAGATTATAGGTGTAGTAAACGAAATTACTTACCGTCGATGCACCGATGGCGCGATTCTCCGATACCACTCTCCCCATAGGGTCATGGGCCCAGGCCGTTCCTCCCGAAGCATCGCACATGGAGGTCTTCAACCCAAGCGGGTCGCTGCCGCTAGCGGGCGGCGTGAAGGTGCAGCCCGTAAGGCCTATGCCGTCGTAGCCATATTTCACACCAGGCGTGGCGCTGTTGCCCGAATAGCTGTCGGCGTAGCTCTTGCCAGTGAGACGATTCAAGGCATCATACGTATAGGTGGTCGTGACGGTGGCCGTTCCCGTAGAAGGCTGGTTCGGCGAAGGAGCTGTCTTCGTCACAACGTTGCTGTTGGCGTCATACGTATAGCTGATGGTCCCTGATTCCGGGTTGGTCGCACTGGTCAGACGCGAAAGACCGTCATACAAAAACGAACGGGTTAGGTAATTGCTACTGGAAGATGCATTGCCTTTCTGAGTGACCGAGAGCATGTTGCTTAAGGCGTCGTAGCCGTAGTCGGTTTCGTAATCGAGTCCGTAGGGGTCTTCCCAGACGCCCGTCAACCGGCCCAGGCCGTCGCTGCACGACAGCCGGGAATTTCCCGCCTCATCGGTGACAGTCGTGCATGTGCCATTAAATGAAGTCTGTGTTTTCGATCCGTCCGGCTCAAGCTCTGAAATGACCCGGCCGAGCGCGTCGTAGGAGTAGGTTGTGATGCCGTCCGTGGTCGAAGACCCGGTGCGATGCGGATTGCTGACGGTGAGCTTGCGGCCAAGGGCGTCGTAGGTCGTATCTACATAGTCGGTTCCTTCAGGATCGGAAGTGAGCTGTACCTGAATCTCCCTGCCGACGCCGTCATAGATGGTGGTCTTGGTGAGATTCGTGCTACTAGTGATGGCGGTGCTCGTCGAAATGCTCCACGGCAATGTGGAACCGGTGTTGTAAGTGGTCGTCGTCGTGCTTCCGTGGATTGGATAGTTGACCTGAGTCTGCCGGTACCACGGGTCTCCCAAGCCCGAAGTGGTGTTCACATAGCTGTAGGTCGTCGTGTTGTTATTGGCGTCAGTCGAGCTCGTCTTGACGCCGCCGTTACAGTCCCAAGCTTGCTTAGTGGTCAGGGTCTTGCCGTTAACGGTGGGAAACGTCGTGCTTGTGGAAAGTACACCGTTGCATGACCCGTCATAGTGAAACGTGGTTTTGTTTAGATTTGCGTCCGTCGTCGTCTTGACGGTGCCATTCGTGTTGTAGGTCGCGCTGGTCGTCGAATATGTCGAGCCGCTTACCCACTTCGTGGTCGTAAGGGGGTGACCATAGGCACTGTAGGTGATCTGGGTCGTGGCCACGACCGTTCCAGACCCATTCGAGATTTGGGTGTAGCAGGGAGTGTCGCGAATGTAACCTGACGAATAAGCACTACAAGCGCTACCGTTCCATTGCTGCCCGTAGTAAATGAGCTTGTCGGATACCAGTGTGGTCGTTGCTCCCGCTCCCCACGTGCCCGAGGCGTTATAGTTTTTGACTTCGGTGGTATTGCCATACAGGTCGTACTTAGTTTCAACCCAACTGGTCGCGCCGCCGTTGAGCGAAGTGTATTCGTCTTTCTGGTAGATGTATGTCCCAGGTGCGAGGCTCCAGTTCGTACATGGATACGCGGTTCCGTTGTAGCACGTCGCAAGAGTTTTCAGTGGAGTGCCGGTAGCGTTGCCTTGGTAATACGACGCTGAAACCTGGTTGAATCCTGTAGTAGGTAAACCGCCAAACGTATAAACGACCTGATTACCTGCTGGGTCGGTTTCTGTGACAGTCCCGGTGGAGCCTATACCGTTGACATAGGTCCAAGTACCTCACATTGCCATTATTGTCGGCAACTGTGCGGGTCATCGTTGGAACTGTGTGCTCACTACAGTTGTAACCGTTGCTGCCTCCACCACCGCTTCCCCAGTACGTATATGCAACGTATCCCCCAGATGGAAGGGTGATCTTGGCTATCCTGCCAGTCACGTACCCCGCGTAGCCCGGAGTGGGTTCATAGGTAAATGTGTACGCCCCCCCACCGGGCACGGTGATGCTCGATGGAAGGTTCAAGGGGGTATCGCTTGGTTGGATGTCAAGGGCCGAACTGCAACCAAAGTTGGTCGCGACGAACTGCGGGGAGGTATTGACTTGCACGGACTGAGTGCCGCCTGCCGCATCCGTGTACTGGTACTGATCGGCGGAGATCACGCTCAGAACCGGAGTTCCGGTGGGAAGTAGCGTGTCGTTGTAATTGAGGACCGAACCTGCTCCATAGTTGCCCACAACCTGGTTCCCATCCGGATCAACCATTGAGAGCGCGGTCCAGGGCTCCTCGTTACCTGCTCTGTCAAAAATATTTCCGCCTGCTACAACGTTTCCGGATTGAGAAACAAAGCTCACCGTATATCCGGAACCGTCAGTCGTTACTGCTCCCTGCCACAAAGTGTTACAACCATCCCAATCAGTCCAATAATCCAGGCTCAAAGGGTGATGCGCGCCGGTACTATCGATGACCGACCATACCAACTGCGGGTCATTGTACTGGTCGCTGTCACCGCATTGTTGCATCGTCCCATTCAGGGAAGAGTGCAACGCGGCTCCTAATACGCCCATCCCTTCGCCCCTAAATGCGGTTGGAATGAAGATAGGTGGAATGGTACCCGGTGGTGGCGGCGGAGCATTCGTAGGGGAGGGGGCCGGGTAGGCATGGGAGTTGCTTACAAGGGCATAGTCGAACGGAATCGCCCCGGTCTTGCTCCTCACCGGAATTTTGATGACGATGTTGCTTGTCGCTATGTCTAGTGAGTCCACCGGACCGTTAACGTGAGTCGAGAACGGCAAGATGCCCGCCGCAGGATCGCCTTGAGGGTCAGCTTGAGCAGAGACAATCACTGGGAACAGTAGAAAGAACGCCGTGGCGAAATAATGGGCCAGATGCCGTTTCATGATCTTCTCCAATCGAGCAATCGGTTCGGACTCAGAGTTTGACCTTCCACACTGACGTTGATTGATTTGAAACCGACGAATCCAATTAACTACGGGAAGGTGTTCCGGGGTCAGATCAAAGCCGTGAAAAAACGGGGTCGAAAGACGACAACGCGACGGCCACTTCGCCTGGCTCCTCGCTAGCGTGATGCTTGCAATTGGCAGAGACAACAGATCGACGAAGGACATGCTTGCCCCTTGCGACAGACAACACACCTGAGTGAGCGGTCGCTCTCTCTTGACCGCCCGCTAACACTTCGTGTTGTCCGCAACGGGGAACGCGTAGCTCAAAAGCGTTCCACGCAACACATCTTCCACTTACAAAGGGAAGCAGCGAATCGAGAATCACCGACGGAACTGAAAATCCGTCGCCCGCAAAGATTCAAGACCCGCCAATTGCAAGCCAACCTAGACCCTACAACGACGAATGTCAAATAGAAAATGACTCGTCGTAACAAACCACACACATATCGGTGATGAGCGTCACTCCAACACGACGCCTGCATTCCGCGAGCGTCTTTTTTCCCACGGTGCATCTTCGATTCTCTCTACACGCCCAACGGTGCACAAGTGGCAGCGGCGGATGAGGTCAGCCTAGCCACAGTCCACTGCGTTGTCTGGAAGTCGGCAGCCAATTTGCGAACACTGGTTCCGCTGCCCCGCAGTGCCCTCATCCGCTCGATGTCAGCAGAGAGAAATTGACGCCGAGCTGGCCTACCAACTTTCTTCCCGGCACGCTTCGCCTGAGCCATGCCCGCTCTCACTCGCTCCCGCAGCATCTCCCGCTCAAATTCAGCTACAGCACCTAATATCTGGAATGTCAATCTCCCTGCTGGCAAGGTGGTGTCGACATTCTGCTTTAATGACACTAAGTCCACGCCCATCGACTGGCATTCTTCTGCGATGTTCAGCAGTTGTTTCAGTGACCGTGCCAGCCTATCGAAGGCCCAAATAACGATTACGTCAATTTTCCTCTTCCGCATATCGGCCAGCATCCTGTTCAGTTCTGGCCTGTCGATCCTCGCCCCACTTTTTCCCTCATCGGGGTAGAGGGTATGACTCCAGCCACGGTTATCGCAGTACTCCTTCAACTCTGCCTTCTGCATTTCCGTTTCTTGTTGGTTGGTTGAAACTCTCACGTAGATGGCCGCTCTTTTCGTCTTCATGTTTTCCCTCATTTCGAGAGACGATTTGAGCGGAGAATGGGCATAAAATCAAGGCCCGTGCACTTCTCTATCAGAGTTTCAAACTGCACCCAACGACCCACTTTGGCCGACAAAATTGACCAAGAATCAGCAATGAAAATCGGCCCGACTCAGCCCTCCGGCCTCCGTTTTTGGTTCGGAAATCGAACTCCTGGCCAAGTAGTTGTTTCTATGCTTTCCCCCTCCGGCCAAACAGGAGTGAGGACTCAAAAATCACAATCAATCTCAATACCGCAACCTGTGGGAAGATAGTGAATGAGAGTTGAGTCGCATTTATGGACCGTAAGAAGAAAGCACGCGTCACGAAGCAACGAGATGTGAGAATCCACGCCGAGCTTTGGCACACGGCGAATTGTCTGCTTGATGCGGGCCAAGCGGAACCCAAAGCCTCAGCGCACCTGTTCAGGGCCAGCTTGGTCTTCCGAGCGTTCTATCTGGAAGCCCTTCTAAATTGGCTCGGGCCGCACCTTCTCCCTCACTGGACTTACTTGGAACGGCTGAAGCCAAGAGAGAAATTGGATTTGCTGAATGGCTTGATACACATAACGCCTGATTACGCGTCACGTCCTTGGCAGATCGTGAAGGACCTCTTCACGTTTAGAAACACCCTGGCTCACGGAAAACCAGAGAACCTAAAAACTGAAAGCCTGGAGGACCTAGAAGAGGTTCTGTCTGGAGAATTTGGTGAGGTAGCAAGGACCTGACCTGCTCCCCGTTTTCCGAACAAGTCCGAGTATGATTTCGGACGAAGGAAAGGGGAAGGGGTATGTCGAAGAGCAGGCACACGGAAGCGCAGATGATCGGGGCGCTGAAGCAGTTGGAGGCGGGGCGCAAGGCCGAAGACGTAGCCAGAGAAGTGGGGGTGTCGAAGCACACGATCTACGCTTGGAAGGCGAAGTACGGTGGGATGGACGTGAGCCAGGCGCAGGAAGCGAAGCAACTGCGGGATGAGAACACGCGACTTCGGAAGCTGGTGGCGGATCTGAGTCTGGACAAGGATGCGCTGCAGTGGGTGATTGAAAAAAACGGGTGGAGCTCGCGGTCCTGAAGGCGACTGTCGAGCAGGTGCGAGAGAAGTACGCCTTCAGTGAACGGCGGGCGTGCAGCGTGATGACGCTGCCGGTATCGAGCTATCGCTACCGGAGCATACGCACGGACGAGCCGCTGCGAACGCAGTTGGTGGAGTTGGCGCGGGAGAAGCCGCGCTTCGGGTATCGGCGGCTGCATGTGTTGCTGGGCCGCTCGGGAGAGCATGGGAACCACAAGCGGGTGCATCGCGTGTATCGGGATGCCGGGCTGATGATTCGGCGGAAGAAGCGGAAGCATTGCGTCCGCGAGGGAAAGCCGCTGCTGGTGCGGACTTCGGCCAACCAGGAGTGGGCGCTGGATTTTGTGCATGATGCGGTGGAGTGCGGACGAACGATCCGGGTGCTGAGCGTGGTGGATGCCTATACGCGGGAGTGCTTGGCCTTGGAAGTGGATACGAGCTTTGCCAGCCGGAGAGTGACACGAGTGCTGGATGCGATCGTGAGCGAGCGGGGACAACCGCAAGCGATCCGCTGCGACAATGGGCCCGAACTGACGAGCCGGCATTTTCTGGCGTGGTGTGTGGAGCGAAAGATCGAGTTGTTGCACATTCAGCCGGGCAAGCCAACGCAGAACGCGCGCGTGGAAAGTTTTCACGGACGGTTGCGGGATGAGTGCTTGACGGTGAGCTGGTTTCAAAACCTGTTCGACGCACGGCGGAAGATCGCAGCGTGGAAGATCGAGTACAACGAGGAGCGTCCGCATAGCAGCTTGGGATATAAAACCCCATAAGAGTTTGCGGCGGCGCATGCAGCAGGCTTCTACACAGCTGAACGAGAGGCAAGGGACTCAAACGCCGTCCCTTGCCCCTCGCGCTCCCCCATCCCGGCTCAAACCGGAGAGGGAGCAGCTGAAAGTTGTCGTATTCTTACGTGAACGAAAGCAGGGGGCAGGTCAGTCGCCAGTGCCGGATACGATGTCCTTACCGGTCGGGTCGGTGTAAACGAGAGGGTTGTTGCGCCCGTAAGCATAGAGATTCAGTCTCTGCGGGTCCATCACTCTCATGACGTTCATGAACACAGGATCGGCGGACATGAACCTGCCCATGCTGCTTGCATCGTACCGAGCGCCAAAGTTGTCCAGCCCGCTCTCCGCATCGCGTTCTTTGCCGGTGAACTTGTAACATTCCGAAACACTGCGCTGGATGAGCACGCTCCGAGCTGCGTCGTAGTTGCACTCGTCTACATCGTAGGCGTATATCGGAGTGTTCACTGAAAATTACCCTGGGGACCCGGTATTTCCTCTCCGACAAGCGGAATCACTTTGCGCAGGCGCGAGCCGTGTGCCCAGATCATCTCCGGAGATTTGGTCTCGAACTTCTGCACCTGGAGGGAGTAGCCGTCCGGGTTATCCCGCTCAACCACATCGCCACTGATGCAGCATCGCAACTGAATCAGAGCGCCCATTATGACGTGTCTCCCTTTCACCCCCGTGCGCAGCACAACCATGATCCGTGTCAATACCTCAGGGCAGGCAACCAGTCATTGCTTTACGCCGCCCCTTCTCGCCAGAACAGAAACAAGATGGAAGACGAGGACGTAAAAAGCTATATCGATAAGCACCACAGCCGCTACGAAGACCGCCCCCCCTCCCAAGGGCCCTACGCGCATGACTTTGGTGGTGATGAAGCCGCCGGGAAATAGAATGAGGCCGCAGATAGCTTGAACAGCACCTAGGTGGTATCGACCAGCCACAAGCGCTAAGAGGAACGCTGAAATTACAACGAAGGTCGCAATTCCGAAAGATTTTATCATCGACGATACACCTATTGTTGTTTTGGAGGTGTGATTGCTTTCTGGTATAGGTCGGGCGGAAGGACAGATTGCAGCACGCGTTGAGCAGCAGCTATAGAAGCAGCTTTTTCCTCAGGAGTCGCACTCGACTCGCGTGCTGCATGCTCGGCCCCTGCAGCGACTTCTTGCAGTTGCTGTATTGCATTCCCCTCACCCATGCCACCCCACTCCTGGAACCCAGCATGAGCGGGAGATGTCTCATCGGTTTGTTCGTGGAAAGCTGGCGCGACGGCAGACAAAGCCGAATCCGCAATACCTTTTCCACCCGCCGCAGTGTATGCCGCTTGATCGTTCCGAGCAGCGGACTCACTGTTGGCGACGATCTTAGCAGCGTCCCTCATCGCGATGGCCTTGTCCTCTCCTTTCGGAGTCATCCCGTGTGCGGGAGCCCCGGCTCGACTTTGATCCTCATCAGCCTTAGCACTGCCATTCTTAATGATCTGGCGTTGTGCGGCGCTAAGACCCGGGTAGGCGGCATCGACGATGTCGGAATGTGTCCATGTTCCGCCTAACCTAAAGGTTGGCCAATGCCCATCGGGATCACCTATCGTGGTCGGGTTGTTCTGGACGTAGCTATAGAGATTGAGGCTCTGCGGGTTGCCGTAGTGGGCATAGGGCACCGCCGTGGGCTTTGCGGCCCAGTCCGGCGTCATGAACCGGCCCAGGCTTGATCCGTAGTATCTGGCCCCGAACATGTCCAGGTTGGATTCGGAATCGCGTTCTTTGCCGGTGAACTTGTAATGGTTCGGGTCGGAACCGGTCGTGTAGGCGACAACGCCGTACGGGTAGTAATCCGTCTCTTGCTGGATGTTTCCCAGTGAATCAGTGATCACGCTGGCCGACCCCAGATGGTTCGAGAAGTAATAGTGAACCGTGCCGCTCGGACGATCCACGCGAGCGACACGCTCTCCGTTGAAGTAAATATACTCCTCGTTGATGTTGCCGTTGAGGTCGGTCTCAGCCAAATATTCCCCGCCTGGACCGGGCCAGTACATCGTCCCCGAGGACTTCTCCGTACGCACGCCATCGGCATCGTAATCGTAGGTCACTCCGGCATCGGTCGCCAACGTGCTCTCGGCATCGTAGGTCGGCTGATTCCCAAGGCCATCGTTGATCACATTGCCCGCGATGTCATAGGTTATGCCGGCAAGCTGGTTCTTCGCATTGGCAGACCCGCTCAACGACTCAGTGTAGCAATTTGGGGACATCCCGGACGCCGGCGCGATGTTCGTCAGGTTTCCCCAGGCGTCAATCGTGTACACCTCGCCCCAGCAGGGTCGGGCATTCTGCCCGGTTGGAGGAGTCGTGATCAGCGTGTTCGCCTGCGAAAGACGATTCAGAGAATCATAGGCAAAAGCAAAACTTCCGTTTGAATCGACATTGTTCAGCACCTGACCCACATTTCCGTTATCGGCAGGCGGGTTATACGCACCGAAGCTGCATTGTGGCGTGCTTGCTGCTTTGCCCAGATGGAAGTCGTAGCAAAGGCTGAAAACTGAGCTGGCCCCCGTAGCAGAGAGCTGGATCGGCTGTAGTCGGTCATTGTAATAGTTTGCAGTGATAATGCCCGCAAATATGGGATTGTCCTGAGTACCAGAAATATAACCATTCGCCATGCTCGCGACGGATCCGTCAGGAGTATAGGCTGCGCCGGTCACGTAGTTGTTGTCGTTATCGCTTACCTCCGCCGCACGTCCATCGCCCTCGACCAGATAGGTGACAGAATCGCCGCTTGGGTACGTCAGCATTTTGAGGGAACCGTCCAGGTAGTATGCGTAGCCGACGTTCAGGGTACTGGCATCAGACGGCGATCCACCTCTACAGACACGGTATCTGCCTACCCCGATACACGTCGGAGCCGTCGCAGGCATGAGGTTCGTCCGTGACTCCAAAACGGGACGGCCCAAGGAATCGTAGCTCCAGCTTGAAGCGCTCAACCCAGCACACATCGAAGACCTGCGACCCATCAAATTGGTGGGGGATGTGATGGCAGGAGGCGTTTGGGCTATTCCGTTATTTTTCCCGACGCCACATCGTAATGGCCCGTGTATCCAGCATCGTTAGTCATCACGTATTCTTTGATCTGCGCCCTTTGTAGAAGACTCAAAAGAGCCGTCTGGCCAACTAATCTGTGCAATTGGGTGGAGGAAAGTTGTTTGCAGTGAACTATGTACGCATCACCCTTTATTTCTGCGTACATTACAATGCCCTGCTTCTTAGCAAACTGCGCGTTATCGTCGACAAGCATCGTGCGCAGATGCTGAATCTGATCTTGCGCGGAAGGATCGCGCGCGCCGGGGAAGAGGTAGCCGATGGTGTCTGCAGGATTGGGAGAGCTGACATTCGAAGTAATGCACACTTCGCAGGGCAGCTTCTCCACCGGCAACGGCTGGGGGGTGTCAACAAAAGTGCACCTGCAACTTTCTTGCGATTGGACTCCCAGCCTAATCCTCTCTAGGGTGCACTTACCTTCAGCCGCATTCTTGGCAACTTCCGCTGAGCATACTTTGTACGCCTGTTTCTGCTTTAAGATGACAAAATGGGTAACAGTCATTCCCGCTGTCATTTTCACCCATTTTGCAGGTTCGACCGATTCGTCTAGGATTTGAACGGCACCGGTCATTTCTACACCGCCTCCCGCTACAAGCGGGTAACGGGAATTGTCGTTGGGAAACAGTTGGGCGTTGTCTGGATATGCGGACTGGATATACTTCATGAGGTAGCGTGCGTGGTTGGGTATCCGTCCGTCAATACTTCCAAGGCCGCAGTCTTTCTCTGCCTTTTGGCAGGCAAAAACATGGGTTTTCCCGGTCGCAACTTCAGTAACTTCAACCATAAAGGTACCTGGCCACTACCGTCTGTAATTTTGCCGTTTGCCGAGTTCTCATCTCCTAACCGAGAACTGTCTACTTCAACTAGAATCCCGTTTGTCTTCTGCGCTACGGCTGCGCCCACAAGTGTCAAACTCAGTAATGCGATTGCGAATTGTCGGTTCATCTTTGTTCTCCCTAGACACTTCTCCCCACTTTGAATTCCAACACGATGGCGGGGAGCACCCAAATTACCAA
Source organism: uncultured Acidobacteriaceae bacterium (assembly GCA_963784085.1). Classification (GTDB taxonomy): domain Bacteria; phylum Acidobacteriota; class Terriglobia; order Terriglobales; family Acidobacteriaceae; genus Sulfotelmatobacter. The sequence goes on along the minus strand of CAWAQH010000010.1, from coordinate 247,003 downwards.
GGTCATTGATTAAGAACGTGATCTCAAAGAACAAGGAACCGAACAGTCCGGCGACCATGTACACAGCCGCCTTGGTGACAGTGTGCAGCATGCCGCCCTCGCTTTCGCGCCAAGTCTGCTAGCCGTCCCTCGCGCTGTGCCCTGCGGACGGTCGGCCAATGGCAGGAGACCAACATCCAGAATGCGCACGACAGCGGTCCGACCCAAAAGTAAAGCTGCGCCAGCCCGGAGAAGTTGTCTTGCGGATTCGCGACAATGCAGAAGAACGGGATCACGTAAAGCAACGGACCCAGCACCATGATAGGCACCAGCACGATGTTCAGCACGAGCAGTCCGAACAGACTTCTTACGATGCCTTATGAATTCCATCGTCCCCTCCAATCTGCTCTTTTCCGACTGACTATGCGCCGAGCGTTTGTGGGACACCACCATTTCGCTCCGCCTTCGGAGCGACCTTCGGGCTGGCGGCGGTGTCGCAAAGCGCCTGCAACCGACTCCGATACTTCGCAGTCAGATCGGACACGGCGTCGATTGCCTTTGCTGCCTTCTTTAGCTCTTTCTCGACTTCATCCAGATCAACGAACGTGCGACGGATTTCCTCCGCCAGCGCGGAGTTCCGCTGGAGAAAGTTTGGTCCCTCGGTTCTCATGCGCTCGAAGACGGGTTTGAGCACTTCGAGGTCTCGCGGCAGCCAATGCCGGGTCGTTCGCAGAACCCAAATGCCGTCCTCCTGACCCCATCGTCGTTCCCGGTCAAGCTGACGAAGCTGGCTTTCTTCCCTCGCCACGATCACTCCGACCGGGCTGCGACGTTCCTTGACGTCACGGATCAGTTTCTTGATGTCGCCTTCGCTGACAGTCGCCTTGTCCTTGTTGTCCACGAGAATGCACGGCTCCAGCGGAGCACCGCTGGGATCGCGGAAAGCCAAGATGAAATCTCCGTTCCGAGGCAGCTTCTCGCTGACGACGATGCCTGCCCACGTCCGCGCCTCTTCCTCGAAGCTGATCTCCTCCAGTTTTCCCACGTCGAGCCGCCTTGGACATTTCGCCTTCGAGTTGTTGGTTCCGCTCGCGAAGCTGAGCGACTTCTCTCAGGCAATCTTCGACTCGGCGAGTGAGGTCGTCCCTGTCGGACTGAGCGCGACCGCAGTTCATCCTTGTGGCGCTCTCTGATCTCGGCGGTTCGCTTCGCCAGTTCGGTCTCGAAGCGCGACCATGCGCTCTGGTGCTCACGGTCGTGCTTGTTCTGGAGCAGCCGGAAAGCTTCTTCCGCGCTCAGTTGTGCGACGCGGGCGAAGTCCTTGACTCCGAGGCGATCCAGAATCTCGGCGCGTCTGAGTTCGCCTTGCCCGCGCACAACGGGCATTCGATGGTTTCGTTCATCGTGGACGACTCAGTTCTCACGTAAACCTCCGTGGTTCGTACTTTGTCGGCACATTGTTTGGGCAAATACCTACGCTCACGACAACATGTCGTGAGGTTTCAGGTTGCTAATGGAAGGGATAGTGCGGCTGTGCTATTTCTTGCGCCCGATGACGAGACCCGGATCGGCGGAATTAGTCGAGACCAGCTTCCCGTGGTCGTCGCGGGTGGTTTGGAATCGGTCGTTGGTACGCCCGGTAATTTTGTTGTGCTCGTCGCGGGTAACGGCAGTTGTGTCGTCGAAGCCATTGGTGACCGACCCGATGATCCGGTTCTTCCCGTCGCGAATGTAGTCTTTTTTCAGCATGTGCTCTCCTTTTCTTGACTCACAGCGTACAAACTAGCTTCACGCCCCAGAACCCAGTGGCAAGCCCCCTTGGCGTGTTCAGAGGCGGCTCGCCGGGTGAATAGCTGCTCGCAGACAAGACATTGGCGAATGTTCCGACCGACCGCGACAAATACTTTGCCGATCTGGTCGGCGCGGATGGAGCCCACGCCTAGCTGCGTTTTGTCACCAGCGGTCATGCCGCCCCTAAAGGCGAGCCTCTATCCCAGAGCGTTCAGTGCAGACTGGAATGGCGACATTGGAATCACCGTTCGCCTCTTTCATCAGGCGGCAAACACTCGCTCGTGAAATGTTGTGCCGCTTGGCGACCTGCGTCAGGGACAACCCAGATCGGCGGTCGAGCACTACCTGATCCCGGTCAATGTCGAGCCGCGCCCTTCCGATCTGACGACCTTCCATGCGAGCCCTGCGCATGCCAGCCCGCACTCTTTCCCGTATCAAATCCGACTCCAATTCGGCAATCGAGGCGATCAGGGTCAGGAAGAGTCTGCCCATCATCCCGCTCGTGTCCATCTGTTCGCGCCGAGAGATGAATACAACACCCAAACTTTCCAGCTCGTCGATGGTCTGGAGAAAGTGCTTTACGCTCCGCGCCACGCGGTCAAACGCCGTCACCAGCACCGCTGAGAACTTCCTCTTTCGGGCATCCGCCATCAGCGCATCGAGACCCGGACGCCGTGCCCTGCTGCCCGAGATGCCGCAGTCCTGATAGTCTGAACGACCTCGATCCCGCGCTTCTCCGCAAGTTCCCTGAGATCGTAAAGCTGAGACTCGACCCGTTGGTCGGCGGTGCTAACCCTGACGTAAATTGCGGCTCTTACTAGGTTTTTTCCTGCATGCGGAGTGGCGGGTACGCCCTGCATTATGTCCATTGGACATATTATACGAGTTGCGCCGCCAGACGTCAAGGATATTATGTCCATTGGACAGAATGCGATATAATGGCGACATGGGCTGGAAGACAATGCGGGTCGCTGTCTGCGACGTCTGCGGCCACAGGTGGATACCCGAGACCGAGAACCCGCCAAATTGCCCGTCGAAGAAGTGCCGCTCAACCTTGTGGGACAGGGGAGGCGTGGACGGCAGGACTCGGGAATCCCGAATCAAGACGGGTCGTAGCCGCAAGACGGCGGCGAAGAAGCACAGATGATCGGTCAGGTTGTTCGCGAATGCCTTCTTCTGCGAACAGTGCACGCCCGTGGCGGCGATGGCGATGATTACGATGGCTGAGACGTTCATGGTGTGCTTCTCATACCAACCTTGAGCAGTGTAATCTTGCCATCTCTGGAGTTCGCACGATGAGTATCGACCTTCGCGGAATGACGCCGCTGATCCAAGTCTTCGACATGGCGACATCGCTCACGTTCTACTGCAATGTCCTCGGTTTCGACATTGTGCAGACCGACTCGAACACCGTTGCTTGCGCTTCGTGTCCCGATTTTCCAAGGAGCTACTGCAGCTTCGCGTACTCGGCTTTCGCTTGCTTCAGGATAGGAATGTCGGGGTCAGCGTCTTTCCAGAGGTTCGTTGGGAAATGACTCCACGGTGGACGCCCTCGTTAAGCCGTTTTTAGCAGAGTCCAAATCCAGCCGATGAAGGTTAGCACGAGGAAAGGGTATGCGAAAAAGGGCAGCGGCGACGAGGTCGGCAATACCTGTTTGCCCCAAAATATGCTGGCTGCGGTGATCGCAAAGAGAATCGATCCAATAATGCCTACCACGCGAACCCAGACAGCGAATTCTTTCGGCACACTTGTGAGCAGAAGGGCGGCACACCATAACGCCGTGCCCGCAGCGAACGAAGGAACGCTTCCTTCGGCAGTTGTCGCATTCCCGGTGAGCATGACACTCGACGCGCACGCGAATACGAGAAATCCGGCGGCGACAATATCATTTCCCTTCCTGAAGAAATGTAGTGCGAGTAGTGCTGTGGCAACTATCAAGCCAACACCGTCAATCGCCCACAAAGCGGCTTGGAGATTACGCGCAGCGACGAATGTCCCTGCCATTCCGAAGACCCCGCCAAGTGCAAGACCAATCACAGCCACAATGTTTGCGGACTTTTTCATATTGGCGGGCTATCATATACCACACGCAGACCCAGCACCTTGCGGAATTGGTCAAAATCAGAATCCGCATCGTTTGGGCTAATTCGCTGTAATCCGCCTTCCTTACAACCCGCTCGTCAAAAATGGCTCCGACACGCCCCTAACAGCATTTGATGCGAGTCGCTATTGGAGCTTCGCGTGCTCCGCTTTGGCTTGCTTCAGGATTTTGGAACAGACCCTTTCGGAAGGCTCGGAGCGATTCAAACGTGGTAACGAATAGAGTAGAATTTTGCGCCAGTTCTCCCGGAGGGAAAACAATGCGCCGTTATCACCACATCGGGATTCCCACTAACGAGTCGAAGGCCGGGGAGACCCACTTGAAACACCTGAACGTCTTCGTCGTCAGTCACCAGAAAAGCGAATTTGGCGTGGAATGGATGCGCTTCGAGGCAGATGCAGCGGTTCCCGATCTTGTCCGGCGAGTGGCGCACGTCGCGTTCGAAGTGACCGACATCTCTTCCGAGCTTGCTGGGCGCGAAATCCTGATTCCTCCGAACAGCCCATCCGACGGTGTCCGTGTCGCATTCATTGTCGAAAACGGTGCGCCCATCGAACTGCTCGAATTTACCGACCCCAAACACCCAGCCCGTTTATCGAACCAGATGAACGGGTGGACGGCGAGCGCGATCTTTCCATTACAGGCTGAAGCAACACAAGCGAGTCTGCTCACCCCAATCCGAGGGGTCACGCCGTTGTGCACCGGCGCGTTTACGTGCGCAATCCAGCGCTGCGTGTATTCTCGCCAAGTGCAAAAGCCTAAGCCGGAAATGGATGTTACGTCTGGTGTCATTTTGTATCCTTATAGATATTGTTGGGACGGTAGGTTACTCGCGCCAGCGGTGGCGATTCGCTTTTCCGTCCCGGTTGTTGTTATGCAGCTTGGCGCAGGCGGTTCTCAACTGTCTCAATCGAGACCGTGTTAGCGAGACCGTAGGTAAGAAGGATGAGGCGCATCATCGCAACCATCTCTGCGGGATTCTTTTTGTATCTCGCAAAGAAGCAAATGACAGATGTCTCGTCCGCCGCCAATTCAGCATCTTTGGCGCCGTCTTCGTCCTGCGCGGACGGTGCATCTTCGGCAGCCGATTCGGCAAGTAATTTAGTGATTGGCACCTTCACTACTTCCGCGTAGTCGGATGGAAGCGGAACGTCCGTGGCGAAGACCGTGCCTGCGGCGTGCTGCGCGCGAATCCAGTTGTCTACTTGCTGGCTGCGTGCGTGCCAGCCGTTGCGCCAAAGAGACTTCTCGCAGTTCGGCTTGTTGGTCTTCTTGACGGACCTGTCTTTCGCACCGAGTATCTGGCTTATCCGCTTCGTGGACAGGTCAAACACTCGATCGCAGTATTGCGGCCAAGACAGTTTGCCGAGAGGCTTGCCGTCCATACCCAGCATGTCATCCGAAAATGCAATGACATTGCCGCTACTTCCCTGCCTATATCGGAAAATGTTGTCCCGCAGCGGCAGGATGAATGGCTTCGCTTCCTGAATCTGCTGCTTCATGGCCTTGAAGACCGTGCTGCCTAGCTTCAGGCATTCGGCATGCAGTTTGCGAATCTGGTCATTCACTTCAACCCACTGCGGTGCGGTTTCATCTTCTTCGTCTTCGGACTGGTCCCCGGATTCCGATTCGTCTTCGGACTCTGCGTCCATGTCCAAATCTTCGTCTTCCAGATACTCGTCCAACTCGTCCGCGTCACTTCGGAAACTTATTTCCGAGGTTGGCGCGTCCAGTGCATTGAGGTCGTCACAAAAATCGGTGACCATTCGGTTATCTCCTATTAGCTGGCACATATCCCAGCCAAAAGGTCGGTTGAATCCGCCCTTCTCCCTTTAATACTGTTTGTTTGGAAAAGCCGAATATTGAAAGGCAAAAACCAATCAATGACTTTGGTGAGGCATGCACCGACTCCCGGGCCGGTGTCATTTTGGATGCAGGTCAGGCAAAAGGTCGAATTCTGGATCGCCTGCGATCATCGCCAACACCATCTCGCGATACTTTCTGGTGGGAACTGGCACACCTTATGGTTGGAAGTCCGGTATAGGTGACGGATTCGCAAGCTGGCTTTTCTCCGAGTGGAGAAAATGTTCCAAGTCTCGTCCCATGGCTTTTCCCTCCGGCGTGTGCTTGTCAAAAACCGCGTGATCCGGCGGATATTGCGGCTGGGGATTCTCTTCCCCAGCCATTGCCGCCACTTCCGCGTCCACTGGCGGAATGTAGGTGGGACCGTGCTTGTAGTAGATGCACATGTTGTCTCCAAGCCGGGACTTCTCCGCACGGCACAGCAAAGCGGTGCCTAGCATCAGCGGCAACAGTTCCGTGTTGCCATCTTTGATCCGCTTGGCATTGTCTTCCAAATCAAGCAGCACGCGCACCAATCCTAAGTCCGCCAATCCCACTTCTTCCGCCACGTGGATGTGAAGCAGCCGCCACGGATCAACGCGCACAGTCTTTTGTGCAAGAAATAGTTGACGCACCCAGTAGCCAGCGGCTTTCTCGTTGCCTTGCCGGATTTCCCAGACCGCAAATGACTTGACGGTAGCTACGGTGTAACCGGAAAGCGTGACGGCACGCAGATTGTAAGCCGGAAGCCTTCCGTCCCCGTCACCTTCAGACTCCTTAGTTTGGTAAGCACGCATTGCGCTTCCGTCATGCTTCGTCCCCGGCGTAGGCGTGCCGATAGCTTTACAGGTCTCCCGTATCCAGCGGCGTGCCTTCGATGGCGGCATGCCTAGCTGGTCCTCACAGAACTTTTCCCATTGGTTAAGGCGGTAGCCGAGGATGTTTTCCGTTTTCTTCAACTTGGCGAAGCGATTGCGAAGTTCCAGCAAGTCTTCCGCCGTGACTCTTGCGGATCGGACTCCGTCAATGACCTTCTGTGCCAATTCTTCACTTGTTACCGAAGCATTCGTTTTGGATGGTTCGGCGGTCTTTACTACTTCTTCGTGTTGCGATGTTTGTTTTTTATTTTGTGCCATATTTTGTAGCCTCACCTCCTAATACTCGAAATCTCAGGAGTTGGAGATTTGGTGGAAAATCGGGAGAAGAGGCAACAATCGGACGAAGGCCAAACGTCACACATGCAGAGACATTCCGCAAGAATCGCCCGAATCCAGTAATAGTAAGGAGATTGACCGTGGCGGGAGTCGCGGCAATGAGTAGAAAAGGTAAATTCGGGCAGTATGGAAGAACAGTTTTACACGGTGGCGGAAGCTGCCAAATTCCTCAAGGTCAGCAGGGACACAATTACAAGGTTGTTTGCAGATGAGCCGGGCGTTGTGGATTTGGGATCACCGGAACGGTTGCACAGGCGCAGGTATCGCGTCCTGCGAATTCCCCAAGCAGTTTTCAACCGAGTGCTTCACGAGAAACGCGTTCTGTAGAGGGTTCATCACAGAGCGGGTGTCTTCGTGTGGACTTTCTTGCCGCGCATCGCTGTGCTGACACGCTCCACACCCAAGCCATCGTCTGCCGCATCTTCGCTACTCGAAATGCTCTTGGCTGACCAGCCCTAAAAGGCTTGCACGCCAGAAATCACGACTGCGCCGCTTTGCGGTAATACCACGGGACCCTTGCTCGGAGGAGAAGGTTGCGTGGGAGCAGACTTCTCTTTTTCCTTGTTCATCTCGGCAACTAACTTTTCGTTCTCTACGCGCCTGACGTAAGACCAAATCGAGTCGCTGTCCTTCTCGTGCCCAAGCAGTCGCTTTACGGTCGGCATGTCGTAGCCAACACCGCCGAGCCACTTGGGTCGGAGCCATTCCGTCGCCCGCGTGGCACGAAATTTCTTCAGGTTGAATGAGGTCGGGTCAAGCTTTGCACGCTTCGCGATGGATTTAAGCTTGTCCCAGAAATGGGTATCAGGCTTCCCGGTTCGCGTACAGAACACCAGCCGATGTTGGTGCGAGTTCATGTGCAGCACAATCCTGCCCATCAACTCACGGCTGATCGGCACGTCCCGCTCGCTGTCCACTTTTGCCGCATACTTGTAAAGCACATTTCCATCATCGTCACGACGCTCCTTCGACCTGACCCGGAGCATCTGCTGCGAGACCAAAACATCATCCTTCTCTAAGTACATCAACTCTTCCTTACGAAACGCAGGTTCATGCAGCGCCGAGTAGCGCAAATGCTCGTCCGGCTTGCATGCCCCCCAAAATGCCTGCAACGCCTGCGAGGTGTAGATGTCAGGATCGCCATTCGGCTTCATCTTGCCGAGGTCACTCTTTTTGATCGGTCCTTTACCGTGATCCAGTTTCAGGGTCACTTTGACCATTTTGTTGATCCGCAGCAATTTCCAATCCGCCGTCAGACCCTCGTTTCCGCCATCCGTGAGGTGTTTCCGGTATTCAAACAAATGATCCTTGTCGATTTGATCGACGTAGGTCAATTTTGTCCATTCCGAATATTCGCGGAGGTTCTGCTCGTATACCTTGTAGGTGAGCGGGTCTTTGGTCAGCTCGATTTGAGTGGTGAACTTCTGCACAGCTTCCCGAAGCGTGACCCGGTTCACTGGCGTGATGGGATCAGGGCGGTCCAAACCGTCCGCTGCATCTTCGAGATGCCGCTGCTTGATTTTCGCCTGCAGTAAAGCTGCCTTCAGTTCGGGAAGTGCTTCTTCCTTGAGTGTGGGCACGGGCACGAAGACCTTCTGGTTGCCGCGATACCAGATGATATAGAACTTCCCCCGACGTGATTTTTCTCTTGCTGTGAGATTGAGCGGGATGTCCCACTTCTCACCCCACACCCATTTCCCATTTCGTTTGACTCGTTCGATGATGCTGACTTTTCGATTGGACATCTCCAGTAATACCGCCGTTCTGCGAAAATTCGCGGATTACCGGGACCTGTTACCGTGACACGCACCGTGACAAGATTTTGGCAGGCTACAACCTATTGGAATGAAACGGCTTAAGAAAGGCTGGTAGCGCTACCGGGAATCGAACCCGGGTTTGAAGATTGAGAATCTTCCGTCCTAACCCCTAGACGATAGCGCCACTGATCCAGAGTTTATCACTAAAAGGCGCGCGATCAGCAGGCTCCATGCGGCTCGCTGGTCCCGTGTTCCGAGTTCACAATTTCGTCTGGATCGCTCTACAAAAGGCGCGCTGATTGATTTTGGGTGGCGCAGCGCTTCAGCGCCGCGATCAAATGCACGAGCCACAAGAACCAGCGCCCGGCTTCAGCAGGATCGGCTCAGTGTACAATCCTAGCGATTTTCGAAGTAAGGAGCGCAAATGAACTATTTAAGTCTCGGGCTGGCCGCGCTTGGGGGCACGGTCGCGTATTTTGCTTTTGGTTTCTTACTGGTTTGGCTGGTGCCAGCTCTTATCGATGAATCCCGCAAGTACCCGGACGTATTCCGATCTAAGGAAAAAATGATGGCGGTTATGCCAATTGGAATCGCCGCAACTCTAATAGCGATCCTGATTGTCGCGATAATTTTCGCAATGATTCATCAGGGCGGATCGGGCACTACCGAAGGTGCGCGCCTGGGCGTTCTCATTGGCATTTTCGTGGTTTGCGGATTTGTGCTGCACAACTACGTCAACCTCAACATCGGGCTGAAACTCGCTCTGGCACAGGCTGTGGCTTACTTCGTCCAATGGACGATCGTCGGAATCGTCATCGGTCTCATTTACAAACCCCTCGCTATACCATAGTCGTGGATAGAACCTGCTTGATGGATGGAGGGATTTCGGTCAGCCCTTATTCTCTGTCATTCCGACCGGAGCCGGAGCGCCAGCGACGGCGTAGTGGAGGAACCTGCTGTTTCTTCTCGCCGGGAGAACCGTACACGGCGTACCCTCGCTCGACCTCACACGCCTAAAATCGTCAAAGTTGCGGCCTTCCACCAACTCGGATTCACCCGCTCCAAATACGTGGCCAGGGCCTGCAGCACAATGATTGCCGGGAAAACAGAGCGGTAGATCTTATTGACTCGACCATCCACGATCAGGTCGCGCAGCACCCCAGCCACAATCAGCACATCCAGCGCCGGATAGAAGAGGTCGTGGTAACCGACATAGTGAAATCTGACAAAGGCCGCTTGCATGAGCTGACAACTGGCCATGAAAACCAGCCGACGATGGTACTCGGGCCGCTTCCGAAAATAGATTGCCAGCGCCATGCACCCACCGAAGATGATCAGGTCGCCCCAGAGGATTGACAGGAACGACGCAACGTTCCGATGGAGGACGGTCATCTCGAACCGCAGCATAACGACCGACACGATCAGGCCCGAGACCACCATAGTTGCCGCCAGTGCCGCACCAAACCAGCCCAGTGTGCGGTGCACGCTGACCTTGCGCACGCGCACTAAGGCCGACTGCGCCACGAACAGCGCGATCCAGGCGCAAAAAGCAGCGCCGTGAAACCACAGCAGGAATGGTCTTGGCGGCCTGGCATGCAACAGGTTTCGATCGACCGTACGGCTGAAGGCCCCGGCCGCAAGTCCGGCCATGAGCAGCGCCATGCAAAAATAGAAATATCGGTCCAGAAGGGTCCTGAAACCGGCGGACCGCTCACCTTTAACGATCTTTGCGTGCACCATTCCCACTGAGAGTGCCCGATCCCTTGGGTTTTCTGCAAGAGCCTGCCCCGAGCCTGTCGAAGGGTGGGCGGCGATGCTCCGTGTGCTACTTGATCTTGTTTGGCGGGTGCCCACATCTCGCATTCGCAGGGTGCCCCATTTCTCGCGCTCTTCGCGAGAAGTGGGGCTTTTGACTTAGAACTCACGATAAGCCAGGTTCGCGCGAGTGTTCATCCGCCACAGATATGATTCGGGGCTCCGCGTGGTTAGAGTACTTTACATTATAAATATCTTTGTGATATAACATCCCAGTATCGCGGAGAGACCCGCATGGATCAACCGTCGACCTCGTCATTGACTGTCCAGCTTCGAAACCTGTCCCGCTCCATGGGGCTCAAACTGCTGGTGGTCTGCGCTCTTGCCCTGTTCATGACCATCCCTTCCCTCTTCGTGAACAGCGTAGTGGAGGAGCGAAACACGCGAGCCAAGGGCGTCATCGATGAAATCAACGGCCGCGCCGGCGGCCAGCAAACATTTCTTGGGCCCACACTTTCGATTCCTTACAGCATTCCTTCGCCCTATAAAGGTCGTTCGCCTGTGCCTGGCCTCTATGAGGTGTTCCCTGCGAAAGGCGACGCCAGCATAAAGGTTCGCACCGAGGAGAGCGCCGCCGATCTCTGTTCAAGGTTCCGGTCTATCAGGCAGACCTGAAATTCGACGCAACATTCGATCTGACTGGCGTCCCCGCGGCAGCCCCGGCAGGCGCAGAACTGGATTGGACCCGAGCCAGGATAGTCGTCGGCGTCAGCGACGCCCGCGGAGCGCTGGCCGATGGAACACTTACCGCGAGCGGCAAGACCAGCACATTCGCCCCCGCAGAAAACGTTGGCGACGCCAACACGCGCTTGCCGCTGGCGTACTTTGACGTCAGTGTCCCCGACCTGGCCAAGCCCAATGCCACCTTCGACGTAGCAGCCAACCTGCGGTTTTCCGGCGCACAGCGCCTCGCGCTCCTGGCGTACGGGAAGAGTACTCATCTCGCGGCCGAGGGTGATTGGCCGAGCCCGGGCTTCGATGGCAGCTTTTTGCCCGTAAAGCGTGCTGTCTCGCCTCAAGGCTTTTCTGCAGAATGGTCCATCCCTTTCATAGCCCGCGGCATTCCAGCGGAAGGCGCTAGCACTGCGGTGAGCGCGCTTGATCGCACAGCATTGGGGATCTCATTCGTCGAAGTAGCCGACCCTTATCAATCCGTCAGCCGCTCTCTCAAGTACGCACTCTTATTTATTGGATTGTTATTTCTTTCCTACTTTGTCTTTGAAGCCACGGCCGGCAAGCGCGTCCACCCTGCGCAGTATGTTCTAGTAGGAGTCGCGCAGATGATTTTCTATCTTCTTCTGCTCGCCTTAGCCGAACGGATCGGCTTCGATTGGGGTTTCTTAATCGCAGGCAGCGCTACCGTGCTTCTGCTCTCGGCGAATGCTCAGTGGATTTTCGCTAGCCGCATGCAGGGGCTGCGCGCTCTGTTTGTCTTCAGCTTGCTCTATTTCTTCATCTATCTGCTACTGCGCCTTGAAGATAACGCGCTTCTGGTCGGCGCGATAGCCAGCTTCCTCGCCGTAGCCTCCGTAATGTACTTCACCCGCAATATCGATTGGTACAGCTCAATCCCAGCGGGAAGCGCACGTCCTGGCGAGGGCGTCGGAGGAACCCCACTCCCGTAGGGGAAACCGAGGGGGGAGGGAGGGAGGGGAAACCGGGTTTATTTCTCTAATTCGAGCCAGCAGCACGGCGCCGCAGATCTTTCCGTCACAGCTTCAAGTAACGAAGCGCAACACATCCTGATTTGAAAGTCTTTGACTCAACAAGTCTCAATTGGAATTTCTCCGGCAGGTTGACACCTTCTAACAACCGTCTCCCTTCGCCAGCAATGATTGGCGTAACCACAAAACGATATTCGTCAACCAGGCCAAGCTCGATAAGCTGCGAAGGAATATCTACACCACCGACCAGAATATCTTTGCCGGGTTCCTGCTTCAATTTGAGTATTTCATCGTGAAGGTTCGTGCGAACAATTCTCGTATTTCCATCTTCAGCGCTGGCTAACGATCGCGAAAAAACAATCTTCTTCTTGGAGACAAAGGCTTGCGCAAATTCGATGTCCGCTTTTGTCTCGGATTGGCTTTTTGCGATATCGGGCCAATATGGAACCATCAATTGATGGGTTTTACGCCCATAGACGAGCACGTCGAACTCCTGCAGGAGGTGCGTGGAATGTTCAAGTGCTTCTTCATCGGCAATTTGTTTGGTGTGGTCGCAGCAGCCATCCAGGGTTATATTGATTGCGAAGATTACATTTCTCATTTGATCCCCTTTAAGTTTTGTCGGCCACCAGCCATTACTTGCTTCCGGCGGGTTGGCCCGCCTTTAACGATCTTTGCCTGCGCCGTTCCCACAAAGGGTGCCCATCCTTCGCGTTTTTGCAAGAGCCTGCCCTGAGCTTATCGAAGGGGCAGGCGGCGAGGCCTCGCGAAATCGACAAAGCACGGAGAGTCTTCTTACTACTTGGCCAGCTCAGCGGCCACGTCGTCGCCGAATTTCTTTTGGATCTCTTTCTGGGTCTCGGGATCGAAGTCGGTTAGATCAAACATCCGGCGAACTTCGACCATTTCGTTATCCTTTCCGGGGATGCGCGAGGCCCATTCGAGCGCCTCTTCGCGCGACTTCACCTGGATGATCCAGTAGCCGCCGACGACTTCCTTCACTTCTGTAAACGGACCGTCCGTAACTTTCGATTTTCCGCTCTTAAAAGTGACATGCGCGCTCATCGTCGAGGGCGGGGTCAGCCCGTCGAGCGCCAGCAGTACACCGGCTTTCCCTAGTTGCTCGTTGTACTTGCCCATTGCTTCCATCTCTTTGAAGTCGGGCACCCAGCCGGGTTTTGCCTTTTCGTAGTCTTTCGGAAACATGATCATCATGAAGCGCATGGTGTTCTCCTTGTGTAGTGAGCAATGTCTATGAATATCGACTGTTGTGCGGACACCATATCAGGGCCGCCACTCTTATATTAAAGTTGCACCGCGCTAGGCCTGAATAGCTGCCGATGCCTCTCCTTCATGGTTGGTTTTTCAAAGGCCCGACTGGCTTGTAGGAATTGACAACGATTCCAGTAGTCGTAGCCGTCGTGCTGGCGAGCTCGAATGCGCGCGCCGGAGTTCCGTCTGCAAAAATGCGCTTCCCCGTGCCCAACAGGACCGGATCGACAAGCAGCACGACCTCATCCGCAAGGCCGTGTTCGAGCACCGTAGAGGTCAGCGTTGAACTGCCCATGAGGAGCAGGTCAGGGCCCTCCTGCGACTTGATGCGGCGAATGCCCTCGACAATGTCCCGCATTCCGTCCAACCATGTCCGGTCCAACCGCCTCGAACGGGCCCCACGCAAGACTTTCCGGCCGGTGGGTCGCGACGTATTTCCTCGCGGCGTTGAGGCGATCAGCCATAGGACTGCTCGGCGCCTTCGGCCAGAAGCTCGAGAAACCATCGTAAGTCCGCCGGCCCAGCAGCAGATCGAACTTCTCGCCATACCTGGCAAGGAGCATCTCCCTGCCAGCCGGGGTGCGATATGGGGCCGACCAGTCGCTGTAGGGGAAATTGTTTTCATCGGCGGAGGCCTGAATCACGCCGTCCAGCGAGATGTGTTCGAAAATTCTAAGCTTTCTCATTGCAGTCTCCTTATCTCTCTGATGTCATTCCGAACCGGCGCATATCTCCGCTAAACAGCTTTGCCAGCGGCGAATGCTTTGCGCAGTGCAGACTTCCAACTCGCGCTGAATTGTTTGGAGACTTCGGCATCCGGCACGAGGAGGTCAAATCCATGAAAGGCGCCACGCACGACCAGGAGTTCGGTTGCGACTCCGGCATGGACGAGCCGCCGCGCGTACTCCATGTCTTCTTCGACGAACAGGTCAATAGCACCGACGCCGATCCAGGCAGGCGGTAGGCCGGCGACGCTGGCTACCCGGGCGGGTACGGCTGCTACCGGCACCTTGGACGAACCCGCCGGAACACCGAGCAGCGAGCTCCAGGCAAGACGATTGGCACTCGCAGTCCACATAAAGTGGCCAATGGCGGGCGGCGCTGGGTGGGAGCTGCCCGTTCGGTCGTCTAGCTCGGGGTAGATGAGCAGCTGGAAGCAGATGGGAACGTCTTCTTTGTTGAGGTCGCGGGCGTGAATCGCAAGGCTGGCTGCGTGGCCGCCGCCCGCGCTCTCACCGCCCACGGCAATCCTGGAGCGATCAATGCCGAGCTCCGCCGCATGGGCGTGAACCCATTTCAGCGCGGCGTAATTGTCCTCAAGCGCGCCGGGATAGCGCGTCTCCGGAGCCAGCCGGTAGTCAACCGAGACGACGACGCAATGGCAATCCGTCGCGATCCCCTGGAGCAGGGGCATCCACCCGGGATCGGTCATCATGAAGCCGCCGCCATGCATGTGAAGCAACAACGGCTTGCCCTTTTCAAGCGGCGCAGGATCAACCACCCAAAGACGAACCTCGGGTGCTCCTGGCGGCCCAGGGATATGCCGCTCCACGGGTTGCGGCGCGGGAGCAGGCTACGCGGGCATCCCGGGCATTTGCCGGAACTTGCTGACCATCTCCGCTGAGATGTCAAAAGCGGGGAACTGCTTCAGTACAGGAAGAAGCTCCGGATCGACAAGGGAATATGGGTCAACGGAATTTGGATCCGCTACCGCCGGCGAAGTTCCTGAGCGCGAGGCTGGCTCAGCCTCCGCCAGCGTAGCGGCAGGCGCGAGTCCCATAGCCAGACCAAAACCGGCCAGACCAAACTCGGCGGTGCAAATAGCGAAGTCGCGGCGAGTGAGTCGATTGCTCATTGGCGTAGAGGGCGACTCGCGCTGCCTCCCTTCGCCCTCGGTCACTTCGCCTCCAAGGGACGGGTCGCTGTTATCGGGCTGGTGAATCGCAACCAAGTTCTGCGGCATAATTTCTTCTTCTCCTGCAACGG
The DNA here is from genome assembly GCA_963784085.1 of uncultured Acidobacteriaceae bacterium. Classification (GTDB taxonomy): domain Bacteria; phylum Acidobacteriota; class Terriglobia; order Terriglobales; family Acidobacteriaceae; genus Sulfotelmatobacter. The sequence continues at coordinate 231,581 of CAWAQH010000010.1, read as the reverse complement.
TCGTTATCCGTATCCTTATTCTTTACTCTGTTGGCGGGCCAGTTGCCCTTCCTTCACTGTATAGTCGAACGGCCAGACCGGAATTCGACAAATAGTCAAAGAAATTTTTCTTCTTCCAGCGGAGTCGGGGCTATACCGTCCGATTTTTAATTTTGATCGGACCATCCCGGAAAAGGCTGCCCCACTCGTCGCGATTTTCGACGAGTGGGCACCGCAGACCTCTCTGAATCGGATAAGCCCGTGGTTTCCGCCGACCACTGATTTTGTTCCCGCACCCCCAGGTTTCCACAGCCCTCAAAGGTTTATACTAGGGTCAACTCCGCTACCAACTTCATTATTCTCTTAGACATTGTGGGGGCGAGGTGTTTTCAGTTCATTCCTTCAAAATCAACACATAAATAAAGGAGTACCGATTATGGCAAGAGCAAAATCTACCTCAGGCGGCAAGACCAGCCGTACCAACGCAACCAGTGAGCAGCCCGCCAGCGGCGCGGCCAACCTGGCCGAAACAAAGGCAGTTCCGGCGGCAACCACCCCCGCCGAAGCTGTTGTGGAACCCAAAACCAAGGCCGAGCAATTAGTGCAGGGGAAAAACGCACCCGAAGCCACACCAGCACCCAAAAAGATCGAAATTGTGAAGACCGAGCCCCGCAAGAATGTGGTTGCCATCAACCGGGCTCCACTGAATCTGGAAGAAGAGATCCGCCGCCGCGCCTATGAAATCTACCAGCGCCGCGGCAACGCGCCCGGCAGCCAAGCCGAAGACTGGCTGGCCGCGGAACGGGAAATCCGCAAGCGCTACCAGCAGCACACCGCCTAGCGGCTTCCGGAAAGAGTCCGCATACCGTGCAATCGCGGGTCTCAGGTGACAGGTCACAAACCTTCGGCCTGCCATCTGGGACCCGTTGTCGAAGCCTTAGTATCGAAGATCCATTGTCGAAAATCTCGGCACTGCCAACCGCGGCGTAGTAGTGTCCTATTTTCATCTTCTGTTCACCACAGAGACACAGAAGAAACCCTAACTGCGTGGCAAGTCCGTCCCATTCTAGTTTTTACAGGTCCGAGGTTTTCTCTGTGGCTCTGTGCCTCTGTGGTGAAAAAAGGCAAACCAGGACACGACCTGCGGCGTCCGATGGTTGCCTCTCAGGGCCGTTTCTGAAAAAATAGGTCGGGGTCGTTCAACATGGCGGAGTTGGGTAGTTTCGCGCTGCTTCTAGCTCTGGCTTTGAGCGTCTACTCGTTCCTCGCCGGGACGATCGCGCTCGCCTTCCAGAAGCCCGCCCCGCAACCCGGTGGTCAGCTTTCCGGTCGCACTTCCCCTTCCCAAGGCGTTTCCCTCGCTTCGATGCTCCGCCAGGGTTCCGAGCGCCTGGGCGAGACGGCGCGCCGCGCCGGCATTGCCACTTTCGGGGCCGTCGCTCTGGCCTCGTTCATTCTCGTCGTCTGCGCCTTTCACGACGACTTCTCCATCGCCTACATCTTTCACCATAGCAACCGCGATCTTCCCGGCCCTTATAAGTTCGCCGTCCTATGGTCGGGCCAGGAAGGTTCGCTGCTGTTCTGGTCGCTGCTGCTCGCGGCCTACGGATTCGTCCTCCGCCTGCGCTACAAGACCGATCCGCGCCTTTTCGCCTACGCTTCGGTCGTTATCGCCGGCGTGCAGATTTTCTTTCTTGTTGCTGCTGAATTTCGCCGCGCATCCCTTCGCCATCATGCAGGGCAATCTCCCCGCCGACGGCAACGGACTCAATCCGCTGCTGCAATATCCCGAGATGGTGATCCACCCGCCCATGCTCTATCTCGGCTATGTCGGGTTCACCGTGCCTTTCGCCTTCGCGCTGGGCGCGCTGATCATGAAGTATCCCGGCGAGAAGTGGATTCACATTACCCGCCGCTGGACCATGGTCACCTGGGCCTTCCTGACCTGCGGGGTTTTTCTCGGCGCGCACTGGGCCTACTCCGTGCTCGGCTGGGGCGGCTACTGGGGATGGGACCCCGTCGAAAATGCCTCGCTCATGCCCTGGCTCACCGGCACCGCTTTCCTGCACTCGGTCATGATGCAGGAAAAACGCGGCATGTTGAAGATGTGGAACATGTGGCTGGTCTTCGCCACCTTCTGGCTCGCCATTCTCGGCACGTTCCTCACCCGCAGCGGGATCATCAGCTCGGTCCACGCCTTCGCGCAATCTTCCATCGGCGGCTGGTTCGCCTGGTTCCTCGGCATCACGCTCGTTGTTTTCCTCTTCTTCTTCATCAAGAACAAGTCGCACCTGCGCAGCGAGCACAAACTCGAATCGCTGGTCTCGCGCGAGTCCAGTTTCCTGTTCAATAATCTGCTTTTCGTTCTGCTCTCGTTCACCGTGCTGTGGGGAACATGGTTCCCGAAAATTTCGGAACTGGTCCAAGGCAACAAAGTCACCGTGGGCGCGCCGTTCTACAACCGCGTGGCCATCCCCGTGGCCCTGCTGCTGCTGATCCTCACCGCCCTAGGCCCGCTGCTGGCCTGGCGCAAGACTTCGCTCGAAAGCCTGAAGCGCAACTTCATGTGGCCAGCCATCGGCGCCATCGCGGTCGCCATTTTCCTGATGATCACGCCCGAAAGTTGGGGCTCGCCCTTCGGCCTGAGACCCTGGAAGGACATCTCCTATTTCTACTCGCTGATGGCCATCGCGCTCTCGGCGCTGGTGATGCTCACCGTGGCCAGCGAGTTCTACCGCGGCGGCCGCGTCATCGCCGAAACACACCGGCCAGGGCATGTTCGCCTCCATGGTGCAACTCACCCACCGCAACACGCGCCGCTACGGCGGATACATCGTCCACTTCGGCGTCGTCGTGGTCATCATCGGCTTCGCCGGCTCCGCCTTCAATCAGGACAAAGAAAAAGAAATGGCCTACGGCGACAAGATGTCCATCGGCCCCTACACCCTGGTCTGCCGCTCCTACACCGACGACGACGCTCCAAACTATGCCAGCCAGTGGGCACTCATTGACGTCTATAAAGGCGGCAAGCAGATCGGCACCATGACCCCGGTGCGCCGTTTCTACAAAGCCAGCCAGCAGACCTCGACCATGCCCGATATCCGCTCCGGCCTCAACGAAGATCTCTACCTCGTATTCGAAGGCCTCAACCAGGATAACGGTCACCCCATCATCAAAGCCCACCTGAACGCGCTGGTCATGTGGATCTGGATGGGAGTCTGGATCATGCTGATAGGCACCGTCCTCGCCCTGGTTCCAAACGCGCCAGCGCCAATCCGTTTGCCCGCGCCCGCAAGGCTGGAGCAAGCACAAGCCGCCCCGGCAGTAACAGGAGACTAAATGGTAGATGACAACGCGAATCCAAGACCGGACCAGCCCCGTCCATAAGTGTCATCCCCGCCCGCAAAGGTCGCGCCCAACACCCTCGTGCTCTGTCTCGCCGTCTTCTCCCTCCTTGGCGCCGGCGACCCCGCCACCCGCTTCAACGAAATCGGCCACCAGATGATGTGCGTGTGCGGCTGCAGCCAAATTCTTCTCGAATGCAATCACGTCGGCTGCACTTATTCCGACGGCATGCGCAACGAATTCATGGCCGCAGTCTCCCGCGGCGACAGTGACAGCCTGGTCGAACAAAGCTTCGTCCAGAAATACGGACCAAAAGTTCTAGCGGCGCCCACCACGAAAGGTTTCGACCGCGCAGCCTATATCATTCCCTTCGCCGCACTGTTCTTCGGCTTCGCTCTGATGGTGCTGGTCATTCGCGCCTGGAAGAATCGCCCCGCACCCGCTCTAGCCGATGGCCTGCACCCGGCCCGCGCCGCCGAACTCGAGCAGTTCCGCGACCAGGCCCGCAAGGAGACCGATCTATGATCTGGCTCATCTACCTGCTCCTCCTGCTTGCCGCCGCATCTCTGTTTTACATTTTCTACCTGCCGGGAAAACTCTTTCTCGGTCCGGAGAAAACCCGCGCCGGCTATCTGCGCGAACGCAAAGACGCCGTCTACGAAAATCTGCGCGATTTCAACTTCGAGTACAAAGCCGGCAAGGTACCCGACTCGGACTACACTTCACTGAAATCTTCCCTGCAGGACGAGGCCGCCACCATCCTGGCCGAAATCGCCCGCCTGGAAAATCCCGCGCCGCAAAAAGGACCACCGAGAAATATCTCGAAAGATGTCCCACGCACTTACCAAGCGCACTGTCATCCTGAGCGAAGTGGGAACTTCGCGAAGCGAAGTTTCCACGCAGTCGAAGGACCGCTTTTCCCTGACTCAACAACAGCGAATGTCATCCTACCGACGTTCTCTTCCCCCACGCGAATCGGCGTTCCTGCGCCGCAAGCAGCGTAAGCGCGAGGCGACCTCCTTATGGCATCTCAGCCCTCCTCCTCACCTCCCTGGCCCCGCCCAAACCCTCACCGGCACCGTAAAAAACTCCACCACCAACAAGCCCTCCGCCGGAGACGAAGTTGTTCTCCTCAAACTCGGCGCCGGCATGGAAGAGGCCGGCCGCACCAAAACCGACGCCAACGGCAAGTTCAGTTTCAAGCTCGACGACGCTCAGTCCCCGCACCTGGTCCGCGCCATCCATCAAGATGTTACCTACCACCGCATGGCTCCTCCCGGAACCACATCGGTCGAGGTCGAAGTCTTCGACGTCGCCAAGAAAGTGGACAATATCAAGGTCGTGGCCGACATCATGCGGGCTTCAAGGCCCAGCAGGGAAAGCTGGTGATCGTCCGCGAACTTGGCGTGCAGAATGCTTCCAAACCGCCCCGCACGCAGATGAACGACCGCAATATCGAGTTCTACATTTCCGATAGCGCCCAGGTCATCGCCGACTCCGGCACCGCCACCACCGAAAGTGGCAACCCGCTGCGCTCCGCTCCCGTGCCCGCGGGCGAGAAGGACCGCTACTCTTTCATCTTCCCGCTGCGGCCCGGCCTGACCCGCTTCGAGGTCGCCTACCAATTGCCCTACACCGGCAGCGCCAGCCTCGACCCCAAGTCGATCTATCCCCTCGATCACTTCGTCGTGATGCTGCCCAAGTCCATGCAGTTCAACGCCGCCGCCGCTACTTCGGCATTCAAACTGGTTGACTACACGCAGGAGCCCGATGCCGCCGTGCAGGTCGCCTCCAACACCACGCCCGGCCAGAACCTCGCCTTCAAACTCTCCGGCGAAGGCGTGCTCGAAGCCCAGGAAGGCAGCCAGAGCCCGTCGGGAGCCCAGTCTGGAAACCAGCCCGGAGCTGAGTCCGGCGCCGCACCCCCACCGACCGCCCAGAATAATAATCGTCCGGGCGGAGGCCTTGGCCCGCCCATCGATGCTCCCGACCCGCTGCAGCAATATCGCTGGTGGATTCTCGGTGGTTTCGTCGCCGTCCTTCTGCTGGGCGGCGTTATCGTGGCCTTCCGCCAACAATCCGCCTCCCGCGCCCTGGCACGCCAACGCGATGCCGCTTCCGGCCTGCCCTCGGGAAAAATCCTCACTGAAGAAGACGACTACGGCCCCGCCCGGTCTCTCGCGCCTCGCGCCGCTTCCGTGGCCCGCCCCGGCTCCATGCTGATGGAGGCAATCAAAGAAGAACTCTTCCAGCTCGAAGTAGAACGCCGCCAAGGCCAGATCACCCAGGCCGAATACGAGCAAGCCAAATCGGCTCTCGACCAAACCCTCGACCGCGCCCTGAAACGCGAAGCGCAGAAAGCATGACCACGCGCTCGGCCTCAGCATCCTCAGTACACCCGGAGCTTTCTTTACAAATCTGATCATTCCGACCGGAGCTTGCTCTTCCCGAAGGGAAGAGCAAGCGGAGTGGAGGAACCTGCTTTCCTCGCCCCCGGAAATGCTCTAATACCCCATGGCGTACACCTGGTTCATCCTCCTGCTCACCATCGCTGGCACCGCTCTCTTGCTCCTGGTCACCCAGGGGGCCGCTCTCGGCCACGTCATCCACGAGCGCATTCCCGACCGTCCCCGCCGCCGTCTCTTCGTCGCTTCCGTAAGTTTCTTTCTCACCTTCGCCGGAGTGCGCGCCGTCGTCTTCGCCGTGCTGCACAACATCCCTCCGTTCCACTTCATCGAGCACGGAGGCCGTCATATTCACCACCTCGTCTTCGGCATCATCATTTTGCTGGCCGTCGGCTACGGATGGCTGGCCGACCTCGGCACCGGCGAGGACGACACCTCGATCCTTCTAAGCCGTTTGATGTCCATCCTTTACGGCGTGGGCGCCGCCCTCACCCTCGACGAATTCGCCCTCTGGCTCAACCTGAAAGACGTCTACTGGAGCCCCGCCGGCCGCTCCAGCATCGACGCCGTCATCCTGTTCGGAGCCCTGCTCTCCGCCAGCACCTGGGGCTATCCCCTGCTCCGCTCCCGCCGCAGGAAAACGAAAACTTAGCTGTACCCTTTCCCTTCCCTGTTTCCATCTAACCGACGTTTGGAGTACGCTGTTTGCGTCTGAAAGGAGGCCTCTCATGGCACAGAACACTTCGGATACGGCGGTGCGATCCGCCTCGACCTTGTCGATCTTGTGGGGAGCTTTGCTGATTGTCCTCGGCATCATGGCCATTGGTGAGCCATTTCTTGCCGCGGTCGCGGTGAGTGTGGTCGTCGGCTGGGTGATTGTGGTTGCCGGCGTCGTCCATCTCCTGCTCGCCTTTCATGCCCATGGCGCCGGCAGCGCGATCTGGAGAGTGCTGGTCGGCCTGGCCTATCTGTGCTTTGGCGGATACACACTTTTCCACCCCCTGATCAGTGTGGCATCGCTCACGCTGGTGCTGGCAACGCTGTTCGTGATCGAAGGTGTCCTCAACCTGGTTCTCTACGCCAGAATGCGCCCCCTGCACGGATCAGGCTGGGTGCTATTGGATGGCGTCGTTACCATCCTGGTGGGACTGCTGATCTACCTGCAATGGCCGTCAAGCTCAGCCTGGGCGATCGGCACTCTCGTAGGTGTCAGCCTGTTGATGAGCGGCGCCACGCGCATCGGCATGACCATGGCGCTGCGCAACGCAAGCACAACACCGCAAAGCGCCAAGCTGGCGGCCTAACCGCCTTCATAGCACCACAAAGATGGGTGGCCCACCCTTCGTTCTTTGAAGGGTGGGATTCTCGACTGCAGGTCCTGGAGATCGTACACAGGCTCGCTTTCGACGGCGCCGTAATCCCACCCGCCTGCTTGAACTATTGCAGCTTCGCGTACTCGGCTTTGGCTTGTTTCAGAACGGGGATATCAGGGTCGGCGTCTTTCCAGAGCGTGAGGAAGTCTCTGTAGGCAGCAAGCGCGCGGACACGAGCAGCGTCGGCATCAGCCCCGGTCGAATTCTTCGCTTCTAGCGCATTCGCCCGTGCCACGCCCAGATGCGCCAACGCTCCCGTCCAGCAGTTCCGGACGATGCCGCTGTGGTCGATGATCTTCTGAAACTCTGCGGCGGCTTCTTTGCCCTGTCCGGCTGACAGATAAGCGTTGGCCCGAACATACGGCGCGTAGAGGCACCCCTTCCCCAATTCGATGGGCGAAGCCGCAGCTGACAGCGCACTCAAGGCGGCGGCAGGGTTCTTCTTATCCAACGCCAACTGAGCCTGAATCGCAGGCAGCCAAAGAGAGTGCAACAGGGTATCGAGCGGAGATTGCTGGTTCAGGTCTTGTGCCAGCGAGCCGGCTCGTGCCGCATCGCCTGCCATGGCAAACGCAAGCGCGGCTTCGGCCTCGACGGCTTGACTGGTGGGAACCAGCTTCAAAGCTTCAGCCGCCGACTGCCGCGCTTCTGCAAGATTGCCGTAAGCGGCTTCCCACTGCGCAGCACGCGCCTGCGTAATAGCCCCACTTTCCGTGCTGTCCGCTCGGATCGCGGCATCCACCGCCCGTTTGGTCAATTCTCGTGCATTAACAAGATGACCACCATACGCCTCGGTGGCGGATGACAGCGCTAAACCAACGCTCGCATATTCAGGCTGGTCCGCAAACCACTGTAACTGCTCCGACATCGCGGTCGAATCCGCACCAATAAAGGCAAGAGCATACTGAACACTCCGGAGATCCACATAATCTACTTTTTGCACCTGCATGTCGTGGACGACCTGACGCGCCTCCTCAAGGCGTTGCCGGTGAAGAGTTTCGTTGGCAAGATTCGACTCGAACTCCGGATCTCCTGGCTTGTCGCGTACGAGTTGCCTGAGGATTTCCACGGCTTTGTCATATTGTCCCAGCTTGGCGTACAACAGGGCCAAATTGTTTTCCCAATCTATCGCTATTCCTGCTCTTGGGTACGTGGCAATCAGCTCAAGATATGTCTGTATCGCCTTATCCAGTTCCCCGGTTACAACTTCATAGTAGTCGGTAGTGAAGGCCAGCTTTTCCCGTTCACTGGCATGTTCTCGCAACTGGAATGCCTTGGCGTAGTACTCTTTGGCCCGCCCGGGTTGGTTGAGATTTTCATAGCACACGCCAGATTCGTGCATTGCCATGGCGAAATTGGGATCGAGCTCGATGGCACGTTGAAAATAAACCAGCGATCTGGCGCTTTGATCGGAACGCGCTCCAAGGCTGTACGCTTTCAGAGCTTCGAGCGAAGACGTGGTGGCCTGTGCCAGCGGAATATCCAGCTTCTGCACTGAAGCCAGCGACTCGCCCAACTCGCCACGCAGCTTCGACGCTACCCCGCCCAGCGCGTCTAGCACTTTCTCCTTCGACTCTGCGGTCACCTGCTGGTCGGCGAACGAGTCGCCGCTCCGGCAATTCACCGCCTTCAATTCCAGTACATACTTGCTCCCCAAACTTCCGATCGCTCCGCCAATGTAAGCTTCGCTGCCCGCCCGCTGGCAAAGCTCACGGGCAACATCGGGCGTGAGCTTCGTACCGGGTGGACGGGTCATCTGCTGCAAGGTCTCCTCGACTTTGCCACTCGATAGCACATTCAGAAACGGCGACTGTTTCAAAGAAACGGTGAGCGCGGTTTTGAGTGTGCCATCGAATACGGCATCGCCCGTGCTGTTGGCAAAATCGGCAAGCACGATGGTGTCCTTGTCCGTCAGCCGTTTCGCATGATGCGACCGATAGTAGAGACCGCCAGCAATCAAGGCCGCAATCACAACAACTCCGGCAACAGGCAAAAGCCATGTAGGGACAGCCGCCCTCGGCTTCCTGCCCTGAGCGGAGTCGAAGGGTCCAGTCGGGCGAAGCCCGACTGCCCCTTGTGTCGCGGACACTCCTGCCCGCGACGAAGCCGAATGCTCCTGTGGCCCGGCCACTCCCGCCAGCGAAGTGCCGCCGGAAGCAATCGAACCCGCTTGGTTCAAACCGGCGACCGAGGGAACTGATCCCGAACTTGCTCTCCTCGCCCGTCCCGTCTCCGTGTCCCGCTTCAACCGTTGCAGATCGGCCCACATTTCCGCCGCGCCCTGATAGCGCAGATTGCGGTCTTTCTCCAGAGCCTTGTTAATCACCTCTTCCAGCTTGGGCGGGATATCGCGATTGAAACGAATCGCAGGAGGCGGATCGGAATTCAATATGGCGTCGAAGATCAGCGCCGTCGTGTCGCCATGGAACGGCAACGCTCCCGTCGCCATTTCATACAGCACCGTGCCAAACGAAAACAGATCGGTTCGAGCATCCAGTTCCTTGCCTTTGGCTTGCTCCGGCGACATGTAGGCGATGGTTCCGACCGTAGAACCCGGACTGGTCAGGTGGTCTGCCTCCACCGCCGTCTGGGTTTCAAGCGATGCGATCTTGCTCGAAGAACCGCCGGCCACGCTGATCTTCGCCAGACCAAAATCCAGAACCTTGGCGTGCCCGCGCTTTGTGACAAAAATGTTCCCCGGCTTGATGTCGCGGTGAACGATGCCCTCCGCGTGCGCGGCATCGAGAGCGTCGGCGATCTCGATGGCGAGCGCCACGGTCGTCTCCGTCTCCAGCGGACGATTGCCGATCTTGTGCTTCAGCGTCACGCCATCCAGAAACTCCATGGCAATGAACGCCTCGCCATGCTGATCGTCGATTTCGTAGATGGTGCAGATATTGGGATGATTCAGTGCGGAAGCGGCTTTGGCTTCGCGTTGAAAACGGGCAAGAGCCTGCGGGTCTTTGGCTACGTCGTCCGGGAGGAACTTGAGGGCAACGAAGCGGCCGAGCTTTAGATCCTCAGCCTTATAGACCACACCCATCCCTCCGCCGCCGAGTTTTTCAACAATGCGGTAGTGCGAAATGGTCTGGCCGATCACTGGCAGCAAATCTTACGTCACCCCAATAACCGAGTCAACGAAAGCCCCCAATGTCCCCATCTTGCTTTGAAAGGGCGCGCCTTCAGGCGCGCCGCAAACGCCCCAGTCATTCCGAACCCACTCGAAGCGCGCGTGAGAAACCGCCTGTTTTGTGCTGATATGCGCGCACTCGCTGGCATCTTCGAACGCCACAATCTTTTTCCTTGTCATTCCGAACCCACGCGAAGCGCGGGTGAGGAACCTGCTGTTTTGTGACCCCGAAAGAATCGACCTGAATCACCATGGGAAAACGGGTGCCCCATGTTTCGCGTCCTTTGCGAAACCTGGGATTCCACGGCCACATGCCTTTAGGGCACTCAGGCAAGCCGCACTCCCGGCGCCGTAATCCCACCCGCCTGCTTGAACTACTGCAACTTCGCATACTCCGCCTGAGCCTGCTTCAAGACAGGAATATCCGGATCAGCGTCCTTCCAAAGCGCAAAAAACTCCTTGTAAGCGGCCAGCGCCCGACTGCGCGCAAGATCAGCATCCGCCCCGGACGAATTCCGAGCCTGCAACGCATTCGCCCGAGCCACGCCCAGATGCGCCAACGCTCCGGTCCAGCAGTTCCACACAATGCCGCTGTGGTCGATGATCTTCTGAAACTCGGCGGCGGCTTCTTTGCCCTGCCCGGCTGCCAGATATGCGTCGCCGCGCACATACACGTGATAGAGGCAGGATATATTGGCGACGAAATTAATCTGCCCCAACTCGATTGGTGAAGCGGATGGCAGGGCTGTCAGGGCAGCAGCCGGATTCTTCTTGTCCAGCGCCAATTGCGCCTGAATCGCGGGCAGCCAGAGCGACTGCATCTGCGTGTCGAGCGGGAAGCGTTTCCCTAAGTCTTGCGCCAAGGATTCGGCTCGTGCCGTATCGCCCGCCATGGCAAACGCCAGCGCAGCTTCGACCTCGACGCCCTGACTCGTGGGAGCCAGCTTCAAAGCCTCTGCCGCTGACTGCCGCGCTTCCGCAGGATTGCCGTAAGCGGCTTGTGCGATAGCGGCATTTTCCTGCCAGATCGCCCCAGTTTCTTTGCTGTCCGCCCGAATGGCCGAGTCCACGGCCCGCTTGGTCAGTTCCCGCGCCTTGCCCAGATGACCGCCATATGTTTCGGTGTCGGACACCAACCCCAGCCCTTGGTCCTCTTCGGGCTTGCCTGCATACCACTGCTGCTGTTCCGCCATCGCCGCTGAGTCCGAACCGAGAAAGGCAAGAGCGTAGAGAGCATTGTGGAGTATGTAATCATCCAGCTTTCGGGCCTGCGCCTCGTGGATGATCTGCCGCGACTCGTCGAAGCGTTGCAAGGCAAGGGTGTCGTTGGCGAGATTCACATAAGGAGCTGCCCGATCCGCTGCGAGGCGCACCGCTTGTCTCGTGCTCTCCGTGGCTTTCTCATATTGCCCCTGACGGGCGAACACTAAGCCCAATCTGTTGTACCCTGCGACCTCGCGTGGGTAGCTCCCGATCAACTCCTGATATGTCTGGGCCGCTTTTTCCAGTTCTCCGGTTACATTCCGATAGTGGTTTCCTGCGATCGCCAACCTTTCTCGTTCGCTGGCATGTTCCCGCAACTGGAATGCCTTGTTGTAGTAATCGCTGGCCCGTCCGTCCTCGCCGAGACTGGAGTAGTCGTTGCCCACTACCAGGTAGCCCATGGCAAAATGCGGATCAAGCTCAATTGCCCGTTGATGGTAAGGCAGGGCTGCGGTGGAGCCTTTCTCGTTACTCGCGTTTTCGCCAAGGCTATATGCTTGCAGAGCTTCGAGCGAGGACGTAGTGGCCTCTGACAGCGGAACATCTAACTTCTGCACCGTGGCCAGCGATTCGCCCAACTGAGTGCGCAGCTTCGACGCCGTTGCTCCCAGCGCGTCCAGCACCTTCTCCTTCCCCGCCGCCGTCACCTGCTGCTCGGCCAGCGGGTCTCCACTCTGGCAATTCACTGCCTTCAATCCCAGCACGTATTGGCTGCCCAGACTCGCAATCGACCCGGCAATGTATGCTTTGCTCGCCGCCCGTTGGCAAAGCTCGCGGGTGACTTCAGGCGTGAGCTTCGTGGCCGCCGGACGCGACATCAATTTCAAGGTCGCCGCGACTTTATTCTCCGGCAGCACATTCAGAAACGGGGATTGGTTTAGAGAGACACTGAGTGCGGTCTTGAGTGTGTCATCAAACACCGCATCGCCGGTGGTGTTGGCAAAATCGGCCAGCACGATAGTGTCTTTCTCGGTAAGCGCGTGCGAAGCGTGTTGCCGCGAGCGATAGTAAAGCCCGCCAGCAACGAGCGCAGCAATGACTAATGCGGCGCCCACAACCGCAAACTTGCCGCGTGGCGCGGACCTGCCCTGAGCGATAGTTGAAGGGGCCCCCGCCCGCGAAGGCAGCGAGGAGACTGCCTGTTTAGAAACAGCTGCCGGAGCCACCGATGTTTGTGTGGGGACAGCCGCCCTCGGCTGTCCGGTCGAGCGCAGCTCGCCGTCTTCCTGTGCGGCCACCACTGTCCCCGAACTCGCCGCCGCAAACCGCCCCGTCTCCGTATCCCGCTTCAGCCGCTGCAACTCCGAACGCATATCAGAGGCATGTTGATACCGTAGCTCCCGATCTTTCTCCAGCGCCCGGTAGATGATGTCTTCGAGCTTGGGCGGAATATCACGATTGAAGCGAATCGGCGGCGGTGGCACAGAATCGAGGATCGCTTTGAAGATCACTCCCGAGCTTTCACCGTGAAACGGCAACGCGCCGGTAGCCATCTCATACAGCACAGCCCCAAAAGAGAAAAGATCGCTCCGCGCATCCAACTCCTTCGCCCGCACCTGTTCCGGCGACATATAAGCCACCGTCCCAACCATCGTGCCCGGACTCGTTAAGTGCTCCGCATCCATCGAACCAGTCGCTGTGTTAAGAGCCGCAACATTGCTCAAAGAACTGTTGGCCGGACTGACCTTCGCCAATCCAAAGTCAAGAATCTTGGCGTGCCCGCGCTTGGTCACAAAAAGATTCGCAGGCTTGATATCACGGTGAACGATGCCTTCAGAGTGAGCCGCGTCCAGCGCATCCGCAATCTCAATGGCCAGCGACAGAATCAACTCCGTCTCCATCGGCCGGCCAGCGATGCAGTGCTTCAACGTCAGCCCGTCCAGAAATTCCATGGCAATAAACGCATCGCCATGCTGGTCATCAATTTCGTAGATGGTGCAGATGTTCGGGTGATTCAGCGCAGAAGCGGCCTTGGCTTCACGCTGAAAACGGGCAAGAGCCTGCGGGTCTTTGGCGACATCGTCGGGCAGAAACTTGAGGGCTACGAAGCGGCCAAGCTTCACGTCTTCAGCTTTGTACACCACGCCCATACCTCCGCCCCCGAGTTTGTCGACGATGCGGTAGTGCGAGATGGTTTTGCCGATCACTGGCAGCAAATCTTACGTCACCCCAATAACCGAGTCAACGAAAGCCCCCAATGTCCCCATCTTGCTTTGAAAGGGCGCGCCTTCAGGCGCGCCGCAAACGCCCCAGTCATTCCGAACCCACTCGAAGCGCGCGTGAGAAACCGCCTGTTTTGTGCTGATACGCGCGCACTCGCTGGCATCTTCGAACGCCACAATCTTTTTCCTTGTCATTCCGAACCCACGCGAAGCGCGGGTGAGGAACCTGCTGTTTTGTGACCCCGAAAGAATCGACCTGACTCACCATGGGAAAACGGGCACCCCATGTTTCGCGTCCTTTGCGAAACCTGGGATTCCACGGCCACATGCCTTTAGGGCACCCAGGCAAGCCGCACTCCTACCTCACCGAGGACCTGCAACATGCCCCACCTAACTCCTTTAGGCTCCCGAATTTACCCATAACTCCAATGGGCTCCCGAATTTGCATGCACCTACCCCACCTAAGCCACTGATTCTAAAAGAGGCGGGGTGGGGGGGGGAGTGATAAACTGGTAAAATGACATTGAAAACAAAGCACTTACATAATCCCGCCAGCATGTAAATACATGTTTTCGCCCCCACTTTCGCCCTCAAAAACTAGCTCTTCCACGCCAAAATTGCGCCAGGCTTCCATCTTCCGCGCTAACTCCGAACTGCATCGCCCCACGTCGCGTATCATCCAATAGCTAACCGAGATTCAATTATGGGAAACACTTTCAAGACTGCGTTTCTGCTGACCGCGCTTACCCTGCTGTTGATGTTCTTTGGCCGCTACTTCGGAGGCCAGAACGGCATGTTCCTGGCGCTCGCGTTTGCCGCCGTGATGAACTTCGTCTCCTACTTTTACTCCGACAAGATTGCTCTGGCCATGTATCGCGCCCAGCCGGTGACGCGCGAGCAACTGCCGCGCGCCTACGCCGCGGTCGAGCGGCTGGCGCCGAAGATGGGCATCCCGATGCCCAGGATGTATGTGATCCCAACCGAGTCGCCCAACGCCTTTGCCACGGGACGCAATCCGAACCACGCCTCGGTCGCCGTGACTCACGGGATTCTCGGTCTGCTGAACGACGAGGAACTCGAAGGCGTGCTGGCCCACGAACTCGGCCACGTCAACAACCGCGACATCCTTATCAGTTCGGTGGCCGCCACCATCGCCGGCGCCATCACCATGCTGGCCAGCATGGGCCGCTTCGCCATGATCTTCGGCGGCATGGGCGGCGGACGCGACGAGCGCCGCGGCGGCGGCCTTTCCGCGCTGCTCATGCTGATCGTCGCACCCATCGCCGCCAGCCTGATCCAGCTCGCCGTATCGCGCTCGCGCGAGTATCAGGCCGATGCCACCGGCGCCCACTTCACCGGGAATCCCTATGCCCTGGCCAGCGCCCTGCAGAAGCTCGACGCCTGCTCGCGCCGGGTGCCCATGGCGGCCACTCCCTCGACCGCCCATTTATTCATCATCCAGCCGCTATTGGGAGTGAATTTCGGCAGCTTGTTTTCGACCCATCCGCCGATCGCGAAGCGAATTGAGCGGCTGACGGGGAGGCCGGCGGAGTTTATGCAGTAGCGCTGTCAGCTTTCAGCCTTCAGTCGGGCCGTGGTGCAAGACTGGTCTTCGCGCGCGTTCTGAATTTGTGGTAGGAGAACCAGGATCCCTCGCTGCGCTCGGGATGACAATGCCCTGGGTTTGGCTGATAGCTGAGGGCTGACGGCTGGTCTATGACATCGGTAACTCCGCGGCCCGTAACGCCGGATAGTAAAATCCATCCAATGTCCCCTGAGACTGCAATTGCCGCGTCCCATAAGGCCGCCGACCTGGAGAAAGCGCTTCGCCGTGTGATTCGCGGCAAAGACGATGTGGTGCGACTCGCGCTGGTCTGCATTTTCGCCCGCGGACACCTGTTACTCGAAGGCGTTCCGGGCGTCGGCAAAACCACGCTGGGGCAAGCGCTCGCCCGCGCCATCGATTGCACTTTCCAGCGCGTGCAGTTCACCAGTGACATGCTGCCTTCCGACGTGCTGGGCATCTCGGTGTACTCCTCGCTGGAACAGGTGTTCGAGTTCAAGCGCGGCCCGGTCTTCACCAACGTGCTGCTCGCTGACGAGATCAACCGCACCACGCCGAAGACGCAATCCGCGCTGCTGGAGGCGATGAACGAAGGCCAGGTCACCATCGACGCGCACTCTTACGAACTGCCGCAGCCGTTTCTGGTGATCGCCACGCAGAATCCGGTGGAGCATCATGGAACATATCCGCTGCCGGAGTCACAACTGGACCGGTTCCTGATGCGGGTGCGCATAGGCTATCCCGAAGCCGCAGCCGAGCGCGAGATTCTGCGCTCCGAGGCGGGGGCCGAAGTGCTGCACGAGGTGCGGCCGGTTCTTTCGGGCGCGGATGTGCTCGAAATGCAAGGGGCGGTCAAGCAGATCCGCGTGGACGAATCCCTGGTGACGTACGCGCTCGAGATTGTGAAGCGCACGCGCGAGAGCGAATACCTGTCGCTCGGGGTCTCGCCCCGGGGTGCCCAGGCGCTCTACCGTGCGGCGCAAGCCATGGCGTTTCTCGACGGCCGCAGCTTCTGCACTCCGGAAGATTTCAAACCGCTGGCCGTGCCCGTCTTCGCCCACCGCGTGGTGATGAACGGTGGCTATGCTTCGACGCTGAAAAAATCGGAGCAGGCCGATCAGGCGCTGAAAGAGATTGTGGAGAATGTGGCTGTGCCGGTGTAGGAGAGGCACAAGGTTAGTTCTGCGGCCGTATAATCTGACGGTGAGTGTGTGATGGCTAAACTAAAGAGCCGGACTAAACAGAGAGGTTATCCCGACCGCCGAGGTCTGTGGGCCGAGAGCGATACCATAGTTGAGCAATTCGTGCCGAGCGAGCGCCATAAAGCACAACAGAAGGTGATGGCTCAGACGTTAACTGCAGCAGGGTTAAATCGAGAGCAGATCGCAAGCGTGCTCTCCGTTCCGGTCGATCTGCCATCAGACGAGAATCTGGCGGACGTTAAACCGCGCAAGATCAAGCCCGCAGGGCAGTCCTAGACATCAAGAACGGTACTGGCTCACGCACCTTCTTGCGAATCTCATGGCCGCAGGTTGAGGATATAATTTCCCACTATGTCATTCCTGCGGTTTCTGATGCTGCTTTCGCTCGTCTGCTGGATCGGCGGGCTGATCTTTTTTGCGTTCGTGCTCGCGCCTACGGCGTTCAATATTCCAGCGGTGCTGCCCAACACCCATCTTGCCGGCAACGTCGTGCGGATCGGCCTGAGCAAGCTGCACTGGATTGGCCTCGCTTCGGGGATCGTCTTCCTGATCAGCTCGTTACTTTACAGCCGCCTCACTGATGGCAGCGCGCACCTGTTTGCTGCGCGGCATGTGCTTTTGTGCCTGATGCTCGGGCTTACGCTAGTCTCGCAATTCGGCATCATGCCGCGCATGGATGTTCTGCGGGCGTCGCTGGGCGAGGTGAGTGCTGTTCCCATCGACAATCCTGAGCGCATTCAGTTCGATGCGCTGCATGTTTGGTCGACGCGGGTGGAAGGCGCGGTGCTGCTTCTGGGGTTGGTGGTGGTGTATTTGACTGCGCGAAGCTTCTAGCAGCTAGCTTCTAGCTAAAGCGCCCGGCGACCTCAGCGGCTAGAGCCAGTTCATTCTCGTCTCAGCTTACGGCACGACTGAAGTCGTGCCCTTCCCGATCTCTTCGGCCCGCGCAAGTTGGGCAATATCCGCTTCATCATTTATCCTGAAAGGTTGTGCGACGGGTACAGCCGATACCCACTGTGAGTATCCACTCTGAGATCTCCCGTCGTGCGCGGCAGCTAGAAGCCAGGAGCTAGAAGCTTTCCTATGAAAACCGGCATTATCGGCCTGCCTCAGGTGGGCAAGACATCTCTGTTTCGGATTCTTACCAAGGCGCATCTTTCGGATCAAGCTAGTTCCAATCCGCGCGAAGCGCACATCGGCGTGGCCAAAGTTCCCGACGACCGACTCGACCGCCTGGCTGCGCTGTACAACCCGAAGAAGCTTACCCATACGTCAGTTGAATATGTGGATGTGGGCGCGATCGGGCAGGAGGCGCTGAAAGACAGCGCTTATGCCGCCCATCTGCGCAACGTGGATGCGCTGGCGCATGTAGTGCGAGTGTTTGACGACCCTTCCGTGCCTCATACCGGCGAGATCGATCCGCTGCGCGATATCAAGAATGTGGAGTTCGATCTGCTGGTCAGCGATCTGGGGCAAATCGAAAAACGGCTGGAGCGCCTGGAAAAAGATCTGAAGAAGATGAAAACGCCGGAGCTCGAAAAAGAATTCGAGCTGCTCAAGCGCGCCAAAGTGCAGGTGGAATCCGACAAGCCGCTGCGCGAAATGGAAATGACCGCCGAGGACAAGAAGCGCATCAAGGGCTTCATGTTCCTGAGCGAGAAACCGATTTTCTACGTGCTCAATATCGGCGAATCGACCGAGCTCGGCAAGGAACTCGAAGAAGCGGTGAGCAAATACAAGCTCACGGAAATCGCGTCGCGGCCCAATGCAGCAGCCACGGCAATCTGCGGCAAAGTGGAAGCTGAACTCGCCGAGATGAGCGATGCCGACGCCGCCGAATTTCTGGGCAGTTACGGACTCACGGAAAGCGGGCTGGTGCGTCTGATTCGGACAACCTACAAACTGATGGGCCTGATCTCGTTTTTCACCGCCGGAG
Organism: uncultured Acidobacteriaceae bacterium; assembly: GCA_963784085.1. GTDB lineage: Bacteria > Acidobacteriota > Terriglobia > Terriglobales > Acidobacteriaceae > Sulfotelmatobacter. Next base: position 213,222 of record CAWAQH010000010.1, on the reverse strand, counting down.
AAGATGAATGCCGCGCCTGGCAGGTTCCGGCGCACTCGCGCGCGCAGGAAGCGGCGGGAGCGATTCACTCCGATCTGGAAAAACATTTCATCCGCGCCGAAACGATTCGCTGGGACCAGTTGCTCGAAGCGGGGTCAGAAGCGAATGCGCGCGCCAAAGGCACCCTGCGTTTGGAAGGCAAAGACTACATCGTGCAGGATGGCGACGTTATGCACATTCGGCACTCGGGGTAAACGCTAAACCCACCACAGAGGCACTGAGCTACGGAGAAAATCAACTCTTAGTTTTCTCTGGGACGGAGCCTGCCCTGAGCGAAGCCGAGGGTGCCTCCGTGGTGGGTTCAAGCATGGGAACTGATATCATCCTCGCCAATTGCCCATGAACCCGATCTTCATCAGCATTCTTCTCGGCCTCACCGCCGCCGGCGCCAATGTGTTTGGCGGCGCGATTATTGTGCAGCGCAGTTGGGAGCGGCGTTATCTGCGCTATTTCGTGGCGCTGGGCGCTGGGTTCATGCTGGCTACCGCTCTGGTGGAGATGGTGCCGGAGAGTCTGGAGCTGCGGGGCCGCAGCGCGGCTTTTCTGATCCTGCTGGGCTACCTGCTCATTCATTTCTTCGAGCACACGGTTACGCCGCACTTTCACTTTGGTGAGGAGACGCACAAGGATGAGTTCATGCACTCGCACAAGGGATACTCTGTGCTGCTCGGCCTGATCATTCACACTTTTTTTGACGGCATCGCGATCGCTTCCGGATTCCTGGTATCGAATGCTTTGGGCTGGATTATTTTCTTCGCCATCTTCCTGCACAAAATTCCAGAAGGCTTCACGGTGAGTTCGGTGATGCTGGCGAGCGGGCGCAGCCGGGGCACGGCATGGGGAGCATCGGTCGTGCTGGGCGGGGCAACACTGGCGGGGGTTCTGACCATGGCCTTGTTTCGCCATCACGTGGGCGCGGGACTGCCGCTCTCGGCGGGAGTGACCATTTATGTGGCCGCTTCGGATTTGATTCCGGAGGTCAACAAGGAGCCGGGCGCCAAGATGGCGTTGTTGGTGTTCGTTGGAGCGGGCGTTGTGTTTGTGCTGGATGCGCTGTTCCACGGACACTGAGACAGAGTCTTAGTGCCGGGAGTAATCATTCAGCTTGAGCCGAAGTGTTCGGGCAAGTTTTCGCTGCTGCAGATCGAAGCTGTAGAGGCAGTCCACGCCCAGTTCGAGTGCCGCAGCCACGTGCAACAGATCTGCCGTGCGGGTGCCCAGTTTGGCGGTTGTTTGCCGAGACAGTTGGCGGGCCCGTTCAAAAAACGCTTCCTCCAGCCCCCGGAGCTGGAGAACACCGCTGCCCAGGTCCTTGTCGAAATCGGCGAGTGACGCGCCGGCTTGCGCGGGCGAAACTTCTTTCCGGAAGACGCGCAATCCGAAGGCGTTGAGGACTTCGAGCTCTCCAAAGGTGGTAACAAGGTATTCGCCGCGGACAGCCAGTATTGTGCGTGTGGCGGCGGCGGAATTACTGTCAGGGCTGTATAGCGACACCAGGAAGCTGGGATCGGCGTAAATCTTCAATACCGGCTCCGGTCGGCGGAGACCAGTTCAGCGCCGCTGACGGCCAGCACCTTGTCGCCGTAGATCCGGCGCATGCGGGCCTGGAAATCGGGAACCTCCGTCGCGACCTCCGCGCTTTCCGGCACCAGGCGGGCGATGATGCGCCGGCGCTTGGTGATCTGGATTTCTTCGCCCTGACGCAAGAGGCGCTCGATCTTCTTGAACTCGTAGCGGAGGTCCCGAACCGAAGCTGTGACCATGTGATACATTATAGCATCACAAAGCGAACCGGAGCAATTTGGTCTCAGGTCCTGGGTCTAAAACCTGACACCTGAGACCTAAGACCCCGCCTTCAATCCACCGTGTGCTTGGCGGTGTAGCCGTCGCGGGCGACAACGTCGATTTTCTGCTCCTTGCCCTTCTGGTCTTTCACCTTCAACTGCCCGCCATCGGGCGCCACCACCTGCACCTTCAGCTTGCGGTAGGTGCCATCGAGCTTGTTATTGGTGGGGTGATAGGAAATCGAATATTGGTTGCGGATGTCGTTGCCAATATCCTGAAATCCTCGCCGTACTCCGCCTGAAAACGCGGGAAGTACGCGCGGCCCCCGGTTATGGCGGCGAAGGTGCGCAATTCGTTGTCGGCCTGCAGATAGTCCATAGTACCCGCATGACCCGCCAAACCCCGGGTGTAGCGGCACTGGTCGCGATGACTTTCACAATAGTTACGAAGCGTGAAACCCACGCTGATGGGAAAGATGGTTACGTCTTTGGTGTCCTTGACCTTTTTGGTGATTTTGTCGAGCGTGAGCTTGCTGAAGCTATCGATCCCGGTGGTGACCAGAATGATGTATTTCTTGCCTTCCACTCGGTCGAGGCGGTCGAGCGTGTCGTACAAGGCATCGAAGAGATTAGTCTCGGAGAATCCGGGAATGCGCAACTGGTTCAGCGCGCCCACCACGGCTCTCTTGTCCTGAGTGAAATCAACCAGGATGTGGGGCTGCATGTCGTAGTAGGAAACCGCAACCCAGTCGTCTTTCGTGAGCGTGCCGGCAAAGGCATAAGAGGCCTGCAGCGCATCGCGCATAAACGTGGAGCTGGTCGACGCCGAATTCCACCAGCAGGACGGCCGTGATGGGCGCCTTCGTAACGTTGAAGCTGGTAATCTGCTGCTGCGCTCCGTCCTCGAAGAGCCGGAAATTATCCTTCGTCAGGCCGGGAACAAAATCGCCGCCCTTGGTCGTGACCATCACATCCACATTTACCAGAGGAACATTTACCTTGATGGAATAGTCGGGTACAGCCTCATTTCTTTTGGGCGAAACCGGGGGAGGCGGAGGGGGGGGCGTATCCGCGGGATTTTTTCTCGGGATGGAATAGGGGCCGACATTGCCGGTGGGACCGCCGGCGTCTGCGGGAACTTCCTGCTTGGGCTTGCCGCTACTGCTGTCCTGGGCTGGCGGTGGCGCCGGGTCCTGGGCGGAAACTGAGGCTGCGCCGAAAATCAGAACCAGCGAAACCAACGGAACGAGAACGAGCCGGCGGAAGCCAGATCGCGGGCCGGAAATCACCCCTTCTGAAGAGTTACTTTTACTTTCAGACACATCCGAGAACATAGACAACCCCTAGGAAGATGAGATCAAACACTCACGGAAGCTAAAATCCCTATGCTAGTATAGACGCAATGATTCGCGATTGGGATGTTTGCCTGGCTCCCGGTTTTCCCCTCCTGGCAACGATTTACAATCTGGCGAAGTTTAATCCATGAGGTGGGGCTGATGCGGTCCTTCCGCGCGTTGTTCGTGAAAAGACTTGTTTTCGCGCTATTGCTTCTCTCTTGCAGTGTTGCTTACCTCTCTTCCTTCTCGGCGGCTCAAGCTCCTTCCGCGCCGACACCAAAGCCACAGATCATTACGGTGGACCAGATCCACAGCGGCATGCGCGGAGTGGCCTTGACCGTGTTTCGAAGGCGTGAAGCCGGAGAGCCATGGAAGTGGAAGTGCTTGGCGTGCTGCACAACGTGAATGGGCCGAAGGGCGATGTAATTCTGGTGCGGCTGCACGGGCAGAAGGTTGAATATACCGGCGTGGTTGCGGGCATGAGCGGCAGCCCGGTGTATTTCGATGGCAAACTGGCCGGAGCAATTGCCTTCCGCATCGGAGAGTTTTCCAAAGAGCCGATCGCGGGCGTGACTCCGATTGCCGACATGCTGGAAATCAATGGGCTCGATCGCTCGCCGGCCGAGGAGACTTCCGCGACAAAGCCCACGATCAGCCAGCCATCCGCAAATCAGGCGGCTGGCAAGACCGCGGCTCCCGCCGAAGCGTCTGGGATTCCGAACGCTGCGGGGCAGAGTTATACCAACTATCTGAGGCCGATCGAGACCCCGCTGGTGTTCAACGGTTTCTCGGAGCAGGCCGTCCAACTCTTTGCCGGGCGACTTTCCTCCGCTGGAATCGTTCCGGTGATGGGTGCGGGCTCGGTGAGCAGCGACAAGCAGCCGGAGCCGGTCGAAGCCGGATCGGCCATCAGCGCCATCCTGGTGCGCGGCGACATGGATATCGAAGCCACTTGCACCGTGACTTATGTCGATGCGCAGCGCTTGCTGGCCTGCGGACATCCGCTCATGCAGTTCGGCTCCGTCGACCTGCCCATGAACAAGGCCGAGGTGCTGGCCACGCTGCCCTCGCCGCTTAACGCGTTCAAGATTGTGAACACCACCGAGCCGGCAGGAACGTTCGTGCAGGACCGCCATGCCGGCATCATGGGGGTTTTCGATCGGCAGCCGAAGATGATTCCGGTCACGCTGAGCATCCACAGCAATACGGGAGTGAAGCAGTTTCACTACGAAGTGCTGAACAACCCGAAGCTGACTCCGGTAGCGCTTATGGTCACGGTGTTCAACGCGTTGCACGGAGTCAATGAGTTCGGCGAAGAGATTACTTACCGGCTCTCGGGCAGCATCGGCGTGAAGGGATTCCCCGATGTCACCATGCGCAACATGTTCGCTCCGAGCGAGAACGCGCAGCCTGCGGCCATGCAGGCAGCCATGGCGCTCGGCGAACGCTTCGAGCGCATCTATGACAACCCATACAACGCGCCGGCCATTGCGGGCGTGAGCCTAGATTTCGATCTGGTCCGCGAACGGCGCTGGGCGCGCCTTGAGAGCGCCCGCACCGATGTGACCGAAGCCCGTCCCGGCGAGAGCGTGATGCTTGAGACCGTACTCGCCCCCTACCGCGGCGAGCGCATTGTGCAGCAGATTCCGGTAAAGATTCCCACTTCGGCGAGCAAAGGAACTCTGCGCATTCTGGTCAGCGATGGCGAAACACTGGATCGCGTGAGCCGTGGCAATCCGGCCTTCGGCCGCAAGCTCGATCTGGCCTCGACCATCGCGGTGCTGAACAAAGAGCACTCGAATAATCGCCTGTACGTCTCGCTGCTGGAGGCCGACCCGGAGGCCCGCGTCGCCGATAAAGTAATGCCGACGCTGCCCCTCTCGATCATGAACGTGATGGACGGCATGCGCGGGAACCAGGAAATGGTAGTCTCGGGCGAATCGAGCGTGGATGAAACCGCGACCGCCTCTCTGGATTATGTGGTGAGCGGAGTGCAGTTGCTGACCATTACGGTGAAATAAGTACCTAGTACCTAGCACCTAGTTGCAAGTTTAGCCGATCCTAGCAGTACTCCCGCTTTCTCCATGTGGCGGAAGCCATCCGTTTGCAGTGCGGCCAGCACCATCAAAGTCCCGTTATACCCCACATGTGCAAGAAAGCTCGCCCCCACTGACTTCGTCATCGCGCGCACGGCGGTCAGCACCACGCCGACGAGGCAGACGATCAGCACCGCGCCCCAGGCATACCCGTACTGAACGGCGTGAATCATCCCGAAAGGCAGAGCAGTCAGGACGATGCCCCAGAAGACTCCGAGGCGCCGCGCGATTACGGGATAGAGAAATCCGCGAAAGAACACTTCTTCCATCAGCGGCCCGATCGTCACGGCAAAGGCCAGGGTGAGATAGGCATCGGCGGGCGTGGCGAAAAATTGATCGAAGGGCGTTGTCTTCGGCATGGGAACAAACCGGCCCAGCAGATCGAGCGAGAGCATGAGAACGCCGATGCCCACGAAGCTTACCCCGGCGATCCCTGGCCAATTCCAGCGGATGGCTTGCCAGAAGCGGGAGTGATATTTGCCCTCCACCAGGAGGATCATGTACAGCCCCACGACAAGATAAGTCAGCAACTCCGAGAGCAGAGCGAGCCCCGGCTTCTGCGCCACGTCGAGCCAGCTCTCATGGCGATAAAAGTAGTGGTGCGCCCCGAAGGCCATGAAAAGCTGCATGAAAAACAGCGTGAGCAAGGTCAGGCCAGCGATCAGCAATACATCCCAACCGCTCCACACCGGGTTCTCGCCGGCTTTCGGCGCAGGAGGGGCCGGCAGCAACACTGGCGGCTGAAGCGGATCGGTAATTACCGCAACAGGTGGTTGCGGCTCGCTGCTCAGCGGCAGATCAAACTGCGGGTTTTCGGGCGCTGACAAAAGATATCCTCCTTAAGTTAGCTCTACCGTGCCGTTGCGGTAGCAAGCGGCCTGATCGCCTTGAGTTCTCTCGAATACTTCCGCCGAACCTGATGAACCGCAAAGGCATCCTGCAAATTCAGCCAGAACTGCTCGGTGGTCCCGAAATATTTGGCCAGACGAGCCGCCATCTCGGGGGTGATTCCCCGCTTCTCGCGAACGATGTCGTTGACCGTAGGAGGAGAAACGTGCAACTCCACCGCCAGCCGGTAGGGGGAAATACCCATCGGCTCCAGAAACTCCTCTCGAAGAATCTCCCCCGGATGCACCGCCCATCCCGCCGAACCTACATTCTTGATACTCATGATTATGTCTCCCTGTAAGAGATCAGTGGTAATCGGTTATTTCCACATCGTAGGCATCGCCGTTCCACCACACGAAACACACGCGGAATTGGTCGTTGATGCGGATGCTGTATTGCCCCGCCCGATCGCGGCGCAGTTCCTCCAGCCTGTTCCCCGGAGGCACTCGTAAATCCTCCAGCTTACCCGCTGAGTGAAGCATCGCCAGTTTCTTCTTCGTGACATCTCGCAGATTAGCTGGGGGCATTCCTCGGCTCTTGCCCGTGTCCCAAAACTCCTTCGCGCTCTTGTCAGCGAAGGTCTTGATCACTTTAGCTAGTTTAACGAGCGTCGTTATTAACGTCAATAGTTAAATGTCTGCTGCTCTTCGGGGGACATTGATCGTGCTTGTCATCCTGAGGAAGCGGAGTCGCACGCGAAGCGAGCGGCTCCCGACGAAGGATCTGTGCATTTTGGCCGCCAGTGCCACAGGACGAAGGGCCGTGAACAGTATGCAAAATTATTCATCTTGACGCCCCCCCCCCACGCGCAGGAGTATGCTCCGTGGGCAGAAAAACGCGGGCGCGGAGAAGTGCTCTATCGCTTTCGATTGACCGCGTTTCCACCAACAAGACGGCTCACCCCCAGAGCCGTAAGTGCCAAGGACATGTCATGCGCCCTTCCCGAATTATCGTAGCGATGTTTGCTTCGCTCGTCATGCTCGCTGTTTTCGCCGGTTCCAGTGAAGCGCAGAAAGTTGTTACCGTGTACAGCTTCCAGGGCGTGAATTCGTCTGCCTATCCCTTCAATGTGGGGCTTGCGGAGGGACGTGACGGAAAGCTTTACGGCACGACTATTGGCCAGGGCGGCACTGATTACGGTACGATCTTCAATCTCGCCACTACTGGGGTATTCGACCAGCTATACACCTTCGATGGCACAACCGGTTCCCAGCCGAACGCTGGTGTGACGCTCGCAAACGACGGCAACTTTTATGGAACGGCGTCCTTTGGCGGAAGTTCGAATGACGGCGTGCTTTTCAAGATAGCCCCGAGTGGCGGCTACACGGTGTTGCATGAGTTCGCGGGAGGAGCGGATGGTATGGAGCCCGCTTCCCCACCCATTCAGGCGTCGGACGGCAACCTCTACGGCACGACGTACGGGAGCACCTCGACTTCCTCGACGATCTACAAGTACATGCGGACTTCAGGCACCCTCAGCACGATTTACCAATTCGATCAGTCTTACGGTTCGGGTGTTATCGCGTCGCTGATCCAGGGCACTGATGGAAACTTGTACGGAACCGCCTACCAAGGGGGAGCGAACAATTGTGGCACCATGTTCAAGGTGACAACTTCGGGGACGCTACTCTGGTACTACAGCTTTCCCTGTTACCCAGCGGGCGGAGCAAATCCCATCGGACCCCTTATACAGGCGGCTGATGGGAACTTCTATGGAACGACCCAACTCGGTGGGAGCATTGGCGTCGGGACAGTCTTCAAGCTGAGCCAAAGCGGCGTGGTTTCCGTTTTGTATAACTTTCGGAGCTTTTTCGGTGGCGGGGCCGACGGCTCGAACCCGTTTGCGGGGCTCGTACAGGCAACCGACGGAACGCTGTACGGTTCGACCGAAGCAGGTGGCAGTCAGAATCTGGGCATACTCTTCCGGATCACTACAACCGGTGCCTATAAGCTCCTATACAACTTCACCGGCGTATACGGAGGGCCTCAGGGGGCGCTCCTGCAGCATACCAACGGGTTGTTATACGGAACCGATTTCGAGGGCGGCAGCTTGTCGTTCGGGGACGTATTCAGCCTGAACATGCGTCTGAATCCATTCGTGGCCTTCGTACAACCCACAGGCAGGGCGGGCCGGACTGCGCAGATTCTCGGGCAAGGATTGACCGGGACGACTGTCGTCACCTTCAACAGCGTCGCCGCAACCGAGTTCACCGTCCTCAGCGACACGTTTATGACAGCCGTCGTCCCAAGCGGCGCAACCACCGGTCCGGTCGTGGTCACGACTCCCGGCGGCGCGCTCACCAGCAATGTGAGTTTCAGAATCATTAACTGAGCGGTCCAAGACCAACGGCGAGAACATCAAACTACGCTGGACAACTGTCCCCCAGTTACCACAATCTTGAGCCTTCGCTAACGGCTAACTGCTAACGGCTCAAGCGCTCCAGCTTCCCACTCCCCGCAAAATAGCCCGCCAGCGCCTGCCCCGTATACGACTTCTTCACCCGCGCCACGGTCTCCGGAGTGCCCTGTGCCACGATGCGGCCGCCTTCTTCGCCGCCTTCGGGGCCGAGGTCGATGATCCAATCGGCGTTGCGGATCACGTCCAGATTATGTTCGATGATGATGATCGAATTGCCCAGATCGGTCAGCCGGTGCAGCACGTCGAGCAACTTCTTCACGTCATCGAAGTGCAGGCCCGTGGTGGGCTCATCCAGAAGATAAAGAGTCTTGCCGGTCTGGCGCTTGCTCAACTCGCGCGCCAGCTTTATCCGCTGCGCCTCGCCTCCCGACAAAGTTACTGCTGACTGGCCTAAATGAATGTATCCCAGCCCCACATCCACCAGCGTTTGCAGCTTCTGTTTGATCTGCGGAATGTTTTCCAGAATCGGCAGCGCGTCTGAGACCGGCATCTCCAGCAAGTCGGCGATCGAATATCCGTTGTATTTCACGGCCAGGGTTTCGTGGTTGTAGCGGCGGCCACGGCAGACCTCGCACAGCACGTAGACATCGGGCAGAAAATTCATCTCGATGCGGCGCTGGCCCTCGCCCTGGCAAGCCTCGCAGCGTCCGCCGGAAACGTTGAAGGAAAAACGGCCGGGCTTGTAGCCGCGCTCGCGAGACTCGGGCAGCATGGCGTAGAGATCGCGAATCTGCGTGAACACGCCGGTATAGGTTGCGGGATTCGAGCGCGGCGAGCGCCCGATGGGCGACTGATCGATGCGGATGACTTTGTCGATGTTCTCCGCGCCCATGATCGCCTTGTGCTCGCCCGATTTTTCGCGCGAGCGGTAAAGCTGCCGCGCCAGGGCGCGATAAAGAATGTCGTTGACCAGGGTGGATTTGCCGGAGCCGGAAACTCCGGTCACAACCGTCATCACGCCGAGCGGAAAAGTCACGTCGAGGTTCTTGAGATTGTTTTCTTTCGCGCCCAGAATCGTGAGCGCAGCGCCATTCGCCTGCCGGCGCTGGTCGCGCATTTCAATCTGCACTCTGCCGGAGATGTAGGCTCCGGTGAGAGAGTTCGGCTCATTCATAATCTCTTCGGGAGTTCCGTGGGCGACCAGTCCGCCGCCGTGACGTCCGGCGCCGGGGCCGAGATCGATCACGTAATCGGCGCGGCGGATGGTTTCTTCGTCGTGCTCGACCACGAGCACGGTATTGCCGAGGTCGCGCAGATTTTCGAGCGCATTGAGAAGCCGGCCGTTGTCGCGATGGTGCAGGCCGATCGAAGGCTCGTCGAGCACATAGAGCACTCCGCGCAGCTTCGACCCAATCTGCGTCGCGAGGCGAATGCGTTGCCCTTCACCGCCCGATAAAGTCGCTGCCGAGCGGTCGAGAGAAATGTAGTTCAGCCCCACGGCATTCAGGAATTGCAGACGCTCCACTACTTCGTGCATGACGCGGCCGGCGATCTTCTCTTCTCGCCCCGCGAGCTTGATGCTTCGCGCAACTTCCAGCGCCTTTGAAATCGGCAACGCGGTGAATTCCGCGATCGACATGCCATTCACCTTCACCGCCAGGCTCTCCGGCCGCAGTCGCTTGCCATGGCACGCGGGACATTCCGTCGCCGACATGTGATCCATCAGCCAGTCGCGATAGCCCTCGGAAGTGGACTCTTCCAGATTCTGCTTCAGGTATCCGAAAACTCCCCGGAAGCCAGTTTTACCGCGGCCGGACTCGCCATTCAGCAGCAAGTCTTGAATCTTCTCGGGAAACTTCTCAAATGGAGTGTTCAGGTCGATGCCGTGCGCGGCCGCCATGATCTGCAGAGAATGGATGAGCCCCTGCGATGCCGATCCCGGCCCCAGACCTCCATCGAGCAGGGGCTTTGACCAGTCCGTGATTACTTTCGCGGGATCGAAATTGTAGCGGCTGCCGAGGCCGTGGCACTCGGGGCAGGCTCCGTACATGCTGTTGAACGAAAACGAGCGTGGCTCCAGTTGCGGGACGCTGATGCCGCAATCCGGGCAGGCCAGTTTCTCCGAATAGAGCTGCTCGTCGCCGCCAACCACGGCGACCTGCACCAGGCCTCCCGCCAACTTCATCGCCAGGCCAACCGACATTTCCAGCCGATGCTCGATGCCCGGCTTCACCAGCAGACGGTCGACGACCACTTCGATGGTGTGGTTCTTGCGCTTATCGAGGGCCAGGTCGTCATCGAGATTCACGATTTCGCCGTCGACGCGGGCGCGGGTGTAGCCGTGCTTGAGAAGCGTTTCCATCTCCTTCTTGAATTCGCCTTTGCGCCCGCGCACGATCGGGGCGAGAACCATGACACGATTCTCGGGCGTGAGCTGCATCACACGCTGGACGATCTGCTCGGCCGACTGGCGGCTGATGGACCGTCCGCACTTGGGGCAGTGAGGGATCCCTATGGAAGCGAACAGCAGGCGAAGATAGTCATAAATTTCGGTGATCGTGCCCACGGTCGAGCGGGGACTGCGGCTGGTGGTCTTCTGCTCGATCGAGATGGATGGGCTAAGTCCATCAATTGCATCGACATCGGGGCGTTCCATCTGGTCGAGAAACTGCCGCGCATAGGTGGATAAAGTCTCCACGTAGCGGCGCTGCCCCTCGGCATAGATGGTGTCAAAGGCAAGCGAGGACTTGCCCGACCCGCTCAGCCCCGTCACCACGGTGAGGGTATTGCGCGGGATCTCCACGTCGATGTTTTTGAGATTATGCTGGCGCGCCCCGCGCACCGAAATCCTGGTAATAGCCATCTGGGTATTGTCGATTGTCCGAAAAATCGGGCTGGGGTGCCCTTCCGTAATATCGACAGGCCCACAGACATGGCCGACATTAGGAGTGCACAGCTCTACTCCGTATCTTATTCGTCACTAGCGGCGGGCGTCAACGCAGGTAAATTGAAGAAGCCGCATAGACGAAAGTTGAGCCGGCGGCATCTGACTACTGCAATTCATAAGGTGATTGATTGTGATTTCCCTCTTCATGCCCCTGATTCTCTGCGTCACTGTGGCGGCTTCGGTCGGCATCGGAGTCCTGTCCGCTTACCTCGCAGTATTCGGCATCCTTGAGGTGTGTGGCCGCGCGTCGCAGCATCGTTCTGCCGCGAGCCGCCCTCGGCTCGTTCTCGTGCCCACGCAGAACCACGCCAGCGGGGATTAGACGCCTTTTCGGCGATTCGGCGAGTAGTGACCTGGGTTTGTTTCAGCACAGCGACCGGATAGACCTGGCCGGCACTCCCAGCGGTAAAGCCGCTTCTGAAAAGAGAACCTTTGATGGCAGCGCTGAAGCGCTGCGCCACCCAGGCCCCCGTGGCGCCCTCAGGCGTTGAAGCGCGAGTCACTCTTAGCGGCTTAGGAACTCGTGCCCTTCCCGGCCTAGCGGCGCGGCTGAAGCCGCGCCATTTCAAATCCCGACCCTATCAGAAGCTGAAACGGCCGCCGATGGTCGGAGCAAGGTTGTTGTTGGAGTTATAGGGGACGCCGGGGCCGTGAGGGATGGCGATAGCCAGACCTCCGCTCACCCAGGAATATGCGATTCCGACATAACCATCGAAACGCTTGGTGAAGTGATGGTCTGCATAGATCGACCCCTCGTTGAGGGTGCCCGCGCAGGAAGCGCGGAAATTTCCGGGCGCGCAGGTCTGCGGAACACGGAAGTCGTTCTGCCGCTGTTGATACCAGGAGAAAGTGAAGTCAGTTTTGGTCTGGTAGGTATACTTGACGCCCGTCCACCAGATGTTCAGCAACTTTTCAGAATCAAGGTTGTTGTCTTCGACACCGCTCATGACATAACCGCCCTGGTCCGAGGCGCCCACGCCCAACGGGTTCTTTGGGTTGTTCTGCCAGATATATTCGTAGCCGGCAAAAAACTTGAACGGGTTCCAGACATATTTGGCGGCGAACAGCATTGCGTTGTTGTCGGTGACGATGCCATATACGGTGTTGGTCGTGTCGATCAAATTGGGCCCCAGGCCGGGTCCGCCATTGATGGGGTTGGTATTGATGCTGTCAGTGGTCGACTGATATTGCCCTGCCGGACTCAGACTCTGCGGCCCCAGCAGAGGATTCAACACGCTGATTGCCTGGTTGTAATGCTGGAAAACGAAGTCGGCAGAGAAGTTGCCGGTGGTTCCGCCGAGGTTGAATCCATAGGCATTGTTATGCGCCGATTCCGGCGTACAGTTGGCAGCAGTCCACGTTGCAGAGGCCGAGTAGCAACCGCCGGAACCGTCGGCGAATTTATACATCGCGCCGAAATGCACCGGACCATAGGCGATGCGATACTTCACGGCATCGTCCCAACGGCTGTCTTCGGTGTCGCCGCCGCCGGCCATCGTGCCGTTATATCCGATGTAGGAAAAGGCATAGGCGCCGTTGGCCGGATCGTAATTGAGCATGGCATCAGTGCCGAAAGAGCGTTGACGGCCGAAGGTGAGCTCGCCGTAGAGCTTGGACGATACACCGACATAGATCTGGTCATTGAAGGGTTGGCCCGCGCGCGCACCATCGATGGCGAACGAATAGCTGCTCCGGGGAAGGCCGTTGTTGACGGTCTGGGTAGCCGAGGCATTGGCCAGCAGGCCGGACTGCGGATTGATGCCCGTGGAAGCGTTGAACACAACGAACCAGCCGGGCAGAAACTCTTCCTTGCCCTTGATGCCGAGGCCCGTCTGCGAAAGATTGTTCGGCGCCAAGAGGAATCGATGTTCATAGCCGTTGCGATTCACCAGAGATTCGCCTTCGTAGTTGTAGCCGTTTTCCGGCAGGCCGTGGCTGACGTAGCCGAAGCCTACGTCATACGCGCCATACACCGTGATGCCGTGCCAGGTCAGGGTGCAATCGGTGGTGGCGAAATCGTGGGGGCTGGTGCAGGGGTCGCTGGGCTTATCCTTATCCTGCGCAGAGGATAGCGAAGACGAGAGGCAAAGAACCAGGGCAGCGAAAAACAGAGCAAGCTTACGCACGGGATCCCTCCAAGGCCAGTGATTGCATTTGAGAATTTTGAAGTGTATATCAAATATGACTTTATTGTCTAAATCAATACGAATATCTCGGATTTCCGGCAAGAAGTCTCGGCAAGAAGTTAATGATAGGGCTGCCAGGTTGACCGCGCCTGTTTGCTGGCGATAGGATTTCGTTCCGATGCGTCGGACAGGCAAATCAGCGCTGAAGAATGACGAGTTGCTGCAGCTTCGCGACGCGGCGCTGCAACTCGGGGTCAGCTTCCCCACCATCAAGCAGTGGATTTACAAGAAGAAGATTCGAAGCGTCCAGACCGCCGGCGGACATCACCGCATCCCGCAAAGTGAACTCGACCGGCTGCTGTTCCGAAGCAGAGGTAGAACAGTCGCGGAGCGGGCGCAGGCCGTGCGGCGGGTGAGCGGACGGAATCAACTGGTGGGCCGCATCGATCAGGTCCGCATCAGCGGCCTGATGGCAGAGGTGAAGGTTTCCATCGGCGAACAGCAGATCACTTCCATTATCACCGCAACTTCGGCGCGGGAGATGCAACTGAAGCGCGGCCAGACCGCCGTGGCCTTGATCAAGGCCACAGAAGTGATGATTCTGCGGGTGGAAGACTGAGCGCAAAATCCCTTCGGCCCTCGTGTTAGCATTTCTGTAGTCGTCCTTTCTTCGGCGCGAGCATGGCCCGTATTCGTTCCATCCCGATTTCGCTTTTTCCGTTGCTTTTGGGCATTCTGCTTGCGGCGTCGGCTCCCGCGGCCGAGCAGTCTCCATGGCTCGAAATCCACTCGCCACATTTCACCGTCATAACCGACGCCGGCGAAAAACGTGGCAAGGAAGTCGCGCTGCGTTTCGAGCAAATGCGGGCGGTTTTCGCCAAGCTGCTAATGAAGGACCGCCTCAACCAGCCGCTGCCGCTGACCATTCTTGCCTTCAAGAACGACAAGAATTATTACCAGAGCGCGCCGCTGCGCCAGGGCGAACCCATTTCAGCCCCCGGCTTCTTTGTGCCCGGCGAAGATCAGAATTTCATTGTTCTGAATCTGTTCGAGCCGGAGCCGTGGCGGGCTGTTGCCCACGACTTTGCCCATCTTATGTTGAGCTACAACTATCCTCAGGTGCCGGGATGGTTCGACGAAGGGCTGGCGGAATATTTCAGCTCGATCCGCGTGGATAACCAACACGTCGAGATCGGCAACGATCCCGAACTGGGCGCCATCTACAGCCAGGACCTGTTGGGAAACCAAAAGGAAACTCATCCTCCGAAGTCCCTAACTGAGCTTTTGAGCGGCCAGGTCTGGCTGGCACTGCCCGATCTGCTGACCATGAAGCATGACGTTTCCAACTATGTGGAGGGCTCGCACCACACGCTTTTCTACGCCCAGTCATGGATGACGGTGCATTACCTGCTTAACCAGAAAATACTGCCCGAGACGGGAACCTATTTTGACCTGGTAGAAAACCAGCATCTTCCGGTAGAAGACGCCATTCAGAAGGCCTACGGCATGACGTTTGCGCAGTTTGACCAGGCCGTGAAGGTTTATTTCCATTCGCTTACGCCGCTGTTTGTCGCGCTCGATACTTCCCGGCAACCGGTGCAGGATACTCAAACGGTGGCGCAGCAGGTTGACCAGTTCCCTGCCCTCGTTGGGCCGGGCGATAGCGAGATCACGTCCAAGGTTTTTTTCGAGACGGATGCCCGCGCATTGATCGGCGACGTGAAGGTAAGGCTTCCCGACCGGCGCGAAGCTGGCCTGAAGGAATTGCAGGCGCTGGCCAGCACTCCTGACCCAACCGTTCGCAAGCCGACCGACGAAGAGAAGGAAAGGAACAGGCTCGAAAAGAACCCTGCCACCCTGGCGACAGCTGTCGGCAATGAGGCGGCACACCGCGCGCTGGCCTGGGACCACCTGCAGCATGGCGAGTTTGAGGGCGCCGGCGAAGAGCTGAATGAAGCGGCCGCACTGAACCCGCGCGACATGTGGATCCACTATTACCTTTCGGTGTTGAAATACCGCATCGCGGAATCGAAGCACATCACCATCACGGAGCTGCCCAGCATGATCCAGGACCTGCGGGTGGTGCTCGAATGGTATCCCGAGTTCGCCAATGCGGACGATCTGTTGGCCATCGCACACATGGAGGGTGGCGGTGCGATTTCTGCCATGCAGGCGGAACGCGCGGCCATACAACTCAGTCCACGCAACCAGTTTTATGTTCTGCACCTCGCGGAAATTTATGTTGCCGACAAGAAGTGGCAAGCGGGGATGGCATTGCTGGAACGATTGAAGACCAGTGGCAATCCTCAGATCGCCGCGCTGGCTCGTGAGCACATGGACCAGGTTCCAAAAGAGCAGAAATATGGCATCTCAGCCGCCGCGCTGAACTCGCAGGAAAAGTTCGCGCCCCAACCCTCACCCTTCGACGTGCTGGACCAGGACGCCGCCAAGCGCGCCGCCGGAGTAAGGGCCACCCAATCCTCCACGGCGGACACGCGACCGACGAAGTTTCTTCAGGGCCGACTGGAGCGCGTGGACTGCTCGCAGGCCCCTGTGGCCATTCTCACCGTGAGCGCGGGCGCAAGAGTTTTGAAACTGCGCACCGTCGATTACAAATCGCTGCTGCTGATCGGGACCGAGACTTTCTCCTGCGACTGGAGCAACCGGGCGGTTTCGGTGAACTACAAGGCTGGCGGCGCGTCGGACGGAGACTTGGTGTCGGTGGAAGTGCGGTGAGGTTCAGGAGACGGCACCACCACCAAGCTGCTGCTGCAGCATTCGAGAAACAGCAGGTTCCTCCCCTCCGCCATCCCGTTCGCTTCGCTCGGGTCCGGCTCCGGTCGGAATGACAAAATTTGGAAGGCGTGCCCAGGAGTGATCCTCGCGAGCGCAGCAAAAAACCCTCCCGATAGTGGCGGGAGGGTTGAGAATCGAAGTACCAGCGGATCAGGCGCGGACGACGTTGCCGGCCTGAAAGCCTTTGGGGCCTTTGAGCAGATCGAACTCCACGGTCTCACCCTCGTTGAGCGAGCGGTAACCGTTCTCCTGGATCGCGGAGAAGTGCACGAAAACATCTTCTCCCGTGGAGCGCTGGATGAAGCCATATCCTTTCGCCCCGTTGAACCACTTCACTGTTCCCTTCTCTCTCACAGAAAAACTCCTTTCCCTGATCATCAAGAATTAGTTCCCCGGAATACCCAATCGTGCTCCGCGTCAGCCAGCGCGCGGAGCGCCCCCTCAGGACGCCAGTTGGAACCCGGTTGCGTCTCTCGGAGCCGGAGAAATTGCCGCAAAGCAAAAGACTCCTCGGTTCGACGGCGCAGAAGGAAACTGCGACGCGAACTTCCGGAGCCCTGGACCATCGGCGCTGATTTCTACCGCCCTACTCAAGACCCAACCTACCTTACGGACCCACGTCCCGAAACGATCCGGGCCGTGCGCACCAGATAATAAGGACTATTAAATCGTTTCGCAAGAGGAAATTCGCGATTCCGCTCTAATAATCCGGCGGGTTCCAAGCTTAATGTCCTAAGCTTTAACAAGGTATAAGAAATGAGGCCGGGACAGCACCCTAAGGTAAGGCGAAGCCGGGGCAACCCTTTGATAAGATTAGAGAAATCCGTGCCCAACCCAATCACCACGATCGCTGCTGAAGCTTCGAACGAGGCGCCTGCGCCGGGCCGCAGCCCGCGCCGCAGCCCGCGCCGCGGCCAGTTCTCCGGCATGGCGATTTCCACCGCGAAATACCTGCTGCGCACCGACGTCCACACCTTTGCCTTCTCGGTGGCGGCCAATTCGATCCTGTCATTTTTTCCGTTCGTGGTGCTTTTGATGACGCTCATCCGCCGGGTTTTTCACTCGCGCGTGATGTATGACGTTCTGGTGGAGCTGCTGCGCGACTATCTGCCCGCTGGGCAGGAGTTCGTCATTCGTAATCTGACGGCGATGGTGGGCGCACGCCAACGCGTGCAGATAGTTTCGCTGATCATTCTGCTGGTGACTTCGAGTGGCGTATTCATGCCGCTGGAAGTTGCGTTGAACCGCATCTGGCGCTTCCCCAACAACCGGTCGTATTTCGGCAATCAGTTGATCTCGCTGGGGCTGGCGTTCGGCTGCGGGGTGCTGGCGCTGCTTTCGGTGGCCGCAACGGCGGGGAATGTTTCGCTGATGGGATCCCTGCTGCGCGGACACGGGAGCGGCTTCATTCATATAGTTGGGTTTCTCGTGATGAAGGCGTTCGCGATGGCGGCCAGCATTGCCATCTTTTTCCTCATCTACTGGGTGTTGCCGAATGGCAAGGTTCCGGCGCGGGCGGTGTTGCCAACGGCAATCATCATGGGATTGCTCTCGGAGGCGTTGAAGTACGGCTACATCCTGGCCCTGCCCTATCTCAACTTCGCCGAGGTCTACGGGCCGTTCGCGCTGTCGGTCAGCCTGATGTTCTGGGCTTTCCTGACGGGACTATTGCTGCTGGCCGGGGCCAACCTGAGCGCGGAAGAGGATGGGCGGCACGGGCTGTAGGTGGAATTCAGAAGGCAGTTACGTGCTGAGCGATTCCCTGCCGCTGCACCGCCCACGGTATCCTTTGCAAATGCCAGAATGGGAATGATCTTTTAATCCACAGGCTGCTTGTGACATCCGTCACAGCTATCGCGGCTGCCGCTGATTAAGATTGCAGCGGTTTCCCAGAATTCTCCGAGCAGACAATTCATCCGAAGGTGATGGTATGGCCGCGTGCCGGCGTCTGCTCGCCGCTTTCTCGCTGATTATTGTTTCGACTGTTGTTGCCCCGCTGTGGCTGCTCGGGCAGAACTTCGCCGCGGTGGATCATATTCCTGCCGGAGGCAGTGGCGCGCCTGTGCGGAACGCTCCGCCTGTTATGAAGCGACCGAATTCGGCTGCAGCCGGCCCTGGTCTCAAGAACCTTGTCACCTCCTCCGGGATTATTTTCTCGGGCCAGGTGATTTCCATCGGACGCAACGCTGCCGCGCCCGGGCCCAGTCGTGGTTCGACCATCATCACATTCCACGTGGATCATGCTCTGCGCGGCGTCTCCCAGGGCCAGCGGCTGACACTCCACGAGTGGGAAGGCCTTTGGGTCACCAAACAATACTATGTCGGCGAACGGCTGCTGCTGTTTCTATATTCCCCGAGCAAACTGGGCCTGAGCAGCCCGGTGGCCGGAGCCATGGGCAGCTTCAGAACGGATGCTGAAGGCAGAGTCCTGATGGATCCACAGCAGGTTTCGAGCTTCGCGGCGGATCCTCAGCTTGGCGGGAAGACGATTGTTCCGTACTCCGACTTCGCCCGTGCTGTGCGGCGGGCCAGCGGGGAGGAATAAGCCAGACATGATCCTGTCTGCAAGAAACCGCACGATCACATTCTCGCTCCGACTCGCCGTGGCCCTGGTGATCGTATTCTTCGTGGCGATGCTGGCTCGCGCCGGCGGCCCAGAGTACGTGGCCGGATCCACCTATTTCAACCAGTCCACGATGGGCCAGCCCCTCACCTGGTCACTGGGAACTGTGAGCTACTACACCGATCAAGGGGATCTCAGTCCCATCCTTCCTAACGCCGCGGCGAATGCCTTCGTGGCCAGTGCCTTCGCGCAATGGACCGCCATTTCCACCGCCGCCATCACGGTCACTGCAGCCGGCCAGCTTGCCGAAGACGTGAACGGCAGCAACATCGTCGTCGGCCACAATGGGTCTGTGCTCGGCCCAGCCGACATTACGCCCTACGCCACACAAACCCCGGTAGGCATCGTCTATGACTACGACGGCAGCGTCACGGACGCTTTACTCGGGGCCGGAGCTGGCGATACCTCGCAGTGCTTCTGGAACGCGGTGTACGGAGGGGTGGACAACTTCGGCGCAGGGGCAAACTTTCTGCACGCGCTGGTCGTCATCAACGGCCAATGCGCGCTGCAATCTTCGCAGCTCACGGATGTGGAATACCGGCTGGTGCGGGTGCTGGGCAGCGTCCTCGGCCTGGGCTGGTCACAGTTGAATCTGAACGTGATTACCGGCAACCCTCCGCCGACTTCCGATGACTATGCCGGGTTCCCCGTCATGCATTACCTCGATTCGCTGATCTGCGTGCCCATCACGGTCTGTTATCCCAATCCCTACCAACTCGCGCCGGACGACATTGCGGCGCTCTCGCGGCTGTATCCGGTGAGTAACACGGGGAACTTGAACACTGCCCGCATTTACGGTTCGGTGTACTTCGCAAACTCTGTGGGTACCAGCACCCAACCTATGCAGGGAGTGAATGTCTTCGCGCGCTGGATCGATCCTTCGACCGGTCTGCCATCGCATGAGTTTGGAGCGTCATCGGTTTCCGGATTTCTGTTCACCGGCAATGCCGGCAATCCCGTCACCGGTTGGGATAACTCCACGGGCAATCCTTACAGCAATTTTGGATCATCCGACTCGACGCTCGAAGGGTTCTTTGACCTGGCCGGCTTGCCCATCCCGAATGGCGCGAGCAGCGCTCAATACCAGCTCTCGGTCGAAGCTCTCGACCCGCTGTGGTCGGCTGGCGTATGCCCTTACGATCCGTCACAAGTCGCGCCGTCCGGCACCTTCCAGCCCATCGTGGTGACTGTGGAAGCAAGCGGCGAAGTCGAGCAGGACATACTTATGTCCAGCAGCGCTCAACCCGTTCCTCCGTGGTTCGCCGCCGAAACCTGGAGCGCCCCGGCGCCGGTTGGTACCCCGGGCGATTGGGTCGGCTCGCTGAGCGGCTATGGCAATGTGGGCTACTTCCTGATCGCCGCCCAGGCTAACCGCACGCTATCGGTAACGGTGACTGCGCTCGATGAAACCGGCGCTGCCAGCGAGTCAAAAGCCGCGCCTGTCGTCGGAATTTGGGCCCAAGGCGATCCCCAGGGCTTACCTCCGCCCGCTTTCACGCCGGGTCCCTTCAACTCGACCACTTATGGCATGACTCTTCTCGACGCGGAAGTTTTGAGCCCGAGCGGCTTCATCATCGGCATCGCTGACCTGCGTGGCGACGGCCGCCCCGATTACCACTACCACGCCCATGTGCTCTATGGGGACTCGGTAACCCCGCTGCGCGTTCCCGTCAGTGGTGGGCCCGTACTCCTGCAGGGCACCGGTTTTGCGCCGGGGCTTAGCGTTACAGTGGGTAGCGCGAGCGCGCCCCAGCTGGCGACCGCTGCCGGCCAGATACTGATTGCCGCCACCTCGGAAAGCGATGGATTTCAATCGGTCAGTATCAACGATCCGGTCAGCGGCGCATCTTCGACCATGACCGGTGTACTCACCTTCGGCGCGGCCTCCACCGACCAGATCGTTCTGCTGCAGGGTACAGAGCCTCCAACGCCGGTAGGAACCCAGGCCACTTACCCCATGACGGTGCAGGTACTCGCCGCCGATGGAGTCACTCCAGTCAACGGGGCGACCGTGGGGTGGGCCGCCACGAATGGCGCTGCCCTGTCAGCCTGCGGCGGAACACCCGCCTGCACTGCCATCACCGACGAAAGCGGATACGCTGCAACGTGGATCACTCCCGAGGCGACCGGGAACGCAACCATCACCGCAACGCTCGCTCCCGGCGTCTACAGCCAAGCACAATCCGTCAGCGCCACGATGACGGCCACATCCACGTCTTCGGACATAGGAGTGACTCCTCCCTACCTCTGGATCGCCCAGGGAGCATCGGTGAGCATACCCGTTACCGCCCGGGTGGTAAGTCTGGGCCTTCCAAAGAAGGGCGTCACCGTGGATTTTTTCATCGCGCAGGGATCTGGATCGTTGAGTTCCCCGAGCGCGGTGACGAACAGCACCGGGTACGCGACCGTCACGCTGACGCTGACGAATTTTGCCGGTAGCGTGGAACTCAACGCCTGTGTGGCTCCCGGGGAAAATCCGTGCCAGACCATCTATGGCAGCGCGATCGCTGCGTCCTCGCTGAACCTGGAGGCCGTGTCTGGCGCTAGCCAGGTCGTCAACGGCACAGTATTTCAGGCGCTGACGGTCCGCGTGACGGCCTTCGCCTCACCGCCCGATCCGGTCCTCGGAGCGAATGTGCTGTTTCAATCGACAGTGATGCGGCCTTTGGGAACCAATCTGACCTTGCCGCCGGAGGTTCCCACCACCGGCCAAACCGGAATGCCCGTGATCCTAGGCGGCAGCCAGATCACGCTGCAGAGCGATGCCAACGGCATGGCCAGCCTGATGCCTTCGGTGGGGTCGTTCAACGGGCCACTGCTCATTGAAATTCAGGTTTCGGCGGGAACCACCGCCGTGCTGGTAGATGAGATGGAGAGCATTCCGGCAGTTGGCGGCGGGGGCACGTCCAGACGTTCAGGAGGAACGTTCGACAGTAACCCGCCAGTTCAACAGGGGCTGACGCCGCAATGATTTTGCGATGTACGGCGCGACTGAAGTCGCGCCCTTTCAAAGCAAATTCAAACTGACACGCGCCCGCTGCGGCGTTCGGCGATCGATTACTTAGCGATCGAGTGCTTGCCGGCGATGCGGCGCGGCCGCTGCCTCGCCGCGACCGCTCGGATGACCATTTTGCGCCGTGCTCCGGCCAGCATTGGTACCTTGGCGCGGTTGAGGGCCACGTTCAGCAGCGCGCGGACTTCCGGGTCGCCGAGGACTGCGGCATCCGGCTTGCCCGCATCAAAAAGACGTATGTTGCGGACGAGGTTGCCAGTGCCCCGCAGGCGCTTGCCCGGATCAGGCAGGCCCGCGCCCTGCAGAAAGCATAGGGTTACGTGCCCAGGCGGCAGGACCAGCGAGAAAATCGCCTCCGAAGGCCGATCACTGGGGCTGAAGCCGATGACCAGCCAGTTGTAATTGTCGTAGACCATTTCGACGGCGCCGGGGACGATCTTCCGCATTTTTCCGAGCGCACGGCGCGCGAAGGCGGCGACCTCGGGATCGTATTTCGCCAGGAAGGAGTTAAGCTGAGCCTCGGCGTCGAATTGCGCAGAGCCTGTTGACGCTTGTTTGGCTCCGCGATCCTTAGATTCTGGCTTGAGAGATTTTGGCTTGGGCATGACGTTCATCCTTCAAATTGCCCCTCGGTTGCTTGACCCGTCGTGGTGTCGGCAGTCGCGGGCGAGGGCGCCCGCGCCACACACACCACAGAAATTCACTTCTTTGTCCCTTGATCTTTCGTCCACTGATCGACCCAGGCGTTTACGGTTTCGTACCACAGCTTGCTGTTCTGCGGTTTCAGTACCCAGTGGCCTTCGTCGGGGAAATACAGCATTTTTGACGGCACGCCTTCCATCTGCAGCGTGGTGAAAAGCTGCAGCCCCTCGCTCACGTCGAGCCGGTAATCGCGCTGGCCGTGGATGACCAGCGTCGGCGTTTTGAAATTCTTCGCATATTGGTGCGGCGACCACTTCTCGTAGCTGGCGCGATTGTCGTACGGCGTGCCTTTGAACTCCCAGTTATTGAACCAGAGTTCTTCGGTCGTGCCCCAGGCCGACTCGGCGTTGAACATGCCGTCGTGCGACACCAGACACTTGAAGCGGTCGGTGTGGCCGAGGATCCAGTTGATCATGTATCCACCGTAGCTGGCGCCCAGCGCGCACTCGCGGGTCTTATCGATGAACGGATAAGTCTGCTCCGCGTAGTCGAGGCCCTTCATCAGGTCTTCAAACGGAGCGCCGCCCCAGTCGCCATTGATGGCGTCGATAAATTTCTGCCCGTATCCGGTCGAGCCGTGGAAGTTGATCATGATGACCACGTATCCGCTGGGCGTTGATGCAGTTGGTGCCGCGAACAGTTCGGCATTCCAGCGATAGCTCCAGTCGTCTCCCCAGGCCCCCTCTGGCCCGCCGTGGATGAGGAACTTCACGGGATATTTCTTTGAGGCATCGAAGTTCGGCGGCTTGACCAGAAAGCCTTGGACTTTGTCGCCGTGCGCGCCGGTGAACCAGAAGGGTTCGAGCGGGGACATTGCGACTGGAGAAAGGATGGCATCGTTAAGATGACTCAGCTTGTGAATGGGAGGAGGCGGAAGGTGCCCACAAGGATTGTCCTGTCCGTTTGGGCACAACAGGGAACTGTAAATTGCGTTCGGCTCCTCTAGGGAGTTAATCGTAAACAAAATATTCTGGCCGTCGGGAGTAACGATGAAATCGTCGGCGGTCGCGGTTACCATCATCAGTGGGAGTTGAAGACGCTCTCCCGTTGATACCAGTACCGAAGAAACCGTCGATCTCCCTCCATCGTCGGCTCCGAAGAAAATTCGCGTCGAGTAAGGTGACCACGTAAACGTTCCGACCCAACGATCGAATGTCTCCGTCAGATTCTTCTTCTCTCCCGTTTTGCGGTCGTAGAGCATCAGCCGGAAGCGGTCGCTCTCGTATCCCGGACGCTGCTGGGCGCGGTAGGCGATGTAGCGGCCGTCGGGCGAATAGAGCGGCGTCGAGTCGCTGGCGGGATTGTCGGCGGTGATGTTTCTTGCAACCGGTTGGGCGGTCGAGTCCTCCCTTCCTACCGGGACGATCCGCAGGTCGTTGTTGGTGGTCGCGGCCTCATTTTTTTCGTGATTCGACGCGTAACAGATTTCTTTGCCATCGGGCGAGAAGGCGTAGTTGTCTTGCCCGCCGAGTGAAAAGACGGGCGCGTCGTAGTCGCCGGGAGTGAGGTCGCGAGGAAACAGAAACAGGGGCCCCCCGATCGATTCGTCTGGGGAGTAGAACCTTATTACGAAGATGTGGCTGCGCTTGCCTTCTTTGTAGGCGTTCCAATGGCGATAGAGTAATCGATCAAAGATTTGCGCTCTGACTTTCGACTCTGCCGCTTCTTCTACTTTCTTCTCATTGCAGTTCGACTCAGCCGCTGGTGCACTGTCGCACTCCGGATAAACATCGGAAGTGAAGAGAATGTTTTTTCCATCCGGAGACCAAAGTTCTCCCCCAGCTTCGGTCGCAATGGAAGTTAGTTTGCTCACCCCGGTTACGGCTCCCAAGGTGCCATTGAAGTCGGCAATCCAAATCTGCGATCCGCCGTCCTTCGTCGAGAGGAATGCGAAGCGCTTGCCATCGGGAGCCCAGCGCGGGCGGTCGCCGTCCTGATCGCGGATGAGCATGCGTTCCGTGGTTCCCATGTCTCGCAAATTCGGCGAGACATGGGGCACCCCACTTTTTTCATGGTTCCCACTTTCTTGACTGCCCAAGGGCACGATCCAGATGTGCGGGGTCTTCGTGTTCTTCTCTAGATCGACATCGACCACGCTGAAGACCACCCACTTGCCGTCGGGCGAAACCTGCGGATCGCCGACGCGCTTCAGCTTCATCATGTCGTCGAAAGTGAAGGGATGCCTGGCTTGGGCGAAGGCGGACGAGGTGAAAGCGATGAGCGCAAGAAAAGCAAGAAAGAGACGGCGCATGCGGGAACCTCCTCGGCAAACCGATGAGTGTAGCAGGGGGATGCTGCCAGCTTCCAGCGCGAGCTTGCCGGCCCGCCGCGGGAGGGCGAACCCGAGAGCATCGTGGGTCGCGAGGACAGCAGGTTCCTCCACTCCGTCGTCCCCTTCGCTTTGCTCAGGGTCCGTCTCTGGTCGGAATGACAGGCCTAACTATAGACAGGGCTAACTATGGCCGCGGGCTATGAATCCGCATTTTGCCACGGATTTACAAGACGCACGCCGCAACCTTCGAAATCAGGCGTGTTGCGGGTCGCCAGAATGGCATCCCGGGAGCGGGCGATGGCGGCGATCTGGGCGTCGAGGGCAGCGATGGGACGGCCCTGGGCACGGCGACGGAATGCGATCTCCGGAAACGCTCGCGCGGCGTCTTCGTCGAAGGGCAGGATGCGCCCGAGAAGGACCTTCTCGAACATTCGTTCAGCACCGGCGAGGAGGGCAGCGCGGCGCTTTCCGTGCAGCAACAGTTCGATCCCGTACAAAATTTCCGCGACCGTCACAGTTGTGATAAACAGCGCGCCAGGTTGCTGCTGCGCCCACCAGGCAAGCACTGTGGCCGAGGGTGACGGGTGCATCGGTTCGGAAATAACGTTGGTGTCGAGAATTGTGATTCCGGAGGTCACTCGAAGCTGATCTCGCGGATTTTGCCGCGGCGGGGAGGAATCTTCAGTTCGACTCCGCCCAAGGGAGCAAAGATGCGGCGGATGGCCTCTCCGAGATTTTCCGGCTCGGAGTCTGCGCGCGCCAGTCCGGTTTCGAGCAGCTCGCGGGCCTCCTGCTCCATGGAGCGGCCGTTGCGGGCTGCGCGGATGCGGAGCCGCCGCTTGGTGTTCTCGGGGAGTTTACGAATGGTGATGCTGGCCATGCTTGTCAATGATAGCATTGATGGCAATGATTGCACAGGTGCGGGGATTCGACTCGTGCGGGTCGCGGGTGGTGCCGTCCCTTACGGAACTCGATTCTCTTTGGCTTCAGATTCCCAGGACTTACGTCCGGGGCTAATGGATGGCGTCGCTTCGCGACTCGGCACACAGCCGCGGGGACGCCGACGCTACTGTCCGATACGCGGCAACCCCATCGCTTCCAGGGCATCCAAATAGATGGCAGAACTGCAGCACCCTGCCTCGACCTCACTGAGCGGAGAGGGGCCGGGGAAAGGGTCGCTGCGGTCCCGCCGCCAGATCAGTTTTTCGATAATCCGCTAAAATGGATGTATGAAACGGCCGTTCCGTAGTTTGCTGTTGCT
Organism: uncultured Acidobacteriaceae bacterium; assembly: GCA_963784085.1. GTDB lineage: Bacteria > Acidobacteriota > Terriglobia > Terriglobales > Acidobacteriaceae > Sulfotelmatobacter. The sequence continues at coordinate 186,979 of CAWAQH010000010.1, read as the reverse complement.
TGCTGTCATGGCTGCCTGCGCCTTTGCTACGGCGCGCGCACAGGAAGGCGACCTGCAGAGCACGCCGCCCAAGGACATTACCTCCGAAGAAATCATCCAGCGCTTCGCCGCCAAGGAAAAGGAATTCAAAGCGGCGCGCGACCTCTACACCTACCGGCAGGACATCCACGTCACGACGCTCGATGGCAGCACCGTTACCGGAGAGTACAAAGAAGTGTTCGATGTGCTGTTTGATGACAAGGGCAAACGCATCGAGAACGTCGTATTCGCACCGCAGTCGACGCTGGAACAGGGCGGGCTTTCGCTCGACGAAGGCGACGTGCAGGACTTCCGAAACCGTCTGCCTTTCGTTCTGACCAGCGACGAGATTCCGGAATACAACATTCTTTACGTGGGCCAGCAGCGGAAGACGAGTTGCACTGCTACGTCTTCGACATTGCGCCAAAACAGATCGTCGGCAAGAAGCGCTACTTTCAGGGACGCATCTGGGTCGACGACCACGATTTCCAGATCGTGAAGACCTACGGGAAGGCGGTACCGGAGACCCGCGACACGAAGAAGAAAGGCAAGGCCGAACATCTCTACCCCAAGTTCACCACCTGGCGGCAGCAAGTTGACGGCAAATACTGGTTTCCCAGCTACACCCGCGCCGACGATACGCTGCACTTCAATCTGAGCGACATTCACATCCGCGAGATCGTGAAGTACGAAGACTACAAGCGGTTTGGGTCGAGCGTGAAGATTCTGGGCGGGCAGGAAGTTCCGACGGACAGAAGAATCAGAAAAACGCCGCCGGATCAGAAGAAGCCAGACGCGGCGCCGAACCCGCAATCGCCACAGTAGTAGCTGTCAACTATCAGACTGTCAGCCAATTACCAAGATCCCTGGCTGCGCTCGGGATGACGGCACGAGTCAGCGCTATTTGCGAGGGGCACCACCCTGCCGCTTTAGCTGATCGCCGATAGCTGACAGCCTAATAGAACAGATACTTGCGCCACTTATCGTCGCTGCGGCCCATCAGCCGCATGATGTGGCGGCTGGTGTGGAGGTTGAAAGCGCGCGGCTCGCGCATCAACTTCATGCCGGCTTCGAGAGGAAACTGATTGCCTTTGCGGCGATTGCAGGTGTGGCAACAGGCGACCAGATTCTCCCATGTGGAAGAACCGCCGCGGGAGCGCGGGATCACGTGATCGAGCGTCAGTTCGCCCGAGGGCAGCACGGTGGCGCAATACTGGCAGGTATTGCGGTCGCGCAGCAGGATGTTCTTCCGCGACAAGGCGCGGCTCTGGTGCGGGATGCGGCGATACTCCAGCAGCCGGATCACCGAGGGCACGCGCATGGCGATGCGCGCCGCGTGCAGGAAGTGCCCATTCTCTTCCTCCGTCATGGCAACGCCCTTGAGCACCAGCACGAGCGCGCGCCGCGCCGCGCAAACATTGATCGGCTCATAGGACGCGTTCAGCACCAGCACGGGCGCATGCAGGGCGTTGCCGTTGCTGTCGCGATGCATCGCCGCCGCCGCGAACAGGCCGGCGGCGTGCCGGCCTGTTGGTCCTGCCTCGGATTCGAGCCTGCCCGACATAATTCTAGATCCCCACGGCTTTGGCCATTGGAACGGCATCGGCTCCAGCGCTTTCGTCGATCTCGTCGATCTGCCGCCAATCTCCACATGCTGCGCCGAAATCTTCAATGTGCGCGCCACAGTCGCGACCCAAACCTTGGTAGCACCGGCGCGGCGCAAAACTCGAGCGCATTCCGATACGGTCGCGCCCGTGGTGTAAACATCATCCATCACCAGCACTTCGCGGCCTTGAATGGCTGCAGGTTGGGCCACGTGCGAAAGCGCCCTTCACATTCTGGCGGCGCTGATGGCTGGTAAGGCCAGTTTGGGAACTGGTCTCGCGCGTTCGCTCAAGAACTCCCGCACACAGATGCATGCGCTCCCGCATCGCGCCGATTTTGATGGCGGCGCGAGCAATCAGTTCCGCCTGGTTGAAGCTGCGCTGCCGAAGTTTGGACCGATGCAGCGGCACCGGAACCAGGGCGACGGGATCCGCGGAAAAATCCGGCTCAAGCGTTCTGATCGCTTCCGCCAGCATGCGCCCGAGAACGTTGGCCGCGGGACGCACGCCGCCATACTTCAGCAGGTGAATCAATTCCCGCAGGCCGGTCTCATAACTGCCATAAGCCACGGCGCGCGCGAATAAAGGTTCGAGGCGCCGGCACATGCCACAGCGCCGTTCGCCTTCAGCGCTCGACAACGCGTACGGCGAAAATAAGCGCTCGCCGCAGATGGCGCACACGCCCCCGCCAATGGGGCGCATGGCATCGAGGCATTCCTGGCACACTGGAAGACGCGAAATCTTCACCAAAGGGATGCCGCAGATTCGGCAATCGGAGGGAAATATAACCGCGAAGAGACTCTCAGCAACATGCGTTGCCCAAACGGAAGCAATAGAACGGCTCGCCACTGCAGCTTTGGCCTGGCTAGCCCGAATTCTGTCCCCACTACTGCTGAAGACGGCCTCCGTGTTGGCCCGCAAAATCTTACCCTGGCGGGCGACTATGCGATCGCTTGCTTAAGCAGAGTATAACGGTGGTTGGGTCCACTAGGCAACGTTACGGTTGGCGGGCGGCACCGAAGCCGCCAATTTCTTTGCCGGTTCCGGCAGCCGTTCTTTCACTGGGATGAACAACGCGCGATAATCCCGTCGAAAGCACTCCGAACAGCGCACCGGTTGCAAGAGAAATAGAGGCAGCAGATAGCGTTCGGAAACCGTCCGGGGGCGCGAGCGGTAGCCCCGGCCGCTGCCGCAAACCTCGCAACGGAATTGCAGGAATCTCGACAGTCCTGGCTGGTCGGCAGAATCTTTGGCCACGATGCACCTCGGGTGACGAAACGAATCGGACTACGAAACTAAGATTACGGAGCCAAGAAGAACAACGAAGTAAAGTCGCAACATTTTACTCCCAAGCCCGGCTTAAGCCAATCGGAAATCTGCGCCGGAGCGACGTTTCCGCGCTGCCATGACTGGTGTCTTACCACTGTGGAAATAAGACACTACGAGCCGGCGCACTTGTCATGCAGCCCATCCGCGTGCTAACGTGCCGCCGTTCCGTCTTTTGAATTGGTTGCGCCGAAATACTGCATTCATCTCAGTCTTCGCGAGGGTTTTGCCCATGAGCAGTCCCGTCCCGCCATCGGAAAGTGGTGTTAAGAAACACGTCCCATTTGTCCCGGAAAATATGTCGATGAAGGAGTTCACCCTGCGCGCGATCCTGCTCGGGCTTTTGATGACGATCGTGCTGGGCGCGGCCAACGCCTATCTCGGGATTGCGGGCCGGGATCACGATTGCGGCCACGTATCCGGCAGCGGTCATCGGCATGGCGGTGTTGCGGGCGCGGAAAGGCTCGTCGATCCTGGAAGAGAACATCGCCCGCACGGCGGGATCGATTGGGGAGTCAGTGGCGGCGGGCGCAATTTTCACGATTCCCGCGTTCCTGCTGGCCGGGGCGTGGCAGTCGTTTCCGCCCAGCCGACGCGTATTGGAAGTCAACCGCGCTGATCATGGTGGGCAGCATTCTGGGTGTGCTGTTCATTTCTCTGGTGCGGCGGGTGATGGTGGAGGATCCGGAACTTCCCTTCCCGGAATCGGTGGCCGCGTCTGAGATTCACAAGGCGGGACAGCGCGGCGCGAAAGCTGCGAAATATCTGTTCTGGAACATCGGCATCGGCGGCATCGTTTACATGCTGGGGCGCTTTGGGCTGTTCGCCTCGGACCAGGATTTTCACTTTCACGTAGGAAGTCTGGGACGCAGCCAGGTTCGGCTGGGGACCAGCCGGATGCAGAACACGTCTGGCGGCGGGCGGCACCAGCATGTTCGCGGCGCCCAGCGTGAGCCCGGCATATCTGGGAGTCGGCTACATCATCGGATTGCGGCTGGCCTCGATACAGTTTGCGGGCGGCGTGCTGGCCTGGGGACTGATGGTTCCGCTGCTCATCTTTTTTCTCGGGACCGCAGTTGCAAGCAATTATCTTCCGGCTGACACTCCCGATAACTGGGCCGCGCATGGCGGCGGCGGTGTGGAGATTCATCGTGCGTCCGATCGCCGTGGGCGGAATGCTGGTGGGCGCGGCCTACACGCTGTTCAAGATGCGCGCCAGCCTGACGGCCGGCCTGGGCAAGGCGTTCGCAGACCTGCGCCAGACGGCCGACGACCGCGCCAAACTCTCGCGCACGCGAGCAGTACATGAGCTCGAAGGCGGTATTTGGACTGATTGCGTTGACGTTTGTGCTGCCATGTGCGTTCTGTACGTTCACATCTCACGGACTGGTTTGGCCGGCGATTCTGGCCGCGGTGGTGATGCTCCTGGTGGGATTTTTCTTCGCCACGGTCTCCGGAAATCTGGTGGGCTTCATCGGATCGTCGAACAATCCGATTTCCGGGTTGACGCTTTCCACTCTTCTGATCGCGGCGCTTGCTGATGGTTGCGCTGGGAGTTTCCGGAAACTCGGGCGTGGCCGCGGTGTTGGGAGTGGCCGCGGTGGTTTGCGTTTCGTCGGCGGTTGCGGGCGAATTGCTGCAGGATTTCAAAGTTGGTTACATTCTCGGCGGCACTCCGCGCAAGATTCAACTCGCGGAATTGATCGCGGTGGTGGTGGCCAGCCTGGTGATGTACTTGGCCGCTGATGCTGCTGCATGAAGCCAACATCAAAGCGGGCGGAATCGGATTCGGCGACCGCCAGCTTTCCGCGCCGCAAGCTGGATTGATGGCCACGCTGGCCGTGGGCATCGTCGGCGGCAATATGCCGTGGCCGCTGGTGGTGGTGGGAATTTTCTTCGGTATCGCCATGATCATGATGCAGGTGAAGAGTCCCATGCTGGTGGCGGTGGGGATGTATTTGCCATTCGAAACCACGTTTGCCATCTTTCTGGGCGGAGTGTTCCGCTCGATTGGCGATTGGGTCGCGAAGCGGCGGGGATACAATGAGGCACAAAAAGCGCGGGTAGAAAACGCCGGAGTGCTTACCGCTTCGGGACTGATTGCCGGGGAAGCGATTCTTGGGCCTGGTTTGGGCGGGATTCAGTTTGCGCCGAAATGGGCTCGACCGCAGATATTTCAAGAATCCCTCCTATTTGGTCGGCGGGATGCTGGTGATGGCAGGGTTGGCCGCTTGATGGTCTTCCTGCCGCTGACGAGCGCCGGCGATCCCAGCGAACCGGCGCCGCCGACAGCCATGATGTAGCAGCTTCTAGACACGTCGCTCGTCCCATGGTCTTGCTCTGTGGCCAGCGGAACATCTCTGTGATCCAGCGGCGCATAGCCGCCGCCGCGCGGAAAGTTGACCGCAATCCCGGCGAACGTTCGGCTGATGGCTGTCAGCAAAACCCACACCGCCGAGAGCATCCGTGAAGCGTACGCCGCCGGGCAACGCGTTTCGGCGAAAATCGCGTGCAGGAATTTAGCGGCAAGGCTGAAGCGCTTGCAGGACCTGCACGACGCCCAGTGGCACTTGATCGGACATCTGCAGACCAATAAGGCCGCAAAGGCCGCTGAATTGTTCGGCTCGATCGATTCCGTCGATTCGCTGAAGCTGTGCGAAAAACTGAACGCGGCCGCCCGCGCAATCGGCAAAAAGCTGGACGTGCTGATCGAGATCAACGTCGGCGGCGAAGCTGCGAAAAGCGGCCTAGCTCCGGACTCGCCAGCACTTGAGGAATTGTTGCTAGCCGCGCCTCGACTGGAGGCACTTGCGCTCCGAGGGCTGATGACCGTGCCTCCGTTCACCGACGATCCCGAAGGCGCGCGTCCCTATTTCCGCAAGGTACGCGAATTGCGCGATGCCATCGCAGCCCGCAATCTGCCCGCGGTCGCCATGGCCGAGCTTTCCATGGGCATGTCGCACGATTTCGAAGTCGCCATTGAAGAAGGTTCGACTTGCGTGCGCGTGGGCACGGCAATCTTCGGGCAGCGAACGAAGGCCTAACGCCAGAGATGATTGGCATCCGCGATGCTGGATCAGGGGCGACGTTCGCAGTGAAGGTCCATCCTCGCGCCAGGCGGAACGAAATCACCGGTCAAGTCGGCGAAGCGCTGAAGCTCTCCCTCACGGCCCCGCCTGCCGAAAGCAGGGCCAATGAAGCTTGCATCGAATTTTTCGCGAAACTTTTGAAGGTATCGCGTTCTTCCGTTACCATTGCTTCCGGCCACAGCAGCCGCCAAAAAGTGATTCGTATGTTGGGGCTGTCGGCCGAAGAAGTCAGGAAACGAATGGCGGATGTAGACGCAGACCAAAGCATGCTGGCAAGGAAAGCGGGCAGGGGTGCCCGCCCCGCACCAACACATCAGGGAGCCACTTTGAGCTTTTCCGAACGCTTGCAGGAAATTCGCACTGGATTCGAGCGGCCGTTCTGGGTCGCCAACATCAGCGAAATTTTCGAACGCCTGTCCTACTACGGAGCTTTCGCGTCTCTGGCTGCTCTACCTGCAGGAGCGGCTGAATTTCTCCGTCGAGCAAACCGGAACGCTGACCGGAATTTTCGGCGGCATGGTGTGGTTTCTCGCCATCTTCGGCGGGGCCGCCGCCGACCGCCTTGGCTTCCGCCGCGCTCTATCGATTGCATATCTCATTCTCGCGGCCGCGTACTTTCTGATCGGCTCCATCGGCGCGCCGTGGCTGGCGCCGGTGCGCAACGCCGTGCCGCTCAGTTTGTTTGTCGGGTTCATTCTCATTCTGCCCGCGCTCGGCATCTCGCTGGTAAAGCCCTGCGTGGTCGGCACGACGGCGCGCGCCTCCAAGGAGAACGTCCGCTCGATCGGATACTCGATTTACTACACGATGGTGAACATCGGCGGCGCTTGCGGGCCTTATGTTCGCCTCCTGGGCGCATCGCCACCTTGGCGTTGAAAATGTTTACCGCCTTGCGGCGCTCAGCGTCTTCGCCATGTTTTTCTGTGGTCCTTCTTTTCTTCCGCGAACCGCGCAAGCCCGGCGATGCGCCTCCGCCCTCGATCGCGACCGTGGCGCGGAATTTCTGCGTTGTGGTCGGCAACTACCGTCTTGTGTTGCCGGTCTTGCTGATCGCCCTGGTGCTTCGCATGTCGCGTTTGGTCTATCCGGCTTTCAACGTGCCCTGGTGGATCTGGGTTGCACTGCTCGCGCTGGTGCTCGCCGGCATCAGCCGCTTCATGTGGTTCCTCGTGATCTTTACGGGATACTGGATCGTCTTCTGGCAGCAATACATCATCTTGCCGGGCTACATTCACGGCTACATAAGCCCAGGCGCCGACGTAGAAGATTCTGGCGACTGATGGGATCACCGTGATCTGCCTCACGCTCGCCGTAAATTACCTGACGCGCAAACTCCCTGCGTTTCAAGCGGTGATCATCGGCACGTTGATCACCTCCGTGTCATGGCTGATTCTGGTTCTGCATCCCACCATCTGGGGCGCGATTCTCTCGCTGTTCGTGCTTGCTCTGGGCGAGATCATCGCAGCAGCCGCGCTACTACGAATACATTGCTCCGCTCGCGCCTCCGGGGCAGCAGGGCACCTACATGGGATTCGCCTTCCTGCCCATCGGGATTGGATCGCTCATCGGCGGATGGTTCGGCGGGAGGCTGATGCATCATTTCGGTGAAGTCACGCACCAACCCACATACATCTGGTGGGTGGTCTGCGGAGTGGGCGTAGCGACCACCGTGCTGCTCTGGCTCTACGACAGATTCTTCCGTGTGCCCGCCGCTTCGCAGTAGAAGGTGACGCCGAGGGAAAACTTTGCCCGCGCCCGCGAGACGAAGGGCGCCAGCCCGCGAAGCATTCAGAAATAGCTCAACCAAGCATCTCTGCGCCGTTGCTTCAGCCCGGCAAACCAGCGGCATAGCGGATAAAGCGTCACCACAACGATGGCCCAGATGAGGTAGACGATGGGCAAAGGGTATCCCCATCCCGGCGGCGGCGTAATAGGAAAGTCGGGGAACGCCGGCGATTCGAACATCCAATGCACTTCTCCGTAGCGAGCATAACACACCAGGACGGCGAGTCCATGGATGAGCGGTATGTGCAGCAGGTAATAAAACATCGGCACCTTGCCGAAGACGAGCGCCGGCCGCAGCCAGCGCGGCGTCCCCGCATCGACCGCCCACAGGAAAAGCAGCGCCGGGCCAAGCGTCATCAGAAGATACAGCAACGAAGGCGGATATTTTCTTGTATTCAGAAAAGAGAGCACCGTAAAGGCGGCGGATTTCTGTGTGCTCCAGCGTTCGGGATCGCCATAGACATTGAGCGCACGCAGGGCGACGAAAGCAACGGTAGGCCGATGCCAGCAGGCCACAGAAATGCTCGGCGGCGCTCCGACGGCCAACTGTAGATCTGCCCCAAGCCATAGCCCGCAGCAGTGACTCCCACCCACGGAATGAGTGGATACCCGACAAAAACCACGTGCGCGGGATGGTTGACGATGAGACCAGGCAAATGCAAAATCAACCAGATCGGATTCGAGGATCGAACAGAATCGAACAGATTGTGACCGGCGATCATCACCACGCCGAAAGCGGTCACGACGGAAGCCGGCAGACAAACCAGCGCCGAAAGCGTGATCATCGCCCATCCCAGGGCCCACAGAACCATGAGCAGGTTCAGGTGATAATCAAAATTAAACTGCCAGCCAAGACAGCGCGTCACCGTCACTTCAAGAAAGATCAACCAGAGGCCGCGGGAAAACAAAAATCCCGACAGCTCGCGTTTGGACTTCTTGCGCAACGAGAGATATGCGCCGGTTCCTGTAAGCAAAAAGAACACTGGCGCGCAAAAATGCGTGACCCACCGCGTGAAAAACAGCGGGATCGTTGTGGTAGCGGGATCGGTGGGGTTTAATCCGGAATTGCCGAAGAAATCCCGCGTGTGGTCGAGCGCCATCAGAATCATAATGACGCCGCGAACCACATCAATCGACTCGAGGCGAACGCGCCCCTTAGCTACGGGCTCGACGACAGGCTCGGCGATCGCAGACATCTGGGGTAGTGTAACAAGGGCTCAACCGTAAGCAAATTGCGGGTTGAATGCGGTTGCGTTCCGCCCGATTCGCCCAAATCCGTTCCATTGTTTACAATAGAAATTCGTCTATGGACCTCGCCGCCATCCAGTCTGCGCTGCGCGAACGCAACATTGACGCGTGGCTGTTTTACGATCACCACCATCGCGATCCCATTGCCTATCGCGTTCTGGGCCTGCCCGCGAACCAGATGGTCACGCGGCGCTGGTTTTATCTGATTCCGGCGCAGGGCGAACCCTCGAAACTGGTGCACAAGATCGAAGCCGGACATCTCGACTCCTTGCCCGGTAGCAAACGCCAGTATTCCGGATGGCAGGAACTTTTCGATAATCTCAAGCTGATGCTCGCATCCCATCGCGACATCGCGATGCAGTATTCGCCCAACAATATTGTCTTCACCATTTCCCTGGTTGATGCTGGAACCATCGAACTGTTGCGCGGCCTGGGCAAGAATGTTGTGAGCTCCGCCGACCTGATTGCGCAGTTCGAAGCCACGTGGAGCGACGAGCAGATCAAGACGCATTTTGCCGCCCGCGATAGCGTGGATGCGATCGTGGCCGCGGCCTTCAAGGAAATCGGACGCCGCATCCGCAACGGCGGTGCGACCGAACACGAGATCCAGCAGTGGTTCATGGAAGCGTTCGCGCGCGAGAATCTGGTGACGGACGATCCGCCTATTGTGGCCGTCAACGCCAACGCCGGGAACCCGCACTACGAGCCGAGTTCCGACCCATTCCGCTCCCATACGCGAAGGCGATCTGGTGTTGCTGGATGTCTGGGCAAAGAAGAACTTGCCTGGGGCCGTCTACTACGACATCACCTGGATGGGATTCGTTGGCAAAGCCCTCGAGCGACCGCATGCGCGAGGTTTTCGAGGTCGTGCGCGACGCGCGCGATGCCGGCGTAAAGACCGTGACCGACGCGATCAATGCCGGACGCCGCATCGCTGGATGGGAAGTGGATCGCGCGACCCGGGGCCACATCAAGGAAAAAGGCTTCGGCGATTATTTCATTCACCGCACCGGACACTCCATCGGCACCGACGTTCATTCCAACGGGGCCAACATGGACGATCTGGAAATCCACGACGAGCGCCAGATTCTTCCAAACTCCTGCTTCTCCATCGAACCCGGAATTTATCTGCCGGAGTTTGGGGTGCGCAGCGAAGTCAACATGCTGATTCGGCCGAAATCGGCGGAAGTCACCGGCAACATTCAACGCGAGATCGTGATTATCTGATGGCGAATCCCACCACAGCCAAGACCAAGGCATCCGATCCGGCGCAGCCCGTGATGATGTCGGTGATCGCTCCCGCAGTGGGCTGGTTGATTCCCGGTGCCGGCCACATGATCCAGAAGCGCTATATTCGCGGCGTTCTGCTGCTGGTTTCCATATCGACCATGTTTGTGCTCGGCCTGATGATGCAGGGGCACATTTATAAAGCCAATGGCGGCGATATCCTTGACATTCTCGGATTCATTGGCGACCTGGGTGCGGGCGGAATGTATATTGTGACTCTCGCGATGGACTGGGGCCAGGGCGCGATCGCGTTCGCCATCGCGGATTATGGAACCAAGTTCATGATCGTCGCGGGATTGCTGAACTTTATTGCCGTGGCCGACGCTTACCACATCGCCATCGGGAAGAGACAATGACGGGGCTCTCCGCTATCAGCTTTCAGCTCTCAGCCATGACCTCACGGCGCGCGGTGCAGTCATGACCATCCAGCTTACTCATTTCAGTGCGGCTTTTGTGTTCGCAGTCTTTGCTTCGGTTGTCTTCGGCATCACGCACCGCGAGACCACTCGCGACATGGTTCGCTACGGCCTCTATTGTTTTGTCATGTTTCTGGGAGGCGCGCTGGCGGCAGGCTGGGCCATGTGGCTGGTGCGGAACCGATCGCTTCACCTCACCCTTGGCTGTCTTTACCCCCCCAACAAACGCATCAAACACCCGCTTCGATGCAAAATTCAAGCGGCGGTATAAGGCGACTGCGCCTGCGTTGGCCTCGGTCACGGTCAACGAAAGCATAGAGAAGCCGCGCTTGGTGAGCGCCGTCGACGTCGCGGCAAGCAAGGATTCGCCGATCCCGCGCGAACGGTACTCCGGCAGCACGCACACCTGGGTTACATGGCCCACGTCACCGCGCACGCGAGAACACAGAATTAGTCCTATCAGATTCTTGGCCTTGCGATCGATTGCGGCAAAGGATGACTCAGGGTCGAACAACCCGCATCCCGGAAAACGCACGATGTTATTCAGAAAGCGCAGCGACCCTGCGAGCGTGTGGTATTGATCGTTGATCTGCGCATCGACATGGCCGCGATACGCGGCGGTGATTACGGCGGCAGCGGGCTGGTAGTCGGCCTCGGTCCATCGCCGGATTTCGACTTCCGGATGCGCCGGCGGGGCCTGCGAGACGGATCCAGCATTCAGCACCATGAATAACCGCGGATGGCGCTGAAATCCCTGTTCGAGAAATGGCCGCGCCACGCTGCCCGTCTCATGCGCCAGCAATTGCGCTTCGACGCGGTGGATGCCGGGCGATTGCTGCAGTGTTTCGATCACGTGAGTCAGTAGCTTGATCTCAACTTCGTGCGCGTTGGGCAGACGCCCGCCATTGGCCACGAACAGATCGCCCACTACTCCCTTGCTGCCCTCATACACGAAGAAAGCGTAGCCGAAGATGCGGCCGCGATCGATGGCGGCGTATCCGGGGAGAATTTTCGCATCGACGTAGCGAAGAATCATCTCCGCCGATCCGCTGGTAATCCCATGAGAGCAAGCTGGCCCAGACCCGCGTCTCATCGTCGAGCAAGGGACGCAGATCCGCCGAAGAAAAATGTCTGAGGTCGAGAATCTCCACAGCTCCTAGTGCTAACAGCGGCCTGTTCGCACAGCCGAAATTCCGAGTTTAGTGGGTTCGCGCGACGCGAGGCAAACCGGCCGAACACGGGACGGCAACATGAAATCCTTAGTGGGGAGAATCCGCCCCTGCCGCGGCAATCCAGTAGTAGTCCATATGCTGCGCGGCGTAGTGTCCGAGGTAGGACACGCGGCGGCCGGGCACGAGCTTTGCAATTGCGGCTTGCGAATTCTCCGGAGCAACCAGCAGATGTTCTTCCCGATGGCACGCCGCCCCAGTCATAGTTGAAGGTCAGGTGGTTGCGATAAAAAGTAAGACCGTATTCCAGTTGGCGCCGGACGTGATAAACCGCCAATGGCAACGGGTGGGACTCCATGCTCGCGATTTCAAGGGCCACCGGCCGCGCGGAAAAAGTTTGATCCAACGCCACAGAGCCCAATTTCAGCACTGCGCTCACGGTAAGCACGACCGGAATCAAAGTCACGAACCGCAGCATCCGCAAGCCTGACTTTCGGACCAGCGTTAGCGCAATTCCGGCGCACACCACGAATGCAACGGCGAGCGCCACCAGCATGGGCTGTCCCCCCGGCAGGCGACGCTGCGTAATCAGGTAGGCAATCAGCAAGCCCGGAACGATGGGAGCCGCCGCGAGCAGCGCGTGCAGGACCACCACCATTCTCGGCGCTTGCGCCTCGGCTTGCCGGAGGTATTCCGCAAGAAGCAGCGCACCGGCGGGAATCACGGGAAGAATATAACCCGGCAACTTCGATTGCGAAATCGAGAAAAATATCACCGGCACTATCAGCCAGCAGACGGCGAACACGTTGAATTGATTTTCCAGATCGCCATTGCCGGCGGCTGGCGCATATCTTTCCGCCCACCATCGGCGAACTGCTCGAAGCCAAGCGGCGCTCACGAAGACCGTCCACGGAACCAGGCCCAGCGCGGTTACCGGAAGGTAGTACCAGGAGGGCTCTCGATGGTGAAAAAGATCCTGCGAGAAACGCGCCAGATTGTGTTCGAGAATGAAAACGCGGAAGAATTCAGGATTGCGCGCCTGCGCGGCGAAATACCACGGCAAAGCGAGCGCGCAGAACAGAAGAATTCCCGGAAGCCAGAAGGTCTTCCAGATGAGGCGCGGTTCGCGCACGGCCACTGCATAGAGAACGATCACTATAGCAGCGAGAAACGGCGCGACCGGGCCTTTGGCAAGCGTGGCCAAAGCCATGAATCCATAAAAGACCGCAAGATGAACTTTCTCTTCACTTTCGCGCCAGGCCCACCAGCCCAGCATTCCGGCGGTAAAGGTCGCGGCCAGGGCCATGTCCATGGAAGCGGCGTGCGCGTATCCGATCACCCCGGCGGAAGCGGCGGTGATCAAAGCCCCATCGAGTTCAAATCCCCGCCGGAAGCGGCGCAGAAAAAAGTAGACCGCCAGCACCAGCAGAGATGCATCGAGCGCCGAAGGCAACCGCGCAGCCCAGTCGCTCACGCCAAAGACGGCGAAAGCGAGCATAGCCTGCCAATAATAGAGCGGCGGCTTTTCCAGCCAGGGATGGCCGCCCAGCACGGGAGTGACCCAATCATGCCGGGCCAGCATTTCCCGTGCCACCTGCGCGTACCGCGGTTCATCGGCGCCGATGAGCCCGAACTGGCCCAGTCCATACAAAAACAGGAAGGCGCAGAAACCCGCCAGCAAGAGTGCATCGGTGCGCGTGCGATTCGTCATGGGGTTGAGGGTTCGAGAGCTGCGGACGTCATGTTGAATTGATGATTCATGATCGCTGATCGGAAATCATCAATCAACCATTCTCCGCAGCCTCGCCAGAGCGTACACGCTGATCATCGTCCAAACACATTCCAGCACCACAAACCCGATCTGAAAAGGATGAAATGCGATGTAGCCGAGAACGCCGGACCCCACCGCATTCAGGACGTTGTAGGCCGCCGAGCGGGGGCTCATCCAGCCCATCTGATGCCCAGCATAAGCCACCAGGATCAGCAATGCCCCCACAAACGACGCCAACTGTCTGGCCAGTGCGATATCCATGATCTGATTGTACTCAGGATGATTGTCCGCAATGATGAAGATGAATGGGTGAGACGGCGGCTGTGGGCAACGTTGATTACTCGAGCAATTACTAGCACGCTATTGAATGGAGTCGCCACCGTGCAGCAACCCGAGAACCTGCTGCACCACCCGGGCAAGCGGCCCATCCAGCGAGCAACCGCTGGCGCACTCATGGCCGCCGCCGCCGAAACACTTAGCCACTCGCGCCACATCGAGTCTGCCCTTGCTGCGAAGGCTGACTCGGCAACGACCGTCGGCGAGCTCGCGGAAAAATACCGCAACTTCGACCTCGCCAATCGAAAGCACGTAATTCACCAGACCTTCGCAGTCTTCTTCTCTGGCTTTGCTCCGGTCCATCTGCTCTTGCGTAACCCAGGTCCAGCCGATGGGGCCCTCGGTTTTGAGGTTGCGCAGAGCTTCTCCCAGCAGCTTCATCTTGGCCACCGAGTGGGCAAAATAAATGTTGCGCGCGCAATGCGAGGGATCAGCGCCCGCCATCACGAGTTCGCGCGCAAGGGCGAACGTATGCTGGTTCGTCCCTGCGAACATGAATGACCCCGTATCGGTCATCAGCGCGGTATAGAGGCAGGTGGCGATCTCCGGAGAAAAATCCGCTCCGGCTTCGCGCGCCAGGCTGAAGACCATTTCCGCCGTGGCCACGGCGTGCGGATCGATCCAGTTCACGTTGGCAAAGGGACGCCCACTTACGTGATGATCGATGTTGATCAGGAAGCGGTCTTCCAAGCCCTCCAGCCGGGTGCGGTGAATGCTGTCGCACTCCAGAATAATCGCCGCCTCATAGTTGCCGGCAACGCGATCCGCCTGCAACACCTGATCGGCAAAGGGCAGCGCGCGATAAATGCGGGGAACGTCATCGTGCAGCACCACGTCGGCCTGCTTGCCCATGGCGCGCAAGATCTGGCAGCAGGCCAGCGCCGATCCGATGGCATCGCCATCCGGCCGCGCGTGCGAGGTGAGCACGAATCGATCGCGCTGCTCGATTTGTTGAAGAACATCCCGCAGCATCGCTATACCTTTTTCTGGTCCGCGTTCGCGCGTGGCTTCATTCTTTTTTTCGCGCGCGCCAGCAATTCTTCCACTCGCGCTTTCTCCTGCTCCGAACGATCCAACCGAAAATGCAATTCGGGCGCGCGTCTTAGCCGCAAACGCTCCACGAGTTCATGCCTGATATATTCCTTGGCGGCGATCAAGCCCTCAAGACTGCGGTCAGCCTCCTGATCGTCGCCATCCACATCCACCAAAACCTGCGCCGAACGGCCATCGTCAGCCACATGCACGGCAGTTACGCCTACAAGTCCGATGCGCGGATCGGCCAGTTCGCCTTCGACCAGAGTTTCGATCTCCTCGCGCAGGGCCTCACCCATTCGTCCGCGATGGTACTTTGCCGCGCGCTTCTCCACTATTCACCTCGGCGTAAAACGGATGAGAATATCAGAAAAACGGCTGCGCGTGTTGGCATGGAAGTGCTATTGTCGCGCACGAAAGAGCGGAATGGGTAAGCACAGAGGTAACAATGCGATAGGGCTGTCTGTAGCGCGCACGATCGTACTGTGCAGGCTTTGTTGACTGATAGCGGAGCGCAAGTCGCGGGGTATAGGCAGGGCAGGCAAAATCGCGAACTACGTAGTGGTGGTTCGGCTGCCGCGTTGGGCCGGTTAAGCGGGAGATCCTTCGCTACGCCTGAAAAACGGCTACGCTCAGGATGGCAAAGTCGAATAAAGGCCAAACTGCGCTGCTACCACAAACTACGGTCGATTGACTTTCAGCCGTGCGAGTTCGCTGCGGATTTCCTCCAGCCGCTCTTGGCGCAACTGATAAGAAACGCGCTCCGGTGACACGGCTTCTTCGCCGACTTGCCAATACCGGCGATCAAGGAGATGGATAGCATGTATTTCGTCATACAGGACCTGCAATCTGTGCCGCGCGCTGTCAACATCGAACAGGTGGGTGCCGTGTTCGCAATCGGAGTTCTGTTGGAGATGGCCATCGCCGGATTGAGGTAACACCGGTTCGGCTTTCCGAAGCTGCCGCGGTCCATGCATTTCGGACGACATAAAACCAACCCCTAAGTTCCCTAGTTCCGAAATCTTACGTCGCCATGAATATGTTCGTCTGCACGGCGGGACACTTAACTAAGTACGATGGCGGACATATAAACTTAGCGGAAATTAGCGTAGAGTGGAGAAAGTCTCTTCTCGCATCGTTCCGCCTTGGCGACAACTGGCAACGGTCCCTTGCGCAATCAGACAGCGTTTTTCGCTGCGCAAGGAGCCTGATTATGGCCAGATCTTTTCCCGGTGCGCCCGGGGTTTCAAGTTCATCTTCATGCAAGCAAGATAGTGCAGGACGTGAAGTCGGCAATTTCATTCTGCGGGGCCTTCCGCGCAAAGAGTGTGCTCTTCTTCTTCCTTCGCTGGAATTTGTGCGCCTGAAACTGCACCAGGTGCTCCACGAGACGGGGGAAGCAATTAAGTCGGGATATTTCTTGAACGACGGGCTCGGCTCAGTACCTGACGGCCCAGGCAGACGGGAAAACTGTCGAAGTCGGCTTGATCGGAAGAGAAGGATTTGTCGGCACGCCAGTCATCTTCGGATTTAAGACGAGCGGGCTGAGAGTGGTCACGCAGGCAGACGCAACGGCATACCGAGTGGACGTGCCTACGCTGCTCAAAATTCTGCCTGAGTGCCCGGAACTGCATATGCATCTTCAGCGATCCGCGATGATGCTCGGAATGCAGTCCACGCAACTGGCCGCCTGCAATCGCCTGCATGAAGTGGTGGAGCGATTGGCGAGATGGCTGCTAATGAGCCAGGACCGGATTGGCGGCAAGGTTCTTCCTTTAACGCAGGAGTTTTTGTCGCAGATGCTCGGCACGCGCCGAGCCAGCGTCACTGTCGCAGCCTCCCGCTTGCAGAATGTTGGAATGATTTTGTACTCACGTGGAAGTGTGACTATCGTAAACCGGCAAAAGCTGGAGAAGGCTGCGTGCAGCTGTTACCAGATTATCGAGCAGCAAAAAAAGAAGTGGCAGGACGAGGCAGGAAGCGGCAATTAACGAGACCGAGTTTAGCGAGACGCGACTTTAGCGAGGCCCATCGACCAGCATTTACGCCGAGAGAAGACCCATCCGCTATAGATATTCCACAAATGAGTCGGCGATCTCCGCACCGTGGTTATTGGCGATGCGCGTAGCCGCGCGCTCCACGTTTCTCATCAATCCATCGAGATAGTCGCGCGAATCGGAGATGGCAACCGCGCCGATGGTAGCGCGATTCCACAGGCTACTGGGGTCAAGTTCGGCAACCGAGACGTTGAAACTGGCGCGGAGACGGTCTTTCAGGCTACGCAAGACCTGCCGCTTGTCCTTAAGCGAATGCGCGGCTTCGATGTGGAGTTCGAGAGTGAGGAAGGCGATCATGCAGTGGCTAGTGGTCAGTGGCTAGTAAAGCCACGTATCGGCTGGTTTGATCTGGCCACTGGCCACTGATCACTTTTCTTACGCCATTGCTTCGGCGGCGATTCTCTCCGTGGCGAAGGCCTCAATTGTGTCGCCGACTTTGATGTCGCCATAGTTCGCGATCGAGATGCCGCACTCCATGCCGTTCGTGACCTCTTTGGCGTCGTCCTTAAAGCGGCGCAACGATCCCACTTTGCCTTTGAAAACCTGCACATTGTCGCGCAGCAGGCGCACTTCGGAATCGCGCTTGATCAAGCCATCGCTCACGCGGCAACCGGCCACGGTCCCAACTTTCGGGATGCGGAAGACGTTGAGCACCTCGGCCCGACCCATGTAGGTTTCTTTGATCGTGGGCTCGAGCAGGCCGGTCATGGCGCGCTTGATCTCATCCTGCAATTCGTAAATGATCGAGTGCAGCCGGATATCCACTTTTTCCTGCTCGGCGATTTCCTGAGCCTTGCGTTCAGGGCGCACGTTGAAGCCGATGATGATCGCATTCGACGCCGAAGCCAGCAGGACATCGGTCTCGGTAATCGCGCCCACACCCGAGCGCAACAGCTTCAGCCGCACTCTGTCGTTGGAGAGCTTGGTGAGCAGGTCGGTGATCACTTCCACCGATCCCTGTACATCGCCCTTGAGGATAACGTTCAGCTCTTTCGTGCCCGCGGCTTTAATCTGCTCCGCCAGGCCTTCCAGCGATACGCGCGAACTCTTGGCTAGCGCCGCTTCCCGCGACTTCTGCTCACGGTATTCGGAAATGCCGCGCGCCTTATCGCGATCGGCGACCACCACAAACTGATCTCCCGCCTGGGGCAGCGCTTCCATGCCAATAATTTCCACGGGAGTCGAGGGTGGAGCTGTCTGCAACTGCGCACCGCGATCGTCAAACATGGCGCGCACTTTGCCGTATACATTGCCAACCACAAAATTGTCGCCTGCGTTGAGCGTGCCGTTCTGCACCAGCACGGTAGCGACGGGACCACGCCCACGATCGAGCTTGGCTTCGAGCACCACGCCGGTAGCCGCGCGCTCCGGCGTCGCCTTCAGTTCGCCCAGGTCAGCGACCAGACAGATCATTTCCATGAGCAGATTGAGGTTGGTTTTCTTCTTCGCTGAAACGTCAACGAAGACCGTTTTGCCGCCCCAGTCTTCCGGCATCAAGCCACGATCGGCGAGTTGTTTCTTCACACGATCGGGCAAAGCGTCGGGCTTGTCGATCTTGTTTACCGCCACAATGATGGGAACTTCGGCGGCGTGAGCGTGGTCAATGGCTTCGACCGTCTGCGGCATCACGCCGTCGTCAGCGGCAACCACGAGCACCACAATGTCGGTCGCCTTGGCACCGCGCGACCGCATGCGGGTGAAGGCTTCGTGACCAGGCGTATCAAGGAAAACGATCTCGCGCCCAAGCGCCGGCGATTCCTTGTCGGTAATCTTCACCTTATAGGCGCCGATGTGCTGCGTGATGCCTCCGGCTTCGCCTTCCGCCACATTGGTGAGGCGGATAGCGTCGAGCAGCGTGGTCTTGCCGTGATCGACGTGGCCCATGATCGTAACCACAGGCGGACGTATGCCGGTTTCCGGGACCAATTCCTCGGCGGCAGCTGCTGCATCCACCTCTTTCGCCGTTTGCTCTTCGAAGGTAATTACATTTGTATCCGCACCGAAGAAGCGGGCCATTTCGCTGGCGAGTTCCGCGTCCAGAGTCTGGTTGATCGTGGCGAACACGCCCTTGGCGAGCAGCCGCGAAATCAGGTCTTTGGCGCGAATCTCGAGCTTCTCCGCCAGATCCTTTACGCTGATGCCTTCCGTGATCGTGATGCTGCGCGTGATTGGCATCGGCTCGTTCGACACCACCATGCGCGGCGGCGGCGTGTAGCCCTTCATCGGGCCTTCCTTCACGCCTCGCGGAACATAGCGCTGGCCGGGTCGCCGCGCCGGACCGCCCGGACGCCCGCCCGGGCGCGTGGTGCCCGGAGGTGGAAGCGCCGGACCAACACCCAGAGGACGCGCGCCCGCGGGCGACTGCCGCGTGGGATGCATTGGCCTGCGTTCACCGGGACGCAACGGCGGACGCGGTGCGCCGGGTGCCGCACCACCTGGGGCAAATGATGGAGGACGGCGTTGAAAGATGGGCTGGCCGGGCACAGGACGCCCTGGCACCGAACGCGCAGCGCCGCCGATCGGAACTCCGGGCTGCACTGGTGGCGGGGCCGGCCGCACCGGGGCCTGATATACCGGTCGTGGTCCGGTCTGCGGAACGATCATGCGCGGCGCTGGAGGCGGCGGGGCCACCGGGCGCGCAGCAATTGAAGCCGCTGGCGTAACGCTGGCCGAAGCTACAGGGGACGATGTCGCGGCTGGAACGTGCACTGCGGGAGGCGGCGTCATTGGACGCGCGGGCGGCGGTGCAATCGGAGAAGGTGTTGCAGGCGTGGCAGCGACCGGGCGGGTTGGGCCCGCCGGAGGAGCAATCACAGGAGCGGGAGGCTTGATCGCCGGCGGCGCGACGACTGGCCGGCTAATGCCGGCTGCCGGAGGCGTAACTTTTTCCGCCGGAGCGTGAGTCACTGCCGGGGCCGCCGCACGCGGCGCTGCCGGAGGCGCCGCAGCATCCTTCTTTTGAGTAATCGCTCTCAGCACATCTCCCGGACGGGAAATGTTCGAAAGATCGATTTTGGTTTTGATTTCTTCTTCGCCGCGGCTCGCGCGCGAACTCGCTTTGCCGGCCGGAGACGAACCTTCCGCGGGAGCGGATGTAAAGCCTTACTTTCTCCGCTTCGTGCTCTTCCAGAGAACTGGAGTGCGTTTTCTTTTCGGTCACTCCGACTGCTGCAAGCGTGTCGAGAATAGCTTTGCTCTTGACTTCCAGCTCTCGGGCTAGATCGTTGATTCGAACCTTACTCATCCGGCCTTTCGTTTCCCCGTGTTGTAGTTAGGTCTTCATTGCGACCTCACGGAGTCAACTTCTTCGGTACCCCACCATCGAACGTATGCCAGCGTGCCATAACTATTCTCTGGTTTCGGAAGCGGACTTCTCTTCCGTAGCAGGCTGCTCATCGGAATGCCCGGCCTGCCCTTCACTCTCATCTGCGGGAGTGGATTCAGTTTCTCCCGCTAACGCGGCTTCTTCGGCTGAAACCGGCTCTTCCACGACTGGAACCTCGGCGGTGATGTCTTCCCCGCCCGCGCCATCCGGCGCGGCTTCGGGAAGCTCTGCCGCAGCCGCTTCGCCTTCGGGCGCTACTTCAATCTCTGCCCCAGATTCGCTAGTCTCTACCGCAGCTTCGCTAACCTCTGCCGCGGCTTCGCCTTCAATCGCGCCTTCCACCGCCGCACCCTGCTCCAGGCTGGCGAAATAATTATTTACCGCCAGACTGATTTTTTCCACCGTCTTCGGCCCGATGCCCTCAATCGCCTCAAGCTGTTCCGGCGTCATGTCGGCCAGGGCTTCCACTGTAGTCACGCCCGCGGCGCCCAACTTCTCGACCAGGCCTTCACCCAGTCCCGGCACACTCTCGAGCGGCGTGGAAGTCTGCGGCACCATGGCCGACATCTGCTGCTCCACTTCCTGCCGCTTCTCTTCCTCGCTCTTGATGTCAATCTTCCAGCCCAGCAGCTTCGCGGCCAGCCGCACATTCTGCCCCTTCTTGCCGATGGCAAGAGAGAGCTGGCTGTCGTCGACCACCACTTCGAGATGCTTGCCGCCGGAATCAACCACGCTAACCTTGCTCACCTTCGCCGGCTGCAGGGCCTTCTCAGCGAAGGTCACCGCGTCCTCGTGGTACTCGATGATGTCAATCTTTTCGCCGTGCAGTTCGCGAATGATCGACTGCACCCGCATGCCCTTCATGCCAACGCACGCGCCCACCGCGTCCACGTCCTTATCTTTCGACATGACGGCAATCTTGGTGCGCTCTCCGGCTTCGCGCGCAATGGCGCGGATCACCACCGTACCGTCGTAAATTTCCGGCACTTCGGTCTGGAACAAGTGCTGCACCAGTTCCGGCACAGCGCGAGAAACCACCACCCCCGGACCTTTGGAAGCCTTTTCCACGCGCGCAATCACAACCCGCACGCGCTCGCCAATGGCGAACGATTCCAGCCGCGACTGCTCCTTGCGCGGCATGCGCGCTTCCGCCTTGCCGATGTCGAAGATCACATCCGGCCCTTCCACCCGCTTCACGGTCGCATTCACCACTTCGTTCACGCGCCCGATGTACTCGTTGTAGACGGTATCGCGCTCCGCTTCGCGCACTTTCTGGAAGATCACCTGCTTGGCCAGTTGCGCAGCAATCCGGCCGAGGATTCCTTCCGTGACTTTCGGGGTCCGCAACTCGCCGCCAACCTCCAGGTTCGGGTCGACCTTGCGCGCATCTTCCAGAGCAATCTGCAGCTGCGGGTCCTCCACCTGCTCCGGTGTCTCGACGACGGTCTTCACCGCATAGGCGTTGATCTTGCCGGTTTCTTTATCCAGTTCAGCGCGCAGGTTTTCCTGCGTCTTGTAGTATTTGCGCGTCGCCATCACAATGGCATCTTCCACCGCGGCAACCACAATCTGCGGATCAATCCCTTTTTCGCGGCTCAACGCGTCGATCGTGTTGTAGAGCTCACTAGCCATATGACGTATTCCGTTATGAAGACTGCTGCGTACCAGGTTTCAAAGTTTCAAGGTTTCAAAACCATGGCGCCGGTGATCTTCAACTTTGAAACCTTGAAACTATGAAACCTTGAAACTTTCTCTTTCAGATCTCGGGCACCAGATTCGCCTTCTCCACATTGGAGAATTCGATTTCAACTTTTTGTCCCTCACCGGCTGCCGCACCCATCTTCATCTTGCGGCGCGACTTGTGGCTCGACACCCTCAAGTCCAGCATGAGGCGACCCTGGTGAAAACCTTCCAGCCGGCCTTCAAAATACTTGTTGCCGTTCACCGGTTGCCGCGTCGTCAGCTTTACCCGGCTGCCGGTGAAGCGCTCAAAGTCAGCCGCTTTCGACACTTTCCGATCCAGACCCGGCGACGAAACTTCCAGCGTGTAGCTGCTCGCAATCGCGTCCTCAACATCGAGGATCGTGCCGAACTCACGGCTGAAGTTGGCACAGTCTCCGTGCGTTACTCCCGAGAGCGGATCGCCACCGGTCACTTCAGTCGCTAAACCGGGCTTATCCAGAAACACGCGCAGCATGCGGGCTTTGCCACTCCCGCGAAACTCGACTTCGACCACTTCCAGCCCGCTGGAGGCCGCTACCCGCTCCGCAATCTCTCGTACTCGATCAAGCTCAAGTGCCATGTATCCAACAACTTGCGGCCAGCCCCACCGGGCGGATTCCTCCGCAACGAAAAAGTGGGCTTGCGCCCACTGGTGTGCTTCGCCAAATGCCGGTACTACACAACAGTTCCCAGTTCTCTAATATACGCCGGGAAGGGGACAAAAGACAAACAGCCGACACTCAATTATGGATGTGGGTTCCCCACGCAATCGAAACTACTCCTGAAGCGCGAGCGAAGCGATTTTTTCGGCGAACGCCGAGGGTCAGGGGTTACAATTTCCTGTTCCCCCGTGGAGGGTTTATGCGCATTCGCCTTCTTTTTCTTCCGGTCTCTTTGTGGCTTCTTCTTTTTTCGGTGTCTGCCTGGGGACAGACCCGAGGCGTTGGTGGCGGAGCACCTCGAACTTCGCCCGCCATTGGAGCAAATCCGGCCACGAACACGAGCACTGGGAGCGGCGGGGTTCCGCTGACCAATGCCAATGATGAAGGCAAGATCGAGTTTCACACGCAGACGGTCCTGGTGCAGGTTCCGATTGTCGTCACCGACAAATCGGGCAATCACGTTCGCGGGCTGACCAAAGAAGATTTCGAGATCCAGGAGAACGGTAAAGACCAGAAGATCTCCAACTTCGAGGAGATCGTTTCGACCAACGGCAAATTCCCCGTAGTCGCGGCCCAGCCGGGAGAGTTCACAAACTTAACTCTGTCGGAGCAGCAACCGCGGACCGTCACCGTGATTGCTCTCGACACGATTAACACTCCTTTTCTGGATCAGGCGAACGGCCGCCGCGAGCTGATCAAGTACCTGGCCGATAGTCTCGACTCGGGCCAGGTGCTGGCCTTGATGATCATCACCAGTCACGGTCTAAAAGTTGTGCAGGGGCTCACCGGCGACCCCACGGAACTGATTCAGGTGTTGAAAAAAGCCGTGGGCGGAGCCTCCATGACTAGCGGAGAAGGAGTAGATGCACAGGCAGAAGCTGCAGCCGGA
Organism: uncultured Acidobacteriaceae bacterium; assembly: GCA_963784085.1. GTDB lineage: Bacteria > Acidobacteriota > Terriglobia > Terriglobales > Acidobacteriaceae > Sulfotelmatobacter. The sequence continues at coordinate 163,243 of CAWAQH010000010.1, read as the reverse complement.
GACTTTCCTGTCGTTCCGCAAATTACCATGGGCTCCAACCCGGCCGCCGCGGTAAACGCCTTCATTGAACACGGCGATGCAATCCACGCCAGATTCCAGCAGCAGAACGCCATCGAAGACACCATGAACGCGTTTCTAGGTATTGCGTGGTCTCTTTCGGGCGTCCCGGGACGCAAGTCGGTGATCTGGGCCACGGGCGGATTCCCTTTTGCCCTCTCCTCTCCGGAAGTGATTCCCGGCGGATATCTCTCAGCGCTTTATGAGCGCGCCATGCAGGCCCTGGCTACGGCGCAGGTTTCAGTTTATCCGGTGGACGTGCGTGGCTTGGTGAACACGACCATGGCCAGTGGCCGCAGCTCGCGCCCGCTCTCCGCGCGGCAAATGAGCAACCGCACGTGGCTGCAAGAATCGAGGCAGGACACCCTCAACGAGTTTGCCTCCATGACGGGCGGAAAGGCCTACTACAACACCAACGATCTGGCCACCAGTTTCAAGCGTGCCGCCGACGATGCCTCCTCCTACTACCTCGCCACCTACTATCTCGATACTCACAATGACAAAGCGGGCTGGCGTAATTTGAAAATCAAGGTAAACAAGAAAGACACTGAAGTGCGCGCTCGGAAAGGCTTCTTCGTCACGAAAGCCACCGTTAATGTGGACGCGTCCCGCAACTCCGATCTGAGCTATGCCTTGAACTCTCCCATAGAAGGCACGGGCCTGCCGGTCATCGTGAAGTGGCTGGGAACTTCCGGAGACGGGGAAAAGAAAAAGGCGGAATTCCAACTCCGGCTGCCGCCGAACAGTGTAACGATCGAATCCAAAGGCGGAGAAAGTTCCCTTAACTTTGACATTGGCGTTGCCGCCTTCATCGACGGCGGCAAACAGAGCCAGGCACCGGTAACCGTTGCGAGGACTGTCAACTCAACCGTGAGTGAGGCACAACTGGCCAGCCTCCGCAGCGGCGGGGTCGGCATACCGAATTCGATCGAACTCGCTCCCGGACGCTATGTCGTCCGCATCGTGGTGCGCGACAACGTAAGTGGAAAAATCGGGAGTGTCACAACGCCCCTGACGGTGAACTAGAAGCCCGCGAACCAGAACCGTACTTTGAGTTTTACGCGAGAAAAGCCTCTTGCAGAGCGCTCGCCCGCCTTCCGGGTTGCCTCATTGCCTCGTCGTCTCTAGAATGAAGGTTTATCCCGTACGGCTGGGACCCCCGAGAAACCTATGATTCATTTTCCCGTACCCGAAGCTCTCACCTTCGACGACGTTCTCCTCCTACCCGCGCGCTCCGATGTGATTCCCGCGACCGCCACTACCCAGACGCAACTCACCCGCGAGATCAGCCTGAACATTCCCATCGTCAGCGCCGCCATGGACACCGTCACCGAATCGCACATGGCGATCGCGCTCGCCCAGCAGGGCGGCCTCGGCATCATCCATCGCAACCTCTCGCATCGAACAACAGGCCAACGAAGTCGACAAAGTAAAGCGCTCGGAAAGCGGCATGATCGTTGACCCGGTACCATGTCGCCCACCGACAAAGTCAGCGACGCGCTCGAAGTCATGCGCAAGTACAAAATTTCCGGCGTCCCCATCACTGTGCACGGCAAACTGGTCGGCATTCTCACCAACCGCGACCTGCGCTTTGAAACCCGCTTCGACATTCCCATCGATCGCGTGATGACCAAGAAAAATCTCATCACCGTCCCCGTGGGAACCACGCTCGAAGATGCCGAAGAAATTCTTCACGAGCACCGCGTCGAAAAACTTCTCGTGGTCGACGACAAGTACAACCTCAAGGGACTGATCACCGTAAAAGACATCCAGAAGAAACTGAAATATCCCAACGCCGCCAAGGATTCCCACGGACGCCTGCGCGTAGGCGCAGCCATCGGCGCCACCGGAGATTTTCTCGAGCGCGCGCAGGAGCTAGCGGAGGCGAAAGTAGACGTGCTCGCCATCGACAGCGCCCACGGCCATTCGTCCAAAGTGCTCGAAGCGGTGAAGCTGGTGAAATCGAAGCTGCCCGAGATGCAGCTTGCTGGCCGGCAATGTCGCGACCTTCGACGGCGCCTGCGAACTGGCTCGCGCCGGCGCCGATGGCATCAAGGTCGGCATCGGCCCCGGCTCCATCTGCACCACGCGCGTGGTCACCGGCGCCGGCGTGCCGCAGATCACAGCCATCGCGGAAGCCTATCGCGCCACGAAAGACGCCGGCGTTCCCATCATCGCCGACGGCGGCATCAAGTATTCCGGCGACGTCACCAAGGCCCTGGCCGCGGGCGCAAGCGCGGTGATGATCGGTTCGCTCTTCGCCGGAACCGACGAAAGCCCCGGCGAGATGATCCTTTATCAAGGCCGCTCCTTCAAGTCGTATCGCGGCATGGGATCGATTGGCGCGATGGCGCAGGGATCCAGCGAGCGCTACTTCCAGAACACCGAAGGCGATTCCTCTGCCGCAGTCTCGGCTCTGGACGGCGAATCCAATCGCCTCGGCAAACTTGTCCCCGAAGGCATTGAAGGCCGAGTTCCTTATCGCGGCTCAGTCGCCATGATTGTCCACCAGATGGTAGGCGGACTGAAATCCGGCATGGGCTACTGCGGCTGCGCCACCATCGCCGAACTCTTGCAGAAGACCCGCTTCGTGCGCATCAGCGGCGCCGGACTGCGCGAGAGCCACGTCCACGACGTCATGATCACCCGCGAGGCCCCAAACTATGGCGTCGAATAACGCTGTGTCTGCCTTGAAGTTCTCCGATCGCCGCGTGAAGTCCTCAAAGCATGGATCGCCGCGATCCTGTGGCTGATTGTCATCGCCATTGAGTCCACCGCTTTGCTTTCGGCCAGCAACACCAGCCGCATTCTCTATCCCGTTGCTGCATTTCCTCTTCGGCCTGAATCTGGGCGCACTTCGAGGACTGGCACTTTCTACATTCGAAAGGCGGTCATGTCGTCGGCTATGCGCACGCTGAGCATTTTGCTGTTCCGCGCATGGCGCGCCACTTTGCCCGCTATGTCGATCCGAAATGGACACTGCGCTGGGCGACCATCGCGATTCTCGGCACCGCTCTCGTCGCCAGCCTCGACGAGTGGCACCAGAGCTTCATCCCTTCACGCACCGGAACCTGGCAGGATGTTGTTCTCGACACATGCGCGGGTTTTGCGGCGCAGATAATAATTTTCCTGTGGTGGATGTTGGAGCAGGAAAAACGAAGAAAATTACAATTCAATGCGCTCGATTTCAAACTAACCTGCGAAATCCGTTAAGCCGGTTCCAGAGGTACAGCGTTACCCTCGCATAACCGTCAGACAATCGTTACCGGATTGATGCTCGAACTTCGTGCCGGAACCTGCAAAATTCCCGCTGCGGCGAGCGCCATCGCTGCCGAAAAATAAAACGGGATCGACGCGCCGTAGTGCTTCCAGAGTCCGCCCGTGATCAAACTCGCAGCTAAGGTGGCCACGCTGGTCACAAAGAAATAAATCACCAAGAGCGCGACCGCGCACCTGCTCGCCAACAGTCTGAACCACCAGCGCCTTCAACACCGGCTGTGTTAGAGCGTAATAGAGACCGTACACCGCCATGGCAATCCAAATCGCCAGTGTGGACGGTGCTCGTCCAAAAGCAAAATAGACCGCGGCAAAAATCACATAACCTGCTGGACGCGACTAGACCGCCGCGATACGTGGTCGCTGAACCAACCAGCGGGCCAGGATGCGAGCGTATACGTGATATTGAAAACCAGCCCAAGCAGCGGCGCGAGAGACACAGGAATCCCCGACATTCTGCGCCCGCAAAACCAGAAACATGTCGCTAGAGTTTCCCAGCGAAAATAACGTCACTGCAACCAGAACAAAGTAGAAGCTGGCGGGAAAGCATGCCTCCTTCTCTTTGCCGTGATCAGCCGCGGCCAGCGACATCTTCGCAGTGGATGCGCCGCCCGCTTCTTCTTTTCCGCCTTGGACGCCCGAGTTTCACGGATACCCAGCAGAGCGACCAGCACGCACACCACTCCCGGAACCGCTGCTGCCCAGAACACGCTGCGGATTCCGTAATGCGAAAGTAGCACCAGAGCGGCCAGAGGACCAGCGATGGCCCCGGCGGAATCCATCGACTGAATCAGCCCGTAGGCCGAGCCGAGCCGGTTCTTCGGCACCGATTCCGCCACCATCACGTCGCGCGGCGCGCCTCGCACACCTTTGGCGAGACGGTCGGTGAAGCGGACCATCAAAATTTGCGGCCATGACGTTACGACCGCGAGCAGTGGCTTTACTGCATTCGCGACGAAATATCCTGCGACCACAACCGGCTTGCGGGGATCAATGTGGTCGGCGAAATAGCCAGAGAAAAGCTTGGCAAACGACGCGACGCTCTCGGCGATGCCCTCGATCAATCCCAACTGCGCCGGCCCCGCACCCAGCGACGCCAGAAATGCCGGCAGCACCCAGTACGCCATTTCGGAAGCGGTATCGTTCAAAAAAGAAGTGACGCCGAAAACGTAGATGTTGCGCGAAGCGGAAGGCTCAGGCTCGGCGGGCGGAGGCATGAATACGTTTTAACACGGAGATACGGAGGCACGACGACCGACGCGCCTTCAATACATTGAGTCGTACTTCGTCACGATCCACTGCCCATCTTTGTTTTCGGCAGTGACGGTGAAGATTTCCTTATAGGTGCCAGCTTGGCCGGGCTGATTCAGTCGTTTGCCCCGGTAATGAAGAATGGTGAGGGGCGGCCCGCTCTCCCAATCCGCCAATTCCCAGGAAAGTAGTGGATGCTTCGCTTCCGAATCGCAGATGAAGTGAGCGTATTTTTTGCGGTAGTCGTGCTCCCATGGGAGAGCAACTGGTCGCATTGACCGTCGCGTAACTGCCGAAGGAAAATGTTGGCGCTGTGCTCGATGGTGCGGTCGCGCAGCGGATTCATGCGGATGCTGACCGGCAGCCCGCTCAAAGTATCGCGCTCTTCCGACCGCGCCAGCACCGGCCCCTGATTGCTCAGCCACTGGATATAGCCGAGAAACCCGAACACCAGCAGCGCGGCGGTACTGGCGGCGATGGCGACCTGTATGCGAGTAAAGCCCATCCTGGGATAAGTTTATAGGGATGGCAACTGACGGCAAGATTACCTGCGGGAGCCGCGAGAGGACATGTACCGCCGCGTGAGTCAGACGCATCCACCAGAGACAAACGCTAGTAGCCTCCCCGGCGCAATATCACCTTGGCGAACGAGTAAGCACCCATAGGTTAACTGTTGTGGGCGTACCCGAAAATGCGGTGTCAAGCTCCCAAGGGAAGGGTCCTTGATTGCTCTCTTGCTCCTTCATATATGCCGCACACTCACTTTCGAAGGACTTATCGGAGTCATCCTGAAGACTGACTCCTTCCAGAGCTCTGGGCATTAGATCGATTGCCGTCCCACAGCCAGGAATCCTTGTTATGCAGTCGAGTCTTATGTCAGTCGCGCTTGCGATCTGCTCGGTGGTTGCGGCAGACGCGAACGCCACGCTAATCTCGGCAACGTTAGTGGCTCCCCGCACCGCGTATCTCGAGTCGCGCCCTAGACGGCCGTCCCTGCATTTGTCGAACATCGTAAGCTCGCCGGCGGCGTGGAACGACCCTTCGAGGGGGCGCCCGTCCTGCGTTTGGGACAACAGTCCAAAATCGACGTGACTGACAACATCGTCCTTCACTTTCACAGTGGCCACAACAACAGTCGGGCGAACTCCCATCTCTCGAAGCGGCTTGACATCGGACATCGCCGGAAAAGGGTAGTTGGTTAGCCTGATGGAGAAAGTGCAGTCGGCAGCACTACAGCTCTTGGCGGCCGTTCCCAAGTATCGCTTGTAATCGCTTGCAAGCCTTCGGGCTTCGTCGAAAGTTGTGTGCCCTACCCTGATTGAAGCAATTCGACCCCGAAGACGCTCAGCGCGGAACTGGTACAGTCTCGCCAAACCATACAGAGTCCCCATGCAGCACAGCTCAACCAAGAGGAAAGCTCCGAGAATCTTCAGCGTTAGAGCTACCGGCCCCTGAAGTTTCTGCTCCATGTGGGTTCTCCCCGCTGGAATCTATTAGACACCGCAGGCATACTCTTTGCGCAAAGAAAGAAACGCACCCTTGCGGGTGCGTTTTCGGTTTAATTGGACATCAATGAGGCACTACTCTTTCTTGTCTTCCTCGTGTTCCTTCGTCGGCTCGATGCCGCCATCGTGCTGGGCCTGCGCTTCGGCGTCTTCCATGGCCTTCTTGGCTTCGGCCATTTTCTTGGAGCGGGCTTCGGCACGCTTCTCGCGCTTCTCGTCGAGCACTTTCTCGCTGCCCAGCAGTTCGAGGAAAGCCTTGTCGGCGCCGTCACCTTTGTTCCAACCGGTGTGGATGATGCGGGTGTATCCGCCGTTGCGGTCGCCAAAGCGCGGTCCCACGGTGTCGAACAGCTTGACCACGGCTTCATCGGTCATCAGGTAGGAAGTGGCCAGACGGCGCGCTGCCAGATCGCCGCGCTTGCCGAGTGTAATCATCTTCTCGACGATGGGCTTTGCGGCCTTGGCCTTGGGAACGGTCGTTTCGATGCGCTCTTCCACGATCACCGAAGTGACCAGGTTGCGCAGCAGCGAGCGCCGGTGCGAGGTGTTCCGTCCGAGTTTGTAGCCTGCAACTTTGTGACGCATGGTTGAACCTCAGTGGCCAGTGGTCAGTGGCCAGTATTCAGTTTCTGATGTTTAAAAGTCAGTGGCTAGCAGCAAGTCTTGGTGTTTCCGACCACTGACCACTAGCCACTGGCCCCTGTTCTTAAAGCTGATCGTCCGGCCCGTAAGCCGAGGCCGGCAGCACCAGATTCGAAGTCGGACCGGGCACGGCGTTGCCGTGCTCGTCGATCTTCATGCCCAGGCTCAGACCCATCGAGGAAAGAATTTCCTTGATTTCGTTCAGCGACTTGCGGCCGAAGTTCTTGGTCTTGAGCATTTCCGATTCTGTTTTCTGCACCAGCTCGCCGATGGTCTGGATATTCGCGTTCTTCAGGCAGTTATAGCTGCGCACCGAAAGTTCCAGCTCCTCGACGGACCGGTTCAGATTTTCGTTGTGGATCTCGGGCTTGCGATCGTCCGATGACGACGTGCCGGTTTCGATTTCTTCCTCGAAGTTGATGAAGATATTCATGTGGTCCTTCATCAGCTTCGCGGCCAGGCCGATGGCATCCGCCGGAGTAATGGATCCGTTGGTCCAGACTTCGAGAGTAAGTTTGTCGTAGTCGGTGATCTGTCCGAGACGCGCAGCTTCCACGGTGTAGTTGCACTTGCGCACCGGCGAGTGCACGGAATCGATGGGAATGAATCCGATGCCGAGGTCCTCGTCGAAGTTCTTGTCGGCGGAAGTGTAACCGCGGCCGCGCTTCAGGCGCATTTCCATGTCGAGCTTGCCGCCTTCGCTGACCGTGGCGATGTAGACGTCTTTATCCAGAACCTCGACGTCGCCATCGGCTTCGATCATGCCGCTGGTCACGACACCGGGCTGATCGGCGCGCAGATAAATCGCCTTCGGCGCGTCGCCTGCCAGCTTGAACGGAATCTGCTTCAGGTTGAGGATGATGTCGGTCGCATCCTCGACCACGCCGGGGATCGACTGAAATTCGTGCAGCACGCCTTCCATCTTCACCGCGGTCACGGCGGCGCCTTCGATCGAGCTCAGCAGCACGCGCCGCAGAGCGTTGCCCACGGTGGTGCCGAAGCCGCGCTCAAACGGCTGCGCCCAGAAAATTCCGTACTTGTCGGTGAGGGTGGAAGTGTCGACTGCGAGACGTTTCGGTTTCTGAAAACCCTTCCAAAGCATTTGTTTCTCCTTCGGCCGTTTGGCTCAATTCCGATTCGCTGAATCGGTCCAGATTCAGGTCAACACCAGAAAAGGCTGATCTGGCTCGAAATGTGTACTAGACCAAGTTTCAAAGTTCCAAAGACTCCCAGCCGAAAGGCTTTTGAAACCTTGAAACCTGCATCCCCAATGTTTACTTACTGTAAACTTCGACGATCAACTGCTCGTTCACCGGCAGCTGAATATCTTCGCGCTTGGGCAACGACAGCACGCGCGCCGTGTACGCATCGCGATTCACTTCCAGCCAGTTCGGCGTCGTGCCGTGGCTGGCGAATTCCTTCGCCATCTCGAGCACAACCAGCTTCTTGCTGTTCTCCCGAATGGCAATCTCCTGCCCCGCGTTGACTTGAAACGAAGGAATGTTGACCTTCCTGCCGTTCACGGCGACGTGGCCATGCCGCACCAATTGCCGTGCCTGGCGCCGGGATTGCGCAAATCCAAGGCGGAAGACAACGTTATCCAGACGCCGTTCGAGTTGCTGCAGCAGCAGTTCGCCGGTCACACCCTGGGCCCGCGCAGCCTTTTCGAAGTAGTTGCGGAACTGGCCTTCGAGCGTGAAGTAGATGCGCTTGGCTTTCTGCTTCTCGCGCAACTGCAGGCCGTAGCCGACAATCTTGGCTTTGCGGTCCTTCCCGTGTTGTCCGGGAGCGAAGTTGCGCTTCTCGATGGGACACTTATCGCTGAAACATTTCGCGCCTTTGAGGAACAGCTTCATCCCTCGCGGCGGCATAGTCGGCAGACTGCATCGGTATAACGGGCCAAGTTGTTCTCCTTTAGATGACCGGTTTACGGGTTTGGCTTCACCCTTCGTCCCGGACGAAAATTCAAAGTTTCAATGTTTCGCGGGTTTCAATGTTTCAAGGCTGATCTTGAAACCTTGAAACTTTGCAATTTTGAAACCTCGTCCAATCGCTGACTTCTTACACGCGCCTTCGTTTCGGCGGACGGCATCCGTTATGCGGGATCGGCGTGACGTCGCGAATGGAGCGGACTTCAATACCAGACGAGGCCAGAGCGCGCACCGCCGATTCGCGGCCGGAACCGGGACCGCTCACGCGCACATCCACGCTGCGCACCCCATGATCGCGCGCCATGTTGGCCGCATTCGACGCCGCCTGCTGCGCGGCGAAGGGCGTGCCTTTGCGCGATCCGCGGAAGCCCAGCGATCCTGAACTCTTCCACGACAGCACGTTGCCGTTCATGTCGGTGATAGTCACGATCGTGTTGTTGAAGGACGCCTGCACGTAGCACAGCCCATGCGGAACGTGTTTGCGCTCCTTCTTCTTGAACGTCTTCTTCTTGCCTTTTTTCTCCGGTGCGGCTGTGCCGCCCGCTGCTGCTGGTTTTGCCATTGAAACCTCAGTTCTCAGAGTTTCAAGGTTTCGAGTTTCAAGGTCAAAATCTTCGAACCCTTGAAACATTGCAACCTGAAACCTGCTCTTACGTCTTCGACGTTGCCTTCTTCTTGGTCGAGACCGTTCCCTTGCGCGGGCCTTTGCGGGTGCGCGCGTTGGTGTGAGTGCGCTGTCCGCGGACCGGCAGGTTGCGGCGATGACGGAACCCGCGATAGGATCCGATTTCGATGAGCCGCTTGATGTTCATCGAAACTTCCTTGCGCAGATCGCCCTCCACCATCCCCTGTTGCTCGATCACGGTGCGGATGCGGTTGACTTCTTCTTCGCTGAGGTCCTGGACCTTCTTCATGGGGTCCACTTTGGCCTCGTCGAGAATGCGTGCCGGCGCGGGGATGCCCGATGCCGTAAATGTAGGTCAGCGCGATGTTGATGTGCTTCTGGCGCGGTAGATCGACGCCTGCAATACGTGCCATAGATCGTTATACCTCCGACTGCTTCCAACTTTTGGCTGTGCAGCTTCACCCTTGGCGCTGTTTGTGTTTCGCGACGACGCAGATCACCCGCACCACACCCTTGCGGTGGATGACCTTGCACTTGTCACAGATTTTCTTTACCGATGCTCGTACTTTCATAAATCCAGCTCTCAGCCTCAGCTTTCAGCCGTCAGCAAAAATCTCGAGACGCGAAAAGCCGTACGCGAAGCTCACTTGTAGCGATACACAATTCTTCCGCGATTCAGGTCGTAGGGCGAAAGCTCCACCGCGACCTTGTCGCCAGGCAGGATGCGAATAAAATTCTTGCGCATCTTGCCGGAAACATGCGCCAGCACCTGGTGCTTGTTCTCCAGTTCCACCTTGAACATGGCGTTGGGCAGCGGTTCCAGAACCACCGCCATCACTTCAATCGCGTCTTCTTTACTCATTGGCTCCTTAGATCAGTGGTCAGGGGTCAGTGGCCAGTAACCCCCGCTTCCTTAACTACCAAATACGGTTGTTCCGAAGGACGGCCACTGATCACTGATCGCTGTGCCACTATCTTGTCAAAATCACCGGACCATTTTTCGTGACTGCCACGCAATGTTCGAAGTGCGCGCTGAAACTGCCATCGACCGTGACCGCCGTCCACTTGTCGCCCAGCACTCGCGTTTCCGGCTTGCCACAATTCACCATGGGCTCGATTGCCATCACCATGCCTTCGCGCAACTTTGCGCCGTGACCGCGGGCACCGAAATTCGGCACCTGCGGCTCTTCGTGCAGCCGCGTCCCGATGCCATGTCCCACAAACTCCCGCACCACGCTGAAGCCATTGGCTTCCACGTGTTCCTGCACTGCCGCGCCCACATCGCCCACCGAGTTGCCGATCAGCGCCTGGTCAATTCCCTTGTAAAGCGATTCCTCAGTCACCGTCAGCAGCTTGCGCAATTCCGGCTTCACCGAATCGCCGACCGGCACCGTGATCGCTGCGTCGCCGTAATAGCCGTCCAGCACCACGCCGCAATCGATTGAAACGATGTCGCCCTCTTTCAGCGCCCGCTTCTCCGACGGGATGCCGTGCACAATCTCTTCATTCACCGACGTACAGAGCACGCAGGGATAATCGTAAGTACCCCTTGAACGCCGGCTTCGCCCCGAGTTCGGCGATCTTTTTCTCGGCAGCGCGCTCCAGATCCATGGTGGTGACGCCGGGCGCAACCATGGAACGAACGTGGTCCAGAACCTCGCGCACGATGCGGCCGCTATGCCGCATCGTCTCAATTTCTGCCGCCGATTTGCAGACAATTGCCATTGCCAATGGCACGTCGGAGCCAACCTTACGCGTGTGCTCTTCAATCATCCGGAAAATCTGTCTCGGTGACCTCGTCCACCGGCGAGTCGCCATCCACTGAAATCAGCCTTCCCGTGCGCTCGTAATACTCCGCCACGGGCGCAGTCTGCTCCTGGTAGGCCGCCAAACGTGGCCGAATCACTTCCATCCGGTCGTCATTGCGGGTTACCAGCTTCGACCCGTCAATTCGCAAACTCCATCGACGCGGGGCGGCTGGAAATGGACGTTATAGATCCGCCCACAGGCGGGACAAGAACGGCGTCCAGTAAGCCGGAGCAACAATTGATTATAGTCCACGTCCAGACGGATCACAATTGGCCAGCCCTGGTCGGCCGCGAGTTGTCAAAGAGCTTGTCTCGAACAACGCGTCCAGCCATCCGGCCTGGGCCGCGAGTCCGGGGAAAGCCATCGAGAATGTAACCACGCTCACAATCGGGCTGCTTCAGCCTCTCGCCGGACCATGTCACAAACCAGGTCGTCGGAAACCAGCTCGCCTCGCGCCATGATCGCCTTGGCCGTTGATCCCAAGTTCCGTGCCCTGCGCTCACGTTGATCGCGCAGATGTCCCCGGTGGAGATCTGCGGGATCAATAGCGGTCGATATTCGCTTGGCCTGCGTGCCCTTACCGGCGCCCGGCGGTCCAAGCAAAACTACTGGCCCGACATCCGCGAGGCTTCATGCGCCATGGAACTGGTCCCGATATCTCCCTGATCCAGTCCTTACCGGCAGCAGGATAACTCACCGCGGCCGTTACGGCATTTCCCCAAGGTAACCATTATGTCCAAGAACGGCGGCCGCGAATCCGGCCGCTGCGCGGAGTGAATCCATCATAGTGGCGCATGACCAGTTGCGCTTCGATCTGAGTCACCGTATCCATGGCGACGCCTACCACGATCAACAGCGATGTTCCTCCGAAATAGAAATTAACGCCCAGACCGTTGGTCATCCACACCGGAGCCGCTCAAACAGCGTTCCCAGCCAGCACGGCAAGATGGTTCAGATGAATACCGGTGATCATCCACTCCGGAATAAACGAAATCAAAGATCAAATAGAGTGCGCCCACCAGAGTGATCCGGGTCAGAACTTCATTGATGTGATCCGCCGTGCGCTTGCCCGGGACGGATGCCAGGAATAAATCCGCCATACTTCCGCATATTGTCGGCAACTTCGTTGGGATTGAAGACAATCGATACATAAAAGTAGGCGAAGAAAATGATTCCAAGCGCATAGAGCAGCGTGTATAGCGGCTCGCCCCAGCCCAGAGCTGCATCATGTCGCCGAAGTAGCGGTTGTTTTTCAAGCCCTAGCCGATCATCTGCGGCAAAGTCAAAATCGAAGAAGCAAAAATTACCGGCATCACGCCGCCGGCGTTGACGCGCAACGGCAGGTGGGTGGATTGCCCACCCATGACTTTGCGCCCAACGACTCGTTTGGCATATTGCACCGGAATGCGCCGCTCGCAGCGTTCGACGTAGACGATGAACGCCACCACGCGCAATCATGAACACAACCAGGCCGACCATCAGCACTGGCGGGATCGCTCCCCATGTCCCGTTCTTCGCTTTGTCGATCAGATCCTGCACGCCGCGCGGCAGGCCCGACCACAATGCCGGCAAAAATCAACAGCGACATGCCGTTGCCGATGCCGCGATCGGTGATCTGCTCGCCCAGCCACATGATGAACACGCTGCCCGTGGTCAGGGTAAGCATGGTCATCAGGACGAATCCGGGCCCGGGATGCAGAACGAAGTCGCCCGCCTTCTCCAGGCCAATGGCGATGCCGAACGATTGCACCGCGCTGAGGATGAACGTGATGTAGCGGGTCCACTGCGTAATCTTTTTGCGGCCCAGCTCGCCCTCCTTTTGCAGCTTGGCCAGCGGCTCATACACCACGGTCAACAACTGCAGGATGATCGACGCCGTGATGTACGGCATGATACCCAGGGCAAAGATCGTCAAGCGGCGGAGGCTGCCACCGGAAAACAGATCGACGAAACCGAGAAGCGACCCGCGATTCTGGTTGAAAAATTCTTCCAGCTTGAGGAAGTTCACACCCGGCGTGGGGAGATGTCCGCCCAGCCGATACACCGCGAGCATGGCAAGCGTGAACAGAACCCGCTTGCGCAGGTCGGGAATGCGGAAAATGTTAGCCAGCTTCTCAAACATTACTGCAAGACCTCAACCTTGCCGCCTGCCTTGGTGATTTTTTCCTGCGCCGACTTCGAAAATTTGTGGGCGTGCACCGTGATGGCCGCCGTAAGCTCGCCATCGCCCAGGACCTTCAACTTGTGCTTGCCCTTGATCACGCCCGCTTTGCGCAGACACGTCGGGAGTAATCGCCGCGGCGAGCAACTCCGCGCCCAATTCAGCCAGCCGCTCCAGGCTGACGATGTTGAATTCCTTGCGGAAAATGTTGGTGAAACCGCGCTTCGGCATGCGCCGGTGCAGCGGCATCTGGCCGCCTTCAAACCCGCGGATCAGCCGCATACCAGTGCGCGAACGCTGGCCCTTGTGTCCACGGGTCGAAGTCTTGCCCATGCCGGAGCCCATGCCGCGCCCCACCCGCTTGCGCTTTTCCGACGCCTTCTTCGGTGCTCGAATGTTCGATAAATTCATAAGTAAGCTCTGAGCTTCGAGCTACGAGTCGCGAGCAAAACGGGCTCTTTTCGAAGCCCGAAGCTCACAGCTCGCAGCTACTTCAAGATCACAACCAGATGCGGTACCTTCGCTACCATGCCCCGAATTGCTGCGTTGTCGGGACGTTCAATCACCTGATTCAACCGCGTGAATCCCAATCCCTTGACCACCAGCTTTTGTTTCACCGGCGCGCAAATGGCTGAGATCACCCACTTCAGGTGTATCTTTCCGGCAACCGCTTTCGGTTTCTTCGTAGTCATCGATAATTCCTCAATCTCACGTCGAGTGCAGTTCTGTGGTACCAGGTACTGGATACTTTCTAAAGCTCCTGCACCGTCTTGCCGCGCATGGCGGCGACACTCTCGCGGCTCTTCAAATGCCGCAGCGCGTCAAAAGTCGCTTTGATCACATTGTGCGGGTTGGTGGTGCCAATCGATTTCGTCAGCACATTCTGAATTCCCACCGAAGTCATCACCGCGCGCACTGCGCCGCCAGCAATCACTCCCGTGCCCTCCGGAGCGGGCTTGAGCAGGACCTTGCCCGAACCGTAACGGCCCAGAATCAGGTGCGGAATCGATGTCTGCGTCAGATTTACCTTGATCAAATTCTTCTTCGCCGCCTCAATCGCCTTGCGAATCGCCTGCGGAACTTCTTTGGCTTTGCCCGCGCCATGTCCCACCACCGCCGCCGACGGATCGCCCACCACCACCAGCGCAGCGAACGACATATTCTTGCCGCCCTTCACCACCTTGGTGACGCGGTTGATGGCCACGACCTGGTCCTTCAGATTGAACGAATTTGCGTCGAGCTTCTTCATTATTACCGTTGGCATTCTTTTGATTCCAACTTCCCGCTCTGAGCTTCGAGCTGTGAGCCGCGAGCAAGCTCTCTATCGAAACGGCCTGCTCATAGCCCGCCGCTCGAAGCTCGCAGCTTCTTTAGAACTTCAATCCCGCTTCGCGCGCCGCATCCGCCAGCGCCTTTACCCGCCCGTGGTAGATGTAGCCGCCGCGGTCAAACACCACCTGGCTCACGCCTTTGGCCTTGGCCCGGTCCGCAATCATTTTGCCCACGGATTTCGCCGCGGCCACGTTGCCCCCGGTGCGCCGGTCGGCCTTCTTGCCTTCGGCCGTGCTGGCCGAAACCAGCGTCTGCCCGTTCAGGTCGTCGATCACCTGCACGTAAATATGGTTCAGCGAACGGTACACATTCAGCCGCGGACGCTCCGCCGTACCCGCCATCTTCTTGCGGATGCGGTCGTGAACGTGACCACGGTTCTGATTCTTCGATTTCTTCGTAAACATAAAGTTCCCATCCTCCAGCAACAGCCCTGAGATCCTTCGCTTCGCTCAGGATGACGCCGGCGGGCTCCCGCTTCGCTCACGCCGGCCAAACGGCGTCACTTCGCTCCGGTCTTGCCCACTTTCTTCTTCAGTCTCTCGCCCGCGTAGCGCACACCCTTATTTTTATAAGGATCGGGCGGACGCAGGGAGCGCATTTCCGCCGCCACCTGTCCCACCTGCTGGCGGTCGATTCCAGTCAGCGAAATCTTCGTCTGCTTGGGATCGACGGCGGCCTCGACACCTGTAGGCAATGGGTACTCGATGGGGTGGGAATATCCCAAACTGAACACCACCATCCCTTTGCCCTTCATCTCGGCGCGGTAACCGATGCCGACGATCTCGAGATCGCGCGTCCAGCCCCTGGTCACGCCCTCAACCGCGTTGTTGACCAGCGCCCGCGCCAACCCGTGCAGAGCCGCCTGCGAATCGTTCTCGCGGATGGCGACGAGGTTTCCGTCTTTCTGCTCGACTTTGATGCCGGCGGGAAGGGCCGTATCCAGCTTGCCCTTGGGCCCCTGCACCAACACCGTGTTGCCTTCAAATTTGACCGTCACCCCTTTGGGGATCGGGATCGGCTTTTTTCCAATTCGTGACATAAGTTTTTTGAGCTCTCAGCCTTCAGCTCTCAGCTTCCTCAGCACCGCGCCCTTTCTGAAGGCTGACGGCTGATAGCTGATAGCTGCTTTTCTACCAAATCTCGCACAACAATTCGCCGCCAACGCCTTCCTTGCGCGCCTGGCGCCCGGTCATCACACCGCGGGGCGTGGTCAGAATATTGATTCCCATGCCGCCCAGCACCCGTGGAATCTCGCTGCGCCGCACATACACGCGGCAGCCCGGACGCGACACGCGCTCCGCCTTCGAAATTGCCGCCTCATTGTGCGCGCCATACTTCAGATAAATGCGGATGACCTTGTGGCCTTCCTCTTCCGTGGCCTTGAAATTCGAGATGTAGCCCTCTTCCTTCAGGATGCGGGCAATCTCCACCTTCAGCCTGGAGGCCGGAACGTCCACCTTCTGGTGCCGCGCCTGCAGCGCGTTGCGCACCCTCGTCAGCATGTCTGCGACCGGATCGGTCAACCTCATCGTTTGCTTCTCCTCTCGCCACCCGTTCGCTCCGCATTACCCGGAGAACCCGCGGCGGCTCGCCTGCTGTCCAATTTCATTACCGCTGCCATCTTACCGCTGTCATCCTGGGGCCACATCTGCGGCCCAAGGACCCTGGTCGCGCCGCGTGCAGCGTCGCGCTTCCTGATTCCATTACCACGAAGATTTCGAAACTCCCGGAATCTCCCCGCGCAGCGCCAGCCCGCGGAAACATAACCGGCAAAGGCCAAACTTGCGCAAATACGCCCGCGGCCGCCCGCAAATCTTGCAGCGGTTGTGCCGGCGTGAGGAAAATTTCGGCGTCGCTTCCTTCTTGTCGCGCGCCACTTCAAACTTCTTCTCGATCTTCGCGTCCTTCACTCGCTTCGCTGTAGTCATGAAATCCTTAAAAACCAGTTTCAATGTTGCAAGGTTTCAACGTTTCGAAACCAAGATTGTTATGCCCGAAATGGCATCCCCAAATGCTTCAACAGCGTCCGCGCGGAATTATCGTTCGGAGCCGTGGTCACAATCGTGATGTTCATCCCCTTCTGCTTGTCGACCTTCTCGTAGGAAATCTCCGGGAAGATCAACTGGTCGTGCACGCCGAGCGTGTAATTCCCGCGCCCGTCGAATGACTTCGTCGAAACTCCCTTGAAATCGCGCACCCGGGGCAGCACCATATTCACCAGGCGGTCGAAAAATTCGTACATGCGGTCGCCGCGCAGCGTCACCATGGTTCCGATGGCCTGGCCTTCACGAACCTTGAAAGCCGCAATCGACTTCTTGGCCTTGGTAATGATGGGCTTCTGGCCGGTGATCTGCCCCAGTTCGTTCACCGCCGGGTCCATCACTTTCGAGTTCTGCGTGGCCTCGCCCATGCCCATGTTGACCACGATCTTGTTCAACTTTGGCACCGCCATCGCATTCTTCAGGTCAAGTTCTTTCAACAGCGCCGGCGCCACTTCCTTTTCAAACTTCGAGCGCAGCCGCGGACGCTCCTTCGCGCTATGCCGCGCCTGGTCCGGCTTGGCCTGCTCCTGCGATGAATCTCTCGAACCCTTTTTATCTTTGTCTCTCGCCATTTTCGTCTCTTCCGCTTCCTTCACGGTTTCGGAGTGGTTACCGGTTCGTGAGAATTCAGTCACTGAGCGCTCGCGTCATTTCGCGATTGGAAACGCCCGATTTTACTTGTCGAGCGTCGTATCGCACTTCTTGCATACCCGCACCTTGCGGTCTCCGCGCGTTTCGTGCCCGATGCGCACAGGCCCGCAAGTTGGGCACACCAGTTGTACGTTCGAAATCGCAATCCGGCTTTCCTGCTCGGCAATGCCGCCGGCAATGTTGCGCTGCGGATTCGGGCGCACGTGCTTCTTCACCAGCATCACATGCTCCACCAGGAGTTTGGCATCGTTCGGAAACACGCGAAGCACACGCCCTTCCTTGCCCTTGTCCCGGCCCGTAATCACCTTCACGGTATCGTTGCGGCGGATATCCACTCGCTTGTGTTCTGTGCTAACGGTTCTCATAAAGTTCGAACTTTCAAGGTTGCAAACGTTTCAAAGTTTCAAAACCAAACCAAATCGCCGAGCTTCAAGATTTCCAATTGTTCAAGGCACTCTGAAGCCTTGAAACCTGCTTCAAATTACTTCCGGCGCCAGCGAAACAATCTTCAAAAATTTCTTCTCGCGCAATTCACGCGCCACCGGGCCAAAAACGCGCGTGCCTACCGGTTCGCCGGCGTCGTTGATCAGCACCGCCGCGTTCTGGTCAAAGCGGATATAGGTCCCGTCGCGCCGCCGATGTTCCTTGCGCGTCCGCACGATCACGGCCTTCACCACCTTGCCCTTTTGTACCTGGCCCTCGGGAGCGGATTCCTTCACCGCGGCGGTGATTATGTCGCCCAGGCCGGCATTCAACCCGGTCGAACCGCCAAGCGGCAGAATCATCTGCAGCTTGCGGGCGCCGGAGTTGTCGGCCACCTCCAGCATGCTTCTCATCATCACAGCCATGGCTTTCAATCTCCCCGTTCACTTTGTCATCCTGAGCGAGACGCCTTTTGTCTCGCGAAGGATCTCGGACTCACCGGCGCCATCCCCTCGAAGGGCGCGCCTGGCCCGCTTCCTTACTTCGCGTCTTTCTCCAGTACAATCTCCGGCACCAGCGCCGTCTTGCGCACAATGTCTTTCAACTTCCAGCGCTTCAACTTCGAGAGCGGACGCGTCTCCTCAATCCGCACCACATCGCCCACGTGGGCTTCGTTTTTCTCGTCGTGCGCGTAAAACTTCTTGTTCCGCGCCACCACGCGGCCGTAAAAGGGATGCGCCTTCTTGCGCGTCACCGTGACCACAATGGTCTTCTGCATGCGGTTGGCCACCACTTCGCCCACCACTTCTTTGCGCCGGCCTTGCACCTGCTCCACCCGCGGCGTTGCGGACTTTGCGGTTTCCGCCATTAGCGTTTCTCCGATGCGGCGGCGCGCGTGCGCTCGCCTAAAATTGTCTTGACCCGTGCAATGTCTTTGCGCAGGCCGCGGATTTTTTTCAAGCTCTCGGTCTGCCCCATGTTCAGCTGGAACTTCAGCTTGAACAACTGGTCCGCCAGGTCCTGCCCCTGGTGCTGCAGTTCTTCGCCGGTTAAGTTTCTGACTTTATCTGCCTTCATAAATAAGCTCTCAACTCTCAGCTTTTCAGCTCTCCCCACCGCAGCTTTTGCTGATAGCTGACGGCTGAAAGCTGCTAGCTGTTTTCTAGTGCGCCGTCTCGCGTTTCACCAGGGTCGTCCGCAGCGGCAGTTTGTGCGATGCCAGCCGCATGGCTTCACTCGCGTCTGTCAGCGTGACGCCTTCCATCTCGAACAGAATTTTTCCCGGACGCACCACCGCGACCCAATGATCGGGAGCACCCTTGCCCTTACCCATGCGGGTTTCGGCCGGCTTCTTGGTGACCGGCTTATCGGGAAACACGCGGATCCAAATCTTGCCCCCGCGCTTCACGAAACGCGTCATGGCCACGCGGCTCGCCTCAATCTGGCGATCGGTGATCCAGCCGGGCTCGAGCACTTTGAGTCCGAAATCCCCAAACGCCAGCGTGCTGCCGCGCCAGGCCTTGCCCGTCATGCGCCCGCGCTGCTGCTTGCGGTACTTCACCTTCTTTGGCATCAACATAAAGTCAGCTCTTAGCTTCTACTCTGGGCCTCTAGCTCTTGGCTTTTAGCCAAATCTTCTTGTAGATTTTGATCCTACTGGCCACTGGTCCCTGACCACTGGTCACTTCCTTAGAACGCTCCCACACCCGCCGCCTGCTCGCGCTTTTTGGCCGGGAGGATTTCGCCTTTGTAAACCCAGCACTTCACGCCGATCACGCCGTAGGTCGTCCTGGCTTCGGAAAATCCGTATTCGATGTCAGCTCGCAGCGTATGCAGCGGCAGCCTTCCCTGCAGATACCATTCCGACCGCGCGATTTCATTTCCATTCAAGCGTCCACTCACGCGGACTTTGATTCCTTTGCAACCGAAGCGCAACGCCGAATCTACCGCCTTGCGCATCGCCCGGCGGAAGCCCACGCGCTTTTCCAGTTGCAGCGCGATCGCCTCCGATACCAGTTGCGCATCCAGTTCAGGCTTGTGCACTTCCTGGATATCGACAAACACCTCGCGCGACGTGCGCTTCTGCAGGTCGCCCTTCAGCTTGTCGATCTCCGCGCCCTTGCGCCCGATGATGATTCCGGGGCGCGCCGTCTTGATAATGATGCGCAGCTTGTTGCCGGGACGCTCAATCTCGATGGCGCTCACGCCCGCCGACTTGAGCTTGTCCTTCAGTTCGTTCTTCAGCTTGACGTCTTCCAGTAGCAGCTTGTCGTAGTCGCGCTCCACAAACCAGCGTGACTTCCACGGCTTGGTATAGCCGAGCCGAAACCCATAAGGATGGACTTTTTGTCCCATTGCTTCTCCTAAATCAAACCAAATAACTTGTCATACCGAACACGCGCAAAGCGCGGGTGAGTAACCTGCTGTTTTTCCTATCCTTCGCAAAGAACGCTCAGGATGACCGCTGCGGGCTCCCGCTTCGTTCACGCCCGCAAAACGCGGTCACTTCGCAGTTGCCTTCTTCTTAGCGCCGCCGGCCGATTTCTTTGCCCCTGCCGCCGGAGCCCGCCGCTTCGCCGGAGCTGCGGCCGTCCGCGTCTCCCCGGAGACATGAGCCGCCCGGTTGCCGCGCTCCGCCAGAATCAGCGTGATGTGCGCAATTCGACGCTGGTAGCGATACGCCCGCCCCTGCGGCGCCGGACGAATCCGCTTCATGCGCGGACCGTCGTTGGCAATCGCGCTCTTCACGTACAAATTATCCAGATCGACATCCAAATTCTTTTCCGCGCTCAAAAAGTTCGCGTTGTCCAGCGCCGACTGCAGCAGCTTGCCCACGTGCGACGCGACCCGTTTTTTTGTGTACAGCAGCGTGTTGCGCGCTTCTTCCACCCTGCGCCCCTTGATCAACTCCAGCACCAGGCGCGCCTTCTGCGGCGAGACTCGCAAGTAACGCATTTCGGCTCTAAATTCCATCAGCGTCCCCCTTTATGCCTTTGGCGGCGCGGCTGCCGGCGCCGAAGAAGTAATCGCTCCCGGACCACCCGGAATGCCCGCCGGCTTCGCCGCCACTTCCGTGGCCGCCCGCATGGAGTGGCCCTTGAAGTTGCGCGTAAAACTGAATTCGCCGAGCTTGTGCCCCACCATGTTTTCCGTGACGTACACGGGAATAAATTTCTTGCCGTTGTGCACCGCGATGGTGTGCCCCACCATCTCCGGGACCACGGTCGAACGCCGTGACCAGGTGCGCAGAACCTTCTTCTCGTTGCGCGAATTCATGCCTTCCACCCGCGCCATCAGGAAGCCATCCACGAACGCGCCTTTTTTGGTTGAACGTGCCATAAAGTCAGCTCTCAGCTTTCAGCCGTCAGCCCTCAGCCAACAGCTTCTAGAATCCTTGCCATTCCGAACCGGGCACCAAGCCCGGCGGGGAACCTGCTTTCCCGCTACTTCTTGCCGCGCCGGTTCACAATAAACTTGTCTGTCCGCTTGTTGTTCCGCGTCTTGTAGCCCCGCGTCGGCTGTCCCCAGGGCGTTACCGGATGCCGCCCGCCCGAGGTCTTGCCCTCGCCGCCGCCGTGCGGATGGTCGACCGGATTCATCGAAACTCCGCGGTTATGCGGCTTCCAGCCCAGCCAGCGCGACCGCCCGGCCTTGCCGATGGTGATGTTCTCATGATCCAGATTTCCCACCTGGCCGATCGTCGCCATGCAGTCCTGCGAAACCTTTCGGGTTTCGCCCGAAGGCAACTTTACCAGCGCGTAATCCGACTCCTTCGCCACCAGTTGCGCCGCTCCGCCCGCCGAGCGCACCATCTGCGCGCCCTTGCCGGGCTTTAGTTCCAGATTGTGGATCGACGTGCCCGGCGGAATATTTCGCAGAGGCAGGGCGTTGCCCACCAGAATGTCGGCGTCAGGACCGCTCACCACCTTTTGCCCGACCTTCAACCCTTCCGGCTGGATGATGTAGCGCTTTTCGCCATCGGCATAGGCCAGCAGCGCGATGCGCGGCGAGCGGTTGGGATCGTATTCGATGCTGACCACGGTCGCCGGAATCCCCGTCTTGTCGCGCTTGAAGTCGATGATCCGCAGCTTCTTCTTGTGGCCACCGCCGATGAAGCGCATGGTCATATCGCCGGAATTGCGCCGTCCACCGGTGCGCTTCTTCGGCTCCAGCAGCGGCTTATGCGGATGCCGGGTCGTGATGTCGTCATTGACGATCGTCGTGCGGTAGCGCAACGTCTGCGTCGTCGGTCTATAGGTCTTGATTGCCATAATCAGCTCTTAATTCTGTCGTTAGTCGTTTGTCGTTGGTCGTTCGCCACCCATCTTGATCCCTGGCGGTTTTGCCAACGACCAAGGACTAACGACCAACGACGGTTCTTACAAATTCTGCGCGTACTCCGGCATCTTCTCGCCCGCCCGCAGCCGTACATACGCCTTTTTCCAATCGGGACGGTAGCCGACAAACTTTCCTCGCCGCCGCTCTTTTCCCGGATACACCGCAGTGCGCACCGACAACACTTTTACTTTGAAAATCGTCTGCACCGCGTGCTTGACTTCCGTTTTCGTGGCCTGGGGCGCAACCTGAAAGACCAGAGTGTTCTGGTTTTCCTTGATCGCCAACCCTTTTTCCGTAATCACCGGACGCCGAATAATCTGGTATGCGGATTTCATATTGCCTTAGGCCACCTCCGCCGCTTTTTCATGCCGCGCACGCTTGCGCGGAGAAGCCGACGCTTTTTTCGCGCCCTTTTCTTCCGCCGGCTTGCGGTGACTCTTCGGTAACGTGCTTTTCAGCGTGAGTTGCAGCTTCTCGATGGCGGGATGCGAGAAAATCACGCGATCGTATTTCAGCAGGTGATAAGGATGAACCTCATTACCCGCAATCAACTCGAGCCCCGCAATGTTGCGGCAGCTCAACTCCAGATTGCGGTTCCCCGCATTGGGCGCTTCCACGATCAGCACCGTCTTCTCGACTTTCAGGGCATCGAGCGCCGCGCGAAACGCTTTCGTCTTCGCGTCTTTCAGTTCGAACGCATTCACCACGGTCAGCTTGCCGTCGCCGAACTTCGCAGCCAGCGCCGAACGCAGCGCCCCCAGCAGCTTTTTGCGCGGAAACGCGTAGTCATACGACCGCGGTTGCGGACCGTGCACCGTGCCGCCATGCCTCCACAGTGGCGAACGGATCGAACCGATACGCGCCCGTCCCGTGCCCTTCTGCTTCCACAGCTTCTTGCCCGAACCGGAAACCTCCCAGCGGGCCTTGGTGGCATGCGTGCCGCGGTGCTGCCCGGCGCGGTAGTGCTTCACCGCCTCCCAGATCAGGTCTTCGTTCACCGCACCGAAAACTTCCTCGGCGAGATCGAACGTCCCGACCTTGGCGCCGCTCAAGTTGTAAATGTCTATCGTTGCCATAGCATTTCTCATGGAGCCGCGGACGCCCTCATCCGCAATCCTTAACGATGCTGCACGCACGCGGGCGAGGGCGCCCGCGCTACACTTACGCTTTCTTCGCCGCTCTCTTCGCCGCCTTCAACGGATCGACGGTCGCCGAACCCGCGAATCCACGGCGCTCTCTGGGCGGTTTCTTCGCTTTCATGATCACCAGGTATCCGCCCTGCGGCCCCGGCACGCTGCCTTCCACAACCAGCAGATTTTCATCTTTATCGACGCCGATCACGCGCAGATTGCGCTGCGTCACCCGGGCATGGCCCATGTGACCCGACATGCGCATTCCCTTGAACA
Organism: uncultured Acidobacteriaceae bacterium; assembly: GCA_963784085.1. Taxonomy (GTDB): domain Bacteria; phylum Acidobacteriota; class Terriglobia; order Terriglobales; family Acidobacteriaceae; genus Sulfotelmatobacter. Next base: position 139,794 of record CAWAQH010000010.1, on the reverse strand, counting down.
CGCGCGACGGAAACGCCGAGGAGCCGATCGAACCCGTGATCTGAAACATCGATCCGTGCGACTTGGGGCCGCCGGCGAACTTGTGCCGCTTCACCACGCCTTGAAACCCGCGCCCCTTGCTGACGCCGACGATGTCGACAAACTTCTCGCCTTCAAAAATCTCGACCAGGACCCGGTCGCCGACTTTCACCGTCACGTCGCTGTCGGCAGCGCCATCGCTCTCAAGCGGTACCTCTCGCATGAACTTCACCGGAGGAAGATTGTTCTTCGCCAAGTGCCCCTGCGCCGGCTTGGTCAGCCGCGACTGCTTCACGAATTCCACCAGGCCGATCTGGGCCGCTTCGTAGCCGTCGCGCGTCGCCGACTTGTGCTGCGTAATCACGCAAGGACCAGCCTGCAGCACCGTGACCGGGCGCACATCGCCCTTCGAGTCAAACAGCTGCGTCATGCCGACTTTTTTGCCCAGAATTCCTGTAACTCTCGTTGCCATATTTGTCTTCTCTCTTCAACCCAGCTTGGCTTTCACCAGCGGCTGAGGCTCCTCAGCGAAAAGCTGAGAGCTGAAGGCTGACAGCTACTTATGTTCCTTACCGAACGCTTTGATCTCCACGTCCACGCCCGCCGGCAGATCGAGCTTCATCAGTGCGTCCACCGTCTGCTGCGTCGGCTCGAGAATGTCGAGCAGGCGCTTGTGGGTGCGGATCTCAAACTGCTCCCGCGACTTCTTGTCCACGTGCGGCGAACGCAGCACGCAGTACTTGTTCTTCATCGTGGGCAATGGAATCGGCCCGGCAATCTGCGCACCGGTGCGCCGCGCGGTTTCCACAATCTCGCCCGTCGACTGATCCAGGATGCGATAGTCGTAGGCCTTCAACCGGATTCGAATTCTTTCTTTTCCAATCACGTTGCACTCTCTCTAACCCCTCCCGCTATCCGCGGAAGGAAAGAACCTGCGGCAGGATGCAAGCCGCGTTTTCAATTGCAGAAGGAAGAATTCAGAATGCAGAAGTGAAATCGATTTCGTTCTTACTTCTGCATTCTTACTTCTGACTTCTGCCTTGCCTTACTGCACAATCTCCGAAATCGTTCCGGCGCCCACGGTGTGTCCGCCTTCGCGGATGGCGAACCGCAAGCCCTTCTCCATCGCCACCGGCGTGATCAACTCAATCACCAGTGAGACGTTGTCCCCAGGCATCACCATCTCCGTGCCCGCGGGCAACTCCGCAACTCCGGTCACGTCCGTCGTTCGCAGATAAAACTGCGGACGATATCCCTTGAAGAACGGCGTATGCCGTCCACCTTCTTCTTTGGTCAGGATGTAGACTTCCGCCTTGAACTTGGTGTGCGGCGTGATTGAGCCGGTCTTCGCCAGCACCATGCCGCGTTCGACATCCTCTTTCGCAATGCCGCGCAGCAACAGCCCAGCGTTGTCCCCCGCCAGTCCTTCGTCCAGCTGCTTCTTGAACATTTCGACGCCGGTCACCACCGTCTTGCGCGTGTCGCGGAAGCCGACGATTTCCACTTCCTCGCCCACCTTCACCTTGCCGCGCTCAATACGTCCCGTGACCACCGTGCCGCGACCCTGAATCGAGAAAATGTCTTCGATCGGCATCAGGAACGGCTTGTCCAACTCGCGCGCCGGCTGCGGCACGGCCTTATCCACCGCCGCCATCAACTCGTCTATCTGCGCTTCCGCCTTGGGGTCGCCGTTCAGCGCGTTCAGCGCCGATACTCGCACCACCGGCACATCGTCGCCGGGGAACTTGTAGCTCTTCAGCAACTCGCGCACTTCGAGCTCAACCAGTTCGAGCAACTCCGGATCGTCCACTGCGTCAACTTTATTCAGCGCGACCACCAGATAGGGCACGCCTACCTGCCGCGCCAGAAGCACGTGTTCGCGCGTCTGCGGCATCGGACCATCCGTCGCCGCAACCACCAGAATCCCGCCATCCATCTGCGCCGCGCCCGTGATCATGTTCTTGATGTAGTCGGCGTGGCCCGGGCAGTCGACGTGCGCGTAGTGCCGGTTCGCCGTTTCATACTCGACGTGCGCCGTAGCAATCGTAATTCCGCGCGCCTTCTCTTCCGGAGCGTTGTCAATCGAGTCAAACGACCGGAACGTGTTCTTCGGATTGTGCTTCGACAACACCTTGGTGATGGCCGCCGTCAACGTGGTCTTGCCATGGTCGATGTGACCAATCGTCCCGACGTTGCAGTGCGGCTTTGTTCGATCAAATTTTTCTTTCGCCATTTCCTTGCTCCATGTGGCGCGGGCGCCCTCGTCCGCGTCTTTAGTTCCTTAAGTTCTATTTCGTTGCCCCCTGCACCTTGGCGATGATTTCCTCCGCCACCGACCGCGGAGCTTCCTCATAGCGCGCAAAATGCATCGAGTACTCGGCGCGGCCCTGCGTCGAAGAACGCATGTGGGTCGCGTAACCAAACATTTCCGCCAGCGGCACGATCGCCTTGATCACCTGCGAACCGGCGCGATGCTCCATGCCTTCAATGCGGCCGCGGCGCGAACTCAGGTCGCCCATGATCACGCCGGCGTAATCTTCCGGTGTCACCACTTCAACCGCCATCACCGGCTCCAGCAGCACCGGGGACGCTTTACGCGCGGCCTCTTTGAACGCCATCGATCCGGCAATCTTGAATGCCATTTCGTTCGAATCGACGTCGTGATAGCTACCGTCATACAGCGTGGCCTTCACATCGACCATGGGATAGCCCGCAAGAATTCCACCTTCGAGCGCCTCGCGAATGCCCTGATCGATCGGCTTGATGAATTCTTTGGGCACTGAGCCGCCCGTAATGTCATTGACGAACTCGTAGCCGAGACCCGGCGGTTGCGGATCAAGTTTGATCTTGGCGTGGCCGTATTGGCCCTTGCCGCCAGTCTGGCGAATGTATTTGCCTTCCGCTTCGGAATGCTTGCGAATGGTCTCGCGATATGCGACCTGCGGCTTGCCGACATTGGCCTCGACCTTGTACTCGCGCATCATGCGGTCGACGATGATTTCGAGGTGCAACTCGCCCATGCCGCTGATGATGGTCTGCCCGCTGTCGGGATCGGTGTGAACCTTGAACGTGGGGTCTTCCTGCGCCAGCTTGCTCAGCGCCATCCCCATTTTTTCCTGGTCGGCTTTCGTCTTAGGCTCAACCGCAACCGAGATCACAGGAACCGCGAACGTGATCGACTCCAGCGCGATGGGATGATCTTCACTGCAAATCGTGTCGCCGGTGGAAACATTCTTCAGTCCGACGGCGGCGCAGATATCGCCCGCCAGAATTTCGCTGATTTCTTCGCGCTTGTTGGCATGCATCTTCAGCAAACGCCCAATGCGCTCGCCGCGGGTCGTACGCACGTTCAGCACGGAATCGCCGGTCTTCAATTGTCCGGAGTACACGCGAATGAAGGTGAGCTGACCGACAAAAGGATCGGCCATGATCTTGAAGGCCAGCGCCGAGAACGGCTCCTTGTCGTCCGCTTTGCGAAAAATCTGCTCGCCGTTGTCGGGATTCGTGCCATGCGTCTCCGGCACATCCAGCGGCGACGGCAGGTAGTCGACCACGGCATCGAGCAGTGGCTGTACGCCTTTGTTCTTGAACGACGTGCCCACAACCACCGGAAATACCTTGAGACCGATGGTCGATGCGCGCAGCGACTTCTTCAGCTCGGCGGCGGTAATCTCCTCGCCTTCAAGGAACTTGTGCAGAATGTCGTCGTCATTTTCCGCAACGGTCTCGACCAGTTGCGCGCGGAACGCTTCCGCTTTCTTCTTTAGATTTTCGGGGATTTCCTGGACTTCATACTCCGCGCCCATGGTCTCGTCATTCCACACGATCGCCTTCATGGTGATCAGGTCGACGACGCCGACAAACTTAGCTTCCTGGCCGATGGGAATCTGGATCGCGACCGGCTTGGCGCTCAAGCGCTTGCGGATGGTATCGACGGCATGCTCAAAATCCGCGCCCATCTTGTCGATCTTATTAATAAAGCAAATTCGAGGAACGCCGTACTTGTCGGCCTGGCGCCAGACTTTTTCCGACTGCGGCTGCACCCCGTGCACCGCGTCAAATACAGCAACAGCGCCATCGAGCACACGTAGAGACCGCTCTACTTCCGCCGTGAAGTCCACGTGTCCGGGTGTATCGATGATGTTGATGCGAATGTCGCGCCAGGTGCAGGTCGTCGCCGCGGACGTAATCGTGATGCCGCGCTCCTGCTCCTGCTCCATCCAGTCCATGGTCGCAGTGCCTTCGTGGACCTCTCCGATGCGGTGCGTCTTTCCCGTATAAAACAGGATGCGCTCCGTCGTAGTGGTCTTACCGGCATCGATGTGGGCCATGATGCCGATGTTCCTGCAACGTTCTAATGGGACTGTTCTAGGCACGACAATTAACTCTTTCTGGGCTCCGAAATCAGCTATCAGGTCTCAGCCTTCAGCTAAAACAAACTTGTCATCCTGGGCGGCGTTCTTTGCTGCGAAGAACCTATGCACTTCCTTACCATCGATAGTGCGCGAACGCCTTATTGGCTTCCGCCATGCGGTGCACATCTTCCTTCTTCTTGATGGCCGCACCCTTACCGTTGGAGGCGTCCAGCAATTCGTTGCTCAACTTGTCGACCATGCCGCGCTCGGCGCGGCCGCGCGCATAAGTCAGAATCCACCGGATCGCAAGCGACGTTCTCCGGTCGGCATTCACTTCCACCGGCACCTGATAGTTCGCGCCGCCCACACGCCGCGTCTTCACTTCGAGCAGCGGCTTCGCATTCTCGACGGCCTTGGTGAACAGCTTCAAAGCTTCATCGCCGCCCTTTTCCTGCACCTTGGTCAGGGCCTCATAAAAGATGCCCTCGGCGGTCGAGCGCTTGCCCTGCCACATCATCGAGTTGATGAACTTCGTCACCAGATTCGAGCCGTACACGGCATCGGCTGGCACCGTGCGCTTGGATGTATGTCCTTTACGCGGCATGTTTCTTTAACCCTTCTTAGCGCGCTTGGCGCCGTATTTCGACCTGCCCTGCTGACGACCAGCCACACCCACTGCATCCAGCGTTCCGCGAATCACGTGATAACGCACGCCTGGCAGGTCCTTTACGCGGCCGCCGCGAATCAGCACAATCGAGTGCTCCTGCAAATTATGTCCCACGCCGGGGATGTAAGTCGTAACCTCAATGCCATTGGTCAAGCGCACGCGCGCCACTTTCCGCAGCGCGGAGTTCGGCTTCTTCGGCGTCTGGGTGTACACGCGGGTGCAGACTCCGCGCTTCTGCGGACACCCCTGCAGCGCCGGGCTCGCCGTCTTATACCGCGGCCGCTTGCGCCCCTGAGCCACCAATTGATTAAAAGTAGGCACTCTTCACCGCTCCTTAAATGACTGTCGCTACCGAAAATCGCTCACCCAGCATCACTCGCCCGCCGCTTGTCAAATGACGCGCAGCGCGCAGCCCAATCAGCTTTTCCGGTCTAAACCGCATGCCCGGACTGGCAAGCTTATCGGCTCGCCATGCTTCTCGCCGCACACGAATCGCGGAAAGAGATTCTGAGATACCCACTCTAGATTTATGCTGCCGACGGTGGCACCCGGCCCAAACTCCGGAGGTACTCCGTATCGCCAGCTCTGTCCTGCATATCCTTCCGCAGACCACCGTTGCGCCAGAGGCGCTTTAGCAGCCCTCGTGATAGGGCGAAAGGCAGCGCAGGAACATTTCAGCGAGGAAGTTTCCGATCCACTCTTACGCACCGGAAACCGTGTTTCTCAAACTCTGCCGCAGGTTCGCGCACGATTCAGCGAACTCACGGCACACAGCAAGCCTGGATTAACTCGCGGAACCTAACAACTATAGCAATTCAATCGAAACATCGTCAACCCATCTTTTTGCATCCCAACTCACGCCGGGCAAACTTGCTCAATCCGGCTCCATTCTCTAGACTAAACGTTTCCCATTTCATTGAGCGGTTTGCCCGCGGACACAACCGTGAGGACGAGAGGGTGCATGGCGAAGTTGCATTTCGATCCACGAGCGTGCCTGGCGGTCACAATCTCTTTATTCTTGTTTCTGCCGGCGTGTGGCCATGGCAAGCCGGCGCCAACCTCGCCGATCCCGGTGAAGATACTGCTCAACCCGGGCACCAGTTATTCCATGCAGGCGGGATCCATCGTCGGGATCATCGCCACGGCAATTAACGCCTCGGGCGTGCAGGTCTTGCCGGCGTTCACGTTTATGTCCACCAACCCCAACGTCGTAGACATCGCGCCCAATGGCGCCGCCTGCGCCGGCACGTGGAATGCCCCGACTTACAGCGTTTGCACTCCCGCGGGCACGGGCGTGGCTGTGGTGACGGCCTCCGCTCTGGGTTCGACCAGCCCGCCGACTTATATCTTTGTTCATCAGCCCATCGATAACATTAAGATCAGCATCGTGCCGCCGGTAAACTCTCCGCCGCCCGCGTGCCCCAACCAGACTGCGCTGCCTGAGGCGTGTAACATCCCGTTCAACTCGAAAGCCTCCAACTACTGCCTGTCCCAGAACCAGGTCCAGACTTTGCAGGCTACCGCTTACAGCCAAGGCGTGGACATCACTTCCTCGGTCGGGCCGTTCAATTGGGCCGAAGCTGTCCCAAGTGTCACCTTGATCACGCCGATTGTGACGGTTACCTCTTATAACTTCGCCACCAACCAGGCCAACGTGACTCCGGGAACTCCGGGACAAACCCAAGTCGTCGCCTCCGCCTCGGGAGCTTTCAGTCAGCCCTTTACCGTCTCTACCTGCAACGTGCAGTGCATCGCCCTGGAAGTTGGCGCAAATGGCCTGCAACAAAATGGCCCCACAAACTTTGTCGTCAATAAAGGAACTTCGGAAACCATCACCGCCACTGCGGTTGACGTGCAAGGCTGCATCGTCCCCAAGCCTCCACTCACCTGGGTTTCTTCCAGCCCCGCGGCACTGGTGGCGGGCAGCGCTGCCTCGGGATGTAGCGCGGGCACGACCTGTGTCGTCACCACTCCACAGGCGGGCACGGCCACGATCACAGCATCCTGCTCTCCCCCAACCTGCAACATTGGCTACCCTTTAAATCCGGCCGGGTTCCCCGCGCCCTATATTCCGGAACCGGTTTATCCGGTCACCGCGATCTCGGGTCTCGCCACCGGCACGCCCACGTCCACCAATGTGCTGGCCAGCAGTCAGGATTGCTACAGCAACCCTCTTTGCGGAGTCGGCTTTTATAACGTTCCCACATCCACCACGATCTCCGGGGGCGCGATCGAGTTACCCACTCCTCCCAACTCCCTGCTGTTCGATGGCGCCGGAGACAAGGCCTACATGGGCGGCGAATTCGGCGGTGTCGCTATTAATCCTGGCGTCATCGGAACCGGCAACCCATTTACCCTGTTACCCGCCCCGTACACGACCACGGGCCTGGTGACGGGCAAGGTCCTCGCCGTCTCGCCCAATGGCGGCTCCGCGATCTACTCCGATACAGTCTCTACCCCTAATCAGGTATACGTCGTGAACACCGACTTTATCGACTCCCAGTTCCACGCCGCTGGCCATCGACAGCGCGGTCGCTGCGGCGTTTTCGCGCGATGGAGTGGAAGCCTTCATCCTCGGCAACAGCGGCACCACCTTGTACATCTATTCCACCCTGCAAACTTTGCAGCCGCCCGTTACCTTGCCTACACCCGCGACCTCGATGGTTTTCAACTCCAGTGGAACGTTTGCCCTGTTCTCAGGCGGAGCGGTAGCTGGCAGTCTCGCCGCCTACAATACTTGCGACAATTCGGCCATTACCGGCCTGTCTTCCGGGACCATGCCGGGGCCTCCTCTGTTCCTGAAGATGGTGCCCGCCGTCGACATTCCCCAGGGCAATCCTAACGGTAACCAGTTCGGCAGCACGATCATCCCCAATCTCGAACCCACGGGCCTCGATTTTTTCCTGGGCCTCGACAGCACCGGCATCAACGTCATCGCCACTAACTCTTCGCTGGCGCCGCTCGCCGAACTCTGTCCGCAGCAAGTTGTGGTCGCCCACACTCCCGCGAACGCACCTTTCCCACCCGCCTACATCAATCTCAATCAGGGGACTTTTCATCCCATCAACTTTTTCCTCTCACCGGATGCCACTCAGGCCTACATCGTAACCACCGACCTCGGAGTCCTGGTGTACAACTTCAACACCAGGGCGGTCACCGGCATCAAGCTCATTAACAACGCCAGCCCCATAGCCGCCGACATCACTGCGGATGGCTCGCTCATTTATGTCGCCGGCTCCGATGGTCTGTTGCACCAGCTCAATACTGCCCTAGCCATCGACCTGAACCAGATCTCCTTCTCACCGCTTCCCAACCAGTCCAACAGCTTCTGCTTCACCGGAAACAATTGCTCGCTGAACATGGTGAACGTGAAACCGTAAGCTGGAGGGGCAGAGTAGTCGAGAGGAGATCGGCTGATTTTGGTGGAGCACCGCCGGAGCTCTATGAGTATTACGGTGACTGCCTGCAACGCAGGTTGGGAACGGAGTATTTCTTAAGCGGTTTTCGCCAGATCTTTGGCCACACTATCCAGCACGCCATTCACGAACTGCACCGATTCGGGGCTGGAGAACTTCCGTGCGATCTCGAGTGACTCGTTGATCACCACCGCCCTCGGCGTCTCCGGATAAGCGAGAAACTCCGCCACTCCGGCGCGCAACAGGTTGCGATCCACGGCCGCCATGCGCTCCATGCGCCAGTGCTGCGCGTGCTCCTCGATCAGCTTGTCAATCTCCACCGTACGATCGGTCGCCACCCGGAACAAATCTTCCGCAAAGCCCCGCACCTCAGCGCTGGCCGAGCCATGCTCCGCCCAGAACGTGCGCTGCACCTGATCCACCGATTGCTTGCCCAGATCCGCCTGGAAAAGCATCTGCAGAACCAGTTCCCGAGATTTGCGGCGTGTACCCATTTAGCTGTCAGCCATCAGCCGTCAGCGGCTGCCAAAGCTTTGCCCGTGGTTAGTTTACAGGAGTGTGAATGCGAAGGTGAAAAGTCAAGGTTTACGAATCTTCCTGGCGGAACGTTTGGCGGCTTTGGTTTTGCTGACGGCTAATCGCTGATGGCTGATAGCTTTCCCCAGCGACGCCATCTCCACCGCCGCCAGCGCCGCTTCGAATCCTTTGTTGCCCGTCTTCAGCCCGGCGCGGTCGATAGCCTGCTCTAGCGTCTCGCAGGTCAACACGCCAAAAGCATGCGGCACGCCTGTCTCCTGCGCCGACTGCCCGATCCCGCGTGTCACTTCGTTCACGATCACGTCATAGTGCGCGGTGTCTCCGCGCAGCAGGCAGCCGAGACAAAGAATGGCATCGTACTTTCGAGTCTCCGCCAGCTTCCGCGCCGCCAGTGGAATTTCGAACGCTCCCGGCACGCGCACCAGATCGATAGATTTTTTCGCAGCGCCCGAGCGAACCAGTCCATCGACTGCGCTGAGCAACAGCCTCTCAGTGATAAACGCATTGAAGCGGGAAGCAACGATTGCGAACCGCTTGCCGGATGCGTTCAGAGTCCCTTCGAGCGCATCCATATCCGGATCAGGCTCGGGAAGAGGCTCAACGGCAAATTTCGTTCTATCCTTCTTCTCCGTGACTCCGTGCCTCCGTGGTGGGTTTTGTTCGAATTACCCTGTGTTCCTCTGTGCCCTTTGTGTTGAAGATTCTGACGTTACTTTCCCTTAAACGCGGCCGGACGCTTCTCTAGAAACGCCGTAGTCCCTTCCTTCTTGTCTTCGGTCGCGCAAGCCACGCCAAACAGCACGGCCTCGAGGTAAAGGCCCTCGCTCAAAGTCATCTCCATGCCTTTGTTGACAGCCTCCATACGGTACTGCACCGCCAGCGGAGCGTTGGCGATAATTTTCGCCGCAATCGCTTCCGCCCGTGGAATCAGCTCGGCGATGATCGTAACTTCGTTCACCAGCCCGATGCGATGGGCTTCCTGCGCCGAGATCATTTCGCCCGCCAGCACCATCTGCATGGCGATGCCTTTGCCCACCAGTCGCGGCAGACGCTGCGTCCCGCCATACCCTGGGATAATCCCCAGCTTGACTTCCGGCTGGCCCAGCTTTGCATTCTCGCTCGCCAGTCGCATGGTGCAGGCCAGAGCCATCTCACACCCGCCGCCCAGCGCAAATCCATTGATGCACGCAATCACCGGCTTGCCCAGATTTTCGATCAGGTTGAGCACGCTCTGCCCGCGATGGGTGTACTCCTTGCCCGAAACCGCATCATGCTTGGCCAACTCACCGATGTCGGCACCGGCAATGAACGCCTTCTCGCCCGCTCCGGTAAAAATCACCACGCGAATCGATGCGTCGTTCTTGATGTCATGAAACGCGGCCCGCAACTCTTCCATGGTGGCCATATTGAGCGCGTTCAGCACCTTCGGCCGGTTGACGGTGACGTAAGCAATCGAGTTTTTCTTTTCGAGGAGGATGTTTTCGAAGTTCATAAGTTACATTCTGTTTCCATAAAGCCGTTTGAAGGGATCGCTAGAACCACGTTTTCATCTTCACATGCATGAGCCTAAGGACCCACCCTTCGTAGCCACAGATTCCAGAACCCGCCCAAAATGAAAATGAGACCAATAACGATAAATGATGCCCGCCAGAACCGCTGGTTTGGAAGTGGACCTTCCAGTTCCGATAGCAGATAGGCTCAGCACGGAGACCGTGGTAAATGAAGAAAGGCCCGATCAGCAGCCACGCAACGCTCGCCCACACCGAGTGTGAACTGTGGCGAGCACTTCCTAGTTCTTTCTCTTCGCCACCGCCGCCACCTCATCTTTGCTTAAGTCACAACTGATGCACTTCTGCGTCCACAGCCGGTGCCCAAATACTTTCCCGCACCGCGGGCATCGCCACTCCGTGAGCCACCACCCAGCCGCCAGGTACACACCCACCCAGGCCATCAAGATCGCGAAGTCCGCGGGCTCTCCCAACTTCATTTTCTCAATCGCGAAGCCCAGAAAAATGAAACTAAGGAAAAGCACGACCACAAGATTGCGCCGCGCCACATAGCTGCGCCACGCCCAACGATAGCGTTGCACGTCCTGCGGGCCGCCTTCGCCGGGAGCCTGATCGGTTTTTCTTCGTCTAAACATAGAGATCCATGGAGCGGCGGACGCCTCGTCCGCCCGAAACACCGATTCTACAGTTTATTCGCCTTCGGCTTCACCGGATCGGAATAATCATAAAAGCCTTTGCCAGTTTTCTTCCCGTACCATCCTGCCATCACCAGCCGCTTCAGCAGCGGAGGCGATGCAAACCGCCGTTCTTTGAATTCGTCATACATCACATGCGTGATGTAGTAAGTCGTATCCAGCCCGACGAAATCCAGCAGCGTAAACGGCCCCATCGGATATCCGCATCCCAGCTTCATCGCGTTATCAATGTCCTCAATCGACCCCACACCCTCTTCATAAGCGCGGATCGCGTCCAGCAAATACGGCACCAGTAGCCGGTTCACGATAAACCCCGTTTTATCCGAAGTCCGCACCGGAACCTTGCCCAGCTTTTTCCCGAACTCATAAGCTGTCTGATACACATCATCGGCAGTGGCGATCGTCCGCACCACTTCGACCAGTTTCATCAGTGGCACGGGATTAAAAAAATGCAGCCCGATAAACCGCTCCGGCCGCTTCACCGAAGTCAAAAGCTCAGTCACCGAAATCGAAGAAGTATTCGAAGCAAAGATCGCGTCCTTCTTCACAATGCCATCAATCGACGCATACATCTTCTTTTTCTCTTCCACATTCTCGATGATGGCCTCGATAATAATGTCGCAATCGGCGAGGTCAGCCTTGTTGGTTGTTCCCTTAAGCCGTGCCCGGATCGCGTCTTTCTGCTCTGCCGTGATCCCACCCTTCTCGACTGGGCGCTCGGCAAACTTCGCCAAAGATTTCTCGATCCCGGCAAACCCTTTGTCGAGATACTTCTGCTCTACTTCGAGAACTGTCACGTCGAACCCAGCGGTCGCGCAGACTTGCGCAATGCCGGAACCCATGAGCCCACAACCGAGAACGCCAACTTTCCTGATTTCCATATGTATTTAGCCTATTTCGTTTTTGCTCGCTTCCTGCTTCGAAGCCAGTCAAACCCCTGGCGCACCAGAAAAAACATCATCAAACAACTAAGAAGAAAAAATAACAAGAACATTCCTGGTAAAACCCAATCCGGAAGATTGGGCACTTTTATGACCGCTGCCATAACGAAAAAGAATCCCAGAGCGAGGCCACCAAATTCAATGACCTTGTTCTTTTCTCGCCTTGCCAACCGCCAAAACACAAAGGCGTACATGCCGCCAAGTGCGATGCCGCTCAGAACGCTTGGAATCACGCTATTGCCGGCCATGTCATCCTTTGGAGAAACAGCGGCGCTCGGTAAACGACGGAGTCTTAGTCCATGCTCTCCACCACCATCTCTTTCCGCATGATTGCGCCAACTGCGATCCAGAGGACAGCCAACGAAATCGCCCAGCCGCTTACGTTAATCAACAACAAGGCAATCAGACGATGACCGGCATTGAGAGGAAGCCAGTTCGCATGGGGCCGGTCAAGGATCAGCATCGGCCAGTGAAAGAACCTCGAAGTATCGTTCCACGAAGTCGGAAAGAGGAAGGGAACAAGGGTCAAGCCGACCCCAGCACCCACCGCCGACAGCGCCCTACTCCGGTTCTTCAAGAAGCTTTTTCTCCGTGTCTCTGTGTCTCCGTGGTGGATTCAGCTCAAACTCTCCACCACCATCGCGATCCCCTGCCCGCCGCCGATGCACGCCGTCGCCAGCCCATACTTCTTCTTCCGCCGCCGTAATTCATAAAGCAGCGTAATAACCAGCCGTGTTCCGGTCGCTCCCAGCGGATGCCCCAACGCAATCGCCCCACCATTCACATTCACCTTCTCGCGATCCAAACCCAATTCTTTTTCGACGCCTAAATATTGCGCGGCGAACGCCTCGTTCACTTCAATCAGATCAATATAGTCCAGTGACAGCCCGGCCTTCTGCAGCGCCACCTTCGTCGCTGGCACCGGACCGCGCCCCATCAGCTTCGGTTCCACTCCCGCAATTCCCCAGCTCACAATCCGCCCCAGCGGCTGCATGCCTCGCTTGCTCGCCTCTTCCAGGGACATCAAAACCACCGCCGCCGCGCCATCGACAATCCCGCTCGCGTTGCCTGCGGTCACCGTCCCATTCTTTCCAAAGGAAGCCTTCAGCTTGGCCAGACCCTCCATCGTGGTCTGCGGCCGACGATGATCGTCTTCCGTCAGCGACTCACCGGAAGGCTCGCCCTTGCGATCTTTCAGCGCAACCGGAACCAGCTCTTCCTGAATGCGTCCTTCTTTGTAAGCCGCATCGGCCTTCTGCTGCGAGCGCAGTGCAAACTCGTCCTGCATCTCACGCGTAATCCCCTGCTCGGCGCCGTACAATTCCGCCGTGTTCGCCATGTAGGACCCGCAATAGCTGTCGAGCAGCGCCACCATCAGCGAATCTTCCAGCTTGCCGCCCGGAGCCAGCGTAAAGCCATCGCGCCCGCGAATCACAAACGGCGCCTGCGACATGGCCTCCATCCCGCCCGCCAGCACAACCTTCGCCTCATCGAGCTGAATCATCTGTGCCCCGTTCACAATCGACTGCATCCCCGACCCGCACAGCCGGTTCACCGTGAGCGCCGGCACCTCAATCGGCAACCCCGCCCGCAGCCCCACATGCCGCGCTCCATAGAGCGCATCGCCCGAAGTCTGCTGCGCATTACCAAACACCGCGTGATCGAATTCCTTGGCGTCGATCCCAGCTCGCTCGATCGCCCCCTTGGCCGCAATCGCGCCCAGTTCCTGCGCCGTAAAATCCTTCAGCTTGCCGCAATAACGCCCAAAAGGCGTCCGCGCCCCGCTGACAATAGCAATATCCCCCGGCTTCAACATGGTTTTCCTTACAGACCTTTCCTTGGAGAGCCCGCCCTCAGAGCGGATCAAGAGTGATTGTCCAAACTTGTTAGTGTAGCAGCGGGGAAGGAGATTTGACCACAGGCGAAAACCCACCACGGAGACACGGAGTCACGGAAAAAAACATCGAGACAAGAAAGATAATTTTTGATATAGACTCGCTGCATCTCAATCCGGTGCATGAAATGGATACTCCGATGCATAAGACCTTGCTGCGCATCCTGCTTCTTTTTTTACTTGCTGCATTCGCCGCATTTCCCTTGCAAGGCCAAACAAAAACCGCGCAAGACGAACAGACGCTGTGGAAGCTCGAGCGCTCCTATTGGAACTACGTGCAGGATAACGATCTGACCTCCTACTCGGGTCTGTGGCACAAAGCCTTCCTCGGCTGGCCATCGGTCAGCCCCGCGCCGGTTCACAAGGACCACATCACCGACTGGATCACCACGCAGACCGGCAAAGGCCTGACCTTCAAGAGTGTCGACTTCAAGCCTGCCGCGATTCAAGTAACTGGGGACGTGGCGGAGGCCTATTACTGGGTCACCTACAAATGGGTAAATAAGGAAGGTGACGGCGCGGCCCGTACCATTCGCGTCACGCATACCTGGCTTAGAGAAGGAAAGGATTGGCACATCATCGGAGGAATGTCGATGCAGGAAGGCGCGAATCCACAGAAGTAAAGGGGCCCGCTGCCGCCTCTCAGTCCTGAAAGGTTCTTTACGCCACGGCCCCGGCCGCCAATGCGGCTTTCAGCGCCACAACTTTCCCTGATCCCTGGGCCAGCGACATAGCCAGCGCATGCTCGGCGCGGTTGATCACTTCCGTCACAATGTCCACCGGATCGTAGCTTTCGCGCACCACCGCCTCCGCCAGTCCAGCCGAAAATTCCATCGAGTGGCCTTTCTCGGCTGCGTCCTTGGCCGGCAGTCGCACTCCGGAAATGATCTTGCGCAGCTTTTCGACGGCCAGCATTCCTTCTTTTTCCGCCGTTTCTCCCAGAATGACTGCGATGGTCGTGGTGTCGTAGCGGAAGGCCAGATCGTTCGTGCGCAGATTCGCGGCAAGCTGTTGCCCAATCTTCTCCATTGCGCTTTCCACCGTGGCCTCGCCATGCTCCTTGATCAGCGTTGCGCTCCGCCCGAACTGCAGCAGCAGCACCGAGAGTGCCGCCTCATGTTGCACCGCCCGCTTGCTCTCCGCCAGCAGCAGATCAAGATAAGAACCCCGCTTGAGTAGCCGGGAATTCTCGTCCGTCACCGAAAGGCTCTTCACCAGACGGCGCAGCCCCGCATTATTCAGCGCAATCACCATCTGATCGGCCAGCGTCTTCAAAATCACCGCGTCGGAATGCGGCCACGCCCGCTGCTTCTTGTGGACAAGCGCCAACATGCCCACTGAGTCTTCGCCATTCATCAGCGGCAACGCCAACACCGCCGTCGCTCCCAGCTCGGTCAATTGCTTGCGCACGCTTTGCAACTCCGGAGCCTTCTGAGCATCGGCTAGAACGATGGGCTCAGTCGAAGCCATATCCTGTAGCGCGGCCATCATATCTTTCAAGGCCAGCCCATCACCCTCCTTTACTCCCTTGCCGCAAAATTCCTGCACCGCTGTGGGCGCCGAGCCCGGCGTGCGCATGATGGCCACACACCGCGAAACTTCCCAGTGCGCCCCAATTTCATTTACCGCCGTGGTCAGCACCGCCGGCGCCGCAGCCTGGTGATACAACTTGCGCGTGATCTCGGCTACGCGCGTCATGTTGCGCATCTCCGTCGCCGAATCGGATGCGGATGCCGCTGGCGCAGCCGCCGCACTCGCCACAACCGGCGCGGCCGCGGCCGGTAGCGGCGCCGACCCGGCATAGCTCGGCGTCATCCCCGCCGCCAGGTAAAGTTGCTGCAAGCCCTCGTTGCGATCTTCTTCGCGCGGGAAAAGTTCCTGAATTCTTTGCAGCCTTTCGACCGCTTTGTTGCGCATCCCGTACTGCACCAGGATTTCCGCCTGCAGCATCAGGTCCTGCAGCGTCCCGGCCCCCAGCGTCGCTTCCTGCGCTTGTGCTGGCTCGGGCGCAGTCTTGGTCACGGTTGTAAATCGCGAGGCAATGGCTTGATATTTATCCTCTTCAATCTTGCCCTTCAACATCTCGAGCCGCTTGGTGTGCCCCCCTTCGTAGGGATCCACTTCCGCGGCCTGGTCCAGGCACTCTGCTGCGCGGGCAAAATTCCCGCGACCGCAGTACACATCGCAAAGCTGCAGCAGCGTCTGGCAATAATCGCCTTCCCGGTTCGATGCGTTGTAGAGTTCTCCGAGAAATTCCAGCATCTCGATCGAGGGCCGCCGCGGCGCCGTAATTTCCTGCATCACTCCGAGGAACTGACGGCGTTCGCCGCGCTTGGCATGAAATTGCCCCACCTTGCGCGCCAGAGCCACCGCGGCTTCATCCTGTTCCGCGTCCATCAACTGTCCGATCAGCGCCTTCACCTGCGTCAACCGTGTGGGATTCTCTTCAAAAAGCTGCCACATCACTGGCTCCGCTTCCGCGAAACGTCCGACCGCCATCAGAGCCTCGGCATAAACCTCGCGCAGTGGAACCGAATTCCTGCCCGCAATCACCTGCGGTTCCAGAACAAAAATTGCCGCTCCCACCTGCCCCTGCACCAGCAGGCTCTTCCCGTAGGCCAGCGTAATCTCTTCGTCGGAAGAATCTTCCTGGTAAGCCCGCTCGTAAAATGCCGCGGGATCGCTGCCCGCAGCCCCTGCCAATTGCGCCGCACGTTTGAAAGCGTGCGCCGCCGCCTTGCTCTCTCCCGCTTCCGAAGATAATTCCGCCAGGCGGGCAAAATTCTCCGGACTCGCGTCCAGCACCACCACGCGCTCCAGTACCGGCAACGCGTCTTTCTTGTTATCCATCTTCGCCAGGTCGCTCAAAGCAGACTCATACGTGCCCACAGCCAGCTTCTTGTTCGAACCTTCGAGCAGCTGCCCAAAGCGGAATTTTTGCTGCCATGTGGGAGTGCCGTGCCGCGCCAGTTTCTTATAAGTCAGGCTGGCTCGCGTGGCGTCGCCCGCATTCACCTGCCGCTCGAACAGTTCACCGAGCAACTTCACGGCATCGGGCGCGCGGTTCTGCGACAGGCATAGATCGGCCGCCAGTTGGCGCACCGTATCATTTTCGGGATCGTCTTTCAGGACCAGCAGAAATTCTTCCAGCGCTTCGGCCGCCTTGCCCTTCTGCAGGAGCTTTTCCGCGCGTTCTACGCGGCGCGTGATCTCGGCTCGGTCGGGACGTTTTGTGCTCTCTGGCATGAGGCCGGTTTCCGGGCAGACGACTGCTGCATCAATTCTAGGAGCCGCTCCCAACCCCAGCAATCGCATACACCCACCGCCGATTACGAAAGTCACCGAATACCCAGTGGTCAGTGATCAATGACCCGAAGATTCTGCGTTTGTGTGGACTGGCCACTCCCACTGGAAACTGCGAATCACCGGAACTCCAGTGGTCAGGGGTAAGTAATCAGTGGCCAGAAAATCCTGGTGTCGCAGATTGGGCACTAATCACTGATCACTGGCCACTTGTTTCTTCTTTTGCTATCGTGCCCCATGCCCCCAGTCCCGGCCCCGGAAGCCATCCACGAACAAGGCCTTCACCACCAACTCACCGCCGGCCAGATGACCATGGTCGCCGTCGGCGGCTCCATCGGGACGGGGCTTCTTCTGGGCTCGGCCGCCGCACTTGAGATCGCCGGCCCCGGCGTGATTTTCAGCTACCTCGCCGCTACGTTCATTGCCTATACCGTTGCCATGGCGCTTGGCGAACTCGCCAGCACTCACCCTGCCGCTGGATCATTCGCGGTTTATGGCGAACTCT
Source organism: uncultured Acidobacteriaceae bacterium (assembly GCA_963784085.1). Taxonomy (GTDB): domain Bacteria; phylum Acidobacteriota; class Terriglobia; order Terriglobales; family Acidobacteriaceae; genus Sulfotelmatobacter. Next base: position 121,955 of record CAWAQH010000010.1, on the reverse strand, counting down.
ATCTCAACCAATATTTGGGATTTCTTTCGCGCTCCGCCTACTGGGTGTCAATCTCCATCGCCGTCGGAGCTGAACTGGTTGCCTCGGCGACCTACATGAATTATTGGTTCCCCTCGATTCCCGCAGTGGCTTGGGTTTTCCTCTTTGCCGCGCTGCTTCTCATCGTCAACCTGGGCAGCGTGAGTTCTTTTGGACGCTTCGAGTTCTGGTTTGCCATGATCAAGTTCGCCACCATCGTGGCCTTCATCCTGGCTGGCGCGGCACTGCTCACTACTGGCCGCTTCGCCCCGCAATACACCGCCCACGGGGGATTCCTTCCCAAGGGACCGATTGCTCCTCTGCTCGCTGTCTTCATCGCGATCTACTCCTTCGGCGGCGTCGAAATGCTCGCCGTCTCCAGCGGAGAATCGCGTTCTCCGGACGATATTCCCCGCGCCGCCCGCCTCAGTTTTTTCCTGCTCGGCGCACTCTACCTCGGCGCCATCATCGTTCTCGTCGGTATCATGCCCTGGAACCACGCTGGCGTCACCGAGAGCCCATTCGTCGGCGTCCTGCGCCTGGCGCGCGTCCCGGCCGCGGCGCACTTCATGAATTTCGTCGTGCTTACCGCCGCGCTTTCCGGAGCCAATGCCCAACTCTATGTCGCCTCGCGCCTGCTGTTTTCGATGGGCCGCACCGGATGGGCCCCCGCATCCGTCGGAAAGCTGAACGCCGCCGGATCTCCCCGCCTTGCCCTGGTGATCTCCTCCTTCGGCATTGTCGCCGCGCTCATTTTTGAGAAATGGGCTCCGCAACAAGCCTTCCTTTACATCCTGGGAGCGTCTTTCTCTGGCCTGATCCTCTCGTGGGCTGTCTCCCTCGCAGCACATATGAGCTTCCGGCGCCGGCTCACGCCACAACAATTCGCCGCGCTGCCCATGCGCTCCCCGTTCGGCATCTGGGGATCGGTGCTCGGATTCGTGCTGGTCTCCATCGCCATCCTCAACACGCTGTTCTCCACGCGCATAAACGCAACCGCCGGCCTGGTCTTTTTCGCCGCCTTAACCGTTGCCTACCTGGTGCTGAAGCGCAACCGTCAAAATTAGTTTCACAATCAGGCGTCTGCTTTTCCCTCGCCGCTTCATTACCAACGTAAGCGGACCCCGCCCTTTTCTGCTGCCCGCCCTGAGGCCACTCCGCTAGCCTCGACACAGGGCGCGTACCCGAATCTCGCCCCGGATCAATCTGATTGAGGAGCCGCCGTGATTCCACTAACCCTGCTGCTTCGATCGTCGGACACTCGGCCCATCGCCTGGTGCATGATCGGAATCTGCGCTGGAATCTATTTGTTCGTCCACGGCTTCATCCTGCTCAAGCGCCGCAAGCTCATCGTCAACACTCCGGCTTCAAAAGTTCGCAGCGCCCCGCTCGGCCTGGTCGAACTCAGCGGCCTGGCCGTGGGCCCCTACACCGTGACCGCGCCCATCACCGAGCGCAGTTGCTACTTCCACCGCACCATCGTCTGGGAATGGAAGCGGCAAGGCAGAAGCAGCCGATGGGTGAGGGTCGCGGCCGAGTCTATGCACGTCCCGTTTTTTCTTGATGACAACACCGGCAAAGTGATGATCGACCCAACCGGCGCCGAGCTCGACCTGCATCGCGACTTTCACCAGGAGTTTTGCGATGGCTTCTTTACTACGAAAGAAGCCGCCCCAGACAACGTGCGCAACTTCCTTTTTAGGCACGGCATCAGCACGACCAACAAAATCAAAGTCGAAGAGTTCTGCATCAAGCCCAAGAACGCGCTGTTCCTGCTGGGAACGCTGGACGAGAATCCCGGCCTCGAGCTCACACCCACGCCCATTTGGGATGAGGATCACAACACGCTCACTCTCGGCGCATCTCTCGATCTGTCGTTTCTGACCGGAGGAGGTGCCGCAAACGAAGAACACAGCTCAGTCAGTGAGCTGCTGATGGCCGGTCCCGTATCCCGGCCATCGCCGCCCGCGCGATCGACGCAAGTGATCCGCCTCTCGCCCGACCCGGCTTCAACCCAGTCGGTAGAGATGACGCAACAGCAGAAAGTCGCCACGGCGTTGGCAAAAGCCGGCATCTCCAATCCCGCTGCCTGGGCCGCCGCCGGAGTCAAGCCTTCTGACGCCGCCATTCATCAGAATTCGAATGCGGGGGATTCGAACGGGGCGTCCCCTGTTTCGGCTCCTTTGCGAGACATGTCATCTCCAGCTTCGCCGCCCGACGGTTTCGACCCGCGCCCGCCAGTTGTCCTGTTGAAAGGCAGCAACAACCCGACCTTCCTGATCTCCTGGCGAAGCCAGCGCGACATCGCGCAATCCCTTGCCTGGAAATGCACCCTGATGATCTGGGGCGGACCTGCGCTCACTCTGCTCTGCCTCTACCTGCTGCAAAATCTCACCCACTGGTTCTAGAAAACCGTGGCCGGCACGGATCACCCGTCGCCCTTTCTCGTCAGCTGATCTCGGTCAGCATCTCGCGGTCACCCCCCGAAACCTCCGCATAATGTATCCTTGCCACAAAATCTCTCCGGAGCCCCGCACATGCTGACTCGCCGCGATTTCCTCCTCGGTACCGAGGCCCTTATGCTCGCCACAGCCCTGAATCGCGCCTATGCCGGTGTGGCTCCGGAAGATTTGGCCGGCGACGAGGACTTCTGGAAAAAGATTCGTGCCGCCTACGTTCCCGACCCGACGATTCTGAACCTCAACAACGGTGGCGTCGCCCCCGCGCCCACCCACGTGCTCGACGCCGAAATCGAAGCCATCCGTTACAGCAACCTGCTCCCGAGCTACCGCATGTGGCACGATCTTGAACCCGGCATCGAAGGTGTTCGCAAGAAACTCGCGGCCATGTGGAACGCTGATCCGGAGTGCATTGCGATCACACGCAACGCGAGCGAATCGCTGCAGATCGCACAGTTCGGCATTGACCTGAAGCCCGGCGACGAAGTCCTACTTACCAGCCAGGATTATCCCCGCATGATCACCACGTGGCAGCAGCGCGAACGCCGCGAAAACATCGTGCTCCGCCAACTGGATTTTCCGGTGCCCGTACGCAATCCCGATGATCTGGTCCGCCTGTACGAACAAGCCATTACGCCGCGCACCCGCGTCATACACGTATCGCAAGTCGTGTTCATGACGGGACAGATTTTTCCCGTGAGTCAGATCTGCGCGCTCGCCCGCGCCCGGGGCATCACCAGCATTGTGGACGGCGCACACGCCTTCGCGCACGTTCCATTCAAGTTCTCCGAACTGGATTGCGATTTCTACGGCGCCAGCCTGCACAAGTGGCTCTCAGCGCCCATCGGCACCGGCATGTTGTATGTTCGCAAGGAGCGCATCGAAAAGCATTGGGCGCTGATGGCCGCTCCGCCATCGATGGACAAAGACATCCGCAAGTTCGAGGAAATCGGCACCCACCCTGCCGCCATGCACAACGCAACCCTGCAGGCGCTCGAGTTCCACCAGCAAATCGGGGACGAACGAAAATTTGCCCGCCTTCGCTACCTGAAGCAGCGCTGGGCTGATCGGCTGACCCAACTACCCGGCGCCAAATTGCTGGTCGGCCTCGAGCCCAACCTTTCCGGCGCCTTCGGCACCATCCACTTCGATACCATCGACCCCGGGAAACTCGGCGAGGCTCTACTCGCCAAATACAACATCTTCGTTACGCCCATCACCGGACCGAAATTCAACGGCGTTCGCATCAGCCCCAACGTCTACACTTCCACTCAGGAGATTGATCGCTTCTGCGATGCGGTCGCGGCAATCGTCCCCCGCGTCTAGAAGCATTTCATAAACGGCTTTCACGCTCTAGTACAATGCATTGGTGAGCCATGCCGTTCGCATCGGAATTCTCGGCGACTTCAACCCCGAGTTCCGCTCCCACCACGCCACTCCGGCATCCCTTCACCACGCCGCCGGCGCACTCAACCTGAAAGTCGATTCCGAATGGATCCCTACCCCGTCGCTGACCTCCGCCAGCTCTGAGAAAATTCTTGAGGGGTTCGACGGCCTCTGGGCGTCGCCCGGCAGTCCCTACAAAAGTTTCGACGGCATGCTGCGGGGCATTGAATTTGCCCGCCGCCGCGACTGGCCTTTTCTCGGTACCTGCGGAGGCTTTCAGTACGCCCTGATCGAGTTCGCCCGTGACGTTCTTGGCATCGTCGATGCCGACAGCGCCGAAAATAATTCCGGCTCGAAAAATATCGTGATCTATCCTGTCGCCTGCGCCGTGCCTGATCGCAAAGGCAATGCGCCAAGTCTATCCGGCCCGGTTCCGGAGATTCGTCTCCGCCCCGGCTCCTACCTGCAGTCGTTCTACGGAAAAAATGTGGAAGTTGTGAGCGAAGAATACTTCTGCAACTTCGAAGTCAACCCCGAGTACGAATGGACCACCATGGAAGCCGGCTTCCCGGTTGTGGCGCGCGGCGCGCAGGGCGAGATCCGCGCCGTCGAATCACCGGCCCACCGCTTCTTTGTGGCCACGCTGTTCCAGCCCCAACTCTCATCGACGGAGACAAATCCTCATCCGGTTGTGCTGGCTTTCGTTCAGGCCGCAGCCGACTGGGGACGCAAGAAGCTCGACGACAGCGTCCTCGAATAGCCATGTGAGGAATGGCATGTGGGACGGATACTCCTGTTCGTCGCCTTTGGCTTGATCTTGACCTTTTGCCGGAAAACTCAGCCAGCCACCAACTCAAACACCGGATAACTCCCTGCAACCCCTGCAAAGCTCTCTGGCGGCGAGCCCGCCGTCACGGGAAAATACCGCTGCACTTCACTCTTGAAGTTGTCCAGGTAGGCCTTCAGAATCTCCGGCTTCTCCGAGTCCGCCACCGGACGCAAGCGAAACTTCAGCCGCGCGCTTCCCTTCTTGAGAGTGACTTCCCCGGCAGCCTCGGCGTTGCGCACCCACTGAGTACGCCCGCGCGGCGCCACCAGAAATCGCTCGCCCTTGAATTCCAGCAGGTTGATCGGGGTCGAGTAGATTCTTCCACTCTTGCGCCCGCGCACCAGCAAAAGATACTTGTGGGGAAATGGAAGGCCGATCCCAATCAGAAATCCAAAGACGCCGTTAAATGTCTTCTCGATCGAAGTCGGCTCGCGAAAAACCGGAAGGATCGAATTCATGTCCTCGATTGTACCCGCCGACCGTTATCGCTGATCTCGGAGCGTCGCCTCTACGCCGTCTTCACAAACCGCAGCGACGCCGAATTCATGCAATAGCGCAGCCCTGTCGGCTTGGGGCCATCGTCAAACACGTGACCCAAGTGTGCGTCGCACTCCTTGCACGAAACCGCGGTCCGTTCCATGCCGATTGTGCTGTCGTTGATCTCGCGCACATTCTCCTGCGCAATCGGAGCCCAAAAGCTGGGCCAGCCCGTTCCCGAATCAAACTTGCTTGACGAACTGAACAGCGCGTTGTCGCAGCAGATGCAGCGGTAAATTCCTTTATCGTGCAGGTTCCAGTATTTCCCGGTGTAGGCGAGCTCGGTGTCCGCGTGCCGCGTGATCTCGTACGCTCCTGACCCCAGCTGCTTCCGCCATTCGTCGTCGGTCTTGATCACCCGGGCAACCTTCACCTTCGCCAGGCGCTTGCCGTCATCGGAAAACTGCACAATCGTCACTTCCCCCGGCTCCGACTTCGGCAGCGCAGCCGCCATCACCCGCCGGTTGCGCCAATGCCACAACCACGCCCCGCCCAGCGCCGCTCCCGCGCCCACCAGAAATACACGCCGCCGGCTGTGATTTCCTTCTTTGCGATTGCGGTCCTAAACATAGCTCCTATTCCTCACTTCCCCGCTCTCACAAGGAATCCTCACTGCGTGACTGAGAACTAAGAACCGAGAACTAAGAACTGCTACTTGTTATACATCTCCGGAAACTCTTTCCTCAGGTTCGCCACCTTGGGTGCGTCGTTGAACATGATGTAGCTGTCGCTGGGATGCAGCGTCGCATAATTCTGGTGATAGCCTTCCGCTTGATAGAACGCCTGCAGCGGCATCACCTGCGTCACAATCCTGTGCCGCGATAAACCTTGGCTGCATCGAGCTGAGCGATATAAGCCTCGGCAATCTTTTTCTGCTCCTCATTCCCATAAAAAATTGCCGACCGGTACTGCGTGCCCTCATCCGGCCCCTGACAGTTCAGCTCCGTCGGATCGATGCGCCACCGAAAAGAACACTCGCAGCAGTTCTCCATAAGTCACCTGCGACGGATCGTAAACAATCTCGACCGACTCCGCATGTCCCGTGCTCCCGGTGCTCACTTCTTCATAGCCGGGGTTCTTCATCTTCCCACCCGCATATCCCGAGGTCGCCGACGCCACGCCCTTCACATGCTGAAACACGGCCTGAATTCCCCAGAAACATCCCCCGGCCACAACGGCTGTCTCTTTCCTTCGCGGTCATCGCCCGCGCCTCATCCACCGCAGGAGCCGGCACGGCGCCGGCCGCGCCTCTCCTCGGCCGGCATGCCAGCGCACCCGCCAACACCGCCAAAATCATCGCCAACATCCGCACCCCAACTCGCGCCATAACCCCTCCCGGCCCAGTTCGCCTTTGTCCCTATATTCCTTTGTCCCAGTATTAGAGTTACGAATTCACAGGAAGTTTCGGATGTTCCCCGGTTGGTGAAGAACCCCTGCCCCCGTTTTACCTGCCCCGGTATACAATGTGCCCTGTTTTTCAAGGAGCCCGATAATGATGATGTTGCGTAAGTTCTTCGTCCTCGTAGCCTTGGCAGCCCCACTCGCCCTTGGCGTCGCCCCATTTGCGGCCGCGCAAGAACCCGATAAATCCGACAAGTCCGAAAAGGACGCGAAACCCGCCGATGCCAAACCCACGCCCGAGCCCAAGGAAGAATCCTCCGTCACCGATCACACCATCAAGATCGGCGGCCAGACCATCGCCTACAAAGCGACCGCCTCCACCACCCTGATCAAGGACGACAAGAACGAACCCACGGCCAGCATTTTCTCCATCGCCTACACCCGCAGCGATGCCAAAGGATAAAGATCTGAGCCAGCGCCCCATCGCTTTCGTCTACAACGGCGGTCCCGGATCATCTTCCATCTGGCTGCACATGGGCGCGTTCGGCCCGCGCCGCGTCGTCACCAGCGATGCCGAGCCTACACCGCCTCCGCCCTTCAAGCTGGTCGACAATGCCGACTGCCTGCTCGACAAAACCGATCTTGTCTTCATCGATCCCGTCGGCACCGGCTTCAGCCACGCCGTCGGCAAAGCGCAAGGACAAAGATTTCTGGGGCATCGACCAGGACGTTAAATCCCTGGCCCAGTTCATCGCCACCTACATCAGCCGCAATGGCCGCTGGAACTCCCCCAAATTCCTCATCGGAGAAAGCTACGGGACTTTCCGCTCCGCCGCGCTCGGCAACTATCTCCAGAACCACAACGGAATGTATCTCAACGGCATCGACCTGATCTCTTCCGTTCTCGATCTCGGCACCATTTCATTCCCTCCGGGCAACGACATGCCGTATGTCTTTTACGTTCCCAGCTACGCCGCCACGGCTGCGTATCACAAAGTTCTGCCGAACCCTCCCGCGGACCTCAACGCTTTTCTCGCCGAAGCCCGCCAGTTCGCATCCGGAGAATATGCCGCGGCCCTGATGAAAGGCGCGACTCTCACCGCCGCAGAAAAGTCTGACATCGCGAAAAAGCTCTCCCACTTTACCGGCCTAAGCGAGGATTACCTGATCAAAGCCGATCTGCGCGTCAATCTCCCGCAGTTCATGAGTCGAACTTCAGCGCAGCCGCGGCCTTACCACCGGACGCCTCGACGCCCGCTTCTCCGGCCCCAACTCCCGACCTGCTCAGCGGAATACGCCGACTACGATCCGCAAAGCACCGCCGTTGAAGGGGCCTTCGTAGCCGCCTTCAACAACTACGTCCGCGAAGATCTGAAATTCGGCAAGGAGCTGATCTACAACACCTCAGCCAATGGCGCCGGCGGCCAATGGGATTGGAAGCGCGAACACGCAGGCGGCATACGGATTCCCGGGCGCTCCCAACGTGGAAGAAGATCTGGTCCAAGCCATGGTGACCAATCCGCACCTGCACGTCGAAGTCGAGAACGGCATCTATGACCTGGCCACGCCCTTCTTCGCCACCGAATACACCATGACGCACCTTGGCCTGCCCGAAAACCTGCAGAAAAATATCACGCTGCAATACTACGACGCCGGCCACATGATGTACCTGCGCGAAGCCGACTTGTCGAAGCTGAAAGCCAACGTGGCCGCGTTTTTGGACAATGCGACGAAACAGTAGGATCTTTCGTTACCGGAACGGGCGCGACAAAGGCACGAAAGCCAAAGCTCTGTAAGGGAGGATTGGAAATGCCAGCGTTATGGTTATTCCTTCTGCTTGTCCTGAGCGTTCCAATGGGCGCGCAGTCTGAGTCGCACGGTCCGGATTGCAGTGCTTCCAAAAGTTGGCCCACTATGATGACCTTGACGCATCTGAAAAACGCTGGTCTGCTCGACCCGAAGCAGATAGACCCGTCGAAAACGACAACTGTGCGTCTGGCATCAGAGAGAACCGGGAAGAACCTTTGGCATCAGGTCTATCACGTTTCATTCACAACGAAGTCTGGCGAAGCAGTTGATGCCATCGCTGTTCACGATGCGTCGAGCGAGGAATGTTCTATGTCGGGCGTGGACGTTTTTGTCATATCCAAGCACCTCGGCCCCAAGTAACTTCTCCTGACAACCGCTGCTCTGCATTATTAGGGTTTGTCAAAGACATAATTCCGCATTTCCTCTGGTAAGTATCCCTTGACCTCACGTTAAGTTCCTGCTAAATTTGTTACATCATGAACCGCAGACAGACGATTCCGGCCCACCTCCGGTACACAATCGAAGATTTCAACCGCCAGTTTCCGACCGATGAAGCCTGTTTTGAGCATCTACGCGAACGGCGCTTTCCCGATGGCATTGCCTACTGCGCCGAGTGCAAAGGGAACCGTCAACATCACCGAGTTAAGGGGCGTCCGGTCTACGCTTGCGATGAATGCCTGACGCAGATTTCCCCGATGGCAGGGACGATCTTTGAGCACAGCAGCACCTCTCTGCGGCTCTGGTATTACGCCATGTACCTCATGGCTTCGACTCGTTGCGGCATCAGCGCAAAACAGATTCAGCGCGAAACCGGAGTGACCTACAAAACCGCTTGGCGGATGTTTCGCCAGATTCGCTCGTTGCTGTCCGAAACAGACATGCAACTGGAGGGATCGGCGGTGGAGATGGACGAAATGTACTATGGCGGAAAACGGAAGGGCGGAACTGGAAGGCCGATGCGCGGCGATAAAAAGAAAACACCAGTAGTCGGAATCGTGGAGCGCGGCGGGAAGGGCCGCGTTGTCGCAAAGGCTACGTCTGACGTAAGCGGAGCTACGCTGCTTGGCATGGCTCGGGAGTTCGTTCTCCCGAAGTCCACAATTTTTACCGACGAACTAAATGGTTATGATGGCATCAAGCACATCAAGGGCGGAGAGTATCGCCACCGCCGCATCAAGCACAGCGCCAAGGTGTACGTGAGGGGAGATGTCCACACCAACACGATTGAGGGATTCTGGAGTCTTGTGAAGCGCGGGATCGGCGGAGTCTACCACTCAGTCAGTCAGAAATATTTGCAGAGCTACTTGGATGAATATTCGTTCAGGTACAACCGAAGGGATCAGGGGAATTTAATCTTCAACGCTTTTTTGAAGCGCGTTGCTGAACGCGCGGATTCGCGGCTCGTTTCAGCAGGCCATGGAATGATGCCCGCGACAGAGGTGCCATTTTAGCCGCAACCTCTGCTGATGGGTTCAAATCTCGACTCGCAACGGGTCGTTCGCTTCTACCTTGCCGGGATGAGCGTATGCCCGCCATACTTCCGACAGTATACACGGAAGACTTGACGGGAGTGTGTCACACGGTCAACACAGCAAAGCTATCCACGATGCGGGCAATCTCGCTCAGGAGATGGGTGAGCGCTGGAACGACCGCCTCACCCTTCCACCCACCGATCTGATCGAACGCTACATAAGGGGAGAACTCCAGCTCGGACTTAGGTGCCAGTGGAAGCCTGGAAAACCCCTCCCGTTCCATCTGTTTATCGAGCGAGTCTCCGCCGCCGATCATGAACGTGCTGAACGTGGAGAATTTGAGGGTGACGTTCGCGTTCCACGCGCAAACGATCAGGGCAAGAGTCTGGTGTTTGTTCTTGCGGTCAAGATCGTGCAGAATCGACAACGGATTGTTCGTCGCATTCGTAGCGTGGTGAGGTTGGAGCCTATCAATCAGGGCGACGGCATTCTTCGCGGAGATTCCCTTTATTTGTCTACCGTAAGCGGTCAATTCCTTTTCTGTCGTCGGCTTGACTTTGGCGATGGGAAAACTAACCCATCTCTCATGACGGGTTCTATAGTCGTCGTCCGAGAGCATCCATGCAACGTGATCGAGCGAGGATCGCAAATGATGTGCAACCTCTCCGGCCAAGACTCCGAACCGGGGCGGGATACCTCTTTTTGTGTAGAACTCGACAAATTCCTGGGCAGCCTTTTGTTTGTCCTTACTGAAGCCAGTTTTCGGGCGTTCATTAAGAAAGGTGACAATCTCGGAATTGAGGTTCTTGATAGTTTCATCGGCCCGTTTTAGTTTTTCCCGAACTCCTGCTAACTGTTCGGGTAATAAGAGTGTTTGCGGGGGCTTTGACTTTGACACCCCCTTATTCTACTACGTGAGGTCAAGGGATACTTACCTTTCCTCTTGACATTCGCCTTCCCTTCGCCAACAATGGCGGCATGGCGATCACACGCAGGCAGCGCGAAGTGTATGACTTTATCTCCCGCTTCGTGGCGGAGCATGGGTACTCTCCCTCGTTTGAAGAAATCGGCGACGGGCTCGATCTGAACTCGCTGGCCACCGTGCACAAGCACATCACCAATCTCGAAAAAAAGGGGCTGCTCACCCGCGACTACAACCGCAGCCGGTCGATCGATCTGCTGCCGCCCAAGGGACGGCTCAAGCAGGCCATGAGCGTCAACACCGGCCTGGTGCTGCCGCTGCTCGGCCGCATCGCCGCCGGCATGCCGATTGAGGCGGTGCAGACCAACGAGACCATTTCGCTGGCCGACTTCGTGCGCTCCAAAGAAGTGTTTGTGCTCGAAGTGCGGGGGGATTCAATGCAGGATGAAGCCATTCTCGACGGCGACTACGTGCTGGTCGAGAAGCTGAAGACGGCGCACAACGGCGATATCGTGGTCGCGATCGTGAATCGTGATGACGCCACTTTGAAGCGCTTTTTCCGCGAAGGGGATAACATCCGGCTGCAACCCTCGAACGCGACCATGGCGCCGATCATCGTGCCGGCGGCAGCGGTGGAGGTACAGGGTCGGGTGATTGGGGTGCTGCGGAAGTACTAGCCAGAGGGGTCAGGGGTCAGGACTGCCTTTGAGTTTAAACACAAACGCCCGGGAGCGATCCCGGGCGCTGTTTTAAGCTGATAGCTGACGGCTGATAGCTTTACGCGATGTGACGGTCGAGCGCTTGCGCGATGATGTCCTTGGGCTTGTAGCCTACAATCTGCTCGACCACTTGCCCGCCCTTGAACACCAGCAGCGTGGGGATGCCGGTGACTTTGTAGCGCATGGGAGTGGAACTGTTGGAATCCACGTCCATTTTGCCGATTTTGATCCTGCCCTGATAGTCCTTGGCTAGTTCTTCCACGATGGGTGCGATGGCGCGGCAGGGACCGCACCAGGTTGCCCAGAAGTCCACCAGCACGGGCTTGTCCGATTTCAAAACATCCTGGTCGAAGTTCGCATCGGTCACTTCGACAATTCCATTGCCTACCATTTGCTTTCTCCTCAATGTAGCGTCGCGTTTGTCGGCGGACGCTCCACGCTCGGGAAAACAGAAAACAACGAGCGGCGTTGCCGGGTAAGGCGATCTATGAATGCTTCCCCTATCTCAGGGCCGAACTTACTATCGTACCACTGCGTTGGATGCGCGCAGGGGGTAGAAAGTCGCATGAGGCCCGGCAAGGGGTCCGGGACTAAGGTGCCAGATGCGGCAGCGGCGGAAACGCGTTTGCCCTGGCTGAGGGATGACATAAGCCAATCAATTCCTAAAAGATAAACTTGACGGCGGCTTGCATTAACCGCGGGGGGGCGGCGCTGATTACGTTGCCGAACGACGGGCTGTTGACGTTGCCATCCACCGATGCCGGACCGTAGAACTGGGCGTGGTTGAAGGTATTGAATCCCTCGAAACGGAATTGCAGGGATTTCGATTCGGTCAGGGCGACGCTTTTCAGCACGGCCAGGTCATAGTTGTCGATGCCAGGGCCATAGAAGAAGCGGCGTTTCGCGTTGCCTGGATCGCCAAGCGGCTGCAGGCTGAACAGGCCGGTGTTGAAATACGGCTGGCCGTCGCGGGGATTGTGGTTCAGATGGAGCGGTCCCGAGGTGTATTGCGGTTCGTCGACACCGAAGTTGTTTACGCCGTTCGGTTCGGCGCCGAGCAGGGAGTTGTCTCCGTAGTTGTAGAGCGTGACCGGAAAGCCGGTGCTGTAGCGGGTGATGCCGGAGATGGACCAGCCTTGCGTCCATCGGTTGGAACGGCCGAACAGTCGGTCCAGCGGAAGCCGATAGTTGTAGCTGACAACGAAGTTGTGCTTTACGTCGAAAGCGGAAAGAGCCCGGCTGAGCGCAGGATTGACGGGATTGATTTCTTCTCCCAGGTTCGAGGCCTGGTCGATCGACTTGCCGTAAGTGTAGCCGGCGAGGATTTCGAGACGGCCGCTGGTGTGACGTAACGTGACTTCAAGCGCGTTGTAGTTGGAATTGCCGATCGTGGCTTGATTGGTGTCGCTGCCGAAGTTCGAGCCGAGCGGCCCGCGCGTGCCATTAATCCTCTGGTGCGAAGCGGTAATGTAGGTGTTGCCTTCAAGGAATGGGCCGCAGGGAGCTTGCCCGGTTGCGAGGTTTGCGGGATTGCTCAAGAACAGGCACAACTCGGGGTTGCCGGGGTTGGCCTCGACCAGGGCGAGCAGACGATGTCCCTGCGTGCCGACGTAACTGGCGCTGAGCACGGTGTTCGGCGAGAGTTGCCGCTCGACCGAGAACATGTACTCCTCGGTATAGGGAATGCGGTTCGTTGTCGGATACGCCGGAACTCCGCTGATCGGCTCATACTGCGACCAGTCGACGTTAGGGTCGGGATGGCTGGCAGAAGAATTAAGCGGGGCCAGTTGCACCGGGAAATACTGGTTGCCTTGACCGGTGGATGCGGAGAGGAATGGCGTAGCGAAAAGCGGCGGAGTGGGACTGGTATAAGTCGTGCCATAGGGAGCATTGGCGGCGAGGACGCCGATGGTCAGGGCCTCGATGGCGGTATAGAACATGCCGAAGCCGGCGCGCACGCTGGTCTGGCCGGGACCTCCGAGGATCTTGCCGAAAACAGAATCAGCACCGGCGCTGGGCGAATAGACGATGCCAACTCGTGGGGCGAAATCTTTGTTGCCGGGAGGCGCCAGGGTGCGCGGCACTCCGGGGTCGGTGGGAAAGAGAATTCCAGCGGGCGCGCCGGGAAAAACAATTGACTGCCTGCCGGGCTCGAAGGTTGCGATCTGATTGTATTTTTCGTACCAGGGCTCGATCCGGTCCCAGCGCAGGCCGTAGTTCAGCGTGAGGTTGGGGCGCAGGCGCCAGCTATCTTGCGCGTAGAGGCCGAGATATTTATTCCGTCCGTAAAAAGGTTGGAGCTGGCTCTGGTTATATTGCGTGGGAGCGCCGAGCAGAAAATCAAGAAAATCGGACCCGGTCTGGCTGCCGAAAAAGAGGAAGCTGCCGTTGAACTGGGCGATGGCGTGAGTATTGACCTGATCGTAATGAAATTCGCCGCCGAGTTTTAGCGTGTGCGTGCCCAAAACTTTGGAAAAATTATCCAGCCATTGAAAAGTGTTGCTCGATTCTCTCAACTCGTTCGTGTTGGTTCCGATGGAGTAGTTGTTGAAGGCAACGTTCTCGACGCCCTCGGTTTGAGGCGATAGCGCCACGATGCCAGGAGTGCCGGGGCCCACTTCGAAACCCTGCGAGGCGAGGCTGACGCCGACTCCGCCTTGCGGGCGGCCGAGGTCGTTCGAATCTCGCAGATAACTGAAGTGGAATTCGTTGACCGCGGTCGCGCTCAGAGTTCTGGTGTTGCCCAGATTGAACAGCTGCGCGCGTCCCAGATTCAAAGCGTTGAAGCCCGGGACGCTGGCTCCGCCCTGCGCGGTGGGATAGGGATTGTTCTGGGAGAAGTTGTCGAAAAAATAGTACGTCGAGAACAATCCCCAGCGCGTGTTGGCATCGAGGCGCATCGCGCTTTTGTTGTCGTTGAGAGTTTCGTTGGAAGCCGATGTGGAAAAATAATTGCCCGCCTGATTCGGTGCCGGAATGTACTGCAGCAATTGCTGCGCGGGAGCGGACCACCCTTTCGACGGAATTTGCAGCGCGGGAAAGACGCAGGCGGTGGTGCTGCCCGGCGAGTAATTGGTGCTCGTACACGTATTCGGGTAGGTGGGGATCGGGTAAGTTCCGCCGGGATTGGGCTGCGCTTCGCCCTTCGTAAAGTAATAAGGTTCTCCGGGTGTGACCGTGTAGCCGAGCTGACCGCTCAACGCAGCCGCCAATCCGGCCGAGGAACCGGTGACTGTGGTCGGGACCGTCACCTGTTGCGGCACACCATTTACGTTGACGGTGGTTGTGGTCACCAGCGCGCCCGCCAGGTCCGATATATCGCCGGAGCGATCCGCGGCGGAGGGAACCTGGATCAATCCGGTAGCCAGACCCTGGGTCTGGACCGTGCCCTGATAGTCGGAGAAGAAAAAAATCTTGTTGCGTTTCACCGGGCCGCCGAGCGTGCCCCCGAACTGGTTCTGGTCGAAAGATCCGCGTGTGGGAGAAAAGTAATTGCGCGCGTCCAGGTTGGTGTTGCGCAGAAATTCGAACACGTCGCCGTGGAAGGCGTTGCTGCCCGACTTGGTGATCACATTGATCTGTCCACCGCTGTACTCGCCGTATTCGGCATCGAAGTTGTTGGTCAGAATGCGGAACTCGGCGATCGAATCGAGATTGGGGATAATGGCCGTGCCCATGTTCACATCTTCCTCGACGTTGCTGCCATTCACCATGAAGCTGTTGGCAAACTCGCGCTGGCCGTTGATCGAGATGTTGCCCGAGTTCAGGTCGCCGGAGGGCGAGAGGGCGCTGGCGCCGACATCCTGCACCGTGCTTGAAGTGATGGACGTGGCGGGAGCGACGCCGGCCTGCAGCGCAAGCAAATCGGTGTAGCTGCGTCCGTTCAGCGGAACGCCGGTCATCGTGGCGCCGCCGATGACCTCGCCCATCTGCGAACTGGAGGTCTCGACGCGAGTTGCGTTTTCGGCGATGGTGATGGCTTCGGTCCGTTTGCCGACCTGCAGAACAATATCTTCGATCAGCGCGCTGTTAGCATCGAGCGCGATTCCAGTGCGGCGGTAGGGGCGGAAGCCGAAGTGGTCGATCTCAAGAACGTAAACGCCAACGGGAAGCACCGGAAAAGTGTAGGCGCCAGCGCCGTCGGTTGTGGCTGAGCGGCGGACCCCGGTTGCTGTTTCCAGCAAGGTGATGGAGGCCTGGGCAACTGCGGCGCCGGAAGGATCCTTGACGGTGCCGGAAATGCGGCCCCCGACGCCAGCCCACGCGGCAGGGAGCAAGCAGAGGGGCAGGCACAGGGCAAGCATTCGTAATTGACAAGAGCGTCGGATGGAGGAAGATGAGTGAATCTTCAGTTGCAAATCAGTCGCAACTGAGGATACGATTACGCCAGCCTTAAATGAAAGTTCCATTGGGAAATATTCCGGGGTCTCTGGGCCAGTTGCAATCCAGTCGCATGTAGCATTATCAGCTTGACTGATTCGGCCACTCCCCGTCAAGCATCGGCGGAACAATCCGTCGCAGCACACTTGCGACCAGTTGCGACAGTCTTCGTCACCATCATTCAGGTCGCCACAACTCAGGAGGAGTTCATGCCCCTACCGCAAACCGAAATGCCGGGCCGGCTGCAGGCCCACTTCGCTGACCGCGGCATCCGCATGACGCAGCAACGCCGAGCGATTTTGCAGGTGATGGAAACGGCCACCAAGCATCTCGATGCCGCCCAGCTCTTGCGCAAAGCGCAGAAGCTGGATGCCAGCGTCGACCGCAGCACCGTCTACCGCACGCTGCGTCTGCTCAAGCGACAGGGGCTGATTGACGAACTCGATCTGATGCACATTCACGGCGAGGGGCACTACTACGAGCGCAAGCTGAACCGCGACCACATCCACATGGCGTGTCTGCGTTGCGGCAAAATCATGGAGTTTGTCAGCGATATCTTCGAGAAGCTGAAGGGGCAGGTGGAAAAGGATTGCAGCTTTCGCATCGTGGTCTCGCGCCTTGAAATTGGCGGATACTGCGCCGCTTGCCGGGGCGCAAAATAGTGAACATTCGAAAATGGAGCTCCGGATTCTGGGTGCGACCGATGCCCAGGCGTATTGGAGCTTCCGGCTGGAGTCTCTGGAGTGCGATCCCAGGCATTTGGATCGTCCGCCGAAGAACATCGCACTTTGACGCCTGCAGGATGCTGTCGAACGTCTGACGTACGATCCCGCGAACAACTTTGTGGTGGGGGCATTCGAAGGCGAGCGGTTGTTGGGCACTGTGGGATTCTTTCGCGAGCGCAATATCAAAGAGCGCCATAAGGGACGCATTTGGGGGGTGTATGTGCGGCGCGAGGCGCGGGGAATGGCATGGGCGAAAAATGTTCCGCATGGCTCCTCGATGCGCATCCCGGCATCGAGGGCATCGAGCAGATCATGATCTCGGTGGTCGCAACTCAAGAGGCGGCGGTGCAGGCTATATCGCTCGCTGGGCTTTGAAACTTACGGCATCGAAAAGCGGGCGCTCAAGGTGAATGGGAACTATCTCGACGAGGAGCACATGGTTCTGTTCCTGAATCGTTCCGTCTAGCAGGCCGCAGTCTCCACACAGACGCATCACGGTAGGATTCCGTAAACATCCAGCTCGGATTGCGTTCCCACATACACTCTGCCGTCAGCTACCGTGGAGACCACGAACTTTACGGCAGGGCCGGCCTGGTTCGCTGTATTCGTACTGCTGTCGAAAAGCTGGCGCGAAACATTGGCGGCGTCGTAGGCACGCAGGATAGCCGGACCGTTGGTCTTGTTGTTAGCGGTATTGATGGCCCAGACGATTCCGTTGGCGGTGCCGTTGGAGGAAACCGTTGGGGTCGGAGCCGGATAGAGACTGGTCTTGGAGTCCTGAGAAATAGGCCCGGCGGAAAATAACGAGCCATAGAGACGATAAGCCTTGAGGTAGTCTCCATCGCCCCAGAAGTATTCCTGGTTTTGCCAATAGGCGGGCGAACCCCACGTCATGCCGATCATCATGGTCTGGACGATCTGCGTGTCGCCATTCGGATTGAAGTGGCCCATGTTGTCTCGGTTCAGCAGGTAGATGTTGCCTTCTTTCCCCGTGCAGGTCAGCAGGTGAATCGGCGGGGTGGGCTGGTCGGGCAGGAGCAGGCAGCCGCCGGCGCTCACGTCGAGATCGTCATGGTTGAGATTGTCCTGGTCGTGGGGAGTGAAGTAATCGGCAACGCTCAATGCGTTTCCGGTGGTGCTGAGCTTCATAACGGTATCGCCGTAGTCGATACCGCCATTGTTCACGTCGAACCATCCGTTTCCGGTGGAGAAATAAAGGTTGTTGCTCGAGTCTCCCACGATGCCATTGCCGCTCTGCCAAATGCCGCTGGCGATGCCGTTGGGAGAAGTGATGAACGAACTGACCTGGGCCAGCGTGGTTTCGTTGTATCCCAGCACCCAGCCGTGATAGGGCCGCTTGTCGCAAATCGAAGCGAAGGCGATGTAAACCACGCCGTCCATGAGCAGCATTCCGGGACGGCTGTTTTCGAGCAGGGGATCGAACGCAACTGTGCCCGTGCCGTAACTTCCCTCTCCCACGCCCGGCGCGGAAGCCTGAATCACCACCGGACTGCCGGAGATTTCGTTGCCCGTGGTGATGTCGAGTATATGCAGGCGCTGAAAGTACGCGCCGTTCTCTTTGGTGCGCACTACGACAAAAAGCTCATTCAAAGCTGGGTCGATCACGGGCGTTCCGTTAATGCCGGCCTCAGGCCCGATGTTATTGCATCCGGTATCGATGACATCCGCCGAGGGGACGGTAGTGATGCCCGCGGTCGGATCGATAAAGCTCACATGCCACAGGGGCGCGCTGGGAGAATTATTGGCATCGAAGGCATAAACGCTGTCGTGTTCCGTGGCCACGTAAACCACGTTGTGAGTCCCTTGCCCGGCAATGGCGACGCCGGGAACATACAGAGGCTGCGCGTAGGTGTAGCCATCGATGGCATACGAGAAAAGCTTTCCGAACTGGGTGGAGTTGACATTGCCGGTGGTCAGCACCACTTCGTTCAGGTTTTGTCCGGTACGGCCATTATCGCTATGATTGGTGAAGATGCCGGGGAACGCGGTCGCGACCACGCGAGCGATGCCGGCCTCAGTTTTATTGGCCATGCTGATGGCCTTCACGGTATGCGCACCAGCAGTGGCGGGGGGAGTATAGACCCCCGCGATCGTGATCTTGCCGATAGTGGCGTTGCCACCTTTGACGCCATCCACCGACCAACTCACGTCGCTCGATTGCACCCCGCTGATGAACGCCTCGAACTGCACCGTCTGCTTGGAGGTTGCGGAGGCGAAGGCCGGAGTAACGGTAACGGTGGTGGTCGGAGCCGTTCCTGTGCCCGTCAGATCGACGGTTTGAAGATTGGAAGCGTCGGTGTCATTCAGCGTGATGTAGCCTGGGCGGCTTCCCGTCGCCCCGGGCGTAAAGCTCACGGTGATCACGCATTTCGCCGCCGCGGCGATGGAACTGCCGCACGTATTGGTCTGGGTGTAATCTCCGCTGGCCAGAATGTCGATGATCTCTAATGGAGTGGTTCCCTTGTTCGTCAGCGTGACGGTCTGGGCCTTGCTGGCGGTCCAGAGATTCTGGTTGCCGAACGCGACGGTGGTCGCGGAAAGAGAAGCAGTGCCAGAGGAAGCGGTTCCGAGCAGCAGAACGTTCTGCGCACTGTTGCCGGAAGAGTTGATGGTGACAGTGCCGCTGCGCGCGCCTCCCGTGGTGGGAGAAAAAGTAATACTGATCGTGCAGCTCTTGTTTGCGGCCAGCGTGCCGGCGCAGGTGTTGGTCTGCGTAAAGTCCCCGTTGGCGGTGATGCTGGAAATGGTGAGGTTGGTCGTTCCCTGGTTGGTGAGGGTGACGGCCTGCACTGGGCTGGTTGTGCCAACCGACTGGGCAGCGAAAGTAACTTCGTTCGGCGAGAGGCCGACGACCGGCGCGGTCGCAATGCCGGTCAAGGTAACTTTTTGCGGGCTGCCGGCGGCGTTGTCTTTGATGGTCACTTGATAGTTAAACGTGCCGGCGGCGGTGGGCTGGAATACCACGCCGAACGTGCAACTTGCACCGGCGTTCACGGTTTCACAGAGATCGTTGAACACCTGGTATGCGCTTCCCGCGCCCAGTTGGGAAATATTCAGCGTCGCATTGCCGGTATTCTTAAGGGTCACAACCTGGGCGGCGGTCATGGTTCCCACTTCGGCGGTGCCGAAGTTAAGCGATGTGGCGGAAAGCGTAACGATCGGCGCTTGTGCCACAGCAAAAGGTGCAACCATCAAGAGAAGGCACGAATACAGGGCTGAGAGAAGGAGCTTTTTTGCAGTTTTCGCGCTCATGCTTCGATCCTTTATGTTCCATCGCTAATTAGGTTCGATCGTTAATGTTCGATCCTTGAGGGTTCGATCTGTTTCCGATTGAAGGTTGCCGATGGCGTTGTGCCCGGCCGCGAACATCCTTACATTCACTGCCTTGGGGAGGGAAATAACGCCTTGCTCGGATCGCGGCTTCGGCTTTTCCGATGCCGCACTCCGTGGACGCAGTTTCGGGATATTAGCATGAACGGGACCGCGAAAACCTGAGTCTTTAGGCTCTAGTGAAGGCGGTTCATGAGATACCCTCTAAGAGTCCATTTCGCAATAGATCAAAAACATTGGGCCTTCAACTTTATGACTCACGCATCTCATCCCACTCGCATCGCGATTGTGGGCGCCGGCAACGTCGGTTCGACCTTTGCCTACGCGCTACTGCTGAATCGGCTTTCGTCGGAGATTTGTCTGATCGATGCCAACCGCGCCAAGGCTGAGGGCGAGGCGATGGACCTGAACCACGCCATGCCGTTCGCGCATCCCACACGGATCTGGGCGGGCGATTTTGCCGATTGCGCGGGCGCGGCCATCACCGTGCTCGCAGCGGGCGCAAACCAGCGGCCGGGCGAAACCCGGCTCGATATGGTGGTGCGAAATGGAGAAATCTGGCGACAGTTGATTCCGCAGATCGTACGGCACAATCCCAATGGGATCCTGCTGGTGGCCACCAATCCTGTGGACGTGCTGACTTATGCGGCTCTCAAGCTTTCCGGGCTGCCGCCAGAGCGGGTCATTGGCTCTGGAACAGTGCTCGATACGGCGCGGTTTCGCTACCTGCTGAGCCAGCACTTTCGCGTGGATGCCCGCAGCGTACATGCCTTCATCATCGGCGAGCACGGCGATAGCGAGGTGCCGGTGTGGTCCCTCGCTAACATCGCGGGCATGAAGCTGGAGGATTTCTGCCGGGCGCAGGCAGTAGAATTCAGCGCGCAGGCGCGGCAAGACATTTACCAGCAGACGCGGGATGCGGCCTACCAGATTATTCAGCGCAAGGGCGCTACTTACTATGGCGTGGCCGCCGGATTGATCGGCATTACAGCGGCCATTTTGCGCGATCAGAATTCCGTCTTTTCGGTTTCGACACTGATTCGCGACTATTACGGGATTAGCGACGTTTGTTTGAGCCTGCCGGCAGTGGTCAACCGGGAGGGAGTAGATCGGGTGTTGCGGCTGGAACTCAATGCCGACGAAGCTGCGGGACTGCAAAGGTCGGCTGAGATTCTGCGCGCGACGATTGCTAAGTTGAAGCTTTGATTATTGCTGCTTTGTTTCGTGCTTCCGTCTGGATTGAGCCGCGAACAAAAAAAGCGTCCTAAACTTTTCAGTTTAGGACGCCTCGGCAGCCCTCCCCCAGAACTGCCAAACCACGAAATGGATATTAGATAACCACTCATTTTGTGTAAACGTCACTTTGGTAATGAGAAACTTCCCGGCTGCGAGCGAGCGCCGAATCGGTTGGATAGAAATATAAGAGCAGGAGTGGAAATCGCGCCTCGCTGGCCTCGCCTTTGGCTATGGTTGCTTGTGCCAGGCTTGTCCGTCATCGAGGGTGGTCCAGGTTTCTCCAGTCGAGGTGCGCACAGTTCCGTTCTGCGCATCGGAGAACTGAATGCCGACAATGTCGCCGGTGAGGACGCCGCCGCCATCGGAGGGGACCACTCGGAACCAGCGACTGCCGGCGTCCAGCGTGTGATACAAAGCGCCGCCGGACCCTCCAGCCCACACTTCAAGATCGGAGGAAACCGCCAGCGCGCGAAAGATTGTGCCGCCGGAGGCGTTCGGCAGGACATAAGATAACCGGGCCTTAGCCGGCGACTGAGGAGCAGAGCTAGTTTCGGCGGACCCGGATTCAACCGTCCCTTCCGATTTCTCATCTGTATCGACAGAAGGTACCGATCCACTCACTTCGACCGTTGTTCCCGCCGCTTTTCCGACCATCGTCTTTCCGGCCTCTGCCGCGCGGTTCGAGGGCACCATACTGGAACTCATGGAACTGTCTACGGTGACGTTCACATCATTCCAGGTGCGGCCGCCGTCGGCGGAACGCTGCAAAGTGCCGCTGTTGCCGATGCTCCATCGCGGCGTCACGCCCTTCCTGACACTGGGCTCGATGTGCAGCAACGGCGATGGCGCCATGGGGAGGGCGGATGTTTGCGCCGCCGCCGGCTTGGCCCTGCGCACCCTGACCATCTGGTCGGAAGACGCCTCCGCCGACGTTGCTTCAGACTGAGAAGGCGCCTGTTCGGCGGCAGCAATTCGGCCCCCGAATGTAGCGGTCAATGGTCCGCCTAAGCTTGTGGTTCCCGAGCGCTGCAGGGACCGGGGCGCAATGGGAAACGCGTTGGTATCGGTCTGTGCCTTAACTGTGGGTAGTGCGTTCGAGGTGGTTGACTGCTTTTTTCCCTGCGTCGCCGCTACTTGGCGCGTTTCCGTTGGCGCAGGAACTGTTGGGGAAGGGCTTGAAGCATTTTCCGCAGCGCGCAAGGGCTCATCGGGCTGGCGACTGGTTGCGACCAGTCTCGGTTCCTGCCGCCGCTGGTATTGCACCACTCCGACCGAGGTCACAGCCAGGATTCCAGCAGTGATAAGACCCCAACGCACAACTGGCCAGCTTAACCAGCCGGCAGCAGATCTTCCGGGACGAACAACAACCATCTCTTCGTTGGCAGGCAAGGTCAGCGCAACCACTTCCCTGCAATCGCCGCAGCGGGCAATATGCTCCACCACATGGTCGCGTTCGCGGCCGTTGAGCGACTGCTCGGCAAAGGCGGTGAGCAGATCGGCATCGGGATGTGGGTCGGCTGCTTGCGACTGCAGTCGGCTCAGCACAATTTTTGGTATGTTCGTCATTTCTGAATCGAGTTTCTAGTTACCGGTTCCTAGTCGGAGCCTTTGGCTCGCGGCAATGCTTTCTGTTGTACCGGCAAACCTTCCGTCTTCTCCAAGAACGCGGCCGCCGGGGATTCTTGCGCCAGGCCGCGGCGAATATCCACTCGCAGGTCACGCACGTCCACTTCCAATGCTTCTTCGGCCTGGCGGCGGGTCATGCCTTGTTGAACCATGCCAGCCATGATCTTCTTGCGCAAGGACTTGCCCAGCTTATCCACCTTGCGGCTGATGGTGGATTCGTGCACTCCCAGCATCCGCGCCACCTCGGCGAGGGTACGCCCATCGAGATAATACGCCGCCAGCACCATGCGGTCTTCGCCGGAAAGCGAAGCCAGGGCGGCATCGGTGGAAGATTCGAGTCGGGGATCCGCGGAGGTAACCGGCTCCGGCTCGGGCGCGGCGAACTGCACGCCTTCTTCATTTTCTTCATCCAGGCTGACGGTGCGTTTGGTGCGGCGGTAGCGATTGACGAACTCCTGCGCCAGCACGGTGCGGAGCCAGCCCTCTAGCGATCCGCGCCCGGTGAAGGAGGCAAGTTTGGAAATTCGTTCGCCGTTATGCGTTGCGGTGCCGTAGAGCTCGGCATAGAGACTGTCGGCGAGGTCGCGCGCGGCGGAGTCTTCGCGCGCGATGCGCAGTGCGGATAGATAAAGCTTTTCGCGGTAGCGGGTAAGGAAAATTTCCCACGCCGAGTTCTGGCCCGCGGCGCAAGCCCTCGCCAGTGCAAGTTCTTCGACGCGCAGGGTCAGCAGAAAACTGCGGGCCTCCTCTTTATTACTTCCGCCGGGAAGGTATTTCACCGCTACATCGCCCAAAATTTCCGCAAAGGATTCGCGCGCGAGACCGACCTTGTCGCAACCGCTTTTTGCATGCAGCTCCGCCAGCAGTTCGGCTACGGCCGATTCAATCGATGCGGAGATCGGTTTGGTGGCGCGCATTTAAAAAGCAAAAAATAAACAAGGGAGGCGAGTGCAACACACCTCGGTCACGACTCTGCCCCGATCCTATCAATTCATTAGACGCTTGCAATGTAAATTTTGGCCGCAAGCTGGAACTTTCTTTTCGTTCATCCGGTGAAGAACGATGGGCGGTGCACCCCGTGAGGTTGCGAGCCTCCTGGGTCCGGGGCGCACCGCCCGCTGGGGGAGGAGATATATGCGCAAAGCTATGCGTCCGGGCTTGGGTGTAGCGGTAATGTTCGTGTTGATCGTCGCCGGAGTGGCGGGTTTAACTCTTTTTGGTCCGGGCACACAGCCGGTGCAGGCCGGGCTGGAACCTTCTGGTTCCGGATACAAAGTGCTCGATCCGATCCGGCATGGAAATCTCACAGTATTCCCCGTAGTCGCCTCGAAGTCTTATGCCACCAGCGAGTTCTTGACGCTGGATGAAGGGCTGCGCTCGGGCGAGGTGGTGGTAACCGAGTACGGAAATATTCGCGGCTTGGCCCGCGGACATCTCGTGCATGCGGTGCACCAGCAAACCGCCGAAGTGAACCGGCTGGTGCTCATCAATAGTTCGAAGCGTCCTCTGCTGTTGCTGGCAGGCGAGATCGTTACCGGCGGCAAACAGGACCGCGTAATTGGAAAAGACCGCATCGTGCCTGCCGAGAGCGACCCCGTCGATCTCAGCGTATTCTGTGTCGAGCCCGGGCGATGGGTTGCCACCAGCGAGCACTTCGGAACTTCCGGGACAACGTACGCAGGGGGCGCAGTGGGAGGTCCCGTGGGAGGAAAAGCCGCTTCTGCTGGCACCATGATGGCGCAACCCTCGGTACGTGCCAAAGCCATGGCCGATAAAGACCAGAACCAGGTTTGGGCGGAGGTGAGGAAGCAGCAGGCGGCTATGGAGACATCGCTGGAAGTGTCGGCGGCGCCGCCGGCCAGCACGGTGGAAGTGCAATCCACCAGTTCGTACGCGCGCGTTATGGAGAACAAAGACGTGAAAGCGCAAGTGGATGCGATTGCCGCGCCCATCGAACACAACTACGAAAGCCTGATCGCGCAACTCCGCGACCGCAAGGCGGTGGGCGTGGTCGTGGCCGTGAATGGTCGCATCATCTGGGCCAACGTCTTCGCCAGTACCGACCTGCTGGGACGATACTGGCCGAAGCTGGTGCGCTCCTATGCATCGGAAGCGGTAGTGAGCCGGGCGAAAGGTGGCGAGGTGAGTTCCGCTCAGGCCGAGGCTTTTCTGGCGCAGATGGAGGGAAACCGCGAGACGATTGAAAGCGAGCCAGGAGTCTACCGCCAGCGAGAAGTGAATGGCGCTGGATTCAAGGCCTTCGGGTTGACCTCTTTGTTGCCGAAGACGGGCTTCAACGTCCATGTAGCGAAGATGGCGGAATAACGGGATAGCGGAATAGCGATAACCGGCTATCGCACGGCGGCTGGTGGAGTTTAATATCCACCAGCCGCCGTCATTTGCTACGAAATACGAATGTTACGAAATGCGAAACCGCTTGAGTTCGGCAACAGACGTTGCGAGACCTGTGTTAGCGTTTCCCTGCTTCCCCAAAAGCACAAAAATTAAGGATAGGGCCCAATCCCTGGTAGACGGCCGAGGACTCGGCGAAGACAAACACATGTCCGAACGTTCCCCACGAGAGGAGCTTAAGCCATGATCGACTACACAAAAGTAAAACTTGGCAAACAACCCGCCCACCACGACAACCGGGTTCCCTTGCTCAGCAAGTACACGGCAGGCCTTCCGCCCGCACCCGCCGCCCAAAGCTATGACAGCAAAATCACCAAACTTGGAATGATGTTGAACGACAAGCTGGGAGATTGCACCTGTGCTGCCGTCGGCCACGTGATCCAACAGTGGACGGCAGAGGCGCAACCGAAGCAAGTCATCATCCCCGACCCCGATATCGAAAAACTCTACGAGATTGTCGGCCACTACGTCCCCGGCAATCCCAAGACCGACCGGGGCGCGGTTGAAATCAACGTGCTCAGCTACTGGCTGGCGAACCCGGTTGACGGT
Organism: uncultured Acidobacteriaceae bacterium; assembly: GCA_963784085.1. GTDB lineage: Bacteria > Acidobacteriota > Terriglobia > Terriglobales > Acidobacteriaceae > Sulfotelmatobacter. The sequence continues at coordinate 96,184 of CAWAQH010000010.1, read as the reverse complement.
AATCAACTGAGCGCATTTTGCGCGCTCGAACCGCAGAACCACGAGGAAATCCAGGATGCGGTGTTCATTCTTGGCAATTGCTACATCGGCCTGGCCTTGCCGCTCTCGGCGCAGTCGCAAGAAGTGTGGACTGTGCCTCCGGGCGGAGCCACCGGGCAGGGCGCGCCCGGGTCCTGGGGCGGCCATGCCGTTCCCATCGTGGCCTACGATGCCCGCGGCCTCACCTGCATCACCTGGGGTGCGCTCAAGCGCATGACCTGGCAGTTCTGGAACTCATACTGCGACGAGGCTTACGGCCTGTTGAGTCCCGACTGGGTGAAGGCCGGAAAGTGTCCCGCAGGTTTCGATTGGAAGCAACTTGTCACCGACATGGGCGATCTGAAAACGGCCTTCCCCAAGGGCCGCCAGGTCGCGGCCTGAGAATTCCTGGGCAGGAAGTGCCTGCTATCTGTTTCATTGGGAGGCAGGCACTTCCTTTTTGCGCTTCTTTTCATCCCCGCGCTGGCCTCTTTTCCGCACTCCATTTAGAATCTTCTGTCCCACTTTCACCGACATCGACAGGAGGCATTCGCTGTGATCCCGCGTTACACCCGCCCGGAAATGGGCCGCATCTGGAGCGACGAAAACCGTTTTCGCACCTGGCTGGCCGTGGAAGTCGCAGCCACCGAAACTCTGGCCGAGGCCGGCATGGTGCCGAAAGCGGCGGCGCGCGCGATCCGCGAGCGCGCGGATTTTCGCGTGGAGCGGATCCACGAGATTGAAGCCGAAGTGCGCCATGACGTGATTGCCTTCACCACGGCCGTGGCGGAATTTGTCGGTCCGGAGTCGCGCTGGTTTCACTACGGATTGACTTCGAATGATGTGGTCGATACCGCGCAGGCTTTGCTCATCAAGCAGGCTTCAGAACTGATTGCCAAAGATCTGGAGCGATTGTCGGAAGTGATCGAGCGCCGCGCCTGGGAGTTCAAAGACACGCCCATGGTCGGCCGCACGCACGGCATTCATGCCGAACCGATTACGTTCGGCTTCAAGCTGGCCAACTGGTATTCGGAGACACAACGTAACATCGCGCGTTTCGCCGCCGCTGCCGAAGACATGCGCGTGGGAAAGTTTTCCGGCGCGGTGGGAATCTTCGCGCATCTCACGCCCGAACTCGAAGAAAAGATTTGTGCCCGCCTGGGTCTGAAGGCGGCGGCAGTTTCGTCCCAGGTAATCCAGCGCGACCGCCATGCGCAATATCTGGCAACCTTGGCGGTGATCGCGTCGACACTGGATAAGATCGCGACCGAGATTCGCCACTTGCAGCGCACGGAAGTGCGCGAGGCCGAGGAGTTCTTCAGCGAAAAACAAAAGGGATCCTCCGCCATGCCGCACAAGCGGAATCCCGTGACCTGCGAGCAGATCAGCGGACTGGCGCGCGTGGTGCGCGGCAACGCGCAAGCCGGGTTTGAAAACGTTGCGCTGTGGCACGAGCGCGACATTTCGCACTCTTCGGCAGAGCGCGTGATTCTGCCCGATTCGACGACGCTGACCGACTATTTATTGAACAAGACTTCCAACCTGATCGAGACGATGTTCGTCTACCCCGCGCGCATGAAGGCGAACCTGGAGAGCACGCGTGGACTCATCTTCAGCGGGCAACTTCTGCTCGATCTCGTCGAGCACGGAGTTTCGCGCGAAGACGCTTACCGCGCCGTGCAGACGCATGCCATGCGCGCGTGGAAAGAAGACCTGGACTTAAAACAGTTGGTTCTGACCGACAAGGAAATTACGGGGAAAGTTCCGCGCAAGCAGATCGAGTACGCTTTCGACTTGTCGCGCCAACTGAAGAACGTGGACAAAATCTTCGCTCGTGTTTTCGGAAAGCGGAGCAAGAGCGGAACGAAATCAGCTCGGCGCATGAAGGCCTCATCCACTGCAAGCGCACGAAAGACAGCACACTAGCCCACACTTCATCCAACCCCTTCAACCCGAAAAAGTTGCGCGATTAAATCTTCTCCGCGCGGCTTCCGCGTGTGCATCCTGCCTCATGACAGTCGCATCGAATCAATTAACCAGACAGTTAGATCGTAAAGTTCTGTCAATGGGTCGGAGGTGACCTGTGAAATTCGGCACAAAGCAATGCTTTCTGAAAGCGGGGGGTTCCCTGCTTGCGGTGGGGTTGTTGAGCGCAACGCTGTTTGCGCAAACCCCGGCTGCGACCCGCTACGACAATCAAATTCAAACTACCGTCGCAGAGAAACTGGCGGGCAAAAAGCCGCTCTCCAACGTGCAATCCAGCGTGGAGGACGGCATCGTCACGCTCACGGGCACCGTGGATCGCTACCAGCGCAAACTCGATGCGGCCAAGCTCGCTCGAAGAACTGCGAGCGTGCAGGGCGTGCGCAATCTGGTCACGGTGGCGGGGCCGAACGTTCCCGATGAACAACTGGAGCAGAAATTGGACCGCAAGCTGAGTTATGTTCGCTCTGGCTACGACAACGTGTTCGATTATTTCGCGATCAGCGTGAAGGATGGCGTGGTCACCGTGGAGGGTCAGGATCTGACCGGCGTGGGCCGCGGAGACGCGCTGGACGCCATTTACAACATGCCCGGCGTAAAGGATGTCGTCGCGAACATCTCAGTCTTGCCAAGTTCGATGTTCGATGACCGCATTCGTGTGCAGGCAGCGCGGGCGATCTATCGCGACCCGGTGTTGAGCCGGTATGCGTTGGACCCGGCGCGACCGATTCGCATCATCGTCGATAACGGCCACGTCACGCTCTACGGCGCGGTGAACAGCACCATGGACAAAACCGTTGCCGGCTTGCGCGCCGGGGCGGTCTTTGGCGCTTTCAGCGTAGAGAACAAGCTGGTGGTGGAGAAGGACTCGGGGCAGCCTGGGATGTAAATGCTGCTTGGTGTGCGAGAGAGGCGCGGCGTTGGTCGCGCCTTTTCAATTAAGGAACGCGAAAGACGATGTCGGCGCCGAAGAGATCGGGTTTGCCGTCCCGCAGATAAGGACGGAAATGCCATTGCCGAACAGCACCGTAAGCGGCCATGAACAGCGGTGTCGGGACATTGTATGGATTTCCCGCACCGTTGACCGTCCCATCCAAGCCGACGCCTATTTGCACTTTTACTTCCGTTCCCTTCGCGCTCCCAGGAGGAAACGTCGGCTCGACAATTTTTGTTGCCAGCTTCCGAGCTTCTTCATCCGACAGAATAGGTATTGGATCTCCGATTTTGGAGTTGAACCTCAGCGTGAGCACGGACTCGATCTGGACTGGAACATCGTGCATTTTGGCGGGCTTAAGCTCCCACTTCATAACTTGCTCGCGTGCCGAGTCATCGAGGCCCGGGTTGTCGGAGTTCAGGGGCCATGCTTCGCGAACGTGGCCTTTGCGATCCACGGAGATGTACATACTAAGCACCCCTGAGGTCTTGCCGCCGCGAACCGCCGGCCAAATCACGTCTGGCGTAGAGGAGGACAAGCTTCGAACCGTGGCATCTGTCACGGTGAGGCGGTTCACTCGATCTGCCGGCGGCGTCGGCTGGTCAACAGCGAACAGGGCTTCATCCGGATTCTTGATTTCGTCTAATTCGGTTGTTCTTGCCTCAATCGTAGTTCCTGGTTCAGGATCGATCACGAGACGGCGGGCAATTCGCTTGTTCTTGAAGTCGCTATAGTCCTTGAATTCACAGCTATATCCGGGCGTGATCGCGGATTCGAGCAATCCGTGACTGCCCTCAAAACAAAAAACCAGAAATGCGCTGTTTTCGGCGGGCGCAACTCCGACCTTCGTCTGCATACGGGCGCAGGAGTTTGAGTGTTCCGACCCACTTGGCTTTTGCATCTGGGCGTTCAGCTTCTCCAAACTTTCCAGCATCGGCAGCGGATCGAAAATGGCCGTGACCAGATCATGCAACCACCATGGAAAGTAATCTCCCTTGTCTTGTTCCCAGACCTTGTCGCCGTTGACGACGAGAGTCTGCGAGAAGCCCGGCGACGTGACGGTACGCCGAAACTTCTCGGGCGAAACCCAGTATTCTTCGATCTCCCCTTTGTACGTCGAATCGGGATTTGTCGTCTCGACGATCCTAGCCTTCAGATGAAAAGGTGAACTCCCTGGCGATGTTAGCTTGGACTGCTCGACGGCGTGCCGTGCTACATCCGCCAGGGGCACGGTCTTCGCGTCACCCGCGAGAGATTCGCATACCAAGGCTAGACCAACGATTGCGATCAAAAGGTATCTCATGTCTTCACCTCTTTTTACAGCCGGTTAATCAGCGATGCCACATACCCCGCTCCGAATCCATTATCGATATTCACCACGCTCACATTCGACGCGCAGGAATTCAACATGCCAAGCAGCGCCGTCAGCCCCTTGAATGACGCACCGTATCCCACGCTGGTGGGAACTGCAATTACCGGCACCCCCACAAGGCCCCCGACCACGCTCGGCAGCGCGCCTTCCATGCCGGCGCAGACGATCACGACGCGGGCCTTGGTCAGGGCCACGCGGTTAGCCAGCAGGCGATGGATTCCCGCCACTCCTACGTCGTAGAAGTGTTCGACTTTATTCCCCATGAGTTCCGCGGTCACCACCGCTTCTTCCGCCACGGGAATATCGCTGGTTCCCGCCGACACGACGGCGATGGTTCCTTTGCCGTAGATTTCGGGATCGCGCTGCAACACGACGGCCCGCGCCAGTTCGCGATATTCCGCCGCACGCACTTTCTTCTTCATTGCGGCAAATTGCTTTTTATCGGTGCGCGTGGCCAGGATGTTGCCTCCATGCTTTGCCAGGCGCGTAAAAATCTCAGCCATCTGCGACGGCGTCTTGCGCTCTCCGAAAATCACTTCGGGCATGCCCGCGCGCAGGCTGCGATGGTGGTCGACCTTGGCGAAGCCGAGGTCTTCAAACGGCAGGTGGCGCAGGCGATCAACGGCATCGTCGGGAGTGAGCGTGCCCCGGCGGACCTGATCGAAAAGTTTGCGGATCGATTCGGCGTTCACGGCGGAGTCTAGATTAGCATTCTCAGGAAGAGGGGGGTGGTGGGATTCTGCATGAGTGTAATCGCGATTGCGCCAACTGGCTACCGCGACTAAGCTGGAACCCGAACATTAGGATCGGTGTCGGAACCATTATGAGAGCAGGTTGGCTTGCCAAAGCTGTTGTGTCGCTATGCGGAGTGCTTGCAATTAGCACCGCAGTCATTTTTGCACATGTGCGCCGCTCGGGGGCCCAAGCGCTGGAGCTGGTACACGCGCTTGCCTCTCTGGTCGTCGATACAAGTACCACCGCAGACGTTCAACTGCTCCAGAAACAGTTCCATGAGTATCAGATCTCTAGCGAGGACGCAGGCGGCATTCGTAGCGTGGGGTTCGAAATCACGAACCAGCCTCTGGCGGCCTTGAAGGTCCAACCTTTGGCGGCATTGTTAGCGGGAATCGGCGTTCGGGATGGCAAAGTGGTCTCTGTAAGTGTCGAGCTGTTCCGCACGGTAGGTCTTGGTAGCCAAGGCGCATTGGTGTTGGAGTCCGTACAACATTCAGGGGGCTGCAAATACGCCTACTGCGTTGGCGGTCCGATAGGGAGGCGTTGGATTATCAGCCGTCTCGATGTTCACGCAACGCCCGAACAAAGGGGCGCGCTTTTGATCTGAATTTGGCGTGGCTAACCCGCTTCGGAGGTGAGCCCAGAGTCTGTGACTTGTCCCCAGATATGTGGGAAGACTGGAAAGCTCAACGCCCTGATCTGATCGCTGACCTTCAAGCTACATACCACTGCCCCTGAATGTGGCGTGACGGTTGGAATGTCGCCGCAACACTTAGTGACCATCCCATATTGACCATCCCAGAGTTCTTGGTATGACGTCGGTCGGCGACTCGCGCTGGAGGTCAGGTTCTTGTGGCGGACCGGACTTTGGCAATCACGGCGGTGCATACTTTGCGTGCCATACCCGGTTTGTCAATGTGAGCAAGAAACAGGCGGCGCAGGCCGGTTGGCTTCACTTTGCCCGCGAGATAGACGTTGTAGATTTGATTGCCCAGCCGGTATCCCCAATCCTGCGCGCTGGCTTCAACTCTTTCCTCATCCGCGCGCATGGCCGCATGCGCCGCTTTTTCAACCGCCGCGCGCGACAAGGCGTGAGAATCTTCGCACTCCGGCGCCGGCCTTGCCGGATAAAGCACTCGTGAGCCGAAATAGGCGACGGCATTTTCCACCACCCGCGTGTAGAAGCGGTCGATCGCTGCCGAACCGTTGGCGCGGCCCGCGCCATTGCCGTTTGCGCCGTGTCCATTCAAGCGCTGCGGCAGGCCACGGCAGGCGTGATGCAAAAACCGGGTCGCATCTTCGGCGGCGTGCATCATTTTGAATTCGCGAATGTAGAACGCGTTGACCTGGGCAAGGTACGCGCTGCCCCGCTCTTCCACGCTCGCCAGCATCGTCTCCATGTGCGGCTCGGCCATGCCTTTCCGGCTGAGCATGCGGCGCATCATGGCTTCCGACGAATTGCCGTGCACCTCGGGCAGCATATCGATTAGGAATTTGGGTTGCGTGCCGTTGTGCGGCGAATAGCGGTTGATCTCAAGGAAGCTGGCCATGCTGTCGATCAGGTTGTAAATGGTGGGCGCAAAGTCGGGGCCGCTATCGCAGCGGCTCCACTGGTCGAGAAACAGGCGGTAGCTTTCATACTTTTCGAGCGGGGTCGAATTGAAGGCGCAAACTACTTCATCGTTCACCCGCACAGCTTCCACTTTATCGGCACGTTCGCCGGCCGCCCTCCAGTAAAGCGCGTCCACATTCTGCAACACGGTAAGAATCCTGGCTTCCGGCAGTTCCTGGCGCAGCGCCCGAGGCAGGTGTCCGGGAGCAAGATGCGACTCTCCGAAGAGCACGAATATCACAGCATCGGGATGGCGCTGGCGGATCTCGGCGATCTTGGCGGCGGCATGACGGTCGCGCGCGCTGATTTTGCGCAGATTGTCTCGCGGCATGCAATCCAGGCCGTAAATGGCCTCGGCGTGGTCGCGGGCCGTGACCAGCAGTTCGTGAAACGGAGTCCAATCGTAGCCCCAATCAAGATCGAAGCGGATGCGCTGGCACAGTTCGCCTTCGTCGATTTCGCGCCGCCACCATTCGTCGAGGATATGCTGATCGCGCGCGAAGATGGTTTCCACTCCCAGCACCACGCGGCGATTTCCGGCCAGCGCTTGCTGCTCGAGCAGTGACGCGGCATAGCGCTGGGCCGCGGGCAGAGCGTGGTAGTCGCCGATCAGCACCACGTCGGCCGCCTGCAAAGCCTCCTTCAGTTGTCGCGCATCCAGAACAGATTCGTAGTTGCGGAACGCCTGGTTAAACTCACGAAGATACTTGCGGCGGCTGTGCGAATCCTGCGCGCGGATCTCCCGTTCCACTCCAGCCAGCGCCTGCAGTTGTGCCACGCTGCGGCGGGTTCGCAAATTAACGGTGTAGGCCATAATCAGCTTCGATCTCCGAGCGGCGAGCTTCGAGCAAACAGTGTCGAGCTTGGCCCTTCGCGTTTTCTCGCAGCTCGTAGCTCGCGGCTCATAGCTCCCTTGACTCCTGCCGGGCGACTGCCTATGCTCCAAACGTCTGCTCCAAACGACGGGAGGCATTTTGCCGAATCAACCGCCGCAGAATCTGACCATCGCGACCACGGGCGCCAGCGGATCCGTGTTTCTACGGCAACTGCTGCTTGCGGTCGAGCGCGACGCCCGCGTTCAAACCGTAAACTTCATCACCTCGGACTCCGGACTGCGCGTGCTGGCCGAGGAACTCGGCATCCAGGGGCGCTCGAATCTTCTCAGTCAGCTTCTCGGCAAAAAGCCGCAGCACAAAATCAAGCAGCAATCGAATGCCGATATCGGGGCCAATGTGGCCAGCGGGTCTTATCCCGCTGAAGCCATGATCGTGATCCCCTGCAGCATGGGCACTTTGGCCCGCATTGCCAACGGCGTAGCGTCGCACCTGATCGAGCGCGCCGCCGACGTTTGCCTGAAAGAGAAGCGTCCGCTGGTTCTGTGCGTGCGCGAGACGCCGCTCAATAAAATCCACATCCGAAACATGTACCGGGCCGCCGATGCCGGGGCGACCATATTCCCGCTCATTCCGGCCTTTTATTACCGGCCGGCTTCATTAGATGAAATGGCCCGCGAATTTGCCTTTCGCGTGCTTGCCCATGTAGGCCTGGCGCAGCCCCAGGCTTTCCGCTGGAAAGCCTGAAATATCAGCGACTTAGAACGCGCTATGACGCCTCATCCTCAGGCAAAACACAGGCACGATTAGGGGAGAAATTCAGTGTAGGTGCCGGGGCGCACCGGTCCCAGATACCCGGTGGTCATGTACGAGAGGGGAAAACTACCGGATTCTGGGCTCTGGCCTGGGGCGAATTACACGCCGGAGGGGGGCGGCTTCCTGAGGTTAGGAATTTGTTCAGAACTGGAAGTCCGAATGATGTTCAGAACTGTGCTACGAATCCAATCGAGATTCGAATGTTGGCCTGACGGGTGTCGACGCCCTGAAACTTGTTGGTGTCATAGATGCCGCCGTAGAACTTGTTGAAATTCACGCTGGTGTGGAACCAATCCACCTGCGCCGCTCGCAGAGAAAAATGCTTCGCCACCTTCAGATCCAGGCCACCTCCCAGCGCCATGGCAAAGTCGCTGTAATTTGCGGAGGCAGACACAACCGGGGTAGCCGGCCCGATGATCGTAGTCGAGCTCAGACTGGTTCGATCCCAGCCGAACAGGGCATGGATGTACGGGGTAAATTTGGATTTGGTCCGGTAAGAGATTGCCGGCCCAAACAGAATCGAATACGCGCTGGAGTTGGGCAGTCCCGTCACTCCGGGCGCGCCTGTAAAAGGCTTGCCGTAACGGCCGCCGAAATCGGCGACGATTCCGACCCAGCGGTCAAGATTGTATTGCGCCTGGCCGTCCCATCCCATACGGTTCGAGTTCACCTGGAAAGTATTGGGGGGCTGAAGCAACGAGACATCCAGGATCGTGCCCGTCAGTCCCGCGTTATCCGCGTCTACAAAAGAAAACCCGCCAAACACCTGCACTTTCGACGGGGCGTCCTGGCTGAAAAGAGACGAAGCGATCAGCACGGTCACAACCACTGTGGCGACGGCAAAACGAACCATTTCCGCTTTCTCCGTTTTCTAGAATTGCGCATCTGCGGCCGACCCGCTGCAATCTGAGCGGAAGGCCGCGAAAGCTTCTCACAACTGTTATATACGAAGATGGTAAGAGCCCGCGCAGCCCGCCGCGGGTTGCAAGTGTCCTGATTTCGATTTGGCATTTCTGCGCGACCTTTGCATATCCTTTGCGCACTCTGCGGTTAAAGGCCTGTGCCCGCGCCGGCCACCGCACTCCACGAAATCTTTTTTTGTCACGGGAACCAGACAAAGTCCGCAAGAAAATACAAAGCCATGACGCGCGCGTGACATCGGCTCTACACGCCGCGCGCTACTGTTCCTCAAGACCGCAGTTCAATTCAATTCACGAAATGCATTCGCAGGAAAGGGAATATGGAAAAACTCACGAAGAATCCCGAGGCCGGTCCGAGCCGGCGCTCGTTTCTGAAAAAAAGCATGGTGGCCGGAGCCGTGGCCACCGTGGGCGGTGGAATTCTGACCAACGGTTTGGGAGCTTTGGCGCATGCCAGCAACAGCAAAGCCCCCATCAGCGATGGCGACGCGGCCATCCTGCGCTTTCTGGCCGCAGCCGAACTGATCGAGACCGACCTGTGGCTGCAATACAACGAGCTCGGTGGAGTCACCAGCGGCGCCCAGAACCCATACCAGCTTGCCTTCCAGCAGCTCGATGGCGATGGTTCGCAATACATCACCAGCAACACGATCGACGAAATGACCCACGCCACTTTCCTCAACGCCTACCTGGCGTCCAAGGGCGCGGCGCAGGTGAATCTCGATCGCTTTCGCAAACTTCCCAGCAGCCAGGCCACGGGGGCCAAGCAAATCGGGCGGCTCACGAGTCTGGCGAACCTCACCGTGGATACGAGCTGGTACATTCGCTACCGCAGCAAGACCAACCCGGATTTCGGGGCGAGCTATCCGCAAGCGGTCAAGATCACGGGCAAACCCGCAATTCCCATGACCAACGCCGATTTCGGGCCGGCCGACCATATCCAGGCCATCGCCGCCACCGCCGCTTTTCACTTCGGCACCATCGAGCAGGGTGGCAGCAGCCTCTACTCCGCCATGGCCCAGAAGGCGAACAACGTGGAAGTGCTGCGCATCGTCGTCAGCATCGGCGGAGACGAAGTGGCCCACCTTGTCGAGTGGGTGGATTTTGCCGGCAATGCGGCGTCCGCTCCCCTGGCTCCGTTGACCGATCCCGTCACCGGATTGTTCATTCCTGATCTCAACGCGTCGGGCTCGCGCCTCACCCAAACCAACTTGATCTTCCCGATCCCCTGCGAATTTATCGCCTCGAACCTGCCGGTGTGCGCTGTGATTCGGCCCACGGAACCGGATGGGATCGCGGCGGGCGTGGTCCAGTTCCTCACCGACATGGGACTCTTTACTGGGCAGTCGGTCGAATTCTTTGACACGCTTGGCGGCCTGGCGGCGGCGGCAGACGCGGCACAGCGCGGCTTCTAGGCGCTGGATTAGTGGGTCAGCTTTCACAAGCTGACTTACCATCATGCGTCAGCTTTTTTCCTCTCCACGGTCGCCGCTCGGGAATAAACGGGCGGCGTCCGGGTTTTATTACCAGAGCGCCATTCACTGAACAGATTTCAAGCTCAATAAGGAGACTTTATGTTGGAAGGCTTGTTTCAACCCACGCACCTGTTGCTCATTGCCGGCCTGGCTTTACTGATTCTTGGACCGAAGAAACTGCCCGAACTGGGCAGAGGACTGGGCGAAAGCATCCGCGGTTTTAAGGCCATGCAGGAAAAAGACGAAGCGCCCGTGGTGAAAGCTGCGGTGCCGAACAGCGCAGAAGACAAGGCGTGATGGCGAGACTCTAGGGCTTGCGCTCCGGGTCAATCGCCTGATCGAGATAGATCCAAAGAACGCGGGAAAGCAGCGTAATGGTAGGCGCAAGCGGCAAAAATATCACCACCGCCCAGATCGTATCTTTCGTGATCCACCAACCGGTTACGCGCCATAGCAGCGCTGCGACGAGAGTCACGAATACGATGCCCAATCCGTAGCTCACATACATGGCTCCGAGAAAGTAGCCGGGCTCGCGGTCGAACTTGAGATCGCAAACCGGGCACCGGTCATGCATCTTGGGAAACCCGCGAAAAATGGAGTAGCGAAAGACACCCCCGCTGCGGCAGCGGGGACAGCGCTGGCGGAGAATGTCCCGCACAGTCGCCAGCGTCGCGGCAGTGGTAGCCATGCTCATCCCTTCCCACGAACTTCTACGCTAACAGATGGCGCGGTGAAACTCTCCGGGATTCCCTCTAGCGAACACACAGCGGCGCACAACGATTCTCCTGGACGATTAAAGTCGATGAGTGAAATGGCGAGGTTACAACAACTACTTTCGTTGCTGACGCCACGGCACATCATTCGCGGCTTGTTTCGCTACTTGCAGGCATTGGTTCGCGGTCTGATTGCCAATACGATGAAGGCGTTGCGTCACGCGTTCAAGCTTCAGCTGATCTAGACTGTATTCATCTTCTCCCGCCAGTTGGCAGATCAGCCTCAGCTTGTCTTGCGCGAGCTTACTCAGTTCATCAACAGTGGTTGCTGTGTGACGGTCAAGGAGGTCCGCGTAGAATCTCCCGATCTCGTCAATCACATCTTTACGCGAGTCCGCCAATTGAAGCAAAGGCTGCAGCAGTGTGCTGTCTCCGCGCCAGTAGAGATTTGTCACATAGTCCAATAACGTGCCATCGCACACTTCATCTTCGGGCGATTCTTTCGGTCTAGCTATGCAGGCGCTCAGTCTCCCCAGCAGAAAATCACGGTTTTGCTGATATTCATCATCGAACACGGCGAGAGCATACGCAATGTCTCTGGCGCGTTCTCCAGAAGAGCCGGGCTGCTCGCGCTGCAGACTGGCGATGAGTGAAGGTGGTGGACTTGGATGGGATACTGTCGTAAAGACGCCGGGATCGCAACCGTTGCATTCGGATTCAATATAGCTGAGCCATGTCCCTTCCTCGACAGCCCTCAGATAGCCGAATCGCTCCATCCAATGTGGCGGGTATGCAATACCAACCTCCCACCGACCGGGAGTGACCCACGATGGTGGCACATTGAAGTTCAGCACATGCTCACCGCAAATAACCTTGACTTGAACAGTCTTATCAGCAGGCCATTCCGAGGACTTTTTGTCGAAGGCGCGTGGAACCAGAAAACCCCCATCCGCGCGCTCTGCGACGATGGCGTGGCCATCTAGCCGCAATTCCACAGTGCTTGTGCAGGCGATTGGTTTGCCATCAACAACGAATCGAAAAGAAACTATCCCGCTCGCCAGCGCGGGATGTGGGAGCGCGAACATCAACATTGCTAGGATAGCCGCTGCCTTCACGCTGCAACTTTACTCCGACGGGCGAGCCAAAATCCAGCGGCTTTCATAACTGTCGAAATCAGCCGATTTCACTCTTTGAAAATTCCGGTGAAGCCCTCTGCCTGCTGAAAATAGAACGGCCCGCAAGTATGAACCTGCGGGCCGTCCGGTGGTCTGTTTGGGATTGACCAAGAGGTGGTCACTCTACGTGGCCTCTACTGGCTACTCCGGGCTCCTGACCGACCTGCGTCAGGCGGATTCAATCCTTATTCACCGATAGTATGCGGGCTGTAGCCTCGAACGTTGAAAACGCCCGAAGCCCCGCTTAGAGCGACCTGCTCTAAGTCTCAGCCACCTCACCTGGTCTTTTTGTGCTTCTACTACTGCCATCTGAACTTGTCATCCGACCACCTCCTTTCCGGTGTTAGACGCAGATTATCCGCTCGGGCATTTCGTGTCAACAATAGTCTGTGCTTTGTGTGAGGAATGCGGGCCGTTCTGTTTGCCTGGCTCGGGCTCGTGACGTATCATTCTCCGCCATGGCGAGAATCGATCCCGAGCAAGAGAGGCAGCGACTGGTCGCCTTCTACTCCGGCCAGATGGATGGCGAGTTGGAGAAGGTTGCCAGCCAGGCCTACGAACTCACCGGTCTGGCACGGGAGACCTTGAGGGCGGAGATTGCCCGGAGAGGCCTCGGCGTTGAACTTATCGAAAACGCTCCCGTCACCGCCAAAAAGGAGTTGACGGTCATGCCTGGCGATCCGCCTCCCCCGAAGCCTCCAGCCGAACCTCCCGCGCCCGACGGCGAACTCGAATGGCGCGACCTGGTGACGATTCGCAAATTCAGAGATCTGCCCGAAGCGTTGCTGGCAAGAGGAAGCCTGGAGTCGGCAGGGATTGTAGCCGTTCTCACCGACGACAACATGGTGCGCATGGACTGGTTCTGGTCGAACTTGATGGGAGGAATCAAGCTGAGTGTGGGGGCGGAGGATGCTGAGGTCGCGAACAGCATCCTGGATCAGCCGATTCCGGAAAGCTTCGATGTGGCGGGTGTCGGCGAATATCAACAGCCACATTGCCCAAGGTGCCAGTCCCTCGACGTAGCGTTCCGGGAACTAGACCAGAGGATTGCCTACGTAAGCGCTTATCTCAGCGTCCCCATTCCCCTGCGGCGCCGCGCGTGGCGCTGCCACTCCTGCCGCGCGGAGTGGGAAGACGACGCGGCCGATAGCGGCACGGCCGAAACAAGCTCCTAGAAATTCTCTGACGCCGGCTTCTCACCTGGCTTTCACCGAGATCGCTTCAATCTCCACCACAGAAACACTCCAGTTGGTCGAATCGTGCTCCCCGCAGTATGCTTGGCAGGTGTCCTACCTCGGCCAGCCTGGTCCCGACGAGCAACGTGAACGGCAGCGCCTGGCGGCCAACTACGCCGGCATGACCGACGGCGAGTTGCAGAAGTTGGCGCGCAATGCCGAGTCGCTGACCGAGTTGGCCTGGGACGCGCTCGAAGACGAGCTGGACCACAGGCACCTCGAGCCTGCCAACGACGATGACGATGTCGAGGACGAGCCCCGGCGCCGGCAAATGGAAATGCGCGAACTCGTCACCGTTCGTCAGTTTCGCGATTTGCCCGAGGCGCTGCTGGCCAAGGGCAGCCTGGAATCGGCCGGCATCGAATGCTTTCTGGCCGACGATAATCTGGTCCGCATGGATTGGTTCATTTCCAATTTTATCGGGGGCATCAAGCTGAACGTGCGCCCCGCCGACGAAGCCAACGCGCGCACCCTGCTCGATGAACCCATCCTCGAAGGCCTCTACGTGCAGGGCGTCGGACTCTACGAGCAACCGCGCTGTCCCCAATGCCGGTCGCTCGACGTGAACTTCCAGGAGTTGGATCACCCCATCGCCTACATGAGCGCATTCCTCCGGGTGCCCATGCCCGTGCAGCGGCCGGCGTGGCATTGTCACGCGTGCGACGCGGAGTGGGCCGACGATGGGGGCGATGGCCGGTAGGACTGGGTTTTGCGATTACAAACGACTACGACGTTCCTCTGTGGCTCTTGTCAGCCAACTGACTGACTGCCTCCAATATCCGCTTGGTCCCTCCCAATATTCCTCCCCAACCAAACGCACTTCCGTCCGCGAAGAAAGCGGTTGCGGGCGTCGGCCCGTCGCCGTATTCAACTCTAACCCAATTGTTCACGAAGTCTCTTCCCTGCTTTCCGTACGAGACCGCCCGAATGTTCGTGATGACCACAGTTTCCTACCCGCCGTGAAACTCAATCGAGCTCTCGAGCACGCTCAGCGTTCCCGAATCCCTAAAAGCGAGCAGGTTCAGGTCGCGCCATCTGTTTTCACTCGGAAGGTACCAAACCTTGTCGAACGTCTGAGCTGCCATTGCCGGACCTCATCTTTTCGTTCCTTGTTTCCGTCTCTTGATGGAGTGGATCTCCTTGCGGAAAAGTGTTCTACCTCAAGATCAACCCTTCATCAGGACAACGCGGGTCAATCCATCGACGGCCCCACTTCCAGTTTCGCGAATCCCTTCCCGATCACCTCCAGCGTATCCTCCGCCAACTTCAGCGCCGGCAGTTCTTCACGCCCAAACCACCGCACCTCCGCCGCGTCGCTGGCGGCGGCGAGATCTCCCGCAACCCGGCGACATAGAAAATCAATCAAAACATAGTGATATTGCACGCGCTTGTCAGCATCGCAGAGAACGCGATCATAGACTCCGAGAAGCTCGCCGGGTTCGATGGTGAGTCCCGTTTCTTCGCGGGCCTCGCGGATGGCGGCCTCGCGCACCAGTTCGCCGACTTCCAGAACGCCTCCGGGGATCGACCACTGGCCTGAAGCGGCGGGTGCCCGCGCTTCACCAGCACGACGCGCGCGTCCTCGATAATGATGGCGCCCACGCCCACCAGCGGAACTTCGGGAAATTCGCGTTGCATGGTGGAAGGATTCTAAAGCATCCGGAGGTTTACCCCGTGTCCCCCACTGCCCGGAGCCTGCCCTGAGCGAAGTCGAAGGGTCGTAAAAGGTTTTGACTTTGTCGTTGTGGTTAAATGGTGTTCTTCATGGCCCTCGAAGAATACAAGCGCAAACGCAAGTTTGAATCGACGCCGGAGCCACCCCCGAAAGTTGAAACCAAGACCGGGCACCGTTTCGTCGTGCAGAAACACGACGCCACCCGCCTGCACTACGACTTCCGCCTGGAGATGGAGGGCGTACTGAAATCGTGGGCGGTGCCGAAGGGCCCGTCGCTCGACCCCGCCGACAAACGCCTCGCCATGCAGGTCGAGGATCACCCGGTTTCCTATTTCGATTTCGAAGGCATCATCCCGGAAAACAACTATGGCGCGGGCACAGTGATGGTCTGGGACGTGGGCACTTGGCAGCCGCTCTCTCCCGTAGCGGTGCAGGGCAAGTACGTGCCCGGCACCGACGCCGAGGCCGCCGCCATGCTGGCCAAGGGCGACCTGAAGTTTCGCCTCAACGGCAAAAAACTGAAAGGCGATTTCGCGCTAATAAAGATGAAAGGCCGCCGTCCGGGGAGCAAAGGAACCGAATGGCTGATGATCAAGAAGCATGACCAGTACGTAGTAGAAGGCTACGACATCGACGAGTATGACTGGTCGGTACTGAGCAAGCGCAGCCTGTCCCAGATCGCCGGCGACGCGGGATCGGCTGAGTGGCACAGCCGTCCCGCAGGCCGCGGCAAGCTGAAGGCGCCATGGTTGGCCGCTGCCGTGGCCAAGCTGGATAAGAAGAAAGCCGCGGCGAGCGGCCAAAAAAAAAGCAAAAAACGAACCCCTCCGCGGTCGCTGAGGAACGCAGCGTAAACCAGGTTAAGACTACCGGGGCAAAAAAGACTTACCCCGTGTCCTCCGTGCCCCCTGTGGTAAAGGCTTTGCCTTCGCCAGCACCCTCCCCAGACGCCGTGAAGCGCCCCATGCCCACGACGATCCATCCCATGCTGGCCACATCCGTGGATGATCCCTTCGATGGTCCCGACTGGCTGTTTGAAATCAAGTGGGATGGCTACCGTGCCGTCGCTTTCATCGAAGGCGCCAAACTGCGCCTCGTATCCCGCAATCAGAATGAATTGAGCCAGCGTTTCCCCGAACTGAAAGACTTGCCCAAGTTTGTCAAAGCGCAAACCGCGATTCTCGACGGCGAAGTGGTCGCGCTCGATGCGGATGGACGCGCCTCCTTCAGTCTGATGCAGCAGCGCACGGGCTTCCTCCCCGGCGGCCACCGGGGAACGGTCCGGGCCGATGTCCCCGTACTCTATTACGCCTTCGACCTGCTCTATCTCGATGGCTACGATCTGAGAACGCTTCCGCTCGAGGAGCGAAAGAAAAAGTTAGCCGCCATCCTCATCGCCGGAGACGCCGCCCGCTACTCCGACCATTACGAGCAGCAAGGCAAGGCGCTTTTTGAAATGGCGCGCGCCAAGGGCCTCGAAGGCATTCTGGCCAAGAAGCGCGACAGCATTTACCAGGAACGCCGCAGCACCGAGTGGCTGAAAATAAAAATCCGTCACCAGTTGGAAGCCGTGATCGGCGGATACACTGAACCTGAAGGCAGCCGCGCCCACTTCGGCTCCATCGTGCTCGGACTTTACGACCATCAAGGCAAGTTGATTCACATCGGCCAGGCTGGCAGCGGATTCGACCAGAAATCGCTCGACGAAATCTGGAAGCTGCTGAAGAAGCTGGAGACCAAGAAAAATCCGTTCCAAGGCGAAGTTGAAGCCCTCAGAAAAGTCCACTGGGTGAACCCGCAACTCGTAGCCGCGATCGAATATGCGGAATGGACCGATAGCACCGCCGCAGGCAGCGGCCCCAAGCTGCGCGCCCCGGTCTTCCTCGGCCTGCGCGACGACAAAGATCCGAAAGATTGTTTGCTGGGGCAGTAGGCACAAGATTCGATGGTGTCATCCTGAGCGTAGCCGCTCTTCAGGCGGAGCGAAGAGCCTGCCCTGAGCGAAGCCGAAGGGATCTCCCGCTACAACACCGCGTCCCACGGGAGGTTCCCCGGCCCGCTACTTGATATCTTTCATGCTCAGCAGCGTGCCGTAATCGCGGCCGCTCGCATCGACAGCGCGGGCATTGATGGCAGCAAATGCGTCCCGGAGTTCCGGAAACTTCGCAAGCAGCGCCTTCATCACGGCGACGTTGCTTTGGTAAGTCTGCGTCGTATTGGAAATATCCGCCGCTTCATACTTCACGGTTAAATCCAGATCGCCGCCCACAAGCTGCGGAAAAATCTCCGTGAGCCTGTAGGTTGAGGCGGGGGACCTGGGAGCCTTCGCCGCCTCGGGAGAGCGAGAAGGAACAGAATAAAAATCCACGGTTTTGCCGTCGGCCGGAAAATCCGCTGGTTGCAGCTTCTGTGAGTCGTCGTAGAGTGTGTCGGTCTCGGCGGTGCTCATGAACGCAAGCGGTGAAACCAGCGAGCGGGCTACCAGGGTGTAGAGCCACGCGTTGTGCTGTTGGCCTTTGCTCTGGAACTCATGCGCGCGCCTGATAAACCAGTCGCCGTCGTGGCGGCTGAGTTGTGCGGCCTTGATGTAGAGGCCGGCCAGTTTCCAGTCCGCAGCTTGCTGCTGCACAAGGAGCGATACGAAGTAAGCGCCCTTGCTTGCGGAGGCCTCCAGGATGACAACGCCATACTTTCCGGGCGAAAGATTGTTGAAGGAGAACACCGCGCTATCGCTCGTCTGGCCCTTGCGGTCGAAAACACCGCAGAGAAATTCGGCGTGCGCAATGGGCACCGTTCCATCCGCCTCCAACAGAAACGGCGGACGAGCCAACGCCTTGGCGCCGGCCAGCTCCGTCTGATTCTCGTTCACCGCGGATTCGATGGCGGAGAAACCTTTGGCCAGACTGGGGATTGAATTCTGCCGCAGCGCGGCCGAATCGCCCCTCACGATCAGATCAAAGTAGCGAAGGCCCGTGGTGGTAAGTGCGGTGCGCGTAGCGTCGTCCATGTCACCGGAGGTACGACAGCTTTCCCCGAGAGCGCTGGCTAAAAAAAAGCTGAATGCGAAAAATGCAAGCGCAGCCAGCACTGCACACCTTCGCACCGCGCCGGTTTTCGCCGGCAAAACATCGTGTTTCATACCCAAGAGTCCGCGTTTCAATCCGCCGCCTTCGCTGAGCACTCTCATTTTCCGTCCCGACGGAATTTTACTCTCCAGACAAATTCCCGAAAGTGAAAAGCATTGCGCATCGTTGCCTGCGCCTCCTGTCCAAACTCCGCCTGCAAGACAATAAAGTCAATGCGTTCTATCAGGTACGCGGGATCGGCTGGCTGGCACATGTGGGCCATAAAGCGGTGCTAGAATTGCTCTTATATGCCTACCATCCCCAAAATGAATGAGTTAGTCCAAGATCACAATTGGAGGGCATCATGATTTCGGGATTGAAGCTTACAGGGTTACTGGTGGCGGGCGCGCTGTGCCTGCCGGCCGCGTCGGCTGCCGATACCCCGGCCACGACTCAGCAGCATCCACATAAGGTACACAAAGATAAGAAAGCGGAGTTGCCTCCACCGCTGCCTTCAGGACCACAAGGTCCCGTGCCCCAGATTCCACTGGATGCCATACCCGCGGTCGCGCCCCAGGTCAGCTTTCAGGATGGCCTGCTCACGATTGTCGCTCCCAACTCCACCTTGGGTGACATCCTGCGCGGCGTGCGCAAGCACACTTCTGCCGATATTGAGATCCCAGCCACAGCCAGCGAGCGCGTGGTAACGCGCCTTGGTCCCGGGCCGGCCCGCGATGTGATGGCGGAACTACTGAATGGATCCCATTTCAATTATGTTTTACTGGGCTCTCCCACCGATGCCAATCAACTCGTGCGCGTGGTGTTGGTGCCCAAAAGCGCCTCAGACGCTCAGGCGGATGGAGCCGACAAGTCTGCGGCCGCGCCTGCGGCGGTCGCCGATACGGATCCCGATCCTCAGGATGACACTGCCGATGACTCCCAGGACCAGACAGGTATAGGGGCCGAGCCCGAGCCTCCCGCCGAGCAGCCGGCGGTAAAAACGCCGCAGCAAATGTTGCAGGACATGCAGCAGCGGCAACTGCAGATGCAGCAACAGGGAGGGCAGCAACCATTTCCCGGCAGGCCGGGCGCCGTAATTCCGCCTCAGCCGCCGCCACCTCAGCAGTAATGACCAGGGGTTAGGGGTTAGCGATCAGGGATTAGTGATCACTGACTGATAGCCGGGTGCGGGCACAGGAGCCGTGTGTCGCTCACCACGTGTCATCACTTGACTTGTCGTCCCGAGCAAAGCGAGGGACCTTGGTTTTTGCCAGCGCCGGATTCACCGGTGGCTTGGTAAAAACAAGGTCCCTTTTTTACTGGCTAACCACCAGCTCCGTCTATGGACAGTGATCACTAACCACTGGGTAGTGGGTCAATACGAAAAATCAGCGGCTGAAGCCGCGCTGATTTTGCGGCATTTATGGCGCGACTGAAGTCGCGCCCTTTCAAAGCAAATTCAACCTGACCCGCTACCAACCACTGTCCTCTAACCCTCAGCCCCTGATTTACGGCTGGTTCCCGCCGCGCCCCGCACCGCCCGCAAGCGATAACCTGCGCGAGCTCGCTGCCACTTCGGACTCAGAGGCGTTCCGCACTCTTTCGAGCAGGTTCCAGTCCCGCGTCACATCACTTTCGGAAACCTTGGGAGCAGATCCGCGCCGCAATTCTTCCCGCAACCGGGCTTCGAGAAGCTGCTCGGTGAATTGCGCCTGGGCGTCAGTCGCGCTGGCGCCAGCCAGCAGGTTGCTGCTGGCAACGCCTACGCTTACCACTTCCTCGCCGGTGTGAATCCTCATCACGGGATGTCCCTGCGCATCGAAATCCGGGGTTGCAGCGCGCAGAACGTGTCCCCATTTTTCGTTGCGGGCCACGCTTTCCGCCGGAGCCGCAGCCAGTTGGTTCAGTTCGAGCTGGAAGGAGCGGCGGTCCTCGGGCCCGAGTGGCGGCTCCAGGTCACGCTGCGCATTGAACACCAGTGCCTCTCGCGCTGGGTCGATGCGGCTCCCGCCGGTGCCGAAATAAACCGCCACCACGCACCCGGCGAACACGGGACTCGCGACCGCGGTCGGCACGATATATTTCTTCGACTTGAGAAAAGATTCGACCACGCCATGCACCGGCGTGCTGCGCGCCTCGCTGCCCGGGACCTGCGGAATCACGTAACGCGAAGAGTGCAACTCCGGATGCCGTCTGCTGAATTTGATCAGCGTCTGCGCCATCTGCTTGGGCGTGGTCATGGCCACATCGGCGACCACGCTGCGGTGCAGGGCTTTCGGGTGATAAAAATTAATGACGTCCTTGGTGAAATCGGCGCAGTTGCGCGAAACCACATGGAAGTGGGACTCGTTCCGGCGCGAATTGAACTCTTCGATGAAAGCCTTATCTTTTGCCGCAGTCGTTTCGATCTCAAACGCGTACGCGGTGCGGTCGTATGCCGAGCCCACGAGCTCATACCAGTTCCCGCCCGGAGTTCCACCATCGGCCACATCCGGCGCTACGTCTTCCAGATGGTTGCGACGATATTGGTCGCGCAGAAAGCTGACCATTTTCGCGTCCGCAAACAAGGGGATATCTTCCGGCTGCTCGACCGCATAAAGATAGGGAATCAGGGGCACCGCAACCCAGTCGTAGCCCCCGACCCCGTCATAGCGGCTGATCACCGCTCCGAGTTCTCCTGGGGCGCACGGACGCAACTTGACCGGCGTCTCAGCGCAAACTCCAGTCAAGTAAACCGCGGCATGCCCCGTAGCCGCGAAAAATCCAAGTCGGCCATAAGGCTCTTCCATCAGCAGCGTGGCCGAGGATGCCATGGCCAAACCGGCGGAGAACAGCGCCAGCACAAACCACGTGCTCACAGCGCGCCGTACTCTCCCCAGACCAGTCATAAAAGAAGGCAAGTCATGAAAGACCAAGCATAAATCGTTCCCTATAAGAACCCCTTTAGAATAGATTAGTTGCCGGGAATCTGAAGCGCGAGTTACGGAAGTCAAAGGGGCCAGCAGCCAATCCGAGGACAGCCTCTACTTGATAGAAAACTCGAGGGATACGGCCCGTGTGAAAGAGATGTTAAAAGTTTCGCGAAACGTTGAAACCGCGGAGCTTTCCCCATTTTCTCGCGTATTTTGGCGAGAAGTGGGGATTTCGACTGTTATGCGGCAAACCGCCCTCCCAGATCGACCTATTTATCTTTGATCTCGATCTCCCCATCAAGCTTCCCCCGGGCCCACTCCGCACTCTCAGCCACCACCGCATCCTCATCCGACGCCAGCTTTTCCAGCACAGGCAGAAACCTCCGCTCTCCGCTGTTTCCCATGGCGATAGCCACATTGCGCCGCAGCCCGCTCCGTTTCGTTCGCCGCACTGGCGACTCCCGAAAGGTCTGGCGAAATTCCTCCGCGCTCACATCCGCCAGCCGCTCCAGCGCGGGATTCACCAACTCCCCTCGCGGCTGAAAGTCGGCGGCGCTGGTCGCGGGAGCTTTCCGGTTCCACGGACACACATCCTGGCAAATATCGCACCCAAACACGTGCCGTCCCATTCCCGAGCGGATCTCCTCTGCAATCTCGCCGCGCTTTTCGATCGTGAGATAGGAAATGCACCGGTTCGAATCGAGTTGATAGGGCGCGATGATCGCATCGGTCGGGCAAGCCTCGATGCAGCGCGTGCAACTGCCGCAACGATCGGGAGCGGGCACGCCGGCCGCCGGCCCAGGATCAACCGAGGCTAGATCGAGCGAAACTAGATCGAGCGACGTAAGAATCACGCCCAGAAAAAGCCACGACCCCAGCTTCTGGTTGATGATGCATGTGTTCTTTCCGATCCATCCGATGCCCGCATACTTGGCCACCACGCGCTCCACAATCGGCCCGGTATCCACATAGCACCGGGTGACCACATCGTCGCACGCGCACGCGTTGCGCAAGGCCGCTTCCACCAGCCGCAACCGCTGCATCACGGAATCGTGATAATCCCCGGCCCAGGCGTAGCGCGCAATCCATCCCCGTCCCGCATCGGCGGTTTCCGTCGAACGTGGTTGCGCCGTGTTGTAGTTGATGGCGCACACGATCACGCTGCGCGCCCACGGAGCCGCATGCGCCAGCGACGCGCGCTTCAGCCGTCCCTGCTCGTCGCGTGCTTCCATGTATTTCATCTCGCCCGCGTGCCCGGCCTCAATCCAGCGCGGAAAATACTCCAGCTCCGGGGCATCCTCCACCGGAGCGATCCCCGCCAGCTCAAATCCCGCGCCAGTTGCGGCCTGCGTGACGATGGCCTTGATTTCTGCGGCTGACAGCATGCTCGACAAAATCGCTTTCCCAAAATAGTTCGAGCCACTTCAGTAAAACGGACGTTCCAAAGTGGAACCGCGCCTCAAATTTATTCGCTCGCACAACGTTGCAAGCACTTGATCAAGTTATAAGCTTTTTCTCACAGAGTCACGCAACTCACGCTGCGCGTTCTCCGAACTTCTGTAAAGGAGGCCTTCTGTATGCCGCAACCCACGCACGCACAAACCCTCACCATTCAAATCTCAGTGATCAATGAGACTACGGTTCTGTCCGACACCGACGTCACACCGGTTATAGGCGCACTGCAGAAACAAGTCACCAACGACTTCCGTCTCGTCTGGGGCGTGGACGCCGAACTCACTATCATCCCCAAAGGCACGCAGCCGCCCGCCGGAAGCTGGTGGCTGGTCCTGCTCGACGATTCCGACCAGGCCAGCGCCCTCGGTTACCACGATCTCACCACCGAGGGGCTGCCCATCGGCAAAGTCTTCGCCGCCAGCGATCTGAAAGCGGGCACATCGTGGACGGTTACCGCCAGCCACGAACTGCTCGAGATGCTCGGCGACCCCAACATCAACCTGACTGTATTCGTGCAGAGCAACGAGACCGCGGGAATTCTCTACGCCTATGAAGTCTGCGACGCTTGCGAAGACGATAGCCTCGGCTACCAGATCGATAACATTTTGGTCTCCGACTTCGTCTACCCGGCGTGGTTCGAGAGTTTCCGCGCCGAGGGTTCCACACCCTTTGACCGCATGAACAAGATTCAGAATCCATTTCAACTTCTGGTCAACGGCTATATCGGCATCTACACCGTGGATTCCGGCAGCGGCTGGACGCAACAGACCGCCGACAAGCGCCCCACCAACACTCTCTATCGGGGCGCAGTCGGCACTCGCCGCGAGCGCCGCAATATTCCTCACGAACTGTGGATCAACAGCCTGCCGCAACGCAAGATCGCCGGCAACGCCCAGAAGTATCTCCAGACCCTGCTGACAATCCAGAAACGCCGCGAAGCGGCCTGAAAACCTTCATTGGGGCCCTCTGGCCCGTTCGCCGTTGTGCGATACGCCCCGCGCTGGGAGCGCGGGGCATTTTTGGGAGCAGGCACACAACGAAAATCCGGGAAAGCGGGTGGCGCGACCGCCCGCAAGTTGACCTCGCACTGCCAAACACCTACCATTAACGGCGTCACAACCGGCGTCACAACAATGATCGGGCAGACTATCTCGCATTACAAAATCTTGGGTAAGCTCGGCAGCGGCGGCATGGGAGTGGTTTACGAAGCTGAGGACACCCGCCTCGGCCGCAATGTGGCCCTCAAGTTCCTGCCGCCGGAAATGGCGCAGGACGCGCAATTGCTGGAACGCTTTCAGCGCGAGGCGCGGGCAGCCTCGGCCTTGAACCATCCCAATATCTGCACAGTCCACGCCATCGAACAATATGAGCGCCAGCACTTCATCGTAATGGAGCGCCTCGAAGGCCAGACACTGGCTCAGGCCATCGGCCATCATCCCGTCGAGATGGAAAAGCTGCTGACCATCGCCATTCAGATTGCCGACGCTCTCGAATCCGCCCACGCCAAGGGCATCGTGCACCGCGACATCAAGCCGGCCAATATTTTTCTCGCCGAGCGCGGGCAGGTAAAGATTCTCGATTTCGGACTGGCCAAAATCGGCCGCGACGGACGGGGCCACGGCGACTCCGCCACGCCCATGGAGACGCAAGCTTCCGATGCGCTGCTCACCTCGCCAGGTACGGCCGTGGGCACGATCTCTTACATGTCCCCGGAACAGGCCCGCGGCCAATTCGTCGACGCACGCACCGATCTGTTTTCTGTCGGCACCGTGCTGTATCAAATGGCCACTGGCACGCTGCCATTCCCTGGCGACACCTCGGCGATGGTCTTCGATGCGATCTTGAATCGCGAGCCCCGGCCGGCCGTGGAACTGAATTCCTCGCTGCCGCCCGACTTGATCCGCATCATCGACAAAACACTCGAGAAGGACCGCGACCTGCGCTGCCAGACCGCCACGGAACTCAAAACCGATCTGACTCGATTAAAGCGCGATCTGGGATCGGGGAAAAAGCGCCTTTCGGACAAGAGCGATGCTGCCGTTGCGGCATCGAGACAGCACGCAAAAGCCCTGGCCGTGCTTTATTTCGAGAATTCCAGCGGCTCTAAAGAAGACGAGTATCTGCGCGACGGCATCACCGAGGACATCATCACCGAACTCTCTAAGATTCGCGGCCTGAACACTTTTTCCCGCCCCACCGTACTGGCTTTTCGCGACAAGCAGGTCACTCCCGCGCAGATCGGCCAGCAGTTGCGCGCCGGCTATGTCCTCACCGGAACACTGCGCCGGGCAGGAACCCGCCTGCGCATCAATGCCCAACTTGTCGACACCGAAACCGATTTCCCCCTGTGGTCGGAGCGCTTCGACCGTGAGATGAAAGACGTTTTCGAAGTGCAGGATGAGATTGCCAGAAAGATCGCCGAGGCCCTCCGCGTGACGCTGTCACCCCAGGAACTGGAAGCGCTGGCCATCAAGCCGACGGAGAACCTGCAGGCCTATGACCTGTATCTGCGCGGCAAGAGATATGCCCGCCGCCAGACCCGCCAGGACCTGGAGTTTGCGCTGCAGATGTTCGAAAACGCCGTGGCCATCGACCCCAGCTTCGCCCTGGCCTATGCCGCCTGCGCCAACGCTTGCGCCATGTTCTTCTGCAACTACAGCCGCGAAAATGTATGGATGGAGCGCGCCCGCGACGCCTCCGGCAAAGCTTTGGCCCTGCGCTGGGACCTGCCTGAAGTGCAGGTGAGCCAGGCCTGGGTACTCTACGCCACCGAACTCCACGACGAAGCCGTGCGCATGGTGCGAAAGGCCCTCGAACGCAAGCGCGATTGCGAAGGCGCCTATTACCTGCTGTGCCGGGCACTGTTTGCCGCCGGACGTTTTCAGGAGGTCGCCGACATAATGGAAGTCGCCATCGAAGCCAGTGGCGAGGACTACAACGTCTACGTTCCTATCACCAATTCACTGGCTGCTCTGGGCAAAAATGAGGCTTGGCGCAATATGGGCCAGCGAAGAGTGGCCGCGCTCGAAAACCACCTCAAACAGGTGCCCGAAGATGCGCGCGCCCGAGTCCTGCTAGGTTCAGATTACGCTAAGATCGGACGCACCGATGACGCCTTGCGCGAGGTCGCCCTGGCTATCACGCTGCGCGCCAACGAAGCTTCCATTCTCTACAACGCTGCCTGCCTTTATTGCTATCTCAAGAAAAAACCGGAAGCGATGGATGCCCTGCGAAAGGCCTGGGAAGCCGGCTTCAAAGACTCCACTTGGGTGCGCCGTGACCCCGACCTGACGTTTCTTCACGGCGATCCGGAGTTCGAAAGTCTGTATCCGGAGAAATCCGCCAAGGCGCTATAATTTCGTCCACGCATGGCTCTTACCTCTGGCACGAAGCTCGGCCCCTACGAAATCCAGTCCTCGATTGGCGCAGGCGGCATGGGCGAGGTTTATCGCGCCCGCGATACGCGTCTCGGGCGCGACGTCGCCATCAAGGTCCTTCCGGAATCGCTGGCGAAAGACGTTGAACGCCTGCGGCGTTTCGAGCAGGAAGCCCGCACTATCGCCGCGCTGAACCACCCCAACATTCTCGCCATACATGACATTGGGACGTACGACGGCTCGCCCTTCCTGGTCAGCGAACTGCTCGAGGGCGAAACTTTGCGCTCGAAACTCGAAGCCGGGCCGCTGCCGGCGCGGCGGGCCATCGAGTACGCGCTCGGCATTGCGCACGGTCTCGCTGCGGCGCACGAAAAGGGCATCGTGCATCGCGACCTGAAACCGGAAAACATATTCATCACGCGTGACGGTCGCGTGAAGGTACTCGACTTCGGCCTGGCCAAGCTGCTGCGTCCGGAAGAGAACAACGGAGTCGAAGTGACCCTCACCAGCCCCGCGACCTTGCCCGGCATGGTGATGGGGACGGTCGGCTACATGTCGCCCGAGCAGGTTCGTGGCGAAAGCGGCGACACGCGTTCGGACATTTTCAGTTTCGGTGCGGTGCTCGTTGAAATGCTCACCGGCAAGCGCGCCTTCAAACGTGACACGACTGCCGAGACCATGACCGCCATTCTGCGCGAGGAACCGGCGGAGATGAACGATCCCGGCTGGCAAGGCCCGGCTGGACTGCAACGCATTGCCGGCCGTTGCCTCGAAAAGCATGTCGAGCGCCGATTTCAGTCGGCCAGCGATCTCGCGTTCGCCATTGAAGCCATCAGCGGAACTTCGTCGGGAATGTCGTCGAGAATAACGACGGGCGCATCGGGTGGTGCATCGGCGATGGGCCTGCAGCCTGGCGCAACAAAGCGCTCGTGGCTCCCGTGGACCGTCGCCGCGCTGGCCCTGATTGCCGTGGGAGCGGCGATGTGGTTCGCCGGGCGCAGGTCAAACACAAAGACGCCGCCCAGCTATCTCCGCCTCACCTATCAGCAAGGTTATCCATCAAATGCGCGGTTTGCGAAGGATGGGCAAACGGTGATTTACGGCGCGCAGTGGGGAAACGATCCCGCGCAAATCTACTCCGTCCGCATGGAGTTCCCGCAATCCACCAAGGTTGATCTGCCCAGCGCCGCGTTGCTCGCGCTGTCCCCCAGCGGTGATCTGAACCTTGCGTTGGATCCCGTTGAACATGTGAACTTCCGCTCCGGAACCATGGCAGAAGTACCGATGACCGGAGGCAGCCCGCGAGCGCTCCAGGAAGGTGTGATTGCCGCCGACTATGCACCCGACGGCAAAACGCTGGCAATCGTCCGCCTCGCCGACCGCAAGGTACAACTCGAGTATCCCGCGGGCAAGGTGCTCTATACCACTTCCGGTTACCTCGACTACGTCCGCGTATCTCCCACAGGGAATGAGGTCGCATTTGCGGAACATCCCGTTTTTGACGACGACCGCGGATGGGTATCGGTAATCGATGGCTCGGGCAAGGTGAAGAAGCTGACCGACGAGTTCTGGGGCATTCAGGGTTTAGCGTGGGCGGCAAAACAAAATGAAATCTGGTTCACAGCCGCTCAGAGTGTGAGTTTTCAGTTGCGTGCCGTGAACCTGTCGGGAAACCAACGACTGATTATGACCAATCCCCAGCGCACGCGCATCCTCGACATCGCCGGCGACGGCCGTGCGCTTATTTCTTCCGAGCTGGTTCGAGGAGACCTTACTGCGGTCGACTCGACGGGAAAAGAACAGACTGGACTGGAATGGTTCGATGGATCTTCCTTAAACGACTTGCTGCCCAATGGCGAGGCATTTCTTTTCACGGAATGGGGAGGGCCGTCCGGCTCCTTGTACCTGGCGGCGTACCGCAAATTGGATGGCTCCGCCCCGGTCGCGTTGGGAAAAGGCTCAGGCCCGAGGTTCTCGCCGGATGGGAGGACAGCCGCGGCCGTCCTGCTTACCATACCTCCGCAAATTGCGCTCTATCCTATCGGAGCCGGGCAAAGCCGGCAATTGGCGCTGGAAGATATTTCCACTTTGCTCGATCTCGCGTGGTTTCCGACGGTCAACATTTGATTCTGGTGGGCGCGGCGCATGGCCAGGCGCTGCGAACGTATGAGATGGGGATTGCCGGTGGCAAGCCGCAACCCGTGGGTCCAGCCGATTTTCTCGGCGCGGCCGTGGCTCCCGATGGTAAGCGTATCGCAGGCGTGAACGGCGCTGGGCAGATCGTAATCTTCGATACCGCGACCCAAAAGCTGCAGACAGTCCCTGCGACCGAGTCCGGCGAGACCGTCTCAAAGTGGTCGCAAGACGGGCAGGCACTTCTAGTGCTGTCCGTTACTCCGTGGGGGGCTCGTATGTGCCGGGTCGAGATTGCGGACGGCAAGCGGACGCTGCTGCAGCAGGTCCAACTCAGCAACCGGGCTGGCTCTATGTCAAAGATGAGGCTGCAGTATGCCGAAAAGAGTAAAGCCTACGTGTACGGCTCAAGCCGCACTACGGGATCGCTATATGTTGTAGATGGCCTGGAGTAAAGGTCCCGACTGGCGGGCTTTGAGCATTCCAGGCGGGCCGGTTACATGCCCAGCTTCTTCACTTCCTCGTTGTAATACTTGCGGTAGAGAATGTCCCACTCCTGCGAGCCTTCGAGAATGGTGCGCTTCTGGCTCTCGATCTTCTGGCGGGCGGCGATATCGATCTTCTCTTCGTGATTGAGCAGGTCTTCGAGGATCTTGCGGGTTTCCTGGCGGATGGTGTTGGGGTCTTCGATGAACTCGACCTCGTCCATCTCCTTGAGGGCGTCGGCCACGGCGCGGGCCAGCACGTTCACTTTGTCGCGGCTCAGTCTCACAGCACCGCCTTGTACTTGCGCACCAGTTCGCTCTTCACCTTGCGAAACATTTCCTGGTAGTTGGCGCCGGTTTTGTTCATTTCCTCGGAGTAGGCTTCGAGGATGACGCGAACCTCGTCGTTGATGCGGTCTTCGAGGGTCATTTCCTCGAGCAGCGCGGCGTGCACGCGCTCCGTTACTTTCGGCACGGACCGACGTTTCGATGGCCTTGGCGGCAATCAGTTTCTTGGTAAGCTTCGCGGGCGAGGTAGCCCACGTAATCCTTGGAAAGAAGCATGAGCGGATCAATTGTCCTGTATCAAGGGGAATTCGTCTGCGAATCATAAAGTTTAACATGCAACCGGCCGTTTGCGGTGGTTCCAGCGGGAGGCGCAGCGGTGGCCGTCTTTTCCCGGTTTTTCTTCACTTTTGAAAATAATATCGCTCTACGATATACTTAGCTTGCCGCTGGATCGCGGCACGATACAATCGGCGGCATGAAGAAGCTCACCTTGTCGGATTATCAGGCCCTCGCGGAGTTCCGCTACCAGATTCGCCGCTTTCTTCACTTCAGCGAAGAAGTGGTGAAGCAGGCAGGCCTCGAGCGCGGACAGTACCAACTCATGCTGGCCATTAAAGGCATGGCCGCCGGCGTGCGCCCGCGCATCCGCGAACTGGCCACCCGCATGCAAATCCGCCATCACAGCGCTGTCGAACTGGTGAACCGCCTCGAAGCAGGGGGATTCGTCCACCGCACCCGTGCCCGGGACGATCGCCGCGAAGTGCTGCTCGCCCTGACACCCAAGGGAGAAAGAGTTCTGGCCGAACTCGCTCTGCATCATCACGACCAACTTCGCTCGGCCGCGACCTGAACTAATAGCCGCTCTTCGCCGCGTCATGCGTGAAGGCAACGATGCGCCACGGTCACCGCTCGCAAAAAAAGGAAATTCATAAGAGATTCATGAACGACATCTCTGCCGCTGCTCCAAGCCATAACCCGTCTCCAGTGCCGGATTCGCCCGCACCCTTCCGCATGCTGCTGGTGTCCTGCTCTCGGCCGCAATCGGTCTGGTGGCCGGAATCGTGGCCTTCGTCCTCTACAAGCTGATCGGCCTCTTCACCAACCTTTTCTTCTATCACCGCTGGTCAGCCGACTTTTCCAGCGCGCAACACAATCACCTGGGGTGGATGGTGATCGTGACTCCGGTCATCGGCGGCCTGATTGTGGGCGTCATGGCCAAGTACGGGACGTCGAAGATCAAAGGCCACGGCATTCCCGAAGCGATGGAAGCGGTGCTGTTCAATCGCAGCCGCATCGCGCCGCGTGTGGCGATCCTGAAGCCCATCTCGGCCGCCATTGCGATCGGCACCGGCGGCCCGTTCGGGGCGGAAGGTCCGATCATTCAGACCGGCGGCGCCATCGGCTCGCTGGTCGGGCAGGCGTTTCACACCACGGCGGTCGAGCGCAAAGTGCTGCTTGCCTGCGGCGCCGCCGCCGGCATGTCGGCAACGTTCAATACTCCCATCGCCGGCGTGATTCTCGCCATCGAACTGCTGCTATTTGAATTCAAATCGCGCTCGTTCATTCCGCTGGTGATTGCCAGCACGCTGGCCACCGCGGTCCACATGCAACTTCTGGGTACCGGGCCGATGTTCACAGGTGAGTGCGATGGACTTCGCCATTCCCCGTGCCCTGCCTTTTTATCTGGTGTTGGGGCTGATCTGCGGCCTCGCTGCCGTAGGATTCAGCAAACTGCTCTACTGGGTGGAAGACCAATTCGAGAAGCTTCCATTCGACGAATTGTGGTGGCCCGCAATCGGGGCGCTGGGCCTGGGCATCATCGGCTTTTTCGTGCCCCGCGTGCTCGGCGTCGGCTACGACACCATCGGCGACATTCTGAATGGGCAACTGGCGTGGAAGATCCTGCTGGTTGTCATGGTAGCCAAGGCCGCTGCCCTTGGCGGTCTCGCTTGGTTCCGGCACCTCTGGTGGATTGCTCGCTCCCTGCTTCATGTGGAGCGCGGCCATGGGCGGCATCTTCGCCATGGTTGTAAATTATTTTGTTCCCGGCGCTCATCTTTCGCCCGGAGCCTTCGCACTTGTGGCCATGGGAGCGGTTTTTGCGGCAGCCTCGCGCGCCACCTTCACATTTATCATCTTCGCGTTCGAAATTACGCGCGACTACAACTCGGTCCTGCCGCTGATGCTGGTCAGCGTAATCGCCGACGGTATCGCTATGCTGTTGATGCCCAATAGCTCGATCATGACTGAAAAATTGGCGCGGCGCGGACTCCACGTTCATCAGGATTACGAAGCTGACGTTCTTTCCCAGGCCCGCGTTGCCGATACGATGGAAGAGGAATTGCCCGTGATCCCCGCCAACACAACCGTGGCCGCGCTGGCGGCGCGCATTGCCCAGCATGACCCTGCCGTCGCTCGCCATGAGGCGTTGCTGATCGTCGACGATGCGGGAAAACTTGCCGGCATCATTACCCGGGGTGACCTGCTTCGCGCCCTCGACAAAGATTCTTCCGGCGCCATGACCGTGCCGCAAGCGGGGACGACGCGGCTGGTGGTCACTTATCCTGACGAACTGATGTCGAAAGCCGCCGCCAAGATGCTGCAAAACGACATCGGCCGCCTGCCCGTAGTCGATCGCGCTGATCCACAAAAAGCAGTCGGCTATCTGGGTCGCAGCAGCGTGATGGCCGCCCGCATGCGCCAATTTCAGGATGAACACGTACGTGAACCGGGATGGTTCCCGCGAAAAGCCGGATTGGATATTTCAGGATTGAAGTAGGCGTTGACTACTGCTTTTTCTCTGCCGCCTCAATCAGCGGCCGCAACGCTTCCACGGAAACACCCAGCGTTCCGCCGGAGAACCCGTCGATGTAAGCGGAGTTCACTCCAATCACTTCCGCGTTGGAGTTGAACACCGGTCCCCCGCTGCCGCCATGCGCCGTGGGTGCGTCGTAGATCAACTTGTTGCCCACCACATCGCCCAGATGTCCGCAGGTGGTCGAAGGACGAATCAGCGACAGCGCCGCCAGTTCGCTCGCTTCCGCGATATCACCATGCCGGTACGCCAGCCGCTGGTAGATCCCGCTCGGAGACTTGGCAACCATACCGGCAATTCCCATGGGATAGCCGATCACGGTCACTATTTCTCCCGGTGTAGCCACTCCTTTTGCCAGCGGCAGAATGGCAATTCCTCGCGCCGCGTCTCTGTCTTCGATCTTCACAACGGCAAGATCGTCCGTGGAGGAAACTGTGACCGGTGTCAGGCTCACCGGCATGGTCGAGCCGGGAAAGAAAACGACCAGGCT
This sequence comes from uncultured Acidobacteriaceae bacterium, assembly GCA_963784085.1. Classification (GTDB taxonomy): domain Bacteria; phylum Acidobacteriota; class Terriglobia; order Terriglobales; family Acidobacteriaceae; genus Sulfotelmatobacter. The sequence continues at coordinate 63,668 of CAWAQH010000010.1, read as the reverse complement.
CTCCAGCGTGGCCGTTGCCCCGCGCCGGATCAACTCTTGCGCCTCGCGATCGCCATACCAGGGTTCGGCCACATGGCGGTTGGTCGCCAGCAAGCCGTCGCCGACAAGAAATCCTGTGCCCGAAACGCGCGCCCGAATCGCCGCCGTCTGATTGGCGAATCCGACCTGATATACGCCGTAAATGTAGCCAATCGAATTTCGGTAACGGTTCAGCACCAGCGCCGGCATGGCCTGTTCGCGCTCGAGTTGCGCCACATCCCGCGTGAGCTGGTTTACCTGCTTTTGCAATTCGTCGGGCTGCGCGCTTTGGCGGGGAACGGGCGCATAGTAGTGGAACATAGCCACGGCGCCGACCAGCAAGGCCAAACCCAGCACGGCTTGTACCATCTGCTGCCAGCTGTCGCTGACCGCACTTGCTTCCGGCGGACTCTGCGGATCGACCACCTCTGGTTCCGGCGTTCCTCGTTCTGACATGAGGGGTAATCTTCCCGTGTCGGGAGAGCCTTTTCCACGGTACGGAAGATGATGTACAGGAGGTATCGAGCGGGTGGCGGAAATGGCAGTATGCGCCTTCGGCTCGTCTAGTTCAAAGGCAGGGCGCGCAACAACATTCATTTCACCCAGATAAGCGGAATGACAATGCGCAGGGAATAGTGCAGTGAGTTGGGCTTGACTCGGAAATCAGGCTACGGCTTCGCTACTCCCAGCCGTTTCGCCATTTCGTCGTAGAGAAATCCCTTTCCCTGAACGTAGGGCTGCACCCACTCGCCATCGATCACAAACTGCGGAATGGCGCGCTTGCCGGTGTGCTTGACGATCTCATCGATCGCGCCGGGTGTAGTTTGGACGTCGATATCGTTGTACGGGATATTGAATTTGGCAAGGAAACGTTTGGCCTCGCGGCAATCGGGACACCAAGCGGCGGAGTAGACTGTCAGATCCATAAACTTATCGCGCAACCCTCCTGGAGACGCAGCGGGCTAAGTCTTTTTACCACGTTCTCCTACACTCGCTCCAGTTCAGGCAAGGTCCGTTCATTGATCACATTGCCCGTGTTCAGAGTAGAGGCCGGCTCAAACAGCAGAACCCAGCATTCCTCGTCGGCGACGGGTCTGTGCTCCACACCCCGCGGCACAACAATAAACTCACCCTCTTCGATCCATTCCTGGCGGTCGAGAAACTCCATGCGGAAGCGGCCCTTCACGACAAGGAACATTTCGTCCTCGTTTTCGTGGTGATGAAAAACAAACTCGCCTTTGAACTTGCCGAACTTGACCATCTGGCCGTTGAGTTCGGCGGCGATGTGGGGCTTCCAGAATTCGTGAATCTGCGCAAATTTTTCAGCGATGTTGACCTTGGTCATGGGGGCCTCCACAGAAAATCTGAGCCTATTCGATTGCGTCAATATGGAAAAAATCACAGAACAAAAGCCGCCAGCATGAAGCTGGCGGCTGATAGCTCACCGCTGTTTTTCTAGCTGTTCTCGTACAGCAACACGCCCTCGGTTTTTTCCGCGTCCACGGGGCGGTAGAACAGCTTGTTGTCCTCGAGGAAAACCTCGATGAATGCCGGACGCGTGGTGATGGTGCCCTGGATCAGCGCCTCCGACAGCGGGTCTTCGATATATTTCTGCAACGCTCTGCGCAGCGGACGGGCGCCATAGCTGCGGTCGGTGAGGGTCTGGTTGAGGATCCACTTCTTGGCCTCATCCGCAACCGAAACCGTGATCGCCTTCTGCGCCAGGTTCGCGTTGAGCTGGTTGACCATGAGCTCGAGAATCTGAATCAGATCGGCCTCGCTCAAAGCCATGAACAGAATAATTTCGTCCAGACCGGTTGAGGAATTCAGGATTGAAGGTGCGCTTCACCTCGCCCTTCACCATTTCCTCGACCTTGCTCGAAACCATCTCGTCCTTTGTCGACTGGAAGCCAAAGCCCTCGCGCTTCTGCAAGTGCCGCGCGCCGATGTTCGAGGTCATGATGATGATCGTGTTCTTGAAGTCGACCGTGTTGCCGAGGCCGTCGGTCAGCTGGCCGTCTTCAAAAACCTGCAGCAGGATATTGAACACGTCGGGATGCGCCTTCTCGATTTCGTCGAGCAGCACCACGGAATAAGGAGCGCGTTTCACGCGTTCCGTAAGCTGGCCGCCCTCTTCGTAGCCCACGTATCCCGGAGGCGAGCCGATCAGCTTCGAGACCGAGTGCTTCTCCATGAATTCCGACATGTCGAAGCGGACCAGAGCTTTCTCCGTGCCGAACATGAACTGGGCCAGCGTGCGGGCAACTTCGGTTTTGCCGACGCCGGTCGGCCCGAGGAACAGGAACGAGCCGATCGGCCGGTTCGGGCTCTTCAGCCCGGCGCGCGAACGGCGGATCGCGCGGGCCAGCGCGCTGATCGATTTGTCCTGCGAGATGATGCGCTTGTGCAGCTCTTCTTCGATACGCAGCAGCTTCTGGGTTTCTTCTTCCTTGATCGAGGTGATGGGAACGCCGGTCCAGCGCGAAACCACGTCTTCGATGTCTTCGCGGCCGACGACGCCAGTCGAGGATTCATCGAGATGATATTTTTCGCGAAGGGCGCGCAGGTTCTCGCGCTCCTTGCGTTCTTCGTCCGAATAGAAACGCGCCTTCTCGAACTCGTGGTTCGCGATGGCGTTCTCCATGCGGTGGACGATGAACTTGATGCGCTTCTGCACTTCGGTGATTTCTTCCGGCAGCGAAGTCTGGCGCAGCTTTACGCGCGCGCCCGCTTCGTCGACCAGATCGATGGCCTTGTCGGGCAGGAAGCGATCGGGAATATAGCGGTTCGAGTGCGACACCGCGAAGTTGATGGCGTCGTCGGTGTAGGTGACGGCGTGGAACTTTTCGTAGCGGTCCTTGATGCCGAACAGAATCTTGATCGCATCGGCCTCATTCGGCGGCGGAACTTTCACCGCCTGGAAACGGCGCTCGAGCGAGCGATCTTTTTCGATCGACTTGCGATATTCGCCGGGAGTGGTTGCGCCGATGCATTGAATCTCGCCGCGCGACAATGCCGGCTTCAGGATGTTGGCGGCATCGAGCGAACCTTCGGCCGATCCCGCGCCGACCAGCGTATGCAACTCGTCGATGAAGATGATGGAATTCTGCGACTCCATCAGCTCCTTCATGATGGTCTTCAGCCGCTCTTCGAACTGGCCACGATACTTGGTTCCGGCGACGATCAAAGAAAGATCGAGGGCCAGAATTCGCTTGTCCGCCAGGAATGACGGAACTTCGCCGTCGGCGATGCGCTGCGCCAGACCTTCGACGATGGCGGTCTTGCCTACACCCGGCTCGCCGATCAGCACCGGATTGTTCTTGGTGCGGCGGCAGAGAATCTGAACCACGCGCTCGAGTTCGCCATCGCGGCCGACCAGCGGATCGAGCTGGTTGTCCATCGCCGCCTGCGTAAGATCGCGCGAAAACTCGCTCAGCAGCGAAGACTCGCGCTGCCGTTGCGGCTGCGCTTTTTCCTGGCTGGTGCGCGCCAATTCCTCGCGGATGGTAGCCAGCCGCAAGCCGCGCTCGTGCAGAATCTCGGCCGCGAAGCACTTTTCTTCTCTTAGTAAACCCAAAAGCAAGTGCTCGGTCCCGATGTGCTTGTGCGAAAGGCGCTCGGCTTCCTCCGCGGCATAAGCCAGCACTCGCTTGCACTCGTTGCTGAGCGGCAGATCCACCGAGGTCGAAACCTTCTCCCGGATCGTGGTGTGCCCTTCGATCTGCTTGCGGATCGACTCAACCGACGCGTGCGAGCGCAAGAATCGATTGGTCAGGGCTTTGTCTTCGCGCAGGAGCCCCAGCAGCAGGTGCTCGGTCTCGATATAAGGAGACCCGAACTGGCTTGCTTCGTAGCGCGCGAAAAAGATCACGCGCCTGGCTTTCTCCGTGTAACGTTCAAACATAATGCCTTTCCCCCTGAACTTCAGGGTCGAGAAGTGCTTCCATCCTCTCGACCGGTTAATCCGCCAAACGCCCATCCGGCCATGCTCTCTTTATTATGCAATCAAACAGCCATCATTCCCAAGTACTCCAACGTTACAAACGTTGTTACTGAAGGAACCTTTTCAGCTTCCTATGGTTGCCCGGTGGCAATCTCTTGCACACTGTCTTACCAATCTTGGTCTTACTAATCACCTTGATCCCGGCTAATCATCTTGATCCCGGTCATACAGGCAGTGACTCCGGACTGATCTCCTCCACGCGGCCCCCCTGCAGCCGCAAGACCCGATGGCAACGCCGCGCGAACGATAAGTTATGAGTTGCAATCAGAGAGGTGAGCTCGTGGTCGCGATGCAATCTGGCGATCAATTCAAAGACCGCCTCCGCCGTGTGACTGTCGAGATCCCCGGTAGGCTCGTCCGCCAGCAGCAACTTCGGACCGGTAATGAGCGCCCTTGCCAGGGCCACGCGTTGCTGCTCGCCGCCCGAAAGCTCTCCCGAGCGATGATGCCCGCGTTGCCCCAATCCCACCTCGCGCAGCCAGCGCAAAGCTTCCGGCGCCGCCTCTGCCCATGTCATCCCGCGGACCAGCAGTGGCATCGCCACGTTCTCTGCAGCCGTGAATTCCGGCAACAGGTAGTGAAACTGCCAGACAAAACCGGCCTCGCGATTGCGAAATTCGGCCGCTTCGTCCGCGGACAAAGCATTCAGCTGCAGTTTGGCGCAATACACATTGCCAGCAGAAGCGTGGTCGAGGGCGCTAAGTATATGCAGCAACGTACTCTTCCCCGCTCCTGATTCGCCGACGATGGCGAGCATTTCGCCGCGCTTCACCTCAAACGACAAGTTTTCAAAGAGCACCAGGACCGACTCACCGGACCGGAAAACCTTCTTCAAACCTTGAACCCGCAGCAACGGTGCTGGTTGCTCCGCCATCTTGCCAGGCATCTGCTGTGTTAGATGCAAATTGTCTCCGCTTCGCTCCATCGCCTCCAGCGGGTAGAGGAAGCGGTGCGATGCACTCATCTTCTCACACTATCGGCACCGCTCACATGGCACTCTCGAACCATCATGAGGCCCAATCAGGCGGCGCGATTCATCTCCGATCGCGAGCGTATCTCGCGAACCGTTGTGGGTGGGACGCGCCGTTCAACGGCGCCACTAAAGCCAGGATTTCAGCCTCTGAAGGACTCAACTTTGGCTTCGCTGCCCGCCATCTTGCCGAGAGATTCACCGTAGGGCGCGCGGGCGATTCCGCGCTCGGTGATGATGGCCGTAACATATTTCGCTGGAGTCACATCGAAGGCAGGATTTTCGATGGTCACACCATCCGGCGTCATTTGTTTCCCGCCAATGTGAGTGACCTCTCGAGGATTGCGTTGCTCGATCGGAATCTTGCTGCCGTCGGTGCATTCGAGATCGATCGTCGAAATCGGCGCCGCCACATAGAACGGAATTCCGTTTTCTTTGGCCAGCACGGCGACCGTATACGTTCCGATCTTGTTGGCCACGTCGCCATTCCCCGCGATGCGGTCGGCGCCCACCACGATGGCTGCAATCTTGCCCTGCTTCATCATGGCGCCGGCCATGTTGTCGGAGATCACGGTGGTGGGGATGCCATCTTTCATCAGTTCCCATGCAGTGAGCCGCGACCCCTGAAGAAATGGACGGGTTTCATCGGCGTAAATGTGAATTTTCTTGCCTTGCTCGACCGCCGCGCGAATCACGCCCAACGCGGTGCCGTAGCCCGCCGTGGCCAGTGCGCCGGCATTGCAGTGCGTAAGCACTCCGCCCTGGCTCGGCATCAGCGTGGCGCCGTGGAGTCCCATGGCCTGATTGGCGGCAATGTCTTCGGCGTGCATGCGCTGGGATTCTTCGATGAGGTCCTGTTTGATTTGAGCGACGGTGCGAATGCGCACGCGCTCGAATTTCTCCTGCATGCGGCCAATCGCCCAAAAGAGGTTGACCGCGGTCGGGCGAGTCTTGCCCATCAGATCGCAGATTTGGTCGAGATCGCGCTTGAGTTCCTCCGTGGTCTCAGCCTTCGAGTTCTTGACGCCGAGCGCAATTCCCATGGCGGCGGCCACGCCAATGGCAGGCGCACCGCGCACCACCATGGTGCGGATCACCTCGGCAACCTGCTCATGCGTGGTGCAGGTGACGTAGGTTTCTTCCGTGGGCAGCTTCGTCTGGTCGATGAAGCGCACACCGCCGTTCGTCCATTCGAGGGTCTGAATCATTAGGTTCTCAAAACTCGGGTTCTCTAAACTCGCTATGGCTTGTGGGCCGCGCAGCGGTTCCGCGGCATGTTGGTTACTGCCGGGGCCCCGCAAACCTCACAGATGGCTGCGACCGCAAGAATTATGGGCGCGGTGTCGGTCTGTGAAACGTGTTCGGCGCGGACATCGCTGGCGGTAAAAATCGAGATAAACGGCGCTGGCCCCGCGGCCTTCTCCACACTCGGCCGCCCTTTTGCTTCCTCACGCTCTACCAGGCACATCACACCCACAATCTCAAACCCGAATTCGCGGGCCGCCTCGATCGCCTGCACTGTGGAGGCGCCCGTCGTGCAGACATCGTCGACAATCACCACGCGCGCGCCCTTCTCACGAAAGCCCTCGATGCGCTGCCCGGTGCCATGCTGCTTTTCCGCTTTGCGCACCAGAAAACCGCTCCATGAGCCACTTACCACTGCCATTGCAACTACGATGGGATCGGCCCCCATGGTCAACCCGCCGATGGCCTGCGGCTTCCATTGCCGCTGCTTGATCTCCTCGGCAAAAACCGCGCCCGTTAGCCGCGAGCCCCTGGCATCAAGCGTAGTGGTGCGGCAGTCGATGTAGTAGTCGCTGCTGGCGCCCGACGACAACTTAAAGTTGCCCAACCGGAACGACTTGTCGGCCAGCACGCGCAGCAGTTCCTGGCGGGAGGAGCGCATGAAATCTTACGATACCACGGAGAATCGGATGGCGTCGCCACTGGTCGGGGCAAATGTGCTGCTGCTTGGCTTTCGCTCCAGGTCTGTTAAGCGTGTCTCAACTTGCGTCCCGGCAAGCGTGATAATCTGAGTATTCTGCCTATAACGATGCTTCGAGGTACACCATTGCAGCGCATGCGAAAGCCTTCCTTCTTCCTTCTTGCCGGTCTCCTTTTGAGCTTCAGCGGTTCTGTGCTGGTCTTGGCTGAGGGCACGCGCACGTGGGAGCAATCGAAGTTCGACGAACTCACGAAGGGCACCGCCACCGGAGTAGCCATTCGCAGCGCCGGCGGTCTCGAACTCGCACCTACATTCAAAAGCCTCTACACCACACCTTCCACCTACATCTGGGCGATCGCAGCTGACAATGCCGGCAACGTTTACGTCGCTGCGGGTGCGCCCGCCCGCGTCTACCGAATCGCGGCTGACGGCAAGTCAACGATCATTTTTGAACCCAAGGAGCTTCAGGTGCAGGCCCTCCAGATTGGCCCCGGAGGCTCCATCTACGCTGCCACCGCGCCCGACGGCAAAGTCTACAAACTCGAACACAAAGCCGGTCACGCAGGCGCTTCTGGCAAGGATAGAGAAAACGAGAAAAACCCAGCCGAAAAGGACGCCACCCAACCCAGTGTCGACCCGTCCTGGAGTTCGACGATCTACTTCGAACCGGGCACGAAATACATCTGGGACCTCGCGCTCGACAAAGCTGGCAACCTCTATGTTGCCACTGGAGACCATGGAGAGATCTACCGGGTCACGCCCAACGGTGAGCGTTCGGTTTTCTTCAAGAGCGACGAGACGCATATCCGAGTGCTGGCCTTCGACGGACAGGACAATCTGATTGCCGGTTCCGATGGCAGTGGCCTGATCTATCGCATTTCGCCAGCCGGCGAGGGTTTCGTGCTGTACAGCGCGCCCAAGAAAGAGATCACCGCCCTGGCGCTCGATCGCGCTGGAAATATCTACGCAGCAGCCGTGGGCGAGAAAAAGAGCGGCAGTTCAGGTTCGTCAAACATGGCCACGGCCCTGTTGAACATCGGCGCAAATCAGCCCATTTCCGGCGCAGCGCCGCAAACCCCGGGAATTACGATCACGGCCTCACCGACCACTCCTCCGATCCTTGGCCCATTTCCGTTTCCCGGGGGTAGCTCCAGTGCTGGCTCGGATGTCTATCGCATCGCGCCCGACGGTTCCCCCGCGCGGGTTTGGACCTCTCACGAAGATATCGTCTACGCGCTGGCCTTCGACTCCCATGACCGCCTGCTGGCCGGCACCGGCAACCGCGGCCACATTTTCGCCATCACAGGCCTCGACGATTATTCCGATCTGCTGAAGGCGCCCGCCACGCAGGTTACGGCCTTCGCCAAAGCCCCCGGCGGCGCGCTGTTTGCTGCGACCAGCAATCTGGGGAAAGTCTTTTTGCTGGGACCCGGCCCGGAAACCGAAGGCAATTATCAAAGCGACGTGTTCGACGCCAAGATTTTTTCGCGCTGGGGACGCGCCGATTTCCGCGGCACCGGCAACGTCGATCTGTATGCGCGCAGCGGAAACGTCGACAATCCCGACCGCAACTGGAGCCAGTGGAAGAAGATCGACCTGGGCAAAAACGCAGAAACCGGAATTCCAGCCGCTCGCTACGCCCAGTGGAAAGCCGTGCTGCACGCGAGCGGCGCGACCCCCGGCGTGGACAGCGTGGCACTGAACTACCTGCCCAAGAACGTGACGCCGGAAATCGATGACGTAGTTGTACAGGTCGGCGTGAAGTATCAGCCTATGCCGAAAACGCAGGGTGGATCGGATTCCAGCACAACATTTCCCGGGGGCTCATTTTCCGGATCAAGCCAGCATTTCGATGCCCCGGTTCCAAGCTCGCACGATCGCGATTTCATCGGAGTCAAATGGAGCGCTCACGATGAGAATGACGATCAACTTGTCTATTCGGTTTACTACCGCGGGGATGGCGAAACCCGCTGGTTGCTGCTCAAAGACAATCTCGCGGAGAAAGCTTATTCCTTCGACGCCAGCCTGCTGCCCGACGGCGGCTACACCGTAAAGGTAATTGCGTCTGACGCGCCCTCGCACTCCCCCGGCGAAGCCCTGACCCTTTCCAGAGAGAGCCGCCGCTTCGAGGTGGATACGACACCTCCGCGCATCGAAAATCTGGTGGCGTCTATCGCAGCGGGAGAAATTCACGTAACGTTCCGCGTCGTCGATGGGTTTTCCGCCATCAAGCGCGCTGAATATTCCATTGACGCCGGCGAGTGGAAGTATGTCGAGCCGGTTGGGCAGATCTCCGATGCAAAGATTGAGAATTACGATTTCAAAATTATGCCGGAAGTCACGAAAGACGGCGCGGCCGTGGATCATGTCGTGGTGGTTCGGGCCTATGACCGCTATGAAAATATGAGCGCGGCCAAGATTTTGCTTCGAGCAAAGTAATCTGCCGACCCATTTCCGGCCTTGCCATCCCGACCGAAGCTGCGGCGGTGGTTGCTTCGCGCGGATGCGCTCATCGGCTTGCCTTTATCGCACTTCCTTATTGTGCTTCCTCCGCTGCGCTTTTCTCTTCCGACAAGCTCTTGATGGCCTCGAGCTTTCCCGCGCGCCGCAACTCAGGAAACCACCAGGCCCACAACCCAATCACCAGCAGAGTCCCAACTCCCCCTAACAAGACCGCGGGCACGGTGCCAAACCACTGCGCGGTCACGCCCGATTCAAACTGGCCAAGTTCGTTGGACGCCCCAATGAAAACCATGTCCACCGCCGTGACGCGCCCACGCATTTCGTCGGGCGTGCGTACCTGCACCAGCGTGGCGCGAATGATCACGCTGACCATATCGGACGCGCCCAGGAAAATCAGCGAAAGGAGCGAAAGCACGAGACTGGTCGAGACGCCAAAAATCAGGGTGCAGACTCCGAAGCCGGCCACCGACCATAGCAGCACGGGTCCGACGCGGCCGCGTAGCGGGCGATGCGCCAGCGCCACGGCCATGAAGGCGGCGCCAACTCCCGGAGCCGTGCGCAGCAGCCCCAATCCCCATGGACCTGTGTGCAGGATCTCGCGGGCATAGACCGGAAGCAAAGCCACGGCCCCGCCCAGCAGCACGGCGAACAAATCCAGCGAAATAGCGCCCAGAATCAGCTTCTCGCGCCAGATAAAATTCAATCCCGCCAGCACCGTCTTAAGGGTCGTGGGCTCGCGACGCCGTGCCTGCGCCCGCGTCCTGATGCGAAACGTGGACACCAGAGCGCCCACCGCCGTGAGCATGGCCATCGCATAAACCGCGGATGGTCCACGAAAAATCGCATAAAGAATTCCGCCAAGGGATGGGCCCAGAATTGTCGCCGCCTGAAACGTGGTCGCATTCCACGCCACCGCGTTGGCGAAATCTTCGTCGGGAACCAATTGCGGCAGAATGGAGCGGCTGGCCGTCCCGTTGAACGAGCGCACCGCGCCCAGCAGGATCAGTACAAGATAAATCGGCCTGACTGAATACGCGCCACGCACCGCGATAAGGAGCAAGAGCCCCGAGCACAGCGCGTATCCCGCATAGCAGAAGCCCAGGACCTTGCGGCGATCGAAGCGGTCGGACGTGTGACCCGAAACCAGAAACAGCAGAATGCCCGGAAGGAACTGCGCCAAACCCACCAGCCCCAGGTCGAGTGCGCGATGGGTAATGTCATAGACTTGCCATCCCACGGCCACGGCTTGCATTTCGACAGCGGCCACAATCAGGAAGCGCGCAATTTGAAACAACACAAAAGCCGGATGAGTGAAGGCGGCACGTCCAGCTCTGGAGTCGGCAGGTGCGGACATTGATCTACTAATGTGCCACATCACCGCCCGCGGTGCCATACGGCCAACATTCGATTTCTTATTAGGGATCGTCGATAAGGTTATGGCCGTGGATCCGGCGGCGATGGTGCGGGCGAAGGATATAATCCGACTTGGCTAAATGCTGGCACCCATTTTCCCCATGCGGTTTGAACTTTTCATTGCGACCCGTTACTTGCGCGCGAAAAGGCGCCAGGCATTCATCGGCATTATCACCGGCATCTCGATTGTCGGCGTGGCCGCTGGGGTGGCATCGCTCATCGTCGCGCTCGCCATCAACAACGGTTTTCGCCAGGACCTCCAGGAGCGCCTCATAGGATCCACGTCGCACGTGAGTCTGCTGCGCATTGCCGACGACGGCATCAGAGACTGGCTTCCTCTACTCGACCGCCTTTCCAAACAGCCGCACGTGGTCGCTGCGGCTCCCGCAATTTTCGAGCAGGTGCTGATTTCGCGCGGACCGCGCGCCCGTGGCGCCGTACTGAAAGGCACGATTCCGGCCTATGAGCGTAAAGTCGGTGATCTGCTCAACACAGTGAAAGAAGGATCGGCCGCCGCGCTTGAACAAACGTCTACCGAGCCAAAAACGAATCATGTGGGGACAGCCGCCTCGGCTGTTCAGGGAGCGCCAGCGACTGAAGACTCTCCCGATTCGCTGGCCGGCGTTCACGCGCGCACAGCCGCGATGCCGCCCATCATTCTTGGCAAAGACATGGCCGACAACCTGGGAGCAACCGTAGGCTCCGTTGTGCTCGTGACCAGCCCGCAAGGCGAATTGACGCCGGTCGGTATGGTCCCAAAATACAGCCGCTTTCGGGTCGTGGGAATCTTCAACTCCGGTTTTTTCGATTACGATTCGTCGTGGGCATTCACGCGGCTTTCCGATGCGCAGCGCCTGTTCGGCCTGGGAGATCTGATTTCAGTGATCGAGTTTAAGATCGATGACATCGATAGAGCAGACGTAGTTGCCAGCCAACTCGAAGACGCCGCCGGAAAAGGCTTCATGACCACCAACTGGAAGGAACAAAACAAAGCGCTGTTTCACGCCCTGAAGATGGAGCGCTTGGTCACGAAAATCACTGTCGGACTGATAGTCTTCGTGGCCGCTCTGAACATTCTGATTTCTCTGATCATGATGGTCATGGAAAAAACCAAAGACATCGCCGTGCTGATGTCGATGGGAACACGCAAAGCGCAGGTGCGAAACATCTTCATGGCACAGGGTGTGCTGATTGGCGTAATCGGCACCGCGATCGGCCTCTTACTCGGCTATGCCATTTCTTACGCCGGAGGCCATTATCACCTGATTTCACTCTCGCCTGAGGTCTACTCCATCGACTACGTCCCATTCGCCCCGAGCCTATGGGACGGCGTATGGGTGGTGCTGGTAGCTATAGGAGTTTCATTTGTTGCGACCTGGTACCCGTCATGGTCCGCCGGCAAAACCCTCCCAGCGGAAGCGCTGCGTTACGAATAACGCGCAAGACTTGTCCTGCGCGAACGGAACTTTCTCCCAAACCCAGCCGTACAATTAATTAGAGGGAAAAGAAAGAGAGGCCCGGCCATGTTCACTTTCCTCCTGTGGTGCATGCTCTTCGTAATCTGCTGGCCGCTGGCTCTGCTGGCGCTCATCGCCTACCCGTTCATTTGGCTGCTGTTGCTGCCGTTCCGCATCATCGGCGTCGCAGTTCACGGTGTGCTGGAGGTTATCTACCTGGCGATCACACTTCCGTTCCGTCTGCTAGCCGCGCCGTTTCGGATCTAGACGTGGAGTCAGATTTTGGGTGGCGCAGCGCTTCCAGCGCTGCGAAATCGGTTGAAATGACCAACTCATTGGCTTTAGCCCAACGGTCACACTCACTAACTCCCCATCACCTTCAACCCCTCACTCACCACCAGCCTCGCCTCAGTGACCCGCTGCACATCCTCAGCCGTCAACCCCGGAGCCACTTCCTCCAAAACCAACCCGCGCTCCGTCACCCGGATGTATGCCATCTCGGTCACGATCGTATCCACCACCTTCACGCCGGTAAGCGGCAGCGTGCACTTCTTCAAAATCTTCGGAGCGCCCTCTTTCGTGGTGTGCTCCATCGCCACCACCACGCGGCGCGCGCCAGCCACCAGATCCATCGCGCCGCCCATGCCCTTCACCATTTTGCCCGGGATCATCCAGTTCGCCAGGCTGCCGGATTCATCCACTTCCATCGCGCCCAGCACGCTCAAATCAATGTGCCCGCCGCGGATCATGGCAAAGGAATCGGCGCTCGAAAAATACGACGTCCCCGCCATCTCGCTGACCGTCTCCTTGCCCGCGTTAATCAAATCAGCGTCCTCCTGACCCTCCTCCGGATACGGCCCAATTCCCAGCATTCCATTCTCGGACTGAAGAATCACTTCCATCCCCGGCGGAACGCAATTTGCAACCAGCGTGGGCATTCCAATGCCCAGGTTCACATAGAACCCATCGCGCAATTCGCGCGCAATTCGGTTCACAATTCGCTCGCGCTTCTCGATATCTTTGCCCGGCTTATTCATCGTCATTTCCCAGTTTTTGTCCTCCTAAGCGTAGGTTGTGTTTCGCGAACGCGCAGCACGACCACGGCCGAAGGACCCCTAGCAGCTTAACGATCGGTTTTCCTCACTGTGCGCCGCTCGATGCGCCGCTCGTATGAGTCGCCCTGAAAAATCCGCTGCACATAAACCGAAGGCGTATGCACGGAATCCCCATCCAATGCTCCCGCGTCCACCAACTGCTCGACTTCAGCAATCGTCACTTTGGCCGCCGTCGCCATCATGGGATTAAAATTGCGCGCCGTCTTCCGGTACACCAGATTTCCCATCCGGTCGCCCTTCCACGCCCTTACAAAAGCAAAATCGGCCTTCAGGCCGCGCTCCATCACGTAAGTTCGGCCGTCGAACTGGCGCGTCTCTTTGCCTTCGGCCACGATCGTCCCCACGCCGGTCGGCGTAAAGAACGCTGGAATCCCCGCGCCCCCAGCCCGAATTCGCTCGGAGAATGTTCCTTGCGGCACCAGGTCAAGATCAAGTTTTCCCGCCAGCACCAGCGATTCGAGCAGCTTGTTCTCGCCCACATATGTTCCAATGTGCCGCCGAATCTGTCCGGCCGCCAACAGCAAACCGTTGCCCACTCCGTCGATACCCACGTTGTTGCTGATGGTAGTGAGGTTCTTCGAACCCTTTCGAACCAGCGCGCGAATCAGATTTTCCGGGATCCCGCACAGCCCAAATCCTCCGATCATGAGGACGGAGCCATCCCTGACATCGCGGATCGCCTCATCAGCGTTGGCCACAACCTTATTCATAGCGAGAGAATTCTAACTGAAATTTCGCCACGGTGGCACGAAGGCCGGAAAACGAGGTTCTTATTTTTTCTCCGGGCTCTTCTTCAGTTCGTGCGCCTGTTCGAACTCTTCGGCCAGCGCCCGCGTTGTGAGGTTCTCGCGGATGTGGGCCAGGTGCTGCTCCACTTTCCACAGCGCGTCCTGCAGATTCTTCTGGTTCGTAATCGCGATGTCCCGCCACATCGAATAAGGGCTCGCCGAAACCCGCGTCATCTCCCGGAGAGCGCGCCCGCCGGCCGGCAGCAACGGTGCTTCCTCGCCGAACTCTTCCACCAGCGCCGCCGCCAGCGCCGTCGAAATCATCTGCGGCATGTGGCTGATCCACGCGCACAGCCGGTCGTGGTCCTCGGGAGGCAGCATGGCAATGCGCGCCCCGATCTGATCGATCCATCCCGCGAACTCCGCAAATGTTCCTTCCTGCAGACTCTGCCCGGGCAGTGGTGTCAAGAACCAAACCGCATTCTGGAACAAGTCGGGGTCCGCGTAATCGACGCCGCTCTTTTCCTTCCCCGCCATGGGATGCCCCGCCAGAAACCGCCTGCCCGCGTTCTTTCCAAACACGCTGAGAGCGCGCTCCGCCACTGCCGTCTTCGTGCTGCCAACATCTGTAAGCAACGTGCTCGACGGAAGTGCAGGCCCCAGTCGCCCGATCAAATCAATAATCGCAAGCACCGGCGTCGCCAGCACCACAAGCTGGCTGCCCCGGACTGCATCCGCTGGCTCGATACATCCGCTGTCGATCGCGCCGCACATTTTCGCCCGCTTCAACGCCGATTCGCGATCGCATCCCACGATCCTGCCGGCAAACTTCCGCTTCCTCAGCGCCAGCGCAAACGAGCCGCCGATCAGCCCTGTGCCGATAATCGTGATTTGCCGGATGGACATAGACAGAATTGAGTAATTGGGTAATTTAGTAATCGGGCAATTTGGGAAAGACCGGCTTACGCCGAAGATGTCGTTTGACCTTTAGCCTTCCCCTGCTTCTGATGCGCGAAGGGCCCATGTTTGCGGATTGAGAACAGAGAGGCTGCAGAAATTCCAGTTTCGCGTTCGATCTCCTCCAGTCTTATGCTCGCAGTCAAAGCATCGATACGTCGTTCGCAAATTACAAAATTACAAAATCACCCAATTCGTCTTCCCACCGCCGGTGCGATCATCCGCAGCTCATCCATCAACCTCGTGAACTGCTCGGGGAACAACGACTGCGCCCCATCGGACCACGCGTTGTTTGGATCGCAGTGCACCTCAACCAGCAGAGCGTCAGCTCCCGCCGCCACCGAAGCTCGTGCCATCGGCGCAACCTTGTCGCGCCGCCCCGTCCCATGCGACGGATCAGCGGTCATCGGCAAATGTGACAGCTTGTGAATGATTGGAATCGCAGAAATATCCATCGTGTTCCGCGTGTAGGTCTCAAATGTGCGGATGCCACGCTCGCACAGAATCACTTCGTAATTTCCGCCCGCCATAATATATTCCGCGGACAGCAGCAGTTCCTCAAAGGTCGCTGCGATCCCCCGCTTCACCAGCACTGGCTTGCGCGCCTTCCCCAACTCGCGCAACAGATTAAAGTTCTGCATATTGCGCGCTCCCACCTGCAAGATGTCCACATAGGGCAGCATCATCGAGATCTGCGAGATCTCCATAACCTCGCTGATCACCAGCAGATTGAACTTCTCTCCGGCCTCGCGCAGCAGTTTCAACGCATCTTCTCCGTGGCCCTGAAAAGAATACGGAGAGCTTCGCGGCTTGAACGCGCCACCCCGCAAGATCTTTGCCCCAGCTTTCGACACCGCCTCGGCGGTCGCAAACAATTGTTCCCGCGATTCCACCGAGCACGGTCCCGCCATTACCACCACTTCATTTCCGCCAATGTCGATCCCATTCGCCAGTTTGACGATCGTCCCTTCGGGACGAAAACTCTTCCCCGCCAGCTTGTACGGCGAACTGATGCGATGGACCTCCTGCACTCCCGGCATCAGCTCGATATTGCGGATGTCAAACTCGATTCCCGCACCCACCGCTCCCAGCACGGTTTGCCGCGCGCCGGTCGAGCGATGCACTTCGAAGCCCATCTTCACCAGGTGCTCGATCACCTGCTGAATCTGCTGCTCCTCCGCCATGTCATGCATTGCGACAATCATAGAAAACCTTTGCTCGGGCTGCGAGCTTTGAGCGACGAGCTTTCCCAGTTCTAGCTCACTGGTCGCGGCTCGTAGTTCTTAGTAATTCACATCCGAATCCGATTCTGAATCCGCTTTCGCGCCCTCCGACTTGCTCCCAATCCCTTCCTTCTGAATATTCCGCATCACATCCATGATGCGCTCAAAGATTCGCACCAGTTCCTTCCCAGGCAAGGGACCGCGATTCATCTCCTGGACATTCATGAACACAATCCGCTCCCGCTCCGGCTCGTAAATCGGCAAGCTCGTGTTGCACTTCAGCCGCCCAATCTCCACGGCAGCGCGCGCCCGCTCACTCAGCAGCTCGACAAGCCGCCGATCGATCTCATCGATCATCGTTCGCCAATCAGCGATATCCATGAGGTTCTTGCTCCAACCCTGTCATTCGTAGCGAAAGATCCCTACCTGCCTAAGGCGCCGGAAGTGGGAAGTGCATTCTCTCGTGCAAACGGCAACTCGACTAACGTCCCTCAATTAGCGTTCCCACAAATTCTTTCACTGCCGCCGCTTCCCGTCCGCGATTCCGCTCAATCGTCTCTACGATCGCACTGCCCACCACCACCGCATCCGCAAACTTGCCGACTTCCGCGAACTGCTTCGCATTCGAAATTCCGAAGCCAACTGCGACCGGCAACTTGGTCACACGGCGCAACCGCCGCACCAACTTGCGGGCATCGCCGGCTAATTCCTGCCGGGCTCCGGTTACTCCCGTCCTCGACACCGCATACACAAACCCTTGTGACGCCTGTGCGATCCGCTCCAGGCGCGCATCCGGACTGGTCGGCGCGGCCAGAAACACCGGCGCGAGACCGTGCGCCCGCATCGAGATCAAATATTCGCCGGCTTCTTCCGGGGGCAAGTCCGTTACCAGAACGCCGTCCACGCCCGCGTGCCGCGCCACCATGCAAAACTTCTTCATGCCCATCCGCAAGATCGGGTTCAAATACGAAAACACCACCAATCCCGTGGATTGTGCGTGCTGCCGCACTTCGGCCGCCAGTGTCAGCACCTGCGTCAACGTAGTGCCAAGCTTCAGCGCCCGCTCGCTCGCCCGCTGAATTACCGGCCCATCCGCCTCGGGATCGCTGAAGGGCACGCCCAGCTCGATTACCTCCGCGCCCGCCTCAATCGCAGCCAGCACCACTGCCCGCGTGGTCGCGAGATCAGGGTCCCCGCAAGTCACATACGCAACCAGCGCCGGCTTCTTGTAGAAAGCTAAGGGCATAAAAGATCAATTGATTTATTGATTGAGTCAACCGGTCATCGGATGATTGACTTCAAGGGCGCAATCGCTCAATGACTCAATCGCTCAATCTAGTTGGAGGTTCTCCCGCATAATTCCAATATCCTTATCTCCGCGTCCCGACACATTCACAATCACCACATCCGATTTCTTCATCTTCGGCGCGCGCTTCAGCACTTCCGCGATGGCATGTGCCGACTCGAGCGCGGGAATAATTCCCTCGGTCCGAGCGAGTAGAGTAGTCGCCTCCAGCGCCTCAGCGTCCGATGCGGACACATATTCCGCCCGCCCGGCATCCCGCAAGGCCGCGTGCTCCGGCCCAACCGAGGGATAATCCAGCCCCGCCGAAATGGAATGAGTGTTCGCAATCTGCCCGGAGGAGTCTTGCAGTACATACGAAAAGGTTCCCTGCAAAACTCCCGGCGACCCTCCTCGAAACCGCGCCGCATGTTCGCCCAGAGCTTCACCGCGTCCGCCAGCCTCCACTCCAATCAAGCGGACATCCTTGTCTTTTATAAAAGCGGAGAAAATCCCGATCGCATTCGACCCTCCGCCCACGCACGCAATCACGGCAGCCGGCAGTTTTCCCTCCGCCTTCAGAATCTGGGCGCGCGCTTCGTTCCCGATCACGCGATGAAAATCCTTCACCATCGTCGGATACGGATGCGCCCCCAGCACGCTCCCCAGCAAATAATGTGTGGTGCGCACATTCGTCACCCAGTCGCGCATGGCCTCGTTGATCGCGTCTTTCAATGTGCGCGAACCCGCGTCCACTGCGCGCACTTCAGCGCCCAGCAACCGCATGCGGAAGACATTCAACTCCTGCCGCCGCATGTCTTCGCTGCCCATGTAGACCACGCACTCAAATCCCAGCAGCGCACAAACCGTTGCCGTGGCCACGCCATGCTGCCCCGCGCCGGTCTCGGCAATCACCCGCCGCTTGCCCATGCGCTCCACCAGCAGCGCCTGCCCCAGGCAGTTATTGATCTTGTGCGCGCCGGTGTGCAGCAAATCTTCGCGCTTCAAATAAATCTTCGCCCCACCCAACTTCGCCGTAAGTCGCCGTGCAAACGTCAGGGCTGTCGGACGCCCCGCATAAGTCCGCAGCAGATCATCCAGCCGCGCCTGAAATCTCTTGTCACGCTTCGCCTTGTCGTATTCGCGCTCCAGTTCCTCAAGCGCCGCCATCAAAGTCTCCGGCACATACCGCCCACCGTAAACGCCGAATCGCCCCGGAACATTAGCTGGAACGGTGACGCGGAGGGTGCCCCGTCCTTCTCGCGTTTTTCGCGAGAGGGCGGGGATTTTGACTTTGATTGTCTTCGGAACCGTCGCCATCTAACTCGTTTTCCGATCCGCGTCGCGAACGGCTTTCACAAACGCCCACACCTTCTCCGGATCTTTCTTCCCCGGCCAGGCTTCCACTCCAGAAGCCACATCCACTCCCCAAGGCTTCAGAATATCAATCGCTTTCGTCACATTCTCCGACGTCAACCCGCCGGCTATGACCACGGGGATGTTCCTGCTCATCGCTCGCACAGGCTGCGCCGCGTTCTGCCAATCGAAGACCTCTCCCGTTCCACCAGGTCGTTGTGAGTTTCCAGAGTCCAAAAAGAGAGCGCTAGTGCGGCTCAGGAAATCGGCGGAGAAGAAGAATCCAAATCCTTCCTCGGACACAACTCGTTCACCGGGTATTGCAACAAATGTCCGACGCCGACCGTTCTGGAGAAAATCACCGACCGACCGCTCCTTCTCGCCGGCACTGAAGGGATACACTTGAACAGCGCTCACTCCGGTTTGCTCCGCAATCCTCCTCACCTGCTCGTCAGAGTGATTGACTAACACTCCCACCTTCTCCACGCTCTCCGGCAGCTTCTCCACAATCTCTCGCGCCGCCTCCACGCTAATATTCCGCGGACTCTTCTCGTAAAACACAAACCCCACCGCATCTGCCCCGGCATCAACCGCGGTCAGCGCATCCTCCAGATTCGTCATCGCACAAATCTTCACCCAAGTCATACGCAAATTGTCCACTGCAAGTAAAAACTCGCGGCTCTCTCACTCGGTACCGGGTACTGGCTACTGGGTACTCGAAAGGAACGCCCGCAGCGCCGCTCCCGGCCGCTCCGCCCGCATCAGCGATTCGCCGATCAGGAACGCTTGATACCCAGCCGCTCGCAGCCGTGCAATATCTTTTGCCCAGCGAATTCCGCTTTCCGCCACTCGCACCACCGACTTCGGAAGCAACTCCGCCAGGCGGAACGCCGTCTCCGGATCAACGTTGAAGGTCCGCAAATCACGAGTGTTCACGCCAATTAAATCGGACTCCGCATCCACAGCTCGCTGCAACTCGGCTTCATTATGCACTTCGCACAGCGCGTCCAGCCCATGCAAGCGCGCGCCGAGCACCAACCGGTTCAAGTCTGCATTCGTCAGGGCTGCCACGATCAGCAGCACGGCATCCGCGGAATTCGCCCGCGCCTCCAGCAACTGAAATTCATCCACAATAAAATCTTTGCGCAGGCACGGCAGCTTCACCGCTGCCGACGCTGACCGCAAATTCTCGAGCGAGCCCTGGAAAAATTCCCCGTCGGTCAGCACCGAAAGCGCAACCGCTCCCGCTGCCTCCAGTTCGCGCGCCAGCCCCTCGGCGCAAAACTCCTCACGGATCAATCCCCTCGAGGGAGATGCCTTCTTTAACTCCGCTATCACCGCCACGCCAGCCCTGCTTCTTAACTCCAGCGCCCGTCGAAACCCGCGCGGCACGTGGCGTTCCGCACGCCTGTCCAGTTCGCGAACGTCGGCTAGGCGTTTCGCAGCGGCCACTTTCGCGCGCGTCGAGCTGACGATCTGATCGAGGGAAACAGGCATGACGTGCCTGAATTATACGGGAAGGAATAGCCCCACAATGGTGGGCAATAAGGAATGCAGCTACGCCACAAAAACAACCTGGTGCCATCGAAGGGACTCGAACCCCCACACCGTTGCCGGTACATGGACCTGAACCATGCGCGTCTGCCAATTCCGCCACGATGGCAATCTTGGATTGCAATGCAGCGGCGGCCTTAAGGCCGCCGAGTCAGGAAGATCAACATCTCCATTTTACAGTCATGTTGCAGACTGTCAAACCGGAACCGCCCCTACGCCAACTTGGCCGTCATCGAAATTTTCGCATTGAGCACCTTCGACACCGGACACCCCTTCTCCGCCGCTTCCGCATATTTCTGGAACGCCGCCGCGTCCGCGCCCGGAACCTTGCCCACAACATCGATGTGGCTCGATGTGATCGTCCAATTCGAATCCAGTTTCTCCATCGTCAATGTCACATTGGTGCTGATGCTTTCTGGCGTCAGGTTAGCGCCGCCCAGTTGCGCCGATAACGCCATCGAAAAACATGCGGCGTGCGCTGCTGCGATCAACTCCTCTGGATTCGTCCCCGGGCCGTTTTCAAACCGCGAGGTGAAGGAATACTGCGTGTCTTTCAACACTCCGCCCGGCGCCGAAATTGATCCCTTGCCATCTTTCAATCCGCCCTTCCAAATCGCGCTCGCTTTGCGTTCCATTCCGTTCTCCTGATCAAGTCTAAGTAAACAAATCTAAGCAAAATAGATTCGTAACCATTGTAGATGGAGATCGTCCAGCGCTCGGTGAATGCTGAATAATTCTTTTTCTTTCCGTTCGCAAAATCTTTAGTCTTTCCACAGGCTCTTTTGCGCTAGAATGCGTTCACTGAAGAGCGTGATCCATTTGGCCGTGGATTCGCTCTAGCCTTCCCCCTTGGAGGTAGTAGATGTATCGGCCCATTTCCAGTTCCCTTGCGGACTCGCGTCCCTTTTTGGACGTTCAGTCCTTGATCCGCAACCTGTCTCAGGATTTCGTGACATCTTTCAACACGGGGAACTACGATCAAGTGGCAGCGCTTTTTGCTCAGGACGGCGCACTCATGGCGCCTCACCACGACGCTGCCTATGGACCCAAGGCAGTCGAGGTCCTGCTGCGGCAAATTGCTGAAATAGGTTACGAAGACCTTCGCCTGGAAACGATTCGCGTGGAAGCTTCCGGCGATCTGGCCATGGAAATCGGCCGCTATTCCGTCGCCATCCGCCAACCGGACGGCACGATCCTCGCCGACCGCGGCAAGTACGTGAAAGCCTGGCGGCGGCTCGGCGTGTGGCTCATTGTCGCCGACTGCTGGAGCAGCAATCTCCCGGTTCAGTGCCTTAGATGATTGGCGAGGAGCCGGCCGGGTGAAGAAATTCACGATCGGGTCGCGCCTCAACCTGTGGTATCTGACGATATTTCTGCTGGGGGAAATTATTCTGGGCGTGGGCTCGTGGATGAGTCTGCGTCAAGACTTGTTTGATCTCGCCGATTCTACTCTGTACGGCCAGGCAGCAGACCTGCAACGATTCCTCGAAGCTCGCAAAGATACCCCTGCGGCGCTACTGCAGGCTGAGATCGGCGACAGCTACAGGACGCGGCACTCGCAAGACTTTCTGCAAGTCACGGATTCCGGCGGGAATTTGATATACCGGTCGCAGTTTCTTGCCGAACATCCGCTTCCGCCGTTTTCTCTCGACGATCCCGAGCGACCTTTTTACCAAAGTCTGAAACTGGGGCCCGAGCGCTTGCGTCTCATCAGCGAACAGGTGGAAGTGAATGGGCGCATCTACTTTGTGCGCATCGGACATCCCATGCAACAGGAGTTTGAAGCGGTCATCGCCGCCCGCTCCAACCTGCTGTGGCTTGCGCCACTCCTGCTGCTGATTGCGGCGGCCGGCGGTTACTGGCTGAATCGTCGCGCGGCCAATCAGCTTGCCTAAGCTGGCGAGCAGACCATAGACTGCCCGCATGTGGCATCCTCATTGGACATGCTCCCCAGCGGCCGGGAATAACGCACACTCGCATCGCCGAACCGCATCCGCAGGTTTAACCTTGGCTGCCGTGTTCGCTCTATCGTGCATCGCCTCGCCGAGGGCGGTCGCTCAAGCCACATCTGCAGCCGATAACACCGCCAGGAACGTCCGCACTTATGTTCGGAAGGAAATGGAACGTCAGCATATTCCAGGCCTGTCTCTGCTGGTTTCGCGCGCCGGCAAGATCGTGCTGGCCGAAGGTTTCGGAATGGCCAACATGGAACTGCAAGCCCCGGTAAAACCGGAGACCGTGTTCCAGTCCGGTTCCATGGGCAAACAGTTCACAGCGACAGCGGTAATGATGCTGGTCGAAGAAGGCAAAGTAGGCCTCGACGATCCGCTCACCAAATATTTTCCGGACGCGCCCGCCACGTGGAAGGAAGCCACAGTGCGCGAGTTGCTGAGCCACACCGCAGGCTTCGGCGACTATCCCAGGAAATTCGACTTCCACAAAGACTTGACTGAAGACGAGGAACTGAAGATCGTCGAGCGCACACCGCTGGGTTTCCCTCCGGGCACGAAATGGGAATACAGCAATCTGGGTTTCCTTACTCTCGGAATTCTGATCCACCGCGTTACCGGGGAATTCTACGGAGACTTTCTGCAGCAGAGAATTTTTCAGCCTCTCGGCATGTCGACGACGCGCATCATCAGCGAAGCCGATATTGTCCCCAATCGCGCCGCCGGGTACCGACTGGTCAGGGGCGAACTGAAAAACCAGG
This sequence comes from uncultured Acidobacteriaceae bacterium, assembly GCA_963784085.1. Classification (GTDB taxonomy): domain Bacteria; phylum Acidobacteriota; class Terriglobia; order Terriglobales; family Acidobacteriaceae; genus Sulfotelmatobacter. The sequence goes on along the minus strand of CAWAQH010000010.1, from coordinate 40,474 downwards.
AGTGGGTCGCGCCGACGATCAACACTACTGCCGACGGCAGCCTGTATTTCTCTATCCTGGATCTTGCAAAGTGGGATGCCGCTCTCTACACCGAGAAGTTGTTGAAACGCTCGGGCCTCCAAGCGATGTGGACAATCGCGATGCTGAAAAACGGCCAGCCCAATAAGGGCGGCTATGGCTTCGGCTGGTTCGTCGAGGATCGGCGTGGACACCATGTCGTCAGCCACGACGGCGCCTGGCAAGGGTTCGAGACTACGATCGCACGCTATGTGAATGACCAGTTGACGGTCGTGGTGCTGACGAATCTGGCGGACTCCAAGCCCGAAGTAATTGCGGAGCATGTTGCCGACATGTACCTGGCCGCACAGAAGGCGAAATAGCGACTGGCTGAAAGCAAGGCTATGGCTTCTGCAGGTGATCCAGAGCGGTGAGGACTTCTTCGCTGTGCCGCGCAGGATCGACGCTGGTGTAGGCCCTGGCGACCTTGCCGGTGGGACCGATGAGGAATGTGTTGCGCCTGGCAAACTTTGCCACCACCAGATTCGTCAGCGAGCCGTAGGCTTGGCTTACCTTGCCGTCGCTGTCGGCCAGGAGTTTGAAGTTGAGTCCTTCCTTGGCGCAGAACTTCTTATGAGAGTCGACGCTGTCGACGCTGACGCCGAGGACCACCGCCTGGCGCTCGAAGTATTTGGCCTGATCGGCCTGAAAGTTGTGGGCCTCCCGGGTGCAGCCGGGAGTTTGATCCTTGGGATAAAAATATAGGACAACCCAGCGGCCGCGGTAGTCCTGCAAGCTGACTGCGGAACTTTCCTGCGAAGGCAGAGTAAAATCCGGCGCGACGCTGCCGGCTGCGGGAACTGCGCGCGAACCGGAGAACAGACGAGGCACCAGAAAGATAACCACCGCAGCTACTATCACCAGCATCACAATGCGCAACATCGATGGCCCTCCCGGCCCGATCCGCCCGAATCCCTAGCATTGTAGACCGTTTGGCTCGGCCCTTCGTCCAGCAAAATTCCTCACAATTCAATATCATGAGGTATTCGACGCTGTGGGGAGATTTCGACGTGGCTCAGACGGAAACTGACGGTCAGGAAGTACTCGAAACCCGCGAGTGGGTTGACTCGCTGGATTACGTGCTGTCGAAGGGTGGCCCGGTGCGCGCCGGAAGACTGCTGCAGCAGTTGGCGCTGCACGCGCGGCGCGCGGCAGGCGTAAACCTTCCCTTCACCGCGACTACTCCATACCAGAACACGATTCCAGCGCCGCAACAACCTCCGTTTCCCGGCAGTCAGGAGATGGAGCGCCGCATCAAGAGCCTGGTGCGCTGGAACGCGCTGGCCATGGTGGTGCGCGCGAACAAAATTCAGGATGGCATTGGCGGCCACATCTCGACCTTCGCCTCGGCGGCCACATTGTACGAAGTGGCTTTCAATCACTTCTTTCAGGCCGAAACAAAAGACGGGCGATCGCGACGTTGTCTATTTTCAGGGACACGCGGCGCCCGGGATTTATGCGCGCGCTTATCTTGAGGGGCGTATTCCGAAAGAGAAGCTGGAGAATTTTCGCCGCGAGCTGAAACCGGGCGGAGGTTTGAGTTCGTATCCGCACCCGTGGCTGATGCCGAATTTTTGGGAGTTTCCCACGGTCTCGATGGGCTTGGGGCCGATTCAGGCGATCTATCATGCGCGCTTCATTCGCTATCTGGAAAATCGCGGGCTGAAAGAATCCACCGGCGGCAAAGTGTGGGCGTTCATGGGCGATGGCGAAATGGATGAACCGGAGTCCCTGGGCTCAATCACGCTGGCCTCGCGCGAGAATCTGGACAACTTGATTTTCGTTGTGAACTGCAACCTGCAGCGTCTGGATGGCCCGGTGCGCGGCAACGGAAAAATCATTCAGGAACTCGAAGCCATCTTCCGTGGCGCGGGATGGAACGTCATCAAGCTGATCTGGGGTTCGGACTGGGACAGCCTGATTCGCCACGACCGCGATGGGCTGTTGGTGCGCCGTTTGGGCGAGATCAGCGACGGGCAGTATCAGAAATATTTTGTCGAGAGCGGAGCTTACTTCCGCCAAAACCTGTTCGGCACCGACCCGCGGCTGCTGAAAATGGTCGAGCATCTTTCGGACGAGCAACTGGCGCGCATGCGACTAGGCGGGCACGATCCGATTAAGGTGCATGCCGCATACCGGGCGGCCGTGGATCACGTGGGCCAGCCCACGATCATTCTGGCGAAGACCATCAAGGGTTACGGACTGGGTGAAGCCGGCGAAGGCAAGAACATCACGCACCAGCAGAAGAAATTGAATGATGAGGAGCTGGAGCTGTTCCGCTCGCGCTTCGGAATTCCAATTCCCGACGATGATTTGCACAACGCGCCCTTCTACCGGCCGTCGGACGACAGCGCAGAAATTAAATACATGCAAGCGCGGCGCCAGCAACTGGGCGGATACATGCCGCAACGGAGAGTGCGCGCCACGCCTCTGAAAGAAGTGCCGGAAGCGCACTTTGAAGAGTTCTACAAGGGCACTGAGGGCCGCGAAGCCTCGACCACCATGGTCTTCGTGCGACTGCTGGCGAAGCTTCTGCGCGATCCGGAGTTGGGCAAGCTGGTCGTTCCGGTCGTTCCCGACGAGGCACGCACGTTCGGCATGGAGGCTTTGTTCCGGCAGGTCGGAATTTACTCGAGCGTGGGGCAACTCTACGAGCCGGTCGACATGGACACGCTGCTTTATTACAAAGAAGCGAAGGACGGGCAGATCCTTGAAGAAGGAATCACCGAAGCCGGATCCATGTGTTCGTTCATCGCGGCGGGCACGGCCTATGCCAACCACGGCATCAATACGATTCCCTTCTTTATTTATTACTCGATGTTCGGGTTCCAGCGGATTGGCGACCTGATCTGGGCCGCGGCCGATATGCGCTGCCGCGGATTTCTCGTGGGCGGCACCGCGGGGCGAACCACGCTGGCGGGCGAAGGCCTGCAACATCAAGACGGGCACAGCCACGTGCTGGCGCTGCCGGTGCCGAATTTGATGGCTTATGACCCCGCGTTCGCGTACGAGATTGCCATCATCATTCAGGACGGCATCAAGCGCATGTACGTGGACCAGGAATCGGTTTTCTATTACCTGACCGTGACCAACGAACCGTTGCCCATGCCGGAGATGCCGAAGGGCGAGCACGTCCGAGAAGGGATTTTGCGCGGACTTTACCGCTTTAAAACATCCGATGCAGCGGATGCCAGGCTGCGCGTGCAACTGCTTGGCAGCGGGGCCATTATGTATGAAGTGCTGAAGGCGCAGACGATACTGACAGAAAAATATGGCGTCGCTGCGGACGTGTGGAGCGTGACGAGCTACAAGGAACTCTATCGCGATGCCAACGATTGCGAGCGCTGGAACATGCTGCATCCCGGCGAAGTGGCGAAAGTTCCGTTCGTCACTCAAAAGTTGAAGGATGCGCCGGGACCGTTTATTGCGGCGTCCGATTACATGAAGGTGTTGCCAGAATCGCTGGCGAAGTGGGTGCCGGGGGCTCTGGTCGCGCTGGGAACCGACGGCTTCGGCCGCAGCGAAAACCGTGTGGCGTTGCGGGACTTTTTCGAAGTCGACGCGAAGCACATCGTGCTGGCTGCGCTGGGCGCGCTGGCGCGGGAGAACAAAGTCAGCATCGAGGTGGTGAAGCAGGCGGTTCGTGACCTGGGCATCAATACGGAAAAGGCGAATCCGGCCATTAGCTAGGTTGCAGCAAATATTTTCCCAAACAAATAAGGACTGGAATCAGTGATCGAATTCAAGCTTCCGGCACTCGGAGAAAATATTGAACAAGGCGACCTCGTGCGCCTGATGATTGCCCCCGGCTCGGCGGTAACCGAAGGCGAGACAATCATGGAACTGGAGACCGACAAAGCGGTCGTGGAGGTCCCTTCGTCGGTGACCGGAATTGTAAAAGATGTAAAGGTCAAAGAAGGCGAGAAGATCAAGGTCGGGCAAGTGATTTTTACGGCGGAAAGCAATCGCGCCGCCGCAGCAGCCGCGAGGGGCCGCGGGCGGGTCGTGGCATCCGCGAAAGACTTCGACCAGGCAGCCTCCAACGAAACGCGGCCAGCGAAAGTTCAGCCATCGCCGCCGCAAACTGCGCCGCACCACAATCCGAATCGCGTGGAACACAGCAGCGAACGCGATCGACCGACTCTCCCGCGGCCACTGAATTCCGCCTGCAGGAGCTGGAGAAAATATTTCTGAGGGCGATCTGGTGCGCCTGATGATCGCCCCCGGGGCAAAGGTTTCCGAGGGCCAGCCGGTCATGGAACTCGAAACGGACAAGGCCGTCGTGGAAGTTCCCTCCTCGGTCAGCGGCATTGTGAAGGATGTAAAAGTTAAGGAAGGCGAGAAGATCAAAGTTGGGCAAGTGATTTTTACGCTCGAAGGCGCGGCGCCGTCGCAGGCGGAAGCGGCCCGCCCGCAGAGCCGTCCGGTCGAGCACGTTACCGGACAGCACGGGGCGCGCCTGGCGTTTCAGGCTGCGATTCGCGCGGAGGGTAAAACCGAAGAGCAGGCGCTGCCTCCCGATCAGCCGCGACCGCAGCCCGCAACATTTTCCATGCCAGTGCAACTGGGCAAAGTCGCTGGAACCGAGCATCGCGAACCCGTGCCGCGGCTCCGCACGCGCGGCGCCTGGCGCGCGAAATCGGGGTGGACATTTACGAAGTCAAAGGCACCGCCCCCGGCGGCCGCATCAGCGAAGATGATGTCAAAGCCCGCGCCAAGGCTCTGGTGAACGTGGCCGCCACGGCCGCGCGGCGCCGCCACGCGCCGGACACTTCATCGAGCCCAAGCTGCCGGACTTCGCCAAGTGGGGAAAAATCGAGCGCGTTTCGATGCGCGGGGTTCGCCGAAAAACCGCCGAGCACCTCGCCGAATCCTGGAACACGATTCCTCACGTGACCCAACACGACCGCGCCGATATCACCGAACTCGAGCAACTGCGCGCGCGCTTCGCGCCCAAGGCGGAACAGGCCGGCGGCAAAATGACCGTGACCGCCATCGCTTTGAAGGTTTGTGCCGCGGCGCTGAAGGTTTTTCCTCAATTCAATGCCAGCATTGATATGGAGAAGGAAGAAATTGTTTACAAGCAATACATCCATATCGGCGTCGCGGCCGATACCGATCGCGGCCTGCTGGTTCCGGTGATTCGCGACGTGGACAAGAAAAATATCGTGGAGCTGGCGGTCGAGTTGTCGCAACTGTCGCAGAAAGCGCGGGACAAGAAAATTACTCTCGCGGACATGGAGGGCGGCACCTTCACGATTACCAATCTTGGCGGCATCGGAGGCACGGCCTTTACGCCCGATTGTGAACCACCCCGAAGTGGCGATTCTCGGACTTTCGCGCTCGCGCATGGAACCGGAATGGATTGGCGGGAAATTCGAACCGCGACTGATCCTGCCGCTCTCGCTCTCCTACGATCATCGCCTGATCGACGGCGCGGATGCGGCGCGCTTTCTGCGCTGGGTGGCAGAGGCGTTCGAACAGCCTTTTTTGCTGAGCGTACAGGGGTAAAATCACACGCGCCGAAGGAACTCATCTTACGACCGATTATGACCGACACTCCTGACAACACTCCCGCTCTGATGAAATCTAACGACTGACATGTGGCGGTCGTCGGCGCCGGCCCCGGCGGGTACGCTGCCGCGTTTCTCGCTGCGGATTTGGGCATGCAGGTTACTCTGATCGATCCTGAAGTGAATCCCGGCGGCGTGTGCCTGTACCGCGGCTGCATTCCTTCGAAGGCTCTGCTGCACGTCGCCAAGCTGATTGAGGAATCGCAGCAAGCGAAGAATTGGGGGATCGATTTTCCTCCCGCAAAGATCGATCTAGCGCGCCTGCGCGGCTGGAAAGAAGGCGTGGTCAAGAAGCTTACCGGGGGGTTGGGGATACTTTCGAAGCAGCGCAAAGTGGAGTACATCCAGGGCCGCGCAGCATTTGAGAACTCCACGACATTACGGATCAGCAAGGCTGATTCGACGGTGGTGGCTCTTTCCTTCGATCGCATCATTCTGGCCACCGGATCGCGCCCCGCTATTATCCCCGCCTTCCAGCTCGATTCGCCGCGGCTGATGGATTCGACCGGCGCGCTTAACCTCGAAGACATACCCGCCAGCCTTCTGGTGGTGGGCGGCGGGTACATCGGCCTGGAGCTTGGCTCGGTGTATGCCGCCTTGGGCACGCGCGTTACCGTGGTAGAAATGTTGCCCGGCCTGCTTCCTGGCGCGGATCGAGATCTTGTTCTCCCGCTGCACAAGCGCCTGGAGAAAATGTTCGCCGCAATTCTGCTGAACACCACGGTCGCTGCCCTGAAAGTGGACGGCGCCGGAATTCGCGCGACTTTCGCCGGAGCTCGATCACCGAGAAAACCCGCGAACAAACTTTTCGACCGCGTGCTGGTTTCGGTCGGCCGCAAACCGAACTCGGAAATTCCGGGAATCGAAAATACGCGCGTGCAGGTGAACCCGCGCGGCTTCATCGAGGTCAACAAGCAATTGCAGACTGCCGACCCCGCGATTTACGCCATCGGCGATGTGGTGGGCGAGCCGATGCTGGCACACAAGGCTATGCATGAAGGGCGTACCGCCGTTGAAGCCATTGCCGGCCACAAGGTCGCCTTCGAACCGAGTGCGATTCCGGCAGTGGTGTTCACTGACCCGGAAGTGGCCTGGTGCGGCCTGACCGAAGCCGAGGCAGAAAAAAATGAACGCGAAATCAAAGTCGCGAAGTTTCCCTGGGCCGCCTCCGGACGGGCTGTGACACTCGACCGGCCCGAAGGAATGACCAAGCTCATCATCGATCCGCAGAGCGAGCGTGTTCTGGGGGTCGGAATCGTTGGCGTAGGCGCCGGCGACCTGATCGCCGAGGGCGTGCTGGCCATCGAAATGGCAGCACTGGCGCACGATGTCGCGATGACGATTCACCCCCACCCGACGCTTTCAGAGACGGTGATGGAGTCGGCGGAAGTTTTTTTCGGCACCAGCACGGACATTTATCGACCCAGGCGCGGATAGGCGGATAAGAAGACGCGAATTAGCGGACGCGGATACTATGGGGAGAGAAGCCCATGTCCACTACTCATAAGATCAATCCTTCCAGGACCATTCTTCCCTGCGTCATTTTCTCGAGGAGTTTTTCGAAAATCAATCGTCTTCAGGCAATAATTTTTCTCGCCGTCGCCCTGGGGGTCAGCCTGCCGGTTTGCGCGCAGAATCCACTGACCCAGCTTCTGCAACCGTCATCAGCGGACAGTTCAAAATCCGGGGACCAACTGGGGCGGGATACACCCTACGGCACGGTCTACGGATTCTTGCAGGCGGCGCAATCGCGGAACTACAGCATTGCGGCGCAGTATCTGCAGATGAGTTCCCACGCGCGCCAAAGCGAGGGCGATTCGCTGGCCATGAAGCTCAACGCGGCCATGAACAGCGCCTTTGCCGGCAACCTGCGGCCAAGCCGACTCCCTGAAGGCGCGCCGCAAGAGGACGTGCCTCTCGACCGGCAAAAACTTGGGACCATGGCGGCGGGGGACGCGGAAGTACAGCTGCAACTGGTTCGAGTGAGCGATCCCGGTACGGGGAAAATCTGGCTCATTTCCTCCGACACCCTTGCCGGCATCCCCGAACTTTACGATCAGCTCGAAGCGCGGCAGGTGGAAACGCGGCTGCCGCAGTGGTCCGTGAAGTACCAGATGGTGGGCATGCCGTTGTGGCAATGGCTGGCCCTGCTGTTGCTGATTCCGGTTGCGGTAGCGGCGTCATGGCTGCTGCTGGTGCCGCTCGAATTGCCTCTGCGCTGGTGGGCGCGGAAGCGTGGACAGACTGAACTGGGGCCCTGGCGTTCGGTTTCCGGCCCGGCGTGGCTGCTCTTTGGCGCGGTCGCCCATCGCGTTTTCGCCGGCTACCTGCGCATTCCTCTGCTGCCGTGGCACTACTACAGGCAAGTCACGGCGGTCGCGGTCATTATTGGGGCGTTTTGGATTTTATGGCGCGTCATTCTCTGGTTCTTGCGCGGCGTGCGCCGCCGGGCTCTGGCCCGGGGCCATTCGGGCACCGGCTCGCTGATGCTGCTGGGCGAACGCATCATCAAAGCCGTGGTTGTGGTGATGGCACTGTTTCTGATTCTGGGCGTGCTCGGCTTCAACATGACCACGGCGCTGGCGGGGGTCGGCATCGGCACGCTGGCCGTCGGCTTCGGCGCGCAGCAAACCATCGCAAATTTGTTCGGCGGGGTTTCTGTGCTGGGCGACGAAGTCATGCACGTCGGGGATGTCTGCAAGTTCGGCGACCGCACGGGAACAGTCGAGGATATTGGCCTGCGCTCGACCCTGGTGCGCACGGAAGAGCGCACATTGCTAGCCATTCCGAACGGCACCATCGCCACCATCAATATCGAGAACCTGACCCGCCGCGACAAGATACTTTTCAAGACGGTGCTCGGGCTGCATCCGGAAACGCCGCACGATCATCTCCAGTACGTGCTGGAGCAGATCCGCCGGGTGCTAAGCGGTCATGCCAAGATTGAAACTCGAACGGTTCGTGTGCGGCTCATCGAAGTGACCCCCAGTGCGCTGAATGTGGAGCTGTTCTGTTACGTCCTGACGCGGGATTTCAACGAATTCGCAGAAGTGCGGGAGGACTTGCTGCTACGCATCATGAATTTCGTGGAGGATTCCGGCACCAGCCTTGCGCCCTCACCGCAGACGCTTGTCCTGGGCCCCGACCCGGGGACAGACAAAAACAGGATCCAGGCGGCGGCGAAGAAAATCACGGACCCGGGCAAGCGGGATTAGGATTTTCGCAGCCCTCGCCGCGTCAGCCAGAGGAGAAAGCGATGGGTCGGATAAAAAACGAAAGCGGGAACGAAGATGAGGTATCCGAGCAGATATAGAAGACCGGGCATGAAGTGCTGTTCGCGAGAAAACGGCCCGCGGGCCCAGTTCACATCGAACTGCGGGCGCCAGAAATAATTGATCGGAACAACGATCCACGCTGTGAGGGTTTGCAGCATCCAACCTCGGCGGTCGTACCCCAAACGCCAGACGGCCCACAGCAGCAGCAGGGGCGCCACCACGTGAAATAAACTGAGCAGGCGAATCCAGATTGAAAGCCGTGGATCGAACATGAATTCCGTGCCGCCGATGAGGTGCCGCCCGCTGACAAAGGCGCCCGCCAGGTCAACGGTGAACAGCGTCTGAAACAAGAGCAGACCGTTGACCTGCCAGGAAAATATGAGCGGGCTTTCGAACCAGAGGCCAAGGGCAATCAAGATATTGCCGAGGTCGCAGAAGAAGAGAAAATTCTGCAAGCCGTACTGCCGCCAGTAGATCGGCGCCCAGACGATAACCCACACCGTCCACAGCACCTTGATCCAGAGCGGAATGCGCATGCGAGGGTATTGTATGCGCCGGGGGCAAGTCGGGCGCGATCCTTGGCACTGCCGGCAAAAGCGAAGTGCTTGCTCGGAGCGGAACTGGCACGGAGCCCGAGCCTAATCGATCTGCCAAAATGGGCAGCCCCCAATTACCACCGTAACTTGATGGGCATTACGGTGCTACCTACGATGATTCTGTATGGGTTATCAAGCGCTTCTTTTCTCTGCCGACGAGAAGACGGCTCGCTCCGTAACGCAGATTCTTCGCGAGCTGGAATTCACCGTCATTGCCTTTACCGAACCGGCGGCCGCAGTGAACAAACTGCAGAGCCAACAGTTCGATGCCGTTGTGGTGGACTGCGAAAACGAGCAGAACGCCACATTGCTTTTCAAGACCGCGCGCAGCGCCAGCAATAACGACGTGTCGCTGGCGGTGGCGGTGGTGGAAGGGCAGACGGGAGTCGCCAAGGCATTCCGCATCGGCGCCAGCCTGATTCTCACCAAGCCAATCAATGTGGAGCAGGCGAAAGGTACGTTACGAGTAGCCCGCGGCCTGTTGCGCAAGAGCAAGGCCGCAAAACCGGCGACGGCTCCGGCAACGGACGCGAAATCCTCGGTCACGGCCGTGTCGAAGGCTGCAGCAGCAGCGGCAGGGGCTTCGGCTAGTTCCACGCTCCACGAAGCCGCGCACTCCGGGGCTGCAGCTTTTTCTGGCAGTGATGGTGACACCTCCGAACCCGTTATCGAACTTTTCGACGCCGCCGAAGAAGGCAATTCGACGGAGATCGCAGCACCTACGGCTCAGCCCACGCCAGGAAAGCACGTTGAAAATTCCGTGTCAGGCTCTGGAACCGGGGCAGCCAGCGCACCGGCGCGCGCGCGCGAGGTTGAATCCGTCAGTTCAGATCTCAACCAGACGAATTCCGTAGCTTCCTCGAAGGACAAAGTTTCTTCAACCCGCTCGGAGCGGGAGGCAGCAGAAACAACCGTGGCGAGCGAAAATAGTTCCAAGGCCAAAGTGGACTTGCCTGCAGGGAAAACCAGCACCAAGTCCAGCGGCAGCAAGAAGGCCGTGCTGGGCGTAGCTGCGGTAGTGCTGATTGCAGCGGGCGGCTACGAAGTGTGGATTCAAGGCGGACAACTGGGAATCTGGGGAGAGCCGACGCGCACGACTGCGGCCCCCGCTCACGCTGCTGCGCAACCGGCGACCACTCATGCCGTCCCAGAGGCCACCAGCGTTCCCGGCGCCTTGTCCAGTTCAACTTCCACGGCAAAGCCGACTGCGAGTGTGGCCGCGAGCTCAGCGTCAATTCCGGCAGCCGGAGTTGCAACGGCTCCCTTGCCCCAGCCCATGAACGTCTCGCCAGAAATTTCGCAAGCCCTGTTGTTGAAAAAGAAGCAGCCAGCATATCCTCCGAAAGCGTTGCCGTTGCATCTCGAAGGCGCAGTCAAGCTCTCGGCTACCATCTCACCGACGGGCGATGTTTCGGCGGTGAAGGTTGTCAGCGGCGACCCGCTGCTGGCGCCGGCAGCGGTGGACGCTGTGAAGCAGTGGAAATACAAACCGTACGTGCTGAGTGGCTCGGCGGTTGCGATTCAGACACCGGTCACGGTGGACTTCAAAGCGCCCCAGTAGGGCTGCGCTTCATCGCTCTCACACACAAGCGAAACCCCGCGTCTCCACTCAGGAGGCGAACTCTGCGACCAGTCGCACCTCCCGCGGCGACATCGCGTTCACAACTTGGCCGAAGCCAAGGCCTGTACTTGACGCGGCCGCGGGCGACATTGTCCCCAGAACTGGGATGTTGGATCTGGGCTGTTGGCAGACGAGCGCAAACCGAAAGGCCGCGCTCATCGCATGAGCACGGCCTTATTGTGTCTTGAAGGTGGGTAGCGCGTGCCGCCCTTCGCGCAATTATTGGTGTTGCATCACCTCATCGATCACGGCCTTCCCACCCTTGTCCACGGTGATGACCTTGTGGATGGGGACATAGCCGGTCAGCGTGATGTCAACGATGTAGTTGCCGGGGTCAAGGACGAAGTCGACGGGCGACGCTTTATCGAGCATGTGCTGGTTAACGGCGACCTGCGCCCCCTTGGGCTGGGTCTTGACGGTAACCGAACCGAGGCCCTGAGCTTCCTTGCCGCCAAACAGTTTCTTCATCTTGCCGACGGTGCGGATGTCATCCACGTTGCCGAGCGAACGCAGCGTGGGCGAAAAGCTCACCGTCTGCCCCAGAATGAACTGCGAACTGGTCGTCTCATCAATGTAGCCAGACTTGCGCACCAGCACCACGTGCGCGCCCTTATCCACGGAGATCTGCGCGGGAGTGAGCTTGCCGGTGTCCTTGCCATCGACATACACATTGGCTCCCGCGGGCGTGCTGGTCACTGCCAGGGCCGCCGTGAGCTGGGTAAGGTGGCTGACAACGAACGATTTTCCGCCGGAAACCACAACGACGGATTTCGTCTCCGAGATATAGCCGGTCTTGCTTACCGTCACATTATGTTGACCGGCCGCCAGGCCCGCCAAATTGAAAGGCGTAACCCATGTGGGATCGGTTTTTCCATCGACTTGCACTTGAGCACCCTGAGGTGTGGAGTCGATTGCCATCTGCCCGGGGACAGCCACTGGCGCCACCGGCGCGGCCGGCTGTTTGCTGCGTGCGTTCTTGCCCCTGGCGGCGTGTGCCGCCGCGGGCGCGGATGTGACTGCAGCGGGCGTTGAAGGCTCCGCAGGCGCAGCGACAGCTTGCCCCGGTTGCGGCTGCACCTGCGGTGCGGGTGTTGGTTTCGACTCGGCTGCGACGGGGCGCGGCGAGTCGCCGTCATTGTTCAAATTGTTGACGTGAAGGACCAGGGCGATGGCAATGATAAGAATCAGAACCGCCGCACCCGCAATGGCGTAAACCATCAACCGCGGCGGAACGTTCTTGATCTCTTTCACTGCATTCGCGGCAACCTCCCGGGGCTGAATCTTTGGCTTTTCCGCCGTGTCTTCATACGCGGTCACAAGGCTGCCATAGGAAGCGGCAGCCGGCGGTTCAAAGGCCGCGGGGGGTGGCGGAGAAATGTAGGCTTCCTTCAGCGGAGGCAGTTCGGTCACTTCTGAAAAACTCGTATTGCCGCCGCACGAAGAGCCATCCTCGGCCATCATGGGATCGACGGCAATTCTGGGCACCTTCGGCTGCAAGGCCTCTACCGCGGGCGCTGCAGCCGCCATCACCGGCCCGCTCTCAACAACGGCCACCGCTTTCGTGGCCGCAGATGGAGCACCGGCTGGAAGTTTCACTTCAGCGGGACGGCTTTGAGGCGCCCCAGCCTGCCTGGCAACGGGAGCTGCGGAGGAGCCCACGAATTTCGCTTGAACCGCAGCCTTGGCCGCATCCGAGACGGCGGCGCCACCGGCAGCCGCGGCGGCCGCAGCCTGCTGCTTCGCCGGCTGCGGTTTCGATTCCTTGCAGCGCTCCAGGTCGTCGAGCAGTTCTCTGCCGTTCTGGTAGCGTTCGCCCGGGTCTTTGGCCAGAGCTTTCATGATAAGAGTGCTCAGCGCCGGGTGCAGCTTGGGATTTACCTGCTGCGGCGGCACCGGGGTACTCTCAACAATGCTCTGGCGCAGCGACTCGGCATCTTCGCCATCGAAGGCCTTTCGATCGGTCACCATCTCGTAGAAAATTGTCCCCAGGCTGAACAGGTTCGAGCGCGCGTCAATCTCCTCGCCACGAACTTGCTCGGGAGACATGTAATGCAGAATCTGGGGCACCCCCGGTATTTGAGGGGTAAACCTGCCCACACCAGAAACTCCGTAACCCAGAATTTTGACCGTTCCGTCCCACCCGCACATGATCTTGGCAGGCTCCAGGCTGAAATGGAAGACACAATGGGAGTGGGCGTGCTCAAGCCCGCTGCAAACCTGCCGGCCGATATCGAGCAGGTCCCAGATGGAAAACCCTTCTTTGCGGGCCAGCATGGTCGCAACGCTGTTGCCCTGCACGTATTCCATGGCGGCGCAGAACTGCCCTTCAATTTCTCCCGCGCCATACACGGGCGAGAGGTTGGAATGGCTCAAGACCTTTGTGGTCTCCGCCTCTTTGAGCAGGAAAGTTTCCAGCTCGGCAGCGCGGTCGCCGAAGGCAGAGAGCTGAATCGCCTTCAAAGCGACGGTCTGCCCGTTTTGCGGGTCGGTGGTCTTGTAAACCGCGCCCGTGGCGGACTTTGACAGTTCACTCTGGATTTCGAAGTGGCCGATTTTCGTGGACATTTGCTTCCATGCCTCATCCCAGCATCAGCCGCGCAGTTCCCTGTCGAGAACCACGTGGATCAAAACTCGGGGCAGGTGAAGGTAGGATAGCGCCCAGCAGGTCCACATTCGAGTTACCAAAGTACTGTGAAAACGCGTGGAAACCGGAGATGTGCTTTGGAGATGCCCTCGTGACAAAGCGGCCGGTCTCGCGCCGAAATAAGCAAAGCCGCGTCACCTTTCGTCAGGAAGCACAGTTTCACCAGTGGATCAGTTTCGAGGCGCGGGACCGTAGTGTGTTATCACGAGCGAAGCGAAGGTGACAATTGTCATGCAGAATGGATGACGATCTCTACTGGCAGTGGGCGGCATGGGGCCTGAATATAGTTACTGGAAAGGTCAGCGGGGGCGACGGTGTACCGCTGGACGCAAGTTGTAGAAGCCGAACGGGTTCATTTATGCTGAGGGCCTGCCGGGATGGGCTAGTGGTTCCCGGGCACGCCTTGTATTTCGCCAGCATCGCCTGGTTTCGCAACTGGTTTCGCAATATGACTTTGAGCCGATTTGTTTCCAAGAATGCCTTCCGCAACAAGCGGCGCAGCTTTTTGACGGTGGCGAGTATCGGCGTTTCCCTGCTGTTGCTTACCTTCATGATCACACTGTGGCAGGGCTTTTATCTGGACAAGGGCAGCGCCGACTCGACCCGGCGGCTGGTCACGCGCCACCGCGTATCCCTGACCTTCAACCTGCCCGGCTTCTACCGGGAAAAGATCCGCGCCTTGCCGGGTGTGGTTGCGATTGTGCCCAATACATGGTTCGGCGGCTTATATAAAGACGATAAGCCTGAAAATTTTTTTGCACAGTTCGGCACCGATCCCGATGAGCTCGCCAAGGTCTACCCCGAAATGGAGATGCCGCCCGATCAACTCGCCGCCTGGCAACGCGACCGCGCCGGAGTGATTGTGAGCGACGAACTGGCACAACAGCATGGCTGGAAGCTCGGTGACCGCATCGTTCTGCTGGGCACGATTTATCCCGTAAACCTGGAGCTGACCATTCGCGGCATCTACCATTGGCCTACTACGAACAAGACGGTCTACTTCAACGCGAAATACCTGGAGGAAGCGGTGGCGTTTTTCAAAGGGCAGGCCGGCACATTCAGTATTATGGCCGCCTCGCCCGGAGACGTGGCTAAAATCGCGGCTGCCGTCGACGACATGTTTCGCAATTCCCCGCAACCTACAAAAACCGAAAGCGAAAAAGCTTTCGGCCTGACCTTCGTCAACATGCTGGGGAATGTGAAAGCCTTCATCCTGAGCATCTGTCTGGCCGTGGTATTCACGACGCTTCTGGTTTCTGCCAATACCATGGCAATGTCGATTCGTGAACGCACCCGCGAGGTGGCTGTGCTTAAGACGCTGGGCTTCGAGCGCGGGACGATTCTCCGCCTTTTTGTTGGGGAAGCGATGGCACTTTCGATTGCGGGAGGATTGTTCGGCTGCGGCTTCGCATGGCTGCTGCTGAGCATAATGAAGCATTCGCCCATGGGCTTTTTCCTGGCGCAGATGCAGGTGTCGGCCACCACGCTGTTGGTGGCCGTTGTAGCGGCGGCCCTGGTAGGGTTTCTCAGTTCGCTGGTGCCCTCCTACCACGCATCGCGGGTGGAAATTGTGGAGGGCCTTCGCCACATCGGTTGAATTTCGGGTGGAATTGATTCGCTTATGACGTTAAGCAGTTTCGTAGTACGCAATGCGTTTCGCAACAAACGTCGCAGCTTGCTGACGATGCTGAGTATCAGCTTTTCGCTCTTGCTCCTGACGCTCATGATTGCGATCTGGCACGCCTTTTATGTGGACCAGGTGGCGCCCGAGGCGAGCCGGCGCGTGATCGTTCGCGATAAAGTCTCTCTCGCCTTTTTCCTGCCTGCCTACTACCGCGACAAGATACGCGCCGTACCCGGCATAACCGCTGTCGCTCCCCTGACGTGGTTTGAGGGCCGCTATAGGGACAACCGTCCTGAAAATTTTTTTGCCCGCCTGGGTACGGACCCCGACGAATACCTCAAAGTGGCCTCCGACAAAATCACCCCACCCGAGCAAGTGAAAGCCTGGCAGCAGGATCGCGCGGGAGCGCTGGTGGATGTGACGCTCGCCAACAGGTACGGCTGGAAGATCGGCGACCGGATCCATTTGCAGGGGACGATTTTCCCGACGGACCTCGATCTCACGATCCGCGCCATCTATCACCGCGATCCGCCGCAGAACGCGCTGTATTTCAACAGCAAGTATCTGGAAGAGTCGGTGAGCTGGTTCAAGGGGCAGGCCGGATGGTACTCGGCGCAGGTCGACTCGGCGGATAACGTGGCCCGCGCTTCGAAACAAATTGACGACATGTTCCATAATTCGACGCTGCAAACCAAGACCGAGAGCGAACGAGCGTTTCAACTCGGATTTGTGGCTTCGCTGGGAAATGTGAAGGCGTTCATTCTTGGCATCTGCGGAGCGGTGGCATTCGCCATCATGCTGGTTTCGGCGAACGCGATGGCGATGTCGGTGCGCAGCCGTATCCGCGAAGTTGCCTTGTTGAAGACGCTGGGATTCACCCGCGGGCGCGTGCTGTCGATCTTCATCAGCGAGTCGGTGGCTCTGTCGATCGCCGGCGGGGTTGTGGGCATTCTGGTTGCGATCCCGCTGCTCGCGTTCCTGACGCGGCAATTTATCGGCTTCGGGATTCCACTGAACATGAAAGTCGGGCCGCACACTGCCGCCTTGTCGCTGCTGGCGGCCGTAACGTTGGGGCTGGTGAGCGGCTATTTGCCTGCGCATAAAGCCTCGCGCATAAATATTGTGGAGGGCCTCCGGCATATTGGATGAGTTGAGAGTTTGGCGCTAAATCGCGCTGCCGGGATTGAGAAAACATTATGGCGATACCGATCAGCTACAACGTGCGCAATCTGAAGCTTCGCAAGGGGCTGACCATCATGACGGCGCTGGGCATCGCGCTCACCGTGACCACCGCGATCTTTCTTATGGCGCTACTGGCGGGATTGAAGCGGGCTTTCGTCTCCAGCGGGAATCCAAATAACGTTCTTGTGTTGCGCAAAGGGTCGGAAGCCGAGCTTTCCGGCGGCTTCGACGCGGCCCTATTCCCCACGCTCAAAGTTCTTCCGGGCATAGCCAAGGACAGCCACGGCGAGCCCATGGTTTCCGGCGAGTGGGTGGTAGTGATCGTGCTGCCGCGCAAAGACGGCACGGGAGATGTCAACGTCACCGTGCGCGGCATGATGCCCGATGGCCTCGAACTGCGGCCCAGCGCCAAGTTGATCGAGGGACGCTGGTTCCAGACCGGCCAGCGCGAAGTGGTGGTAAGCAAGTCGATCCGCAGCCGCTTCGCCAACGCCAACATCGGCGACGACATGGAGTTCGGCAAGGGCAAGTGGAAAGTCGTGGGCGTCTTCGACGCTGGCGGCTCGGCCTACGAATCCGAAGTCTGGGGAGATGTGAACCAGATGGCCTCCGATTTCGACCGCCAGGGCGGCTATTCCTCCGCGTACCTGCGCGCGACCGATCCCCTCGCGGCCGACGCGCTGAAAAACCGCGTCAGCGATGACCAGCGGCTTAAACTTGAAGGAGTCTTGGAAACCGACTATTACGCGAAGCAAACCAATTCCGGAGCTCCGATAAAATACATAGGCATCGTAGTGGCTATCATCATGGCGATCGGATCGAGTTTCGCGGCGATGAATACGATGTATGCCGCGGTAGCCTATCGCGGGCGCGAGATTGCAACGCTGCGCGTTCTCGGCTTTTCGCGCCCCGCGATTCTGACCTCGTTTGTTCTGGAATCCTTAATGCTGGCTTTGCTGGGGGCGATGGTGGGAATTTTGCTGATGCTGCCCTTCAATGGAATGCAGACGGGAACCTCGAACCAAGTGACGTTTAGCGAGGTGGTATTCAGCCTGCGGATTACGGTGGGGGTTGCGGCGTACGCGATTCTGTTCGCTCTGGTCATGGGATTGGTTGGCGGGTTCGCGCCGGCGTGGCACGCGGCCCGGCAGAATATTCTGACGGCGTTGCGAAGTTAAAATTGCTGTCGGGCGGAGCGGCGCTTCGGCGCCGGAAGAACGGGCTTTATTACATATTGTGGCTTTCGCCGCTGAGGTGTGCGAAGTAATGCCAATTGATGCAAAACACGAAGACCTTCAGAGCCTGCGCATCGACCGTAGCGAGCGCGGCTCCGCCGGCGGGGACGCTCCCGCCTGGGCTCGCCGCTACATTGTTATCGGCATCGCAGTGGTAGCCGTGCTGAGCATTTCCGTTCTGGCCTATCGCCTGTTGTCGCGCGATGTACCGGAAGTCGAGGTCACCCGCGCCTCAGCCCAGAGCAGCGATGCCGGCGGCACCGTGCTTTCGGCCACGGGGTACATCGTGGCACATCACACCATTAACGTGAACTCCAAGGTCACCGGCCGCCTTGCCTGGATCGGCGTGGAAAAAGGCGACAAAGTCAAAGAAGGTCAGGTTCTGGTGCGACTCGAGAACGAAGAATTCCGCGCGGCCTACGAGCAGGCGAAAGGTGCAGTCGACAACGCCCAAGCCTATCTCGAGGAACTCATGCACGGATCGAGGCCCGAAGAGATTCAGCAAGCCCAGCACAATCTTGACGAAGCCCGCGCCACACTGGTCGACGACAAACTCACTCTCGACCGAACCAGGGAACTTTCGGCCGCCGGAGTGGTGTCGCGCCAGATCATGGACGACGTGACCGCCAAGTTCGAATCCGATCAGCAGCGCGTCAATTCTCTGGAACGAGCCTTCCAACTGATGAAGATCGGCCCGCGCCAGGAAGAAATCGCGCGCGCCCGCGGTGCGCTCATGCAAGCCCAGGGCCAGCTCGATTACGCGAAGTCGCAGCTCGACGCCACCGAAATCCGCGCCCCTGTCACCGGCACAATTCTCGATCGCACGGCCGAGAAAGGCGAGTTGATTACCGCGCAGTTTGCCAGCGCCGCCGCTGGAGGCCCGCAGGGATCGGTGGTCTCGCTCGCCGACTTGAACGATATTCAAGTTGAACTTGATATCGCCCAGGCCGACTTTGCCCGGCTCGGGCCGAAGCAGAAAGGCATTGTAACCACCGACGCTTATCCCGACCGCAAATACAACGGCGAAATCGCCCAGATCTCGCCAGAGGCCAACCGGCAGAAAGCGACGGTGCAGGTGAAGGTGCAGGTCTTAAATCCAGACGATTATCTGCGCCCGGAAATGAATGCCACGGTAAAATTCCTCGCGGATGAACAGAAAACATCCGCCAGCTCCCAACCGCAAGGAGCGTTCGTCCCGGCCGCTGCGCTCCGCGATCACGAGGGTAAAAAGGTCGTGTTCCTGGCGTTCGAAGGAAAAGCCCGGATGCGCGAAGTTCATGTCCAAAGCCAGCGCACCGACGGTTTCCTCGTCGACGGGCTGGTGGGCGGTGAAAATGTAATCAGCAAAGGGCCGCAGGACCTGAAAGATGGAGACGCGGTCAAGATCAAAACGCAATAAAATGAAGAGGCAATCATGAGCGCAGTTATGGAAAACAAAGTCGCTACCGGAACCAAAGTGGTGCAGGCCCGCAGCGTCAGCAAAGTTTTCAAACGTGAAGCTTTTGAAGTGAAAGCCCTGGACGACGTCTCTGATCGACATCGCCGCTGGAGAATTCCTGGCACTGATGGGCCCCTCGGGCTCGGGCAAGACCACGCTGCTGAACATGATCGCCGCCATCGACCGCCCCACTTCCGGCGAGTTGCTGGTGCAGAACCAGAACGTTTTCGGGTTCAGCGACTCACAGGCTGCGCACTGGCGCAACGAGCACATCGGCTATGTCTTCCAGACGTTCAACTTGATCCCTGTGCTGACCGCGTTTGAAAATGTCGAACTGCCGCTATTGTTAACTAAACTTAACCAACAGCAGCGGCGCGATCACGTGATGACCGCGCTGAAACTCGTCGGCCTCGACGACCGCGTCAACCATCTTCCGAAGCAACTCTCGGGCGGACAGGAGCAGCGCGTCGCGATTGCGCGCGCGATCGTGAGCGATCCCACGCTGCTGCTGGCGGATGAGCCCACCGGCGACCTCGATAGTCACTCAGCCACGGAAGTTCTGGAGATCCTGAAGCGACTTAACGAAGACTTCCATAAGACGATTGTCATGGTCACGCACGATCCGCACGCGGCTTCGTATGCGCACGTCACGAGGCACCTCGAAAAAGGGATGCTGTTGCCACCCGGATAAAGAACAATGCGCGCCCTGATGAGAATCTTAGGCCGAAACCGGCAGGGCGTTTGATTCCGCCACCCATTGCCAGGCGCGGCGGCCGTTATCGAGAGAAACGGCTTTGGCCTCTCCGTAGGCCACCAGGCGATTGAGCACCGTCGTGACCGAAGCCATCGGGTCTTTGTGTCGTGCCAGTATGGGTGGAGTCCTTTCCCGCAGGCGGTCGCAGACGTCACGGGCGCTGAGAGCCCCTTTTGCGTCCATCAGAATCATGCGGCAAGCCTTGGTAAAGCCCGGTTGCCGGCCGTTGCTCTTGCGGTCCACCAGTTCGAGCAGTTCATCGCTCAACACGGAGTCGCCAAAAAGGTTGGCGAGTCCGGCGATGGTCTGCTTGATAGTGCCGATCCGGCGCATCACTTCGGCGCGCTGCTGCAGCAGTTGCCGCAACTCCTCGTGGGCCTGCCGCACAACTTCCTCCACGTGTCCATTTCCGGCTGCGGTCACGGGCGGGACAGCACCGGCGCTCTCTCGAATCTGCACATCCTGCATCTGCATACATCCTCCCATCCCACTGGCGGCTCACGCACACACTCGCTCTTCATTTTGATACGCACAGAACCCGGCAGGGGTTCCCTGATTCTCAGCCTCAGGCGATTTCCCACCCAGATCTGCAACGTTAGACGGTGGAAGCCGGCGTTCGTTAACCTCGCCTCCTGGCTAAACGCAACAAATATTTCAAAGCCTGGCTGCAGCCGCGTTCCAGACCGGTCTCATCTCCAATTTGGGCTTCTGGCTCGACACCGGAGGCAGCATGACTCTCCGCCAGCCGATGCCGCCGCTGAAACTTTCCGATGTTCACAGAGTAGGCGAAGGATTCCTCTGGCCACAGCGACACAACCCGGGCCGACCCTCTTGCGCGTCCTGCTGATCGGGAACAAGCAGGAGGATTTCTTCGTGATCCAGGATCTTCTTCACTGGAACGGAAACCCGTTGCTGGAACAACTCGACCACGCCACCACGCTGGAGGAAGCCAGGACTATGCTGCAGCTCGCCGACTACGCGCTGGTCCTGTTTGAACATGAAACTGCGGATGCAGCCGCCACCAGGCTGCTCTCTGAGTTTCTCGGCGCCCGGGGGGCGATACCGTTCATCTTGCTCACCGAACACGCCGACGAGAAAGTGGTTGCCGAGATCATTCAATCCGGCGCCTGGGATTGCATGGAAAGATCGCAACTCAACGGTGCAAACTTAATGCGGACCATTCGCTGCGCCGTCAGCCTGCATGCGATTCAGCAAGAACAGCAGAGGGTGGAACAGTCCCTGCGCACGCTGTCCTGTGCTGTCGCGCAGTCTCCGGAACCCGTGTTTGTGACCAATGCCGAAGGCATTCTCGAATATGTGAACCACGCCTTTGAAAAGTTGACCGGGTATTCCCAGCAGGATGTCGCGGGCAAACTGCGAAGCATCCTGAAATTCGAAATACCGGTGCCGATGCTCTACCGCGAACTGTGGGAGACCATCCGCCCCGACGACGTCACTCGCCGGCTAGTCGTCAACCGCAAGAAGAACGGCGAGGTCTACTACGTTGACGAGAGCGTCAGCCCTGTCATAGATGGCGGGGGGCGCACTACGCACTTTGTCTGCAATTGCCGTGATCTTACCGAACGCCTGCGTATCGAGGCCCAGCTGCTGCAATCGCAAAAAATGGATGCCGTCGGCCGCCTCGCTGGCGGCGTCGCCCACGACTTCAACAACCTGCTGACCATCATCACCAGCTACTCCGAGCTGGCCCTGGATACGGTCGCGCCGGGGGGGCTGGCGCAGGGACGAATTCAGGAAATCCTTTCCGCCGCGCGCCGCGCCGCCGAATTGATCCGGCAACTGCTCGCCTTCAGCCGCAAACAGCCACAAGCCTTGCGGGTCGCCGAACTTAACCCGGTCGTCCGGGAAATCGTCAAGACTCTGCATCGTCTGATCGGCGAAGACATAGAGCTTCTCTTCGTTCAGGGCGAAGGACTGGGCAGAATTCGTTTGGACCCGGTGCAGATCGAACAGATTCTGATGAACCTGGCGGTCAATTCCCGCGATGCCATGCCCCAAGGCGGCAGGCTCACCATCGCAACCTCTCATCTGTATCTCGACGAAGAATACGTCGCCTCGAAAAGGGCCGTCGTTCCCACAGGGCGCTATGCCGTTCTTACCGTCACGGACACTGGCGCCGGTATTCCCGCCGATCAACTGGCACACATTTTCGAGCCCTTCTACACCACTAAACTGCCCGGCCTGGGCACCGGGCTTGGCCTGGCAACTGTATACGGCATCGTCAAGCAGAATTCCGGTTTCGTCTGGCCCTACAGCGAGCCCGGCATGGGCACGGTGTTCAAAATCTACTTGCCTTGCGTGCCGGATCAACCGCTCCCCGAGACGATTCCAGCGGCGGGAACTGAGGTTGTGGTTCGGGGTACGGAGACCGTGCTGCTGGTCGAGGATGAAGATGCCCTGCGCCGCGCCGTCGCCGAGTTCCTCAGGCTGCGCGGATACACCGTCCTCGAAGCCCGCAACGGCGTTGACGCTTTGTCGGTAAGCCGGAATCATAAGTCGACCATCGATTTGGCCATCACTGACGTTGTGATGCCGCACATGAGCGGTGGCGAATTGGCGAAACAATTGGAAATGCTGCGCCCGGAAACGAGAGTGCTGTTCGTTTCTGGCTATGCCGGGCAAATCGTGTTGAACCATCGGGTAGTCGATGGTGAGGATAACTTTCTTCAGAAACCCTTCACGTTGAGGCAACTGGCGGCCAAAGTCCGGGCCGTGCTGGAGATAGCGGAAGCTTCTTCATGAAAGTGCTGCAATGAATGTTGCCGCTTCCAACCTGGAAAATCGTCTTTCTCCCAACGGCGCAAACTCAGGTAAGCTAGTTTGCAATGTTCCGCCACGGCATTCTCGGGCTCGGCCTGCTCTTGGCCGCGCTCTTTTCGACCCTGCCCGCACGCGCGCAACACTCGGTTCCCACCGACGGCTATCAGATCGTGCACACCTATCCACATGATCCCGACGCCTACACGCAAGGCTTGGTTTATGTGGATGGTTATCTCTACGAAAGCACTGGCCGTAACGGAACATCCTCGATCCGAAAGGTCGATCTGACCACGAGCCGCGTTCTGCAGCACTACGAACTGGCGCAGAAATATTTCGGCGAAGGCCTTGCGAGTTGGGATGGCGAGCTGATCCAGTTGACTTGGAAGGACCACCTGGGCTTTGTCTACGACCGCGCCACCTTTGCCTGGAAGCGCAGTTTTCAATATGAAGGCGAAGGCTGGGGACTGACTCAAGATGGCAAACAACTCATTCTCAGCGATGGAACGCCTGTCCTGCGCTTTCTCGACCCGGAATCTCTTCAGGAGAAGAAGCGGATCACGGTGAAGGACGAGAAAGGCCATCCGCTCTCCGACATCAATGAACTCGAATATGTCCACGGCGAGATCTACGCCAACATCTGGCGCACGGACCGTATCGCTCGCATCTCTCCTCGCACCGGAAAGGTTCTGGGCTGGATCGATCTGAGCGGAATCATCGACAAGAGACAATTCACCGACTCCGACGCAGTGCTGAACGGAATCGCATACGACGCAAAAGAAGACCGCCTGTTCGTAACCGGCAAGCTATGGCCAAAGTTATTTGAAATCAAAGTGGTCAGCAGAGAGCGGTAGTTTGTGCGGCTCGGGACTCTCGTAGCCTGCAGCATCGATAAGGCTCACAGAGAGCCCGCGCCATACGAACTATTCCTGAATCCGACTAAGCTTGCCATCTCGCAAGCGGAAATGGTCACCGCGCCAGGTAACGGTGTGACCTGTGAGGCTCGCACACCAGACCACAACCGCAAGCAAATCCCGTAACGGAAGCAGCCAAACACCTTTCGCAATCCGGCGGTCGCGCAACACGCCTCCACCGACCACGAACGCAATCGCTAGCCGAAGAATTGCGACCAGGGCCAGCCCGCTCCAGGCCCACATTGCGCCTCGGCTCGCTGCCAGGCCCAGCAGCGCCCACAGCAGCCCAAACGTAAAAGCCAATCCCAGATAACCGCCCGCCCGCGCATCCCGCACACCGCGGGCCCAGCGCAGCTGATGCGCGAAGAATTCGCGCAGGCGATAGTTCGGGAGATAAGTTTCAACGACGACCCGCGACAGTTCCACCGTCAGGCCCAGCTCAGCAATGCGCTTTCCCAGTTCGTAGTCGTCGGCGAGATAGTCGACAAATGAAACGAACCCGCCGATTCTCTCCAACTCGGCTCGGCGAAAGGCCAGCGTGGAGCCCAGCCCGAACCGAATGCCACCCTCCAGTTGACGCGCAGCCAACACGCTCGGAAAAAAATCCGTACTGATGCCCAACGCCTCGAGCCGCGATCCGAGGCTGGCGCCAGCCACGCCACGGTAGAGGCAGGTAACCATCCCCACGCGCGCCTGCTGCAGGGGCGCAATCACGCGGCGCAGGTAGTCGGGGGCCACGCGAATGTCGCTATCATTGACTATCAGGTAGTCGTACCGGGCTTCGGCCGCCATCTGCGCCAGGTTGCTGACCTTCACATTCGCGCCCAGAACTTTCGGACTGACCACCAGGCGAATGTTCCGCTCCGGAAACTCCTGCTGCAATTCCCTCACGCTCTCGACTGCAGGATCGTCAGCCGAGCTCACGCCAAAGATGATTTCGTATTCCGGATACTCCTGCAGGCAATGACTGCGAAAGCTTTCATAGATTTCCGGGTCGATGCCCTTGAGCGGTTTAAGAATTGAAATGGGCGGCAAGCCCCGTGTAGAGCGGACGCCCTCGTCCGCTTCTCTTCCGTGAAGAAATGCAGCCGCGCTCCAAAGACAAAGCGCGTAATAGAGAGAACTGGAAACAATGCCGAGCGCCGCGACGATCTGAAGCGCGTTAAGAATATGGTTCATCATGCGCGAGCGAGGGCAAGACTATTCGTAACGCAGCGCCTCAATCGGATCCAGGTTCGCGGCCTTCCACGCGGGATAGATGCCGAAGACCAGCCCGACTCCCGCTGCTGAAACAAAGCCGAAAATGGTCCAAAATGCCGACATGCGGGCGGGCAGCGAGGGCCAGAGCAGCGGGATTACCCCGACGACAATCCCGCCGATTAAAATGCCAATCACCCCACCGATAGCGGTCAGAATGATCGCCTCTAACGTGAATTGCAGGAGGATATCGCGCTTGCGCGCGCCGATCGCCTTGCGGACACCAATCTCGCGCGTCCTCTCGGTCACGCTGACCAGCATGATATTCATCACGCCTACCCCGCCGACAATCAGTCCGACGCTCGAGATGGCAAACATGCCGATAAAAAGCGCACCGGTCAGCTGGTTCCAAAAATCCGATATCGACTCCGAAGTGAACAGGCCAAAATTGTCCGGTTTGTCGAATGCAACTTTGCGCCGCCGCCGAAGCAGTTCGCGGATCTCGTCCATCGCCTTGGGCACATCGTCGTGAGATGTAGCTTTGGCGCTGATCCAATGATCCTTTAATTCAGGATGCAGCGTCTTGAAAGTGGTAAGCGGGAAAATGACGCGGTTGTCGCTGGGATTTTTCCCGCCTCCAAACACCGACTTCAATTTCGCCATGACGCCGATCACCTCAAACAATCGCCCCTCGATGTTGAGTTCCTTGCCCAGAGGATTCTCGACCGGAAACAATTCTTCCGCCGTGTCGTAGCCGAGAACAATGACCGGGGCGCGCCGTTCATCCTCATCCACGGTGAACCATCTCCCGGCGGATATCGCCAGATCGACGACGTCTTTGACCGAAGCCGTATCGCCTTCGAGGATTGTGTTCTTGACCTTGCGGTCCTGATATTTCACCACGAACGAACCTATGCCCAGTTCGGGGCGAAAGAAACGAATCCCGGCAGACGCAGATTTCACATGCGGCAGGTGACTGATGGCTTCCGCATCCTCGAAGGTCAGCTTCTTACGCATCCGCATTTCCTCGGTCGGACGCCCGAAAGTGAAAGGCTCGAGGTGATAGGCAAAGATGACATCGGAGCCGATGCTGGCGACCACCCCCCGCACATTGTCATCCAGTCCGCGACCGATCGACGAGACGCCGATGACCATGGCAACGCCGATCACGATCCCCAGCACAGTCAGCGACGAACGCATCTTGTTGCCACGGATGGTATCGGTCGCCATCTGCACGATTTCGCCGAATTCGTCTTTACGAATCATGAAGGATTGAGTCATCTGGCGATCGGATGATTTTGCCATTGAAAACCTGATCGTTGATTACAACTTTCGATTTTCAATCGCCCGATCACCCGACCGCACAATCGCTAAATTCTTTACGTTTCGAACCGTAACGCAACAATCGGATCGAGCTTCGCCGCTTTGCGAGCAGGATAGACTCCGAAAAACACTCCCACGCTTGCCGAAACCAGAAGTCCCGCCGCCACGGCCCAAAGCTTGATCGCGGAAGGCATCCCGATCAATAAAGTCACAGAAAATGCAACCAGCGCTCCCAACAAAACGCCCAGCGCCCCGCCCAGCAGCGCCAGCGTGACCGACTCGATCAGAAACTGCAGCAGCACATCGTCGCGGCGCGCACCGAGCGCCTTGCGGATGCCGATCTCGCGGGTGCGCTCGGTCACCGACACCAGCATGATGTTCATGATCACAATGCCGCCCACCACAAGCGAAACCCCGGCGATCCCGATCGTGGCCATAAAGAACGTGTTGCTCAGGCCGGACCATATTCCAAGCAGGCTGGCATTAGTCTCGGTTTCAAAGCTATCGTCCTGGCCGGGGCGGTCGTGCCGGTTTGACCGCAGAGCCACTCGAACTTCATCCATGGCCTCGTTCAGCGGCACTCCGGTAGCCGACGCCTTTCCCCAGATGCCGATGCTGTTGTTGTGGCTTCCATACTGCTTCAGGTACACGGTGATTGGGATCAGCGCGTAGTTGTCGGCGCTCTGCCCCAGGGTTTTACCCTTTTTCTTGCCCACCCCGATCACCTGGTAGGTGGATCCATCGATGCGAATCTCTTTGCCCAACGGGTCTGCGCCGGCCATCAGATTGTCGACAATGTCGGTGCCCACGACGGCGACAGCGGTACGGCTGTTCAAATCGGTTTCATTCAGCATCCGTCCGGAGGTCAGATCGGTGTCGAGGATTTCCGCCATCGACGGCGTAATTCCCTGTACATTGGTGCCGTTGATCGATTGTTCACCGTTCTTCACCTTGCCGCTGGTGCTGAGTGTCGCCCCCACGAATTCGCAGTGCTGGCAAGCTTCGAGGGCGGCCTCATAATCCTCCATGGTCAGGTTCTTGCGCTTCTCGGCCGCGAGAAAGTGCTCCACGTTGGTCTCGGCGGTAGACATTTTCGAGATGATGAAAACGTCCGCGCCCAGATTGAACACTTTCTGCGCCACGTAATCGTTGATGCCAGAGACAAAGGTGACTACGGCGATCACGGCCGCCACCCCGATGACCACACCAAGCAGGGTCAGCACGGAGCGCAGCTTGTTCGCCCACAGCGACTGCAGCGCGATGCGGATGGCTTCGGTGACATTCATGGGGCGGACTTCCGCTTTCGGGCTGCCGGCCAGGCGAAACGGGGAGACTAGGCGGCGCCAAGCTTGCCGATAAGTCTATCAGTAAGGACTTGGCTGCGGAGGCGAAGCGGCAGCGCGGCTAAACCTGTGTTATCTATCTTCGCGCCTTCGATATTCGATAAAAGAGCCGAGGTCTGAGCTCCGGCATCACCGTATATAATGATTCAGTTGGCAGCTGGGCCGGACGGTCGCTTCCTGCGTCCTCGGATACAGGGAGAGGAAAGTCCGAACTCCACAGAGCAGTGTGCCGGATAACGTCCGGGAGAGCGGGTTCAAGCCCGTTCGACGGAAAGTGCCACAGAAAACATACCGCCCCATTCTTCGGAGTGTGGGTAAGGGTGAAAAGGTGCGGTAAGAGCGCACCGCCGCGGCAGCAATGCAGCGGGCAGGGCAAACCACACACGGAGCAAGACCAAATAGGAAGGGAAACCGGAGACCTGGTGCAAATCAGGATTTCGGCACGTGCCGGCTCGGTGCGTCAAACCTTCGGGTAGGTCGCTAGAGCCTCGCAGCGATGCGTGGCCCAGAGGAATGACCGTCCCGCTGGAGCAATCCGGCGGACAGAATTCGGCTTACAGGTCTGGCTGCCATAATTTAAATTTACTTTCAGGAGCACATTCCATGTCCGCACCCAGCCGCCGCCCGGAGATTCGCCGGCGCCGCGCCCGTCAACACAAGATCACTACCCTCCGCAAACGCCTCGCCTCGGCCAAGACCGATGCCGACCGCGACCGGGTCACCGCCAAACTGCACAAACTGGCCATCGCATCGCCGGGACAGGCTTTACTCAAGTAGATCTGCATCCCTCGCCAGCGAGAAGCAGAGGTCGTCCTTCGCTCGGCTTTCCCTTTTCTTCAGGAACGCGGAAACTCGCGGGCGGCGGCGGATTGAGAGATCATGCCTGGCTAGAGCACTCCGGTCGCGCTTTTTCTGCCCTTGGATGCCGGCGGGCCGGACGATTCGGCGAGGCCCTTCGCGCCGAGCACTTCCTGATAGACGTCCAGTATGCGCCGCACCGATTTCTCCCAGGAAAACTTGGTCACCTGCCGGTAGCTGCGCTCTTTCATTTTCTCGCGCAGAGGCTGATCCAGAAGAACGCGGTGCAGCGCTCGCATGATCTCAAAAGAATTTTCCGGATGGACAAGCACCGCGGCATTGCCCACCACCTCGGGCAGCGAGGACACGTTCGAAGTCACCACTGGTGTGCCATGGGCCATGGCTTCGAGCGGCGGCAGGCCGAAGCCCTCGTAGAGCGACGGGAAAACGAAAATCTTGGCCTGGTCGTAAAAGGTGCGCAACACCTCGATGGGCACGAAGCCGAGAAAGCGCACATCGTTCTGCACGCCGCTGCGAATCACCGTCCGCCGCAAATCGGGGTTGCCCGAAACATCGTCTCCAATGATGATCAGCTTCAGGTCAGGGTACGCCTGCTCTTTTTCCAGTTCCGTCTTCAGCGCCGAAAAAGCTTCGATCATACGCACCACGTTCTTGTGCGGACTGATTCTGCCGGCATAAAGGAGAAACGGATAGGTCACCTGATAACGCTCGGCAATCACCTGACGTTCGGCGGCGGTGGCGTGGCCGTGAAAAAATCTCTCGTCGATCGCGTTGTAAACCACCTCGATGCGATTGGCCGGAATGCCAAACAATTTCTCAATTTCGGCTTTGGTAAAGTTTGAAACGGCGAAGATGCGCGACGCGCCGCGTAAAACCTGCCGGTCCACTGCAGGTGCCAGGCCCCCCAAAACCCCTTCTGCTGGCGCGCCCGCGCCAGGTGCTCCAGCATGTCGTGCACCGTCATCACATAAGGACAAGGCAGCAGGCGCGGCACGGAAAATAAATTCGGGATGTGCACCAGATCGCACTTCTGCCGCTCCACAATCATGCGGAACTCCCAGAAACTCTTCAGAGTCCGCTCCGGCTCAGAAAGAGCGATCGTGTGGAAATTGGCCGGCAGCGGGCCGATTTCCTCAACCTTGGCGGGAGAACCGATCAGAAAGTACGTGGTTTCGTGGTCAAGACGTCCCAGCGTGCGGACCACATTGCGGATGTAGGTCCCCACGCCGAACTCAGTCATCCGCCGAATGTCGATGGCGATCTTCATTCGAAGGCATTACACCACAGACAGCAGCAGACCTCACAGCAGAATTATCGAAGGTGTCGGCCGGAACCAGACTTTTCGCTGCCGAAAACAACAGGCTCTGGTTATGTCGCCGCAGGCAATCTACACCCGCACTTCGGCCTGCGCTCTTGCCCTGCGAGCGGCGTACAGCGGGAAGGCCTCGCATAGGCCCAACACTTCCTTCTTGATTCGCGCCAACTCCGCCGCGTCCGTGCGCTGCAGCAGCGCCTTCGCGATCCAGCGCCCGACCTGCCTCATCTCGGGCTCCTTCATTCCGCGCGTAGTCAGCGCCGGCGAGCCGATGCGAATCCCGCTTGGCTTCAGCGGCGGATTCACATCAAAAGGAATGGCATTCTTATTGACCGTGATCCCGGCCTCGCCCAGCGCCTTCTCCGCCTCGCTGCCCAGCATGCCCTTGGAGAAAACATCGACCAGCATCACGTGCGTGTCGGTTCCGCCGGAAATGATGCGAAAGCCTTCGGCAGCAAGAGTCTCGGCCAACACCTTCGCGTTGGCCACAACCTGGAGGGCATAGTCGCGGAACTCGGGCTGCATCGCCTCCAGAAAGCAGATTGCCTTGGCCGCAATGATGTGCATCAGAGGGCCGCCCTGCATCCCAGGGAAAACCACTTTGTCGATGGCCGCGGCGAACTCCGCCTTGGAAAGAATCATGCCGGCACGCGGTCCCCGCAGCGTTTTATGGGTTGTCGAAGTAACGATGTGCGCGTGCGGCACCGGCGAAGGATGCGCGCCGCCGGCAACCAGTCCGGCAAAGTGCGCCATATCCACCAGGTAAAGCGCGCCTACCTTATCGGCGATCTGCCGCATGCGGGCAAAGTCGATGATGCGCGGATACGCGCTGCCGCCTCCGATGATCAGCTTCGGCCGGTGTTCCTCAGCCAGTTTCTCGAGCGCGTCATAATCGATCGTCTCGGTTTCTTTGGTCACGCCGTAGGGAACGATCTTGTAAGTCTTGCCGGAAAAATTCAGGTGATGGCCGTGCGTGAGGTGCCCGCCGTGAGCCAGGTTCAATCCCAGAATCGTATCGCCCGGTTGCAGCACGGCGGCGTAGGCTTCCATGTTCGCCTGCGAACCGGCGTGAGGCTGCACGTTGGCATGTTCCGCGCCGAATAACTGCTTGGCGCGGTCCCGCGCCAGGTTCTCAACCACGTCAGCGTACTCGCAGCCGCCGTAGTAACGCTTGCCGGGATATCCCTCGGCATACTTATTGGTAAACACCGAGCCGGCGGCTTCGAGCACGGCTTCGCTGACAAAATTCTCCGAGGCTATCAGTTCGAGGCCCTCGTGCTGGCGGCGAGCCTCGCTGTCGATAGCGGCAGCGATCTGCGGATCGGATTCGTACATGGGACGGTACATTGCGCTGGAACCGGAAGAGCTCTTCATATCGTTTTCCTGGTATCGCTAAATACTAGTGTCTCTGGTATATGTCAGCCCGGTGAAGTTCCATGAACCGCTCCGGAGACTTCACTGGAGTAAACCCAACCTGCGAATAAAGTCCGTGGGCGTCCTTGGTCGTCAGAATCCAGCGCCGCAAATTCTGCAGCGCGGGATGCTCCATGATGCATTGCATCAGCCACTTGCCCAGCCCACGCCCGCGATGTGATTCCAACACAAAGACATCGCCGACATAGGCGATCGTAGCAAAATCGCTGATCACGCGGGCAAACCCAACCTGCACGGGTGCCCCATGCCTCGCGTCTCTTGCGAGACGTGGGGATTCGTCGTAAATACCGAAACAGAGCGAGCGCTCGATCGACCTTGCCACCACATCCCGCGGAATGCCCTTGGCCCAATAACAATTGGTCAGAAAATCGTGGATCGCATCCAGATTCAAACGCTCAGGGCTGGTGCTGATCGCAAACTCGAGGCGCCGGTATTCCATCACGGCCAGAGCATCAGTCATGGTACTACCCCTCAAAGGCGGTTCGCAAAAACGAAGCCAGATGCCACCCATCCATGTAGCTGTAGGGCGCCTCACCCATGGTGTAATGGCCGCAGGGCAGCACCACAACCTTGTGATCCAATCCGAAACGCTCGAACTCAGCCACAACGTCCCGCGAAAGGCCCGGCAGAAAGGTCAGATCGTACCGGGCATAGATAATGAGCGACTTGCGCGGCCAGCGCGCGAATTGCTTAAAATAGGCCATCGGGCTCACGGCCAGCCACGATTGCCGCAGCGTCTCAAGCGTGGTTCCCGATTCGATCCCTTGCCGGATGTGCCGCGTCGATTGCCCGTGCCACACCACGTCGGCAACGTAAGTGGAAGCATGATTGAACGCCGCCACGCGAATGCGTGGATCGTGCGCCGCGGCGATGAATGCATAACAGGAGCCGAGGCTCGTGCCCACGATGCCGAGCTTGCTGTAGCCCTGCTGCTCAAGCCAGTCGAGACAGCAGCGGACATCGACCACGCCCTGCCGCACCGCATCGAGCGTGCGGCCAATGTTGGCCGAAACCGCGTAATCGGCGCGGCTGATCTCGGCGGGCATGCGAATATCGTGATACGGCATGGATAGCCGCAGCACCCCGATTCCGAGCATGTTCAGCAGCTTGCACAGGCTGGCATAAGCGATCGCGTCGGCATTCCAGTGCGGCAACGGCGCAACGGACGGCCAGACCAATGGCGACGCAGAGTGCTCCATTGAGTGCGAATTCAGTCTTGATCGAACGCCGTCCTTTCGCGACAAACGAAAAGTCCTTCCAAAATCAGCATTTCGCCATGCGCATTTTCGCTCCGCGTTGCGAGTCTGCGGGAGTCCGGCGAATTTGGACCGTCCGGTTCGCTGATCTGCTCCATCCGGATGCAGCGTTCAAACGTTGCCCACGCCATTGCAAAAAACACGAGCCCGCCCGCCACGTTGCTCCAGACTTGGAAGCGGTCCGCCGCTGCCGCGACAAACCCCGTCGCCAGAATTGCCCCGAGCGACTTAAAGACCGAGGCCGCGCTCAACCAATACAGCAGGAAGTCGACGGTGCCAACGAGCCAATTGTCCAGGCTGACGCCGAGCACCAGGTCAGCTTCGCGAAGACCCACTTTGCCAGCGGCACGCCGATTAGGAACAAGCCCAGCAGCCGGACCATCCGGTTCGACGCACTGTGTGAAGTCCGGCAGCGGACCCGACACCGAGCAGTCCCAGGTTTGCGATGAGGATCAAATAGGCCGTAAGCGCCACATAGACCGCCGCGATTTGGTTCGGCAAGACGCCTTCCAAGGCCATCGCCAGCAACGTAAACGGATATTGCACCAGCACCGCCAAACCGGCCACAATCAACCGAGAGGTCGACTTGCCGAGCAGCAGGGCTACCGGACTGATGCCGGTCATCATCAATAGGGATAGCGTAGATTCATCTTTCTCTTCGCTGATCGGGGTGGCAAAATAGCTCATCCCGGCCAAGGTGATGAAGACCGCGTCGAGATAGCAAATGAATTTGAATGCCAACAGTCCAGCACACCGAAGAACCCTTCGTTGAGTGCTGAAAAGACAAGCACGAGCAGAGTCCGAACCCGACGAAAAACTGACGAAAGAAATGCGCCTGGACCAGGCACCACGTCAACGCGGAGCAAGCGTGTCAGCAACGCCACGGTTGATCCAAACATCAACGCACTCCCACGGTCTTTGTACTGTTTGCCACTGGCTTTGCCATTGCTTACATCTCCGTGCTCACTTTTGGCGGAACTGTGTCCAGCACCGCCGCGCCCACCCACGAGCTCGTATCGCATTCGCACTTGAACGGTTGCCGGGCGGACTGCGGCCTTTACGGTGGCTGCACTGTACGGCAATGGGGGGGACGCAGACAAGAAAAAAGCTGTCATCCCGGCAGGATGTGAGCATTCGACCGTTGCCGGAAATTTTGGAGAGACTTCCGTGTCGATGACGGCAACTCGTTCAGGTACAATGGTCGCCGCAGAACGAGCGTCGTTTTGTTGGTAGAGAGGGGAGAGCCGCGGTTGCGAACGGCGAAGGCAGACGCCCCTCGCCGTTGACCCGAGAGTAGTCTTACAATTGGTCAGGAAGTTTCAGTGACGTCACTCGATTCCGAAGCGTTGAATCTGTTGTGGTATGACGGAGACATACGGGAAATGCGGTTGCGGGAGATCGTCCGCGACCGGCTTTTGGAAAGCCCGCCCCCGCCGATCGACGACCAGATCGTGGCGACCTATTTCTTCGCCTTTCGCACGCTGAAGCTGGCCAGGCGCGCCCGAGAAATCTCCTATCATGCCACCATCGGCATCAAGCATCCCCCGCCCGGCTCGCTGCTCGAGCAATGCACCGGCGAGGCCGGCCGGCATCGATCCGTTCGACGCCACCGGCCGCATCGGGCTGCTGCACGTGGCCTTTCCGCTGAAGATGCTGCTGCAGCCGGACGGGCATCTGACCTCGTGCGACATTCTGCACACGGTCGCCGGCGCGATCATCTTTGATGTTTACGAAAACCAGGATGCGCGGCTGGTCGCGTTGCAAATTCCCGAGCGCGTCATGCGCACATTTCCCGGGCCGGCCTATGGCCCGCTGGGAGTCCGCGCAATCGCACCGGCTTCGCGCCGACCAGCCCGCCTTCGGCACGATTCTGAAACCGACCGCCGGCATCACGCCGAGGAAGTCGGCGCGCTGGTCGAGGAAGCGGCGCACTGCCCGCTGTTTCTGTTCGTCAAGGAAGACGAGAATCTCTATCCCGAGCTCGATTATTCCCCCGTGGCCGAGCGGACGCGCCTGGCCGTGGCCGCCATCAAGCGCGCCCGCGGACAAGCGCGGCGGACCGGGGCCTGATTTTTGCCCCGCACATCAGCGGCGCGCCGCATCGAAATTCTCGACATCGTTCACGCCGTGCTCGAAGCGGGCGCGACGGGCGTGATGTTCAGCGAATCGTTTGCGGGCGGCACGGTCCGCATGGTGCGCGAAGCGACGCAGACATCTGGCCAACCCGCCCGCCATTTACGGCCACAACGCCGGCATCGGCGTCAAGACGCGCGGCCATCTTCCGCGAAGTGATCGATTTGCTGGCGCGGCTGGATGGCATCGATTTTCGCCAGACCGCCCCGGTCCGGCCCGGCACGCCGTTTCTGCTGCCCTACGGCCAGGAATGGGAGGCCTCGGAGGAGATCCTTGTCGCGCCCGCTGCCGGGCATCAAGCCGACGATGATCGTCCGCGCCGGCTCGCTGGATCAAGGCAACATTTGCCTGAATCTGGCCGACGCCGAACGGCGCGGCATCACGGACAAGGTTTTGTTCCTGGCCGGCTCGGCCATCAACTCGATCAAGAATGCCAAAGGCAAAGCCGACCCAGAGCTCGGGGCCGAGGCCATGGCAGCAGGCGCTGGAGTGCATCGCTCCGGCGAACTGCGCGACGTCTCCTGTCAACAAACATACGGCTCGGCCCTGGTCGCTCTGGACTTAGCGAAATAAACTTGCACGGCCTTGCGTCGGCGACCGCGTGCGCCAGCGTTACCCGGAGCTGCACCGTCATGAAGAAAGAATCGCCGACTGCTTCGCGATCGGCGTGCTGGGCTGCGGGCCGATTTCGCAGTTCGCCCATTTCGACGCCTGCCGCAAGGCGCGCAACGCCGAGCTTTACGCCATTTGCGACCTGGCCGACGATCTGCTGGCCCGAATGGCGGCCGTCCATGCAGCCGCGAAGTGACCTATCGCAACTTCGACGACATGCTGGCCGACCCGCAGGTCGAGGCGGTCATCATCGGCGTGGCCGACCAGTTTCACGTGCCGCTGGCCCGCCAGGCGATCGCCGCGGGCAAACATGTGCTGGTCGAAAAGCCGCTGGGCGTCAGCATCGAGGAATGCGAGGCGCTTGCGCGCGGAATTGCAGCGTCGCCAGATCGAAACTCGTTTTTCAAGTCGGCAACAATCGCCGCTTCGATCCGGGCATCGCGTTCGCCCAGCGATTCATCTGCACGAGGAAATCGGCCAGCGGATGGCGTTTAAGGCGTGGTATTACGATTCCACCTTTCGCTACACGATGACCGACAATCTTGCAGCCGATTCCCCTTCGCCAGCGCGCAGGCGCAGCCGGCCCGGAGGGCAATCCCAAAGCCGACAAACGCCGCTATTTCGTGTTGACGCACGGCAGCCATCTGCGTCGACAGCCCCGTTTTCTCGGCGGCGAAATCTCAGCGTGCCGGCGCGGCTGCTGGAGCGGTTCGGGGCGTATTGCTGGTTCGTCGGAGTCGATTTTGCCGATGGCTCGCTGGGGCATCTCGATTTGACCATCGCCATTCGCGGCGATTTCGAGGAGGGCTTTCAGATTTTTGGCGAACATGGCAGCGTGAAGGGGCAAGGTCTATCTGCCGTGGTTCCACAAAGCGAGCGTCGTGGAATGCTTTTCCGCCAAGGACCGGTCAATTCCGTCGTCCGCTGGGCGAGGACGCCTACACCTATAAACTGCAAATCGAAGGTTTTGCCGACGCCATCCTGCATGGCAAGCCGCAGCCGGGGCGGGCATCGACGACGGCGTGGCCGCCATGCGGGCGATGGTGGCCGATCGCCCGTTCGGCGGAAACCGGCGGCGACAAAAGGTGCGGCTGGCCGACGTGACCGGGAGGGTTGAGATGCGGCTGGGCATGTTTCCGCAAGACGTTCACCGGCCGAGCCTCGGCGAATTGCTCGATGCCGTTCGGCTCTGCGGGCTTGCATTGCGTGCAGTTCAACATGGCGTGCGCCGGGATGGAGTCTTTGCCGGCCCGCGTCGATCGCGCTCGCGGCGCGAGATTCGCGCAGGCATTGGCCGCCCGCGGAATTGCGATGGCGGCGGTCTGCGGGCACGTTCAACATGATCCATCCCGATCCGCGGCAAGCGGCAAGAGGGGCTGCGGCGGACTCGGCGAATTGGCGCGGCCGGTTCGGCGCTCGGAACGCGGTGATCACGCATTTGCACCGGCACTGCGCGATCCGGACAATATGTGGCGGCGGCATCCGGACAACGATTCGCTGCGCGTCCTTGGAGCGATCTTTATTGCAGTCGATCCGCGGCGCTCTCGATATGACGGCCGACAGCGGCGTGACGCTGGCTTTCGAGCCGGAGGTTTCCAACGTCATCGATTCGGCCGAGAAGGCCAGGCGGCTTGCTGGATGAAATCGACTCGCCGCGGCTGAAAGTCGTGATGGACGGGGCCAATCTGTTTCATCGCCGGCGAACTTCCGCGGATGCGGGATATTGCTCGAGGAAGCGATGGACTGCTCGGCCCAGATATCGTGCTGGCCCATGCCAAAGACCTGAGCCGCGATGGCGACGCGGGGCACGAAGCGGCCGGCGAAGGGGTTTCTGGACTACGATCATTATCTCCGCGCTGTGCCGGCGCCGGCTTCGATGGGCCGCTGATTCTGCACAGCCTGACCGAAGCGCAAGTTCCGAAATCCGTGCGCTTCGTCCGCGAAAAGCTCGGTTGCGCGGCTTCGCAGCCAGCATCGTCAAAAAGCGGGCGGCCCAACTAATGCCAGTTTTCCCAGCACGACGGCCTGAGCTTTCATTACCGCGAGGCGGGCGAGCGGCATCCCGTTCGTCTTCCAGCATGGCCTGGGGGGCGACGTCGACCAGCCGTTCGGCCGTCTTCCAGCCTCCCGCCGGATTTCGCATGCTGGCCTTCGATTGCCGGCGCATGGCCAAACGCTGCCGCTGGGGGCCCGAAAGATCGGCATCGCCCCGTTTGCCGACGATCTGCGGCGTTTCTGGATTTACTGCGTGGCGCGGTCGTGTCGGCGGTATTTCGATGGGGGCAGCGGTCGCCTGAATTTCGCTTTGCGGTTTCCGGAGCAAGTCCGCGTTGGTCCTCTCCGGCCGGCGTGGCTCGACGAACCGACGCCGCAGAATGTTCGCATATTCGGCCTGATCGCCCGGCCTGATCCGGCGCACGGGGCGGCCAAAGGGCGAAATTGTTTATCGCGTCGGCGGAGTATCAGCAGTTCTTGCGCGAATTGCCGGACGCCGCCGAGTCGCTGGCGAAGCAGTTCCAGCACCCAGGCCGGAGGAAACGGTGCCGAAATTGGAGCGGATTCCCAGGGATGCTCCGCTGCCGACCTGAGACTGTTGAAAGATTCAGGTCCCGACGCTCGTGCTCGCGAATCGCCACGACCCGATCCATCCATTCGCGTTCGGGGAAGAGCTGGCCCGCTGATTCCCGGAAGCGAAATCCGCGAATTGACCTTCCAAATCCGTGAGCAACGATCAACATGCCGCCGACGTGCACATTCATCACGGAATTCCTGGACCGACTTTTTCCACGGCTTAACGCCACGCGGGACTGATCGTCTTGATTATGCTGCACAAACTTGAGGAGGTGGGCTTGGGTCCAATGTACGCACGAGCTCCCAGAAAAGGCCGCGTTGGTGGCGCACTTCTAACAGTAAATTATTTGCGACCTGGAATCGCATTTGAGATAAAATAGAGGGTGCGGCTCTCCGTGAGTTAATTGCGAGCACGGCGAAGCTGGAGGGAATTCAGGCGTACGTTACCGACCAACTCCGGCTATCCGTCTCGAGAGATCGTAGAGTTCTGGTATTGTGTGACCTTGGAGTGTATGGCAATGTTGAAATGCTCTACCTCGCTCTGGTCGGCCGATTTGGCAACCTTGCGGCTGAAATCAGGCGCGTCGAGCCGTTTTCCGAGCGTTTCCATCTCGACGTGGCCGATGGGCATTACGCGCCGACGATGCTGTTCTTTCCCGATTTGGTCGGAGCCTGCGCCCGCACACGCGGCTGCCGTTGGAGGTCCATTTGATGACGGTCGATCCCTCGCCTGGATCGAGCCGTTTTTCGAAGCGGGCGCGGACGGATTCATCTTTTGTTTCGAGTCCGCGCGGACCCGCCAGCATGTTGCAGGCCATCCGCAAGGAGGGCAAGAAAACCGGCATCTCGCTGTTGCTGACCGAACCTATCGAATTGTCGATCCGTACTGGGAACGCTGGACATCCTGACGATCGTCGGCACGGCGATGGGGATCAAGGGGGCGACCCTGGATCCGGCGTGCCGGATAAGATCCGGCAAGCCGCGAAATCAGCCGCGACGGGGGCTGAAGACCGAAATCGAAGCCGACGGCGGAATCCGCCGGGAAACCGTGCCGCTGTTCTCCGCCGCCGGGGCCGATTACATCGTCCCCGGCTCCCTGATGTTCAAGGAAGACCCGCCGGCGATGCGGCAATGGCTGGCTGCGTTAGACCGATGAACATCCCTTCGACATTCTGGGCCTCGGCTGCGTCGCCGTCGATGATCTGTTGTATGTCCCATCGTATCCGTCTGGCCGACTCCAAGTCCGCGTCCGGCGAGCGGGGCCGGCAATGCGGCGGGCTGACCGCGACGGCCTCTGGTCGCCGCCGCCCGGTTGGGCGCGAAATGCGCTATGCGGAGGGGTATCGGGCGGCGATCCGACTTTCGCAATTCGTCGACGACGGTTCCGCGAGGAAGGCGTGGAGACCCATCTCCGCAGACGTCCGGACCGTCCGATCCATTCCTGATCGTCGTCGACGAGGGCGACAAACGCGGACCATCTTTTTACGACCTCGACGGGGTCTTCGGCGCGGAGGCCAAATGCCCCCGGCCGAGTTGTTCGTTCCGCCCAGGTGCTGTTCGTGGATCATTTCGGGGTCGAGGGATGATTTGGGCCGCGCGCATCGCCCGGAACGCCGGCGCGGCCGTCGTCGCCGATTTCGAAGAGGCGACGTTTCCCGACTTTCCCGGATCTGCTGGCGCTAGTCGATCATTTGATTCTTTCCCGTCGACGTTCGCCCTGCAGCTTACCGGCGGAGTTCGATCCACGGCGGCCGCGGCGGCTCTGTCGAACGACAGGCAAGCGGTCGTCCTCACCTGCGGGGACGACGGCTGCTGGTACTCGGCGGCGGCACCGCGAGCTCGCGCCA
This sequence comes from uncultured Acidobacteriaceae bacterium, assembly GCA_963784085.1. Lineage (GTDB taxonomy): Bacteria > Acidobacteriota > Terriglobia > Terriglobales > Acidobacteriaceae > Sulfotelmatobacter. The sequence continues at coordinate 933 of CAWAQH010000010.1, read as the reverse complement.
TCTGCCGGCCTTTCCCGTGGAAGTCGTTGACACGACCGGCTGCGGCGACGTGTTTCATGGGGCGTACGCGGCCGCATTGGTGCGCGGCAACGAGCTCTCCGACTGTATTCGCTTCGCCTCGGCGGCCGCGGCGCTCAAGGCGACTCGGGCGCGGCGGGCAAGCGGGCATCCCCACTCGCTCCGCCGTCGAAGCATTTTGAGGGAGATAAACCACGATGACGATGGAATCTCTGGCTCGCGATTTGGAACAAGCATTGGGCGAAGTGCCGGTGCTCGATATTCACACGCATCTGGTCGGCGGCCGGCTCGGCGCCCGCGGGCTGCACGACGTGCTGCTGTATCACATGGTCATCAGCGACCTTTACGCGGCCGGCTGCCCGGCGGCGGGCGGCTGACGCATATCCCGCTTGGCCAGCCGAGCAAGAGGCCCATCGCCGCCTCGCACGAGGCGGTTCCTTTCTGAAGCATATTCGGAACACGAGTTCATTTTGGGGCGTGCGGATCATTCTCAAGGATCTTTACGGCTGGGGCGAGCCGATCGAGCCGGCAACTGGCGGCGGCTTGGACGCATGATCCGCGAGCGGGCCGACGATCGGGCGTACCATCGGCAGTTCTCGATCGGCTCCGCATCCGCCGCACGGGAACGGAAATCGCCCGCCGCGGCGACGGCGAAGGATGACGATCGCCTGCAATACGCCCTGGAATGGGCCTTTTTCACGCGCTGCCAATGGGGCGAATTCGATACGGCCCTGTACGAGCTGGAACGCTGCTGGGGCCGAGGCCGGAAAGCCCCTCGCCGATCGGCGCCGGCCGCGGCCCGATCCGGACCGCACGATTCGCACGCTACCGACGTGCATACCGCCCTGGAACATTACGTGGCGAGCATCCGCTCGCAACATCCTCGCGACGGCGCCACGCATCTTTCGACCGACA
>CAWAQH010000009.1:0-89167 GCA_963784085.1 uncultured Acidobacteriaceae bacterium | reverse complement strand
GGCCGTCAATGGCGATGATCAGCTTGCGCGGGGAGTGGGGATCAGGAATGTGGTCGGTCATCATCCAGTGAACGATTGAACAGGTAGACGATTGTACATGGAAACGACCAGTCGGTTCGGAGTGCATTGACGAAGACCAAATGGGATCCTGTTTTTCACAATTCCGTGCTCTTGCTGATGCTTGATTCAAGAGCACTTCCGATTTTGCCGCTACCTGCGGGCACGAGCTTCATCCAATGTTTCTGTAGGACGAATTGAGGCAGGCTATGAAGAACAGGATCAGGCTGGCAGTGACGGCTCTGGTGCTTCTGCTGGCGGTTCTTTCTTTCAGCCGGTTTCTGGACTGGATGAACCTTCCCAGCGACCTGTGGTTCTGGAGCGGCGTCACGGCATCGCTTCTGCTGCTGGTCGTTGTTCCTTCCCTGATCGCCAAAATCTGGCGGATCCAACGACACTGAGCCGAGGCGAATCGTGCGGCTGGAGCGGCGGCCACTTGCGCCGCAGTGTGGTAATTGTGCGCGCTCGAAAGAGCGGAAAGGGGCGGCTTATGACAACTACTATTTTCAATCGTGAAGTTCATACGGAGAACAGATTCGGCGGAATGGGGCGCAACTTCTTCCGGATTGGAGTGATCGGAGCCGGCTCTCTGATCGCAGGCATCTTGATCCTCAATGTGTTTCGGGTAACACGCATCAACGCCGGGTATGTCGGTGTGGAAGTGAATCTGGCGGGAAGCCAGCGGGGAGCGCAGGATATTCCGATCCGCACGGGCTGGGTTTTCTATTCGCCGTTGAAGACGCAGGTGATTGAGTTCCCCACCTTCGTGCAGACGGTGAAGTGGACGGCCGACCTGAATGAAGGCCATCCGATCAACGAGGAAGTAGTCTTCAACAGCAAGGAAGGCCAGGAGGTGCGGGCCGATGTTTCACTTTCCTACGGAATCGATGCGACGAAAGTACCGGAGTTTTATGTGAAATATCGCACCGACGATTTGGAGCGGTTTACGCATGGCATTCTGAAAGACATCGTGAGGAACTCGCTGAACGAGGTGGCGTCGACATACACACTGGAGGATATTTATGGCGAGAACAAAGCACGCTTTCTACGCGAGGGGCGGGAGCGGATCCAGGCTCAATTGTTGCCAGTGGGAGTCGGCATTCAACAATTTGGCTTTATCGGCAAGCCACGATTCACAGCGGCGATCGAGCAGGCAATCACGCAGAAAACCCAAGCCATCACCGAGGCCGAGCGTGCCCGCAACCAGTTGGCGGTGACTCAGGCCGAGATGGCGAAGACGGTGGCGGAAGCGGAGGGCGAAGCCCGCAGCCAGGTGGAACGTGCTCGCGGCGAAGCCACCAGCTCTATCGAACGCGCCCGCGGAGAGGCCGAAGCCAACCGGCTGCGGCAGGCTTCGATCACTCCGCAGTTACTGGAATGGAGACGGCTGGAGAACCAGCGTGCGCTGGTCGACAAATGGAATGGTGAATTGCCGCGGATGATCGTCAGCGACAAGGCTGGGATGATCATGCCGTTGCCAACCGATCAACACTAGGAGAGGCGGGTGGGAAGCGGGCAGGTCAAATACCTGCCCGCTTTTCTTGATTTCACTTGGAACTGCTCAGGATGAAGGATGACGGGATGGTGGCCGGTTGGAGCGCGGACGGCCAGAGGTCGGACGACTGGACGACGGTCGGCCTGACGCTGGTCGGCCCGATGATGGGCCTCCGGACGACGGTCGTCCGGAGGAGGACCTTCCTGATGCAGGACGATCGGAGAATGGGCGTCCTGATGGTGGCCGTGTAGACGACGGTCGGCCCGAAGACGGCCGTCCCGACTGAGAGCGCCCGGGTGAAGGCCGATCCGAGGGAGGCCGTTCGGTAGAACGTTGCGTCGACGGGATCGTCTTGTTGTAGGGGGCTCGCTGGTACGGCGCCCGTGTCCTATCTCTTACCGGCAAAACGGGCCGCACCGCAGGCACGATGACTTCCTTCTCCGGGGTAATCTGCAGCATCGATTTCCCACTGACGTGGATGAAGCTCAGTTCGCGGGCTGCTAACAGTGCGTTGACGGCTTCTTTCACTCGTGAGCGGGCGACGAAGTTTCCGAAGAAAATTTCGAGCTCGCTTGGCTCGGCGGCGACTACGCAGGAGAGATACTTCGAAAGCAGAGCCGAGAGTGCGGCTTGCACCGACAGTTGCACGCCCTGGCGGACCGCATCCGGCGACCAGCGAGGCAGTACGTCCCAGACCGAGCCTTCGCCGGCTTTGTAGTCGACGCGCGTGATGCGCAACCGGGACGACAACTCGGCGAGCGCCTTGTCGAGCGCCGCCAGCGAGACGCTGCCACCCAGAGCTTCCTGCAGTTTCTGTTTGGAGATGGGGCCATCGCGGAAAATCAGGTCGTAGGAATCGCAAGCCAGCGGCGAATAGGGAGAACGCGGGCCGCCCTTCGGTGCGAGCTTCGGATTACGCTCACCCACCAGCGCGTAAAAATCGGGGAACACCGACGCGGCAACCAGGAATGCGTTGTTCTCTTCGACCAGGTTTGCTTCGTATGCGGTGCGCTCGCGCAGCAGGCGGACCATCATATCTGTCGCTGCAAGAGCGCGCGGATCGGAGTAAGCGTGTTGCCAGGTGGGAAGGCGATCATCGGACCCGACGAACGCTCCAATGAACGTAGGCACCGGCATAGTAGGGCGGACGGGATACATCAGGCAGAATCCCACGGCCTCGATGAAGGCGCGCGCCTCCTCGATGGTGCGGATGGGCTTGCCATCGAGGCGCCATTTTTCGCGACGCAGTTGCTGGAGGTCTTGATCGGTCATAAAAGAGCTGCCCGCCATCAGCGGCGAGTGCAACCGCAAGCTCGAAGTTCATGGCTCGCAGCCCAGTGCTAGATTCTCTTGAACGCCTTCTGAATGTCCTTTACAGAATACCGCAGAACCACGGGGCGGCCATGGGGGCAGGACATAGGGTGGTCGGTTTTCGCCAGTTCCGCGAGGAGCCAGTCCATTTTGTTCTGTTCGAGCGGCATGTTGACTTTGATGGCGGCGTGGCAGGCAATGGAAGCCGCAATGCGGGCGCGGATTTTCTCGAGGTTCAGGGATTGCTCTTCGCGCGAGATTTGATCGAGCAGTTCGTGGAGCATGTGTTCGACCGCGGCAGCGTCCACGCCCGCGGGGGCAACTTTTACGGCGACGCTGCGCGCGCCGAAGGGCTCGGCTTCAAAGCCGTTGTGTTGAAGTTCTTCGGCAATTTCGGTGAAGATGGCCTGCTGCGCGGGAGAGAGTTCGAGCACGATTGGCATCAGCAGGCGCTGGCTTTCTACTTTTTGCGCCGCGCGCTGCTTGAGGATGCGTTCGAAAAGCACGCGCTCATGAGCAACGTGCTGATCGACGATCCACAGCCCGTCTTCATTGACGGCGAGGATGAACGAATTGCGGATCTGGCCGAGGGGGCGGAGAGTGGAAAGCGCGTCCAGCGTGGGGTCCTCGTCAGCGCGCTGTTCTGAATCGATGACAGGAGCGCAGCCGTTGTCAGGGACGGTTTCCACGTCGGCGAAACGGTTTTCAAGTCCGCGCGCGACAGGGATAGCCGCATTGGCCTCGACAGCGATGCCGCCTGCGAACTGGAAGCGCGCCGAGATGGGGACTGCGGCTGGAGCTTGCAGGGCGAATCCGGCGGCGCCTGTGGAATCGAAGAATGTGCGCGGCACGGCTCCCGAGCCGGAGGGTAAATCCGATGGCGGCTCCCACTCTCGCGCTCCCGGCGTCAGCCCGGAACTTGCAGTGGCATGGGCGTGGATCTCAGTGGTGAATTGCGGCACGGGGCGCGCCTTCATCAGCGCCGCGCGCACGGTGTCGCGCACAAAATCGTGCATTCTGGTGGATTGACGAAAGCGGACCTCGGTCTTCGACGGGTGGACGTTGACGTCAACTTCGCCCGCCGGCATTTCCAGAAACAGCAGAACCACGGGATAGACTGACGGCGGAATCACGTTGCGATAGGCCTCAGTGAGTCCGTGCTGAACGAGGCGGTCGCGAATCAGTCGCCCGTTGACGAAGACGTAAATCGAATTGCGATTCAGCTTCTGAATCTCAGGTTTCGAGACGAAGCCGTGCAGCCGCATTTCGCCGGGCGAAGCGTTCCGGCTCTCGCTGTCTTCGTCCTCTTTCTGTATTCTCCACGGCGGAGGCTGGGGCAGGCCCACGCGCTCGAGCGCCTGGACCGCGGCCACTGGAATCAACTGGTCGAGCGTTTCCTTGCCGAAGACCTGATAGACGCGTTCGCTGTATCCCGCGACCGGCGGGGCGACGAGCATGGCGTTGGTGGCGGAGTGCAATTCGAAATGCTTTTCAGGATGCGCCAGCGCGTAGTGCGTGACCAGAGATGCGATGTGTGAAAGTTCGGTCGACTCCGCCTTCAGGAATTTCTTCCGGGCGGGAGTATTGAAGAAGAGATCGCGCACGGTGATCGAGGTTCCGTCGGGCAGGCCGTCTTCTTCCACGCGGGCAATTTTTCCGCCGTTGATTTCGAGGATGGTTCCGGCGGCATTTTCTGTCGCCTCTGCCGTGGCTTTCGTCTCCAGGCGCAGGCGCGAGACGGAGGCGATCGAGGGCAGCGCTTCGCCGCGAAATCCCAGCGTGGCCACGCTGAGCAGGTCTTCGGCGTCCCTGATTTTCGAAGTCGCGTGGCGTTCGAAGGCCAGCATGGCGTCGTCGCGCACCATGCCGCAGCCATTGTCAGTGATCTGGATAAGTTTTTTCCCGCCGGCCTCGACCGTGATCTTGATGCGCGTTGCGCCGGCATCCAGAGCGTTCTCCAGCAGTTCTTTCACCACCGAGGCCGGGCGCTCCACCACCTCGCCGGCGGCGATCTTGTTGGCGACGTGTTCAGGCAGTACGTGGATGCGGCCCATGAAATAGTTCTCAGTGCCCGGTTCTCAGTTGTTAGTTGCGGCTGGGATAGGGTCAGTTTCGCAGATGGCGGGACGGAAGGCAAAGATGTGCGGCGCACGGAGGGGTGGAGCTGGGGCTTCCGGAGCGCCCGCGAGAGCCTGTGCCGTCCCTGTCGAGACTCGCTTCACTTTCCGACGTCTACCCGGCACATCCGTGCCGGGCTCTCACCTGCCACCCCTTTCGGGGCTGGGATCTCGTTAGTTCTCCGTGGGTTCGATTTTCGCTTTGGGCGGTGGCAGGGACTTGGCCGGCTTGGCGGAGGTTGCCGGAGGAGCCGGATTAGCGGGCGTGGCCTGGGCGGCCTTGGCTGAGATTTTGCGGATCTCGATGCCGTCGTGCTCGTTATTGAGCACAATGTGTGAGCTGCCATTGCCCACGCTGCCGGTGGCTTTGGCTTCATGGTCGTTGTTGTCGATCTTCAACTCCGGGAAGTCCGACTGGATTTCTCCGTCGCGCGTGCGTGCGTCAATGCGGAACCCCGCTTTATCGGGAATGCTCAGGCTGATGTCACCGTTGCGGCTGTCGATCTGCACGTTGCCGAGCGAACGCATGGAGACCTCAATGCCGCCATTTTCATTCTGTAAGCGCACATCGCCGGATACGTCTTCCAGGCGGATTTGCTTGGACCGCGTGGTCAGGTGCAGGGGCCCGATGATCTGGTCGGCATGGAGATCGTCGGAATCGAGATCGAGTTCGCCGTCGATACGTGAGAACTCAAGATCGGTGCGTGAAGACTTGAAAGAGACGCTTTTGCTGATACGGGCGAGTTTGACGCTCTCGCCGAATTCGCCTTCGAGCTGAGCCCCGCCTTTGATGTCGGAAACCGAGACGTTGTTCAGGCGGCCGATAATGTGAACGTCGCCGGTGATCTGCTCGACCCTGGCGGAACTCTTATCGAGAGTCAGCTTGATGTTGCCGGCCACGTCCTCCACGGAAACGTCGCCGTGCTGGGTACTGATTTCTACATCTCCTCCACGTCCGGTGACGGAAACGTCGCCCCGGCGCGAGATGACGTGAACCTCCATGTTGCGGGGGATGGATACATCGAGATCGGTCTGCACGGCGTGGTCTCCGGCGGCGTGCGTCCCGGCTTCGAGGGATAACATCCCGCCGGTTGCGGTAATCGTGGGCTTGGTTTCCGCGTTGTATTTGTCGGCGTCACTCTGGCTTTCAGCGCCAATCCGCTTGCGGATGGTGACGGTGATTTTCTTATCGTCCGAGGAACTGATGCGAACTGCACCGTGATCGTCGTTGACGCGCAGGCTGGCGGCGCCGGCGGGGATGTCCTGCTCAAGGTGGTCGTCGAAGCTGAAGGTTTCGCCGAACATGTTGTCGAAGTCGCCGTCGTCGATGTTCAGGTTGTCGCGGAGTTCGTTCCAGTGGAAGCGCTCGACGTGCGTTGCGATCAGACCGCAGAAGACGATGAAGATCACGAGGAAAACGCCACCGGCGCCGATGCCGCGGGCGGGAACGCCTTCCCGCTGCGCCTGCTGATACTCAACGACCTTAATCACACCCCACAGGATCAACAGTGCCGGCCAGTAGTGGGCGAACAAGACCCCGAGCCGCATCCATGACAGCATGTGCAGATTGCCCAGCAGGAAAACCAGGCCGAGGACAATCAGCACGAACGGTCCGGCGAACGAGCGGCGGCGCGGGCGTGGCGGAATATAAGGTGGCACCGGTGGTTGTGGCGGCGCCAGATTTGGAGTTGAGCTAGACATTGTGCACCTCCCCGGAAGAGGAAGTCGGTCCCGGAGTCGAAGTTGGCGGTGGTGTCGGAGGCGCGGCCGCAGGTGGCGCCGGAGGCAGCGGGCCAACGTGTCCGGCCGATGAAGCGCTGCTCTGCAGCAGCTTTACAATGCCGACCACGAGGATCCATGCGGGCCAGGTGCGGTTCAGATCGGCGATGTCCATGCTGTGGAGCAGGAACAGGATGCCCGTGGTGAGCACCATGGCCGGGCCCATCAGCCAGCGGGTAGTGCAGCGAGCACAGCCGCAGCGGCGATGAGAGGACTCCCAGTGCCGGTAGAACATCCAGCCGCCGAGGAAGATCACGATCAGCGGCCAGAAGCGTTCGAAGCCATATTCCATGACGCCCATCGTGTGCAGCAGGAAGAGCACGCCCAAGCCGATGAGAATCACGGCGCCAATCGGAACTTTGCCGCTGTCGAACTTCTCACCCAGGCTGAAGCTCTGCCCCAGGCCCATCGGGTCGGGCGCGGGCTGGCCCTCCTGCAAGGCGCGGGCGGTGCGTACGGCATCGATGACCTGGTAAATCCAGAAAAACGCGACGCCAATGCCGCAGATTGCATCCAGCGGACTCCGCTGATTCGCGCCCACGATCAGCGCGACGAAGATCAGCAGGTGCGCCAGTCCCTTGGCGTATTGCGAGCAGTAAACAGCGCCTACACCGAAGGGAAAGAATCCGGCGAGGATGCCTGCGACTGTGGGATTCGGGCCTGAAGAAACGCGCAGCGGAACACCCGGTGTTCCGACTCCCGGGTACGCGGCCGTCGGAGGCACGAATGCCGCTGCGGGCGCGGTGCCTTCCAACCGGGCTGCGAGACAAGGCTCGCAGTAAATCACTCCGCGAACGTCGCGGGTGCAGTTGCCGCAAAGCGGCTTGCCGCAAGTGCGGCAGAACGCGACTGCGGCAATATCTGGATGCGTGGCGCAGTTCATACGAACCTCCTGTACGTGGTCACCGACACTACAGGCATATCCGGATTTACCGGATAAAAGACAGATGGACCCAGCGGAGCGCACGCCAGAATCAAACGACCCTCATTCTGGCTATAGTTGCGATCCTGCTTCTGCTCGGGCTGTTGTGTTGTGTCGTTCTTATGGTCTTTCTTTTCCGGCGCGGGCTCGGCCGGGGTTACGTTGCGCTTGATCCGACTGGCGGCAGCCTGCAAATCGTAGACGAACCGCACGTTGTCGTAGTAGCGCACGACTCGGGCTTGCGCATTGAAGTACGCGTGGCGAACGGCCGTGGGACGCAGGCTCACCTGGCGCAGGTCGGCGGGTTTCACGCCGAGTACGCTGAGAGCCACCGACAGCGCGAAGAACGCCATGCCAAACGACATGGCAAACCGCGGCTGCCGGACCGTGCCCCAAATGGGCTCGATCGTTCCCGAAGCCCAGGCTCGCGCCCGCTCCAGCCACGAAACTTGCAGCTGGGGCGCGGACACATTCACCCGCAGGCGTTGGGTGTCAACGCCCGTTGTGGATGCCAGAATACTGTTCACCAGACCGGCTGGAGGCTCCACCTCCGTGAGACTCTTCAGCCAGTTGCGGCCCGCCCCGACTTCGGCGAACAGCGGCCCGCACACGGAACAAGTCCGCGAGTGGGCCTGGAAGGCATCGAGTTGAACGCCGGTCAGCACGCCATCGAGCACGTCGCTGAGCAGGCCGTCAAACTCCGCACACTGCATTCCGTTATTGGTGTGATCTGGCATCACATCACCTGCCTATAGGTACGTTGTAGCAGCCGTGCTAGTTCCGCGCGGCCACGATTTATTCGACTTTTCACAGTTCCCTCCGGCACCTTCAAAACGGTCGCGATCTCTTTGTAGTCAAAATCATGTAAGTCCCTTAGAATCACTGCCTCGCGTAGTTCCGGCGAGAGCTTTGCGAGGGCGGCGTGAACGGTTTCGCCCACCTCCCGGCTGCGAACGCGAGCGTCGGGAGGCGCAGATTGGTCCTGAATTTGCTCACTGAGGGGTTGAGCATCCTCGTGCGCCGCCGATATGGCATCGATCGAGTCGGTCAGGCGATCTTGCTTGGTCTTGCGGAAGTGATCCACCAGCAGGTTGCGGGTGATGGTGGTCACCCAGGTGATGAACGCTCCCTTGGTGTGGTCGTAGCTGGAGAGCGTTTTGTACATCTTGATGAAAACTTCCTGTGCCAGGTCTTCGGCGTCGTCGGACGATCCGGCGAAACGGTAGCAGATGTTATAGATACGCCGGTTGTAGGTCTGAACAATTTCTTCCCAGGCAGCGGCATCGCCCGCTACGCAGCGGCGGACCAGCATCGCGACTACCTGAATGTCTTCCAAACCCTATCTCCCCGGAGATTCGAAACCCCAGCGCTTAAATGTCTTTCATTCCATCCACATACCGCATGCCGATACGACCTGTCGCTCCCGCCTCGGGCTTTGTGATGCTCCTGACAGCGAGATACCCCGCGTGCCACAAGACAGTACGCGAATGTAGTGCCGCAAGTTCGGGCGCGAACTCACGCGGCTACAACTTATGTGAAACAGGGCATTGTAGCAGTGGGATCAAATCGCAGCGCCGCCGCGTTGGAGGTCGAGATCGCAAAGTGCCGTTTCTGGGGCACAAAAAAGTGGCGCACCGGAGTGCGCCACGAGTGAAAAACGCGAATTGTTAGTGTTTAGGCTTCTTCGCCGATCCACTAGGCCTCTTGGCCGATCCACCGGCCTGGATTACGTAGTAGCCCAGGGTGACCTCAGAGTCGTCGTTTTCGATGACCACGCCCTGGGTGGGGTCGGCGACGTAAGCGGTTACCGCGCCTCCTCCGCCCGGATTGACCGTAAACACTCCGTTGGTTGACGTAACAGCGAAGGTGCCTGATGCGTCGCCATCCACCGTCTGATTTCCATTCACCAGGATCTGATTCTGGTCCTGGAACCCAGCGAAGGAGCCGACTCCGTCGGCTAAAATCGTACCGACGCCATCCTGCTCGAAGAAGGTTTCCCCGTCAACCCCTCCGAGGCCTAAGGTATAGTTCCCAGAGAAGCTTCCGGCCGTGATCGGCGATGTGGTCTGGATGACGCTCCTGCCCGCCAGCACATCCGCACTGTCGCCGTTGAATGGGTTGTCGCTATCCATGGAGATTACGTACGCGTGCCCATCTCCCGTTAGATAGAGTTGGAGGTTGTAAACGAAGGTCGCGTTGTCGGTCAGACCGGTGATGGTTACATCCCCGGCTCCCGCGGCATCGACCGAGTAGGTTGCAGTTTCGGTGGCGAGTGTGGTTCCGCCCTGCGGACTTTGCGAATCGAAATCGTTGTAGCTCAAATTGCCACTTACGCTTCCATCCGCGTTGAAGGTGAGCTGGCCGGCGACCGAGAGCACACCGGTAACCGTGTCTGAGCCAGCCGTGCCAAAGACATAGGTGCTACCGGAGATGGAAGCGCTGCTGAAGGTTCCAGCACCGGTTTGGCCGAGTGCGCTACCGCCGGTGGTGGCTTCGACGGTATCCTCTTCCCAATTCTCGACCAGGCGAATGTGGTTGGCATCCACCATGTAACCATCCAGAATCAGCCCCGGCGCGCCGTCGATATTCGGTGAGTTCAGAGAGAAGATCACGAAGCCGAAAGCGTCCGGTGCTGTAACTGTGCTGGCGGAGAGCACCAGGCCTGGGAACAGGTCACCTTCGTCGTTCACATCGAAGATGCTTCCGTCACCAGAGATGGTGCCCGCGCCGTCAACGTTCATCACGCCTCCGACCGAGAGCGGGAGTTCGTCACCATCCACGCCGGCGATGAAGAAGGCGTAGCCGGTGGTCGCGGGTTGCGACAGGGTTGTCGCCTGCAGATCGAGTTCTCCACTGGAGGTTGCCCAATTATCGAACTCGATGATCTGTGCTTGCGAAGCGGAAACCAACGAGGCGTCCAGCGTTGCGAAGCCGGCGCCGTTGTTGATATAGGTTTCCGCAGTGGGATCAAAATTCAGCGTGATCAGGATGTTGGTGTCACCTGATGCGCTGGCGCTGCTGGCCGTGACGGTACCACCGGTGATGGCCTCAGCCGACACGAAATAGTTGTAGTCGGAGAAGTCCTGCTCGCCGCCGGTGATCGCGCCGCTGGCGTTGACGTTGAATGTTCCCGCGTACGTGTAAAAGCTGTCGTTGGTGTCAGTTCCGGTCACCTGGAATACATAGTTGCCTGGCGCCAACGTTACTGGTGTGGACGACGGGTTGTTGGTCAGACCGAAGCTGGTGGTAATGGCGGGGTTATCAAAGTCCGCCGCAGTCACCGAATACGAACCGGCCGTTGCATTGGCGGTCACCGCTGAAGAGGTGGCATTGCCGTTAACGTCGGTGGTATCGGTTTCCGTGGCCGTTCCATTGCTGGCGAAGGTGCAACTGGCACCGGATGCCGGGCAGGTGAACGTTACCAACGCGCCTACGACAGGATTGCTGCCGGCGTCGGTAAGGGTAGCAACGAGAGGATTGGTAAAGGCGGTACCGGCCGTGGCGCTCTGCCCGTCGCCGCTGGTCGCGACAATGCTAGCCGCGGTTCCCGATTCGTTGCCCAGGATGAAGGTAGCCGATGTTCCTCCCGGTGTGCTGGCGAGCACCGTATAACCGCCAGCCGTCGCGTTGGCAGTGAATACGGACGAGATTGCGACGCCGCCGGTGGTGACATCGGTTTCCGTGCCCGTTCCATTGCTGGTGAATGTCCCACTGGCTCCGCCTGCAGACGGTTGCGCTGTGAACGTCACAGATGTGCCGTCGGGGACTGCGGATCCGCCCAGTGTCACATTCACGGACAGGGGTAGCGCGAATGCCGTGCTGGTCGCTGTGTCTTGGGGTGAACCGCTCAATACCGCAACGACCGGGCCGGCGACATTGGTCAGGCTGAAGGTTGCCGAAGTGGAGGCGAGGGCAACACTGGCCGTCACCGAGTAAGTGCCCGCGGTCGAGTTTGCTATTGGCAACGAAGAGGTCGCATTGCCACTGACATCCGTGGTATCAGTTTCCGTCGCCGTTCCGCTGCTCGTGAACGTGCAACTGGCCCCGCTCGCCGGGCAGGTGAAGGTTACTGTCGCGCCGGACGTCGCGGTTCCGTTGGTGGTGACATTCGCTACCAGGGGGTTCGTAAATGGGGAGCTTTGTCCTCCGCCGCTAGTGGCCGTGATCGCCACGGTGACGGTCGGGGTAGAACTTGAACTGCTGCAGCCAACCAGGGCGGCAATCATGCCCAGGCCGATCAGAAGAAGAGTCGCTTTCAGGAATGTCGAGTTGCGGGATGTCATCGGGCACCTCCGTTTTGCTCAAACACAGTTTTCTTTTCGGTTGCGGGGCGAGTTTTGCTCGTCGGCTTGTGGGTCTGGATCAGGAATCCGTTTTCGCTGCGCACCGTGACCGTGCGGCCGCCGAAGATCACCTCCCGAGCCAGCAGATAATCCTTCCCGTTGAGCTTTGCCATGACTCCCACCACTTGCACCGGCGTACCGGTGTGGAGAGCTTCCTGAGTTGCCTTCGTCATAAAGGGACCGAGGTGGGCGTCAACCACGCCCTTCGGTCCTGCCACCAGCAGGTGCATGCCGACCGGGGTGTGGGCCGTGCGTTTGGAGATCACTTCTTGAATGGTTCCATTGAGGGTGACTTGGTGGGTCTTGAAGTATTCGACTTTCGTCTGGTGTGTGCTGAATTCGGGCGTGGGTTGGGCGCCCAGTGGAATAGCGGAGATCGCAAACAGCAGGCCGCTCAGCAGCCCCGCGATCTTGCGAGTGGGATTGGTCAAATTGCACCTCATGGATTTGCTCCTTCGAAGTTTAGGTTCTGGTTGTTGTTCCGAACTGGGTTCCCAGCCGGCGGCGAGACGAAACACGGCGCTGCGGCATTTGAAAGTAAGAGTCCGCCGCTTCTAGCAGCAACTTGAAGCATCTGCGATGGAAGAACGATGGGAGAAATTATGCTCCCGTCATTGCTCAACGTCAATCACCAAATGATGCAGAGTAGTTGGTTTCTTGATTCGGGAATTGGATGCTTCAGTGCAATAGAAGCAGCAACACGCGCGTGCCTCGAAAGTCGTGGCGGGCTGTGGAAAAGTCTCGCTTGGGCAAGAAAAATGAGGGCTGCAAATCAAGCGGGACCGGGCTGCACCGGCTGTCGCGGCCCCCAATCTTCCGCGTGCGTGGTTACTCGCTGGTGAAGTAGTCGACGGTAACGGGATTTTCGAACAGAGAATAATCGCGGGTGACCACCGTGATGCCGCTATCGGTGACGAAATAGCGGGAGCGGTCGGCTTCGGTGTCATAGCCGATCGTGGTGCCTTCCGGCAAATGCACGTTGCGGTCGATGATGCAGCGGCGGATGCGGCAATGGCGCCCCACCGCGACGTGGGAGAACAGAATGCACTCATCCACTTCGGTGTAGGAGTTCACGCGCACGTCGGGCGAAAGGATGGAGTTCTTGACGAGCCCTCCGGAGACGATGCAGCCGTTCGAGACGATGGAATCGAGCGCGGTGCCCATGCGTTCTTTTTCGGCGAAGACGAATTTCGCCGGCGGGTACTGGCGCTGGTGGGTGCGGATGGGCCAGTCCTGGTCGTAGAGATTGAAAATGGGCGAGACGGAGACGATATCCATGTTCGCTTCGTAGTAGGCCTCGAGCGTGCCCACATCGCGCCAGTACAAGGCCTCTTTCTTATTCTCGTCGACGAAGTCGTAGGCGAAGACGCGATAGTCGTTCACCATCTTAGGAAGGATGTCTTTGCCGAAGTCGTGGCTGGAATTGCGGTCGGCCGCGTCTTTGAGCAGAACCGGGATGAGAACGTCGGCGTTGAAGAGGTAAACGCCCATGGAGCCGGCGACCTTTTCAGGGTTCCAGGGGGAACGCAGCTCGGTCTTGGCGGGTTTTTCTTCGAAGCCATTGATGCGGCCGTCTTTGTCGACATCGACCACACCGAAGCGGGAGCACTCTACGTGATCGATCTGGATGGTAGCGAGGGTGATGTCGGCAGAGGAGTCGAGATGCTGCTTCATCATCTTGCCGTAATCCATTTTGTAGATGTGATCGCCGGAAAGAATCAGGACGTGCTTGGGCTGCTCCGAGCCGATGGAATAGATGTTCTGGTAAACGGCGTCGGCCGTGCCTTGATACCACTGGTCGCTCACGCGCTTCATCGGCGGCAGGACTTCGATGAATTCTCCCACCTCGCGTCCCAGAATGTTCCAGCCTTCGCGGATGTGGCGGTTCAGCGAGAGCGCTTTGTATTGCGTCAGGATGTAAACGCGGCGCAGGTCGGAGTTGAGGCAGTTGGAAAGGGTGATGTCGATGATGCGGTACATGCCGCCGAAAGTGACGGCGGGCTTGGCGCGGTCGCGCGTGAGGGGATAGAGGCGTTCTCCGGCGCCGCCTGCAAGAAGAACCCCGAGAGTGTCTTTCATCGAACCGCCCGGCATCGAAGCACCCGGAAAAGAGTAGATGGTAGCACAGAGGATAGAGGTTGGCGGGGATGTGGCGGTGAGGAGAGTTCCCGAGAAATCTTTGCCGGATACGTTCGCCGTTCGCAGAGTTTGTTGGCGAAGTTTCGACTTCGTCACACTCGCGCCTCTCCGCTTGCAAGGGGGCGAGCGCTGTCCTAGTACCGAGCCGAAAAGGGACGCGGTGGAGCTGCCGATGCCGTCCCGGTAAAGACTTATCTGCTCCCGAAGCGCTTCCAAAGCCCCAAAGCCCCAAAGATTCGCGGGTTCGGAATCGTCATCGGTATTGGCGTCGAAGCCTTCGTCGGGCGGAACAAATTCGTTGAACTGATGAATGATCAGGAAGATGGGATTGAGTTGCCGAGCGTATCCCATGAAGGCATCGAGTGTGACGTAGGCATCCTTAGTGCCGTGGCGCAAAGCATCAGTGCCGTGGCGCAAAGCATCGTCGGGGCAATAGGGAAGAGAGTTCTCGTTGGGGCATCCCCAGCCGTATTGACCGGCGGTGGAGATGGAGACGGTAAGGTTCTCGACGCGACCACCCACCTGATTGTAGGAAGGATAGTAGGGACAGTAGGGCAGCGTGCATGAAGTATTGAGGCGGTCGACCCAACTCCAGAAACCGAGTTCAGGCTTGACTTCGTTAGGACCGTCAGGCTTGCCCTGGTTGAGCCAGAGATAGGGCTGGCTGTCGAGATATCCCGCCATCATTCGGAATGTGTATTTGTTTTCGATTTCGGGATGACGATGCAGAAACTCTCTGATCTCGAACCATAGCGGATTATCGTTGGGGCAAGGATCCTGCGCTGCGCCCAGGAAAATCAGCATGAGGGGTTTGCCTTCGTAGATCACCTGGCGTTCGGGATACTGCGCGAAGAGCGCCCCGAAATAATCGATCTCTTTTTCGAGAGCGTTTTTGCGGTCGATATCTGGAAATAGGACCGTGGGGTCGCTGCCGCCCAACAGAGGGATCAGTTTGAGCGGCGTACCTAGGCTGGTCCACGCTGGAAAAAGATTGCCTGTGTTGTCGCGGATAATTTGATTGTAGACGCGGAAAGACGGCGAGCAGTAAGGCAGGTATTGCTTGGCAAACCACTCACTATTAAAGATGCAGGCCACATTGTTGCTGAGATCGCTGATGGCGGCGTCGATGCCGATGTGTTCCATCAACAAGACATGCTGCCGGATTACCGCAGGATCGGCGCTGTCGTAGCCACCCCCGAGGGCTTGCATGTCGGGCGATTGCAGCAGAGGCTTGGCGGCGGTGCCCTGGAAGGTGACGGCTTTGGGGCCGAACCAAGCTTCGTATTCCATGAGGACGAGGTGGCTGTCGGCGTCTACGATCAAGGGGCTGTTCGAAGGTGAATGCGAGCCGGACTGGCAGAAGGCGGTGATGGCGGAGAAAAGTAAGGTAAGGCCAATCAACCGCGAGGCCGGCTTTTGCACGGGGACTCTCCTAAAGAACGACCACCCAAGGAACCCATGAAGTCCCCGAAAGTTTCGCGGTGAAAACCTCTCTGTGGTGAGCCCTATTTTGGTTTTTCTTCTTCGATCTTGATGCGCAGGGACTTCAGGAACTTGAGGTCCTGATCGTTCACTTTGAATTCCGGGTTGGTGGAGAGAGTCGTAACGAGAGAAGTCTTGTCGGAGGACTTCTCGCCCTGCTTGCTGACGCCGATGGTGGCTTCGAGGACCAGGAAAATATCGTAGCCGCCTTCTTTGATGCGGGAGACGACTTCGGAGATCTGTTCGGAATCGGAGAGAGATTCGTTGATGGCTTCGCCCAGTTCCTTCATCAGTTGTTTCAGTTGCTGGTCCACGTGGTCCCCCATTCGCCGATCCACACCGGTTCAAACTATACCGCTGGCCACTTTGATGCTCCCGCCCGCCGAAGCGTTCGCCGCGAGCGCAGGTTTGCGTAATTGTAGCTCCCCAGGCTGTTAAAATCGAGAGTGTGAGCAAAGTTTCTACCGCACAAAAGTTAGGGGTGCTGGCCACTGTGACCAAGCGTAAGGTCAAAGGAAGTCGAGTGGTGCGGGCTTCGACCGCGGCTGTTTCCGCCACACTGCGCTCTTTTGGAAGGGTGCTCCATCAGTTGTGGTTAGAGGTTACTGGCTTTGTTTTCCTCGCGATGGCGGCAAGCGGCGGCATCGCCTTGGGCCACGAATATGCGAAATATCACGCCCGCCAGGCGGGTCCTGGGCGCGTAATAGTTGCAATTTGTTTCACAGGGGTGTTCGCGTGGTTTGGGGTGAGTTCATTTTTCAGAGTGCGGCAAAAGGGAAAAGGCAGGGCGAGGTGATGGACTGGAGTTCGGTGGCGCTGTCTAAGGCCGCAGGTTCCCCTCAGTTTCGTTTCGTACAGGCCCTCGGCTTCGCGGTTCAGAATGAATAGGGAATCAATAGTGTCTTTGTGTGTTGTGGATCACAGACGCAAAATGGCCCTTGCAGCGACAAATGAATCAGGGTTCCAGAAAGAGTTTAGTAATGGTGAACAGAAACAAAAGTGCGTCTGAGAGGCCGGCCGTCGAAATTGAAACTTCTTCGCATATCCCAGTGAATCCACTCTATACGCCGGCGGATCTTAAGGGTTCGGACTACGAGAGTGAAGTGGGATATCCGGGCGAGTATCCGTTCACGAGAGGCGTGCAGGCCACGATGTACCGCGGGCGGTTGTGGACCATGCGGCAGTATGCGGGCATGGGCGATGCCGAGGAGTCGAACAAGCGCTACAAGTATCTGCTGGCGAATGGGACCACGGGGCTTTCGGTGGCGTTCGATTTGCCGACGCAGATTGGGATGGATTCCGACCATGCGCTGGCCGCCGGTGAAGTCGGCAAGGTGGGCGTGGCTATCGATTCGATCGAGGATATGGAGCGCCTGTTCGCCGGTATCGAGCTGACCGGGATTTCTACGTCGATGACCATAAATGCGACTGCGTCGATTCTGCTGGCGCTTTATGTGGCCGTGGCGCGGCGGCGGGGAGTGGACATCCGCAAACTTTCGGGCACGGTGCAGAACGACGTGCTCAAGGAATACATCGCGCGGGGAACGTATATTTATCCGCCGCAGCAGGCGATGCGCATCATCACCAACATGTTCGCCTGGGCAAAGGAGAATGTGCCGGACTGGAATACGATTTCGATTTCGGGTTATCACATGCGCGAAGCGGGGTCGACGGCGGTGCAGGAAGTGGCGTTTACGCTGGCGAACGGGATGTCGTATGTGGAAGCGGCGATCAAAGCGGGACTGGATGTAGACCAGTTCGCGCCGCGGCTTTCTTTCTTCTTTAATGCGCACAGCAATTTTCTGGAAGAAGTGGCGAAGTTCCGGGCGGCACGCCGGATGTGGGCGCGCATCATGCGCGAACACTTCAAGGCGAAGAGTCCGCGGTCGTGGATGCTGCGCTTTCACACCCAGACTGCCGGCTCAACGCTGACGGCGCAACAGCCGGAAAACAACATTGTCCGCACCGCGATTCAGGCCCTGGCAGCGGTGATGGGCGGAACGCAGTCGTTGCACACGAATTCCTACGACGAGGCCCTGGCGCTGCCGACCGAGCAGGCGGCGCGCATCGCGCTACGCACGCAGCAGGTGATTGCGTATGAATCCGGCGCGCCGCAGACCATTGATCCGTTGGCGGGGTCGTATTACATCGAGTCGCTGACCAACGAGATTGAAAAGCGTGCGGCGGAATACCTGGGAAAGATTGAAGTGATGGGCGGGATGCTGAAGGCGATCGAGCGCGGGTTCGCGCAGCAGGAAATTCAAAATGCGGCCTACGAATATCAGCAGGCCGTCGACCGCGAAGAGGCGGTCGTAGTGGGTGTAAACCGGTTTGAAGTGGAAGAGGAGAAGCCGATTCCGACACAGAAGATCGACCCCATGCTGGAACCGAAGCAAGTCGAACGCGTACGCGCATTGCGGGCGCGGCGCGATGCGGGGCCGTGGAAGAGCGCGCTGGATGGGGTGGAAGAAGCCGCTCGATCGGACCAGAATATGATGCCCCGGATTCTTGCAGCCGTCGAAGCGTACGCCACTGTGGGTGAGATTGCAGACGCGATGCGGCGGGTGTTTGGGGAGTACCGGGAAGCCGTGGTGATCTGAAGGTCTCCTGCTTTTCCTAGACCGGGTCCGACGTTTTGTAGTCGCAGGCTGTGCGGCAAGGTTCGCAGTACATCAGGCCGTCTTTGCAGATGCGAATGTCGAGCTGCGACTGGCAGAGGACGCAGAACTTATCGCATTCGCACTGATCCTCCTGCATTTCGCACTGCGCGCAACGGAATTTGGCTTTGCCGGCTGCGGTGGACATAGGAATAATGTAGCGCCGTGCAGCGCCGCAGGGAATGTGACGTTGGTAACCGGGTACAACCTACGCTCGGGCAATCGGAAATCGGTAATTTTCAACTCCGATTGTCGATTGAAGAACTTCACGTCCCTCCGGCTCGGGAACCGATTCTTCTTACCATATAATTCTTCGTAATGACCTTCCAACATCTGCTGGATGGAGCGGAAATCCTCGCGCGTAGCCAGGATGATCCGGGCGTGAGCGGTGTGGAATATGACT
This sequence comes from uncultured Acidobacteriaceae bacterium, assembly GCA_963784085.1. Taxonomy (GTDB): domain Bacteria; phylum Acidobacteriota; class Terriglobia; order Terriglobales; family Acidobacteriaceae; genus Sulfotelmatobacter. Next base: position 70,462 of record CAWAQH010000009.1, on the reverse strand, counting down.
CCCGGCGGGTCAGGCTGGGGTGTGCGTTCGTGGCCATGCGCGGGGAATCAAGCGATGGCAATCGGTTTATTGACCAGGCAATCTCGGCTGGGGCGGTGGCAGTAGTGACGGATTCGGCAAAGGAGCAGCCCCGTCCGGGCGTGGCTTGGGCAGTGGTTGCGAACGGACGCCGGGCGCTTGCGCGGGTGAGCGCGAACTTTTACAAGAGACCGGCCGAGCGGATCGCGATCACCGGAATTACTGGAACGAATGGCAAGACCACAACGGCATTCTTGCTGGAATCGATTCTGACCGCGGCGGGACGAAAGAGCGCGCTGATCGGGACGATTGAATATCACGTAGCCGGGAAAGTCTTGACGGCGCCCCACACCACCCCGGAGGCGCTGGAACTGAACCGGATCTTCGCCGAGGCGCTGGGGCAGGGCGCAACGGATGCGGTGATGGAAGTCTCCTCGCACGCGCTGGCGCAGGAGCGCGTTTATGGCGTGCCGTTTGACGTGGCCGTGTTTACGAATCTGACGCGCGACCATCTCGATTATCACAGGACGATGGAAGAGTATTTCGCGGCCAAGCGTGTGCTGTTTGAAGGGTGCGGTACGGATGCACCGCGTGCCGTGGTGACCAACCTGGATGATGAGTCGGGGGCGAAGCTGGCCGAGTTCAGCCGTAAGCGCAGTCCGCTCGTGCTGAAATATGCGTGGGAGCGCGGCGACCTGCACGCCGCAAACGTCGAGATCACCACGCGCGGCACTCGCTTTGATCTGGTGACGCCGGAGGAGAAAATCGCAGTATTTTCGCCATTGATCGGGCGAGTGAATGTGTACAACATTCTGGCGGCGGCAGGAGCGGCCTATGCCCGCGGATGTTCGCCGCAAGCCTTTGCGGTGGGGATCGACAGGCTGTCGTGCGTTCCGGGAAGGTTCGAGCGCGTGGATTGCGGCCAGCCCTTTACCGTGGTGGTCGATTACGCGCACACGGACGACGCTTTGCGGAATCTGACGGCACTGGCGCGCGAGTTGGTTTCGGCTTCGAAGGGAAGAGTGCTGACGGTGTTCGGATGCGGTGGGGATCGGGATCGCAAGAAGCGACCAATGATGGGCGAGGCGGCAGGCAGAGGCAGCGATCTGGTGGTGCTTACCTCGGACAATCCGCGCAGCGAAGATCCGCTTGCGATTATCAACGATGCTGTGGTGGGGCTGCAGAAGACTGGCGTCAAGTACAGCGTGGAAGCTGACCGGCGCAAGGCAATCGCGCTTGCCATTGGCGAGGCGCGGCCGGGAGACATTGTCTTGCTGGCAGGCAAGGGGCACGAGAAAACGCAGACCACGCGGGAGGGCGCGGCTCCATTTGACGATTTGGAAGTGGCGCGTGCAGCGCTGCGGGTCTCGGGATTTGAATCCGAAGCCGTGGCTGGAGCCAGAGGATGAAGCTCACGCTGGCCAGGATCGCCGAATTTATTTCCGCAACGGGGGGGGCTGCACCCGAAGAGATTCCACAGGGCTACTCCATCGACTCACGGACCATGGGAGCGAGCCAGCTCTTCTTTGCGGTGAAGGGTGAGCGGCTGGACGGGCACGATTTCGTGGAGCAGGCGCTGGCGAGTGGAGCAGTCGCGGCTGTTGTCGGCAAAGATCAGTTAGGCCGCTACTCTGCGAAAACGCCCTTGCTGGCTGTGGAAGACACGCTAGTGGCGTTGCAGACTCTAGCGACGGCAGTGCGTAAGCTGTGGGGCAAGCCGCTGATCGGAGTCACCGGATCGGCGGGGAAGACGACCACAAAAGAAGCGATTGCGCATGTGCTGAGCACGCGGTTTCGTGTGCTGAAGTCGGAAGGGAATTTCAATAATCATTTTGGCCTGCCGCTGACGCTGTTGAAGTTGGAGCCGGAGCATGACATGGCCATCATTGAGATGGGCATGTCGCATGCGGGTGAAATCCGGGCTTTGGCGAAGATTGCGCAGCCGGAGGTTGGAGTGGTCACCAATGTCGCACCGGTGCATCTGGAGTTTTTCGATTCGCTGGGGGGGATTGCCCGGGCAAAATACGAACTGATCGAATCGCTCCCCGTGGGTGGCACGGCGGTGTTGAACGCCGATGATGAGTATGTCTCGCAGTTCGGGCGTGACTTCAAGGGCAAAGTGGTGACCTATGGCACATGCCCGGCGGCCGACGTGCGAGCCGAAAACGTCATCTCGGAAGGGACCGAGGGCGTGCGGTTCGATGTAGTGATCGGAGCGGTGCGGGAGCCCGCAAGACTGCCGCTAGTGGGAGAACATAACGTGCTGAATGCTCTGGCGGCGGTGACGGTGGGACTGGATCGGGGACTCAGGCCGTCGGAGGTGGTTGCGGCGCTGGCTACGCTGGCTCCAGCGGACAAGCGCGGGCAGGTTCTACATCTGGGTAACATTACCGTGATCAACGATTGCTACAATTCGAATCCGAAGGCTTTAGAGGCGATGGTGAATGCCTTGGCTACCATGCCGGGGCAGCGTCGCATTGTGGTGGCGGGAGAGATGCTGGAGCTGGGTCCGGCGGGAGAAGAGATGCACCGGCGCGTGGGGTGCCATATCGCCGAGAAAAAAATCGATGTGCTGCTTGGCGTGCGGGGGTTGGCGCAGGCGATTGTAGAAGGCGCACGGCGGCCGGGAGTCAATGCAGAATTTATGGCGACGCCCGAGGAAGCCGGCGAATGGCTGGCGCGGGAAGCGCGGGATGGCGACGTGGTGCTGTTGAAGGCTTCCCGTGGAGTGAAGTTAGAGAAGGCGCTGGAAGTCTGGAAGGCACGGCGGGAGCTGTAATTTCTTGCCGCGGATTTGTACGGATCTTCACGGGTTTTTCAAGGCATTGTTTTTATCCGTGTGATCCGTGAAAATCCGTGGCCATATTCCTGGGACGTACGGAGGCTGATTGCTCTACTGGCTGTTGTTCGTCAAGCTGCAACATTATGTTCCGCCGTTCCGCATTTTCCGCTACCTGACGTTCCGCACTGCGTTTGCCAGCCTTACCGCACTGTTTACCTCTCTCATCGTAGGCCCGCTGGTTATCCGGCGGCTGCGCGAATTCCAGATCGGACAATACATTCGTGAAGAAGGCCCGAAGGCGCACCAGAAAAAAGCCGGCACGCCAACCATGGGCGGACTGCTGATCGCGATCGCTGTGGTTGTGCCCACGTTGCTATGGGCTGACCTGAGCAACCGGTTCGTGTGGATTGCTGTGTTCGCCACCTGCGCGTTTGCCGCAATCGGATTCACTGACGATTACACCAAGGTGGCGCATCGCCGGAACCTTGGGTTGACCGGACGGGCCAAACTGGGGCTGCAGATCGCGACCAGCATCGTCATCGCGGTGATGCTGATCGCCATGCAGACCTATGGCATGTACTCGACGAAGCTGATTGTGCCGTTCATCAAGCAGTTCCATCCCGATCTTGTGGTGCAAACTCTGGAGCGCAATCCCCACCTCTGGGGATTTGCGTTTGTACCATTTATCGCGTTTGTGGTGTTGGTGATTGTAGGCTCGAGCAACGCGGTGAATCTGACCGACGGGTTGGACGGGCTCGCGATTGGTTGCACGGTGATCGCCGCGGGCGCGCTGACCGTGCTGACGTATGTGAGCGGTCATGCCACCTTTGCCACGTATCTCGAGATTCCTAAAATGCCGCAGGTGGGCGAGCTGACGGTTTTCTGCGGCGCGATGGTGGGTTCGTCGATTGGGTTTTTGTGGTACAACGCGCATCCCGCGGAAGTCTTCATGGGGGATGTGGGATCGCTGGCCCTGGGCGGCGCGATCGGGACCGTCGCTGTGATCATTAAGCAGGAACTGCTGCTGCCGTTTATTGGGGGCGTGTTTGTAATCGAAGCCTTGTCGGTGATCTTGCAGGTGGGATCGTATAAGCTGCGCAAGAAGAGGATTTTCAAGATGGCACCGATCCATCATCATTTCGAGTTGATGGGATGGTCGGAGTCGAAGATTATTGTGCGGTTCTGGATTGCTTCGCTGGTGTTTGCGCTGTTCGCGCTGACCACGCTGAAGCTGCGGTAAGAGCAAAATCCACCACGGAGGCACGGAGACACGGAGGAGTAATGGTGGTTGCGCTGCTTGCCTGCATCCTTGGCCTTGGGATTCCACTCGACGGCCTCCAGATATGGATGAAGATGCGCGTCAATGAGGGTCTTCCAGAGGGCCGTCGCTTGACTTGGTGGTCTCGGAACTATCGACAAGTCGAACGGAATTATGGAGAACAACATCCGGATAGCGTTCTCCCGGATTTGAGTCGATACGGCGGTTATCTTGTGATGGCGTTGTTTGCAGCTATGATTCTGGTGGGAATGATCCAGCGAAGCTAGGTCGGAATGCCCCCGGCGCACGGAAGAGGTAAGGGCTAAAGGCTAATGACTGATTTCAAAGACAAACGCGTGCTGGTGGTTGGTCTCGGCAAGTCCGGGGTGGCGTCGGCGCTGTTCCTGAAGGCGCGCGGAGCGAGCGTTACCGTCTCCGATACCAAGAGTGGAGACGATCTGCGCAATGAGATTCCCGACCTGCTCGATCATGGGATCACAGTCGAGACCGGCGGGCACGGCGAGCGCACGTTTCGCGGGCAGGATTTAATTGTGGTGAGCCCAGGTGTTCCAACGGATGCGCCGATGCTGGTGCAGGCACGGGCCATGGGCGAACCGGTGATCGGCGAGATTGAACTGGCGGCGCAGTTTCTGCCCGGACCGATTGTGGCCATCACCGGGTCGAATGGGAAGACTACTACTACGACGCTGATCGGAGAGATTACGACCGGCGGCGGATTGCCCACCCTAGTGGGCGGCAACATTGGCACGCCGGCGATTTCGCTGGCGGGTCGGGCGACATCGGAGACAGTAATCGTCCTTGAAGTCTCCAGTTTTCAGTTGGAGACGATTCAGACATTCCATCCCAAGATTGCCGTGGTATTGAATGTCACGCCCGATCATCTGGACCGGCACCGGACGCTGGAAGCTTATGTAGATGCAAAGGCGCGCATCTTCGAAAACCAGCGGGGCGACGACTTCGCGGTGCTCAACGAGGACGATCCGACGTGCGTGACAATGGCAGCGCGCACGCAGGCGCAACTCTTCGGCTTCAACCGGCAGAAAGAAGTGAAGCAGGGAGCGTGGGTCCGCGAGGGCAATATTGTTTTCCGTGACGCGCGAGGGCAGCGTGAAATCATGCTGGCTTCGGAAATTCCGCTAAAGGGCGCTCACAATCTGGAGAACGTGCTGGCAGCGGTATGCGCGGGCGCGCTGATGGGAGTTGGGCCGGAGAAAATCCGGCAGGCAGTACGCGACTTCAAGGCGGTCGAGCACCGGCTGGAGTTCGCGGCGACCGTCCGGGGTGTCGATTATTACAACGATTCGAAGGCCACCAACGTGGATGCGACCATCAAGGCGCTGGAGTCGTTTCCTGCGAATATCCACCTGATTCTTGGCGGCAAGGACAAGGGCAGCGACTACAGTGTGCTCAACGCTCTGCTGCGGCAGCGCGTGAAACGCGTGTACACGATTGGCGCGGCAGCGGGGAAAATTGAATCGCAGATTTCTTCTTCGAAGGTTGAAGTCGTGCACGCCGAGACTCTGGAGAATGCGATTCGCAAGGCGAATGCCGCAGCGCAGCCGGGCGACGTGGTGCTGCTGGCTCCGGCGTGCGCGAGTTTCGATCAGTTCAAGAATTATGAGCAGCGGGGGCGGGTGTTCAAGGAGATTGTGCGCGGACTGGGGTGATACAGTGCATGTCGTCCCTAACGGGACTCAGTTCCGTTTTCCTGGCCTTACCCAGGACTTACGTCCTGGGCTAACATATGCCGCCGCTCCGCGGCTGGAGTCGAGCGATCCAGTCTGTACCTTCAACCGACACATCGGAACCAAGACAATCAACAATCAATAATTAATAATCAGCAGTTCCTGCTGTGCCTCTCCGCTGCTCCGTGGTGAAATGAATTTCCCATGGCAAAGCGGGTGAGTGTCGATCGCTGGCTGTTTACCGTAACCATGCTGCTGGTATTTGTGGGGCTGGTGATGGTGTTTTCGGCTTCGGCGGTGATGGCGCGGGAGCGATTCGGGTCGGCCTACGCATTCTTCTCTAAACAATTGATCTGGGCGGCGGCGGGCATTGTGGCGATGGTAGTTGCCATGCGCGTGGACTACCGCCGTTACAAGCACCCGGGCGTGGTGTTTTCGCTGCTGGGGCTGACCACGCTGCTGCTGATCTCGGTTTTTTTTCTGGACCGCTCGCACAATACGCATCGCTGGTTTCGCATCGGCGCATTTTCCTTCCAGCCATCGGAACTGGCCAAGCCGGTGCTGATTCTGTTCCTTGCGTATTTTCTTGAGAGCCGCGCGAAGGTGGCGAATGCCGCGCAAAATTTCATGGATGACTGGCGCAACACGCTGGCGCCGGCGGCCGCACCGGTTGTGGTGCTGCTCGGGTTGATTGTGTTGCAGCCCGATCTGGGCACTGCCATCGCCTGCGCCGGAATCGCAGCTTGCATTTTGTATGTGGCGGGCATGCGGATGCGCTATTTCGGGTACGCAGCGGGAGCTTCTCTGCTGCCTCTTTATTTCCTGATTTTTCATGTCACGTTCCGGCGCGACCGCATTCTGGCGTTTATTCATCCCTATGAGCAGCGGGAGAAGGCCGGGTTCCACCTGATTCAATCACTGATTGCGGTGGGCACGGGCGGTATCACCGGCACGGGCCTCATGGAAGGCAAGCAGAAGTTGTTTTATTTGCCGGAGCCCCACACCGACTTTATTTTTGCTGTCACCGCCGAAGAGTTAGGATTGGTGGGAGCGATGTTTGTGGTCACGCTGTTTGCCATCTTCCTGTGGCGCGGGATGCGGGCCTCGTGGCGCACCGACGACACTTTCGGAAAGTACCTCGCTGTCGGCGTTACCAGCATGGTTGTTCTGCAGGCCTTCATTAACATCAGCGTGGTATTGGGGATGATGCCGACGAAGGGGATTCCGCTGCCCCTAGTGTCCTACGGAGGTTCCTCGCTGCTTTTCACGCTGGCATGCGTGGGCGTCCTGCTGAATATCACGAAGCAGGCGGAGTGAAGACATTGAGTCATTGAGTGATCGGGTCGTCGGGCGATTTGATCAATCACTCAATCAACGGCGCGATCGCTCAATGGCTCAATCATTTATAGTCACTGCATGCGTGCCATTCTGGCGGGCGGGGGAACGGGCGGGCACGTGATCCCCGCGCTGGCCATCGCCAACGAACTCAAGAAAAGTTATGGGGCCGAGGTGCTGTTCATTGGGACGGCCCGCGGCATCGAGAACCGCCTGGTACCCGCGGCAGGGTATCCGCTGCGCCTGGTGCGGGTGGGAGCTTTGAAGAATGTCACCCTGATGACGCGGCTGAAGACGGCCTTCGATTTGCCGCGCGCGATCTGGGATGCAGGCCGCATGTTGAATGAATTTGCGCCCGACGTGGTGATCGGTGTGGGTGGATACGCTTCCGGTCCGGCGATGCTGTCGGCCGTCATGAAACATATTCCCACCTTGGCGTTTGAGCCGAATGTCGTGCCTGGATTCGCCAATCGGGTAGTGGCGCGGTTTGTGTCGGCTGCGGCGGTGCACTTTGAGGAGACAGCGAAGTATTTTCGTCATGCCGAAGTGACTGGCGTGCCGGTGCGGCAGGCATTTTTTGAGATTCCGGTTTTACGTAATACGAAACATGGCGGTGCGCCCACGCTGCTGGTGTTTGGCGGAAGCCAGGGAGCGCACGCGATTAATGAGGCCATGATTCGCTGCCTGCCGGAACTGCAGCGGCAGGCGCCGGGAATGCACATCATTCATCAGACCGGCGAGCGTGACTATAATGATGCGCTGGCGGCGTATAAGTCATCGGGGGAATCGGCTGAAGTATTCAAGTTCATTGAGGACATGCCGGCGGCTTTTGCGCGTGCCGATCTGCTAGTCTGCCGGTCGGGCGCGAGCACCGTGGCCGAGATTGCGGCGGCGGGGAAGCCCGCGATTTTTGTGCCTTTTCCGCGCGCGGCCGACGACCACCAGACGGTAAATGCCGGGGCGCTCGAGGCCCAAGGGGCTGCCGTGGTGGTGGAAGAGTCGAAGCTCGAGGGAGTTTGGCTGGCCGAGACCATCGCTTCTTTGCTGGGTGATTCGCAGCGGTTGCGTCAGATGAGCGAGGCGGCGCGGGGACTGGCGCATCCGAATGCGGCGCGGGATATCGCAGCGATGGCGGCGCGGGTCGCGGGGAGTGAAGAAAGCTGGGACCAGGTGTCAGGGGACGGGGGCTAGCAAACCAAGCTCGATTTTACTGACCTCTGGCCTCTGATCCCTGGTGCCTACATTTATGTTTGCCAGGATTCAGCAGATACATTTCGTGGGCATTGGCGGAATCGGCATGAGCGGGATTGCCGAGGTGTTGCTGAATCTTGGCTACCGCGTTTCAGGATCGGATCTTAAGAGTTCTGGCGTCACACAGCGGCTGGCTGCGCTGGGCGCCGCGGTGTTTGAAGGACATCGTGCGGAGAATATTTCCGGGGCCGAAGTCGTTGTTACTAGTTCGGCAATCGCGGCGGAAAATCCTGAGGTGCTTGAGGCGCACAAGCTGCACGTGCCGGTGATTCAGCGGGCGGAGATGCTGGCGGAGTTGATGCGTCTGAAGTATGGCATCGCCATCGCCGGCATGCACGGCAAGACGACCACAACCTCAATGGTTGCGGCGGTGCTGGCCGGAGGCGGGTTCGATCCTACGGTAGTGGTCGGCGGCCGCGTGGATGCGATGGGGTCGAATGCGCGGCTGGGCAAGTCGCAGTATCTTGTCGCTGAGGCGGACGAGAGTGACCGGTCTTTCTTGAAATTGTCCCCAATTCTCTCGGTCGTGACCAACATCGACCGCGAGCACATGGATTGTTACCGCAACATGCGCGACGTGAAGAAGACGTTTCTGGAGTTCATGGACCGCGTACCGTTCTACGGGATGGTCGTGGCTTGCAATGATGATCCGATGCTGCGGCGGTTGCTGCCGCAGGTGCAGCGCCGGACGGTGACGTATGGGACGAAGCGGGGGTCGGATTTTCTGATCAAGTTGGGGACGGGTTCGGTCGCGGGTGGTGTAGCGAAGAATGTGCCGGGCGACGGAAGACCTCTGAGCCGCTTTCGCGTGAGTTATCGCAAGAAAGACCTGGGCGAGTTCACGCTGCATGTGCCGGGCGTTCACAACGTTCTGAACGCAACGGCGGCGATTGCGGTTGGCGTGGGGCTTGATTTGGAAGTGGATGCGATCCGCGCCGCGCTCGACCAGTTCCGCGGAGTGGACCGCCGGTTCCAGTTGCGGGGGCGGGCGGCGGGCGCGAGCGTGATTGATGATTACGGGCACCATCCAACGGAGATCAAGGCGACGTTGGCGGCGGCGCGGCAGTGTGGATTTCGGAAGGTCCATGTGGTCTTCCAGCCACACCGGTATACGCGCACGCGCGATCTGATCGACGACTTCACCACAGCTTTTGGCGACGCGGATTCGCTGTTCGTGCTCGATATTTACGCGGCAAGCGAGACGCCGATTGAGGGCATCAGCGGCGAAGCGCTCGCGCGGACGATTCGAGAGAAGGGTGGACGGAACGCGCAATATGTGAGTTCGTTCGCGGATGCGGTGAGTGCGGCGGCGGCCGTAGCGGAAGATGGGGATATGATTCTTACGCTCGGGGCGGGCAGCGTTTCACAGCTGGGGCCGATGGTCCTGGAGAAACTGAAGGCGTCGGCGGCTAGGCAAGACTAGACATACTGGGATCGTACATTCGCATGTCCCTCGGCATCCGTAAGTTCCATTGCTAACGGTTCTGGGCTCCGCTCGTCCAATCTGCCAGGTGGGGATAAAGCGATGAAAACTACACAGGCATGGGGATGGCTGGCAGCCGGAGTGATGGCGCTGGGATTGAATGGGATCTATCACGACGGCGGCGCAGAGTGGGCGCATCGAGTTGTGGGCCGGATGATCGACAAAATCGACGAGCGGACTGAACCCGCAATAGCGCTGGCCACTGGGCGCGCGGGTTGGTTCGCGGCGAGAGCCAAGATGGTCGCTGTGCGGGAGGAGACTGCATCCTGTCGCTCGGCGGGCCGGGTTCAGACCAGGGTTGCGCGTATGCAGAACGGGCTTGTGCACTTTGAGGTGATGTCGGCGCGGCAAGATGCCATGATGGCCCGGATGGGTGCTCAGCGGGCGCTCGTGCACGTTGCACCGGTTGTTCAGGTAGAGCTTCCGGCTGAGGCTTGTACGCGGGTCCGGGTGGCCATTCCGCGAGTGAAGGTTCCACAAGCGCCCACGGTTCGGATTCCGGCTCGGGTGGTGCGTGTCGAGTGGCGGGGGGCTGGGCCGGCTTAGGGTTTCTATCTTCTGGCAGAGCGAACGCGGCGCAGGGGCCGCGTTCGCTTTTTGCTTTGGTGAGCTGCTACTTGCGGCTGGGTCGGGCTTTGAGCTTTACGCAAGGTTAAGAAAGTCTCAGAGCCGCACGGGGGAAGCAGTCCGTCCCCGCATGGGTTCCCTGATGGTGCCCAACCCGGTTCCCGTCTGTGCAAAAGAACCAAAATTCCATCTATCTCAAATTCCAAAATAAAGTTATAGTTTGAAGGCTCAGCGATTCACTAGCGACAACTGACCTGAACTGATGGCGCGGAAATCAGGCCCCACCATCTTGCAGGAGGAGTTGTACCCACCCAGCGCCGCGCGTCTGCGCGAAGAAACTGCGCGGGAGGAGATCGACGACGCGCGTCTCGTCGATCTGGACGTGGACGAGGAATCCCCTTTTCTGCGCGGGCAAAAGCGCGTCTCCGCCCGCCGCAGCGCTCTTCCGAAAAAAACCGCCAATTGGTTGCTATGGGGAACGGTAGCCGCCGCAATGCTCTGTGTGCTGGGACTAGGCGCGGCTGCGCTTTATCGCTACGGCGAGCACTCGTGGCGGTTTCGGGTGGAATCGAGCGACAACATTGAAGTAACGGGCATGCAGGGCGTGACCAAGGCGCAGATCATGGAAGTGATGGGCGCCGACATTGGGCGCAACATTTTTTTCATTCCGCTGGCGCAGCAAAAGGCGCAACTGGAGCAGATTCCCTGGGTGGAATCGGCCAGCGTGATGCGGTTCGTCCCGAACCGGCTGAGGGTGGAGATTCATGAGCGCACCCCGGTGGCATTCGCGCGCGTGGGGCCGCGCATGTCATTGATTGACGCCGGCGGGACCTTGATGGAGTTGATGCCGAAGCACAAATATTCCTTCCCGGTGATTCTGGGGATGAATCCGGGTGAGCCGCTTTCTACACGCACGCCGCGCATGAAGGTCTATCGCGAAATGGTCCAGGATCTTGATTCCGGAGGGGCGCGCTATTCGCAGGATCTCAGCGAAGTGGACCTTTCCGATCTGGAGGACGTGAAGGTACGGGTGAATGATCCGGCGGGGGATGTGCTGGTGCATCTGGGGTCGTCGGATTATTTGCGGCGCTACAAGATTTATGTGAGCCACGCGCAAGCCTGGAGGCAACAGTTTCAGAAACTGGAGTCGGTGGATTTGCGCTATGACAATCAGATCATCGTGAACCCGGATGTGCAGCGAACTGCGAAGGCCGTGGCGCTGAGTCCGGCGGTTGCGAAGGCGGCGGTCGCGGCGGGAGTGAAGCCAGCGGCGCTTGTCACTCGCTTAACTCCGCATGATCGGGCTGTGCCTAAACCTGCGTTTGAGTTGACGGAAAAGAAGCTTGATCCGAAGGCTGCGGCCAAGGGAACCACGAAGGCGGCCGGCAGAACTAAGGTCAAGAAAACTGCAGCGACGACGGGGAAGGCTAAGGCGGGCGCCAAGAAGGCAACGGCAACGCGAAAACCGGCGCCCTCGGTTGCGGGGAAGGCCACAAGTCCGCAAGCGGGCCAGGGTGGTCCAGCTTCACAGAAGCTGGCGGAGGGCAAGCATTCACAATCGCAAGCTCCGGGATCGACGACAACTTCTGCTGCAAAAAGTGGCGGTCAGAAGCCGAGTCCGGCGATTGCTACGGGTCAGGCGAATCAGGTGCCAGTACAGTGAGAGGTCAACGGGATAGCAATCCAGAGACATTCGGAATTTCGCAATTGATGTGGCCCTGTCTGGACACAGCAGGTCCCTCCACTTCGCTTCCCATTCCCTTCGGGAATGAGAAGCTCCGGTCGGGATGACAACGCGCAATATGGATACGACAAGTTGAAAAGATCTGGGGACTGATTAAAGAAATGGCGCACCAGCAAGGGAACTTTCTAACGGCGATTGACGTGGGCAGTGCCAAGACGTGCGCGCTCATGGTGGAGGTCACCGACAGCGGCCTGCGCTATCGCGGACACGGAGTGGCGGATTCGCGGGGGTCACGCAAGGGCGTGATCGTGGAACTGGATAAGGCGGTCGCGGCGGTTCAGAAGGCGGTGGAAGCGGCCGAAGACAAAGCCGGCGCAGCCGTCGAGCACGCGATCGTCGGCATTGGCGGGTCGCATGTGCGCGGCGTGAACAGCCATGGTGGCATCAGCCTGGGCACGCGTCCGCGGGAGATCGGGCGCGATGAGATCAAGCAGGCGGTGGATCGGGCACGGGCCATTCCTCTTCCGGCGGATCGCGAAGTGCTGCACCTGCTGCCGCAGGAATTCATTCTGGACGATCAGGCGGGAGTGCATGATCCGCTGGGGATGATGGCTGCGCGGTTGGAGGTGCGAGTCCATCTGGTGACGGCGGCGACGAGTGCGGCACAGAACGTGATTACGGCGGTGAACCGGGCCGGTGTGCATGTGGATGACACCGTGTTTGAGCCGCTGGCGGCGGCCGATTCCGTGTTGCGGGCTGACGAACGGGAATTGGGAGTGTGCCTGGCCGATATTGGTGCCGGATCGACAGAACTGATTGTTTTCCTTCAGGGCGCGGTGGCCTTCACGGGAGTGATCCCAGTGGGCGGCGACCACTTTACCAGCGACCTGTCGGTCGGGATGTGCACTGCGTTGGCGGAGGCGGAGAAGATCAAGAAGGTATACGGCAACGCGATCGTTACTTTGATCCCTGAAGGCAATGAGGTGGAGGTGCCGTCGGTGGGTGATCGACCCTCGCGGTTGATGCCGCAGCGGTTTGTCGCCGAGATTCTCGAACCGCGCGCCCGCGAACTGTTTGAAATGATGCGCGAGACTCTGCGGCAGAGTGGCATGTTCGAGGCTTGCCTGGCAGGCATCGTGCTATGCGGCGGAGGCTCGCGCCTGCCGGGAATGTTCGATGTGGCGGAGTCGGTGCTGCGCCGCCCGGTGCGCTTGTCCTGGCCGATGCCGCTGGCCAAGATGCCGGCCGCTTTGGCCGAGCCTGAATTCGCCACCGTGATCGGCATGGTGGCCTATGGACAGAGGGCGCGCGTTGCGCGCGGGTTTCAGGGAGACCGATGGGGATCGAGATTGAAGGCGATGCTGGTGGGATGAAAACAGGGATCAGTGGTAAGAGGTCGGAGGTCAGTGAAACCAGGATCATAATGCGGCCTTGAATGCTGGCCACCGACCACTGACCACTTCTTTACCGTCGGTACACAGCGGAAACGAAATTTACACCATGGTGGACAAAATGAACAATGACAGCAGCATTCGCATCAGCTTTAATGAAGACGCAATTAACGATGCCAAGATCAAAGTCATCGGCGTGGGTGGCGGCGGCGGCAACGCGGTGAACCGCATGATCGATGCCGGAGTGGAGGGCATCGAGTTCATCGTCGCCAATACGGATGTGCAGGCGCTGCGCATGTCGCGCGCGCCGGTCAAGCTGCAGTTGGGTGTGAAGCTCACCAATGGCCTGGGTGCGGGCGCGAATCCGGAAGTGGGCCGCAAGGCGGCGCTTGAGGACTCCGACAAAATCATCGAAGCGCTTGAGGGCGCGGACATGGTATTCGTGACCACCGGCCTTGGCGGGGGCACCGGCACGGGTGCGGCGCCAATCATCGCGTCGCTGGCTAGCGAGATGGGCGCGCTCACAGTCGCGGTTGTGACCAAGCCGTTTTCCTTCGAAGGCAAGCGGCGCATGACGCAGGCGGAGAAGGGAATCGCCGAGCTGATGGAATCCGTTGACACGACGATTGTGATTCCCAACGAAAAGCTGTTGGCGGTGGCGGAGAACGCGGGGTTCTTCGAATCATTCCGCATTGCCGACGATATTCTGCGCCAGGGAGTGCAGGGAATTTCCGACATCATCACGATTCCCGGCATCATCAACCGCGACTTCGCCGACGTGAAGACCATCATGGCCCGCATGGGCTACGCGGTCATGGGCACAGCCACGGCGAACGGCGCGAATCGCACCACGGAGGCGGCGCAACGGGCCATTGCCTCCCCACTGCTGGAGGCGGGCGCAATCGATGGCGCTCGCGGCATTCTGATCAACATTACCGGGTCGGCTTCGCTGAAGCTGGCCGAGGTGCAGCAGGCCTGCATGATTATCCAGAGCGCGGCGCATGAGGACGCCAACATTATTTTCGGCGCGGTCATGGACGAGAAGATGAAAGACTCGGTGAAGATCACCGTGATCGCAACCGGCTTCCGGGAAGTGAGCCGCGGGCATCAGCATCCAGTGGAAGTGCACCAGTCATTTTCTGCTGCGCACAACGAGGGGATGGGTCGCAACCACCACATGGGCCCGAACGATATGGATTTTCCCGAGCCGGTCGGACCGGTGCAGTGCTCGGAATTTCCCGAGCCAATACCCGAGGACGGAGCAGGAATGGCGGAAGCGTCCCCGGTGACGGGGAATCATTCCGGTGCGGAGACAATTTCCATCGACACCGTGCGCAGCGCCATGGTTGCGAACTTTGAAGTCACTAACTTTGAACACGACGATCTGGATGTTCCGGCCTTTTTGCGCAAGCGCGGGGAAGTGATGTGAAGGCAGTGGCCAGTGGCCAGTGATCAGTGATCAGTGATCAGTGATCAGTGATCAGTGATTAGTGACCGGTGGATCAGTGGCCAATAGGACCGTTTTGCCCCTTGATGTTGTTTGCTGACCACCGGCCACTGACCACTGACCACCGCTGGAGGAAAAGCTTTGCGCATTAGTCGTATCTTTTCAGTAACGGGGGTAACTGCTACTGAAGGGACTAAGGCAAAGGTAATTCCCATATAAACACCTGTCCCGTAAAGGGTTACGGTGAAATGAGTGTTTTGCTCGAGTGCAACTTTATTGTTGCCTGAAACACCTTAACTCCCGTACTATCGCGGAGTTGGGCGAAGTTACCGGTGTGGGCTGACGGCTGGCAAGCTTCGTGCATCGGAGATAGAAGATTCCGGGATCGCTGGTCGATCCGGAAATGAATTGGGGACCTGTTAAAGATGTTCAAGTTGACGCGCAGTCTTCGTCTGGCAGTGGTCGCGGCAGGGCTGGGTTTAGCGCCCGTGGTGTGGGCCGCGCACGTTGATCCGCACGCGTTGAATGCGCGAAAACCGAAATCCGCAAAACTAAGTGAGAGCCAGCGCACGCGGCGCCGCTTGCATCATTTGGCGAGCAGCCGGGGCACCGTCGTCCACGGCACAACGGCCCATAACCTTGCGGCCCATAGCGCGGCACCCCGCAGCGCCGTCACTTCCCGCGCCAGCGTGACCAGAGTCGCCAGTTCCCGGCACACCCATCACGAGCGTTTTTACGTGAGTTCGTTCGCCGCAGGGCTTACCGGGGGCGATATCACGGAAGGTGAAGACCCGATCGTACGCCAGGCTGCGATTGACGCCCTGGGAAACATGAATGGCACGGTGGTCGCGATTGAGCCGACCAGCGGGCGCGTGCTGGCCATGGTGAATCAGAAGTTGGCGCTCTCAAGCGGCGCCCAACCGTGCTCGACCATCAAGCTTTCCGTGGCACTGGCCGCATTAAATGAAGGCCTGATCTCTAAAGACACCGAAGTTTCGCTCGGCGGCCGCAGCCGCATGAATCTCACCGAAGCTCTGGCTCACTCCAACAACGCATATTTTGAAGCGTTGGGGCGCAAGCTGGGATTCGAAAAAGTCGCCTTCTACGCTCATCAGTATGGTTTGGGCGAGCTGGCTGGCTACGATATTCAGGGCGAACAGTTGGGAGCTTATCCCGAGGAAGTGATTCCGGAAAAGCTGGGCGGGGTGGGCAAGATGTGCTCGTTCGGCGAGGGCGTTTCGATGACGCCGTTACAGTTGGGCGCGATGGTTTCTGCGATCGCCAACGGCGGCACGCTTTATTACCTGCAGCATCCCACGTCGCCCGAAGAGATCGCGAATTTTCAGCCGCGCGTAAAGCGGCAGCTGGATATCGCTCCGCTGATCCCGGAAATTTCCGATGGCATGGCGGGCGCAGTGCAATACGGCACGGCGCGCCGGCTCGGACTGAACTTCAACGAAGAAGAGATCCTCGGCAAAACCGGCACCTGCTCGCACGCCGGCACGCGCTTCGGTTGGTTTGCCTCCTATGCCAATACCGCCAAGGGACGCGTTGTAGTCGTGGTCTTCCTGGAAGGCGGTCGGCCCACGTTTGGCCCGAAAGCAGCCGAGATTGCCGGACTTATGTACCGCAATCTCTACGATCACAACTTCTTTATTGCTGGCGCCGCAAGACCGGCAGATGCCGCCGCATCACGGCCTGCGGGCACGACGCCATAATCTGAGCATCGATCAATAGTTTCCCACGGCCTCTCGCTTGAGAGGCTTTTTTGCTGCCAAAACCTTTCGGCGACTCAATGATGCTCGAAGTCAAGCATCGAACTTAGTCATCCCGGCTCCGAAAGTCTTGCCTGCAAAGACATTTAAGAAGCAACCCCAAAAAAGGCCCAAGGCCAATCTGTTAGGAATTGGGGCGACTCGGAGGAATCTGAGACCGTTCTCACGCGCCAGCCATGAATCCTGCCGATAGGTAGCGTAGGGGAGTCAGCAGGAGCACTCGTTGCCCGATAACCGTACACCCTAAAGATGGAACCACTACACGGAAATTACGACTACCGACTGGTAACGCTTTCCGTCGTGCTGGCAGTGTTTGCCTCATATGCCGCTCTCGACCTTGCGGGGCGCGTAACCTCGGCGCGGGGCTGGCCTCGAGCAGCCTGGTTGGGATCTGGGGCGGCTGCCATGGGCGTTGGCATCTGGGCGATGCACTACGTCGGAATGCTCGCCTTAACCATGCCGATGCCGGTTGCCTACAATCTTCCAACGGTGGTGGTTTCGCTGGCCGCGGCGATGGCTGCCTCGTGGGTCGCTCTGTTCGTCGTGAGCCGGCCAAATATGAGTTTGAGGCAGGAATTGTTTGGCAGCGTTGTCATGGGGAGCGGAATCGCAGCCATGCACTATATCGGAATGGCTGCCATGCGGTGCATGGCGGAGACTGTGTATGACCACAGAATTGTTGCACTGTCGATCATACTTGCCATTGCGGATTCCCTAATTGCCCTGCATCTAGTCTTTCGCGTACGGGATGAAAAGAGGACAAGCCGGCGAAAACTCATCAGCGCGCTGGTCATGGGCAGTGCTATTCCACTGATGCACTACACCGGCATGTGGGCCGCGACCTTCCGTTCGTCCAATGTGCCACCCGACCTTACCCACGCGGTGGGTATTTCGGTGCTCGGGGTCGCGGTTGTGAGTGGAAGCAGTTTTCTCGTACTTGGAGCGGCGATTTCCTCATCCTTCTTCGATCGGTTGGTTGTCCTGCAGAACGACAAGCTCGATACGATCCGTGAACGTGAGTTGTATTGCCAGACGATGGCGGAGACGATCCCAGAAATAATCTGGACAGCCGAACCCGACGGCTCGACCGACTTCTCAAACCGGAAATGGCTCGACTACAGCGGCCTTACGCTCGAGCAAACCAGCGGTTCGGGATGGACCGTGGCGGTTCATCCGGACGATCTGGACGAATGTTTTTCAAGGTGGAAAGAAGCACAGAAGACCGGGCTACCCTACGACGGGGAGTACCGGTTCCGGGGAAAGGATGGACTTTTCCGGTGGTTTCTGGTGCGAGCTAATCCCGTGCGAAACTCCGCGGGAGCCATCGTCAAATGGTTCGGCACGTGCACAGATATTGAAGACCAAAAGCACAACCAGCAGATCCTGGAAGCGCAGATTCTGGAACGGACCACACAGTTGGCCGATACGAACGGGCGTTTGCAGGAAGAAATGGCAGAAAAAGATCTGGCCCGCCGACAATTCGACCGCCAGAACCAGAGCATGATGAGCGATCTGGAAAAGCGCTCAGAACGGGCGACCATGCTGGCCAAGATGGGGGAACTTCTGCAGAGCTGCCTCAGCCGAGACGAAGTGATTGCCGCCGCCCTGGGCTTTGCGCCCAAGATATTTCCCAACTCTCGCGGAGCGGTGATATTGCTGAATGCTGCTCGAAGCACGGCGGAAGTGATCGGCTCCTGGGCTGACTGCCTGCTTGCCACCATTGAGTTCGAGCCCACGGATTGCTGGGCGCTGCGTACGGGGCATCCGCATCTGGTGATTGCCGGAGACGCGACGGCCCGCTGCACGCACGTAGAAGACTTGGAGTGTACTTACTTGTGTGTTCCGATCCTGGCGCAGGGTGAAACCCTGGGCATTGTGCACCTTCAGGCATTGGGCGCGTTCACGCACATAGATGCGGTGGAACTGTCGTTCAGGGTAACTTTCGCGGGACAAGTGGGACTTTCCATCGCCAACATAAGGTTACGGGAAGCGCTGCGGGCGCAATCGGTGCGCGATGTTCTGACCGGGCTGTACAACCGGAGGTATCTGGAAGAAATCCTGGATCGCGAGGTGCGGCGCGCGGCGAGGGGGGCCCACTCTCTCGGGATTCTCATGCTCGATCTTGACCACTTTAAAACGTTCAACGATACCTATGGTCACGATGCCGGCGATGCCGTGCTGCGCGAAACGGCAGCCGCTCTGGTCAATGGCGTTCGGGCGGAGGACTTTGTATGCCGTTTTGGCGGGGAGGAATTTGTGGTCATCCTGCCGACGGCGAGCCTGGAGGTGGCGCGAGCGCGGGCCGAACGACTGCGAGTCAAGATGAAGGAGTTGACAGTGCTCTATCAAGGCAGGTCGATGGGAATGCTGACAATCTCCGTTGGGGTGGCGGTGTTTCCAGAGCATGGAGTGTCGCCGAAAGAGCTGATGGCGGCCGCGGACGCTGCTCTTTATGAGGCCAAGCGAGGAGGGCGCGATCAGGCAGTGGTGGCGTCAGTGCAGGCGAGTGAGGAGGTTGCGGGGGTCGAGGCCGCTAGAACTGCGGCCGGGTGGAGTTGAGAGAATCTGACCCATTGAGCGCAGCAGTCCCTTTCACAGGCTCTAGCGTGTGTTGACCACTTGTGCTTCCCCCTCCATTTCTGGACAGGGAAGCTGCTTTCCTGAGTAGGGCTACTTCTTGCGTTCGTCGCGCTCGACCACTCCGTCTTTGATAAAGATGATGCGGTGGGCGTATTCAGCGATGTCGTGCTCGTGGGTGACCAGCACGATCGTGTTTCCTTCGTGGTGCAGCCGATCAAACAGCGCCATGATCTCGCTTCCGGTTTGGGAATCGAGGTTGCCGGTCGGCTCGTCGGCCAGAATGATCGAAGGCCGATTGACCAAAGCCCGGGCCACGGCGACGCGTTGCCGCTGGCCACCGGAAAGTTCATTGGGCTTGTGCGTCATGCGCGATTCCATACCCACGGCCGTCAATGCTGCCTGGGCGCGTTCGATTCGCTCTCCGGTCGGAACACCGGCATAGATCAGCGGCAGTTCCACGTTATGCAAAGCGGTGGCACGGGCCAGCAGGTTGAAAGTCTGGAACACGAAGCCGATTTCCTTGTTACGGATGCGAGCCAGTTCATCGTCGTCGAGCTCGCTCACCAGCTGGCTGTTGAGCCAGTCTGGCCCTTCGAGGGTGAGTCAAGGCAGCCGATAAGGTTCATCAGCGTGGACTTGCCCGAACCCGAAGGGCCCATGATGGCAACATACTCTCCGCGCTCGATGCGGATGTTGACCCCGCGCAGGGCGTGCACCTGCTGCTCGGAGCCCATGTCGTAGGTCTTCCAAAGATCTACGGCCGCAATCATGCAGGACTGCGGCGGCTGCGCTGCAATGGGGACGGTGGGCATGCTGATCACTTCGGCGGTTGCCATGTTGTTCTCCTGCTCCGGTGCCACTGGGTTCTCCGAGAATCGATTCTCTTAAGCTGGGTCATCGGCCGATCGGGGCATTTCGCGATTATTGAAAACTCGCGGCGACTTTCAGTCGCCCATGATGCGATAGCACAATCACTCAATTCCCCGCCTACCCTTTGACGGCTGAAGGCGGCGAAGGTTATGTCTCATCTTCCTTCTTGGGAGCGGAGTTATCTACTTTCACGCTACTGCCGGAACGTAACGTGCGCAAGATCTTGTAACTCCCGGTAACGACTTCGTCACCTTCCTTCAATCCACCGACCACCTCAATATCGGTCGTTCCGGTGATGCCGGTGGTCACGGGCACGAACTCAGCTTTCTTGGCGCGAATCACGAAAACACCCTGAATATCGTCTTTCAGGCTCTTGTCCTTGGCTGACGGGTCGTTCGGCGCGGGCGCCGCGGCGTGGACTGAGCCGGGAGCGGCCTTTTCCTGCTCCAATTGGGCCCTGGTGCGGATCGTCAGCGCCTGGATGGGGATTGCCATTACGTTGCTTTTGGCGGCGGTTGTAATTTTGGCGGTCGTAGAAAGTCCTGGCCGCAGATCCTGTGGAGGATCGTTCAGCGTCACGACCACCTTGAAATCCTTGGCTTCTTCACTGGTGCTGCTTTGCTGCGACGTGGCCACACCCGTGGAGCGCACAATGGCGTTGTCTCCGATTTCGGAAACCGTGCCGTGAAATGTCTTTTTGGGAATGGCATCAATGGTCACTTCCGCGGCTTGTCCCAGATGCACGTTCACGATGTCAGTCTCATCGACCTTAACCTCGGCGGTGATCACCGACATGTCGGCGATCGTCATCAGCGTGCTTCCTAGAGCATTTTGGATGCCGATGACCACCGACTCGCCTTCGCGCACCGGAAGATTCGTCACCACGCCGTCATAAGGGGCTTCGTAGGTGGTCTTCTGCAGCACGTCGGCCACACGCGTCAGATTGGCCCGAGCCTGCGCGGTATGCTTGTAGGCGGAGTCTTTTTGCGCCTTGGCTTGCGCCACGCGTGCCTTGGCCTGCACCAGTCCCGAGTCGGCAGTGGCCCACGCGTTCTGGCGGGTATCGAAATCCGATTTCGCGATCAGGCCATCCTTGTATAGATTTTGGGCGCGCTCCCAATCCAGTTTGTTGCGGTCATAGTCAGCCTGCGCCCGCAACAGATCTGCGTCGGAGGTCCTGAGCGCTGCGTCAGCCGCGACCGCGTCGGTCTCCGCAGCCTGCACCGAAGCCTGACCCGCACTCACATCGGCCGAAGACTGCACGTTTTCGAGCTGAGCCAGCAACTGGCCCCGCTTGACGTGTTCTCCCTCTTTGACATAGAGGTGGGTGATCTTGCCGTAAGCGTTGGCGCCTATGTTGACGTAGGTTTTGGGTTTGATTTCGCCCGAGGCGCTCACCACAGATGACAAATCCTGGTGCTGTACCTTCCCGGTCTGCACGGTAGCCACGTTCTTGCCGCTCTGGTGCACCGTAAAGCCGACTACGGCGGCTAACACCGCGAGCACGCCGACACCGATTACAACCTTCTTCCAACTTTTCATGTGTTTTCCGCCGCGATCCCGGGGTGAGGGCGCCCTGCTCGCGGCCCAACCCGCAGACGCCTGCTTCCCCTCGATAGTTTTATCCTTCGACGTTTCCACCAAGGTAACAGACATATCCACGGATACGATCCTGTGGGCAGGAAAGTTCCAATCGGAAATGGGGTGCCAAACTCCGAAAATATGTGAAAGAGTAGAACCGCCTCGATACCGCAAGATTATGCCACGTTAAGATTATAGCGTGTCCCGGTTCCGGCCCTAAAAACGCACCAAGCTGGGAAGACCCAAAATATTGGTTTGGGGGGGCAACTCAGCAGCAGCGCCGCCGCTTCCAACAGAACGGGAAGGCTCGGGGCATTCAATTCGTTCTTTCGACGCGACTTAGCCTTGCTTTCGCTCCAGTGAGGGCCTAAAATGAATGGACGAAAGTTTGTTGTCGCAGGAGTCCCTCTCATGTTCCGGGTAGGTTCACGGTACGTCCTATTTCTCGCTTTTCTGGTGGCGGCTACAGGTCTGGCTCGACCAGCCGCGGCCCAGGCCGGCAAGACAGCCCCGCCGGCCGATCCTCAGTCCGGCGCGACGGTTACCACGCCCGCGCAACCCACGGATGAAATCGACCCCTTGAAGCGCCAGCCCAACGAAAAGCAGAAAAAGCAGCAGAAAAGGGCTGTCAACGTCGAGCTTAGCCGGGTTTACAAGAAGTGGCTGAATGAGGACGTGATCTGGATCATCACTGACCAGGAACGCGCCGCTTTCAAGCAGCTCTCGAACGATGAAGAGCGCGACAACTTTATCGAAGCCTTCTGGCAACGCCGCGACCCCACGCCTGACACCGAAGAGAATGAATACAAGGAAGAACACTACCGACGCATCGCCTATGCTAATGAGCATTTTGCCGCCGGGATTCCGGGGTGGAAGACCGACCGTGGCCGAATCTACATCATGTATGGGCCTGCCGACGAAATCACGGGCAGTCCTCCGGGGGAACCTATGATCGACCAATGGAAGAAGGTGGGGGCCAGACATCGACGTTCCCGTTTGAAGACTGGCGTTACCGCTATCTGGAAGGCATCGGGCAGGAAGTGATCATTGAATTCGTCGACAGTTGCATGTGCGGCGATTTTCACATGACGATGGACCGTTCCGAAAAAGACGCGCTGAAATACACGCCCAATGCCGGACTGACGTTCTACGAGTCGATGAACATGGCGAGCAAGGCCCAACGCTTTTCCGGAGGCGGGCTGGAGCAGTTGGGGCCGGGCCCGAACAGCGCCCTGCAGGCCAGCAAGGAGTTTGATCGCCTGGAGACGTTCGCCAAACTGCAAGCGCCGCCTCCGGTCAAATACAAGGACCTGGAAGAGCTCGTTAACACTAAAATCATCACCAACCTAATGCCTTTCGACGTGCGCACGGATTTCGTGAAGGTGACCGGGGACACGGTATTGGTGCCGATCACTATTCAGTTGAAGTATCGCGACATTACGTTCGCCAACAAAGACGGCGTGCAGCGCGGTACTGTCAATATCTTTATGCGCGTGACCACGCTGACCGGGCGCATTGTTCAAACCCAGGAAGAGCCGATTCAAGTCGACGTTCCAGCCGAACTGCTGCCTCGTACGGCCGAGAATTCGGCGGTTTATTGGAAGGCGCTGCCCTTGCGGCCAGGACGCTATAAGGTCGATATTGCGGTAAAAGATGTGAACGGAGATCGCAAAGGGGTGTGGAGCCGCGGCATTCAGGTGCCCGAATACTCCGATGACAAGCTTGCCACTTCGTCGCTCATCGTGGCCGATGTGATGGAACCGGTGCCGACCAAGGATGTGAGCACGGGCCAGTTTGTGATAGGCCTCAACAAAGTCCGTCCGCGCGTGGCCCCGGCGGACGGCAAGCCCGCTACCTTTAAGCGCAACCGCGACCAGAAGGTGAACTTCTGGATGCAGGTCTATAACCTCGGTGTGGATGAGAAGACCCACAAATCTTCGGCCACATTTGAGTATGACATCGTGAACATCGCGACCAACAAGCCCGTGGTGCAGAAGACGGAATCCACCGAAACCATGGGCAACGTAGGAGATCAGGTCACGCTGCAGAAGTCGATTGCTTCGGCCAATCTGCAGCCGGGCGTGTATCGAATCGAAATCAAAGTGAACGACAACGTTTCCAAACAGACCATTGATCCTACAGCGACGTTTGCGGTAGAGTAGCGGACTGCTTGGTTCCCTGGGGGTTGGAGTGAAGCTTCGCCAGCTCGGATCTTGGGCGGTGATCATCGCGCTGTCGCTTCCCGTGTGGGCCGCAGACCGGCCGGGAGCGATCTCGGGATACGTGCGCGATGCCTCGGGCATTCCTCAGATGGGAGCGGTGGTGGAGATCGCCGGCTCCGCAGCCCAGTCGCTGACCGTGTTTACCGACGGCAGGGGCTTCTATTCTGCTACTGGTTTACTGCCGGGGCTTTATTCGGTCAAAGTTTCAGCGCCGTCTTTCCTGCCTGCCTTGCGCGAAAAAGTTGGCCTGCATCCCGGCACAAGTGTCCACGTCAATGTCACCCTCAACACTCTGCTCAACGCCATGCGAGTGGGACCGCTGCGCGGCACCGCCGACGATGACGACTGGAAGTGGACCCTGCGTTCGGTAGCGAATCGTCCCGTCCTGCGCGTATTCGATGATCCGGCCGCAAGCGCCGAGCAGAAGGGCCATGATCTCAGAACCAGCGTTTCTTTCCTGGCTGGCAGCGCGGCTTCGGGATACGGCAGCGGATCGGATATGAGCACAGGGTTCTCTCTGGAGCGCTCGATTTTCTCCGCGGGTCGCGTCGTATTCAGCGGCAACGTTGGCTATGGAGATGGCCTGCCCGCCGCCGTTCTGCGCGCCACATACTCGCACGTTCTGCCAGATGGCTCTGGACCGTCCATGGCAGTTACCATGCGCCGTTTCGCTCCCTCCGATGCCAGCCTGAATTATGCCGCGCTGCAGGCGCTGGCGCTTGGTGCGGGGGACGATTTCGCCGTCGGCGACGTGCTGGAATTGAAATTTGGGAGCGAACTGCAGGCCATCCAATTTCTCGGTCATATCACCGCATTCCGGCCCTACGGTTCGGTCAACCTGCACGCTTCTCCCAATACCGTGGTGGAATACGATTACGCAACATCTTTGCCCAACACGCGGGACGAGAAGGGGTTCGATTCCTCGCCGGCGGACCTGAGCGAAGCCGATCCCCGCGTCAGCATGACGAACTTCTCCACCCAGCTCGAGCGTGCTCACCATCAGGAATTGAGTGTTTCCCGGCGTGTGGGCCAGACCAGCCTGCAATTCGCGGCTTTCAATGATCGCGTTTCCGACACGGCACTGATTGGGGCTGGTTCGGTGACCGCCGCAAGCGGATCCCTGCTGCCCGATCTTTACTCAGGCACTTTCACTTATAACGGTGGCACGCTCGATGCCAACGGCCTGCGCGTGGTTCTAGAGCGCAAGTTCTGTTCCGATCTCACAGCCACTCTGGATTACGCCTATGGCGGTACTCTCGATCTGGCCAGGCCCGACGTGGAGATTCAAGATGTTCCGCAGTGGATCACCAACCAGCGCCATCACGCTCTGGCGGCCAAGTTCAGCGGCACCATCCCGCGCACGCACACCCGCTGGATCGCCTCCTATCGTTGGGTAAACGGCACGCCGTTGACTCCGGTGGACATGTTTAACAATTCTCCGGGACAGAGCGATCCTTATCTGAATCTGTTTATCCGCCAGCCCATTCCGACGATGGGGTTCCTGCCCGCTCACCTGGAAGGACTGATTGATGTGCGCAACTTGCTCGCCCAGGGCTACGTGCCCGTTGTGGGTCAGGACGGGCAGACCGTTTATCTGGTCCAGGCGGCGCGCTCGGTTCGCGGCGGAGTCACCATTACTTTCTAGGCGGGCGCTTCAGCCCAACCAAGTTCCTGCTTTCGTGGCCTCATCCTGATATCCCCCTTTGAAATCAGTGGCACTGTCGTTGAAACCTTCAGGCTCATTTTCCCGTCGATTACCTTAGTTATAAAATCTGTCGCCCTCCGGTAACTACATGGTTGACTCTAGGGGCGAGCTTTCGATAAGGTGTGCTGTCTTAGACATTTTTTGCAGGCGGGCGTGCATCTTGTTTGTGTGTAAGGAATTGCAAGCTCTCTTGAGAACAGGGGCCGGAAACGGGCCGGTTCTCCCGCCCGGCAAGGAACACTCCCTCAACCCAGTGATCGGCTTGAAATCGAAAATGATCAGCTTCGAGGAGACATTATGAAAGTGCGCATAGTCCTGGTGTTTGTGCTTCTGGCCGCAGTGAGCCTCTCCGCGCAAACCTTCCGCGGCACAATTCTGGGAACCGTGACCGACACTTCCGGCGCAGTAGTGGCCGGCGCCAAAGTGAGCATCAAAAACGAGGGAACGGGCCTGGAGCGCACCACCCAAACCAGCGCCGACGGCAGCTATAACCTGCCGGAATTGCCCATCGGCAGCTATACCGTGACCATTAGCGGTACTGGTTTTCAGACCTTTGTGACTAAGGGAGTCACCGTCGATGTGGCCTCGGAGCGCCGAGTGGATGCGGCCATGAAACCGGGCCAGGCCTCGACTACGGTGGAGGTCTCGGCTGACGAGTTGCCCTTGGTTCAAACCACTTCGAGCGAACTGGGCGGAACGCTGACCACGCAGGATATCGCCGAGGTGCCCTTGAATGGACGCGACTACACGAAGCTGATTTACTTGAACCCCGGTGTCGCTGGCTCGCCCGATCAGATCACTGATTCGCCCGGATCGTATGGCGAGTTTTCCATGAACGGTTCGCGCGGACGCGCAAATAACTTCCTGCTCGACGGTACCGACATGAACGACGGTTTCCGCAATGAGCCCGCGATCAATGAGCCGGGCGTGTTTGGAGACCCGGCAACCATTCTTCCCATCGACGCGGTCAGCGAGTTGCAGGTGCGTTCGAACTACGAAGCGGAATTCGGCCGAAACAGCGGCGCGGTGGTCAATATCGTGACCAAGAGCGGCACCAATGCGTTGCACGGCACGGCGCTCGAATACCTGCGCACCGACCAGCTCGGCGCCCGGAACTATTTCAACAACGTGGGCGGCGAAAACCCGTTCCACAACAACCAGTTTGGTGGCTCGCTCGGCGGCCCGATCGTAAAGGACCACACGTTCTTCTACGCGGATTATGAAGGCCAGCGCGAGACTGGCGCACAAGGTGGAACCAGCTGTGTCCCTGACCCCGCTCAGATTGCGGCTGACATCGCCGCAAACGGGCCGGCAAATCCTGTCACGGCTGCTTTACTGGCGCGCAACCCTTATCCGACACCGAATATTCCCGGGACTTACGGCGCGGCCTTCGTGGGAATGGAAGATTCCGGCTGCCCGGCCGGTAACAACCTTTCTACTTCCACGCTCTTCAGCAATTACGACAACAGTTTCATCGGCAAGATTGACCAGAACTTCGCCGCCGGCCTGTTGAGCGGACGCTACTTTTTCGGAAAAAGCACGCAGAGCTTTCCTTTTGCCCAATTGGCGGGCGGCCTGTTGCCTGGGTTCAACACCGTTGTTCCTTCCACGGTGCAACTGGTTTCACTTTCCTACGTCAGGAACGTGAGTTCAACCCAGACAAACGAAATCCGCTTGGGCTGGAATCGCTTTGTCGAACAGTTTGATCCCGAAGACCAGAGCTTCAACCCGGATTCAATTGGCTTGGACACTGGAGTTACGAACCCGTTTGATTTCGGTTTGCCCAAAATTTCCGTGGGCAGCTTCTCGCCCATCGGTGCAACCAATTCGATTCCGCGTTCGCGCGTGGACTCGAACTGGCATTTTATTGACAACTACTCGGTGAAAGTAGGCCGGCATCAAATCAAGTTTGGCTATGAATTTCGCCGCACCACGATCCGTCTGATCCAGGACAACACTTTCCGCGGGAAGCTGTCATTCGATGACCTCTCCACATTCCTCGAGGGCGCGCCTTCTGGCGGTGAGATTGCGGAAGGCGATACGTTGCGCCATGCCGCCGAAAACAATCACGGCCTTTACATTCAAGACGAATTTCGCATGACGCCGCGCTTGACCCTCAATTACGGCATGCGGTGGGACTACTTTGGAGTGGTTCACGAGAAGAACAATCTCTTCTACCAGATGTCCGCCGCCGGTGGCGGCACCGAAGTGCAGGTGGGAAGCACGGGCGGTCCCGGAAGCCTGTACAACCCCGACTACAACAATTTCGCACCCCGTGTGGGCCTCGCCTATGACCTTACGGGGAAGGGTAAAACAGTCATACGAGCGGGCTGGGGCTTGTTCTATGATGCCTTCTCTCAGGATATTTTCCTGGGACATGCTCCCTACAATTGCGCGTTTTGCCCCGGTCCTGCTTATGCGGGCACAGGGCCCGCGGCAATCTCGTATGGCAGCCTGTCGGGCAACAACTTCGGACAGGGACCTCTGTTCTCGAGCCCGTCGCCGCTCGGCGATTTCTTCGGCACCAATCCCAATATCCGCACGCCCTACACGCAAAACTTTAATTTGAATGTGCAACAGCAGTTGACGAACAAAATGGTCTTGCAGGTGGGCTATGTGGGTGCGGTCGGAACGAAACTGTTCCGCTTCCGCGACATCAATCAGCCCAGCCAGCAAGCGATTACCGCATACGACTCCAGTTGTCCGCTGGGAGGAACCTTCCCCAACTGCCTGATCGCAGGGTATGACAACGGGGGCAACGTTCCCCGAACGGCCTTCCCGAATTTCTTTTACGTCAATCAGGAAGAGTCGACCGCCAACTCCAATTACAACTCGCTGCAAGCCTCACTGCGCATCGCCAGTTGGCACGGACTGACCTCGCAGACCAACTTCGTCTGGTCTCATTCCATCGACAACGCCAGCGATCTCGAGGATTTCATTCCCAACGCGTCTCAGCCGAACAATAGCTTTGATACGGCAACAGAACGCGCCAACTCCAACTTCGACATTCGCCGTCGCCTGAGCTGGTTGGTTGGCTACCAACTGCCGAAGCATGGCGGAAGCTGGGCAAAGGCGAAAGACGGCTGGGGCGTGGATAGCGCTGTTACCCTGCAAGACGGTCAGCCCTTCAGCTTCAACTACAACTTTGAAGGCGACTACTCTGGTGGCGGCGAAGGTTTTGATCGGCCCGATCTCGTGGGCCCAATTCAATACGGGAGCGCCCCCAACAACTTTGTCAACCTGACTTCATTCCAGGTGCCGTGCACATTCGGGAACACGACCGCGACCCCTGGGTCTGGTGACAGCAATTGCCTGGCCGGAACCCGTCACTTCGGCGACCTCGGTCGAAATGCGCTGCGGGGGCCGAGTTTCGAGGAGTGGAACTTCTCGGTATTCAAGAACACGGCCATCAACGAGCGCGTTAACCTGGAACTCCGGGCGGAGTTCTTCAACCTGCTGAACCACCCGAACTTCTCCAACCCGATTCTGCCGAACTTCATCGCCGACCCCGCAACGAATGGGATCGACGCGAACGGACGCGGCATCGGGAGTCTCGCGCTTGCTGCTACCGGAGACGTGGGTATCGGCAACCCGTTCCTTGGTGGCGGAGGACCAAGAGGCGTTCAGTTCGCGGCCAAGGTTTCGTTCTAGGTCGCGCACAACCGTTTATCAGCCCCGCCGCGTGGCGGGGCTTTGTTGTTTGCGCCTGTCACGAAGATCACGCTCCTCCTTCGCTCGACTCAAGGGTATTACTTCCGTCACTAGTTGACCCGATTCCCGCGATGCTACGCTTTCGGTAGTAATCATCCCTAAGCTTCTGTTGCGGAGAGCCTTGATGCGTCGCTCGATTCGCGCCGTTCTAATAATCATTCCGGTTCTTGGCGTGTGTGCCGTGCCGGCTTATGCCCACCACCTCAAGCAGTCGAACGCAGCTTCGATGCCGGTGACCACCTCGTCAGCGCAAGCTCGCGCTCACTACGAGAAGGGCATGACCGACTACGAGAATCTTTATCTTGAACGCTGCAATGATGAGTGGCGCGCGGCGGTGAAGGCAGATCCCACTCTGGCTGTGGCCTGGGCCTGGATTGCCTTCAACAGCGCCAGCCCCGTCGAAGCCAGCGCAGCCCGCGAGAAGGCCAAGGCTCTTGCACCCAAGCTGACCCCGGGAGAGAAGTTGATGATCGCCTGGATCACCAAGGTGCAGGAGGGCGACTTTATCGGCGGCATTTCCGCCATGAACGATTTACTGGAACTGTATCCCAAGGACAAGCACCTGTATTATCTGGCCGCCAACTGGCTGATGGGCGAGAACGGCAATGATCAGGCGCAGCGACTGCTTGAGAAGGCGCTGGCCCTCGATAAGAGCTTTCCCGGCGCGCTCAACGACCTGGGTTACCTCTACGCCCGCAACCGGCAGTTCGACAAGGCCTTCGCGGCCATGGACCATTACGTCGCCACGCTGCCTACCGAACCGAATCCGCAGGACTCCTACGGGGAACTTTCGCGCATGGCGGGGAACTTTGAGGCGGCCCTGCAGCACTACCGGGCTGCATTGCGAATCGACCCCAATTTTGTGTTTTCTCAGCTTGGCCTGGGCGACACCTATGCCCTGATGGGCAACCAGGAACAGGCGCGCATCGAGTATGACAAGGCGATCCGCCAGGCTCAGAATGAGGGCGATCGGCTGAACTTCCAGATGCAAAGGGCGATGACCTGGGTGCGCGACGGCAATTTCACGGAAGCCGACAAGGCGTTTCAGGAGGTTGCGCGGACGGCCCACGCCGGGCGGCAGGACTTGCAGGAGGCCCAGGCCTACCGGCATCTGGCCGAATATCAGGCCGACGACGATACCGCCTTGAAGTATCTGGCAAATGCTGAAGATACCCTTGGACATAGCGCCACGATTTCGAAATCGGATAAAGACGATGAACTGTCGCGCATTCTACGGAATTCGACCGTGCGTAGCGCCCATGAGGGCAACCATGAGGCAGCCGCGGCATCGCTAAAGCAACTGGAAAACATGGCATCGGGCAGCCGCAACCGCGTGATTCAGAGTTCTT
This sequence comes from uncultured Acidobacteriaceae bacterium, assembly GCA_963784085.1. Lineage (GTDB taxonomy): Bacteria > Acidobacteriota > Terriglobia > Terriglobales > Acidobacteriaceae > Sulfotelmatobacter. The sequence goes on along the minus strand of CAWAQH010000009.1, from coordinate 39,747 downwards.
ACAATGGCGCCGCTGGAGCTCTGTTGATGGATCAGAAAAAATTTACCGAAGCCGTCAGTTATCTGGAAGAGGACCAGGACAATCCTTTCACCATGGAACTTCTGGTGCAGGCCTACTACCAGACCAATCAGTCGGAAAAGCTGGCCCAGGTCGAAGCCACACTCCGGGGCACCAATGTCCCCACCATGGAGCAAGCTCTAGTGGTGCCCTCCGCACGCCAACGCCGCCCTGAGATGTAGGCCGATTCCAATGTAAATTGACGTTTGGTCTATACTGTCGAACGCCAGTGGAGAGCGAAATGTCTCTCCGCAGTATTCGTCATTTCTTCCTGCGCTCGCGATGAAGGCGAAAGCTTGATTCAGGCCTGGATGGACTTCACGTTAATGACCTCTAAGATCGATCGCCGTTCCCGCGCGAGAGTGGTAGCCACGCTACCGGTGCGGGTTCGCAGCGCCGCGGGCAACGCCGAGTTGAGCGCCCAGACTCGCGATGTGAGCACGAATGGCGTCTTTCTCTATACTGACTCCCGAATGGCCGAAGGCTCGGACATGGAGCTGGTCCTGATCCTGCCGCCGGAGTTGACTTTCGGCGAGAAATGCTGGGTGTGCTGTCATGCCCGCGTATTGCGCGTGGAACAGGGCCCGGGCAAAGAGTTCGGCGTAGCCGCCGAGATCCGGCGAATGGACATTTTGCCGGAGATCCCCGCATAGTTTTCTTGCCAGCCTAGCTTTGTTCCCCACCTTGCACCAATTTCAGTGCAAATGCGATTCAGCCTCGTCGCCGCCCGATAGCCTTTCTCCAACAACCAGGGCTGAATTTACCCATCGTCAGGCAAGAAGTGCGGGGGGGGGGGGCGGAGGAGTTTTCGCTGAAATCTTTGAGAAAAGGCTTCCCCTCGCACCGACCTTGGTGCAATAATAGCGGCCCTGGAATTGCTCTGGCCAAACTCAGGTACTTAGGTGGGCTAGTTATGTGGATTGAAAAACTGGCCGACGGTGTCGTGCAAGTGCAAACACCGATCGGGCCGCGCTATCTGATGCCATCTTTTCTTCAGCGCGTATATTTTCTGTGGATGTTTCGCAATTTTCCCATTCTTCCTCATGCCGTGCTCAGCGCGGGGCAACAGCGAATGATTGATCGCATGTGCTCGGAGCAACGTTTTGTCTCCATGGCCTACGCCGATGGAATGGATGACGCCCCAGTAATCGGCACTGTCGAGAAGCGCCCCAAGATGGGTCCGGATTCGCTGCCGCCGCGGCGCCCCGCGGTCAGAGAAGAGTCCGCGGCCCTCGCCGCGGAACTGCGGCAACGATCATAGTGTCGCTTCGTTCGTGATCGTGCTCGCCTGGCGAGCACTGACTCTCCCGATTGTTCTAATGGTTGTGAACCGGAAAAGTGTGGGCGCAACACACGCGCGCGAGATGTTACAATCACGAATTGTCCCGCCGGTATGCTTTCTCACCGTGGGCGCGTAGCTCAATTGGCAGAGCAACTGACTCTTAATCAGTAGGTTGTAGGTTCGATTCCTACCGCGCTCACCAGCTTTTTCAATGAGATGGAGCCGTTTTTCAAACGGCCGTTCGAAGCACTGTAGAAGAAATTGTAGACGGTCAAAACTTCAGAGATTAACAAAGAGAAATTGCCGCTGTCCGCCCTGTAGCTCGCATCGCTGATTGTTCTGGATCGAGAATTGCCAAACTGAAGGCCTGCAAGGATCCAGGCTAGTGCTTCGAATGGAATCGCGCTCCTCGCGGGCCTCCATCATCTTGCTCCGCACGCGTCACAGGACCTGATGGAGACGATGACCTCTGGTCCTCCCGTTCGATCCCGAAAATGTGGTCGAGTATGCAGCTGTTAGCTGCACAGCGGCGCCTGCGTTGAGCTATCAATTCGATGGGATGGCCATAGCCTCTCAGTGATCTTCTGGGCCGATGCCGCGGAGCATCGTACGCAGATTTGAATTTATAGTTCGAGCGAGATCTTCGGGCGAGGTTTGGCGCAGAGCCGCAAGCGTCTCCACGGCCTCTTTGACATCGCCGGGAGTTGTCGAACGATTACCGACGCGCGTGAAAGGTGCGTCCGTTTCGGTGAGTAGGCGATCAGATGGCAGGGTCGTAACTAACCTGCATCCTCGCTCGTTGCGCATCATTGCGGCATTAACAGAAAAATAGCAGCCCAGATCCGCGGCTCGGCGCGCCTCCGAATTGGTGCCACTGAACCAGTGAAGGACGACTTGGCCCTTCTGAGGAGGTAGGTGCGATTCGATCAGATCGAGCACTAGCATCGCCGCACGGACGCTGTGGACAGTTAAGATTTTCCCCCCTGCCTCTGCACACCTCTCCAGAATTCTTGTGAAGATTTGCCTTTGTAGATCGAGAGAGCGGTAATACTGTGGGCCGGCGTCGATGCCGACTTCGCCAACGTAACGCGCCTGGGGCAAATATTCTTCCCAGATTTCGATCTCAGCTGAGCGTTCCGCGATGACTTGTGGATGGAGCCCCAGAGCGGCCCGGACATACTTCGTGTTGTGCGTCAGATCGTAGTTCCGCGGCCACGCTCTTGGAGTGGTGGTTACGGTCAGAGTGTAGATACCGGCGTTTTCGGTATCACTCACAGCCGAAACCGGGTCCGCGAAGAGATCGAGGTGACAGTGAAAATCGACAAGAGCGGGCTTCATGGAAGGCTAGCTCGGAGTGGCACGGACGCCTGCGAGCAATTTGGCAAGCTCGGCGAGTCCGCGCTTGTAGACACCGGCAAGTGCCGCCTGGCGAACTGGGGACTCGTCCGACAATGGTCCCGGCTTATGAATATAGAGTGTCGCTAGTCTTGGTTTCTGCCGGAGTTTCTCGATCGCGTATTGGAAGGAGCGTATCTGTTGCCCCTGAGCGTCGCGTGTGTCGAGTTCACGAGCGGTAAGGTCCGACAAGGCGTATTTGGTGCTGTCCCCCGTGCTGAGAAGCGCGGCGCGGCGAATCAAGCAGGGCAAGCAGAACCCGCAGTGGCCGGTGCCCAGGCCAAGCCATCGACCCTTCGTCGGTGACGCGCACGAGAGTGACTCGGGGGCGAGCTTCGCAAGCATGGCCGGATTCTTGCAGCCTGCCGCCATCTCTCCCTTAGTTTTGTCCCAATAGGGGTTCTCGATGCGACCCGAGATCCCAAGGACGCGCAGAAGCTCATTCCATCTCGCGATATAGAAAGGATGGGTCGTCCGGGTGCTGAACGCGCCCAGGCGCAGAGGATCGAGTGGAACATTCAGCGCTATGAGGCCGTTCTCGGGTACCCTGAGGACGAAGTTTCTGTAAAGACCTGTGCCAGCAAAGACCCCCGTCGCAAAAAACAGAAATGATCTTCCCCGCGTCGTTTTCTCGGATTCGACTCCCTTGACACCCCAGTTGCGAAAATCCATCCAGATTCGCAAACGAGAAAAGTTCTGTTTCGGATAATTCTTCTTCAATGCTTCGAAGAGCCTGTTCTGCGCATCACTGGTTGCCCCGTCTCCGGCGTGACTAATCAGAAGAGGAGTCTTCCCCTCATCCAGGGAGTCGATCGCGCCGATCAGGCTATCAAGGCCTCCCGAAAATAGAGCGAGACTGTCAAAGGCTGGAGGTATCAATTGCGGCGGCTTGTCGCGAACCGCTTTCTCAAATCCGGCCGGCCGCGGCCTGAACCCGACTGTCCACCGGTCGCCCGTCAGGAAATTGAGGAGACGCTGAAGCAGCGGTATCGCAGCGTTCCATCGCGCAGGATCGCTCACGGGAACCACGAGGCGAATCTCCCTTGTCCAGTCGTCCTGTGATTCTGTGGATCGCGAAATCCGCGTATCGGCGGCTTGAACGTGTGCCGCAAGGACCAGAAGATCAAGACCGATGTCGGAAGGAAAAACGCCGATCTTGGAGAGATCGTCGAGGGAACCGCCTATGTCGTGCTCAAGGCGGCGCTTGGAAACGACGAACTCCAGTCGTGTTGACACTTCTCCAGCAGCAGCTGGAATGTCCGCTCGGTCGGAATTGCCGAAACGTCCGATGATAAGGTGGCGCCTCATGGGGTTTCCGCCTCCGCTTCGGCCATGGTCTGCATGATCGCGTAAGCCTGTTCGTAAACGCGGGTGACAAATCCGAAAACCCGTTCAGGTGTGAGAGCCTGGAGGCCTGCCTGCGCCTGGGTCATCGCATCAGACACGCTGCGACGAACGAAATCCAGAAGCTGCTGCTGCACCGATGCCGCCTGTGCCGCATCAGCCGGGAGCGTTATGGCCTTCATCCCGATGTCGTTGCACAGGCGCGTCTCGATCGCATGGGTCGCGTAGAGTTCAAAGATCGTTTGCATTTGGTCTGCCGTCAGGCTGTCGAAGTCGGAAATTCCGGTTTCTGCCAAATCAGCGATTGTCTCAATGAAAGCATCGCGCGCGATCCCTTCATCTACAGTGCCGCCCTCGGGGCAGACATACTCCATAAGGCCGATAAACACTTCTTCAATCGGTCGGCCCGCAAGCCTTTCGAGGTTGAGGGCGCGGAGGGCTTCTCGCGGACCGTTGGTTACGGCACCGGAAAGAAAACTGAGGAGCGAGACACCGGACGCCGGGGACCTTGCCATTCGCTGTGCGGCCGTCCGGCTGCCACCCGATGCTGAAGAGACATAACTTGATAGAGCCCGGCCCAGACTAGCGCGATCAGAGCCGCCTGATCCGGCGAAACGCGAAAAATTGCCGCGCGCTGCGGTGAATCGATCGCCTGCCGCCGCCGGAGGTATTGCGGGAAGGACAGGGGGCGTGGGCGCCGGTGGCGGTGGCGGCGGCGCCGACGGATCGGCCGGCGCTGGCACGGGCGGCGGTGGCTGGGGAGCTGGCGGCGGGCTGCCATCGGACGGTAGCCAGCTCGGGATGAGCGGCCTGTCGCCGCCCTGGCCGCCGTTTGCATTGGAAGTTCCCACTAGTGCTGCACTCCTTGATTGCGTGTACGCAGCGCAGCGCCCGCTGCGACCTTGAGAAACTGGCTACCGTCGCGCCTCCATGCTTCGAGCAATTGATCATATCTCCGGCTCTGGTCCGGGTCCTTGATCACGCCTTCCCAACCGGTGCATGCCCACGCACCGAGTCTCTGCCGCGGCAAAGCTTCCAGAAAGTCGAGGAGATTTCCCTGCAGCGCCGGGTGCGCCTTGACCAATACCGCTATTCCTGCGGCTCCGGCGGGTTCCGTGTCGAAAGTGTCTCCCCCCACGATCCGGGCGCGGACGAGATCGAGAACCTGAGCGGCCTCGGGAACAGCGAGCTGCCGCACCTCGGTTTCAAATCCCTGGACCACGAATTTTGATCCGAGCAGCTTCTCCGCAACGCCGGCGAGCTGTCCAAGAACTGTGGTGGCTCCGAAGTAATCTTTGCGATCTTTCGCGACGAACAGATACGGGCGCAAATCCGACGCACCGATGGCTGGTTCGATCTTCGCCCACGAACGCACTGCCTGAGACGAAGTCCACTCCGTCAGCTGTGCGCTATCTGGGGCTTTCACCACTTCGGGCTTGGAGACAACCTTGGGACCAGAAGTCCCCTTCGCCTCCGCAGGGGGCGCGGGTTTGGGAGACTGCTCTTTGCGGTCGGATACTTCCTCCTCCAGCCGGACGAGGTCGACACAAATGCCGTTGGGGTCGGATGCGGCCGACGTGGCAATCTGATCGAACAACCTAGGAATAAAGCGCTCCGCGAGCATCAGCTTGGCGAGTACCGGCAGCTTCACGTCGTCGCCGAAGCCGCGGGCGCCGGCGGAAGACTGACGCAGCAGCAGCGTGTTTAGAAACCGCTTAATCTGGCGGGGATTTCCCTTGGTTCCGCCCGCCAGAATGGGTCCGATCTGCGCGCTCAGGACCAAAGCGTTCTGAGCACGATCAGCCTTGGTGCCCAATGCCGTCTTTACGGTCGCCGCGTCAAGGACCGCACCCTTCCATGGACGCTTCAGTCGCTCGCGCGCCGCGGCAATGAGCTTCGCGAATTCGGGGGCGTCTTCGCCCAGTTCGGCTCCGACGAACAGCAGGGTGACATAGATGCGAGTCTCGGTCTCCCCGAGAGCGGGAATGCGGAACGGAACCTGAATCAATTTTTCGAGGTAGTTCCTGGCGTAAGTCTGTGGCCCCGTAGTATCGGGGAGATCGGGAAAGTGTCTGCGGACCGCATATTCGATCATTGCTTCATCGGCAGCAACCACGAACGCCGTCCGGGAAGTGAACAGGAAAAGTCGCACGGCTTCCAGGGTTTCGATCGCCGTGTCCGGAAGACAGCGGTCGAGGTCGTCGATAAGCACAACGAGCTGGTTGATGCCGGCTTTTTCCAGGAGTTTATCAAAAGCTTTCCGGAAGCCAGCTATCTCTTCCGGGACGTTCTTGGCTTCAGTATCAGGCTTGAGAATATCCTTGGCACCCGACAGCACAGTTTCAACGTTCTCTTTGGTGAGTTTTGTTGGATCGGCGACCCACCCTTCCAGCGAATTGATCAAAGCCGGGATGGCGAGGGCGTTCGCGCCGAGACCATGGAAGCCGGCGTAAGCAGTGAGGGCGAGGCCGCCAGTTTTCTTGGCGACTTTTAGCAAGTCGATGCGATGAAGAATATTCTTAACCGCTTCGGTGGCCTTCGTCAGGAGCGGGCGCGTTTCAATCAGGCCCGTAACGATACCCTCGATCAGCGCAATCTTCGCGTCTTCAAATCCCTGAAAGCGCCAGCCGTTGAATTTAAGGCAGAGAACGCCTTCCTGAGAATTGAGGAAAGCTTCGATCATCTCCAAGACGCTTGATTTTCCGGCGCCCCAATCACCATGCACGCCGACAGTCACCGGTTGTTCTGGTCTCTCCTGCAGCAGTGTAACGATGATTTTGGCGATCGCCTCGTTATTGAGGAGATCAACCTTCGTCTCATTGTCTGACAAGATCATCACAGCCACACTTAATCTAGACGTTCGTTCCCAGGAGGGATGCATTGACAATACCAGATCGATGGACAACTGTCAGTGCACGACAATCCGTCGTGAAACTCGCCGGTGCGTACCTGAAAGCGACGGGTATTGCGGCGCGTCCGCCCACTGACTGGGGGCGGTGCGAACCAAAACCGGCCAACGAGGTGATCACCGACTCCGGTGCGGCAAAACCGGCCATCCCGGGGATTCCCGATGACTTCAACACCGAAACATTCCTGAGAATCAGAAGGTCACTACATCGCAATGCCGGTTTCCTACTAGAGCCATCTGCTTAGGAACAAAACAACTCATCTTGTTCTCGGTGCTTATTGTTAGACTTGGCATCGTGAACTTGATGGAATATCATCTGGTCCGTAGCTGCTCAACAGCCGCGAGGCTTAGACTGGAATGACGAGTTCAATGGAAGGGCAATCCCCGACGCCGACTGTCGGAAACGCTTTGGTCTCGGCCCTCGGGTACTGTGGCGTCGCAGTAGCATGCACCGCGGCTGGACATGCGGTCGGCCATCTATCAGTATTTCCAAACGCCCAGGAATGGCGAATATTTCTACTCTTTTTCTTGCTTCTCTTCCCAGCCTACGTAAGCAGGGCGACGTTGTACGAATTGAAAGGATCTCCAACGATTTGGGGAGCTAGCGCACAACCGGTCTTGGTTGAGGCTCCTGAGTCTTCAACTTCCTGCCGTTCTCCTCATCCAAGGCGGCGGCCTCGGTGTTTTGATTCCGGCCTTGGGGGGCCCAGGCAATGGCACGGGATCAGGAATCGTTCGCATTGCCGCGTCAATACTGCCAATATATTTCATCGGGAGCCGACACCTGTCAACCGGCAGACGCTATCTGACGGTTGTCTTATTGCTGATGGCCGTTCACTGCTCATCCTTGAGAGGATTACGATGATGGGACCACGATGATTCGAACTTGGACAGAGACCTTCTCATTGGCGGCACGATGGCTCTCGGGAGAAAACTACGGATCGAGGTGGAGTCTGCCCGCTAGAGGTGAAAAGGCTTTGTGAATGCGGGCACGGGGATATTCGTAAGCTTCTAGCGTAAGAAGTACCGTCAGCAGAGCAGTTGGAACCCAGCGCCGTCTGGAAAGCACAAAGGACGCTACAGACTCAGGGTTCAGACGACACCTTCCAAACTTCAGCACACGAGCAGTGGAAGATCTCGAGACATCGGGAGGCACAACCGCCTCACAAAAAGCAAGCAGGTCGAGCTGCCCGGTCGGGCAATTTCGACCAAGGCCGAAGAACTGATAATGATCACGATGTGGAAGCTGGAAGGTAGGGACACCAAGCTCCTCTGACAACTCAAATGCGCAGGCGAGCCAGGGACTCACCTTACCTCGAACATCGGGATCACCGTGTCTAGAGGGATCAATATAGCCCGCAGCCCCGACGTCCCAGGCGTTCTTGTATGTCGCATTTGTGCCCCCTTTGCGTTGATGAAATTCCAGCCATTTCTCGCCTTTACGTTCGTAAACGTATGCCACCCTAACAGCAAGCGAGTTAAGTATGTGACTCTTGCGAAGTCGCAGAGCTGTCGGCAATCGGAGCTTTCTTTCCTCAACCAGTGCCACGCCATACCTGCTGGGACCGATCTCAACATTGAGAACACTCTTTTCCTTTTCGATGGAATCGCCGACTATTTTCGGGAGGGCTACCACTCGGGGATAAGCATTTGAACCCTCCTTTGTGAGTCGACGATAAACTTCCTTTAGTAGTCCTGACTCTCGTCGTGAAATAGCTAGAGAGCCAGTCTTTGTTCTCAGAAGTCTGGTCCGTATGTCATCTACCAGGCTGGATAGGGTGTCTTCAGGGAGCCGCAAATCTACCCAATTGAGCACAATTTGCCGTTCTGCCTCTGGGTCGTCTCTATAGAGGTGCCATCCGCGGCTGGCCTTCCACAGTTCCCTGGGAAACAACTGGCACTCAAGGCTTAGGCGGCCTATCGTGAGGGACTCTTGGGATGCCGCTCTCAAAAACCTGCGCTCTTCCGATCGGGATGACTTAGCGACTGTATCGGATTGCGTAGACTTGACAGAGGTAGTCCGTGGAATCCTCATGTGACGCACCGCGACCTTCGGGGGTTTCAAGTCTCGCATGTCTTCGAGAATAGCTAGTTCGTCATGATGGTGTTTGTAGTTGAAACCTGAACACTCTGGCCCAAATCGCGACAAAGAATCGCTTCGTCCTCTCGCATAAGGGCGTAGACAAAACGTGATTCGGACCTCGAATGTCTCTCTGAAATTGTCAAGCAGTCGCTGTAGAGGATGCAGAGGATTTCTCGGCGATACTGATCATAGGGATTGCCAAGCACTGCGCCGCGATTGATCGTCCATATGTTGACATCTCGCACAGTGCCGAGGAATTCCAAGATCCCAAGGTAGCCGCGAACCTTATGTAAGCGTCCGAAGCGCACCGTCTTGCTAAGTGTCCACGAATAAGTTAAGTGGACACTTGCACAGGTGTGGATTTGAGGTTCCAGGGCAGAAGTTCGTCGATGTGGTTGATGGGATGATCGGCGATGCGGGTGAGCACTTCGCGCAGGTAGGCTTCGGGATCGAGACCATTGAGCTTCGCCGAACCGATCAGGCTGTAGATCGCGGCGGCGCGTTCTCCGCCTGCATCCGATCCCGCAAACAAGTAATTCTTGCGCCCTAGCGCCACGCAACGCAACGAGCGTTCGGCGGCATTGTTGTCGATCTCGATGTGTCCATCCTTTATATAGCGCGTAAGCGCGTCCCATCGCGAAAGGGCATAACGAATCGCCGCCGTCGTCTCCGACTTGCGCGACAGCTTCGACAGGATCTCTTCGAACCACTGTCGCAGAGAGTCGAGCAGTGGTTGGGCCTGTGCCTGGCGGACTTCGCGGCGCTGGTCCGGGGGCTTGCCACGGATCTGTTCTTCGACGCCGTACAGCGCGCCGATTCGCTGCAGCGCTTCCCGCGCCACCGGGGAAGCGTGCGCTTGCTCCAGATCGTAAAACTTGCGTCGCACGTGTGCCCAGCATGCGGCTTGCTGGATACGGCCGTTTTCGTAGAGCTGATTGAATCCCGCGTAGGCATCGGCCTGCAGCGTGCCACGAAACCTCTCCAGATGGCGCTCGGGATGTTCCCCTTTGCGATCCGGCGAGTAGGCAAACCAAACGGCGGGAGATGCGGCGTCGCCGGCGGGACGGTCATCGCGAACGTAGGTCCACAATCGACCGGTCTTGGTCTTGCCCTGGCCCGGAGCCAGCACCGGCACCGGCGTGTCGTCGGCATGCAACTTACTCGCAGCCGTTACGTAGCGGCGCAGCGCTTCTACCAGCGGCTCCAGCAACTGTGCGCTTCCGCCCACCCAATCCGCCAGCGTCGAGCGTTCCAACTCCACATCCTGACGCGCATACATCTCGCTTTGCCGATACAGCGGAAGATGATCGCAGTACTTACTCACCAGAACGTGCGCCAGTAGCCCCGGCCCGGCCATGCCCCGTGCAATCGGACGACTCGGCGCTTCGGCCTGCACAATGCAGTCGCACTTCGTGCAGCTCAGCTTGGTGCGCACGTGACGAATCACCACGAAGCTGGACGGCACGTACTCCAACACTTCCGAGACATCCTCGCCTAACTTGCGCAGCTCGCCTTGACATTGCGGACACGCTGTTTCTTTCGGCTCGTACTTGCGCGTTTGTCGCGGAAGATGACCGGGTAGTGCGCGGCGCGTGGGTTTCGCTGCCGCAGCAGTCGAAGAGGCGGTAACGGGAGCCGGTTCTGGCGCAGGAGGCTCGTTCTCGCCGCGCTTCGATTCCAGTTCCTCCAGCCGCAGTTCCAACTGCTCGATCTGCCGCTCCAGCTTTTCTGACTTGCGCCCGAACTGCATGCGGTGCAGCTTGGCCAGCAGCAACTTCAGATGCTCGATCTCGCGATCCCGCGATTGCAGTTGTTCGTCTTTGGCGAGGAGTTGCGTGTGCTGCGCCAGGATCAGCGCCCGCAGCGCATCTGCGGGAAGAGCGTTTAGATCGGGGAGCGCCACCGCTGACATGCGCGGAGTATCGCACGAACGCGCGCGTTTTCATCCCTGCTCGTGCAAAAAAAGTTGTGCAAAGAATCTCGCGGGTTACACCGACAACTGTGGCTCCCACGTCCGCTCCGGGCGCCGCCAATCGATGCCCTCCAGCAGCATCGATAACTGGGCTCGCGTCAGCGAAACCGTGCCGCTCGTGGCCTGTGGCCACACGAAGCGTCCGCGCTCCAATCGCTTCGCGAACAAACACAAACCGTCGCCGTCGTACCAGAGAACCTTGATCAGATCGCCACGCCGCCCGCGAAACACGAAGACGTGCCCCGAGAACGGCTTCTGCTCCAGCTTGCTTTCGACCAGCGCGCTTAACCCCGTGAAACCGCGACGCAAGTCCGTCACTCCCGCCGCAATCCAGATCCGCGTGTTGGTCGCCGGCCCGATCATCCCCGCAGGCACTCCAGCAACACGCGCACCAACGCCGGATCGGCACTGCCTTCGATGCGCACCTGCGCATGGCGCAGTTCGACGTGAATTGTGCCCGGCTGTGGTTTCGGCAAGTCGGCCGACCTGCGCTCCACCGGCAGAGGCGCCGGCAAACTCTCGCTCACGCGAACCGGCAGCAACTTCATGGCCGGCTTGCGTTCCCCGAGTCTTCCTGCCACATAGAGCCGACGCCAGCCAAAGACCTGATTGGCGTTGATCCCGTGAGCTCGTGCCACCCGCGCCACCGACGCACCGGCTACCAACGTCTCTTCGACAATCCCCCGCTTCTCCGCGATACTGCGCCGCTGCCGCGGGGCCGCGCCTAACAACTCACTCTTACTCGTGATCCCATCTGAAACTTGCCGGGAAGTGTCCATCTCCGCTCCATGTGGACACCTATCGGAAGTGTCCACTTCTGCAGAATGACTTCCTGCCGCCCACCTGTCCAGACGGTCATAACCGGACGCTTACAACCTTATTTCCCCGAGAGTCGCCGCTTTCCACTAATCGGCAAACTCGCACACGAGTTCGCATGTGAACACATCCCTTGACATTCGCTCGCTCACGCGCCCGATTAAAGCCGAGAAAGCAATAATTGAACCTGACGTCGCTTAGGCCGAGTCGTGCCAAAAGTGAGATAAAAAAGCGCCCTCGCTGGGTCGCCGGGGCGCACAGCCTCAGGAATAATACTATATTTTCTCAGGGGGCCCAGAGCGGCTTGAACCGCAACAGAAACTAATGCCCACTGTGGCTTACCTGTGATTTGGTACATCGCAAGCGCCAGTGCAAGCCCTCCGATTGTGAGAGTGAGCGAAATAGGATCGTTTGGCCGAAATAGTCTCTTGAAGAGCGGGGTAACTGCCGTTGTTTCATTTATTTCGCGAATTAGGTGGCTCTCAAGAGTCGGGAGGGAACGTTTAGAATACATGAGGTCGTGCAGGTCAGTTTTGAGACCGGATTTCAGGAAATGACGCAACTCTTTGAAGTTTCTAACAGCTTTCACATTCTTCAATACCTGAATTGCTTCTCGAATGTCAACAGAGCTGGCGGAACCTTGTCCCGAAGAGTCAAAACTTGTTACACCCGATAAAACCGAGTCTGGAACAATCCTCTGGAGTACGGCCATGTGTTCAGAAGGTGTCACGGCAGTTTGCGCTCCGGCGGATACCATAGCGTTACGGTGGTTGTACATATCCCGAAGGATTGCGCGCGGCACCGATGCTCTTTGTTCTCTTGCCCATCCTGCTTTCTCTAGAATTCCTGGAGGAAGGGTCTTTTTATCAAAGAGCAGCCTAAGGTCTCGGGCAACTCTTTCTCCGTGGGCGCTTTCTAGAGTCCCATCAGCATCAGCAAAACCCGTTTCTCGTTCCGCGATAATTACTCGCCGACTGAGCAGTGGCCGACTCTCGTCTTCAATAGCGAACTTCATGATCACCTCATCGAAGCCCTTTACCCATGGCGCATATTTCCAACGATGAGCATTTCTGAACTGCTTGTCCAGAAGCCATTCAGCTCGGCCAATTATGCGAAGGGGCGCATTAGCATCCTCAACAAGAGAGAGTAGGTGGTGAGGCTCAAGAATGGCCTCCCGTGTCGATTTGAGCAGGAGTGAGGAGGGAGCCCAGACCACTAGGGGGTCGCAAAGGCAAACGAGGTAGGGTAAGTATTCCATTCCCACCTCGCGAAACTCATCGACATGGAAAAATGCCCTACGCATAGGCTCACCCCCCGATGGACTGAGACATCAAATATGGGGCTCCTCAAGTGGCGAGGGATCATTCCGACTATTTTGATACGAATTCCGAACAAGCCTCAGCCTTTCCCCCATCCCCTTGACCTGCACTCATCCATTTGCATGATCCTCATCGTCGCGGCCCCAGCCTAAAGTCCCAATTCTAGCAGGTTGAGTCTTTTTGAGGGACTGTTACCTCGAGGAATTGATGTCAATTGCCAGGACCATCAGCTATTTCGCCTCTTCGAGGCACTGTCAGGCACAAAATACTTCTTTCCCGAATTATCATAAATGCCAAGCCACAACAGCTTGCGGCTTCACGATGGCCAAGGTTGAGGCTGCCAATTGCTCCAGAAGCCTCATCAGTGCAGAACTCGCTTCATGCTGAACTCTATCTAGCTGGTTTGTTTACTGATTGACAGAATGTCTTAATGCGACATCATGGATGGTGACCGGGGTGGGGTGACCCGAGCATTTTCCAATCTCGCTTGTGCCATTGCAAACGCGGTAGGGCCGTTTTTAGGTGCCAGAACCTCCGCTGGCGCTCCGGGACACATGGACGTATAGACGAAAGTCTCCATGCAAAAACATTCACTCTTCCATTCTCACATTTCCTCTGCCTAAACTACATCAGACACTCCTCCCTCCGAAATGGGGGCTCCCCACGATCGACACGTCAGTCCGGACGGAAACAGCAAAGGGGAGCCGCGCTACGAGAGCCGGAGGAGGCACTTCACATTGAATGTCACAACATAGCCCACAACAATTTCCGCCCGATCGCGGACTTTACAATCGCGCAGCTCCTCTGCGGACGCGGATCCGAACACACGACGAGTATGGAACAAATCGTGTACCTTTCATCGACTGGGTGATTTCTCACATTCCATGGAACGGACTCGAGCATGTCCTGGACGTTGGTTGCGGACCAGGTACCTATGCTTCTGCGGTGGCCGGGCGCCTGACAGCCGGGTCATATGTAGGAGTCGACAGTTCCGCTGCCATAATCAAATCAGCGCAGGCGACTTTTCGAGGAGATGAGCGAATACAGTTCCAGGTTGGCGACGCGCAGGTGCTTCCCTTTCCTCCGCAAACCTTTGATGTTGTGTTAGCGAATCACGTGCTCTACCATCTGAGGACGGAAGAGGCTCTACAAGAAATTTCCCGCGTCTTAAGAATCAACACTGGAATGTTGCTCGCAGTGACCAACAGTGAACACTCAATGCCTGAACTAGATTATCTCCATCGTCTCGCGTTAGGTGTGAACCACGAGATCCCGAGCACGTTTCGCCGATTTTCTTTAGAATCTGGTCGCAAGCGGCTAGAAGAAGTTTTTGAGAAGGTCGCAGTTTGGAAATACGAGGACGTTCTGCGGTTTCCAGAGGTCGAGGCTGTTATTGCCTACTATGGTTCTGGTTGGGTGTACCGGACGAACGGTGGTCGGCATGATTTTGAGCTATCACAATCTGAGTTGCGCCGCAGATATGCAGTTGTCTCTGAAGCCGTCGCGAGAACGATCGCGGAGAAGGGAAGGTTTGAATTGCACAAGACCGTTTGCGTCTTTCTAGCAAGTAATTAAGAGGAAATACTAGCTTCCGAGCGAGTTTCTTCCGACCTGCGTAGCCAGTACCGGATCGCCCTCCTGTTATTCATCTTTCATTTCAAATCGCCAGGCACTCCTCTTGACAAACGTGCGATAATTCACCGTTCCAGAGGATTCTAAATGCCACTCCTGGTAAACCTCTTACGGGGAGAGTCCCTAGAAGAGCAGTTTGCCCCAGCGATAGTTGGTTTTCAGACTGCACTGAGCAACATTTGTCACGAGATAGCTGCTCTTCCTTTTCAGTTAGCGTACCGTTTGCTAAACGGCCCTGAAGGGCACTTCGGAAGCGATTATTTGATTGGCGTTGCCGTTAACGGCGGAGCCTGTGCTGACAAGATGTTGCTTCTGAGACAAATACTGCAGCAACTGACCATTGAATCGGAGCCTGTCCTCGGTGGATTCGGAGCGACAGGCCTCATATCGGAGCGCGAGATCGATATAGCGCTTAGCGAGAGAGCCGAGGAGGAAAAATACTCAGCAACATATCACACGGCTCTGATCGTCTACGAAGGGCCTTCTCAATGGCTGGCTGAACCTAGTGGCGGTCGGGTTGGCTGTTTTCTATTCGATCCAAACGAAACGCAGCTATTACTCAAGCAGCGGTTATGCCTACAATGTCCAAACGTCAATCAGCCTTTGTATTATCACCAGTTCTCTCGTGAGCTAACCGAGCGAGTCATCCGCAACAAGCTTTCTAATGGGGCGTTGATCCGTAACATGGCCAAGCGCGTCGGCATCGCGGTGGGTGGCCGATGGACCCTTGCTTTCAATCTATTCGAGAACCACAAAGCAATGCTAGCGGCAAGACGGCGCCCGGTTTACAAAAGCTTGATTTTTATGGAGGCCTCTGAGATTAGAGAGCATCCTTTTTGGAAAATGTGCACGAGCGACTTCATGAATTGGTTACCACAAGTGAAACGAGCAATCGCGGAAACCGCCCCTCGCGGAGCCATACTCGCATTTCGGCTAGAGGAGAGCACGCAGGCTTGGGGAGAAGGATCAATTGTGGTTCAGAGCAGACAATGATCTTCGATCTCGATCTTATTCAACTCGCTACGGGAGAAATCCTTAGCTCCTGCGGAACATACGAAGGAGATCAGTGCCGCGCTCGGGTGACTTTTATTCCGGATGGGCGGGGAGATCGATCTGTGGCGAATCGTCGGTACACAAAGATCACATACAATCACCACGGGGACATTCCAAACTGCACAAAACTCTTGGATCTGCCGGGCGAGGAACATTACTTAATACCACACTCTGAAATTGTTGCAGTGTTTCGACCGTCTGAGGGCTTTCGCAAGTTAGTGCCCGAAGACATGAATGTTTGCAATCTCCTAATTAACATGCTTGAGACAGAATGCCAAATTGCACCAGAGGCACAAGGCCTCGCTGGCAGCTCAGCCTTAGGATGCCGAACACATTCATCGGATTTTGACTGGGTCGTTTACGATGGAAGTGCGGTCGAGAGAGTCGAGAGATTCATAGAGAGTTGTCCACAATTCGAATCGGAATGGCCGTTCACAACGACACATGTTATCTCCAAGTATCGGCAGGTGACGAGTCTGCCTCCGACGGATGTACTCGCCCTTTTCGCCCGGAAACGCAAGTACTTTCAAGTACTTTGATCGCTACTTCTCAATCTCGATCGTCGATCCAACCTGTTTTGCAGATGCGTGGCTTGCTCGAGAGGGTGGCGGAACTGAGAGACGATTCACAGGCACCATTCTCAATGGGCGGACATGCCATTTCATGCCCAAGATCTTAACCATTAAAACGACAGATGGCAGCATCCACCAGGTGCTCTCTTGGATGTTCTTACACACCGGGGCCTTTCATGATGGAGATATTGTCGAAGTCTTCGGGGAGATCGCGATCGCGTCGAAGCAGACGATTGTCATGCTCAATCGAAAAGAGCATTACATTAAATTGGCTAACGGAACGCACATGCCGTGACCCGTCATTGAATCACTCCGGTCGTCGGTGACTCACCCCGCATCTGGAATATGTATGATCTGTCTGTTTCCCGCAAGGCAATACGTTTCTACTCCATGTGGAACGAAGGGAAGAAAATGCTCCCCCGCGCAGGGAGCGCCGATCGCTTGTAGTGCTTCTGCAAAATGCCCACGTAAGCGTGTTGCTTCCATTTTGATCGCAGAGTGGCGTAATACGTGTTTCCGCAGAATCCCCTTGAGGAATTGCGACTCGCGGCAAATATCCTCAATCCCGCCGGGGGACTGCCCGCGCCGTCGCCACAGAAGTACGTTCAGCAGCGCGATTCGAACAGGCGTGAGATGCTGCACATCGGTACGACTGGAGCCATAGGACACGATTGCCCCGGCCCATTCGCAATTGTCACACTTGCGTTCCGGAGCGCAGCCTTTGTATCTGTGTATCCCGACGAGGACGGGCCCTAACATCCGGTCCGTAACGAGATGGTCAGCGCTCATGAGCGGCGGGCCAGATCAAATGCTCGAACGGGCCAAAGCGAACGGGCTCGTGGTACCCCTCGACGGGTATCAGATTTACGCCCAGGGGGCGTCGCCGAGCGGTCTGACGCCACAAGAATGGACCGCCGTCAAAACGTTTTGGCAGAAATACTTCGCAGCGGCGGGGGCGGAATTGGTTTCGTATTCAGCCGAATGCGACGGAGGGCGCTAACGTTGCTGGCACGTTTGCTCGGTCTGACGTTCGACGGGAGTATCCAGATCGGAGTGAATGTGTATGCAGAAGACGTCGCTGAGAGCTTTGTGAACACGTTCTCGCGAACCGGTGGTTTGTTTTTCTGCGAAGATGGGGAATGTAGATGGTGGCACGAATCGGTTGCCGAATATCTTGCTGCTTGTGCACTTGCGAAAACCTCAACCGTTGAAAAACTCCGAAGCATCATGAAGCGTTGGCAAGAGGACGCTTGGCAGGAGGTGCTCATCTTCCTGTTGGGAATCATAAGCCAGAAAGGTCCCCACGTTCATGCGAGTCTTGGACCAAGCGAATGCGTTGAAGAGATCCTCCAAGGCGCAAATGGCGATCAGGCCGGCTTATTCTTATTCCTCGCCTTGGGAGAGGGCGCAGCGTTACGGCCTGATGTCGAGGACCAACTCATCAGCAGCTTGATCCGCAATACAATTTCGATAGGTCAGTTCGAAGAATGCTGCGGCTACGTAGAGATGCTGGAAAGGCAGGGCAGGTCACCTATTCAAATTCTCCAGCGCCTGTCGGAAAGAACTCGAGTTCGTAACGCGCTTTCAGATCTGCGGTGTGATTCACGTTTGAAGGAGTGGATGAGGAAAAAAGCGGCTAAGGCGTGTGATGAATTAGGACTCTAAGATAGTCTCTCTGACGGAATCTGTGGCTTTTTGTATGTGAGTTTGATTCCAATAGTGGCATCCCCACTTGTGGTTATGCAAAGACCGTACTTAAGTCCAACTTTTAAACCAAATTCGACAGTCATCTCGTCGGCACCCTCAATGTTGTTTTTGACTCCCGAAACAATTGTATTGATTGAATCCTTTGCAGCTTCCATGAGCTCTTGAAACGATTCTTTGGCTTTTGCGACCATCTCGCCCCGTGACGACATTAGGCCTGCCGCATCTAGATCGTTGACTTCGACCTCAAACGGTATGCATGTCATCCCCACCCGAGTTGGAAATTCGATGATAGCTTTCATTTCGCCTTCTCCTCGCTCTGCTAAATGGACAACGAGCATAAACCATTCGAACATTCCAAGCAAATGGGCTCTGCACGGCGAGCATCATCCCGGGGTTGGGCGAGACTGTCATTACTTAAATCTGCAGATTTGATTCTTCCTTCTCCACTTTCTCTCGAATGGCAACGCTGATCTAACAAAACGCGACGTCACGAAACCGTGGATTGTTCTCAGAGGAAGAGCGGATCGTGCCAATACAGAGGTACAATACAGAGGTACAATCAAGAGCAGATCGCGATGATGCTGCGTCCAAAGTGAGATGAGCATCGCGAACGGAAGAACCACCTCTCAAGGCTGCAAAGAAGCCACGACCACCGTGTAGGCGTTCTATGACTGGCGGGGGTGCCCTTTGATGGGCTCACTGATACAGGCCAAGGCGATGATTTGAGCCGGCGATGGGCTGGCGCGAAAGTCGGCACTTAGCTGTCGGCTTGGCAATTGTTGCGGTACTCTCCCTTGGTCGTCCTCTTCGCTTTTCCGCACGATGCCCACAGAATAGACAATGCAAATTGTGTCTCGTTACAAAAACCGAACAGTTGTTCTCTCTTAAGCAGACGGTAACCTACGATTTATCGATGGCTGGAGGCCCACTTTTCTCTGGAAAGCACCCGTGTAGTCCGGTTTCAGAGCATCAGGCGAATGCAATGCGATCAGAAGCCGGCGACTCGGCTCTGTCGTGTTGATTGTTGTAAGCACTGCAGAAATCGGTACTACCCAACGGGCTCATAGTCACAACACACATTGATAGATTTCCTTGCGCAAGAGTGCATTTTCCCAGTACTGGACGTGTGCCATGAGTGGAACCCAAGCCTCGGGATCGACTCTGTTTTGCACGTGCCGTGGGTCTCCAGGCTTGACCGCAGGATCGTCATAATAGTCAAGGCTGCCGCTGATGATGTCCATGGGTGACCAGATGTTCATCCAGGTGAATGAGTCTGGACGATAATCCTCATACTTGAGAATCAGCGGCTGAGCCGACGCCGCAAGCTGCTCCCTAATCCAGTCCTGATCGGAGTTTGCCTGCATGCGGAAGATGAAAGCTGTCTTGTCTAATGGGCTGCCGAAGGTGATAAGGGCGCGTGTGCGCTTAACAACCTGGCGCTGGTCGGCATGGGCGGATACGTTGTCCAAATCAATCAGAGCGTTTAACGTATCGTAAGCCAATACCGAGCCGAGGGAATGCCCTACTACCACAAGTTTCCGGTACTTCGGTGCGGTGGCCAGCGACGGCCCGAACCCGTAAATGGTTTTACCGACGTTAAATCCTATCTTTTGAATTTGGTGGCGAATTTCATCGAATTTGCTGTCCTTATAAGGTGAGATGTAGGCTGCCACGTCTCCCACATATTGAATGATGAAGTAGCGAGCAAATAGCGCCTCACCGATCACCGTAAACCACAAGACGAAGTGGCTCAGTGCCTCCCACCATTCACGACCATATTGCCCGGGATTCAGTAGTACGTTGATACCAGGAAAGAATGGAGACACCCACTTGAGCCAAGTCAGCACGAATCCATTGCGAGCAACGGTCGGTAGGGGTTCCGACAAAACAATCTTGTATTGCGCGGCCAGCATCATTAGGACATAGCCGATAATGGCTACCTGCAGCATGAGAAACAGCAAAACAACAACCAAACCAAACCAACTGAAAGAACTGATCGTCAGTGCTTGGCGTCCACCAAACATCCAACGCCGAAAGGTGCCGCGGACAAATGGCTTGCTGTATTTGAGACCGTTCCAAGCCGCTAGGAGAAGGAATTTAATCGTGTCCCAGTAGGTTACTCTGCCTTCGGTGATTGGAGCCCAGTATGCCTCATAGACGTGGACTCGGTGCTTCTCATTTTCTTTGTCTGTCCACTCGATCTCGGCTCGACCCAGGAAATCGTCGTTCGCTTGCGTAAGGTGGACCTCGACCGGCTCTGAGGAACCGCCTTCGGCCGCGGCTTCGGTAAGAATGGCTTGGGCGACCGAGCTGATGGTTTCATATCGGACCTGCTGACCCATGCCGTGGCAGACCAAAACGGCGACGGGACCATTACCGCGGAGATTGGCGGCCTCCAAGGTTTGGTCCCAGATGGGTCCATAGTGGACTGATCGAGTTCCCGCCAAACCTGGGCGCTTAGGGCCTGCTGTAGCGATCAGCTGTTCAGGCTGCTCCATGAATATCCTCGCAATCCAGGATCTGGACCAAAGCTCTGCGCGCTAGCTGGGGACTCCAGGCGTGTGGTTGCCGAAAGACAGCGTCATCATGCCGGTTTTGACGACATTCGGTCCAGGACAGTTCTTGCCCGTTGTTTTGGCATCTTGTTTTGTGCAACGGTCGGTATTTGCCCTCGAGGGTTGAAACGGATCGACCGGCAGAGGAAGGGACAGGGTGCCAGTGGCACGGCCTCATCTCCGAATAGTTAGATTTTCTTCACTTCGAAATGTGCAGAAATTATAACCCGCATGTCAACAGGAGTGTTCCACTCGAGTCGCAACCTCTTGGACAATAGGTTGTAGTGGTG
The DNA here is from genome assembly GCA_963784085.1 of uncultured Acidobacteriaceae bacterium. GTDB lineage: Bacteria > Acidobacteriota > Terriglobia > Terriglobales > Acidobacteriaceae > Sulfotelmatobacter. Next base: position 18,762 of record CAWAQH010000009.1, on the reverse strand, counting down.
TCTACAATCAAGCGGTCAACTCAGAATGAGCTCAGAATCACTTTTGCGGGTGCCACTGAATGCCTAAAAAGCGACGCACTCCATATTCCGCAGTAAGCATTTGTCTTAGGCTGGAGAACTATGTTGTTCGGATTACGTAACAGAAACAACCAGCCATCGATTGGGACATTGTGCGCAAGGTCGCGATTGTAACATCCATAACTCATAGACAGCCATGCGCTTATCATAGAATCCGACCTTTCTTAATACGCGATTATTCCGGCTTCTGTAACATCGCATAGATTTATGAAATGCAATCTGCATTGTGACCTACTGTGCTGCGCTCCGTTGTTCAATTAGTGTAAACGGAATGTCATGTCGGTTAGTGCTTTCACCGGTTGTACGATGGCTGTTTCGCAAGGGCGTGCTGAAAAAAGCATTAGTTTTTCTGTAACCTAGCGTTTAGCGGATGTCTTTTTGAGAGTTTGAAGCAGGGAACACGGGAGTCGGATAAAACTGGCAGCCGTCGGTGAGTTGCTGCGGCCCGAGTGGCCCAGATTTTCATTTGCGTATTCCACGCTTTCTCTCCGAGCGATCGGCTGGCGTCGGATTCAAATACATCGCTGAATATCGGTGGTATCTTTTTCGCTGCGGAGTGGATCGCGCTTGGGCGGGGCGCAACCGGCGAAGGCGTCATCATCGCGGACGTGGATGCGGGATGGATTTCCCATCATTGAGTCTGTTCAGACGAGGCAAGCTGTGCACTTTCGTGGCATTAATCAGTCCAGAATTCATTTGATTAGCGCCGGAATAGGACCATTGTCTTCGTCATCTCTTCAAGACGCCATCCGCTCCCTGCAGCATGTGAGAGCATCGCGCGATGCCTTTCACCTCGCACGCGCTGCGCACCGCCATTTCGTGGATCCCAAGGAAGCGATTGCCGGAAAGCTTTTGCCGAGCCGTCCTCCGTCAGTCTACCGCGACGCATCCACTGGCCTGCTGCGGTGTTTCTATCGAGAGATCGTCATCCGGTTTAAGGCCAGGGTATCAGCGTCGGCACGTCGCAAGCATCTGCAGGACCAAGGCCTCGAATTTGTGCGGCACGCCGCCTTCTCGCGGCATGCTGTTATCGCGCGTGACCCTCGCGACAAACGACGGGGTTATGATCTTATCCGCATCGCGAACCGGCTCGCGACGCTGCGACGACGATATCGTTTATTCCGCCCCCAATTTTGTCTCAGAATATCGCCGCAACGCGGTGCCCGTCATCCCCGCTCAGCAGTGGCATCTCGACAACACGGGATACTATCCCGGGCAAATCGTTGGGCAAGATGTCCGCGCCAAAGAGGGCTGGGCGATTGCGATGGGAAACGCCAGCATCGTCGTCGCCGTCCTCGACGACGGAGTGGACATCGATCACCCCGCGTTGGCAGATCATATATGGCACAATCCCGATCCCTCCTCCCAAGACAAGTGTGGCCGCGATTACACCTCCGCTCCGAGTAGCCGGGCTTCTACAATCCACGCCCCAAGACTTTCAATGCTCCCTACGCCGATATTACTCAAAACGACATTCACGGAACGCCATGCGCAGGCCTCATTGCCGCGAATGCGCCTGATGCACGCGCCTACGGCGTGGCCGTGGGCTGTAGAATCCTTCCCCGTCAAAATCTTCAACGGCTCGTCCCTGACTCCCGATGAGACCGTCGCGAACGCCATCCAATATGCCGCCAGTATCGCGGACATCCTTTCCTGTTCGTGGGATTGCCCAGCACATCCCGCAACGCAGGATGCAATCACTGCCGCGGCTACCAATGGAAGACACGGGAAAGGTTGCGCCGTCTTTTGCTCGGTTGGAAATAGTGGCGCCGATACAGTCGCCTTCCCGGCCGACCTAGTCGTCTCCATCGCCGTCGGATCTTCCACGGGCGATGGAAGCCATGCCCCTTATTCCAATGGGGGTGCCGAGATTGCCGTGGTTGCGCCCTCTGGTGACAGTTTGACCAATGTCTTCACCTGTGACGTTTCCGTCCCTAACATGGGTTTCAATCCCGGCGATGAATTGCTCGGCGGTGCCGATGGTCTCTACACCAATGGCTTCAGTGGTACATCGGCTTCAGTTCCGATCGCCGCCGGTGTCGCTGCAGTCCTTCTTTCCGCCTATCCGAATCTCACAGGCGCTCAGATGAAAACTATCCTGGAACAGAGCGCCGACAAGATCGGTACTGGCTACGATGCGACCGGCCATAGCGATCTGTTTGGCTATGGCAAGGTCAACCTTGCCGCGGCGCTAAATGCAGCGGCAAAATACTAGGAGAAAACAATGAAGCGACTTCTTTCTTATCTTGCCTTGGTCCTGCTGCTGGGCATTCAGTCCCATTTACTTTTCGCGCAGAGCACAACAACAACCGATCCTGCAGTCCTCGCCGCCCAGAATCGGCAGGCTATCGCCGACGCGCAACTCAAGATTCAGCAGGATCAGCAGGCAACGCTCACCGGCATGCTACCCTCGTCCAGCACCACGCCCAATAATGGTGCCTACGGTGTCACCGGTTCAAATCCATTCCCCAGCCAGAAGCTCGCCTACGATCAGCTAAATACCATCGCCGCAAAGCTCGCATTGGCAGTCAACGCCGCCGGCGATAACTTCGTAATCTACGATCAGGGCGAGATCAACAGCCTGCTCAACTACTCCGCCTTCACCTCAAACATCGACACGATCACAGCACAGGTAAAGCCGCTCAGGGATACCTATGATTCTGTGCACAATTCGACCGTTGCAAATCTGCAGAAACTTCCCGCGGAAGCCGCTTCGCACAAGGATTTCGCGCCTATCCTGGCGCCCGGTTTGGCGCTGGGTCTTTTAAAAACATCCAGCGACATCATCGGCATGTTTCGGACCAACACAACTATTGCGTTCAGCAGTTTCACTACGGATGACGCGGCTTTAGCCGCTGCCGTGTCCGGTTCGTTAAAAGGCAAGCACGTCTATAATCCCGCGCAAATGCCTCTCAAGGCCGCTGGCGGTTCCCCACTTGTGAACAAACTGCAGTATCTGCTCAAACTGACGCTCTGACCTGCAGAACCAAACCTCGACTGACGTTGCTGTACTACAGGAGCTCAGCGACGCGTTGAATGCATATATCCAAGCTGATCAGGCATCACAGGCCAATCAGGACCAGATTGACGCGGAAAAGGACGCCGCGAAGAAGGCTGCGGAGGTCGTCAAACAGAAGGGCTTGCAGCGTGTCGAGAATTCCTTGCAGGACTACGCCTGTTCACTCTTGATCTTCCCTGATGGAACGAAATCGTCCTGCAATCCGAATCCTCTCAACCTCGGAACAGCCATTACAATGAAAGCCTCTCTGGATCACTTTATCAAGCAGATGAGCACGACACTCACTGGAGTAGCCACTCTTGCAACCTCCGTATCAAGCCTGCAGGCCAGCCTCTTCACCGTCGCCAGTGGCACTTCAGCCCTTGCCGCAATCCTTCGCGCCGAAGCCCTGAGCACCGAAGTCAACATTGATAAAACGGTTATTCTGATGGTCAAGACCTCTGTTCTCGGTGGCAGCGTAGTTACCCGCCTGAATCTCTTTACCGGGGGGCATCTGTATTACAGCGGCGGAGCAATAGTGTACTACAACGTCTATAAGCCCGATGGAACGCTCCTGCTAAGTGGTGTCCTCTCCAGTGATTCAGGACGGGAAAAGGCAGATTTTTAGTGACGCGACTAATGGAGCAATAGCATCACTTTACCGCACACTGGACCGAGCTCATCAGAGGAACGGAAGTCGACTAATCCTCCCCTTTCTGAATAACGCTCTAGTCTTCTGCTTAAAGCTGACGCACTGTTTGTCGAAGCCTGGTCGAGCGCGTTCGAGAAATATTTTCCTCTCTACCGCAGATTTCGACGTTATAGGAGTTAACGAATGAAGTTCACACGCACGTTCGCATACTTCTTCTTGGCCGTGTTTAGTTCTCGCGTAGTTTTGACGCAAAATTCGGCGCAGAGTAAAGCTGTGGACGGACATCCTGTAAGTGATCACGTCATAATGTTCGTCCAAGGAGGGAAGGGCCACACTGTGCTCTCACTCCAAGGTGTATCGAATGGTCAACCTCCCTTTAGTCTTACCAGTGGAACCGTGGCCGATGCTACGACCGGATCGGAGATTCCGGGTGCGATAGTTTCATTTAAGGCCGAATCTGAAGAGAAACCGAGTGGGGCCGGAGGCGCGCCCCTTTCGAATGGAACGCAAGCGAACAATGAGGGAACGCAGAAATCGGCACAAGGAGCGATCGTGCTGCCGAGTTCGACGAACAGTACAGAGGTCAACGTAACCAATCTGGCTGGGACCACGTGGGCGACAGTGTCGATTTTCAACCAAGGAAAGAGGATTGGAAATCTTGATTTAGTGGTTCTTGACGAACCGTTGAACGTCGCCGTTGACGGCCCTGGAGCCACCGCGTCGTCTTCACTTCCGAGCACCTACGGAGACACGATCACCGTGACACTAAAAAACAATTCAGATGAAAGCCTCGCCCTAGGCTGCTCGGTAGTGGTGAGGAACTTGTTCAGCTCCTGCGGTAATATCTTCTTGCCACCGAATGCTTCTAAAGCGATTCCTGTTGACTTGGGTTGGGGTGCCTACAACTGGACCGATCTGGTGCAGCCTTCAGTCCAAGCTGCCTCGTTAAAACTCACCGCGCGGGTTCCTTCGGGCACTCCAGCGGAAATGGTTCCCTTTAAGATGCTGCCCCTCAGTCTAACCATGGCAGCCGTCGGTCCGATACGGCTCGCGATCCTATCGCTCGTTTATATAGGAATATTTCTCATCTTGGGTGGCTATCTTTCCATCCTGGCTAGCACCGTTTTACCTAATATGGTGCACAAGGCGGAAATACGTAAGCAGGTAAACGAGTTGGCGCAACGCACTTCGAGTGTGAGCACCAGGGTAGACTCATATCTGCGTGTGCTCCTGCGTCTAGAGCGGAAGAAGATCCAAGTGCTCTTGGACAGTGTTAGCGGTTTTTCGCCGGACGCAGCCGAACAGTTTGCCGATATATCCAATCAAATTCAAAACCTTGTGAAACGGCTCACAGTTGCGGAACGGCTCGACAAATTGCGCCGTGCATTCGAGGATAGATCAGCCACTGCTCCGCCGTCGATCAGCGATGGCATAGATAAGAATTTCGCTACGGCTGCTGTCCAACTTCACTCGTTCGTCCTGAATGATACCGATGTCGAGGCGGCCAATGCGTACTTTGACAAGGCTGAAGCACTGTTGGCGTTACTCAACGACAATGATGCTCAGGCCAAGTTGATCGCGCAGAATTACATGCAACTGAGGAGCCGACTGCAAGCATTCCCAAGAGATTATTACACCGATTTAAAACGGGCACTATCGCGAATGTTTGACTCCCTAAACTTCGGAGATACGGAGGGCAATCCGACAGCCCCGAAACGCGATAGGATGCATCCGACCAATGCAGATGGTGGCTTGAAGAGTGACCAACAAGAAGTACAGGATGCAGCAGATAATGCGGGCAGGGAAGCGGGAACGGCACATGTCCCTTCTGCGGAAGCGAATGCCTCCGTTGCAACCGACGATTTTCCTGGACAGGCACCGCCAGCTTTCATGCCAGCCGCCAGCAACTCCAACGATTTCTCCGATCCAAAAAACATCATCGCGCCCATGTTCTTCGCTGTGGACCACGGCATTGCGGCCATTCATGCGACTCTCGATTATGCGATCGTTCGCGCATCGATAGCGACGGATATTTCGAAGAACTGCCCGGATCCCGACCAAGGCGCGATGAAGCGGCTCAAGGATCATGAATGCCAGCTTCTCAGTCTGCTTGGCACGCTATCGTGGAAATCGCTTCGGTGCGCAATCTCGCTGGTACAGCAGATGCGTGAGAATGTGTATGAAGAGGATATCTATAAACACATCAAATCCGGGAAGGCCAAGATCATCTTCGATACACAGCGAGCGCGACCATTTCTGCCGGTGTTTTTCTCGATAGCATTTGAGAATCCTTTCTTGAACGGGGCCGCGGCGCTGCACTCGGTCGAACTAGACTGGACCTTTCCCAACGAACTGCATGAGGCGGGATGGAAGACTTGTCACTACTTTGACGGCAAGGAGGGAGGAACGGCAGTCACTGCTTCGCAAGGAGGCGCCGATCTTAATAAGCCGGACACAATGAGGGATAAACTGAAAAGGTATGCCTCCGTCAAGGTCGAGGCAAAGAGTTTGCACTGGCAGGATTTGCAGATTCTCGACGCTAAGATCGAAGTGCAGCCGGAGAACCCGAAGGCCGAGAGAGCGGGTGTCTTTGCGAATCGCCTACGATTGGCGATCGCATTTGGCGTGGCCTTGGCCGGACTGAAATCCGGCGCACTTGACCAGTTAGCAAAGCTGGGCTTCGCGCAGGCCACTATAGCGATTATTGCTTTGGGATTCGGCGCAGATACGGTAAAGAACCTGCTGACACAGTCCTCTAGGCCACAATCTAGCGTACCTCGTATTGCGCAATCGCCACCAAGAGTCGGGCCAAGTCAGAATTGATGAAGGAATTCCCGTTACGGTCCCCCCTCACCGAAGATGGGACCTTTTGGAGCCGAAGTTGAGCTACATATCTGAAGTGTTCAGTTCACCCACAACAGGGGGTGGGTAGTCCGGCAGCTTGACTCTTACTCGTTGCGTTCTTTTCGCGGGTGTGGCTGTTTTGTTGATCAGGGTTCTAGGGCAGCGATCGCCCGGTCGATCTCACGACGTTGTGCTCTTAAATCTAAGACGATTCGACGAAGCTGACTCTCGGCCACGCTGCATCTCCATGTTTGCCTTCGGGGGAAGACCACGATGGATATGGCTTGAGGCGAAGCCATTGTAGTGAAAAATTGTGCATTCTTGGTGGTGGGAATCCCATTTTGTTCGGAATTCGTAACAAGCCACTGGGAAGACCGGTAGCAGGCCTGATGGCTTTAGCGACCCAGTTTTGGAGTACACCCCGGCAATCGAAATGGCCCGCAAATTTGCAAGAACAGAAGAACGCCGGTAAACGGGCCGTTACTCTGCTAATTATCTTAGACGAGAGGCCCGCAACTCAGAGTCGGGAAGACCTTGAAGCTCGTGGTGTCTTACCAGCACCATAACCGCTGGCATCATCTTCGATCCGCCGGAGTATGGGCCCCCTCACGGGAAGCCTGACGGAGTGTGCATTTGAAAGGCTCCCGGTACCCAAGCCTCCGGTAGAGATAACCATGCCACGGTATTGGTCGTATATTGTCTAGCAAAATAACTTTTTACGAAATCCGAACGGAAAAACGGTTAGCAGACGAATCTGTTCTGCTCTGACCATACTCCACCGAAGCTCCGTATCCCATAACATTCAGGTCGCCCGATCTAGAACAAGCAGGTAGTATGTTGAATCATTTTTTGTTTGACTTTCGTGTTAGGCGGGTCTAGGTTGTTTTGCAATTAGCGAACCTCAGATCATGAAGGAGGCGACGGAGTCTATTGATTCTTGATTCGCTGCTTCCCCTAAGTGTAAGGCCGTTGCATGGATGCACATTAAGTTGCACGTTCACGATGCGGAACATTGGTAGCGCGCGTGCGATGGCCGACCGGCCCGGGACACGGGTGTGTTGGTAGCCAACGAGGAGGAAATATGGGCCGCCTGACTTTCTTAGTGTCTTCCGTTTTTGGTTTTTCCCAAATTCGGCGCTACAGCCTGTCGCTGTCCCGTTGTAGTCGTATCATCTCCGTCACGCTCTTTGTAGGTGGATTGCTGGGAAGCGCCTACGGACAAGCTCCATCGTCGATGTCCGCCGACGACCAGATGGGTTTACAGCCCTATCAGTCGTATCATGGCGGCGAAATTGACTCTGTCGGTCTCACCAACGGTACGCTCAGCCTTCATCTTCCATTTCTCTCCTACCCTCAGCGCGGCGAGCTCAAGCTCAGTTTCGATTTGATGTATAACAATCAGCCCCAGCACTCGGGCTACCAGTGTATTACTGAAGGGGGAAGGACACTCTGCGAATGGATTTGGAATTACGCAGTCGACGGATCGCCGCTACCGATTGAGAAAGGCGATGTATTCGTGGGCTGGGCGCAGCAGTTAGCTCTAACCGGCCAGGGACAATGTTTACAGAACACCTGCGGAAGTGGTGTTCAGCCGTATCCCAACTATTACGCAAATTGGTCCCTACAAACAGCGGATGGAAGCAAGCACATTCTAGCGAATCTAGGTTCGATGACACTCTTTGATGACGGCACTGCGGGCAAACTTGAAGACCAGACTGGGCCCTTTGAGACTCTAGACGCAACTGGCTGGAAGGTCAATCAACCTCTCAATGTCACTTTTCCTTTTTCTTCCCAAGGCGGCTCTTTTCTGACTTCCACCCTCACGAGCGTAATCGGGCCAGATGGCGTCACATATGGTGCGAAAGTGACAGACCCCAATGGCAATTACATTACCCCGAATTCGACCAACACGAGTTTTACGGATTCTATCGGACGCGTGATTCCCGCCCCTCCGACAGCAGCCTCTTCAGGTAATACGAGTACAGCTGCGTGCCCGGTTCTCGGAGGCTCCGATCCATCAGTGACCTTCGCGGTCTCCTGGACGCCCCCTGGTTACAACAATGGGCAAATGGTGTACACATTTTGCTAGAGCGTGTTTCAAAAATAGGTTCGGCCTCACGTGAGGTACTTACGTGTGAGGCAGGTTATGGGCTGAGCTTCTGTCATGAAGGATCGACAGAAGCTGTTGAGCGATGAGCAATGGGAGTTGGTAGGTGCTTTTCTCCCTCCGCCACGGCAGCGCACGGATCGACGGGGCCGCCCGCGAGCCCCCAACCGAGCTTGTTTGGAGGGTATCTTGTGGATTCTCCAGACCGGGGCGGCATGGCGATTTCTGCCCGAGGAGTTTCCTTCGCCCTCCACCTGCTGGCGGCGTCTCAAGCAGTGGGAAGAGGAAGGTGTATGGCTGCATGCGTGGCGCGCATTGCTGGGAGGGTTGGACCAAGAGGGACTGTTGAAGTGGGACGAGACTTTTCTCGATGGCAGCTTCGCTTCCGCGAAAAAGGGGGCTCTGCAGTTGGGAAAACCAAGCGGGGCAAGGGCACGAAGTGGATGGTATTGGTCGACGGTCAAGGTCTTCCGCTGGGAGTTCGGCTGGAAAGTGCCTCCCCCAGTGAAGTTAACCTTGCGGAAGCCACGCTGGCCGAAGTCCGTGTCCCGCGAGCGAAAGGCCGCCCACGACAAAAGCCGGAGCGGGTGATTGCCGATCGCGGTTACGATTCCGATCCACTGCGCCAACGATTGCGCCGCCGCGGAATCGACCTGATCGTCCCCTATCGCCAGAACAACCGCCATCGGCGCTACGAAGACGGGCGCAAGCTGCGACGGTACAAGCGCCGCTGGATCGTGGAGCGGACCAACGCTTGGCTGGGACAATTTCGTCGGCTGCTGGTTCGTCATGAACATCTACTCTGTACTTACCGCGCCTTCTTCTATCTCGCCTGCTTCTGGATTACGCTGCGGAGGTGTTTTTGAAACACGCTCTACACAACCGTCACGATAAACGATCCTCCCGTTTCCGGTGGAATTGTTCAAACGGGCAATGGGTATCCGTACTCAGGTTCTGTAACACTACTCCAGAGCATTGTTTTGCCCGATGGGCAATCCTGGGAATTCGAGTATGACGATCCCGGCGATGGTAGCACCTACAACGATGCGCCGGTGAATTATGGAACATTGACCAAAGTTACTATGCCGACTGGCGGATCGATCTCATACACCTATGCGACTGTGCCACCCGAATCGACTCTTTGCCAGCAGGGGGGGCGGTGGATCGCCAGCCGTTCAGTGAATGCGAATGATGGACTGGGGTCACATACATGGACTTACACTTACAATACTGGTTACACCGTCGTGACTGACCCGTTGCTAAATGATGTCGTTCACACGTTTGGTTGGGGCGCAGGCTGCCAGCAACATGAAACCCAGACTCAATATTACCAGGGCAGCTATACTCAAGGGCCGTCCTTCGCATTGAAAACGGTTACTACTACCTACAGCGGATCATGGGCCAGTCAAAATACGCAAAGCAACGGCATGGCGGTAGGCACCATCAACGTTGTTCCAATCAGCGTCGTTACTTCTTGGAAGGATGGACAGACCAGTCAAGTTACCAAATCGTATGACTCCATTTCAACAGGAGTGGGCGGCTTCACGTACACGGATTACATGGGCAGTCAGGTCGATCTCAACGGAGCGACCAACGCCGGCATCTATGGCAAGGAGGTCAGCGAGAGCAACTACGACTACGGTAATGGCGCAGCAGGGTCGTTGTTGCGAACCATCAATACAAAGTACCAAGCCTTCAGCGGCACAAACGCGTCGTCGTACTTGACGAACAATTTGCTTTCTCTGCCCTATTCAGTCCAAACGCTTGATGCCAGTAGTGCCCAGGTGGCTCTTGCCACTTACGGCTACGACGAATCTGGTCTGCGCTCCTCGGGGGTTTCGGAACAAAAAACGACTGGAGAGTCCCACCCCGGCAACCAGACCTCAGTGCACCGTTGGCTGAACGGCAGTACGGTATCACAGAGTCCATGCAGTGTGTCTGTGTCGAACGGGTATGTTGTGTCAAATGATACTTACTACAATACAGGCGAGGTGCAACAGAACAGTGACCCCTGTGGCTATGCGACCACCTACCAGTACTCATCCGCAGCACCTTACTACGGCGCATTTCTGACGAAAGTGACGAATACTCTGAGCCAAGACACGACCTACGGGTATGACTCCAACACCGGGGCAGTCACTTCGATCAAGGACGAGAATTCGCAGATAACGACTAAGAGCTACGATATTCTCACGCGCTTGACTTCAGTCAGCTATCCCGACGGAGGCTCGACCAGCTATTGCTACACGGATATGGGTGGTTCGACGTGCTCGAAGAGTGGGGCCCCTTATGAAGTGGTCGTTCCGAGGCCATTACTTCCTCTCCAGTTCTGAATGAGACTTCAACGACAGTCTTCGACGGTCTGGGGCGCGTTTCGCAGACGCAACTCAACTCCGATCCGAGTGGCACAACGTACACGGAAACAGTTTACGACGCTTTGGGCAGGAAGTCACAAGTTTACAACCCTACGCGCTGCTCTTCGATAACCACGAACTGTGAAACGACGTGGGGATATACGACCACCAACTACGACCCATTGAGTCGCGTTACATCCGTCGTCGAGCAGGACACATCCGCGGTCAGCATGGATTACAGCCTGTTTCCTTGCACAACTGTAACTGATGAGGCTGGCAATTCGCGCCAATCGTGCGCGGATGGCCTGGGGCGCATGATCAAAGTAGTCGAGGATCCTGGTTCCTCACCACATCTGAGTTATACAAGCGTCTACACCTACAACGGCTTGGGACACTTGACTGTGGTGACCCAGAATGGCACTGGCAGCCCCCGAGTGCGCACTTTTCAGTATGATTCGCTCTCTCACATAACGAGTGCCACGAATCCCGAATCCGGTACGATCACCTATGGATACGACGCGGACGGGAATGTCATTACAAGAACTGCGCCATTACCTAATCAAAACGGTTCGTCGACCGTCACTACGACCAATACCTATGACACGCTGAATCGACTGACCAAGCAAGGCTACATGGACGGCGGCACTGCCGATCCCTACACATCCACGGCTCAGTTCGGATATGACGGCTCAAATCTCAGCAGCAACGGCTGCGCTATCAATCCGCCCGGTGACACAGACAGTTATCCGGTCGGGCTGATAACGTCGATGTGCGACGGCTCTGGAGGGGACGTCCTGGATTCACGACACGATGGGACGGGTCACGCAGGAGTACCGAGCCATTGGGGCGGCGTCGGTCAGCAACACTGTGAACTATTGGTACAACCTGGACGGCTCGCTTTCGGGGCTTCAAACTCCTCCCATGAAGGTGCTTTATTACACCTACAACGGCGCAGGACAAGCCACGTCGCTGTTCGACAACAGCGACAAAATCAGCTTCGCAGTCAGCGCAACGTACGCCCCGCCGGGCGAATTGGCGGGAGTGGTGCTGGGCGCCCCGCCGCAAAACATACAGCACATAGGGTCAGGGGGAGGTGGCGACAACAACAACTTCCCAGGTTTCACAGTTTCGAACGCCTACAACAACCGTTTTCAGCCAATTCTGCTGTCGGCCTCAACTCCAACGGGAACCATCTTTAGCGAGTGCTTCGACTTTCATTTGGCGCTGCAAATTACGACGCCCTCACCGTGTTCGTTCCGCGCCGGTGCAGGCGATAACGGCAACGTCTACACTGTCGTCAACAACACAGATATCACAGGCTCGCGCACCCAGTTGTTTACCTACGACAGCCTGAACCGTATTTGGACCGGACAATCCGCCGGTTCGCAGTGGGGCGAGGTTTTTTCAGCGGACGCTTGGGGAAACTTGCTCAACCGGTCTGGCATAGGCAGCAAGGACTACGAGGAGCTCAACTGTCAGGCAAATGCTAACAACCAACTGACAACCTGCTCGTTCACCTACGATGCAGCAGGAAATACGACCTACGATGGTTTCAACTCTTACGTTTACGACGCAGAAAATCGGATGGTATGGACATCGGCCGGCTACCGATACATTTACGATGGAGATGGAAAGCGCGTAGAGAAATGCCAGGCTGGGACAGCGACCACCGCCTGCCCGACTAGCGGCACGAGCGGAACGCTCTACTGGCGCGGCACGGGCAGCGACACGCTGGCGGAAACCGACCTCGGGGGAAACTCCGAGGAGGAGTATCTGTTCTTCAACGGCGAGAGGATCGCGCGCCGAGATGTGGACTCTAGCGGAGGTGGAACAACCGTCGGGGTCCATTACTACTTCTCGGATCACCTGGGATCGCACAGTGTGATCTATGACTATACAGGCTCCGTCTGTGAGCAAGATATCGACTACTATCCCTACGGTGGCGAGGAGTACGACTATTGCGCCGAAACCAGCGTGCCGCAGAACTACAAGTTCACTGGCAAAGAACGCGATAACGAAACTGGATTAGACAATTTCGGGGCTAGATACAACTCTTCGAGCGTGGGTCGCTTTATGACACCCGACTGGGCGGCAAAACCGGTGACGGTGCCCTATGCGAACTTCGGCGATCCACAGACGCTGAATTTGTACTCATACGTTGGAAATGCTCCGGTGAATAGGATTGATCCCGATGGGCACATTTGGGGGGATCCTGAAATTAAAGAACTAGAATGGACACAAAACCCCCAAGACGACAGCGGCCTGTCCCTCTTCACAGTGCCGAACAAGCCCACCAAGAAGAAACCACCTCAGCCTTGGGACGGTCCGGATGCGGTTGCGATGGAGCGGTACATGCGCATCTTTTGGATGAAACAGCTTCAGGCCGAAGCAAAAGGCGTACTGCGACATATATTAACCCATCCGGCAGTTGGCGCATTTTTAATGGTTTACGGACCCGAATTTGGAGGGGAGGAAGAGGGGGGACTGGAAGCGGAACTAGAGGAGGCTGCCGCTGAGGGCTCAGCCCGGGTCCTGCAGACGGGTGGCAATACAATTGCGAAGTCAACGGCAGACGAACTTAACAAGACGTTCGGGGAAAGCCTCCAACCTCGTGAATGGGGAAGGGCACTGGAAAGACTGAAGAAATCCGAGGAAATACCCAATGCTGAGCATGGAAAGATAATGTCAGACGGGAATTTCGTGGTGGATGGTAAAGTTGTTGGCAATGTTAGTGGTTTCATCCGCGGTAATTGACTCCAATGGAAAGTAGAATAATTGAGTCGCGCCTCACTCCTATCGACGATGAGTACAAGACCTGCGAAAGAACTGCGGCCACCTTGCGCATTGCAACCGGAGCGATGCCTCCAGATAACGTCACTGAGTTGCTTGGCATCACACCGACCGGCATCACCGTCTTAGGTCAACCCTCCCAGGTTGCTAGCCGAAGGGTCCTACATCGGGGGGGGGTGAACCTCTGGTGGCTCGACTCAGAAAGCTTCGTAATCTCAAAAGACTTGCGTCGTCACGTCGATGGGATAATCAAGGTCGTGTATCCGAGTAAAGAGGCACTATTTCGTCTGCAGGAGATGGCGGAGGTAAAGATGGATGTTTCGTGTGTTTGGTGGTCGCGTTATGGGGATGGCGGCCCAGCATTGTGGCCAGAACAGATGCTACGGCTTGCGGAACTTAATCTAGAGATTTCGGTCGCTTGCGCATTTTACGGAGAGGAGGTTGAATTGCGCTGATGTGGCACGATGTTCGTTTCCGTGGCGGATGTCGAAACAGGAACGGGGACACTCTAATCGAGAGTAGAAGAATTTGTAGCGGTCGAAGCTTCCGAGCTCAATCGGAATCAATAGCCACCGATTTGAAGTCCATAACGCATTCAACATCAACGCTTTGGAGCCTACAATTTCCAGTAGATTTCAACAAGAGCTGAAATCCGACTCTTAATCAGTAGGTTGTAGGTTCGATTCCTACCGCGCTCACCATCCTTTTCAATCAATTGCAACACAGGAAATCAGTTGGCGTTCGGTAGGATCAGCCGCCCGATTTTCTTCATGCGCGGTACGGCAAGCCTCCGGCCTGACCTGCTCCCCGTTTTCCGAACAAGTCCGAGTATGATTTCGGACGAAGGAAAGGGGAAGGGGTATGTCGAAGAGCAGGCACACGGAAGCGCAGATGATCGGGGCGCTCAAACAACTGGAGGCGGGACGCAAGGCAGAGGACGTGGCGCGGGAGACCGGAGTGTCGAAGCATACGATCTACGCCTGGAAGGCGAAGTACGGTGGGATGGACGTGAGCCAGGCGCAGGAAGCGAAGCAACTGCGGGATGAGAACACGCGACTTCGGAAGCTGGTGGCGGATCTGAGTCTGGACAAGGATGCGCTGCAGTGGGTGATTGAAAAAAACGGGTGGAGCTCGCGGTCCTGAAGGCGACTGTCGAGCAGGTGCGAGAGAAGTACGCCTTCAGTGAACGGCGGGCGGGCGTGATGACGCTGCCGGTATCGAGCTATCGCTACCGGAGCATACGCACGGACGAGCCGCTGCGAACGCAGTTGGTGGAATTGGCGCGGGAGAAACCGCGCTTCGGGTATCGGCGGCTGCATGTACTGCTGGGCCGCTCGGGAGAGCATGGGAACCACAAGCGGGTGCATCGCGTGTATCGGGATGCCGGGCTGATGATTCGGCGGAAGAAGCGGAAGCATTGCGTCCGCGAGGGAAAGCCGCTGCTGGTGCGGACTTCGGCCAACCAGGAGTGGGCGCTGGATTTTGTGCATGATGCGGTGGAGTGCGGACGAACGATCCGGGTGCTGAGCGTGGTGGATGCCTATACGCGGGAGTGCTTGGCCTTGGAAGTGGATACGAGCTTTGCCAGCCGGAGAGTGACACGAGTGCTGGATGCGATCGTGAGCGAGCGGGGACAACCGCAAGCGATCCGCTGCGACAATGGGCCCGAACTGACGAGCCGGCATTTTCTGGCGTGGTGTGTGGAGCGAAAGATCGAGTTGTTGCACATTCAGCCGGGCAAGCCAACGCAGAACGCGCGCGTGGAAAGTTTTCACGGACGGTTGCGGGATGAGTGCTTGACGGTGAGCTGGTTTCAAAACCTGTTCGATGCACGGCGGAAGATCGCAGCGTGGAAGATCGAGTACAACGAGGAGCGTCCGCATAGCAGCTTGGGATATAAAACCCCAAAAGAGTTTGCGGCGGCGCATGCAGCAGGCTTCTACACAGCTGAGCGAGAGGCAAGGGACTCAAACGCCGTCCCTTGCCCCTCGCGCTCCCCCATCCCGGCTCAAACCGGAGAGGGAGCAGCTGAAAGTTGTCGTATTCTTACGTGAACGAAAGCAGGGGGCAGGTCAGGCCGTTGCATCGATCGCGGTACATTCTTAAACTCGTAGAGACGCGACGGGTGCCACATGCCGAAGATTCCGTCTCGAACTCGGACCGAAGCAATCGCGGCTTTCCGGCTGAGCCGTCACCACCTGCTACGAAACTCGTCTGCGGATCCGGTCAGCATTTGCCGCGATATCTGTGGCGCGCAGGCACAAATGATGCTTCCTGCTTTTCTTCAGCTCTGGACGCGCAACCACGCTATCACACGTGCCGACATGGAAAATGCGCTCTGGAAGTCGCGCACGCTGGTTAAGACCTCGCTGATGCGACAGACCGTGCATCTGATCCCTACTGACGAATACCGGCTCTACATCGCAGCTTTAAGACCCAGCCGCGTGGCCGCGGTTCTGCGCGTGATGGCGAGGTGCGGCATTGGACGCGAGGAAGGCGAGGCGCTCACTCCGCTGATCATGGACTCCCTTTCCGCCGGGCCTCTCGGACGCGTTGCCATCGCCGCGGCGGTGCGCCCGAAGGTCAGCGAGCGCATGCGTTCCTGGATGGACAGAGTGTGGAGCATGGTGCGCCTGCCAGTGTCCGAGGGACTGGTCTGTTACGGCCCGGGCGAGGGCAATAAGGTTACCTTTATTCGCGTGGACCAGTGGCTGCCCAAACTGAAATCGAAACCACCATCGGCGCTGGAAGCGCAGTGCACCCTGATGCGAAAATATCTGCGGGGGTATGGCCCGGCAACGTTGCGGGATTTTTCCCACTGGTCGGGCATTCCGATTCAAGAAGTCAAAGCCCTGCCCGCCATGCTCGCAGCCGACCTGGAGGAGATTTCGCACGAAAACAAAAGCCGTTTCTTGCTGCGCGAGGATATCTCGTGCCTGAACAAGATTTCAAGGGAAGAAGCCAGCATCCGACTGCTGCCACTCTTCGATCCCTATCTTCTAGCCCATCGCGACAAAGAACACCTGCTTGCCGCCCAGCACTATAAGCGCGTCTACCGTAACCAGGGATGGATCTCGCCCGTCATCCTCATCAATGGTGAGGTTGTGGGCGTGTGGTCGCACAAACTTCAGGGCAAGAGGCTGCTGGTGCGAATTGAGCCCTTCGGCAAACTTTCCAGCGCTGAACGCCTGGGAATTGAGCAGGAGGCCAGGAGACTGGCGCTTTTCTTCGAGGAGGAAACAGAATTGCTAATCGCATAAAAACGCCCGTTCGCCCGGTCGAAATCCCAACCAAGCCAGCCCTGCTTTACGGCGATTTGCTTTTGTCGCGTCCTCATTAGAGGATATTTATGCATGATCGTGAACTTCGCTGAACGGGCGCACAATCACAACTGGGAACTTGACCCCGTCACCCGGTCCCTGCTCGACACCGATTTCTACAAGCTGCTTATGCTGCAGTTTATCTGGAAGCATTTTCCGAGGACACGGGTGCAGTTCACGGTTTTCAATCGTTCCATGACCGGGCCGGTCGACACCTTCCCCCAGGAGGAACTCATCGACCAACTGGATCACGCTCGCAGCGTGCGTTTTCGCAGGTCGGAGCTGGTCTGGCTGGCCGGCAACACTTTTTATGGGCGCCGCGGGATTTTTGAACCGGCCTTCCTGCAGTGGCTGGAGCGGGATTTCCGACTATCGGATTACGAGTTGTCGGTAAAAGACGGTCGCTTTCATCTCAGTTTCGACGGCCTCTGGACCGACACCACGATGTGGGAACTGTATTCGCTTTCCATCATCAACGAATTGCGCACCCGGGCGAATCTGAAAAAGCTGAGTGAGTTCCGCCTCGACATCCTGTACGCGAAAGCGAAGACCAAGTTGTGGGACAAAATCGAGCGCCTGCGCGGCGTGCCCAATCTGGCCGTCGCCGATTTCGGCACGCGCCGCCGCCATAGCTTCCTCTGGCAGGAATACGTTGTCGAGGCCATGGCCTCGAATCTGGGCAACGGCTTCACTGGAACCTCGAATGCCTTCCTTGCCCACAAGCACGATCTTGAAGCCATCGGGACCAACGCGCATGAGATCCCCATGGTGCTTGCCGCGCTGGCGGCGGATGATGAGGCCCTGAAGGCTTCGCAATATCATGTCCTCGAGATGTGGCAAAGAACATACGATGGGGAGCTGCGCATCATGCTGCCCGATACTTTCGGGACCACGCAATTCCTCGAGGGCGCACCCGAATGGGTTGCCGACTGGACTGGCCAGCGCATTGACAGCAAGGATCCATACATCGCCGGAGATGAATATATCGCGTGGCTGAGATCGCGGGGCCGCGATCCGCTTGACAAGCTGATTATCGCTTCCGATGCGCTCGATGTGGAGGGCGTTCTCGGGCTGCACGCTTACTTTGGTGGAGCGCTCGCCCAGGGGATAACCCCTGCCGATTTTCGCAGTGCCGCAGATTTCCATGATCGAGCGAAATGGACTGCAGGCCGCCGCATTCGCTTGAGCGCAGGATGGGGCACGCTGCTCACCAACGATTTCCGGGGTTGCGACCCCATCGGAGATAATGGGTTCGACCCGATCAGCCTGATCAGCAAAGTATCCAGCGTCGAAGGCCGGCCGGCAGTGAAGCTCTCGGATAACTATGCGAAAGCCCTGGGCTCACCCTCCGAAATCGAGCGCTACCGCCGCGTTTTCGGCACCGCCGGGGTTGCCAATATGACGGTGGTCACATAAAGTGTTGCCGCGAAAGGGCCTTATCGATGGTGTGCAAGAAACGTTAGTTCATACTTAGTAATGGCACTGTAGAGCCATTTACGTCCTACCCGTCATACCGTAGTCTCGTTCTTGAGCAGCACTTGGGGGAGGGCTGATCAACATACGTCCCGTGACTCATAACCGAGTCTGGGGCGTTTTGTTTTGCGTTGAACATTGCTTGC
>CAWAQH010000008.1:0-152678 GCA_963784085.1 uncultured Acidobacteriaceae bacterium | reverse complement strand
ACCCCATCGCCGCAGCCATGGAGGCCGGTTTCGTCCGCTTCCGCCCGGTTCTGATGACCGCGCTCGCCATGGTCATCGGCATGCTGCCGATGGCGCTCGGCCTGGGCGAAGGCGGCGAACAGAACGCGCCGCTCGGCCGTGCTGTGATCGGCGGGCTATCTTTGCAACTATGGCGACGCTGGTGTTTGTTCCGGTCGTCTTCAGCCTGTTGCACGGACGCCGTGCCAGTTCGGCCCACTCGAATATTGGAGACCTGAATGCTGCCTGAAGCGGAGACGCCACCATATCTCGCCACCGGCTTTATATTGCCGGCATGGTGATGATGACGGTCGCCGCCACAATCGTCATCACCGGCATCATGACGCGCAAAAGCGCCCATGCAAAATTGGTCGACTGGGCCTTGACCCGAGCGGTTCCAGTGGTGGCTGTGTCGTTTCCGGACACACATCCTGGCAGGGCGACGTTGGACCTTCCCGGTCGGCTCGATGCCTTTAACCAGGCGGCGCTTTACGCGCGTGTCAGCGGCTATCTGAAAGACTGGTACGCCGACATCGGCACGAAGGTCAAAGCCGGTCAACTGCTTGCGGAAATCGACGCGCCCGATCTCGATCAGCAGCTCTCGCAGGCCCAGGCGAACCTCACCAGCGCTCGGGCAAACGCCAAGCTCGCCGACGTGACCCTGACCCGCGGCCAGAAACTGGACCCCTCCGGCTTTATCTCGAAGCAGGACCTGGATCAAAGAGCGGCCGACGCGGCCAACAAGCAAGGCTTGGTCGAATCGGCGGCCGCTAATCTCGAGCGTTTGCAGGTCCTCGAGCAGTATAAACGCATCCCCGCGCCGTTTGATGGACTGGTCACCGCTCGAACGACAGACATTGAACACCTGATCAGTGTTGCAGTAATGGTCGCCCCTGTTCGTCGTGTCCGATATCAGCAAATTGCGGGTCTATGTTCAGGTTCCGCAAAATTAAGTGCCGAGCATCCTGGTCGGCACCAAGGCCAAACTGAAGGTTCCCGAATATCCAAACCGGACTTCTCCGCCACCGTCGTGGCATCAGCACAGGCCGTCAATGTTGCGTCGGGAACGACGCGTATCGAACTCGCTGTTGATAATGCCAGCGGCGAACTGATGACGGGCGACTTCGTCAATGTGAGCTTCGATCTGCCGCACCCCGAAGTCGCGGTCAATGTGCCGGCAAGCGCGCTCATTTTCGATCAAAGCGGCTTGAGCCTCGCCACCGTCGATGACGACAACCGCGTCGTCGTCAAGAAGGTCACGATCTCGCGCGATCTCGGCAAGACGATTGAGATCGGGTCCGGTATCACTGCCAAGGACCGCGTCATCAGCACTCCGCCGGACGGAATAGTAACGGGCGATCTCGTTCGCGTCGCCGGTGCCCCGGAAGCGACGGACGACAAGCAGGCCGCGCTGGTAGCGCAGTGATCGTCGTCACCTGACCGGCTTCAACGCCGTCAGGTCAAAGTGGTTTGGACGCTACATCGCTTTTTCACGGCATTACTGATGTACAAGGATGTTCCACCCGTTCAGACACAACGTAATCGAAGCGACGCGTACGGCTGGCATGAGCGAAGGAAATAAACACAGCTCTCGTTGGTCACAGCGGTAATGTGAATGTTACATCTAAACTGCCGGAATTTATTCATTTGTAGCCCATAAAAACGTCTCCTTGAAAACTCCTGAATAAGAGTGTGGCCGAAAAGGGCGAGACAACGCAGATTTCAAAAATCATGAACAGAGTGATCAAATATATCTATTTGAATGTCCCCTGGGTCGAACGCATCTTCTGATCACCAAGCAGGACGGTGCCGCGCCTGTGTTTACTGTGACAATCAGGAGAAAGACCATGATCAACAAGTCACGACGCACACTTATTGCCATTATTACGGCGTTCGGCATCGCTTCGCCCGGCGTCGCTCTGGCGCAGAGCGCCTATACTACAGGTACAGAGGCGAGCGATGTGGCAGCCGGCTATCCCTCCCCATATAGGAAGCGGCTCCTACTACGCCTACGCTCCGGGCCCGGTTACGGCCGCTGCCCCCGTCACTGCAGGCGGCAATGCTGGTTATTGCGAGTCGCGTTACCACTCGTACGATCCGGCAACCGGAACCTATTTGGGCCTTGATGGGGTGCGTCACCCCTGTCGCTAATCTCAGCGTTGCGCGGCGGAGCTAAGCCATAGCGCCTGCGTCGACGGTCAACACTGTGCCGGAAACGCTCTGCGACTTATCGCCGAGCAAAAACTCGACGGCATTCGCAACGTCGTCGATGCTGGCAAGTCGGCGTTAGGCGCTTCTACGCACGATTGTCTGGCGCCGCTCGCGGCAAGACCGTGCGTCATATCGGTCTCGAAAACCCGGGCACCACGGCATTGACGTTGATGCCGAGGCGTCCGGCTTCGCGCGCGAGCGGCCCACCATGCCGCACAGCTCCACAACGGCCGCCGTGGCATCCCCGGCCGTAAACCCGGCTTTCGCTGTTGCAGCAAGGGCCCACTTTGTGGCCCTGAGCGTATTCGTACAACCGGACAGAAAAGCAAATGGTCCCCCCAAGGATACGAGGTTTATGGGATGTGGATTGTTCAGGTCGCCCTGAAACGCCCCTACACGTTCATCGTAATGGCACTCCTCATCGCGATCTCTGGCTCGCTGGCGGCGCTGCGCACGCCGATTGATATATTCCCCAGCATCAACATTCCCGTCGTCAGCGTCGTCTGGACCTATTCCGGGCTGTTGCCGAAAGACATGTCCGACCGGGTTGTTTACTACTATGAGCGCCAGCTGACATCGCAAGTCAACGGCATCGAGCACATCGGGTCGCAGTCGCTCAATGGCTACGGCACCGTCACCATTTATTTCCAGAAGAATGTCGACATCGGGGCCGCGCTCGCCCAGGTGACTGCCGCCGCGCAGACGGTTCTCAAGCTGCTGCCGGCCGGCATGACCCCACCCTATGTGCTCAGCTACAACGCCTCAAGCGTTCCGATCCTCCAGTTGGCCCTGTCGAGCAAACAGCTTCCCCAGGACAAGCTATTCGACCTCGGGCAGAATTTCATCCGGCCGCAGCTTGCCACCGTGAACGGCGCCGCCCTGCCATCGCCGTATGGTGGAAAAATCCTTCAGGCGCAGGTCGATCTCGATCAGCAGGCGATGCAGTCGCATCACGTCTCGGCCGATGACGTCGTCAACGCCATCGCGGCACAGAACCTCGTGCTGCCGGCCGGCACGGAGAAGATCGGCAAGTTCGAGTGGAACGTCGCGCTGAATTCCAGTCCGGCTATCGTGGAGAAACTTAACGACCTCCCGGTGAAGAAGGTCAACGGTACGGTGATCTACGTCCGCGACGTGGCTTATGCTCACGAGGGCTCGCCACCGCAGACCAATATCGTCACCATCAACGGCACCCGAGCCGTGCTGATGTCGATCCTGAACGCCGGTGGGGCCTCGACCCTCGACATCATCAACGGAATCCGGGCGCGGCTGCCCAGGGTCACGGCGGGCTTGCCGGCCGGAATTGACCTGCACATCGTAGGGGATCAATCGCCGCTCGTTCGGGCCGCCGTCGCAGGTGTGGTGCGCGAAGGTGCGATTGCCGCAGCGCTCACCGGACTGATGATCCTGCTGTTCCTCGGCAGCTGGCGGTCGACCTGCATCATCATGATCGTGATCCCGCTCGCCATACTGTTCTCGCTCACCGCGCTGTCGTGGCTCGGCGAGACCATCAACGTGATGACGCTTGGGGGCCTTGCACTGGCAGTGGGCATTCTGGTCGACGACGGCACCGTCACGATCGAGAACATCAACTGGCATCTCGAGCAGGGAAAGCCGCAGGAGCAGGCCATCATAGATGGCGCCCGGCAGATCGTGTTGCCGGCCTTCGTCACGCTGGTCTGCATCTGCATCGTGTTCGCGCCGATGTTCCAGCTCGGCGGAGTGGCCGGCTATCTGTTCAGGCCGATGTCCGAAGCCGTCATTTTCGCCTTGCTGGGCTCCTTCCTGCTGTCGCGTACCTTGGTGCCGACGATTGCGAATTATCTTCTGCGCCCCCATCCGCCGCACACCGACGAGCACGGCCTCGACGGCCCGCTGCCGCGGTCACGCAATCCGCTGGTGCGCTTCCAGCGCGCGTTCGAGGCGAGGTTCGAGCGGATCCGCGAATATTATCGTGCTCTCCTGGCGATCGCGCTCAGCCGTCCGAAAACATTCGCCGCGGGGTTCTTGGTGTGTGTTCTGCTGTCATTCGGATTGGTCCCTTTCCTCGGTCAAAACTTTTTTCCGTCCGTCGACTCAGGAAGCATCCTCATGCATGTGCGCGCCCAGCCCGGCACACGGATCGAGGAGACCGCGCGCCTGTGCGACCTGATCGAGCGGAGCATTCGTGAAACGATCCCAGCAGACCAGCTCGACACGATCGTCACCAACATGGGCATGCCCATCAGCGGGATCAACGTTGCGTACAACAATACCGGGACGATTGGTCCGAGGATGCGGACGTTCTGATTTCGCTCAAGGCAAACCACTCGCCTACCGCTTCCTATGTGAAGACATTGCGGACCGCACTGCCGCAGAAATTCCCCGGCACGACCTTTGCTTTTTTGCCGGCCGACATGGTCGCGCAGATCCTCAATTTCGGGCTGCCGGCTCCAATC
Source organism: uncultured Acidobacteriaceae bacterium (assembly GCA_963784085.1). Taxonomy (GTDB): domain Bacteria; phylum Acidobacteriota; class Terriglobia; order Terriglobales; family Acidobacteriaceae; genus Sulfotelmatobacter. The sequence goes on along the minus strand of CAWAQH010000008.1, from coordinate 148,011 downwards.
GATCTGCAAGTGAGCGGACCGAACCAGGATGCCAACTACGCCTACGCGACCGCGCTCCTCAACCGCATCCGCAGGCTGCCCGGGATCGCCGATCCACGCATCCAGCAGTCTTTCAGCTATCCGCAGATCAACGTCGCGACCGATCGCACCCTGGCGGCCGAGGTCGGGCTCAGTCAGGGCGACGTCGCAAATAGCCTGCTCGTCACGTTATCTGGCAGCGGACAGGTCAAGCCGAATTTCTGGCTTAATGATGCAAACAACGTGGTCTACCCGATCGTTGTTCAGATGCCGCAGTATCGCGTGGACACCATTTCGGATCTCGCCAATATACCCGTGACGTCGTCGAGCACACAGACGCCCCAGTATCTGGGCGGCCTCGCCGATATGACACTGGGACCGAGCGCCGCGGTCGTGTCCCACTACAACGCGCAGCCGGTCATCGACATCTACGGCGCCGTGCAGGGGCGCGACCTCGGCGCGGTCGCCGCCGACATCCAGCGCATCCTGCAGGACACGAGCAAAGACGTGCCGCCTGGCGCGGAAGTAGCGATGCGGGGACAGGTCCAGACGATGACCACCGCCTACCATCAGCTTTATTTCGGCCTTATCGCCGCGATCGTGCTGATCTTCCTGGTGATCGTGGTCAACTTCCAATCATGGCTCGATCCATTCATCATCATTACCGCTTTGCCCGGGGCGCTCGCCGGCATCGTTTGGATGCTGTTCATCACCGGTACCACGCTATCGGTCCCGGCCCTGACCGGCGCCCTCATGTGCATGGGCATCGCGACGGCGAACAGCGTCCTGCTCGTCAGCTTCGCGCGCGAGAAGCTGCAGGATGGGAATGAAGCCACTGCTGCGGCGCTTGATGCGGGGTTCGGGCGCTTTCGTCCGGTGCTCATGACCGCGCTGGCGATGATCATCGGCATGTTGCCCATGGCCTTTGCCATGGGCGAAGGCGGCGAGCAGAATGCTCCGCTCGGGCGTGCGGTAATCGGCGGCCTGCTCGTCGCGACCTTTGCCACGCTGTTCTTCGTTCCCACCATGTTCAGCCTCTTGCACTCGCATCCCCGTCACGCGCCAACGGACGGATCTGACTCCGTTGCAGCGGCGCGTGCCTCCTGAATTGGATCACGCCCATGTCCGAACACCACGATCATCGTCCTGAGGAAGTTCTGGAGCCGCCTCGCTTACGCAGAACGCTTCGCCTTTTGGGCGTGGCCGCCGTCGCTGTTGCGATTGCTGTTGCGGCGGGCGGGATCTTGAGCCGGAACGTGCACGCGACGGCGGTCGCGGAATGGACGGAGACGGCGGCAGTTCCGACAGTCTCCCTCGCGGATCCCAAGCAAGGCACGGCGGGCCAAGAGCTCGTTCTGCCTGGCGATATCGAGGCGTGGTACTCGGCGCCTGTCTATGCGCAGGTCAATGGTTACCTCAAGGCCTGGTATTTCGACTACGGCGCCCGGGTAATGAAAGGCCAAGTCCTTGCCGACATCGAAACACCGGAGATCGACGCCGAGTTCTCCGCCGCCAAGGCCAAGTTCAACGCGGCGGACGCGGCGGTCAAGGTCAGGGTCGCCGAGGCGCACTTCGCCGAGACCACCTTTGCGCGCTGGCGCGATGCACCCAAGGGCGTCGTCTCGGTTCAGGAACAGCAGGACAAACAGGCGGACTATGAGAGTGCCGTTGCACGCCTCAACGCCGCCCGCGCCGACGTCGCGGTCGCTCAGGCCGAGGTCGACCGGCTGCAAGCGCTGGAGAACTTCAAACGTGTCACGGCACCGTTCGACGGGGTCGTGACTGCGCGCGAGACCGACATCGGCGCACTCATCAATGCCGGGAGTGGGAGCGGTGGCGGAAGCGCCCCTGAGTTATTTCGGGTCGCGGACATTCACGAGATGCGTGTCTACGCCAAGGTTCCGCAGCGGATGGCGAGCCCCATTCACGTCGGCATGAAGGCACGAGCTGTACCTGCCGCAGTACCCCGACAGAGTCTTCACGGCGCTTGTGGCGACCACCTCGGGCGCCATCGATCGGAGCTCGCGAACCCTGCTGGTGGAAATGAACGCCGAAAATCCGGACGGGGCGCTGCAGCCGGGCACTTACGCCGAGGTTCACTTCATGCTCCCGAGCGAACCCAATGTTTTGCGGATTCCGGCGAGCGCATTGCTGTTCCGGAAACACGGACTGGAGGTCGCCGTGGTCGGGCCCGAGGGCAAGATCGCTTTGAAGCCTGTCACCCTCGGACGAAATCTGGGTGCCGAGGTTGAAGTCCTGAAGGGCCTCGCGCTGTCCGACAGCGTCGTCGACAGTCCATCAGGCTCACTTGAAAGCGGCGATATCGTGCGGGTCGCAGGCGAACCCGCCATCGACAAGGACGAAGCCGAACTTGGCCGCCTGCCAAAGTGAATGCAAGTGCAGGCGATCTGCTTCGCCCTGCGCACCGCATCGGCTACAGAACGCTGAAGTTGGGATTTGAGTGGAAAGATCGAGCGGGATGGAGTTGATGCTTTCAACGCGGGCGCAAGCAAAGCTTCCGCGTCTTAGTAACGGCCCCAGACCGCGAGGCCGCTCACGGACGCTTTCACTGCACATCCTGGCGCTGGGTTTTCTTGTTAGCTCGGCTTTGGCGGGTTGCGCGGTCGGACCCGATTACCAGCCGCCCGCGACGCCGATACCGGCAGGTTTCGCCGGCGCGTCGGCGGCGAAAGCAGAACTGGCGAGCAATAAGGGCGACAGCCACGCGGTCGAGATTTCTCAATGGTGGCGCGCACTGCACGACCGCGAGCTCGATTCGCTGATCGATCGCGCCATCCTGGCGAGCCCGACTTTGGAAATTGCCCTGAACCGGGTTCAGGAAGCGAGGGCACAGGAACTTGTGGAGATCGGTGCGGCGCTACCGTCGATGGAAGGAAGCGAAGGGGGAGCGCTAGGCACCGGAAGCGATTTGGCGCGAGGCCGTGCTTCGCAAACTCTCGTGTCGTCGGAAAACGCCCCGGCGGCGAGCCAGCATCGTCAATATTGCCGGCTTCGATGCCGCATGGGAACTCGATCTGTTCGGCAAGTTCAGGCGCGCGATCGAGGCGGCCCAGTACAATGTCGAAGCCGCCATGGCGGCCCGCAACATGGTGCTGATTTCGCTGGTCGCCGACGTCACGCGTGCATATCTCGACTTGCGCGCGCTGCAAATGCGACTCGCTGTTTTGCAGCAGGGATATCGACGTCGCACAGAAATATGTCGACTTTGTCCAAGAGCGCGTCAGCCGCGGTATTACAAACGAGCTCGATGTTACTCTCGCGCAACGTGAATTGGCGCAATTGCAGTCCCAAATCGCGCCTCTAGCCGCCCAAATCAATGCCGCGCGTTATGTCATTGCGACGCTGATCGGCGAGTACCCAGAAAATCTTGGCCGTGAGTTGTCGGGCCCCGGCGTGCTTCCGATCTTGCCGACGCGCATTCGCTTCGGGTTTGCCGATCGATCTCTTGCGGCGCCGGCCGGATATCGCGGACGCGGATCGCGAATTAGCCAATGCGACCGCACTTGTCGGCGTCGCGACCGCCGACCTGTTCCCACAAGTGACGATCACGGGAGGTTTTGGCTGGCAACAGGGCGCCCGGCCTCAAGGCCGCTCCTATCAATCCAATCTGGTCGGTCGGCCCGGCGGTCGGCATACCTCTGTTGGACTTCGGCCGGCTCGATGCTGTCGTCGAGCGGGCCGACTTCCAGACACGCGAGCTTTTGTTCAACTACAAACAAACCGTGCTCAACGCGGTTCGCGAGGTCGATACGGCGGTCGACGCCTATGCCGCTCAGCAGGCCAGTTTGCGTCACCTCCGCGAGGCTTTGACTCCTGCACGACGCGCCGTATCGCTCGCCCAGGAGCGATTCGATGTCGGTTTGACGGATTCGCTCAACGTCATCGATGCTGAACGTCAAGAATTTGCGATCGAACAACAATATGTTTCCGCCCAGCAAAGCGCCGCGGAGTTGTTTGTTACACTCTACAAATCGCTCGGCGGCGGCTGGGAAGATTATCAGGTGTTCCCGCCGATCCCGCGGCCGATGCCCGCGGTCGCCGCGGCGTTCAAGCGGCTGATCGACCGAACCCCCACGCCGTAATGGCCTCCTCCGCTGCGGTCACGCGAAATCGCACGTGTCCGATTGGACGTGTGTAGACCTCTCTTGCAATTCTGTTGTAAGTCATTGAGATATCGAAAGGACAAAACGGTTTCCTAAACCGAAGGTCGGAAGTTCGAGTCTTCCCGGGACCGCCAATTTACAAAAAAGCACGCAAAAGAAAGTCAAAAGAAAATCAAAGCGAAACCCGAGAACAAACGATGACCGATCAAAACCCCGACGAAAGCCGAGCCGCCGCCAATGCCGCCGCGGCGAGCGAATTTCACAATCTGCACGAACTCGTCGCCAAAGCCCGCGCCAATCTCAATCAGAACGATTGGGACTATATCGTCGGCGGCACCGAGACCGAGACGACGCTGCGGCGAAACCGCATGGCGCTCGACTTCGATTGCGTTCCGGCCGCGCGTGTTGCGCGACGTCAGCAAGGTCGATCCCTCGGTCGAAGTGCTCGGCAAGAAGCTGCGGCTGCCGGTCGTGCTGTGCCCGGTCGGCTCGCTGGAGAGTTTTCATCCCGGCGGCGCCGAGCCGGTGGTCAAGGCGGCGGCCGAATTCGGCGTCGCCCATATGCTGAGTTCGGTCTGCGATCCCGGCCTCGAAGCGGTCGCGCAAGCGGCGCCCGATGCGCTTGCGCATGTTTCAGCTCTATGTGCGCGGCGACGCGGCCTGGGCCGACGATCACGTCGAACGCGCGATCAAGCAACGGCTATTCCGCGTTCTGTCTCACCGTCGATACCGCCCATTACAGCCGGCGCGAGCGCGATCTCGCCAAGCGCCACACCACCGGCGGCCGCCGCCGCGCCACCGGCCGCGAGTTCCAGATGGCGCTCGATTGGCGCACCGTCGAGCGCATGAAATCGAAGTTCAAAATTCCGTTCGGCATCAAGGGCATCGGCACCGCGGAAGACGCCAAGATCGCGCTCGATCACGGCGTCGAGATCATCTACGTCTCCAATCACGGCGGCCGCCAGCTCGACCACGGCCGCGGTTCGATGGACGTGCTGCCGGAAGTCGTCGAAGCGGTCGCCGGCCGCGCCATGATCATCGTCGACGGCGGCTTCTATCGCGGCACCGATATCGTCAAGGCGATCGCGCTCGGCGCCAATCTCGTCGGCCTCGGCCGCATGCAATGCTACGGCGCTGGCGGCGGCGGGGCAGGCCGGCATCGTGCGCATGCTGGAAATCATGGAAGACGAAGTGACGCGCGCGCTCGGGCTGCTCGGCGTCACGAGCTTCGGCAAGCTCGATCAGTCCTATTTGCACGCCGCAGCGCCGGCCAATGCGCCGCATGTGTTCTCGGCATTTCCCGTTGTGGGAACATCGAGCCGTATCGGTACTGAGCACGCCTTTCCGCTCGTCCCCGCGCAAGCGGGGACCCAGTAACTGGATTCCCGCTGTGCGCGGGAATGAGCGGGATAGCCTGTCGCCTCATTCCACGGAATAACATCTCATGAATCTTCAGCTCAGCATCGGCATCACCTCCAATCCGCGCACCTGGCCGATCATCGACGGCACGGTGAAGCCGGACGGCATCGATCTCATCCCGACGGTGCTGCATCCGTCCGAACTGTTCTGGCGGCAGCTGCATTTTTCCGAATTCGCCGTATCGGAAATGTCCTGCTCGTCGTTTTTGATCGCGATCGGCGCGCGGCGACACGCGCTTTGTCGGACTGCCGATCTTCACCACGCGGCGGTTCTTCCACACCAGCATTCTGGTGCGGCGCGCGGCCGGCATCGACACGCCCGCCGACCTCAAGGGCAAGCGCGTCGGCGTGCCGGAATATCAGCAGACCGCGGCGCTGTGGGGCCGCGGCGTGTTGCAGCACGAATTCGGCGTCGACGCCGAAGGACATGGAATTCTGGATGGAGCGCACGCCGGAAATGAGCCATGGCGGCGCCACCGGCTTCAAGCCGCCGCCCGGCGTCACCGTCAACCAAATTCCCGCCGACAAGAGCATCGGCTCGATGATGCTCGCCGGCGAACTCGATGCCGTGCTGCATTATCTCTCCGGACCGCAATCTGGTCGACCGCAGCCGCGCCGATCTCGCCAACAATCCCGATTTCAAATATCTGTTCCCCGATCCGATCGCCGAAGGCATTCGCTTCTACAAAAAGACCGGGCTGTTGCCGATCAATCATCAGACCGTGGTGCGGCGCGATATGTTCGAAAAGGAGCCGTGGGTCGCGCTCAATCTGATCAAGGCGTTCAACCGCGCCAATGAGATCGCCGATGCGCAGCGCGTCGCTCATGTCGCAAGATCACCTCGCGGCCGGGCTCCTCGCCGGCGACGCCAAGCACCGGCTGCTGCATCACGGCGTCAAAGCCAACCGCAAGGTGATCGAGACCATCGCGCAATATTCGCTGGAGCAGGGCCTGACGCCGCGGCTGATCAAGGTCGAGGAGCTTTACGCGCCGAGCGCGATGGATACGTGAAAGCCGCGACAGCTACACTCCGTTTGCGATACTTCACCGAGTCAGCGACGAAGTCTCGAAATTATTGGCTTTCGGCGCTCGCTAAGGGCAGGAAGAACAAAATTTTTGCGCCGGATAACGGAGCATGAAAGACTTGCGTATCAATTCTGAAATCGTGACCAGGACGCCATCATGAGGCGCATTCAAGGACATTGGAGCGGGTTCGGCGCCCTCATCGGTCACAGCCGCGTGCAGTTGTTTCTGTCGATCAGGGTGACGATAGCCGCCCTGGCGTCCCTCGCGCTTGCGCAACTCCTGCAGCTTCCCTTGCCGTTATGGGCGGTATTGACCGCTGTCATCGTGACCCAGATGAGCGTCGGACGGTCGCTGAAGGCAACATTCGATTATCTCGTGGGGACGCTCGGCGGTGCGGTCTATGGCGGCGCCATCGGCGTGTTTATTCCGCATTCAAGTGAAGTCGCGCTGCTCGCGGTTCTCGCCCTCGGGGTCGCCCCACTGGCGCTCATCGCGGCGATAAACCCGAAATTTTCTGTCGCGCCGATCACCGCCATCATCGTGCTGCTGATTCCGACAATGACCCATGCAACCCCGATCGCTTCGGCAATTGATCGCGTCATTGAGGTCGCGCTCGGCGGCTTTACCGGTTTCGTTGTTTCAATTCTTCTGTTGCCATCCGGCGCTCATTCCCACGTCGTTGCGGCCGCCGCCCATACGCTCGATCAGATGGCGCGGGCTCTTGGCGAGCTGCTCGCGGGATTGACTCAAGGGCTCGACGTGGATTCTCCACGGCATTCAGGACGGTATCGGACAGGCTTTGACGCAATTGAATGGGGTGGCAGCGGAGGCCGAAGGCGAGCGGTCGGCGCGCCTCGCCCTCGGGCCCGATACCGGGCCGCTGTTGCGCACGCTGCTGAGGTTGCGCCACGACCTGGTGATGATCGGCAGGGCGGCCGCCAGCCCGCTTCCCGAGGTCTTGAGGAAGCGGCTCGAGTTGCCGCTGGCGCGGACCGGCGAGGCCTTGGCTAATTACCTGCGCGGCAGTGGCGCCGCGTTGCAGGCGGGCCGCGGTCCGCCACCGCTCCATGCCGTTGAATCGGCTTGTCACTCTTATTCCGCCGAGATCGCCGCGCTCCGTCGCGAGGGTCTCACGCGAAGCCTTTCCGACGACGCGGCCGAGCGTTTTTTCGTTCTCGGATTTGCGCTTGAGCAGATGCACAACAACTTCAAGGATCTCGAACGATGTGTGGCCGAGTGGGCTGGACCGGACAAGGACGCATAGCGAGTTCGATTGAGGCTGTCTTCGCGGACACGGTCCGATTGGCGAGCAGGCGCGAACCGAATTGATGCACTGCGGCGTCAAGACCAGCCGTAAAATGATCGAGATTATCGCGCAATATGCGCTAGTGCAGGGCTCAGAGCGCACAAGACAGCGTCGGCTCGGCCGGCGGCCGGGGCCGCATATTTCTCGACCCCTATTGTGCTTTGCTTCGCGGCCTGCCAAATAAGCGGGTAATCGGCAAGCAGTGGGCGTGCTAGGCTGCGCTCAATCGGCGGCGATCGAGGCCTCCGTTTCTCCGAATTGGCAGTCTTAGCGCGCTTAGGCGGGGTCCGTTTTCAGTTTAGACCTTGGCAATTGTCTCGTCGCATTCGTGCCGCCCTGCCATCGGCAGCCGAATTATGAATATCCGTTCGCCAGCGGCCCGGGCGCCTTGGCCATCGGATCTAACAATCGCTCGATCGAAGAGGAACGCCGCGTGCAGGTTCTCGTCCGTGACAACAATGTCGACCAAGCCCTCAAGGTGCTGAAGAAGAAGATGCAGCGCGAGGGCGTCTTCCGCGAGATGAAGCTGCGCGGCCATTATGAGAAGCCGTCCGAGAGGAAAGTTCGGGAGAAGGCGGAAGCCATCCGCCGCGCCCGCAAGCTCGCCCGCAAAAAGCTGCAGCGGGAGGGTCTGTTGCCGATGAAGCCTAGGGTAGTTCCCGGCGCGCCGGCGCCCCGGAAGAAGCGGCCCGCCGCGCGCGCCCCGCTTCTGATCCGGCGACGTCCGTAATCGCTGCGCTTGATGGAGAGCCGTGCCTCAACGATCCCGAACATAGCAGGAATTCGATGTCATTTAAGTTTCTCGTCGGTCAAGCTGTTGAGTACACGCCTCTCGGTGAGAAGAAAGCAGGTCTCTATCGAATTTTGCGGCAGATGCCGATGGAAGAACAGGCCTTCGACCTGAGATACCGGATCAAGAGCGAGACCGAAGCTTACGAGCGCAATGTGCTCGAATGCGAGTTGAGCGCTGACGTGGCCGCTGAAAGCGATTATGCCGCGATCAAGTCTCCTCACGCACGGGGCTCGCGTAACTGACGACTAAGCTCCGGGGTCGGTGGGTTCGGCCGCCTTGCGCCCGAATTGCTCTGGTTTGCCGAGACTGCAGGCCGCGAAGCCGCCTCTCTCAGTGTCGGGCGCCGGAGCCGGCCGTGCCCAATTCGTCTTGCTCGCGATATTCAGCGTCATATTTCAAAACTTCACGCGTCAGCTGTTCAACCAAATTTTGACGTGCCGTCTCATGCACGCTGCAGGTCAGTTCCGCCACGGTTTTCGCAACCGCGGTAATGACTTCATCGGTGTCAATCGCATCTGGGTCGTCGTTCGAGACCGGATATTCCGCAAAAAAATTGTCGATCAATTCGACGATCAGGCAATGCAGGCACGGCCGCTCCTCCGCTTCGTCCTGTTCATCCGACATAGCCGACCTCCTGCTGCCTGCCTTTAAGTATGTTATTCGAAGCCACGGTCAACTCACTGCGCCGAAATTGCCTAGTCACAAAGGGACATCGAGGCCGCGGGCGGCGACGATCGCGCCGACCTGATCGCTGCGGGTACCATGCGCGTGCAGAATTGAATCGATGTCGCGCTCGCCTTCGCCGGCGCTGCGCTCGTCCTTCGGCTTGAGCTGTGCGGACAGATAAGCGCCCTGCTCGCGCGCCAGCCGCCACCATGGCGCGACCGAATGGCAATTGCACACGCTCGAACCGCGCCAGACCGGCGGCAAAGTCGTCGCCGGCATCGCGCAGGCAATCGGCGAGGCTTGCCGCATCGATCGCCGCCTTGGTGGCGCCGGCGCCGACATGCGGCCGCGCCACGAAGGCCGCATCGCCGGTAAGGGCGACGCGGCCGAATACCAGTTGCGGGGATTCGAGATCGAAGATCGGCTGAAAGAACGGCGCGGTGCGGATAAAAATCTCGGCGATCTGCGGCGCCAACAGCGCCCGAGCCTCGGCTTTGACGCGCGCAATCACGTCGGCGCGGATCAGCGGCGGCGGAATGCCGGCCGGGTGATGAACGCCCGCGGCATCGGTGCAGATCGCGGCGAGCGCCTGGGCGTCGGTCGGCCGATACCAGACGATGTTGTAGCCGCGGCGGCCGACCTGCGTATCGTTGTCGCGTCCCGGCACCGGATAGCCGAGCAATTGCTCCCCGTCCGGCAGACAGAAGGTGTACATGTCGAAAATCTCGCGCCGGATGGCGTGCGGCACTTGCGCTTCATCGAGCACTGCACGCCAGGCGACATAGCCGGCATAAACCGGTTGCGTCTGCGGCAGGAATTGCTCGCGCACCGTGGAGCGCACGCCGTCGGCGCCGACCAGTAAATCGGCGCGCTCGCGCGTACCGTCGGTGAAAATCGCGACGACGCTGTCGGCGTCCTGCTCGATCCGGCGCAGCGCCTTGCCGAGGCGATAGTTTTGTGCCGGCAGCGCATCGCGTAGCGCGCGGTAAAGCCGCGACCAGCCGCTCATCGTCCGCGATGTCGGCTGCTCGACGATGGTCTTGCCGTCGCGATCGAGGCAGATGACCTTCGGCACCTTGATGCCCATGGTCTCGTCGAAGGCGATGCCGGCGCGACGCAGCACCGCAATCAGCTGCGGATGCGTGCCAAGTCCGACGCCGCGGCTCGCCAGTTCCTCGGATTGCGTTCGAAGACGACCGCGTCCCAGCCCGTGCTACGCAAAAGATGCGCGACGATCAGCCCGCCAAGCGAGCCGCCGATCACTACCGCGCGTCGCGCGGTCATGCGCTCACGACATCGCCCAGGATATGCTGTCGTGGCCGGGCTTGTAGTCGGTATTGGTCTGCGCCGGATTGCGGTTGATCAGCGGCCGGCCATACATCGGATTGGTCTGGCTGCGTGTCTCGTGTTCGACGGTGAAAAGCACTTCGCGGCTGTCGAGATCGATCAATGTCCTTGAAACGGTATTCGTGCTGGTTGGTCTCCATGGTGACAAGGCCGAGCTCCTGGAGCCGGCGGTGCGGGCCGGAGAAATCGGCGATATAGATTTGTACGTGGTGGTTATCGTAGGGCGCTTCCGGCACGTCGGTTTCGCGGAAATAAAAATATTGCTTTTCGCCGACCTGCACGCGCGCTTGCGGGCCGGAGCCGTTCTTGATGACTTCCGACGGCGCATGCAGCACCTCGCGATAAAAGCGCGCGATGCGCTCGGCGGTGCCGGGCCGGACGTCGAAACGGATATAGGGCATGCCGAGCACAATGCGGCCGAAGCGGTCCTCGTCCGGTGTGTGCATATGAATACGGTTGCCCCATGGACAAATCGTCTCGACGCAATCGTTGCCTTCGCGGAAATCGAATTTGGTGCCGGCCAGTGCCTTGCGCGCATGCGTCAGCCGATCGAGCAAGGCCTCGCGGTCCGGTACGACCAGTCCGATCTACGCCGCGCAAGACTTCAGGCTTTCCCATCGGCAGATGAAATTGGCTCATGCCGACATTGATCCACATATTGCCCGCGCCGGTATTGAGGAAACGGATCGCGCGTCAGCCCGAGGCCGGAGACATAATAGTGCGTCGCCACGTGCTGGTCGGTGATGCAGACATTGACGTGGCCGATATTGACGATGTTGCCGATATCCTGGGCAGCGCGGTCGTAGTGTCGTTCGAGCATGGCGAGGTTCCTTGGGCGAGGTCCTTAAGCGATAGCAGCGGGCGGGTTCCTGGGTGCGTCGGGGTGCCCATCTCCCCGATATTAAATCAATTTTGCCGCGCTCAGGTAGCCCGGCGCGGCGAAACCCTGCCCGGCGTTTAAGCGGGTCGAGCGGCCATCGGATCGGCCCCCGTCACCGCTACGGCGACATTGTCAGGGATTTTCGTCGCTATTTCGGATATAAAATCTTGCCGATCTTGTTCATGGGACGCTTTCGGACGCGATCCTGATTGCGCAGCGGGGAGGGCCGCGTGCGGATCCGCGATCCGCGCAATGGCGTTTTTCGCTATGGCGAGCGAAGGCAATCAATGCTTGGCCGCCCCGCTCCTCGCAATGACAATGGCGCTTCAGCTATGGTCATGTGTCGAAATTCTTGCGGCCGCCCGGAGGAAGTAGATGGCATTCAGGGCTCCTAGCGTCACCCGGTTCGAACGTCGCGGCCAAGCTCTCGCTTCGCGCAAGAAATTCCTTGCCCGGATGTCTATTGCGATCGGATTGTGGATGATCCTGACAATTTTCGGCCTGGCCATTGGCATTGCCGGTTATGCGAGTTTTGAAGGCATGTCGTTCGTCGATGCCTATGTGAATGCGGCCATGATTTTTCGGGAATGGGCCCGGTGGGTGAATTAAAGACCACGGCGGGAAAGGTGTTCGCGGGCTCTTATGCAATCTTCTCCGGTCTCATTATCGTCATCGCAACCGGATTTGTGCTCGCACCCATTTTTCATCGCATCCTGCACCACTTCCACGTCGAGACGACGAAAGACTGAATGCCAAATTTCAAAATTTTCACATCGAAAATCCATTGATCACGGCGGCAACTTTTGCAGCTCCGGGAACGGCGCATAGGTCGCGCCGGCGCATTGGTCGTGCAGCGTGTCGATGAAATGATCGAAGCGGCCCGCCAGGAAGCTGGCCGCGACCTCCTTCACGCCGGCATATTCGCTGGCGTTCTTTTTCGCGTTGAACTTGACGCAGACCACGTAGCGCGTCGCACTGCCGGACGCTTTCAGCGCCGGCTCGGCGATGGCGGCATCGCGGATCCCGGTCGGATCGTTCAGGTAGGCGTGCATGGCGGAGAGAATGTCGGACTTGTAGGTCGACGGATAGGCGTTGCTGCCGTCGTCATCGGCGGCGCCGGGTTGCTGGAAATGGTGGCCGCAGGCACCAAGGACCAGAGTCATGCCGAGCAGGAGGCTCGCGCGCCGGGCCGTACGGCCGGTTACCGGTCGCCGTTCATGGATCACCATATACCGATCGCGATGCCCCTTCGCCGTCGTGCCCTTTTCCCGTGTAAACCCAAATCATGGGTGGTGCCAACTCCGCGTCATCGTGACTGCGTTATGGCATGTCGCCGGACCAGAAAATCGCCTATAACGACCCGCCGAATTCGGCCGGATGCGATCCGCCAACCAAGGGTTGACGACCAAGACTGCCGGCTTATGCAGGAGACGACCATGCCCCGTATCGCTTACATTGCGCGCAAGGTCCTGAATCTCGAAGATGAGACCCACGATGCGAAGCGGCCGGTCTAGACGCGTCGAGCGTCAGCCAAACAATATCAGTAGACATTCGGTTGTTCCATTCTAATGAATATCGACGACGCAGATTTACACGCATCTGGCGCTGGATCGGCTGCGGACGGTGTATCGGAATCATCATCCCAGGGCGAAGGCGCGATGAAATTCGCAAGAAGAGAAAATCCACCACGGAGACACGGAATCACGGAGAAAACCGTTAGATAGCTCCTCCGCGGTTGATTTTATATTCCATGACTACGCACCGTCTTAACACGATAGTCGCCAAAGCGGTCGCTGACTTTTTGCGTCATCTGCGCGAGCGCAACGCTTCGGCGCACACGATCAAGGCTTATGGCCACGATCTGTCTCTTTTCGCCGTCTATGCTGGTTCGCGGGGATGGAAGCAGATCGACCACATTGCAGTACGGGGATTTCTTTCCCAACTCTACGAGAAGGGACTGAGCAAGACTTCTGTGGCACGCGCCCTGGCTGGGGTGCGGTCTCTCTATCGCTGGCTGGCGCGGGAAGGCGTGGTGGAGCAGAATCCGGCAAAGCTGGTGGCCACACCGAAGCTTCCTAAGAAACTTCCGCGGGTGCCTACGATTGAAGAAATGAATTCGGTGATCGATGGCGAGATGCCCGAAGTCGCAGCCTTTCCCGAGCGCGACCGGCTTATGTTCGAACTGCTCTACGGATGCGGCATCCGCAATTCGGAACTCACCGGCATCAACCTCGACGATATTCGTCTGAGCGCCGAGGCCATTCTGATTCGCGGCAAAGGGAAGAAAGAACGCTACGTTCCGTTTGGAGATTCGGTGAAGAGCGCGCTCGCGGCTTATCTTCCGGAGCGCAAGAAACTTATCGGAACAAGCGATGAGCACTCGACCGGCTCTGCTCATTAACTGCCGCGTGGCGGCCGGCTCACCACGCGCAGCGTCGGACGCATCATCAAGAAAATTGCCGTCGCCAAGGGACTTTCTCCGGATGTCCATCCACACACGCTGCGTCATGCTTTCGGCACGCATATGTTGGAGGAAGGCGCCGACCTGCGCGCGATTCAGGAGTTACTTGGCCACGAACGGCTCGCGACCACGCAGCGCTACACCCAGTTGTCGATGAAGCATGTGCTGCAGGTCTATGACCAGACGCATCCGCGCGCGAAGTAGGGCGAGGTCCCGACCGCCACTCTTTGTGACTTCTAATCTCTGGCGACTCCAATCGAGCCTTACGAAGGCAGATGTTCCTCAGCGTGTGTCCTCCTGCGGGAGAAAGGTATTACTGTCTAAATCAGAGGCAGACTTGTGAGTAGCGAATCAACAAAAAGGGCCAACGTTTCAGAGACGTCTGGCGAGCGCCATTACTGAGTTGCGCGCGCTGCAGGAACCGCTGCTGACCGCAAAAGTAGATCCCCGCGTTCTGGCCGATTTCCGCGACGCGCTGAATCGCATCCGTAACACCGCGTGGGCGGCCCAGCAATCGGCGAACGCTCCACTGTTTGATCAGGGAGCCACCACCGTAGCTTCGTATCTGACTGCGGAGCGAATTCGAGCCGCCTACCAGCTATGCCGATCCCTGCATGAGCGACGTGCTGCCGGGACGACATCGAATTTCAGAAGGGCCCGCTAGTCGAACTCTATGGCGTTGCAAAAATTCTGGTTGAGGAACTGAAAGAAAGGCTCTGATCACTTTTGACCGGAAGCTTTATTCCGCAGCTCCTCCCACATCTCGACCACGCGCGCTTTCAATTCCGCAGTCAGCTCTTCGTAAGCCGCTTCCGATGCCTCGCTCTTCGGGCGGCGGAAAATCGGATCGCCAATCATGATCTTCAGCGGCACGAATCCCTGAAACGGCTTGTTTCTCGGCCAAGCTTCGTAGAATCCCTCGATCGCCACGGGCACAATCGGCACTTGCGTGTGAATGGACAATATGGCCGCGCCCTTCTTGAATGTTTTCGGCGTGCCGTCGATCGATCGCTCGCCTTCGGGATAAAGAATGAGCGGACGTCCCTGCCGCAGTCCGAACGCGCCGGCGCGCATTGCGGGAATCAGATTGGCATCCGGATCGACGACCACGACTCGCAACGATGCGCGCCAGCCGCAGCATGAATCCTTTTCCGAAGATTTCGCTGGTTCCCACGGCGAAGACTTTGTCAAACTGACTGCCGGCGGCAGAATGCTGGCCAGGATCAGCGGATCGATATAACTCTGGTGATTGGACGAGAGGATGTAAGCGACCACCCTTCGGCAGTTTCTCAATTCCGTGCACTTGCAGACGAAAGCGGTCGAGGGCGATCACCTGGATCAGCCGTGAAACCATATACCAGAATGCGTTGCTGATAGGCTGCGGGCGGGCAAGCGAAAGCACGTCGGCGGGGTCCGGCTCCTCGGCTAAAATCGCCTTCCAACCGGCGAACGTGGGCGCGTGTCCCGGGACTGCCCGCGCCGCTGGCTGCGCTTTGCAGAACGGCGTCGACCAGATCGCGCACGGTATAAATCCCGGCGAGTTGCGATTCTTCGACGTTCCCTCCGATTGTTCTTCGATCTGGCTGAGCAACTCGACGCGCTGCATGGAGTCGAGCCCCAAGATCGAGTTCCAGATTGTGCGTGGGCCGCAAGCTTGGCGGCGCTGTGCGGGCTGCCTCGCGCACAATCTTCAATGCTCGCTGCACGTCGGGCTGATCGAGCCATGCCTGCCTCTTCATCGGTCAACGGCTGTTCGGCGGGCAACTCGGAATCGTCGGCGAGTTTTCGCGCCTGATTCGCCTTTACGCGCTTCTCCACTTCGAAGCGCTTGATCTTGCGCGTCGTTGTGCGCGGCAAATCTTCCTGCCAGATCTCATAGCTGCCGATGCGCTTGGTGGAGGCGATCTGCTGCGACAGACTTTCAATGTCGAAACGGATCACTTCCTTGGCGTTCACAATCTTTTTCTGGCGCAGCACGTCGAAATTGGGCACGATCACGGCGTGTAGCCGGTCGCCACCTTCCACCAGGCTTGCCTTCCAGTCCCATCACCGCGAGTTCCTTGATGTACGGCGATTTCAGGTAATGCGCCTCAACCTCCTCGGGATAAATATTTTTTCCATTGCTGAGGACAATCAATTCTTTCTTGCGGCCGGTGAGGAACAGATTCCCGTCGGCGTCGAAGTAGCCGAGATCGCCGGTGTAGAACCATCCGTCGCGCAACACCGCTGCGGTTGCGTCCGGCCGGTTCCAGTAACCCTTCATCACGACCGCTCCGCGCAACGCGATTTCGCCGGTGGCTGGACCGCCATCTTCCTGCGGCTGCAGAGTCGCTTTTCGCTCATCGATCATTGTGCCTTCGACGCCCTTCATGGCCTTGCCGACAGATCCAATCACGTTGTTGTCCGGCGAATTCGCAAACACGGCCGCGGTGGTTTCCGTCAGACCATAAGCCTGCAGCACATCGATACCAAGATCGTGAAAGTCCTTCGCAATCTCCGGATCGAAGCGCGACCCTCCCGTTACCAGATAGCGCATGTTCTTGCCGAGCGTCTCATGGACTTTGCCGAAAGAATCGGACCCGCGTTGATCCCCACTTTGCGCAGCCCACGATTGAGCGTCATTAGGCTCTTAAACACCTTCTGCGTGAGCGCTCCTCGCTTGCGCAACCTCCTGAAATATCCGCTCGTGAATCAGGTAAAAAAATTGCGGCACCACGGCAAAAGCGGTGATGTTGCGCTCCTGCAACGCGCGCAAAAGTTCAGTCGTGTTCAAAGTTTCCAGGTAAACCACGCGCGCGCCCTTTACCAGCGGCAAAAGCAGATTCGCCATCTGCGCCAGCACATGAAACATGGGCAGCACGCCCAGCAGCGCGTCCGTAGGTCCCAGGTCGACCCAGTTAAACACGGCTTCTACTTCGCCCAGAAAATTGGCGTGGGTCAGCATCACGCCCTTGGGGTCGGCAGTGGTTCCGGAGGTGTATAGCAGGGAAGCGAGGTCGTCCACGGTGGATGGTGCAGGCTGGAATTTTCCCGGGCCACCAGCAAAAATCGCCGGCAGATCTCCCAGCCATTGGCCCTGGCCATTGAGTGCTGGGGCATGCGGTCCGGGATCCATGAGCACGAGGCCGACGTTCAGGCCGGCAACCGCCTCCCGCGCTATTTTAGCGTGCTTTGTATCGCAGAATAGGGCAGAAGCTGCCGCTATCTTTCAGCAGTTTGGTAAGTTGGTCGGCATGCAGCGCGGTATCGAGCGGAACCACAGTGCATCCCGCCGCGATGATCCCCAGATAACGATGCCACCCAGCGGGGATGGTTGTCGGCCACGATTGCCAGCCGCGATCCCCGCGCGAACCCGTTTTCGTTGATCCATAGTCCGATGGATTCCGCCATGCGCCGGAGTTCGGCGTAGGTGCAACTCTCGATGTGATCATGGCGCTGAATTTCCAGCGCGACGTTGTCCGGCCAGCGCTCAGCGCATTCGACAAATCGGTCGTAGAAAGTAGGCATGAGTCGGTGGGGAATATACACGAAAAACACATCGACCGTCCGGGGCGCCGGGATCGCCGAGAGCCCGAAGGACTTTTCATAATCACTTCTTGGTACAGCTCGCTGCTGTCGCTCAGTGAATGACTGATCCACTGCGTCTTGCGCCCGTCCGGCGCATCTAAATATGCTAGGCTAAAAGAGATACGCTGGGGCAGTTTCGGCCCTCCGAAGGATTTCACAGTTTGATTAACACTCTCATTGGCAAGGTCTTTGGGACCAAGAACGAGCGGGTCGTCAAGAGTTTGATGCCGAGGGTTGCGGCCATCAATGCCCTCGAACCGCAGATGCAGAAGCTCACGGACGCCGAACTGCGCGCCAAAACGGATGAGTTCCGGCAGCGCATTCAGGAGTGGCTGAGTCGTGTTGCCCGCAACTACCGCAGCTCGGACTGAGGCCGAAGATGAAGATGACCCAGACCGCGCGAAACAAATCGAAAAAGAGCAATACGACGCTCTGCAGGAAGTGCTGGATGAAATCCTGGTAGAGGCCTTCGCTGTGGTGCGCGAAGCCGGACGCCGCGTGCTCAACATGCGCCACTTCGATGTGCAGTTGATCGGCGGCATGGTGCAGCACAAGGGCATGATTTCGGAAATGAAGACCGGCGAAGGTAAAACGCTGGTCGCCACGCTTCCGGTGTATCTCAATGCTCTCAGCGGACGCGGCGTGCACGTGGTTACAGTCAACGATTATCTGGCCAAGCGCGACTCCGAATGGATGGGCAAGCTCTATCGATTTCTTGGGCTCACCGTGGGCGTGATCGTTCACGACCTCGATGATGAGCAGCGCCGTGCAGCCTACGCCGCCGACGTTACTTACGGCACGAACAACGAGTTCGGCTTCGACTATCTGCGCGACAACATGAAGTTCGACCTGAAGGATTGTGTGCAGCGCGGCCACAACTTCGCCATCGTCGACGAAGTCGATTCCATCCTGATCGACGAAGCCCGCACGCCGCTCATCATTTCCGGCGCGAGCGAGGAATCCACCGACAAGTACTACACGGTCAATCGCATCATCCCCAAGCTCGAAAAGGGCGAGGAGCTCGAATTTGCACCCGGCGAACCGGACAACTCACGGGCGACTATGTGATCGACGAGAAACACCGCAACATCACGGTCACCGATGAGGGCTGGAAGAAAGTCGAGGCACTGCTCGGCATCGGCAACATTGCCGATCCGGAGAACTGGCCGCTCAAGCATCACGTCGAGACTGCGGTCAAGGCGCATGCGCTGTATCGCCGCGATGTGGAGTATGTGATCAAGGACGGCGAAGTCATTATCGTCGACGAATTCACCGGGCGCATGATGCCCGGACGCCGATGGTCTGACGGCCTGCACCAGGCCATTGAAGCCAAAGAAGGCGTGAAGATCGAGCGCGAGAACCAGACCCTTGCCACCATCACCTTCCAGAATTATTTCCGCATGTTCAAGAAACTCTCGGGCATGACGGGCACGGCGGAAACAGAAGCCGCCGAGTTCGACAAGATTTACAAGCTGGAAGTCGATGGTGTCCCGACCAACAAGCAGATGCTGCGGCTGGAGAATCCAGACGTTGTTTTCCGCACCGAAAAAGAAAAATACTTCGCGGTTGCGGATGAAATCCAGAAGCTGGCCGAAACCGGGCAAGCCGGTGCTGGTAGGCACCACGTCGGTGGAAAAATCCGAGCGCCTTTCCGAGTTGCTGAAGAAAAAGGCCGTCAAGCAGCATGTTGTGTTGAACGCCAAGTTTCACGAGCGCGAAGCCGAATTCGTGGCCCAGGCCGGGCGTAAGGGCATGGTCACCATCGCCACCAACATGGCGGGCCGCGGAACGGATATTTTGCTGGGCGGCAACCCCGAATTCATGGCCAAGCAGGAACTGGTGAAGAAGGGAATCGCGCAGCAATTGCGTGTGGCTGAGGGCAAGATCGAGGGGCCGCAGGAAGATAGCACGATTTCGGTTTTCTATTACAACGGCAATGAATACACCGTTCCGACCGACAAATGGACGGAAGCGTTCGCTCGCTATAAGGAGCAGACCGACAAAGAGCACGACGAGGTCACGGCTGTCGGCGGCTTGCACATTCTCGGCACGGAACGTCACGAATCGCGCCGCATCGACAACCAGCTACGAGGACGCGCCGGCCGCCAGGGCGATCCCGGCTCGTCGCGTTTCTATCTCGCACTCGAAGATGATCTGATGCGCATCTTCGCCCGAGAGTGGGTTTCGAAACTGCTGGAGCGGCTGGGTATGGAAGAGGGCATGCCCATTGAATCGAAGATGATCAGCCGCCGCATCGAGACCGCGCAGAAATCAGTCGAAGGCCAGCATTTCGAATCGCGCAAACATCTGCTCGAATACGACGACGTCATGAACAAGCAGCGTGAGGCCGTCTATGGACTGCGCCGCCGTCTGCTCGAGGGCACGGACCAGAAAAATCTGATCCTCGAGGATTACGTCTCCTCGATCCTCGGCGATCTGATGGAAGAGTATTGCCCGCCCAAGGGCCACGCTGACGACTGGGACCTCAAAGGACTCAAGGATGCTGTTTTCACTCGCTTTGGCGTTGATTTCATCGCCGAAGGAGTGAAGGCCGAAGCCTTGAACCGTCAAGAACTGGGTGACGCGATTTTCGAGAAATTGAAAGAACGCTACGACGCGAAGGAAAAAGTGATTGGCCCTGAGGCCATGCGCCACCACGAGCGCATGATCATGCTCAGCGTGATCGACCAGCAGTGGAAGGACCACCTGCTCAGCATGGACCACCTTAAAGAGGGCATCGGCTTGCGAGGCTACGGCCAGCACGATCCGCTGGTCGAGTACAAGAAGGAATCGTTTGAGATGTTCGAAGCCATGCTGCAACGCTTCCAGGAAGATGCGGTCAAATATCTTTACCTGATGCAGATCATCGAGCGGCCGCCCGATGTGGGCGCCGCCGGAACCCAAGGCGGCGAACCGGCGGGCCAGGGTCCTGAATCAGATGTACCCGCGCGACAAGGCGGAGATGGGAATGGAAACCGCCGGCCGCGAATGGTCGCAACTTCCGCCGACGACCTGGAAGAAGCCTTCATGCGCCGCAAGCGCCGCGAACTGGAGCAGGCGCGCATGGCGGGAGGCGGCGAAACTGCGCCTGTGCAGCAGGTCGTGCGAGGTCAGGAAAAAATTGGCCGGAATGACCCTTGCCACTGCGGGTCAGGAAAGAAATTTAAGAAGTGCCACGGGGCCTAAGGTCTTACGTCTGTTTACGTTTTTGCCAGAACCTCCACCACACGACCGGTTGATTCTCGAAACGCTCCGGATGCCACCATGCAAATGAGATGTATAGTCCTGTCCGCGGTCATCTGTGATACGCACGTCGCATGTGTAAGGGCTTTCGATTATATTTTCGTTTCTGTGAAGCGGACGCTGGGTGTGGAGGTCGTAACGCAATACGAGCGTTGCGGCCTTCACGAAGGATCGATTGGACCCGTGCCTCTCGACAAGGCTCCAGAACATTCGACTATATCGCGCGGGTATTTTCGAGATTGGTTCCTGCAATAGTTCGGCGGGCTCGGCATATCCTGCGACAAGGTCGATCGCGAGCGTGTCGCAGCCCGTTTGCCTCGCAAGACGCAAGACATGTCCCATCACGTGGTCATCTCCCGCGTAGTTCATCAGGCTGGTAAATGACTGTCCGATATTGTGAGCCACACTTTTTAGTACCTTGTAACGCGCCACGTCCGCTTCCTCGGCTATCAGTGTTGAGCTGATGCAACGGCCTTAAACGTCATCTCCTCGGCCCGGCTGCTTGTGCGAGCCTTCCACTCCAAAAACAATCCCGCATAATTTTTCGTGATGTAATCCGTCTGGCTCACGCCTAATTTCTTGGCCGTCGCATCAATCCATCGCGGAGATCCTTCAATCTCACAGAAATTCCCAATCGGAGTTTCGTCCACGACAACCTGACCCTTCCCATCCGTCCATTCGGCCCGAAACTTTTCGTAGCGGAAAGATGGCGCATATCCCAGAGCGCGCAAGATCGCCTCCATCATGCGACCGTCGCTCACGGATGTTTCGATCTCGTCTCTGCTATTGTGCCGCCCAACCTTCCCCTTTGACTTGTGCGTCAGTGTCCACGCCGCGCCATACTTCCGGATGCGCAGCAGCTCTTTGCGTCCGCGCAGAACTTCTCCAGGCAGATCGTACAGCGTGTTCATCTCGTGCGTGCGCGGCGTGACCATGCGGAATCCGGCGCGGCGCAGCTTGCGCGAGAGCGCCCGAACGTCCGCGACGCGAAACTTGATCTCGATTTCTCTTTTGGAACCCATTGGAGTCGGAGGCGCAACAACCTGCCTCGCCGCAAGCTGTCGATCTGATGCTATCATTCTGACCTTTGGCGGAAGTTTCAGGCGTGGGAGATTCAGGTGAAGAATCTATTTCAAGCGGATGCGGTCAACGAAGAGATCTCGCGCATCGACAAACTGCAACCCGCGACTCAACACCAATGGGGCAAAATGGATGTCGCGCAAATGATGGCGCACTGCTCCGCAACACTCGACATGGCTTCCGGTCGCCTCCTTTTACCGCGGCTGTTCATTGGCAGGATACTCGGGCCATTTGTCCGGCCCATTTTTACCAACGACAAACCATTTTCCAAGAACGGTCCCACCGACAAGAAGCTTGTGATCGCGGACAAAAGAGATTTCGCTCGCGAACAGGAACAACTCAAAGTTCGAGTCCGGCAGTTTCACTCGGGCGGGGAAGCGCAATGCACCAAGCATCCGCACCCTTTCTTCGGCCCGATGACGCCGCTGGAGTGGGCTGCGGGGATGTACAAACACCTCGA
Organism: uncultured Acidobacteriaceae bacterium; assembly: GCA_963784085.1. GTDB lineage: Bacteria > Acidobacteriota > Terriglobia > Terriglobales > Acidobacteriaceae > Sulfotelmatobacter. The sequence goes on along the minus strand of CAWAQH010000008.1, from coordinate 125,622 downwards.
TCACCACCTGCGCCAATTCGGAGCATGAAGCAGGGACGACGAACGACGAACGACCAACGACCAACGACTAATTAAACGTGGGCAGCTTCACCAGATCGTTCGCCGGAACCTCTTCCACCGGCTCTCCGGCCTTGCGCCAGGCGGTCAATCCGCCGACGATCACGAACGTGTTGAATCCTTTTTCCCGCAGCAGGTGCGCCACCCGGGCGCTGGTCGCTTCGCGCGCTCAAGTGCAGTAAAGATAAATGTCCTTGTCTTTGGGAAGGCTCTTGATCTCTTCGTCGAGATTGTTGGGCTCGATGCGGATTGAGTTCTTGATCCGTTCCCCTCCCGAGTCATAGTACCCGTGGCTGCGGACATCGACGATCAGGACCTTGCCGAGCTCCTCGGAGGCCAGGCGCGCAGCCAGTTCCTGCACTTGAATCCGAGGCACTACGCGATACTTCTTGTGCTTGCATATTGCACGATGCGATAAATCGTATACGCCACGAGAGCGATGATTACAACAGCTTCCATCGCCTCCCCGGCTGCGTGAAACCCACGCAGGAGCGCTGCCAGAAAATCTCGTGAAAGATATCCCACCAGGAGATAAGTCAAGCAATAAGCCAGGGCGCCGGCCAGGTCCAGGCGCAGAAACTGCCAGAAGCGCATCTTCATGCTGCCGGCAAGCGGCGCCGCCATGGTGTTGACGCCCGGGATAAACTTCGCAATCACCAGCGTGATCTTGCCGCGCTTGTAGAAGGACTCCGCCGATCGCAAAATACAGGTCTCAGGATTGATCGAGACGCGGCAGAGAAATCCCAGTAACGCCCAGCCCATGTAGCGCCCCAGCCAGAACTGCACGGTATCGCCTATCAGCAAGGCCGAGACCGCTGTGAACAGCAACGTATGGACCCCACAATGCGTGAGCCCCAACCGCAGCGCCCGCCACCACAAGCGCAATCGCCGCCGGGAAGGGAAGTCCGATCGCCTCCGCCAGCAAAAGCACAAAGGTGAGGAGATAGCCGTGGCGCGCCATCAGAGAAAACAAACTCATAGGTTCTGTTGGATACGGTAAACGGCTGAAAAGGTTCAGGAACGCAAAAATGCTGGGCTAAGCTACGGCCATCGCCGCGCTGAAAAGCTGGCTTAGGGTTTGAACCGTTACTTCTCTCGCGCCACCACAAACTCCGGCGCCCACAGCAGAGCGCGCTTGATCTCGGAATCGGGAAAGCTGCAGATGGCTTTTTGCGCGGACTCGGCATAGCGTGCCGCACGCGTGTTGGCCGCTTCCAGCGATCCGTAGCGGTGCAAAATTTCCATGATCTGCGGGTGGGTTATGCTGTTGAAAGAGAGGTCGCGCAGGACGGTCTCAATTTTGGCCCGTTCATCGGCCGTGCAGCGCTCCAGGGCGTGGATCACCGCCATCGTCACCTTGCCCTCGCGCAGATCGCTGGCCACCGGCTTGCCCAGAACATTCTCGGACGCGGTCAGGTCGAGCACATCGTCCACAATCTGAAATGCCATACCAAGATCATGCCCGTACTGGCCCAGGGCTTGCTTCCTGCGCGGCTGTGGCCCCGCCCAGAATCGCTCCCAGCCGCATGCAAACCGAGAACAGGCAGGCCGTTTTCCGGTAGATCAGATCAAAGTGTTCCTCCAGCGTGATCAACTTGCCCAGCTTTTCCATCTGCAGCAGTTCGCCCTCGACCATCTGCTGAGTCAGTTCGATCAGAGTGTCGAGAATGCGGAAGTTCCGCTCCTGCACCGCGATTTTAAAGGCCTGCATGTAAAGCCAGTCGCCGGCCAGCACGCATTTCGAATTGCCCCACTGCGTGTTCGCTGCAGGCCGCCCGCGGCGGGTCTTGGCTTCGTCAATAATGTCGTCGTGCACGAGCGTCGCGGTATGAATGATCTCGACCACAGCGCCCAGCCTGACGGCGCCGCGACCCTGGTAGCCGAACAGTTTTGAGGAAAGAAATAAGAAGTGCCGGACGGATCCGCTTGCCGCCACCGGCGCGCAGATATTCGCCCGATCTCGGTAATAGCCTGCACTCCCGAGACAGTGTCCTGGCCAAACTCGCCCTCAAGCGCCGCGAGATCGTCCCGCAGCAGGTCGAAGACTTCCTTCCCGTTAATGATGGCCGGTGCGCTCAATGTGGATTCCGATTACTTCTTTCACCACGGAGACACGGAGTCACGGAGAAACCAAAATTCAAAGCCTTGTTTTCTCCGTGTCACCGTGTCTCTGTGCCTCCGTGGTGGGTTTTAATTCGTTCGATAATTCGTAAACTGCAAGTCGATCCCGAAATCGTGCCCCCGCAGCATGGCGATCACCTCCTGCAGCGTGTCGCGGTCTTTGCTGCTGATGCGCACGAGGTCTCCCTGGATCGAAGCTTGCGCTTTCTTTTTCGAATCCTTCACCAGTTTCACAATTTCTTTTGCTTTTTCGATCGCAATGCCTTGCTGCATCGTGACTTTGCGCTTCGCCGTTCCACCCGCGGCGGCGTTCCACCGCGCCATAGGTCAATCCCTTCAACGAAACGCCGCGCTTCACCAGTTTCTGCTGCAGGATATCGTTTACGGCCTTCAGCTTGTACTCGTCGGCGGAGTGCAGCACGATCGCGTCCTTCTCCAGTTCGATATTCGACTTCGAATCCTTGAGATCGAAGCGCTGTGTGGATTTCCTTCAACGCCTGCTGGATGGCGTTTTACACTTCCTCAAGATCGATCTTGCTCACGATGTCAAAACTGTTATCGGGCATCGGATTTCAATTCTTTCTGAAATGATGGAATCTGACTCTTGAGGTTACCAGAAGACTCCTTTGGAGGGCAGAGTTAACCCGCTGAAACTTTGCTTTCAGCCGTTTCAGTCAATTTGAAAAAATTGTAGAAATTGCGGCTGGTCTGCTGGCCGATTTGTTCCGCCGTCAACCCGCGCAATTCGCCCAGCTTGCGCGCGGTTTCCTTCACGAACGCGGGCTCGTTGCGCTTGCCGCGATACGGCACCGGCGCCAGATAGGGCGAATCCGTCTCAATCAACATGCGGTCGAGTGGAACTTCGAGTGCCGCATCGCGAATCTGCTGCGCTTTGGGAAAAGTCACATTGCCAGCGAACGAAATCATGAACCCCATATCGAGCGCTCGCTTCGCCTGCGGCCAGTTTCCCGTGAAACAGTGGAGAACTCCCCCCAATCCCTTCGGCGCCCAATGCTCTTGCATCAATGCGAGGCAATCTTCCCATGCATTGTCGCTGCCGTCCGATGGGCGGCAATGAATCACAATGGGCAACTTTGCCGCCGGCCGCCAATTCCATCTGCCGCATGAAAACTTCCTTTTGCACGTCGCGCGGCGAATGATCGTAGAAATAGTCCAACCCGATCTCGCCCCAGGCGATTACCTTGGGATGCTTCGCCAGTCGCTCCATGTTCTGATATGCGGCTTCATCCGCCAGCCGGGCCTCGTGCGGATGGATGCCGAGCGTTGCGTAGATAAAATCGTATTTCTCCGCCAGTCGAATTCCGCAATCCACCTGCGCGGGCCCGTCGCCGTTGCCGATGGCGACGATGGTCTGCACTCCGGCCTCGCGAGCGCGCGCAATCACCTGCTCGCGATCGGATGTCGAACTGCTCGCCGTCAAGATGCGCGTGAGAATCAACAAACATCGTCGTTAGTCGTTCGCAATGCCTATGTGGGGACGGGCACCCTGCCCGTCCATGCCGAGCAAAGCTCAGCTCGGTTTTGACTTTTCACGCTCAACTGCTGTCAGGCGATCGCTCGTTTCGCAGGCGTCATTGGCTTTCGCCAACGACCAAGGACGAACGACCAACGACCGGTTTCCCCTACTTCAGCCTTGCCCCCACCGGCACATCCTCCAAAAACCCAGCCAGCACGGGTTTCCCATCTTCGAGGGATGCTGCCACGATCATTCCGTTCGATTCCAGACCGCGCATTTTCCGCGGTGCAAGATTGGCCACGATCACAACTTTCCGCCCGATTAAGGCTTCGGGAGCATAAGCTTCGGCGATCCCGGCGAGGACTTGCCGAACCTCTGTACCGATATCAACCTCCAGGCGCAAAAGTTTGTCGGCCTTGGGAACTCGTTCCGCAACCTTCACCACCCCAACGCGCAACTCGATCTTGGCGAAGTCATCGATGGAAATCTTTCCGGTCGTTGCCGGAGCAGTTGCTGCAGCGTCAGAGGGCGTTGCGGCTGTCGAAGTCGCCGGCGCGCTCGTCGGTTGCGTCGCCGCCGCCGGCGCGGCCTCGGGGGCCGGCGCCACTTTGTGCTCTTCTTCCATTTTCTGCATCCTTTCAATCGCGCTCTTGTCGGCGCGCGGAAACACGGGCTGCACTTCGCCCAGCTTCGTGCCCGCAGGCAGCTGTCCCCAGGTCAATTCGCCAAGAGGCAGCTTCTTGATGTCTCCCAATCCCATCTGCGCCCAAATCTTCGCCGTCGCATCCGGCATCACAGGATGGGCGAGCGCCGTAGCGATCCGCAGCGCTTCCGCCGCGGTGTAAAGCACCGTCGCCAAACGCGAGCGGCTATCGCCATCTTGTTTTTCGCCGAGCGCCCAGGGCTCATTCTCGACAATGTATTTGTCCACCGCCGCAATCAGCGACCAGACGCTCTCGAGTGCGCGCGAAAACTGGAATTGATCAAACAGTGTTCCGAAATCGCGGATCGCTTTTCGGGACGCTTCCGCGATGGCGTCATCCGCCGCAAGTTTCTGCGCCCCATGCGAAGGATAGGGCATCTCGCCCTTGAAATAGCGATTGATCATCGTCAAACTGCGGCTGGCCAGATTTCCCAGCCCATTCGCGAGATCGGAGTTGTAGCGCTGTACCAGTGCGTCGAAGGAAAAAGAGCCGTCCTGCCCGAACACGACTTCGCGCAGCAGAAAATAGCGCAGGGCATCGGCGCCCAGGACATCGAGAATCGTTTCCGTGCGCACGATGTTGCCCCGCGACTTCGACATCTTGCTCTCTTCAAACAGCAGCCATCCGTGCGCCACAATCGCTTTGGGCATGGGCAGACCAGCGGCCATCAGAAAGGCGGGCCAGTACACGCAATGGAATCGGACAATTTCCTTTCCGATCATCTGCACATCGGCCGGCCAGAATTTCCTGAACGCTTCCTGGGCCCCGGCGTGCGATGAACCGTATCCGATGGCCGTGATGTAGTTCGCGAGGGCGTCCAGCCACACGTAGATCACGTGCTTGGGATCGTCGGGGACGGGAATGCCCCACGAAAAAGTCGAGCGGCTGATCGAGAGATCGCGCAGCCCGGAGCGCACGAACGAAATCACTTCATTGCGCCGCGCTTCCGGGGAAATAAATTCCGGGTTCGCATAGAGCGCCAGCAGTTTGTCCTGAAACGCCGAAAGTTTGAAGAAGTAATTTTCCTCATGCACGGTCTCGGTGATGCGCCCGCAGGTGGGGCAGGGGTCGCCAGGCTGCGCGCCGTCCACATAAAGTTCATCCGACACGCAATACTGTCCGGTGTAAGTGCCTTTATAGATGTAGCCGTTGTCGCGAATCTGCCTGAAAAGCGCCTGTACTCGCTTCTTGTGCCGGTCTTCGGTGGTGCGGATAAAATCGTCGTTCGATATGCCCATCCGCTTCCACAAGTGGCGGAATTCGGCTGACACTTCATCGGCATACTGCTGTGGAGTTTTTCCTGCGGCCTGCGCCGCACGCTCGATCTTCTGCCCGTGCTCGTCGGTGCCCGTGAGAAAAAAAGTCTCCGCACCCAGCAAGCGCTGCCGCCGCGCGATCGTGTCGCACGCGAGAGTCGTATAAGCGTGCCCAATGTGCGGGTGCGCGTTCACGTAGTAAATCGGCGTCGTGATGTAGAACTTCCTGCTCATAAAGTCTTATTCACTACCCTGTGCACTTCGGCGCCCGCCCTGAGCGAGGCCGAAGTGTTCTCTGTGGTTAAAGGCTTTGATTCTGATTTCCGAGGTACGCCCGTGCGGCTTCCGAAATCACAGTCTTCAGCGGCACATGATGCTCCGCCGCGATCCGCCGGCAATCTTCATACTCGGGAGCGTAATTCGTGACTGTCCCATTCATGCTGGCGATCTTGATTCGAACGTCGCCCCACGATGTATGCACGTTCTCCCATCGCCGCGCCAGGGTCTGACGCATTTCCTCGTGCCGCCGCACGCCCAGCGTGGTGGTCTCGGTAAAAATCAGATGCGCCAGTTTATTGGCATCCTCGGGCTTGCACAATACCGTCAGCAGCGTGCCCGGACGGTTCTTCTTCATCTGCACCGGCATTCCGAACACATCCAGCGCGCCCTCTTCCAGCAAACGCCCCATTACGTATCCAAACACCTGCGGATTTAGATCGTCGAGATTGGCTTCCAGCACCGTAATCGTTTCGGATGCGGTTTTTGCAGCCAGAGCAGTCGGCGCCGCTTCTCCAATCGTTAACCGCATAACATTTGGATGCCCAGGGAAATCCCGTGATCCCGCGCCATAGCCTGACTTCTGAATCTTCATTTCCGGAAATGCGGCAAATCGCGAAACCAGCGTTCTTACGATTGCTGCGCCCGTTGGCGTGACCAATTCGGCCTGCAAGCCGGACGAATACACCGGCGCGCCTCCCAGGAATTCCAGCGTCGCCGGTGCCGGTACCGGAAACGTTCCATGCGCGCACTTCACCGTCCCGCCGCCGACGTTCAACGGGGAACAGATAATTTCATCCACGCCCAGTGCTTCGGCGCCCACGGCCGCGCACACGATATCGACCATGGCGTCGACGGCCCCGACCTCGTGAAAGTGCACGCTCTCGATCGAAGTGTTGTGAATCTTAGCTTCCGCGCGCCCCAGCGCTTCGAAGATGGCAATGGCATTTTCTTGGCGGATCTCGGAAATCGAAGCCGCCAAAATAATCTTCCGAATCTCGCTCAGCCCGCGAGAAGCTCGTGTGGCGCGGGTGCCCCCGCCCGCGAACTTTCGCCAGGATGGGAATGCGAATGCCCATGATGCTCATGCGAATGTTCAGTGCTCGATTCTCCTGCCGCTCCCAGTATTCCTCCCGCGGCAAATCCTTCTCCCCATCCACCCAAACATCCACCTTCGCAGCCGAAATCCCGCTTCGCACGACTCGAGAAATCTCCAGCCGCGCACCCAATCCAAGCGCTGCCACAGTTTCTTCCAGCAATGCAGCCGGAACTCCGGCATCCACGAGCGCGCCCAGAAACATGTCGCCGCTCATGCCGGAAAAACACTCAAGGTAGGCTATGCGCATAGGAACCGTCGTCGGCCGATAGTCATCGGTCTTCGGCAAGGAACACGCGTGCCATCGTCCCAAAGGCGCCGCGGATGACCAACGACCAACGACCAAAGACCAAAGACCAAAGACTGATTTTTCATCATAGGGAACGCGCCATGCTGCGTCAAACCTGCGCCCTCGCTCTTGTCTGCTAAAATCACTGTCTCCCGCAACACAGAGGGAACGACTTGTATCGCTATCTTGAACGTCGTCTAGCCACGCGCATCTCGGAGTTTCTTCTCGGTCGCTACCCGGGCGTCACTCTGCCCAACGTGGTAATCGAACAGCCTCCGAAAGTGGAACTGGGCGATTTCGCCATTCCCATGTTTCCCTTCGCCAAGCCGATGCGCGCCGCTCCGCTGAAGATCGCTGAAGCGATCCGTGCAGAAATCGGTCCCATCGAAGGCATCGCCGAAATGCAGGTCGCGCCTCCGGGCTACCTGAATGTCAAAATCGATCGCGCCTGGATGGCCGCTGCGCTTGCAGCCGACCAGAAGCCGGCTGCCGAAATTTCTGCGGGCAAGATTCTGGTCGAGCACACCAGCATCAATCCCAACAAGGCCGCCCACATCGGCCACCTGCGCAATGCCATTCTCGGCGATACGTTTGTCCGCTTGCTGCGTCAATGCGGGCAGGGAAGTCGACGTTCAGAACTACATCGATAACACTGGAGTGCAGGTCGCAGACGTAGTTGTCGGATTCACGCACATCGAGAAAAAGTCGCGCGCGGAAATCGAAGCGCTGACCAAGCAGCCGCGCTTCGACTACTACTGCTGGGACCTCTATGCCCGCGTCTCGCAGTGGTATGAGCAGGAACCGCAGAACAAGCAGGCTCGCCGGCAAACTCTCCACGCCATCGAAGATGCCGCCAGCGAAACGTCTGCCATCGCCGAACTGATCTCGGCTGCCGTCCTGCGCCGACATCTTGAAACCATGGATCGCCTCGATATCGAATACGATTTTCTTCCCCGCGAGAGTGAAATCCTGCAGCTGCATTTCTGGGACGCAGCCTTCACCAAGCTGAAAGAAGCGGGCGTCCTGATTTACGAAACCGAAGGCAAGAACAAAGGCTGCTGGATCATGCGCCGCGCCGGAACAGGCACGGACCATGTAGCCACGGACGCCCCGTCCGCGACCGGCGCCAAGAAGAACGATGACGTACTTGTGGAGATTCCCCTCAAGCCCGGCGTGGATATCCACCCTTCAGGCATTTCCGAAGAAGATCAGAAAGTAATCGTCCGCTCCAATGGCACCGTCGGCTACGTCGGCAAAGACATCGCCTATCACATGTGGAAGTTCGGCTTGCTCGGCCGCGATTTCGCGTATCGCAAGTTCTACCGCTATCCAAATCAGCACGACTGCTGGATTTCTGCCATGCAAGGCGAGAAGGATCATCCCCACTTCGGCGATGTCGCCGAAATCTATAACGTAATCGATGCCCGCCAGTCCGAGGCGCAAAACACCGTCATTGAAGCCCTGCGCGGACTCGGCCACAACGAAGCCGCCGATCACTACACGCATTTTTCCTACGAAATGGTCGCGCTCACGCCGCGCTGTGCCGCCGAACTCGGCTACAACGCTCAGTGAAGAAGACAAGACGCGCTCTTACATTGAAGTCAGCGGACGCAAAGGCTTCGGTGTCAAGGCCGACGATCTGCTTGATCAGTTGATCGTCTCCGCCAAAAGCGAGGTCGATTCACGCCATCCCCAGCTCGCCGATGCCGAGCGTGTCTCCATCGCCACACAAATCGCCATCGGCGCACTGCGCTACTTCATGCTGAAGTTCACCAAGCAATCGGTGATCGCCTTCGACTTCAAAGAAGCCCTCAGCTTCGAAGGCGAAACCGGGCCCTACGCGCAGTACGCCGTAGTCCGCGCCACCAGCATCTTCAAGAAGGCGGAAATTGATCCGGAGCCGTTCGCCAAAGAGATTGCGCGCGGGGGCCGCCCGGCGGAATTCGCGGAGTTTCTTAACCGTGAAAGCTCCAGCGAAATATGGGAACTCTGGCTGGCCGCGGCAAAAACGTCCTACATCGTCAACCAGTGCATCGCGACCACCGAACCGGCATACCTTGCCAAGCACGCATTCCAACTGGCGCAACTCTTCAACACTTTCTATCATCGCCATCCCATTCTCAGCGAGGCCGATGAGAAGCGAAAGCAATTCCTGCTGGCCACAGTCGCCGTAGTCCGCCGCGAGCTGATTCGGGTCCTGGGAGTGATGGGTATCACGGTTCCCCCGGTCATGTAGAATCCCGCAGTGTAATGTGGCGCGGGCGTCCCCGCCTGCGTCTCGCCCGAAGAAAAAGAAATGTCCTCGACAGCATTAGCGACGCAACGGAATCGCAGAATGCTATGGATCTCGGTCGTGGTCGTCATGGTGCCCTGTTTATTGCTGCTTGACATCGCCGGGAGTATCTACCAGTCCCTCTCCGAACGCCGCGACCTCCGTGCCCATCCCATACCCGGCCAACTTGTCGACGTCGGTCCCTACCAACTGCACCTCTACTGCATCGGCTCCGGCGCCCCCGCGGTAATTCTCGACTCCGGCCTCGGCGACACCTACATCTCCTGGCGAAAAGTTCAGCCGCAGATCGCGCAATTTACCCGCGTCTGCTCCTACGACCGCGCCGGCCTCGGTTTCAGCTATTACAGTCGTCACCCCAGCACCAGCAAAGAATTTGCCAAAGAACTGCACACGCTCCTGCATAATGCCGGCATTCCCCGCGACCTTATGTTCTGGTTGGCCACTCCATGGGTGGATTCGATGTCCGCCTCTTCACCAGCTTCTACCGCGCGAGAGGTCGCTGGCATCCTGCTGGTCGACTCCTCGCATCCCGAGCAGCAAAAACGCTTTCCCGCAGCCTTGAACGACATGGACGCGACCTGGCTACGCGAGCAGGAGTTTTTCGAGTTCACCATGCCCTTTGGAATCCCGCGCCTGCTGGGCTTCTGCGGCCGCGACGCCGAAGTACGCGCCGCAGAATGCAACTTCCATACCGTGCGCGAAGGAGTAGCTGAACTCAAATCCATCTCCGAAAGCGCGGCCCAGGCCGCAACCGCCGGTTCTCTCGGAGATCTCCCGCTCGCAGTTCTCACTCACGATCCCGACACACCCCAACCCGACCTGCCCGAAGACCTGGTCAAGCCCGCCAACGATGCCTGGCAGCAGATGCAGAAGGAGCTGGCGCAACTCTCGACCCGAAGCACTCAGGTGATCGCAAAAAATAGCGGGCACTACATTCAACTCGACCGCCCCGACGTGGTCATCAGCGCGGTCCGCGGCGTTGTGGACGAGGTACGCCAAAAGCAGTCCGATCGCTGAATCACCCATTGAGAATCAAACCTGCTAATGTGATTTTTTCTCGAGCACAGTCCGCTCCGCCCGGAGGAGAAGAATGCTTCTGTCTCGCAATGGCCGCGCCACGGCGCGGCTCAGTTTCGTGCTAGTGCTGACCGTGAGTGGCATTCTGGCTACAGCCCAGAATCCGCCAACGCGTTCGTCCTCAGGAACAGACCCCTCAACGTCCTCGCATCGGCCTCGCCCTCAGCGGTGGCGGCGCGCTCGGCTTGACCGAGATCGGAGTGCTGCAGTGGCTGGAAGAAAATCACATTCCGGTCGATCGTGTCGCCGGCACCAGTATGGGCAGCATCATTGGAGTCATGTATGCCACGGGCATGACGCCCGCGGAAATCCAGAAATTTGCCGAAGATATCGACTGGACGACCGCGTTGCTTTCCGAGCCCACTTACAGCCAGCTTGGCTATCGACGCAAACAGGACCGCCGCGATTTTGAAATCGCGGCCGCGCTCGGCCTGAAGCACGGCCTGAGCGGGCCCAACGGGTTCAGTCCGGGCCACGGTGTTGGCTTGCTGCTCGACCGCATCACATTTCCTGAATCCGGCGTCGCCAGCTTCGACGATCTGCCCATACCTTTCCGCTGCGTGGCTACCGATATGCTGAGCGGTGACCGCGTGGTGCTGCATGATGGTTCATTGGCTACGGCCGTGCGCGCCAGCATGGCGATTCCCGGTGTTTTTACTCCAGTCGAAATCAATGGCCGCGTCCTGGCCGATGGCGGCATGGTCGAAAACATCCCGGTGGAAACGGTGCGCGAAATGCAGGCTGATACGGTGATTGCCGTCGACCTTCGCGTTCCGCTTGGCGAGAAACAGCAACTGGAAACGCTGACCGGCGTTCTCTCTCGCGCCTTAAGCGTCATGGTCCTGCAGAATGAACGCCGCTCCCTGGCGAGCGCCAGCGCCACCATCACCGTAGATACAGGCAGGCTTTTCCACCCGAGGACTATGACCGCCTGCCGGAGCTCATCCGCCTCGGCTACAGAGCGCAGCCAACCAGTCCGCAGCCCTATTGCCTTACGCCATCAAAGACGATGCCGAGTGGCAGCAGTATCTCGCGGCGCGCTACTCCCGCAAACGTTTACCACCCAAACAGGTGCAGACCGTGGAGGTGAAAGGAGGCGACCGTGACCGGAACCGCCGCATGGAACAAAGTTTGGAATCAAACACACAGGGGCCACTCGATCTAAACAAACTCCAAAGCCAACTTACGCGCATTGCCGGGGAAGGCGAGTTCGACCGTTTGGGTTATGAGGGCTTCACGCAGAATGGCGTGCCCTCGCTGCGCGTGACCGCGCATGAAAAGTCCTACGGCCCACCCTTCGTGGATCTGGCCGTCAATGTGGATGGTTCGGGCGTGGCGGCCTTCGATTTCGCCGCAGGGGCCCGCATCACGTTTCATGGACGTGGAACATCACGGCGGGGAATGGCGAAATGATCTGCTGCTCGGATCGAGCAACCTCGCGGCCACCGAATTCTACCAGCCGCTCGGAGACACCCATTTATTTGTCGCGCCGTATGCCTTCGCCTCGAAGTACCCGCGCAACGAGTTCAATGGCGAGACGCGCATCGGCATCTTCGGCGATGAGCGCGCAGGAGGCGGTTTTGATTTCGGCTCTCAACACCGGCCGGCGCAGCGAACTCCGCTGGGGATACGAAATCTTTAGCGGCAGGCTCGCGCCCCTGGTGGGCAGCTCGGAATTACCTCACAGTCGAGCGGCAGTACCGGCGAATTCCGCACGCGCTATGTGTGGGATGGACATGATAGTCCTTCGGTTCCTAGCCGCGGCATGCGCATTGTGGCCAGCCTTACCCGTGTGCTGCAGAGCCCGCTCCTGGTGCACCCAATTGACCAGTTGGATGTGCAGACCTCAACGTTTGTCCCGACCGGCCCTAAGACTTCATTGTTTTTCCTGGCCTCTGGCGGGACCACGTTTCACGGGTCCGCGGGGCCATTCCAGCAATTCACTCTCGGCGGATCGTTTCGGCTCGGCGCCTATCTTCCCCAGGAGTTTGTTGGCAATCACTATGCCTACTCTTCGCTGGGATTCCGCCGTGAACTCTACCGCCTGCCGCAGGTGGTCGGAAGCAAAATTTACTGGGGCGGATGGTACGAAGCCGGCACTGCATTCAACGATCCATCCACCGTAGTGGTCCGCGGCACGTTCGATCTGGGCATCATCGCCGATACCATTGTCGGGCCCATCGAACTGGCCGGCAGTGTTAGCCCTACGGGAGTGGCGCGCGTGAACTTCTCGATTGGACGGCTGTTTTGAGACTGCTGTGCCGATTATGGCAAACTAGTGATGAATGATTGACGATTGACGACTGACGACGAATTTCATTCGAGGGCCGCTCCATGTGCAGAAATATCAAAATCTCTTCAATTTCGATCCGCCGGTAAATGAAGAAGAAATTCGGGCAGCTTCACTGCAGTTCGTGAGAAAAATCAGCGGATTCAACAAGCCCTCGAAAGTCAACGAAGCCGCGTTCGGGGCTGCGGTGGATGAAGTGGCTTCGGTCTCGGCTCGTTTTCTGCGTTCGCTTGAAACCACCGCTCCGCCCAAGAATCGTGAGGAAGAGGCCGCCCGAGCGAAGGCGCGTGCCGCCGAGAGATTCGGCGCCTGAGGCTGAGGCCAACTCCAGCCTGCTAGTGGACTCCGGTGCTCTTGCCCGCCAATACGTTCGATCTACAATACGTGCAAATCACTGAACCTAAGGAGTCTTTGCAGCCATGCAACTTGGCCTCGTCTGCAGCCATCTAAGCAAGGGAAGGGCATCGATACCGAATAGAGAGCACATCTTGGTGAACATTATGCAAATCAACAAAATGACTTCGTGTTCTGTACTGACCGTTCTGTTATTGGGGACGGCGCTGGCTTTTGCCGCACCGAAAGCGTCCACAGGGATCCCGTCGCAAAATGTTCCCGCCATTTCCGGGGACTCTGGTAAATGCTCGTTACGTCTACGTCACCAGCTATGATGGCGACCAGTTCAATCCCAACCTGCTTCCCGATGATCGCAAGGCCATTAACGCGGTGCAGGATGCGTTACAGAAGTGGGGAAAGTTTGTCGTGGTGTATGAGCCCCACCAGGCCGATATCGTGCTGATGGTGACGAGCCGTCCGTCAGAGGACGTTCTGGCTGTTTACGACGGGCACGGCTGGCCCGATCACGGTGACTACTTGTGGCGCATGATGGGCCGCAGCGGTCTGCAGCAGAGCGAAGTTCCGCTGATCACCGATCTGGAAAAGGCTTTCAACCAGGCCACAGCGAACAAGATGTAAAACTTGGCCACGGATTTGCGCGGTTTCTGAACAGATGGAGTTCGATCCGATCCGCGCAACTCCGTGGCCAATTTTTGTCGGGCTTAGCTTTTCTTCCCGGCGATCATCAAACCGGCGCCGACCACAACTAAAAGGATACTGACCGCCGGTGCAACTTTCTCATCGTCGTGCGTAGTGATGCCCACATGGGCATCCCCGGCGCTGATGCCGTGATGTTCCGAATGCGGGAAGGGCACAAAAAACGAGATCACCCCAAGCACCAGCACAACAACTCCAACCAGCATTAGAGCCTTCATTCGCTTTCCCTCCAGGTGGCTCGGCATGAAATTGCCGGCACTTACTTTCCGAAACAGTCGTTCGAGCGAGGGTAGGATGCCAACCGGCTCCGGATGGCTGGCAAAATAATGGAGGCTGCCCCAAAAAAAGTCGCGGCCACAACTTCCTTACCCATTGCTGGCGCGGGGGAATGCGCGAAAAGCTGTGGCCGGTCTCCTAGCTCGCGAAGCCCTTTACGAACTCAACCAGGCTGCGCAGCGCGATTCCCGAAGGGCCCTTGGCGATCCACGGCTTCTGATCTTCCATCCAGGCCGTGCCCGCGATATCGAGGTGAATCCAGGGTGTGTCTTCGGCGAACTCTTTCAGGAACATGGCGGCATTAATCGCGCCGCCCCAGCGTCCGCCGGAGTTCACAATGTCCGCGATGGTGGACTTGATGTTCTCTTTGTACTCGTCATCGAGCGGCAGCCGCCACATTTTTTCTCCGGCGCTGCCGTTCGCTTTGTGGAAGCGCTCGTACATCGCGTCATCGTTGGCGAAGATCCCGGCATTCTGGAAGCCCAGCGCCACTACTACGGCGCCGGTGAGCGTGGCGGCATCCACCAGGTGAGTGGCACCGAGTTGCTTCGCGTAAAAAAGGCCGTCGGCCAGCACCAGGCGCCCTTCGGCGTCGGTGTTGATAATCTCAATCGATTTGCCCGACATCGCGATCTGCACATCGCCGGGTTTCTGCGCCTTGCCCGAAGGCATGTTCTCGGTGGCGCATACGATGCCGATCACCTTCACTTTCGGCTTCAGCAGCGCGATAGCGCGCATGGCGCCGATCATGGTGGCGCCTCCGGCCATGTCGTACTTCATCTTCTCCATGCCATCGGCGGGTTTGATCGAAATGCCGCCGGTGTCGAAAGTGATGCCTTTGCCCACTAAACCTAAGACCGGCTTGGCCGGCGCACCGGCGGGTTCGTAGGTCATCACGATCAGCGCGGGGGGTTCGTCCGACCCCTGCGCGACGCTCCAAAACGCTCCCATCTTGAGCTGTTTGATCTTGTCGGCGCCATAAACTTCGCACTTCAACCCGACTTCCTCGCACATCTTCTTGGCGCGGTCGCCCAGGATGGTGGGCGTCATGCGGTTGGAAGGCTCGTTCACCAGATCGCGGGTGAAATTCTGCGATTCGCCGATAACTTGCGCTTCATGCGCCGTCTTTTCGAGCGTGGCTTGATCTACGTTGCCGCTGGCAATGATGGTAAGGGCGTCGATCTTCTGGTCCTTACGGTCGCTCCGGTAATAATCAGGATCGAAGTTGCCGACCAGCGCGCCTTCCACGATTGCTCGTACCGCTTCCGGCGCGGGAATGCCAGTCGGGGCAATAAAGGCAAAGCTGCGGATTCCGCGGGCTTTAAGCGTCCGTACCGCGGCGCCGGCAACACGGCGCAGCTCGTAGTCGGTAAACTTTTTTGCCGCGCCCCCGCCGATCAGCAGCAGGCGCTTGGCCTTCACCCCGGCCGGCTTGTGCACCAGGTTCGTTTCAAAGGGCTTGCCGGTCAGTTCGCCGCTGGCCAGCAGATCGACGGCAACCGCTTGCACGGCCGCGTCGCCAGTTGCGAGTTTGAGTTGAGGCTTGGCATCTTTGTTCGCCGACTGGTTCTCGGTTTGGTCGAGCACAACGGCGACGAGGGATTCGGTTTCCAGTTGTGCGGGAGTAGAGAGAGAGATTGTAGTTTTCATGATGTCGTTTGCCAGATTGTGCTGACACTCCAGTATCGTCGGCAAGCCGGGATAAACGCAAGCGTGCCAGGTCCGCGGAAAATTGTGGATTTTTGCAAAAGTGGATAATGCGAAACCGGGCGAATCCATAGCGAGGGAGCCGGCGACGGAACCAGCGCGGGAACCGCTAAGCCATCATCGCCGTACCTTTCCCGCGAGATGACGCATTCGACCGCCTAGGGTATGATTTTATGCCACAGTGAAAGCAAAGGTTGGTTCAATGAGAATCCGGTGGATGGTTCTGTTATTTCCGTTGGTTTCGATGGTCGTTCTATCCCTGGCCGTGATGCAATATGCGGCCCATGCGGCCCCCTCGCAGGGGGCTCCGGCCGCTTCTCCAGCCAGGGTCGCAAGCGCCGCCGCGATTCCGAATAACGCCGCCGCTCTGGCTATTCCGGATACCACTTCGGCCATCAATTCCGACAAGCCCATGTCGGAGCGCGTCGTGCATTACGAAATCGACGCGCACTATAACGCGGTCAAGCACTCGGTCGACGCCACCGAGGTGCTTACCTATCACAACCTGACCGGGCAGGCGCTCGACCACTTTCCGTTCCATCTCTATCAGAATGCCTTTCAGCCCAACGCTACGTGGATACGCGAGTCGAAACTTGAAGGCAGCCGCGATACCGGCTACGACAAATGGGACCCCAAAGCCTACGGATCGGAAGAGATCAAGACCCTCGAAGTGGTCGGCCAGGGTGATCTGACCGCGCAGGTGCATTACATCGCTCCCGACGATGGCAACAAGGACGACAAGACCGTGGCCGATGTACGCCTCTCCAAGCCCATTGCCCCAGGGGAATATGTGCAATTCAAGATCGCATTTCAGACCAATTTCCCCGAAACCCAGGAGCGCTCCGGGTGGAAGCGCGACTTCGTGCTGGGCGGGCAATGGTTCCCGAAAGTCGGCGTGTGGTGGCACGGCGCATGGAATTGCCATCAATATCATGCCAATACCGAGTTCTTCGCCGATTTCGGCGTGTATGACGTCAAGTTGACGGTGCCGCAGTTTGAGGTGGTGGGCGCCAGCGGGGTGAAGGTCAGCGAGGCGAATAATCCCGACAACACCAAGACCGTGACATATCACGGCGATGACATTCACGATTTCGCCTGGACCGCCAGCCCGCGTTATAAGGTAAAAGACGACGGCGTATATCAGGGCCAGATGGGGCCGGTGAGGATGCAGATTCTTATGCAGCCCGCACGCTGGAACCAGGTCGAGCGCCACGAACGAATCCTGCGCCAGTCGCTCGAGCACTTCGAGAAATGGTACGGACCTTATCCCTATAAGACGATCACGCTGGTGGATCCCGAGCCGGGTTCGGCGGCCGAGGGCATGGAATATCCCACATTTATTACCGGCGGTTCTAACTGGTTCATGCCCGATGGACTTTACATCCCCGAACTTGTGATCGAGCACGAGTTCGGGCACCAGTACTGGTATGGCATGGTCGCGACCAATGAATTTGAAGACGCATGGATGGACGAGGGCATTAACAGTTACACGGAAGTGAAAGTGCTGGATGATGTTCTGGGCCAGAACACCTCCATCCTGAATATGCTCGGGGCCACCATGGGCGAACGGGAACAACAACGGCTGGGTTATATCGGGGTTGCGGATATCGATCCTATCGCGCAGAAAGCCTATGACTATTACAGCAACAGCTCTTACGGTGGAACCACCTACGGCAAGACCGCGTGCGTGCTGCTCACGCTCGAAAGCATTATCGGCGAAGAAACGATGGCGAAGGCCATGCGCGTTTATTTCATGAAGTATCGCTTCACCCATCCCACCAAGGAAGACTTTCTGAAAACGATTGAGGAGGTCTCCGGCAGGGACTTGCGCTGGTACTTCAATCAGGCCATTTATGGCTCGCAGGTGATGGATTACAAAGTGCTGAAGATTGAAGCCTATCCTTTGAACTGGTATGAAGATAAAAAGGGCGGGGGCTTCGGGAAATGGACAAGGACACGGTGTACCGGTCCTACGTCTACCTGCAGCGCAAGGAAGATTTCGTTATGCCGGTCGAGGTTGAGATCAAGTTCGACAATGGCGAAAAGGTTCGTGAGCACTGGGATGGCGTGAATCGCTGGACCACATTCACTTACGAGAAGAAAGCCAAGGTCGAATCGGCTGAGATTGATCCGGATCACAGGGTGCAGATTGACCGCAACGATTTCAACAACAGCTATATGGCGGACGCCGATACGCGGCCGGCGCGCAAACTAACAAATTACTGGACGTTTGTGACTCAGTGGCTGGCCCAGGCGCTGGCATGGTGGGCGGTGTAACAAGCCGGCTTCCGGCTTTCTGGCTTCGGTCTTCGCGTAATGAGGATGATGAAGGGCAGGGAATCGATGAATAACAATCAAGGTTTGATGAGCGGCGGCTGGGGCAAACTGGCGCGGCACAAGCGCTACATCGTTTGGTTCTATCTGCTGAACCTGGTGCTGGCGTGGTTCGGCTCGGCCGCATTCAGCAACCAGGCGCATTCGATCCTGGATCACAGCCTCCACTCTGACCGCCTTGTGCATGGATTTTCCCAGGGCGTGCTTGCCGAGATGTTCGCTCGGCCGGAGTTTGGGTCAACCGCGTCGTCGGGGGCTGCGGCTACTGATTTTGCGCTCCTCTTTTTTCTGTTGACCGCGCTGTTCATCCCCGGCGTGCTGCAGGGTTATGCTTCGACCTACCGGTTGCCGCGGGAGGACTTTTTCCGCGCCTGTGGCCGTAACCTGTGGCGCTTTATCCGGCTCTTGATTGTGGCTGGGATCGTGTTCCTGATTGTGGGCGGCGCGTTGTTCATGATTCGCGCGGGCATGCTGAAAGCTGCCGATGAAAGCACGAATGAACTGCTGCCGGTTTATGTTTCGGCCGGATCCCTGGCGGTGATTTTTCTGGTCATGAGCATCCTGCGCATCTGGTTTGATCTAGCCGAGGCCGACGTGGTTCTGAGTGACCAGCGCGCTGTGCGCCGCTCGATTGGCAGAGGCCTGCGATTTATGTTTCGCAACCTGGGAAGGCTGCTGGGCAGCTATGTGATGACCACGCTTGTGGCTGCGGTTGTGCTCTGGGCCGGGCTGTGGGTGTGGATGAAATTCGTTCCGCCAGCCGGCGTGGTCAGAGCAATGCTCGTCAGCCAGTTGACTCTGTTCGTGCTTTTGATTCCCCGCTTCTGGCAGCGCGGAGTCGCGGTCACCTATTATCAACAGAACATGGTCGAACCGATTATGGTGGAACCGATTGCGGTGCAGTCCTTCACATCCGTTCCGGCTGCGGCGCCGGTTGTCGTTCGGGACAACGTTTCGGACAACGCTCCGGCGACTGAGCCGGTGATTCCGATCCCGCCGCCGGAAACGCAAGCGTCATAGCGCAGCTTGCTCATTCCCGCCTGCCTTACGCGGTTTTCTGATTGAGCAGGGCTCCAATTTTTTCCAATAGTCCGGCGCCGGCTTCGCCGGCATCCAGGGTGGAAAAATCGCTGCCCAGTTCGATGACTGGCATCTTGGCGCAAGCTTTCTGAAAGGCTTCCCGGCTTGCCGGCGCGGCGTGCACCTCGGGGCCAGCCAGCACGAGATCGAAGCGCGTGATGCGCATCAGGGTGACGGCGTCGCGCAGGTGGCTGCTGGTATGGACGTTGTATCCCTCGCGGCGCAGCAGTTCGCGCAAGTAGGCGAGCACGTCGGCATTGCTGTCCACGCACAGAACGCTGCGGCCGGTGGCCACCGGCGCTTCGTCCTGGGCCCGGGGCTGGTAGAAGGCGGCGACTGCAAGTTCCTCCGAATCGTGCGATTCAAATAACTTTGCCAGGTGCGACAGGAGCAGAACTTTCTTCACATGGTCGGGCACGTTGCACAGTTTCAGATCGCCGTGGACCTGGCGCGTGCTGGTGAGCGTGCGGACCATCGTTCCTAAGCCACTGCTGTCGATGAAATCCACCGCGCCCAGATGCAGCACTATGGAGCGGCGGTCGCGCAAAATCCAGGTCACGTGTGCGCGCAGAGACTCGTTCTCTTCTCCGGCGACGATGCGCCCTTGGCATTGCACGACGGTGACGCGTCCTACATCGCGAGTTTCGAGGGTCAGGCGCAGAAGGCCTCCAGAAGTCGCAACATTATATGCCGAGAGCCAGTTCTCAAGGTCTCGTTTTTCCGCTCTTGCGAAATCACGGGAATCATGGGTTTCGCGGGGCTAGAGCAGAACGATGGTGATGCCCTGATTGCGGCGGCCGAGGTCGGAGTCGTTTTTGAGTTCAGGATGCGCCCGCAGAAGCTTCCACGCGGCCTCGTCTGACTTCGACCAGCTCTCGCCAAAGATGCACCCGCGAATCTCTCCGCTCTGAACCAACTCCTGCAAACGCCTTTGGACAGCGATGCGAATGTCGCCTCCGGCACCGGTTGAGCCATAGCCGTGGACCAGCTTCAGCAGCTTTGCTTTTTCCCCGCGGGCAAGGGCCAGTTCGCGCTCGAGGCGCTGCAGGGCCTCATGCACCTGCGGCATGTCGGATTTGAGGTTGACGGTTTTCATCACTGTGGATTCCGACCAGAAAATAAAGCTTGGGCATCGAGGCTGCGGGCGGTGGATTCGGGCGCGCTTGAGCTTAAATGCACCCAAACTGGGGCGATACCCCCCCTCCCCCCTTTTGCAAAATCTCTGGAATCATCGAGTTGGCGGGAAATTCCGCGCAAGATCTAGATGTCAAAGAACTTAGATGCTAAGTTATTTCGAATTAATGACTTCTGGGCGCTACGAGTTGGCTTCTGCCAACCGTCACGGCCTCGACTATGATCGCGCAGGTGCGATGGCGAGCGCAAGGTCAGATGTCACAATGGGCCTGTGGAAATTCTTTGGGACTCTGTCACAATCGCCGGTGGTCGAAGTGTTATCGCCTGGTAACAACAGTTGAACTTCCGCCCGTCAACGGGAATCAAAACCATTTTTGCCCACGCTCGCTAGCGTTAAACTCCTGCGGTCTGCCTCCCAGATCTGTTAGCGGGTCCTCGTGTCTTGACCTGATCGATATCCCGTGTAACGTTCTGGCGAAGAATGGCGATGAAGCGATCGAGAGCAGAAGTGAGACGGCGGCGCTCGCCGGTGACGATAAATTCGAGCAAGAGACCGTCGAAGACCGCAATGCAGAGGTCGGCCAGAGGCTGCTCGCGCAGAGACTCAGACATAGATTGCAATGCGAGACCTCGCCAATCCAGAGTAGATTGTTTCATCGTGGCCGAATATTCTTCAGGATTTAGCGTGGCGACGATTTGAGCTTCATAAAGGAGCCGGAAGTAGACGAGGTTGCCGCGCCGCGTAGCCCACTCCCAGAACAGCTTTAGAGGAGCGGCACGTCTCGTCAGCGCCGCCGTGGCCAGAATATTCAGTTTTTTCTGCAGTCTGCGGTTCACCTCCTGCATGACGTCCTTCAGCAAACCTTCCTTGGACCTGAAGTGGAACATAAGCATACGCGGGCTGGTACCAAGGGCGGCTGCGAGCGGGCGGAGCGACAGGCCGGACACGCCATGTTCGAGCAGGTATTCCAAAACCTCGTCGAGGATGACTTGTTTTCGATTTGACATGTAACGATCGTTACATGTTACAGTCGTTACAGTCAACAAATTCTTTCGAGGTGCGACCATGGACGAGGTGATCGACAAAGCGGGACTCGCGAGCCTTAAACGACGCCCGCATGGAGTCTTGATGGCTTGGGTGAATGTTGCCCTGATGGTGGCGTTGCAATTGCCGTTGGCGGGGCGATTATTCCCGGGGGAGAGTTTCAGAGCGCAGGTAGAGCGCGAAGGCGTGTACTGGGCACTGACGGCAATTCTGCTGGGCTATATCACTCTGGTGGAATCCCGCCCATTGTCTTCAGTGAATCTGCGCCGGCCGACCTGGAAGAGCTTGGGCTTCGGCGTTGCTGGGGGCGTGGTGATGGTAATGGGAATCGCGTTTCTCTATATCAAGGTGCTGCCGGTACTCGGGCCGACGACGTTTGAGAGTCAACTCGACACTATACGGGCGATGCCGCTGTGGTTTCGCGTTGAGCTTGTTCTCAGGGCTGCGGTCTTCGAGGAACTGTTTTATCGCGGGTTTGTCATCGAGCGGCTTACGGAGATTACCGGCCTTCGTTGGTTGGCGGCCGTGATTTCCTGGGCGATATTTACCTACGCTCACCTCGGCTACTGGGGATGGGCCCACCTGCTGATTGCCGGCTTCGGGGGATGTATTCTGTCAGGACTTTATCTGTGGCGGCGCGATCTTAGTACCAGCATGATCGCCCACCTCGTGACAGACGGGATTGGTTTTCTGGCGGGGTGATGCAAAATTAACGTGGTTGCGGAAAACTGAACTCGACTGCCTATCTCTAAAAGTGGCAGCAGAAGCAATGCCGTGACGAGTTGTTCCAACCGGGCAGCCAGCCCTCGTGACAGTGTTGCTATCGCTACGAAGCGATCGATGAGATTGATCGTAGTTGTATCGTTGGCGAGAAATCGCCATAACGCTCATTGACCTCGGCCGGCTGGCCGGCTGGTTCTCAATAAGTGCAAATGCCTGATTTCATCATTTGAGGGTTTAGCCCTGGGGTAGAATGCTGATCTCCTCGACTGACAAAAGCTGGAAAGGATGATAGGCATGGAATCAGAGATCAAGATCGGCCAGCAATTCGAGTTCGCGGTTCATGCGGATAAAGGGTCTAGGCAGAAAGCGGTCGTAACCCGAGTTTTATCCAATAGGGAAGAAGGGCTCGGTCCGGAGGTGGACCATTACATGGCCGATTGGATTGAAGCGAGAACACTCTCGGAACAGCCAAAGGCGCTGGTCTTCGTGCTTGCAAACGACGGAAATGTTTATCTGAATGGCGCGAGGGTTGACATCATCGTGGACCTTGCCGCGTAGCTGTTGCGGGTAGTGCGTGAACAAGACTGTCTATAGCACTCAAAATCCCTCAATGAGCGATATCGCCTGTTAACAGCAGCCAAGCCTATTCTCTGAGGTAAACTTGCTCGCATGTCGCCACTTGATCGTCCGTTACTCGTTCTCTCGCTGTTGGTCGCGGGTTCGAACTTGGGAGCAGAGGCGCAGACGCTACCCGGCGGATGGCTGGTCCACTCCACGCCGACTGAGAACAGCAGCGAAATTGCCTGCGCCAACTATTCAAATCTCGAATGGCGTGTCTCCACCTCTCAGACGGGGGCCGTGGAGATTACAGCCCGACCAAAGCCCTATGGAGCGAAGTCGTCCACGCTGGAGCTTCCCTCTGGCGTCAAACGTGACAAAGATATGCTCGGTGTTGAGAGCAAAGCCAAAACGAGCAACGGATGGCTCCTTGGATTCGACGCTGGTGAGTTTGGCGGTGGATTGTGGTTTGCGAACGATTCCGGCAAGACACGAAAACTGTCGAATGAGAACGTTCGTGGATTCGTGGAGACATCGGCTGGATTTCTAGTTTTCGTTGGACTCGCCCACATGGGGATGGATTCGGGCAAAGTGCTAATCGTCACTGAGCACGATTCAGATGTGGGCATGCAGACCTTGGCCAAGCTGGACGGTGCGCCTCAGGCCGTCACAAGGGTCTCCTCAGACGAGGCTCTCGTGGTCACAACGCACGGAATTTCGCAGGTCAGTTCGGCAGGGGAAATCAAGACGCTGCTACACCAGACGTTCGGTCTCCTGTATCCCAACTCTGTGGTTTCTCTGCTGGATGGGACCGTCTACACAGGAATGCGCCTGTTTGTAGTTCGCCTCGTGAAGCAATCGGGCGGATATTCAGAACAATGGCTCGTCCCCGAAAACTGCAAGCGTTTTAGCGTTCAGGGACTTGATTGCCGGTGTTCTAAGTGACCGGTTTTGATGTCAACTGGTGAAAAATCGCCATTACGCTCATTGAGCCCAAGCCCAGGCCTGACTTAGACATTTGGCAGGCGCATATTCTTTGATGCATTCCCGCTGACTGAACGATCGGGGTGGAGTCTTCTGGCCTAGGCCTTTCGACTCCTACCGATAGCATCTCGAGCTTCTTTATCCGCCGTCCTGCGCCTTTCGGTTTCGCGTTTGTCCCAGAGCTGCTTGCCTTTGGCCAGGGCTAGTTCAACTTTTACTTTGCCGTTCTTGAAGTACATCCGCATCGGGATCAGGGTCAGGCCCTTTTGCTGAGTTTTGCCGATCAGTTTGCTGATTTCTTCTTTATGCATCAGCAACTTTCGGGTGCGCAGCGGGGCGTGGTTGTGGATGTTGCCATGCTCGTAGGGACCGATGTGGGCGTTGAGCAGCCAAAGTTCGCCGTCCTTGGCCAAGCCATAGGAATCTTTGAGGTTGGCGAGGCCTCCGCGGACCGATTTGGCCTCGGTTCCCGTAAGAACCACGCCACACTCAAATTTTTCCAGCAAGAAGTAGTTATGTGAAGCGATCCTATTAACGGCAGCGTCCCGCTGGCCCGAGGCGGTAGGCTCGCGGCTTGGGGGCTTTCTCCGGTTTAGGCTTGGTTTCGTGGGTGGACTGGCGGGGCATGGGAATTGGGCGATTTAGCGATTAAGTCATTGAGTCATTGACTTCAATGCTTCGACTTCATCTTCGATCTTAGCAGCGACGGGGATATCGCGATGCTTGGGCTTCCGGCATCGGCCGGTTCCCTCGTTGGGGCTACGACCAAAGAGTGTAACTCCCGTCGGTGCAATCAGATGGGGAGTCGGAAATAGCGATGTTATAATCGCATCAAACCGCTCCTTTTTATTGTGTTCATGTTTTATTGCGTTCCTGCGCGGCCGGTGGCCGATGCATATCCCAGGTTCGCTGGGCTTCGGGGTAGAAAAGTGCGTGTCCGGCGAAGACTTTGTAAATGAGGACTGAAGAATGAGACGTCTGATGCCCGCGGCGGTGCTGCTGCTGGTCGCCCTTCTCACCATACTGCCTGCTATTGCAGATAAGGCCAAGACTGTTTACGAACAGGGCCAGGACGCCGAGGCTCGCCAGAATTACGAACAGGCCTACGGGTTTTACAAGCAGGCCTACGACCTGAAGCCAAAAGACTTGCGCTACCGCACGTCTTTTGAGCGCATGCGCTCGAAAGCGGCCGATACGATCGTCCATCACGGGCAGAACTGCTGCGCGAGGAGGGCAAACTGGAGGAATCGCTGGCCGCTGTTCCAAAAGGCGCACAGATCGATCCCTCCCTGTTCATCGCGCAGCAGGAAATGAAGCACACGCTGAAGATGATCAATGACGCGCGCAATCCGCCTCCGCAGGCGGCAGGGCCGCCCACAGTCTAGAGCGGAGGATCAACGAAGCCGGCGGTCCGGTAGAACTTGCCCCCATCTCGAACACCCCCATCACGGTCAACTCCACCGATGACAGCCAAGCTGATTTATCGAGACGGTCGGCACAACTGGCGGGAATCAATGTGCTGTTCGATCCCGACTACACTTCCAAGCGCATCAAAGTCGAACTGAACGGAGTGACGCTGGAAGAAGCGCTGGAAATTACCGCGCTGGAGTCGAAAACCTTCTGGCGACCGGTGACCTCAAACACGATTTTTGTGGCGCAGGACAATCCGGCCAAGCGCAAGGAACTGGAACAGAGCGTCCTCAAGACTTTTTATCTTTCGAATCTTTCCCAGCCCACCGAGTTGCAGGATGTGGTCAACGCCATTCGCGCCGTGCTCGATGTGCAGCGGGTGCAGCAGTTGCTCTCGCAGAATGCGCTGGTGGTGCGCGGCACGCCCGACCAGATCGCGCTGGCGGAAAAGCTGGTGGAGGATCTGGACAAGGCGCGTCCGGAAGTCATTGTCGATATCGCGGTGATGCAGGTCAGCAAAGACAAATCGCGCACCCTGGGATTTCTGCCGCCGACCAGCGCCACGGTAGCGCTGCAGAGCAATATCAACACCACCACGACCACCGCTACCACGAATTCGGGACCGGCAGGACAGTGACCTCGGGCAGCGGCACCGGGATCAATCTAAACACTCTGGGCAACCTGAACGCCACCGACTTCCAGGTCACGATTCCTTCGGCGAACCTGTCGGCGGTGATGGGCGACAGCGACACCAAACTGATTCAGAATCCGCAAGTGCGCGCGCTTGATGGCCAGAAAGCCTCGCTCAAAATCGGCGAACGCGTGCCGGTCGCGACCGGATCGTTCCAGCCCGGCATTGGCGGCGTTGGCATTAACCCGCTGGTTAATACGCAGTTCCAATATCTCGATGTCGGCGTAAATATCGACATCACGCCGCACGTGCATGCGGACGGCGAAGTCACGCTCAAGATGATGATGGAAATTTCTTCGGTCACCGGCCAGTCCAGCATCGGCGGCATCAGCCAGCCCATCATCGGGCAGCGCAAGATCGAGCACGAAATTCGCCTGAAGGATGGCGAGGCCAACCTGCTGGGCGGAATCATGGACGACCCGCAGACCAAATCGCTGACTGGAATTCCTGGCCTGGCGCAGATTCCGATCCTGAAATATCTGTTCGGCCAGACCACGCAGGATCACTCGGCGGATGAATTGTGTTTGCCATTGTTCCGCACATCATTCGCGGGACCGATGTAAGCGAGCTCAACCAGCGGGCGATCGATATTGGAACGGCGACTACGATTGACTGCGGCACGTCAGCCAGCGGCGCAGTGGTCTCCGCCCGCGCGCAGCCACGCCTCCAGCCGGCCAGGCACCGGCAAATCAGGCCCCGGCCGGCCACGCCTGGGCAGCCTCCGGTCCCGGCCGGCACCGGTGCCGAACGCGGCTGCGAATCCGGCCAGGCCGCAGCTTCCTGTTTGATCCGCCGACATCACGGCGGTGAAGGGCAACACTTTTGTGGTGAACCTGCTGATTTCCGGCGCGCAGAATGTGTATTCGGTGCCGGTGCAGATGAATTACGATCCGGGCAAGCTGCAGTTGGTCAATGTGTCCAACGGCGGATTCCTCTCGCAGGATGGCCAGGCCGTGGCGCTGGTGCATCGCGAAGACGAAACCACCGGGACGTCTGCAGATTACGGCCACGCGGCCGCCCGGAGCGGGTGGAGTCTCCGGGCAGGGCACGGTGGTTACCCTGACCTTCAGGCGAAGGCAGTGGACAAACTCCGCTGACCATTACCCGGGGAGGAGCGCGCGATCCGGCCTGCAATCCATCACGGTCAACGGAGCGCAGGCGTCGGTGACGGTGCAATAGGTCGCAACGGGCCGGCGCGATCCGGATTCTAAAGAATCAGGATTCAGACCATGATGCAAAGAAGTATTCGCAGCGCGGGCGAGAGCAAAGCCCGAAGCGCGGCTTTCACGCTGCTGGAGTTGATCATCGCCACGAGCTATCCTGCCGGTTCTGACGACCATGGCGATTCCGCTGGCGCGGCTCACCATCCAGCGGGAGAAAGAACGCAAGCTGCGCGATGATTTGTGGGACATGCGCGACGCCATCGACCGCTACAAAGATGGCTGCCGACCGAGAAGCGTTTCAGACCAAGCTCGACAGTCAGGGCTATCCGCCCGATCTGGAGACGCTGGTGAAGGGCGTGGATGTGCAGGGAAAGAAAATCCGGTTCCTGCGCCAATTCCGATCGATCCCATGACGAAGAGTAAGGAGTGGGGCCTGCGCTCGATGCAGGACGATCCCGATTCCGATTCCTGGGGCGGGCAGAGCGTGTTCGACGTCTACACCAAGTCGCAGGGCGACGCGCTGGACGGCACGAAATATAAGGACTGGTAAACTGGCAGTAGACAGAGTGGGGCATACACGAACACGATCGGCGGCAGGGCAGGCTTGCGCCGGCTGCGAGCCCGCGGCTTTCACTCTGCTGGAATTGATGATCGTCATCAGCATGATCCTGATCCTGATGTCGATTGCGGTGCCCATGTATAACCAGTCGCTGGTGCAGGCGCGCGAATCCGTGTTGCGCCACGACCTGTTCACGTTGCGCTCGCGTGATTTCGCAGTACACTCTCGACAAGCAAAAAGCTCCGCAGTCGCTGGACGACCTGGTACGGCCGGCTACATGCGAGTTATTCCCATTGATCCCATGACCAGCGAAACGAACTGGGAAGTGGTGCAGGAAGATCTGCTGATGGCTGTGGACCAGCAGGAGCCCGGCATCAGCGATGTGCACTCGGCCTCGAGCTTGACCTCAAGTGACGGCGACCGCGTACAGCACTTGGTGAGAAGTCTTGGGTCTTTCTGATCAGCCCTTCTCTTCAGGCCTGCGTGCGCGTGGCAGACTTTTTCGCCGAGCACGGGTTCGATGCGAAATCTCCCGCTCGCGGTGGATTCTCTGCTTGCAGCCCGAAGTATCGCTTCCGCGGCAAGTTTGTCGCCGAGCAACTGCCAGTCTTGACTTCTTCCGCGTATCCGATCTACCATCTATCCATGCCTGTAGAAACGGAAATCACGTCGTCCACCTACACGCCGATTCGCGCGCCGCGCGGGAACTCAGATCACCTGCAAGGGCTGGCAGCAGGAAGCCGCCATGCGCATGCTGATGAACAATCTTGACGAGGAAGTCGCCGAGCGGCCGCAGGACCTTGGTGGTCTACGGCGGAACCGGCCGCGCGGCGCGGAGTTGGGAGGCCTACCACGCCATCGTCGCGACGCTGAAGAAGCTTGAAAACGACGAAACTCTGCTGGTGCAGTCGGGCAAGCCGGTGGGCGTTTTCAAGACGCACGATCACGCGCCGCGGGTGCTGATCGCGAATTCCAATCTCGTCGGCCACTGGTCGAACTGGGAAAAGTTCAACGAACTGGAACGCGCCGGGCTGATGATGTATGGGCAGATGACCGCCGGTTCGTGGATCTACATCGGCTCGCAGGGAATTGTGCAGGGGACGTTTGAAACTTTCTCGGCGGCGGGCGAAAAACATTTTGGCGGCGATCTGGCGGGCAAGCTGATCGTCAGCGGCGGAATGGGCGGGATGGGCGGAGCGCAGCCGCTGGCCGCGACCATGACCGGCGCGGCGTTTCTGGGCATTGACGTCGATCCCGAGCGCATCAAGAAGCGGCTGAAGACCGGCTATTGCGACTTCATGGTCACCACGCTCGATGAAGCGCTGCGCATTTTGAAGAATGCGGTGCGCAAAAAAGAAAATGTTTCGGTGGGGCTGGTGGGCAATTGCGCGGACGTGATTCCTGAGCTGGCGAGCGCGGGCGTCGTGCCTGACATTCTCACCGACCAGACTTCGGCGCACGATCCGCTGAATGGATATGTGCCGAATGGAATGACTTTTGCCGAAGCCGTCGAGCTGCGGAAAAACGATCCCAAGGCGTATCAGGAAAAATCGCTCGACGCGATCGCAGCGCATGTCGAAGGCATGCTGCGGCTGCAGAAGATGGGATCGGTCACGTTCGATTACGGCAACAACATTCGGACCTTCGCGTTTCAGCGCGGCGTGAAGAATGCGTATGATTTTCCCGGATTCGTGCCCGCTTATATTCGTCCGCTGTTTTGTGAGGGGCGCGGGCCGTTCCGCTGGGTGGCGCTGTCGGGCGAAGCATCGGACATTCACGTTACAGACGAACTGGTGCTGGAGTTGTTTCCCGAAAACCGCATCCTGCGGCGCTGGATCGATCTGGCGCGCAAGCGAATCAAGTTTCAGGGACTGCCGGCGCGCATCTGCTGGCTGGGATATGGAGAGCGGGCGCAGTTCGGCCTGGCCATGAACGATCTGGTGAAGAAAGGCAAGATCAAAGCGCCGATCGTGATTGGACGCGATCATCTGGACTGCGGATCGGTGGCGTCTCCGTTTCGCGAGACCGAGAGCATGAAAGACGGCTCTGACGCGGTTGCCGACTGGCCGCTGCTCAACGCTCTGGTGAACACCGCCGCGGGCGCATCGTGGGTATCGATTCATAACGGCGGCGGCGTAGGCATCGGCTACTCGCTGCACGCCGGGCAGGTCACGGTTGCTGACGGCACAGATGAGATGGCTAAGCGCATCGAACGCGTGCTGACTGCTGATCCCGGCATGGGAGTGATCCGGCATGTGGATGCGGGTTACGGGGAGGCTAAGGAGTTTGCGAAGAAGGCGGGAGTAACAGTTCCGATGTGGTAGCAGCCTTTCGATATCGTATGAACATAACAACGAAGAAATGACGCAATCAGCATTCGGAGCGGTCATGAAGTCAATGGAGATAGACGCTACGAACTTCGAGACTGTCGAATGGGACGATGGCTATTTCAAGTATTGTGAATTCAGTGGTTTCTCCAAGGACGGCGGCGTGATCAGCTCCGATTTCGTGGGCTGTTCGTTTAAGGATTTGGACTGGTATTGGGAAATATTCACCAGCGCCAATTTTATCCAATGCCACTTCGCGAATTGTACTTTTCGCGGTACATCCTTTGTGGATGCGAGATTTGTGGAATGTGGATTAAAAGGTGTCCGCTTTATGGAAGACAACCTCCAAAGCGAGTGTGATTTTTCAGGAGCGGTCGCTTACGGCTGCACGGTTGACGGCGGCGAAGGGTTTAAGGCGCAAGCCAGAACCTGAGAAGCCTTGCAATAGCAACCACCCAATTGCGACCGCTATGCCCGCGACACAGCCTAATTTAGGTCTGCTGATAGACTGCTTGGCGGGGCACCCTCCCGTGAAAATCGATAGAACTCAATTGCCAATTCTTCTGATCAACATTGGGCAGCTGCTTACTTTGCGGCCACCTTCGGGGACGCCTGGGCCACGGAGAGGGAGGGATCTCCGCGAGATCTCGATCATCGAAAACGGCGCGGTCTTGTGCCTCGGAGGCAAGATTGTTTCCGTCGGCACTACGAAAGATGCCCTGCGCGATCCTTGGCTTAAGAAGAATCGCAAGAAAGTCATCGAGATCGACTGCGCCGGTAAAGTCGTTCTTCCGGGCTTTGTCGATTCGCATACGCATCCTGTATTTGTTAGCCCCCGGCTGGTGGATTTTGAGAAGCGCATCGAGGGCGACTCCTACGAAGAGATCGCTGCGGCCGGCGGCGGGATCCGGTCGAGCCTCGAGGCGGTGCGTAAAGCAGGGAAGCGGTTGCTATCGGAAAAAGTTCTCGCAGCGCTACGCGACATGGCCGCGCATGGCACTACGACTGTTGAGGCGAAGTCGGGCTATGGGCTAACTCTTGAGTCGGAGATCAAGTCGCTGGAGGCGATCCGCGACGCCGCCTCGCAATGGCCCGGAACTGTTGTGCCGACTCTACTAGGGGCGCACGTTGTCCCAAAAGAATTTCAGGGCTGCTCACAAAATTATGTTGAGATCGTCTGTAAAGAGATGATCCCGCAGGCGGCGAAGCGGAAGCTTGCCCAGTTCGTCGATGTTTTCTGCGATCAGGGTGCTTTTACGGCGGCCGAGACCGAACAGATTTTTGCCGCAGCCGCAGAGCATGGTTTGAGCGTGCGGGCACACATGGGCCAGCTTTCGGAGACGAGGCTGCAGCCATTTTTGCGCTTCAATCCGGCATCGTTTGATCATATGGACCACGTCAGCGAAGAAGATATGGCGCAGTTGGCGAAGCATGACACGGTCGCCACGCTGGTGCCGGGAGCGAATTATTTTCTGGGGCTGAAGGAATATCCACAGGCACGGAAAATGATCGATGCGGGCGTGCCGGTGGCGCTGGCGACGGATTACAACCCCGGCACATCGCCGACCTTGAGCATGCCGATGGCGATGTCGCTGGCCTGCACGCACATGAAAATGTCGCCGGCGGAGGCCATTGCGGCGGCCACCATCAACGGCGCCTGGGCGCTGCGAGTGGCCGATCGCAAAGGTTCGATTGAGCCGGGCAAAGATGCTGATTTGGCGGTATTTGCCGTTGAGGATTACCGCGAGATCCCTTACTGGTTTGGGGCAAACCCCTGTGCCACTGACTGTGATCAACGGCGCGATTGCGGTCGGCAATGAACTTTTGCCGCTAGTGTTTCGTATAGAGGTGCAGAGTCACACATGCGCGCCACGCAGCGTAGTTTGGTCACGACCCTGTCTTTTTTGATTAGAGTGCATGAAGCTGGTTCTGTGACAAAATGAATTCAAGCGAATCTCCTGAGGAAACCTATGAAACGTATTCTTGCGGTAATCACGTTCGCGTTGGCGGCATTATCCCTGGCAGCAGCGCAACGCCTGCCCGAAGTGGCCGTTCCGGAAAACTACAAACTCACCTTCACTCCCGATCTCGACAAGGCGACGTTCGAGGGCGATGAAACCATTTCCATCCGGGTGCTGAAGCCGACTCCGGAAATCACGTTGAACTCGGCCGAGATCGACTTCCATGAAGTCACGATCACCAGCGGTGGAAGCACGCAGAAAGCGAACGTGACGCCCGAAAAAGAAAAAGAAATGGTCGTGCTGCATGTGGAGAAGCCGCTGGCGGCGGGCCCAGCGACCGTTCACATTACCTACACGGGAATCCTCAACGGCGAGATGCGCGGCTTCTATTTGGGCAAGGACAGTGACGGCCGCAAGTACGCAGCCACCCAGTTCGAGGCCACCGACGCGCGTCGCGCGTATCCATCGTTTGACGAGCCCGACTACAAAGCCACATTCGACATCACCGCGGTCGCCGACAAGGGGCTGGTCGCGATTTCGAACTCCAAGATCGCTTCCGATATGCCCGGACCGGGCGATAAGCATACGGTGCGCTTTGCCACCACGCCCAAGATGTCGTCCTATCTGGGCGCGCTGATCGTGGGCAACTTTGAATATATCGAAGGCGAGGCCGATGGCATTCCGATCCGCATTTACACCACTCCCGGCAAGAAGGAGATGGGAAAGTTCGCTCTCGAAACCGCACGAGCACGTGCTCGGCTATTACGACAAGTATTTCAGCATCAAGTATCCCTACGGGAAGCTCGACCTGATCGGCCTTCCGGATTTTTCCGCTGGCGCGATGGAGAATACCGGCTGCATCACCTTCCGCGAATTCATTCTGCTGGTCGACAACGAAGAAGGGCTCGATCGATCTGAAAAAGCAAATCGCTTCGGTGATTGCGCACGAAATGGCGCACCAGTGGTTCGGCGACCTCGTGACCATGAAGTGGTGGGACGATATCTGGCTGAACGAGGGCTTCGCCACCTGGATGGAGAGCAAGCCGATCGAAGCCTGGAAGCCTGAATGGAACGGCAATCTGGATGACGTGAGCGGAACTGGCGGCACCATGAACCAGGATGCGCTCGCGAACACGCGGCCGATCCACCAGGCGGCGGAAACGCCAGCCCAGATTCAGGAACTGTTTGACGGAATCGCCTACGGCAAGGCGGCGTCGGTACTGCGCATGCTCGAGTCTTACCTGGGCGAAGAAACCTTCCGCGCGGGCGTCAACGCCTATCTGCAGAAGCATCAGTATGGCAACGCGACGGCGGACGATTTCTGGGACGCCCAGGCCAAGACCTCGAAGAAGCCCGTGGACCAGATCATGCCCACTTTTGTGAAGCAGGCCGGAGTTCCGATTCTGGACGTGAAGTCGCAGTGCTCGGGCAACTCTACGTCACGTAACCCTGGACCAGCGGCGCTACTACGTGGATCGCGAGAAATTTCAGGCGCCGAACGAACAACTCTGGCAGGTTCCTTTTTGCATGAAGTCCTCGACCGGGGCGCAGAAGTGCGAACTTCTCAGCAAGCGGCAGGAGACGTTCACGCTGCCGGGTTGCTCCACGTGGGTTCTTACCAATGCAGGCGCGACCGGATACTATCGCTCGGGCTACCAGCCGGAGACGGTGCGGACCCTGGCACACGACGCCGAAACTAGACTCTCTCCCAGTGAGCGGATTGTTTTGCAGGCGGACATTTGGGCGTCCGTTGCGGTGGGGCGCGAGCCGGTGGGCGACTACCTTGCCTTCGCGCAGGGCCTGGGAGCCGATCGCAACCGCGCCGTGATGGAGGATATTTTTGGCCGCCTCGACTACATCGGCCGCTATCTGGTGACAGACAGCGACCGCGATTCTTACCGTCTCTGGCTGCGCCAGTATCTGATGCCGATGCTGCAGGACGTGGGCTGGGAGCCCAAGCCGGGGGAGAGCGACGAACAGCAGACCCTGCGCTTCCGGCTGTTCCGCGCCGCAGGGTACACCGCGCGCGATCCCGAAGTGCTGGCGCAAGCGCGCAAGATTGCCGACAAGGCGATGGACGATCCATCTTCGGTGGACCGCGAGCTGGCTTTTGGAGCCATGAGCCTGGCGGCCCTGAATGGCGGCGACGATTTCTATGACCGCGTCATGGCCGGCCTGAAAAATCCCAAGTCTCCTGAAGAATACTACTTGCACCTTTTCGTTCTGCCGGACTTCACCGACCCCAAGCTTCTGCAACGCACGCTCGAGTACGCCATCACGCCCGATGTTCGCTCGCAGGATGCGTTGGGCGTGATTGGAAGCGTCATGGGCAACCCGGCCGGCCAGAAATTGGCGTGGGATTTCGTTCTCTCCCACTGGGATGCCGTGCAAAAAGCGGGCGGTCCTTTCGCCAGCGCCCAGATCGTGGGTTCCACCGGCTCCTTCTGCGATGCCCACATGCGCGACCAGGTGGAGGAGTTCTACGCCGCCCACAAAGTCGAAGCCGCGGAGCGTACCTACCGGCAGGCGATTGAACGCATCAACAACTGCGTCGATCTGAAGTCGCAGCAGGAGCCGCATCTGGCCGCGTGGCTGGGACAGCACGGGTCGTCAGCGGGAGGAAAGTAGTCCCGGGACGGATCGTTGCCCGATTAAAATTGCGGCCAGGGAAGCGGTGGAACGCTTCCCTGGCCGCATCTTTTCTGTGACGCATTGTTTTTCTGGCGCATCGTGCGGACACGGCGACGTTGAGGGAACCGGCCGCCATTGCTATAATCAGAATCGTTCCGCACGCGTTCGGTCGAGCTGTTTCATTCGGTTCTTAATCCCGTAACAATCGGCGTGAAAGCGAACGGTGCTCGCGGCCCGCGGCAGATGAGCGGGTTGCAAAATGTGGCCAGGTAGCTCAGGTGGTAGAGCGCAGCCCTGAAAAGGCTGGCGTCGGGGGTTCAACTCCCTCCCTGGCCACCACATTTCAAAGCAGTTAGTCGGTATTCCCCGATTTGTGCCAGCCCACAATATGCCCACAAAACGGCTAACCTGGGGTGATTATCAATGACTTACGGTGTCGTCCGTGCGTTCCAAGTCATTGTAAACACTCAATAGCCAAGCTCTGAAAAGGCTGGCGTCGGGGGTTCAACTCCCTCCCTGGCCACCATATTTTCAATCACTTGCGCGTCTCGCATTTCGCTCTTTGGCTGCAATTGGCTGCAATTCGTGTTTCAGTTGATGCTTGTACCTAGAGCACTCAGCCTGTTGACCACGCGCTGCTGACTCTCCGGAACGAACTGTTGATAGATGTCGAGCGTTGTCGTCGCTCGAGAATGTCTCATCTGGCCCTGCGCATCCTTCACGTCTGCACCTGCCATCTTTGACCAAACTGCGTGCGAGGTTCTGAGACTTCGCCAGTTTACCCAGTGCAAGCCCAGTTTCCGCGCCGCTGGTTTGATGAAGCGAGTCAGGATGTTGTTGTCACGGATTGGCTTGCCATCTTTAACCGACTGAAATACCAGATCGTTTGGTCCATCTGACTTAACGATCCGATATTTGCGTGTGGTGCAGCCCAATCACCTGATGGCGGAGTTGAAGATTGCCGAAACCCAGGCCCGCGACGTGCAGTTCGGCGAACCGACAGCGATCGACACTCACAACGGAGTGATCAGCGGCACCGTGATGAGGGTCGATCCCGCCGTGCAAACGGTCACCCGTTCACCATCATCGGCGTCGCCCGGCCCGGCTTCCACAGCGTCGTGATGGGCGACACTCCCGATGTGTTCACACCGATGATGATGAAATCGCAAGTCATGCCGGGGGAAGACAATCTCACGGACCGCCGTTTCAGTTGGCTCAACATTATTGCCCGACTGAAACCGGGCGTCACCCGCGAGCAGGCAGAGGCCGGCATCAATCCGGTGTGGTCCGCGATCCGCGCCGACGAACTGCAACAGATCGGGCGCGGCTCAGACAGTTTTCGCGAAAACTTTGTCGCCAAGTCCCACCTGTTACTGCTCGATGGCGCGAAAGGATTTTCTCCCCTGCGCCACGACGCGGAGACGCCTCTGCTCATCGTGATGGCGATGGTGGGCCTGGTAGCGCTGATGGCTTGCGCCAACGTGGGCAGCCTGCTCCTGGTCCGCGCGGCGGCCCGGCTGCGCGAAATGTCTGTCCGCTATGCGTTGGGTGCAAAGCGCAACCGCGTGGTCCAGCAGCTTCTGGTCGAAGGCTTGCTCCTGGGACTGACAGGCGGCGTTCTGGGAATTTTCCTTGCGCCTCCGATCTCTGCCGTCCTTATCACCATGATCTGGGGGGGGCCCGGGATGGCTCTCTCGATTCCGAGATCTGGCCGGCTGTCTACTATCCGTTCAACCAAAATCCCGACGACTATTTCTCCATCGTGGCCCGTATGTCGTAGGCCGAGCAGTCGCTGCTTCCAACTTTGGTTGCGGCGGTGCATGAGATCGATCCCGGCATCGGCACGATAGACGTGACGACCTTGACTGACCGCATCAACCAGGCGCCGTCTGCCCATCTCCACCGTTCCTCAGCCTGGCTGGTGGGCGGCTTCGCCGCGGCGGCATTGTTGCTCGGTGTGGTCGGCCTCTATGGCGTGATTGCGTACTCCGTCGGCCAGAGAACCCGGGAAATTGGCGTGCGCATGGCGCTCGGCGCCCAACGCCGGTCGGCGTATCGGCTCATCCTGAAAGAAGCGGCGTGGCTGGTGGGCGTTGGCATCGCCTTAGGCCTTGTCTGTTCGATTGCCGCCGCAACCCTCATTCGAGGACTGCTGTTTCGAGTTCAATCCTGGGACGCGGCAACGTTCGTCACCGTTTCCTTAGTGCTCGCGCTGTCGGCAATGCTGGCCAGCTACATTCCCGCGCGCCGCGCGGCGAGAGTCGACCCGATGGTGGCGCTGCGCTATGAGTAAAGCTCGGAGAGTGGGGCGAGAACAGCCATGATCCAACTGAAAAACATTGATCGCAGTTACAAGACTGGCGCCGGACAAACCTGGGTCCTGCGCCGCGTGAATCTCGAGATCCGTGAAGGCGAGTTCATCACCGTGATGGGGCCCTCCGGGGCAGGGAAGTCTTCGCTCCTCAACGTGCTCGCGCTTCTGGACGATCAGTGGACTGGCGAATATGTTTTCCGCGGGCAGGCCGTGCATGATCTGAAGCGCAAGCAGCGCAGCGAATTGGCCAAGCTCAACATCGGGGTGGTCTTTCAGAGTTATCACCTGCTCGGCGACCTTACCGTGCAGGAGAATATCGATCTTCCGCTTTCCTACAAGGACATTCCCCGCTCCCGGCGGCAGAGCCTCGTCGCCGATACTCTGGATCGTTTCCAGATGGTAGCCAAAAAAGATTTGTATCCCAACCAGCTTTCCGGCGGCCAACAGCAACTGGTGGGCGTGGCGCGGGCCGTGATCCACAGGCCTCAGCTTCTGCTCGCGGATGAACCCACCGGCAATCTGCATTCCGCGCAAGCCAAGGAGATCATGGATCTGTTTCGCGAACTCAACCAGCAAGGGACGACGATCGTGCAGGTCACGCACTCGGAAGCGAACGCGGCCTATGGCAGCCGCACCATCCAACTTCGCGACGGATGGCTGGTCGCCGATACGGCCAATCCGGGCCTCGCCAATTCGGGTCTCACTCATGCGGCGGAGGTCAGCGCATCGTGAATCGTCCTTACTCCTTATTGTTCGCAGTACGAGCTGCAGCAATTCTCTGCACGTGTGCAGTCCTGGCCGGGACCACCCATGCCCAAACCACCACCGCCGCCGCTACGCCTGGACAGGAGCAATCGTCGACTTCGCCGCAGAATATTTCCACCCGGTTCGACATGCCGAAGTCGCTCAACCCGCTCAAACCTTATTCCGCCGATGAAGTTCCTGGACCGGTGCTGGCAAATTCGTCGCGCCTCGATCGGCTGATCCGCGATGGCAAGCTCTACCTCTCGCTGAAGGATGCCATCGATCTCGCGCTCGAGAACAATCTGGATCTGGCCATCGCCCGTTACAACCTGCCGATTGCCGATACTGACATCTTGCGTACCCAGGCCGGAGGATTTTTTCGCGGAGTGAATACCGGAGTAGTGCAGGGAACTCCCGGCGGCGGCGTCGGAGGCTTCGGTACGGGCGCTCCCGGCGCGGGTGAGGGCGGTACAACCAGCGGAGCCGGCGGGGCGGGCGCAGGCGCATCCGGCCTGGTGCAATCCACGCTGGGCGCCGGAACTGCCGTCGCGTCCTATGACCCCGCCATTAGCGCCATCGTCGGCATAGAGCATCAAACCACGCCCCTCGCCAACCTGCAGCTTTACAACGTGCCCTCACTCCAGTTGAATACGGCGCAGGCCAACTTCGGCTACGCGCAGGCGTTCTCAACCGGCACAAGCATTTCGTTTCAATTCAACAACGCCCGCCAGACCACCAATAGCCCGGACATTTTTCTTTCACCCACCTTAAGCTCGATGTTCCGTTTTTCCGTGCAGCAGCCCTTGCTCGCCGGCTTCGGCTTCGGGCCGAATCTGCGCTATCTCCGCATCGCCAGGAACAACAAGAAGATTTCCGACATCGCCTTCAAGGATCAAATCATCGCCACGGTCACGCAGATTGAAAATATTTACTGGGATCTGGTCAGCGCCTACGAGCAAACCAGGGTGAATGAACAATCCTCCACATTTGCCCAGCAGACCCTAGATAACGCGAAAAAGCAGTTCGAACTGCAAAGCATCCCTGAGATGGACGTGATGCGCGCCGAAGCCGAAGTCTCAAAGCGCGACCAGGATCTGACCGTCGCCCGCACCAGCCTTGGATTTCAGGAAACCCTCCTGAAAAATGCGGTGACCAAGAGCCTGGAGGATCCCGTCATCGAAGCCATGCCAGTCATTCCCACGGATCGAA
Organism: uncultured Acidobacteriaceae bacterium; assembly: GCA_963784085.1. Taxonomy (GTDB): domain Bacteria; phylum Acidobacteriota; class Terriglobia; order Terriglobales; family Acidobacteriaceae; genus Sulfotelmatobacter. The sequence continues at coordinate 86,786 of CAWAQH010000008.1, read as the reverse complement.
CCGGGGACGTGGCGACCGAACCAGTGCCCTCCATTCAGGATTTGACTTCGCCCGCCTTTCAGTCGCGGCCAGAGCTCTCCGAGTCTGACATCGACTTGGCAAACCGCCGGATCAGCCGGCAGGCGGCGCGCAATGCCCTGTTGCCGTCGCTTTCGCTGGTCGGTTTCTGGGGCAGTTCGGGACTGGCCGGCCCGTTGAATCCTGTCTGCAGCGGTTGCGCCGCCAGCGTGCCCGGCGATTTCGGGGGAGCGTTGCAAAACGCCTTTAACGATTCTTCGCCTGACTACTAAGTGGGGTTGAACCTGAATATTCCTCTTCGCAATCGTGTGGCCAAGGCCGACCAGTATCGTTCCGAACTCGAATACCGGCAGGCCCAACTGCGTATGGAACAACTGAAGAAGCAGGTTCGCATCGAGGTTCGCAATGCCCAGTACGCGCTCGAACAAACCGCTGCCCGGGTGCAGGCCGCTCGCAAGGCGCGGGATCTTGCCAAACGAACCTTCGAGATAACGCAGAAAGAACAGGACCTTGGAGCGGGTTCGAGCTATCAGACACTTTCTGCCCAGCGGGATCTCGCGCTGGCGGAATTGGACCTGGTCACCGCAATGACCGTATTTGAGAAGGCGAAGGTTGAGCTGGATCGTGCCACCGGCACGACCTTGGATCATAATGGCATCCGGGTGCAGGACGCGGTCAGCGGTACAATCAACGCTGCAGCACCCTGAACCGTCCAATGCCGACTTCGACCAAGGCTGACTTGCAGGCTTCCTCTACGATCCGCGATCGGCCCCGCGTCTTGGCGGCCGATGACCAGCAGCACGTTCTTGAAGCTATCGAGCTTCTGTTGCGTCCGCAGGGCTACGAAGTGGAAACCGCGAAGTCTCCCGCGCTGGTTCGCGAAGCGCTGGCTACCGGCTCCTACGACGCCGTTCTCATCGACCTCAACTACACGCGCGATACCACTTCCGGCCGCGAGGGCCTCGACTTGCTATCCGAGGTCGTTTCTCTGGACGGAAGCGTTCCGGTCATCGTAATGACGGCCTGGGCCAACATTGAACTGGCGGTCGAGGCCATTCGCCGCGGAGCCCGCGACTTCATTCAGAAACCTTGGGAGAACCAGCGCCTGCTTACGATCTTGCGCACGCAGGTCGACCTGCGCCGGGCTTTGCAGCGCGCCGAGCGCCTGGCGGCGCAGAATCGCCTGCTGCAGGCCGATGGCCGCCCCGAGTTCATCGCTTCGGCGGCCTCCATGCAACCTGTGCTCGAGGCCATCACCCGCGTCGGCCCTTCTGACGCCAACATCCTGATCACTGGAGAACATGGCACTGGCAAGGAAGTTGTGGCTTTAACCCTGCACGCGCTTTCTCCCCGCGCCTCCCGCCCCATGATCGCTGTGAATACGGGCGCCATCCCCGATGGCGTATTTGAGACCGAGCTGTTCGGGCACGTAAAAGGCGCATTTACCGATGCTCGCACCGACCGGATCGGCCGCTTCGAACTTGCCGACGGGGGCACAATTTTTCTGGATGAGATTGGCAATGTCCCCTATCGCCAGCAAGCCAAGTTGCTGCGAGTCCTCGAAACCAGCGAGGTTGAGAGGGTGGGCTCGTCGCGAACCCGTCGAGTGGACGTACGCGTGATCTCGGCGACCAATGCGGATCTCACAGCGGCGTGCGCTTCCGGCCAATTCCGCGAAGATTTGTTGTTTCGCCTGAATACCGTCGAGATTCACGTCCCGGCGCTCCGGGAACGGCGAGAGGACATTCCCGCTCTCGCCCTGCACTTTCTCGCGCGGTACGCCTCGCGCTACCGGCGTGCGGTTCAGGGCTTTGAAGCGGCAGCGTTGCAGTTGTTGATGCAATACTCCTGGCCGGGTAACGTGCGCGAGCTCGAGCACACGCTGGAGCGGGCAGTCCTGATGTGCCGCGGCAACGAGATCCAGCGCGCGGATCTGGGCCTGGACCTTTCCCGCGGGCAGGCCCAAAACCTGGAAGAACTCAGCCTGGAGAACGTAGAGGCCATTCTCATCCGCAAAGCACTCCAGCGCTCGCAGGGAAATGTGAGCCAGGCCGCGGAAACCCTGGGATTGAGCCGCGGCGCTCTCTATCGCCGGATGGAGAAGTATGGCCTCTAGCACGCGCGGGGGACTTAGCCCCGGCGCGCCTAAGCCCGCCCGCAAGCCTCCTCGCCGAGTCCGCCTCCTTTACGAGCGCCGCATCAATCTTTTCGCCCTGCTCGTCGCCCTTCCTGGAATGCTCGTCAGCGGCATCCTGATCTGGCTTCAACCTTGGTCCCTGGAATCGAAATGCGCCCTGCTGTTTGCAGAGTTGTTCGTCTGGTGGCTGCTGGGGATGGCGTTGCAGGAGCAGACTACGCGGCCGCTACAAACCCTCGCCAACGTGATCTCCGCTTTGCGCGAAGAGGATTATTCCTTTCGCGCGCGCGGCGCTGCCCCCGACGATGCACTCGGAGAACTCTCGCTCGAAGTGAACGCTCTGGCCGACCTGCTCTCGGACCAGCGCATTCGAGCCATCGAAGCCGCAGCTCTGCTGCGCCGCGTTGTCGAAGAGATCCACGTGCCCTTGTTCACTTTTGATCCCGGCCAGGTTCTCAGGCTGGTGAATTCCGCCGGCGCGCGGCTGCTTCAACAATCCTCCGTGAGACTGCTGGGGCGTACCGCGGAACAGATCGGACTAGCTGGCTGCCTAACCGCCGAAAACGAGACTCTGGTGCCACTGCCTTTCCAGAGTCCAAATGCGCGCTGGCTGGTGCGGCGGAGCGCCTTTCGCGAGCGCGGCGTTCCCCATTCACTGATCGTTCTCTCCGATGTGGGCCGCGCGTTGCGCGAGCAGGAGCGCAGCGCCTGGCAGCGGCTGATTCGCGTGCTGGGCCATGAGCTCAACAATTCGCTCACTCCCATCAAGTCGATTGCCGGAAGCCTGAGCGCTCAAATTGCCAATGCGGTGCCGCATACCGGCCAGCGGCAGGATTTCGAACGTGGCCTTGCCATTATCGAAACCCGCGCCGACAACCTCAACCGCTTCTTGCAGGCATACCGTCAACTCGCTCAGATGCCTCCGCCCCTGTTACAGAAGACCGCCCTGCTTCCGCTCGTCGAGCGCGTGGCGGGCCTTGAAACAAGATTGCACGTAAAAGTGGTTCCAGGCCCCGCCACGGAGTTGGAGGTCGATCCTGACCAACTCGAGCAGATGCTGATCAATCTTGTGCGCAATGCGGTTGAAGCGTCCCTTGAGCCAGGCCATTCGATGGCAGCGTCCGGCCACGCAGGGGCGACGACGCCGGAACCTGTCGTGGCGATCCGTTGGGATGTTTCAAAAAAAGATCTGATTCTCACCATCGAAGACAACGGGGCCGGTCTGCTCAATCCCGGCAATGCGTTTGTCCCCTTTTACACGACCAAGCCCATGGGAAGCGGGATAGGCCTCGCGCTTTCGCGCCAGATCGCACCGGGGATCGATTGAGCTAGTAAACCGCTCTGATACGAGAGGATGCCGGGCAAAAGTCACGCTGCCGCGAACCCGCGCAATATCCGCTGACCCCAGCGAATCGTAAACCGGAGTGACGCTCTCGCGCACTCTCTCTGGCGCTCTCTCCCGCTACTCTTTCCCACTAGTTTCTCAATGAGCGTCCACGTTTTCCACTTCTACGGCCTGACCGGGAGGTGGGACCACGACTGTGGAAAGATTGCTCTCCGCCGTCAGCTTGCGGAAGTCCGCCAGATCGTGGTGCTGCAAGTCGTCCCAGCGGCTGAGCAGATCGCGAGTTTGCCGTTTCAGTTTTTCGAACTCGGCCTGCTCCGCTGCGGTGGGAGCGGCATCGGCGCCGCCGATGGCCATCGCAAGGAATGCCAGTTTGGCATCGATCTGCGGAGGGTAGGCCAGCGAATCCTCGTTCGCGCTGATGGTCAGGTTGATGAACTGATCGCGGGCCGCGACCAGTTTTTTCTCCAGCGCATCGGCCGACGCGGCGATCAGTTTCGTGCTGGCATTTTCCGGCATTCGCCGTTTCAGTCCAGCCACCTGCGAGCGCACGTCCTGGATCTGGTTTACCGCACCGTAAACGCTGTTCAGTTCCTCGTGAATCGCCATGAGCATTTCGAATTGCTGCGCCAGGTCACCTTGATCGATCTTGACCCGCGGATCCATTTTCAGTTCCAGAGGCGCAGTCATGCTTTCGCTGCCCGCCGTGAAGCGCACCTGGTACTGGCCCGGCACCGCGACCGGCCCGCGCTCGCCGCCGCCGTACTCCCACAGGTAGTAACCGGGAACGCGATGCGCCTCTTCATAGCGCAGGTCCCACACAAAGCGATTCAGTCCCGCCTCCGCCTTGATTTCCTTTTCCGGCTTCTTGTCGTCGGGATCGGCGGGTTCGTCGAGCCGTCTCGTGTCTGCGCTGGAAAATCTGCGAATGGTTTTGCCCGACGCGTCGAGGATTTCCACCTTCGTCTCGGCTTCGGCCTTCGGTGCATCCTTCAGGTAGAAATAAATTACCGCGCCCGGCGGCGGGTTCTGTCCGGCCAGCTTGGAGCCATGCGGCTCCCCGGCTAGACCCGCTTGCACGCGATACGCCGTGGCCGGAGTGTAGAGATGTACAGCCTTCTTCGCCGCATCGTCAGTGAACTGGCGCAGCGGGCTCACATCATCCAGAATCCAGAACGCCCGGCCATGAGTGGCAACGACCAGATCGTTGTCCTTGATTACGAGGTCGTGTACAGGCGTTGCCGGCAGATTCAGCTTGAGCGAACGCCATTCGGCGCCATCGTTGAACGAGACATAGATGCCGCCCTCCGTGCCTGCATAGAGCAGGCCGCGCTTCTTCGGATCTTCGCGGACGGCGCGCACAAAACTGCCCTCGGGAATTCCGTTGGTGAGTTTCGTCCAAGTCTGCCCATAATCGCTGGTCTTATAGATGTAGGGGCGCAGATCGTCGTTCTGGTGCCGGTCTACGGCCACATAGGCGGTTCCGGCATCGTGCCCGGAAGCCTCGATCTGGCTCACGCGGCTCCACTCCGGCATGTCTTTCGGGGTGACGTTGGTCCACGTTTTCCCTTCGTCACGCGTGATCTGGATCAGTCCGTCGTCGGTGCCCGCCCAGATCAAGCCCTTTGCCAGCGTCGATTCGGCCACAGCGAAGATTGTGTCGTAGTATTCCGTGCCGGTATCGTCGAGGGTGATGTCGCCGCCCGAAGGTATTTGCTTGCTCTTGTCGTTGCGCGTCAGGTCAGGGCTGATCGCCTGCCAATGCACCCCGGCATCCGTGGTTTTGAACAGCCGCTCGCCGGCATGATAAAGCGTGTTCGCGTCATTCGGCGAAATCAGCACTGGTGCGGTCCACTGGAAGCGGTGTTCCACGCTGGCCGCGCCGGCTCCGTCGGAAATCTCAGGCATCTCGGTAATCGACTTCACCTGCCCGATGTGCCGGTCGTAACGCGTGATGTTTCCCTGGTAGTCGGCCGCGTACACGATGTTCGGGTCGGGCGGATAGGGCGCAATGTAGCCGGCCTCGCCTCCACCCACGTCATACCAGTCGGAGCGATCAATCGCGCCGTCATCGCTGCGGCTGACTATGGCCACCGTGCCGCTATCCTGCTGTGAGCCATATACGCGGTAAGGCACGGCATTATCCGTAATGACGTGGTAGAACTGCGCGGTCGGCTGATTGTCTTCGCGCGTCCAGCTTTTGCCGCCATCGAGCGTCACCGTCACTCCGCCGTCGTTGGCGGCGATCATGCGCCGGGTGTCTCGCGGATCGATCCACAGCCCGTGGTTGTCGCCGTGCGGGACTTTCATTTTGTTGAAGAGGTGGCCGCCATCGGTCGATTTGAAAGTCTCCACATCCATGATGTAGACGACATTTTCGTCTTTCGGATCGGCGAAGATGTGCATGTAATACCACGGCCGCTGCCACAGGCTGTGGCTGGGGTTAACGAAGTCCCAACTCTCGCCGCCATCGTCGGAGCGGTAGAGTCCGCCATCGGGATTGCGTGCCTCAATCAGCGCGTAAATCCGGTCCGAACTGGCTGCGACTGCGATGCCGACGCGTCCGTAGGGGCCCTTGGGCAAGCCGTGCTCCTCTAGGCGCTTCCATGTCGTGCCCCCGTCCCCTGAGCGGTAGATCCCGCTGCCGGGGCCGCCGTCGCTCATATTCCACGAGGTACGCCGTGCCTGCCAGAGTGCCGCGAAAATAATGTTGGAATTGTGCGGATCGAAGGCAACGTCGATGCCTCCCGTGTTCTCGTCCTTGTAGAGAACTTTTTCCCAGCTCTTGCCCCCGTCCACGGTGCGGAAAATTCCGCGCTCCGCATTCGGCCCGTAGGGATGTCCCAGCGCGGCCACGAAAACAATATCCGGATTGGCGGGATTGATAATGACTTTGCCGATCGCGCGCGTGTCGTGCAGCCCAACGTTCTTCCAGGTCTTGCCGGCATCGAGCGATTTGTAGACTCCGTCTCCTTGGGAAATATTGCCGCGAATGCAGGCCTCGCCCGTGCCCACGTAAAGAATGTTGTGATCGGAGTTGGCCACCGCCAGGCTGCCAATCGATCCGTTCTCCTTGTCGAAAACCGGCGACCAGGTTGTGGCGCCGTCGGTCGATTTCCACACCCCGCCGCCGGTCGCGCCGAAGTAGTAAGTGGTGGGATCACCCGGAATTCCTGTCGCAGTCAACGAGCGACCGCCACGAAACGGGCCGATCAGGCGATATTTCATGCCTTTGAACAGTTTGTCTTCCGGCTTGCTCGAATCCGTTTCGTCGCCCGGCTTCTGGTCTGGCGCAGATGACGATGAAGATGCGGCGGAGGACGGCGTGTTCTGGCCGGCCTTGGCTGCCTTGGATTGACGCTCCGGTGTGGTCTGGCCAAACGCGGCGCAGAGCGCCAGGAAGGGAACTATCGCCAGGAAAAATGGCAGCCATCCCAAAGTCCTTCTGGAGGTGTTCCCGTGAAACCTGTCGCGACCAGCCATGTTCGAATGCTCCGTTGGAAAGAATAGAAAAACGGAAAGTGAGCCCTAGCTATGGTAATGCCCAAACCGCCGATTGCAAAGGCCGGCGCATTTGCCGCATCGGCTGTAAATGATTTACCCTCGCGGCAGTCGATCATGAATCCGATCAGGCCCAATTCGCACACTGCCGGCGGCGGTTTTTCCCATGCCATGCGCCGTGAGATCTACGAGCAACCCGAAGCCATCGCCAGGACCGTCGAGCGGCATCTGAACCACGACATTATTTTCCCCGGCGAGCTGTACGCGATCGAACCCGCTCTGCTGACCTTCGAGAAGCTGATCATCGCCGCCAGCGGGTCGAGCCGCCACGCCGGCCTGGCGGGTGAAATCATGATCGAAGATCTCTCCGGCGTTTCCGTCGACGTGGAATACGCCAGTGAATACTGCTACCGCTCCACCCACGCCGCAGTGGATCCCATCGTGATGGTAGTCACGCAATCCGGCGAAACCGCCGATACCATCGCCGCGCAGCGCGAGGCCCTGACTCGCGGGGTGAAGACCATCGCCGTCTCGAACGTGGCCGATGCGACCATTCCCCGCGAAGCCGGCGCTGCGTTGATTACCGGGGCGGGCCCGGAGCTTGCCGTGCCCGCAACCAAGAGTTTCACCACCCAGGTCACCATCCTTTATTTGATGGCATTATTTCTCGCGCGCAAACGCGGCCGCATGACCTCGGAGGTTACGCGCTCGTATTTGCAGCGCCTGCAACAACTGCCCGACGCGATCGAGGCTAGTCTCCGCGCCTGGGACGAACTCGCCGAACAATACGGGCAGCACCATTATCGCGCAGAAAAGTTTCTCTATCTAGGACGCGGCGTCCACTACGCCATCGCCCGCGAGGGAGCGCTCAAACTTAAAGAAACCTCATACGCGCACGCCGAAGGCTACCCCGCGGGCGAACTGAAACACGGACCCAACGCGCTGGTCGACGAAAAACTTCCAGTGGTTGTGCTGGCGACGTGCGACCATTGCGATCCCGATTCGGTGTTGCGCTACCGGCGCACGCTCGAAGCGATGAAAGAGGTCAAATCGCGCCGAGGCCAGTTGGTGACGGTGGCCACAGAAGGCGATCGGGAGGTCGCCGCGATTTCCGACGAAGTGTTTTTTGTGCCGCCCGCTCCCGAACTCTTGCTGCCGATCCTAGAAGTGATCCCGCTGCAACTGTTCGCCTACTACGTGGCTACCAAAAAAGGCTACGACGTAGACCGTCCGCGGAACCTGGTAAAGGCCGTGGTCACCGAATGACCGTTTACCGAATGACTTAGACCAGTTCCGCCTCGACCGCGCCTGCTTGTGAACTCGTTCGACCTCGACGATTGAAAGATTTCGAAAGCCCCTATGCCCAACACGCCCAACCCTTCTCATCTCGATCTGCAAGCCATCGCGAAAGACGTGATGCAGCAGCATGGTTTTCGCCCGGACTTTCCTCCCGCGGTTCAGCAGCAACTGGCCGATTTGCGCGCTCATCCGCCGGCCATGGTCGCCGCCGGGCCGGTGCGCGACCTGCGCACTCAACTGTGGTCCTCGATCGATAACGACACGTCCCGTGATCTCGACCAGATCGAAGTCGCCGAGCGCTTGCCGAAAGGGGATGTGAAGATTCTGATCGGCATCGCCGACCTGGACGCATTCATCCCCAAGAACAGCTCGATCGATCAGCACGCCGCCAGCGAGACCACCACGGTCTATGCTGGCGTCCGAAATTTCCCCATGCTGCCGGAGGAACTCTCCACCGGCAAGACATCACTGCTCGAAAACCAGGACCGGCTGAGCGTGGTCACTGAATACGTAGTGGATGCCACCGGGAGCATGACCGCCAGCAACGTTTATCGCGCGCTGGTCCGCAACCAGGCGCAACTGCAATACAACTCAACCGGAGCGTGGCTGGAAGGCACGGCCGCGGCGCCGCCGAAGATCGCGGCCTCGGCGGATCTGCAGGCGCAACTGCGTTTGCAGGACGATGTGGCGCAAAAACTGCGGACCCGGCGTTACGAAAACGGCGCATTGGGTCTCCAGACCGACGAACTGCTGCCTTTGGTTCTGAACGATCAGGTTATCGACGTCGTGCAACAGCAGAGAAATCATGCTACGGAGTTGATCGAAGACTTCATGATCGCGGCCAACGGTGTGGTGGCGCGCATGCTCGACAAGGTTTCGTCGCTGCGCCGCATCGTGAAAACGCCGGAGCGCTGGGACCGCATCGTGCAACTCGCGGCCACCCACGGGGAGAAGTTGCCCCCCGATCCCGATTCCAAGGCGCTCAACGCTTTTCTGATCAAGCGCCAGGCCGCCGACCCGGCCCACTTCGCCGACCTCTCGCTGGCTGTAATCAAACTGATTGGCATGGGCGAATACGTTCTGGAGCGTCCCGGTGAACCAGCAGCCGGGCACTTCGGCCTCGCGGTCCATGATTACACGCACTCAACCGCCCCCAACCGCCGCTTTGCCGACGTGGTGTCGCAGCGGATCGTAAAATCGGTGCTCGCAGGGCAGAAGAATCCTTACTCCGATGACGAACTCTCCGCGATAGCCAGCAACTGCACCGCAAAAGGAGACGCAGCCCGAAAAGTCGAGCGTGAAATGACCAAGCGCCTCGCAGCCATCAGCATGCAAAATCGCATCGGCACCATCTTCGATGCCATCGTCACCGGTGCAACCCCGAAGGGAACTTTTGTTCGCGCGCTGCAGGCTCATGTGGAGGGGTTGCTGGTTCAAGGCGCGCAGGGTGCGGACGTAGGCGACCGGATGAAAGTCAAACTGGTTCGCACGGACGTGCAGCATGGCTACATCGATTTCGCGCGCGTCTAGCCAGTATCCGAACGCTCGCAGGCGAGCTTCGAAGACCGCGCCTCGAAAACCGCGCCTTCTCTAGCTCCCGCCGCGCAGGCGCTGAATATCTGCGTTCGTGTATAAGCGAGTCGTGCGCCGGCTTTGCGACTTTACCTGCGCAGAGGCTTCCACCAGCGTTTCTCCATAGCCCAACCCGCGCAGCGCGCGCGCCGTCGTCATCTGCCATGTCCCGGTTTCCAGAATGGTGGCCGAAGCCTGCGCCGCAGATGGCTCTTCCGGAGAAGCGGTTGCGATCGCGCTGATCCGGGGCTGCCCATAATAGATCGGAAATAAATCCACTGCGGGAGCAGCGTCGGGCTGGGATTGTGAGACAGTTCGATTCTGTGCGCCCGCGGCTCCCTCCGTCGCCTCCGTCGCGTCCGAGGCGCCGGTTTGGAGCGGTGGCTCCGATATCGACATGGACGGCGTCGAAATGGGGCGAGCGAATAGAGCCGGGCCATTCGCCAAATACTGCGGGCCCGTGGCAAAGTTCGTATCCCGATTCGCATTCTGGGCAAAACACACTCCCGTAGAAAGCGCGAGCAGCGAACATACGAGCAGAAAACGTACAAGGACGACGCGCATAGGACCTCCGGGCAAAACCTGCCTGTAATTATGATGCAGAAAGGGTGGTCACGGACAGAGCCATTCGACCCTAAACGCCGCTACTGTCGCGGTTTTCGGGCTGGCCCGCGCGCAGCCTTCGCTCCCGGCGTCCGGCCCGCAGTAGAAAAAACATGTAGGCAATGATGCCAAGGTTTACCAGCAAAAACGCTAATCGCAATGCAGTGACGCCATAAAGCAATGCGCGGATCTCGAGCGGAAGCAGCAACGCTCCCGAACCCAGTGCCAGCCACTCGGCCCACGTACGCTGGTGCCACAAGCCATAGCCCTCGGCAAATCGCAGAGCGGAATACGCGAATGCAAGCCGGGCCAGCATCCACAGGCGGGGGTCGGTCAGGTCGTCGGCGTAGGCAAGAAACATCTGCGCCGATCGCCGGTCGGTGCTGATGTGCAATAGCGTAAGCAGGCTCTCGGCGATCACCCAGGTGTCTTTGTGGATGAGAAGGATGGCTACCACGCCCAGTAGCAGCACGAAAACTCCCTTGGCCAGTTCGACAGAAGCTACCGCACGCAGGACGTTCTTCTTGCCCCGGGGCGAATCGATTTTCATTGCTGGCGGAAGCATGCGCGCTGGAACTTGTCAGACTACCACGATCGCCACATAAGAACGCGGAACGCCGAACGCGGTTCTTTCCCGCCAGGGCAGGGAACTGGCCGGGGTGTGTCAGCGCTTTCCGGAGCGCACCGCGGAGCGCAGTTCGCTCACAATCTCGCGCGAGGCCCGGATTGCCGCCGCGTGCTGATTGGGATTGAACGAGATCGCGCCCACGCGCGCGTGTCCGCCGCCCCCGTAGCGCTCGCAAATTTTCGCCAGGTTGACCACCGGTTCCTCCGGAGCCCAGGGATTCGATCCCACCGACACCTTCACGCGGAAGCTGCTCTTGCTCAGCCCCACGCTGTAAATCGATTGCGGATGCAGGTAGTAGGGAACGAACTTGTTATAGCCTTCCAGGTCCTGATCGCTGATGTCGAAGAAAATAGTTCCGTCCTTGCACTCAGTTCGTTGCCGCAGAATTTCGATCGAGACTTCGTGTCGGCGCAACAGCGGCGGCAGAAGCGGCGCCACGAAAGGCACTTCCAGAATCTCCGCCAGCGATTTGGTGGCCAGCAGAGGAATCAGGTTCGGCACGAAGCGCTGGTCCGGCGCAGACTCAATCACCATGGTCAGTTTCATGGCGGGCTCTCGCATCTCGACCGCGGTCTTGGCGTCGGTGTAGAGGGCGCCGTCGATTACGTCTGCCCAGTGCACCAGTTCGGCCACGGGCGCGGGATCGAAGCCAAAGCGCTGTTGGGCGATCATGGCAATAAAACTCGTGCAGGATTTGAAATCGGGATCGTAGAACTTCTTGTTGCTCGTGTCGCTTTCGAAGTGCGCCGCATCGGCGGGTGAGAGAAACGCGCTCTCGTGATGGTCGAACCACCACGTAATCTTGGGCGAGCTGGAGTATTTGAAGTCGACGATGGCATTCTCGGCGCCGTCGAAATGGGATTCGTCAAAAAGCGCTCCCGCGCGATGCAACAGCCCGGAAAAGACAAAGCTGGCGTCTTCGCGAATCCGCTCGCGGTAGAAACGGGAAAACAGCGCTGCCGAACAGGCGCCGTCGAAACACTTGTCGTGGTAGAACACCCTGACTTTCAATCCATACCCCAGTTGCCCGAGAATACCCGCCGCCCGGAAAGGCCGAAGGGGAAGCTAATAGGATTGACAGCTTACGGGAAGAAAGTCAAGGGTACGACGTTAAAGGGTAGTGTCTGAAATGTTTCAGACACTACCCCTTAAAGGTAGAGTCCTGATTTCGATTTTGCGTTTCTTCGCAACCTCGGCGTACCCTTGCGCACTTTGCGGTTAGAGGCTTTGACTGCGGCCGAAGACTGTCGGCCAATTCTTAGCCCGCCTGCTTCTCCGCCAGGTCGCCGATCACCGGCAGCTTAAACATCTGGCCCTGGTTGGCTTTGAGCACCAGGATGATCCACAGGATGAAGCCGCCTAATCCGACCAGCGGCCACACCAGCAGCGTCAGAAACCCAAGCAGCGGCAGATGCACGAGAATTCGCAGCCCGATCCAGAGTACCCACCAGGCCAGCCCGAAAAATATGCTCTGCCATGCGTGGAAGCGCACGAAGCGGCTCCGGTTGTAGGGCTCCAGGATGAGAAAGATGATGGCCGGAATGATCGTGAAATAGGCCAGCATTCCGGCCACGTTATCCGCCAAGCCCGAACCTGCGACTGCAGCCCCACCGCTGTGGGCTGCGCACACAGTCGCTCCATCGGCGATCTGAGTACCGCACACGCTGCAAAATGCCATTGCATCCCCCAGTCTTGCATCGTCATTCTTGTCTCTGCGTTTTCCATCCGGCACGCGAGCGCAAGCGATGTTGCGGAAACGTAACAGAAAGTCGCACCCGAAGCAATCGGCAACTTTGCGAGGTTGTGGCTGAGTTTGAATTCGTTTTGAAAGGGCGCTGCTTCAGCCGCGCCGAAAGTATGGAAGCAATTGCGGCTTCATCTGCTGAGGGAGCCTCGATTTCAAACTGCGCCACTACCCTTTGCGAAATCGCAATGTGACCCTAGCCCTTGGAACTCTGTTCGGAGGCAAACTGCCCCACCACCGGCAGTTCGAACATCTCGCCCTGCAGGGCTTTGACCACCAACACCACCCATACCGCAATCAAGGCCAGGCCCACGACCATGGACATCAGCAGCACCAGCAGGCGCCCGAGCGCGGGAACGAAGAACAACAAGAAGTCCACCACCCTCAGCGACGCTCCCACGATCACCGCGGCCAGGCACAATCCGAGGCACTGAAAGGAATGAAAACGCACAAAGCGATTCTTGCTGTAAGGTTCGACGAACAGAAACACGATCGCCGGCACCAGAAAGTACGCCAGAGCCCCGGCCACTTTCTCGGGTAGCACACCTACCATGCCTTGCGCGTGCTCGACTGCTTGCATAGAACGTCCGCAGCTGGGACAAAAAGCGGCAGCATCGGGCATGGAAGCGGCGCAGGCTGGGCAAGAAATCGGCATCTTTCGAAGATTACTTCGGAACAACCCGTTGCCGCGCACCTTAACAGAACGCAGCGTAGCAAGGCAAACAGCGCAAGAACCTATCAAAGAGATTGACGTGGTACAACCCAAGTAGTACTGTCTTGGCAAATTTAGGCGGAAGGTTTTTTCGCCGAGACTCGGAGGCCGCACTTGGCATTCTGCGCCGGTTGTGGAAACAGCGTGTCGGCGGGAGAGAAGTTCTGCCGAGTCTGCGGGAAGGAGATTCCCGCTTCAGCCGTGATAACGCCCGCGGTGCCCGCGGAAACCAGCGGGAAAGCAATTGCCAGCCTGGCTTGCGGAGTCTTTCTCTTTGCTCCGATGTCGATCATGGCGATCATTCTTGGGCACATCTCGCTCTCCGAGATCCGCAAGAGTGCCGGCCGGCTCACGGGTGAAGGGATGGCAATTGCAGGACTGGTCTTGGGCTACGCTGGAGTGGCGGTGATTCCCATCATCCTGATCGTTGCCGCGATTGCGATTCCGAATCTGCTGCGGGCGCGGATCGCGGCGAATGAATCGTCGGCGGTCGCCGTGGTGCGCTCGCTCGTGGTCGCAGAGGCCGCGTATTTTCAAGCCCACCGCGACGCAGGATACACTTGCACGCTTCACGACCTTTCTGGCGCTGGTCTGATCGACGCGAGACTGGCGAGCGGACAGAAGAACGGATATGTCTTCGAGTTGCAGGGCTGCAGCGCACCCGCCGAGAGCGCGGCCAACGCGAAGTTCTGGGTGGTGGCCTATCCTCTGACGCGGAACACGACGGGAGTGCGAGCGTTTTGCTCGGATGAGGCTGGCATTATCGAGACTGACCAGAAGGGTTCGCCACAGGATTGCGTTGAGAGTGGCTCTACCTTGTAGAGCGATTTGTTAGAGCGACTTGCCAAATTCACTTAGTGGGGAAAGCGAATGTTCTGTACTCAATGCGGGGCTAACAACGCGGACAGCGCAGCGGTTTGTGTGCAGTGCGGCAGGAGTTTACAGGCGGTAGTTCCATCCGTCCCGATGCAACCGGGGCCGATGGTGCAGACGGTCGGCGCCAGCGTGCCGACCTACCTTGTATTCGCGATTCTGGCTACGATTCTGTGTTGTCTGCCTGCGGGCATCCCCGCGATCGTCTATGCCGCCCAGGTCAACGGCAAACTGCAGGCCGGAGACATAGCGGGAGCGCAACTCGCCTCCAAGAACGCGAAAATGTGGTGCTGGATTTCAGCGGGCGCGGGGTTTGCAGTCGGGGCGATATGGATGATCGTGGTGGCCATCGCCGCGATGAGTAACATGCACCATTAGGAAGGATCGATGATGCAGGCGATGCCGTATTCTCGAACGCATTCTCGAAAACGATTGTTCGCAGCCGCGGCCTTGGCGGTGTTTGCGGCGACTGTGATGCTGAGTGCCTTCGATCCGGCCACGTCCGGCGTTTTTCCGCCGTGCCCGCTGCGCTATTTGACCGGATGGTACTGTCCGGGATGCGGCTCGTTGCGGGCCCTGCACCAGTTCCTGCACGGTAATCTGCGCGCGGCCTGGGCCCTGAATCCGCTGACGGTTGTGTTGTTGCCGTTCCTGGCCTACGGAACTGCCTCTTACGCGCTGTTTGAAATCCGCGGGCGATATCTGCCGCGGCTGTTCTTGCCGGCAATCTGGATTCGCGCGCTCTGTGCCATAATCATTCTGTTCGGCATTGTGAGGAACATTCCGGTCCGCCCTTTTGATTTGCTGGCGCCGGCAGGGATGCTACATCCTTAAGCGGGGCGCGCTTTGCGGCAGTCTTCACAAACGCCATAAATCTGGAACGTATGACGGGTCGTGGTGTAGTGGTGCCTGCGCCCGATTTCTTTTTCCAGTTGATCGACCTCGACGGAAAAAAATTCCACCGAACTCCCGCACTCCGTGCACACCATGTGGTGATGGCCGCGCCGGTTGTACTGGTGCTCATAACGGGCGATGCCGTCATGAAACGCGACTTCGCTGGCCAATCCGCACTCGACCAGCAGCTTAAGCGTGCGGTAGACCGTGGTATAGCCAATGCCTGCATCCTTTTTTTGCACCAGACGGTGCAGTTCGTCGGTGGAGAGATGGTCGCGGGTTTCGAGAAAGGACCGCAGAATCGTATCGCGCTGCGCCGTCTGCTTCAGACCGACACGTTTCAGATGTCGGTGAAGAATCTCTTGCGCCTCCCGCACCATCTCGCGGGAAATCGACGGCTGGTCATCGATGCGGCTTTGCAGGACACGCTTCTGCATCATGAACCGTCAGGATAGCAGGGCCATCTTGAAAATGAAATTCATTTTCATTAGAAAGGCGCGCAAACAGCTATCCTCACGCAAACATCTTCACGCAACGATCTTTCAGGCCTGGCTTAATATTCTGCTCCTCATCCGTGTGAATCCGCGCAGATCCTTGGCCAGGTCGCATTTGTGCCCTAAGCCCGTCTCACCCTAGAATCGGATGGTTGATGTCCACTCTTATCGTAGGCGGCGTTCGTGTCTCGCGGCGTTCGACTGGGTTACACATTCTGTTACGCATTCTGCTGTGGCTGTTGCTGATCCTGGCCCTGCTGGTGGCCGCACTTCTGGCTTACGGTTATTTGATCACTCGCTCCGCCCTGCCGCAACTCGACGGAGTGCTTCCCGTAAAAGGCCTTTCGGCCCTCGTCAAGGTCACGCGCGACGGCCACGGCGTGCCCATGATCGAAGCCGCCACGCCCGAGGATGTGTTCTTCGCCCAGGGCTTCGTCACTGCGCAGGACCGCCTGTGGCAGATGGACGTGATGCGCCGCTTCGCCTGCGGAGAGCTTTCCGAAATCCTGGGCGAAGAAACACTCAAGGTCGATCGTGAGCAGCGCATCCTGGGCCTGCGCGCGGCAGCCATAAATAGCTTGCAATCGCTCAACCCGCGCGATCGCTCCTACCTCAAGGCATACGCGCGCGGTGTAAACGCCTTCATGGAAAGTCATCGCAGCAGCCTTCCTATCGAATTTCGCATTTTGAAATATCAGCCCAAACCCTGGCTGCCGGAAGACTCGCTCGCTATCGCCAACCAGATGGTGAAGGACCTCAACTATTTCACCTTCGGCGACATGCTCGCCCGCGAGAAAATTCTGGCCAGGCTGGGGCCGGAATTGACCGCCGATTTGTACGTGAACCGCTCCTGGCACGATCGCCCGCCCACCGTCATGCGGGAAGATCTCAATGACCTGCAGAATGGCGATCGGGAAAATCCTGGCGATTCCGACAAAAATGACGACGATGACGACAATGACGATGATATGAGCCTCGATAACTCCGTGACCCAGCGTCGTGCGCCCGTCGAAATCTGGGCGCAGAGCGCTCCGGAAGCGGTAAATGGATCGAACGACTGGGTCATTTCGGGTGCACACACGGTCACGGGCAAACCCCTGCTCTCCGATGACATGCACCTGACTCACCAGATGCCGAACCTGTGGTACGAGGCGCATCTCAAGGTGAACGACGGAACCGATACCAGGCCCCCGAGTCTCGACGTTGCCGGCGTGACCCTGCCTGGAATGCCCTATGTGATCGTCGGCCACAATCAGCGCGTCGCCTGGGGATTCACCAATGTCGGCCCTACCGTCACCGATGCCTTCATCGAAACCTTCAACGCGCAGGGCGCCTACCAGACACCGCAAGGCTGGCAGCAGCCCGAGCACCGCCTCGAAGTAATCCACATCAAGGGCAAGCCCGATGTAACCGTGGATGTGAAGATCACCCGCCACGGCCCCATCATCACCGATACTTTGCCGGGCGAGACCAGGCCGATCGCCCTGCGCTGGACGCTCTATGACGGCCTGCGCCTGCCGCTTTTCGACATCGATACCTCGCAAAATTGGCAGGAATTCCGCAACGCATTTTCCCAGTTCGATGCTCCGGGGCAGAATGTGGTGTACGCCGATGTCGACGGCAACATCGGATATCAGGCCACCGGCCGCATTCCGATTCGCGCCTCCGGCGATGGCAGCCTTCCCGTCAGCGGGGCCGACGACGCTCACGAATGGACCGGCTACATACCTTTCGATAAACTGCCCAGCATCTACAACCCTCCTTCCGGCGTCATCGCTACTGCGAACGGCCGCATCACACCGGATGGCTACCCTTACTCGATCAGCGCGGACTGGGACGCCCCCTGGCGCACGGAGCGTATCTACCAGGTGCTCGAATCAGGGCGGAAATTCGCCGCCGCCGACATGCTCGCGCTGCAAAACGACATTCACTCCGAGAGCGACCTTTTCGCTGCCGAGCGCTTCGTCTACGCCATCGATCATGCGGCGAAACCCTCGGCCCGCGCAAAACAGGCCGCTGACATCATGCGCAACTGGGATGGGCGAATGCTCGCCTCATCCCCGGCGCCTACGATTGCCGTGCGTTCCTCCGAGGAGTTGGCGCGTCTTCTGCTCGAGCCTCGGCTGGGACCCGCGCCGCAAGATCCCATGCAACAGGAAACCACATTGAGCTGGAAAACCTACCACTGGAAAAGCAATGCGGACCTGCCCGGTAGACACAGCTACGGTTGGAGCATGCAGACGGTGTGGCTGCAGAATGTGATGCTGCATCAGCCCAAACGCTGGCTGCCGGAAAAATATCCGCACTACAACGAACTGCTCGCGGCCGCGGTGGAATCTGCGGTCAGCGGCCCGAACGTTCCGCCCGATCTGTCATCGTGGCGCTGGGGCACCTTCAACGTCGTCGAAATTGACCACCCAGTGCTCAGCAGGATCCCGCTGCTCGGGCGCTGGGCTGCGCCCGGTGCGAGCGAGCAGTCAGGCAGCAAATACACGGTGAAAGCGGTCACGCGGCATCACGGGCCTTCCGAACGCTTCACCGCGAACCTCGCCGATCTCGACCAGTCGACGTTGAACCTCGTGACCGGCCAGGGCGGAAACTTCCTAAGCCCCTACTATATGGATCAATGGCAGGCGTGGTACGAAGGTTCGAGCTTCAGACTCCCGTTTACGCCGCAAGCGGTGGAAGCCGCCGGAGCACACAGATTGGTGCTTGAGCCGGCAAAGTAATTCCCGCCGAACTGAGATCTGAACTGAGAATTGAAGAACTGAGAGCTGTCGGCCGGCAGTGGTTTAGAAGAAATCCACGGCCTTCACGTCGATGATCTGGCCGGAGATAGTGATGGTTCCGGTTTCAATGTAGCTGTTGATTAGCAGACTATCGATGAGCGTGTCATAGACGCGCAGATTCCCGCCTTCGGCCACATACTCCACGTTGCGGCTGGTGAAGCTCTGCAGGCCGGTTACATCGCCGTTGTCCGGCGGAATCACGACTGTCCCATTGTTCGTGTTGAAAATGGAAAGGCAGCCGCGCACTTCTCCCGAAGGATTGTCGACATCGCCGATGTTGGTGCAGCCATAGGAGCCGACAAAAAGCTGGCCATTGATGCTCATATCGATGCGGTCATGGTACCCATTGGTGATGACTGCGCTGCTGGTTACCGTCAGTGAGTTCAAGTCGAGAAAGTCCAGGCGTCCGCAAATTGTGGCTGCGGTAATCTCGCCCGCGCACGTGTTATTCGGCGAAGGATTGGTCACTGAGGCGGTCGGAGTGCCCGCCACATACAAGGTCGTACCGCTCATGAAGGCGATGGTCGCGCCATCCACCGGAATCCGGCGTCCAGGCGTCAAGGTTCCCATGTCCAGAGTCTGCACGCTGGCGCTGGCGCTCGTACTTCCGCATTGCGGGCCGCAATTCAGGATGTACGCCGTGCCGCCGTCGGAACTGAAAACCGCGTTCACGGGGTAATCAAAGCCCGCTACCGTGGTGGTTGGCGAATTTCCCGTGTTCACCAGAAGCGGGGAGACGAGGGTCACAACGCTGGCGTCGTTGTTGAACGCCAAAAGCTGGGTCCCGTTCGGACTCGGCACTACCGTCTGCGCATTGGGAACGCTGATCTTGGCGATCACGCCGGCCGGCTCCAAGCTCAACACCCAGACCGCTCCCGGTGCGTACCCCGTCAGCGCCGTGTTTGGCACTGCCGCATATCCCTCGGCGGGCGTCACCACAACCATGCTGGTGGTTAGTCCCCCCAGCGCGATGCTCCCGCTCTCCTTCTCCGTGGGGGTGAAGATGATGTCCACGGAGTCGCTTGAGGAATCGAAAGAGAGCACGGTGGTTCGATCCGGCGAAATCGCCATCAGACCCGGAGAACCGCCGGCGCTGATGTGAGGTGCCTGAGCCAGCGTGTCGAATTCTCCATTGATGATCACCAGGCCAGGAAATGCCGCCAGGGTCGTCACACTCTGCGAGGCAAAAACCCGCTCCGTCGTTTTGCTCGGAGGCACGACCGACACGGGTGTACCTCCGCCGCAGCCGACAAGCGTGGCAGCCGACAGCAGTGCAGCCAAGAGCACGATTTTCTTCAAACGCGGAACTCCTAACGGCATGAAAGATGAAGATTTAAGTGCGAAGTAGCGGATTATAGCAGACCTGCGTACCGTGCTTGGCGGTCGTGGCCGGCCCTCACTAAGTCTGTTTCAGTTTACCAACTGATCCGGTCTCCCGCGATTCGCACTCCTGAACCGCTATTCCCTAAGCACCAACCACTGCTGTTCCTGTATCCTGACCAAACATATGGCGGCCGACCTACTTGCCCGGATCAAACAGTCCCCCGTTTTATGCGACGGAGCCATGGGTACCCTGCTCTATGCGAAGGGGGTATTCATCAACCGCTGCTATGACGAGTTAAACCTGTCCCAGCCTGACCTGATTCGCGCCATTCACCACGACTACCTTCAGGCCGGCGCTGAAATCATTGAAACCAATACCTTCGGGGCAAACTCCTTCCGCCTGGCTCGGCACAGCATCGCCGACAAAGTCGCGACATCAATCGCGCCGGGGCGCGGCTGGCCCGCGAGGCCGCCAAGAGCTTCGATGTCTGGGTCGCAGGATCGGTTGGCCCGCTCGGAACCAGAATCGAGCCTCTGGGCAAAACTTCCTTCGAAGAGGCCCGCCAGGCATTCCGCGAGCAAATCGCTGCCCTGGCCGAGGGCGGCGTCGACTTGCTGATTCTCGAAACTTTCGGCTACCTCGAGGAACTGCATCAGGCCATGCTGGCGGCGAAAGACGTCGCACCGAAACTGCCCCTGATTGTTCAGGTCACCATCGATGAAGACGGCAACTGCCTCGACGGCTCCGATCCCGGAGGCGTTCGCTCCTCGGCTGGAAGACTGGGGCGCGAATGTCATCGGCTGCAACTGCAGCGTAGGACCGGTGGCGATGCTCGATGCCATCGAGCGCGTTCATGCCGTCACTTCATTGCCGCTTTCCGCGCAGCCCAACGCCGGCATTCCCCGTTCGGTGGAAGGCAGAAATATTTACTTGTGCTCACCCGAATACATGGCAAGCTACGCGCGCAAGTTCGTCGCCGCTGGAGTGCGCATCGTCGGCGGATGCTGCGGAACCACTCCCGACCACATCCGGGTCATGAAGTCCGCGTTGCGCGTCGGAGAAGCCCGGGGAAAAACTGCCTCGGTCCAGGTTGCAGCCGGCACGACCGCGCCGGCGGCAACGCCGACGCAGCCGCTTGCAGGAGCGGTCGCTTCTGGGAGCGAAGCTGGCCCGCGGCGAATTTATCACCATGGTCGAGGTCGTTCCTCCCAAAGGCACCGACATCCGCAAGGAATTGGAGGGCGCACGATTTCTGAAATCAGTGGGCGTGGACGCGGTCAATATTCCCGACAGTCCCCGCGCCTCGGCCCGCATGAGCAATCAGGCGCTCTCGTTGCTGGTACAGCGCGAAGTCTGGAATCGAAGCCATCCTGCATTACACCTGCCGCGACCGCAATGTGCTCTGCATCCAGAGCGATTTGCTGGGAGCGGCCGCGGTCGGCATCCGGAACCTGATCTGCATCACCGGCGATCCGCCGAAGATGGGCAACTATCCCGACGCGACGGCGGTTTTTGATGTTGATGCGATCGGCCTGGTCAACATCGTCCATAACTTGAACCTTGGCCTGGATCTTGGTGGAAACCCAATCGGCGCCGGCACCGGATTCGTGATTGGCGTGGGCGCCAACCCCGGCCTCACCGACCTGGACGAGGAGGTCCGCCGCTTCGAATTCAAAGTACAAGCCGGAGCCGAATACGCCGTAACCCAGCCCGTGTTCGATATCCGCTTGCTGGAAAATTTCCTCCGCCGGATCGAGCACTTGCCGCATCCCGGTGGTCGCCGGCATCTGGCCGCTGGTCAGCGTGCGCAATGCCGAGTTCATGAAGAATGAGTTACGGGTCTCGGTGCCCGATTCCATTCTCGACCGCATGCAGCGCGCGCCGACGCCCGAAGCCGCCCGCGATGAAGGCATCGCCATTGCGCGCGAGATGCTGGTCGAGGTCCGCCAGCATGGTGCAGGGCGCGCAGATCAGTGCGCCGCAGGGACGCTATAGTTCAGCCGTCGATGTGCTCGAGGCGCTGGGAACGAACATTCTAGCCTGCTGTAGGACATTCCCTTTCTGACTTTTGAATTTACGTTCACAAATTCTTTACAAGAAATTACTGGACACCCTGCGCCGGAAGTTGCATAAATAGAACAGGAGCAAAATCCCGTTGGCCAAATTTGAAGAGTGCCTCCAGCAACTGGAAAAAATTGTTCAGGAACTGGAAAAGGGAGATGTCCCTCTCGACAAATCTCTCACTCTTTTTGAAGAAGGCATGCATCTTTCCTCGACTTGCCGCAAGGAACTGGAACAGGCCGAAGGCAAAGTCGAGATCCTGCTGAAGAAAAACGGGAAGCTCCAGCCGAGCCGTTTGAGCCCTCGGTGGAAAAAGCGTCTGCCCGCAGGTAGGCGCGAATAGCAACTGTCCCCCGTTGAGGCTCATGGTTGTAATGTCTGTGGAGTGGCGGTTCTGAACCCTTCCCCGCAGCCCTAATCCGCCGAATTGACGGTCGTTAGTCAGGAGGATTCATGGGCTTCAGTGTTGTTGTCGTCGAATGCGATCCCAAGCTCGCTCGCTCTCTCGCCGGTGGGCTTTCTTCTCACTTCTATTCGATCCAGTTGACCCGCTCCGGGGAGGAACTTCGCGAGCGAGTCGCCAAAAGCCGGCCCGAGGCCGTGATTCTCGATATGGAATGCTCGCGCCTGGCCGACGTGCAAAACCTGCACCACGATTTTCCCTCGTTGCCGATCATATGCACGCATCGCATACCCGATGAGGAATTGTGGCTTGCAGCAATGGAGGCTGGCGCCAGCGACGTTTGCCCAGCCGATGACGTGCTTGACGTTCTCGCCGCCGTGTTGCGCAGCGTGGCGCTGGCAGAACGCGCAGCCGCCTAGGTCATGGTTAGATCATTGGATTGTGATCGTGGTGAGCATCTTGAAAGCACTGCATGAAGTAGATGCTGCTCGTAACGGGCGCGGCCTCCCGCCGCGCCTTTTTCCATTCCCCCTAATCACGAACCGCTACTCCTTGCTATACTCTCTCCGCCATGCTGAAAGAGACTCTCGATCAAGGCCGCTCGCTGACTGACGCCGCTCTGGACCGCCTGATCCCGCTCGAAACCCAGCATCCCGAGTCCATTCACAAGGCCATGCGTCACAGCGTCTTCGCCGGCGGCAAGCGCCTGCGTCCCGTGCTGTGCATGGAGGCCGGCCGCATGGTCGCGGGCTCGCTTCCAGAAAAAATCGAGGAACTGGGCGCCGCCCTGGAGATGCTGCACACCTACTCGCTCATTCACGACGATCTTCCGGCCCTCGATAACGACGATCTCCGCCGCGGCCGTCCCACCTGCCACAAAGCCTTCGGCGAAGCCATCGCAATTCTAGCCGGTGACGCCCTCCAGACCCAAGCCTACGAAGCGCTCGCCCGCCTCGATTGCCCGCCCGAAGCCCGCGTCCGCATCATCGAAGAAATCGCGCGCGGCACCGGCACCATCGATGGCATGATCGGCGGCCAGGTCGTAGATCTTGAAGCCGAGCACTCTCGCCCCACGCCGGAAATGCTCGAATACATCCATCGAGCCAAAACTGCCGCGCTGATCACTGCGAGTCTCGTCAGCGGAGGCCTTTATGCCGGAGCCAAAAACAACCAGGTAGCTCGGCTGCGCGCCTTCGGGCAATCCATCGGACTGGCCTTTCAGATCGTGGACGACGTCCTCAGACGTAACTCAAACTTCCGAGCAACTGGGAAAGACTGCGGGCAAAGACACCGCGGCGCAGAAGGTGACCTATCCCGCGCTGTTCGGGATTGAAGAATCCGTGCGCAAGGCAGACAAGCTAGTGAGCGCAGCATTCGAAGAGCTGGAACCCTTCGGCGACCGCGCCGCCACACTGAAGGAATTAGCCAGGTATCTGGTAGAAAGAAAAAAGTAGAACGAAAATCGGGAAGGGCACGACCTTCAGTCGTGCCGCTCAGGTCCAATAAGGACGCCGGCTTTAGCCCCTGAGGGAGCCGACTGCATACTTTCTCGGTTCATTTGTGAGATGGCTTCGAGAGCAAAAAAAACCGCGGGAAAAAGTAGAAGCCGGAAGCCCGAAGTCTGGACACCGGAAACCGGAAACTGGAAACCGAACACTGGAAAGTGAACCCTGAACCCTGAATCCTGACAAAGCC
Source organism: uncultured Acidobacteriaceae bacterium (assembly GCA_963784085.1). Classification (GTDB taxonomy): domain Bacteria; phylum Acidobacteriota; class Terriglobia; order Terriglobales; family Acidobacteriaceae; genus Sulfotelmatobacter. Next base: position 62,694 of record CAWAQH010000008.1, on the reverse strand, counting down.
GCATGACCACCTTCGAAACTCCGCGCCTCAACCTGCGCCCCTACACTAAAGCGGACATCCCGCAACTGGTGCTGCTACTGAGCGCGCGCGATGTGGCGGCCATGACCCTGCGCATCGCGCATCCCTATACCGAAAAACACGCGAAAGATTTCATCGCCAAAGCCGACACACTTGACGAGACCAACGACGAAGTCCGCCGCGCCATCACGCTGCGCGCTGACGGCGTGCTCTGCGGCGGCGTCGGCCTCAGGATCGAACCCGAGCACCACCATGCCGAACTCGGCTACTGGATCGGCATTCCCTACTGGGGACACGGCTATGCCACCGAGGCTGCCGAGGCCATGGTTCGCCACGGATTCGAAACCCTGAAGCTGCACCGCATCGCCGCCACCTGCATGACCCACAATCCCGCCTCCGCCAGGATTCTCGCCAAACTCGGCATGCGCCACGAAGGCACCCTGCGCCAGCACCAGAACAAATGGGGCACGTTCCTGGACGTAGAATGCTACGGAATTCTCCGTAGCGAATGGGAAACACGCCCCAGTTCGACGCAGGATCAGTAGCAAGCCGCCATCAAATTCCAGGGGTGTCCGAAGTCGAGGGCTGACCCACCTTTGCATCGCCACGAGTGAGGCAGGCTCAGTTATTATGGTGCCGGCAAAGCTGGGCCCAGCCCCCGTCCATAGGCGGATTACGGCAGAAATGACGGGGATAGTGAGTCTCGGCAAGGGCCTACAGTTCGCTCCATCCATAGTTCGGTTTGTCTATCTTCCTCTTCCATTAGGGCTTTGCGCCGTTTGGCCTCTTCGGGTGGTAGAGTCTCAAGGCGCTTTCGTCGCTGCTCCGCGCGCTCTTTGGCGCGCTTTTCATTTTCCTTGTCGTATTGCACAATGGCTTCGGAAAAACTCTCTGCTCCCTTCGGGACCACGACCGGAACAGCAGGGTATAGCCCAATCCGAATTCTCACTCCCGGAGGAGGAACGACTCTAGGATCGTGTATCAGTGCGCCGTTCACGCCCTCGAGAAAGTCCCACCTTGCTTGCCAATTGAATGAATGGAGAAAATCTACCAGAGTATCCGCAGCATCGTATGAGGCCCACTTGTGCCCAAGCATCGAACCGTCCTCAGGTCCCTCAAAGGGTTCAACGGATACACCATCTCTAATCCCCTCGACTGGGGCAAGAGAAGGAACTTTCCAGCCTGCTGACAGAAGCGATGTGCGCACACTGAACGCGGCTCGGCGGGCTTCAGCGTCGTTTGGTATGAACTCAATCACTGCGTTGTATAGAGCAAATTTTCTTAAGGGATCAACCGTGCTTTTTATCCCGGTCGTTTTGGTCCCCGAAGAAATCACCGGCAAAACTCTGGGCGCGCTGCACACGGCAAGGTTACGGAACGTCTTTTCCAGCTCAGCTCGCTTAGCGTCAACCGCCGCCAGTTGCGTCTTGGCGGCTGCGAGGTCGCGGTCTAAGCCATTGGCCTGTTCGGCTACTGCATCCGCTTTCGTTTGGGCCTTGTCTGCCTCAACTCCAGCGGTTCTTGCGGATGCTTTGGCGATGAGTGCGGAATCCTTCGCGTCGCCTGCCTGTAGCGTTACAAGTGCAAGCAACTGGTCGCTTTGGCTTCTTAAATCAGCATTCTTGCTTCGCAGTTCAGCACTCTTCCCGCGCAACCTTCCATTGATGGATGAGATTTCTATTCCAATGCCAAGCTCCCCCGCAACTCCCAGCGCGATGAGCGATACGCTGGCAATCTCTATGTAAAGTTTCAGTAGAGACGGCCTGCCCGCAAGGCGAACAACGCCGAAGTGTCCCAGCGCCCACGCCCTCATCTCATCATGCCATTCGTGCCGAATGATCCACCATTCCAAGGCAACGCCAACTACGACTAGAAAAGTGAATACCCATACCCAGTGTTCCCAAGGCACTGACCGAGTTTCGAGCGCCTTGACCTCACTCTCTAGGGCAGATATGGCTCTTTCAAGGGCGGAGATGGAACCTTCCAAAGCCGAAACATCGGTCGGAGTATTCGAGCCGGGTTGGAATAAGTAGTGGGCGAAGATCACAATCGCCTTGTTTGCTGTCGTGACGGCCTATGAATTATGGATCGTAATCGTAGCAGAGAGGGAAGAGTAATCAAACGGCCGCACCATCCAAATTCCCTTGACTTTGATTCCACAAACCGTCATGCTATCACTTTACGCATTTGATGTTTGACATACGAATAGCAATGAGATAAGTGACGCGAATGCGATATTTTGGGAAGAGCCCAAATTGAAGAAGACGTCCTCAGATCCCCTGGACATTCTGGCCATCGCCGCCCACCGCGACGACGTGGAACAGACCTGCGGCGGCACGCTGCTGAAAGCCGCGCTGCGCGGCCAGCGCACCGGCATCCTCGATTTGACCCAGGGCGAAATGGGTACGCGCGGCACGGCCCAGGATCGCGCCCGCGAAGCGGCCGAGGCGGCCAGAATTCTCGGTGCGGGCTGGCGCCGCGCCCTCGATATTCCCGACGGCCGCGTCGAAAATACCTGGGAGAATCGTCTGAAAGTGGCGAGCGTAATCCGCGAGACCCGGCCACGCGTCGTGATTCTTCCTTACTGGAAGGGCCGCCATCCCGATCACTACACCTGCTCGGTGCTCGGGTACGAGGCCTGCTTTCTGGCAGGCTTGGCAAAGTTGCCGCTCGGTTCTGGTTCCAAGCGGTCCGCCGCCAGCGAACCGCATCGCCCCTTCAAGATCATCTACGCCACGCTTTATTACGACGTGCGTCCCACGTTTGTTGTCGACATCGGCGCGCAGTTCGAGCAGAAGTTCAATTCCATCATGGCGTACAAATCGCAGTTCAGCGATCAGGAAGCCGGCAAGGACCTTTTTCCCGCCCACGATGAAATTCGCGCTCGCGTGGATTCCATGGCGCGTTACTACGGCGCGCTCGGAGGCGTGACCCATGCCGAGCCCTTTCTGCAAAAGGAAGTTGGGCTGGTCGACGATCTGCTGGCGATTCCGGTCAAGTCGATCTGAAGAATTACGATCTGAAGAATTATTTTTTCAGCGCCACCGCCAGCCCGTCGCGTATCGGCAGGATCGTGGTAAAAAAATCCGGGGAGTTGTAGAGCAACCGGTTGAACTCCAGGATGGCCTTCGTGGTCGGGTCTTTGTCTTTACCTTTGGCGTCCTTCTCCGCCACCCGCCCGCTCCACAAGACATTGTCGGTGATGAACAGGCCGCCCTTGCGCAGCCGCGGCGAAACCAGGCGCAGCACGCGCGGATAATCCTCTTTGTCGACATCGTTGAAGATAATGTCGAACTGCTGTTTCTGCTCGGAAAGAAACTCGAGCGCATCGCCGGTATGCAGGCTGATCCGGTTGGAAACGCCGGCCCGGCTGAAATAGCCGCGCGCCCGTTCGGCATTTCTGGGGTCGCCGTCCGTATAAATCACGCGGCCTTTTTCGCCGACCGCCTGCGCCCACCAGATGGTCGAATATCCAATGGCCGATCCCAGCTCGAAGACCGTTTTCGCCTCGATCATCATCGCCAACTGCTGCAGCACGCGCGCCACGGCCGGTCCGACGATAGGCACATCGTGGGCTGAAGCATAGTCTTCCATCTCCGCCAGCACGCTATCGCGCTTGGGAAGCATGGAGTACAAGTAGTCATCGACCGGCCCGGCGGTGATGAAGTTGTGGTGCCGCCAGTTGGGTTTGCTTTCTTTTTTAGCCTTGCTCTGCGACATTTCTTTTTTCTCGGATTGCGATCGGAGTTTGGTAGTTCGCTCGCCGGCTCAAGCGCCAACGGTAATACCCGGCTTCATGGTGAATATCTCCAGGTCAGGAACAAGCTTCTGCAGCTCGGTGGGACTTCCGCTCAACACCGGAAACGTGCCGAAATGCATGGGGATCACGGTTTGTGGCTGGAGAAGATTGCAGGCATAGGCGGCCTCACGCGGCCCCATGGTGTAGTGGTCACCGATCGGCAGCATGGCAATTTCAGGCGCGTAGAGCTCGCGGATGATCGCCATGTCTCCGAAAACATTGGTGTCACCCGCGTGATAAATCTTTACGCCGTTATCGAATTCGACGACGTAGCCGACCACTTCGCCGCCGTAAATCAGCTGATCGCCATCCTGAATGCCGCAGGAGTGGTCGGCGTGGACCATGGTGACCTTGATGTCGCCAATCTTCTGCGTGCCGCCTTTGTTCATTTCCAGAGTTTGTTTGGCCCCTTTCTTTCCCAGCCATCCGCACAATTCCGGAATGCCCACCACCTGCGGGTTGTGCTGCCGGATGATCTCGACCGCGTCTCCGATGTGGTCGCCGTGGCCGTGAGTGCACAAAAGAACATCGACATGCTTGACCTTCTTCTCCGACGGCGGGCAGGCGGGATTGTTCATGATCCAGGGATCGATGATGATCGTACGGCCGCCGGGAGTCACGATGCGGAACGTTGCGTGGCCCAGCCATGTAAGTTGAATGCCTTTAAGATTCATGGATGATCGCTCCTTCGCTCGCAGACGTAGCTCGCAGACCCAGCCGCCTGTGTATCGGCACCGAAATTAATCGAGGTGGGCTGCGATTGGCCTTTAGTTTAATATGAAACGCCATGACGGAACTCAAGGTGCTAATTGCGCGAGACCGAATTGCACAGCGAGTTGCGGAACTTGGCGCTGAGATCACGCGCGACTTCGCAGGCCAGCCCGTGGTCTTTATCGGCGTGCTGAAAGGCTCCGCAATTTTTCTCGCCGACCTGGCGCGGCAGGTGCAACTCGACGCCACCTTTGACTTCATCGGCGTCTCCAGTTACGGCAACCGTCCCAGCCCCACGCAGGAACTCACAAGCGGCTGGGATTCCACCGGCGAAGTGAAGCTGACCAAGGATGTGGACCAATCCATGAAGGACAAAAATGTCATCGTGGTGGAAGACATTCTGGATACAGGATTGACCCTGACGATGTTGAAGAAGCATTTGCTGGCACATCAGCCCCGTGAGTTGAAGATCGCCGCGCTGCTGGACAAGCCTTCGCGCCGCAAGTTGCCTCTGCAAGGCGACTACGTCGGCTTCACCATCCCCGATGAGTTCGTCGTAGGGTACGGGCTGGACTATGCCGAGCGCTACCGGAATCTGGCCGACGTGTGCATTGTTCCGCGCGGGTGAAACAGTACCCAGTACCCGGTACCCGGTACCCGGAGTACATGAGCGCTTCGAGTTCGCCGCGTTTTGCTAGGTACCAGGTGCCGGGTACTAGGTACTGGGTACTGCAAGCACGGCTGCTATCATAGAAAAAATGGGTTCGACTCTGACCAAGTACGACAAGCATCTGCACGTGGAGCCGCTGTTGCTCGAGGTCGCCGATGTACTGGCGACTTCGCTCGACCTCGATACCACTCTGCGCCGCGTGGCGGAGGTGGTGCGCAAAGTCATCGACTACGAGATTTTCGCCATTTTGCTGCTCAACGAAAAAACTCAGGACCTGCGCTTTCGCTTCCAGGTGGGCTATCCGCCGGAGTTCGCCGAGCGCGCTCGCATCAAGGTGGGCGAAGGCGTTACCGGACTGGCGGCTCAGTTGCGCCAGGCGATTCTTGTCGACGATGTCACCAAAGATCCTCGCTACATCCCCGCCGTCCCCAATGTGCGTTCGGAACTGGCGGTTCCGCTCATCACCAAAAATAAGGTGATCGGCGTCATTGACCTTGAGGCGCGGGATGCCGGTTATCTCAACGAGGAGCACATGCGGCTGCTGACGCTGATCGCGTCGCGCATGGCGGCCGGCATTGAGAACGCCCAGCTTTATACGCGCACCACCAAGCAGGCGCGAATTCTGGTCCTTTTGAACGAGATTGCGCGCGAGTTGAGTTCCATCCTGAATGTGGATGAACTGTTGGGCCGGATTGCAGAACTGCTGCGGCGTTTGATCGACTATCAGATGTTCAGCATCCTGTTGCTCGATTCCGCCGGCGAAAAGCTGCAGCATCGTTTCTCGTTGCGCTTTGCGGAAAATGTCCAGAGGAAAGGGGACATTCTGCTGGGCCAGGGAGTGGTCGGACACGCGGCGCAGACCCGGCACGCGATCCTGGTGCCCGATGTGAGTAAGGATCCCCGCTACATCGAGGGCAATCCCGAAACGCGATCAGAATTGGCTGTGCCCCTGATCTACAAGGACAAAGTGATCGGCGTGCTCGATCTGGAGCACACCCGGCGCGGCTTTTTCACGGAGGACCACCGCCGTACCATGATGACGCTGGCGGCGCAGGTCGCCATTGCCATCGAAAACGCGCGCCTGTATGAGGAGATTGCACGCCAGGAGCGCCGGTTGGAACGTGACCTGGCGCTGGCCCGGGAATTGCAAATGCGCCTGCTCCCACAGACGCTGCCCAAGTTGGCGCATCTGGAACTTGCTGCAAAGTTCGTTCCCGCGCGAGCGATTGGCGGGGACCTTTACGATTTCATTCCGTATTCTCTCTCCCGGCTGGGAATCGTGATTGGCGATGTCAGCGGCAAGGGCGCGCCGGCAGCCATTTACGCGGCCCTGGTGAGCGGAATTCTTCGTTCGCACGCGCCCATTGAGCCGGGTCCCGGTGAGATGCTCTCGGCGGTGAATTTATCGCTGGCGGAGCGGCGCATCGAAGCGCAATTTGTCTCGCTCATCTATGCCGTTTGGGACGACGAACATCGTACCCTTCTCGTGGCCAACTCAGGTTTGCCACGCCCCGTTTATGTGCACGACGGGAAAAATACGGTGGTCGAGGCTACGGGTCTGCCGCTCGGCCTTTTCGACGATGCCAGCTACGATGAGTTCCGGTTCCAGATGAAGCCGGGAGACATGTTTGTGTTCTTCAGCGACGGAATTCTGGATGCGCGCAATCGGAAAGGCGACTTGTTTGGCCGCGGACGGGCGGAGAAAATCATCGCGGAATGCGCGAGCAAGTCGGCGGACTGCGTGGTCGACCGCCTGTTCAGGGCCGCCGCCGAGCACTCTGCAGGCGTCGAAACCTTCGATGACCAAACCGTGGTGGCGATCAAGGTCCGGGATGGCGCGGGATCAGGGTCGTCCAAACGAAAATGACCCGGCGTGGCGAAGTCGCGCGACTGTCGTCCGCTATTTCCGAGCGGCCGCCGGGATTCGTTTTTCACGAGATGCGAAAGGGATTATTGCGGCGCAGCGCCAATTTTGTCTTACACTGCGACGCGATTCCGCTGCCGAAGCTGGCCGAACGCTACGGAACTCCGCTGTATGTGTACTCAGCGACCACGATTCGTGGGCGTTTGGCTGCATTCGAAAGAGCCTTTCACGATGTTCCCCATACCATCTGTTATTCCGTCAAGGCAAATTCCAATCTGAGCATTCTAAGGCTGCTGGCGCGGGAAGGCTGTGGCTTTGACGTCGTTTCGGGCGGAGAACTGGAGCGCGTGCTCGCTGCCGATCGCCGCGCAGCGCGCAAGGTCGTGTTCTCCGGCGTCGGTAAATCAGGCGATGAAATGAAGGCAGCGCTCAACGCTGGCATTCTGCTTTTCAATGTGGAAAGCGAATCCGAACTGTGGGCTCTGGCGGAGTGCGCCGCACGGCTTCGCAAGGTGGCGCACGTGGCTCTGCGGGTGAATCCGGATGTTGCGGCCGACACCCACCCTTATATTTCCACGGGTCTGCGCAAGCACAAGTTTGGAGTGCCCATGAGCGCCGCTCGCACTCTTTACGCCAAAGCCTCAGGGGCACGGTATCTGAAGGTCGCGGGAGTCAGCGTTCATATTGGCTCACAGATTACAGATGCCGCGCCCTTTGCCGAAGCGGTAGCGCGCGTCGCTGATCTGGTTCGCGAGCTGCGTTCTGACGGGCACAGAGTGGATCACGTCGATATCGGCGGGGGGCTCGGGATCGCGTATCAGGAGCCGGAACCAAACTTTGACGAGTATGTTGCCGCGTATGCGCGGGCCGTGACCAATCCCTTGCGTGGCTTGAACTTGCACGTCCTGCTCGAGCCAGGGCGATCGATTGTAGGACCGGCGGGCGTGCTGATCACGGCCGTAGTTTACAGAAAACAAAATGAGGGCAAGCGATTTCTGGTTGTAGATGCGGCAATGAATGATCTTATCCGCCCCGCGCTTTATGGCGCGCATCACGAAATCGTTCCCGTGATTCAATCGAGGGACGCGACGGCCAAGCGGGAAGCCGTCGACGTTGTTGGCCCGGTGTGCGAATCCGGCGACTTTTTTGCGCGCGATCGAGAGTTGCCGCGAGTGGAAGAAGGCGACTTGCTGGCAATTCTTGATGCGGGAGCCTACGGGATGGCGCTGGCCTCGAACTACAACACGCGTCCGCGGCCGGCCGAAGTACTGGTGAGCGGGAAATCGGCGAAAGTGATTCGACGGCGGGAAAAAGTGCGGGAACTGTATTCCGCGGAACTGTAGTCCGAACGGCCTATTCAGCGCGCGGGTCGATCTCTCCCCACTTCAGCTTCGTGCGCAGTACGTGGAAGAAGTCAGGATCGGCGCGATACAGGCTGATTTTGTGCTCAGATTTTCGACAACGGACTCGATCGCAATCCCGCAGATCGAGGCCGGGCTGGCCATCGAGGCTCAGATACACGACTTGCTCATCGCTGCGCAAAAGAATTTCTACCGTTGCGGAATCGGGCACAACCAGGGGGCGGTGGGTCATGGAATGCGGCGCCACCGGAGTAACCACAAACGCGTTCACCGTGGGCATCACCACCGGACCACCGGCGGAGAGCGAATAGGCGGTGGAACCCGTGGGCGTGGCAATGATCATTCCGTCGGCGCGATATCTCGAGACGAAGCTCTGGTCGACGAAGAGGTCGTAGTGATTCAGGCGGGCCAGAGTTGTCTTGTTGACCACGACATCGTTGAAAGCCAGGTAGCTTCCTACAACCGAGTCGCCGCGCAGGAGATCACAATGCATCAGCGAACGTCGTTCGATCAGCGCAGTGCCTCGCTCGATTGCATCGAGGATGGAGAAGAGCGACGAAACTGGAACATCGGTGAGAAATCCGAGCGAACCCAGGTTTACGCCGATCAAAGGGGCGTCGGTAACGGCGGTCTCGCGCACGGCGGAGAGGAGCGTTCCGTCGCCGCCGAGCACGATTACCAAATCCAGAGGCCGGGACGACATTTGTGAACGTGCGACTTCATCCTGACCGCTGATGTATCTCGCGGTCTCGGGATCGACGATGACCTTGTAGTTGTGGGCGTGCAGCCATGCCAGCAATTCCGGGAGGGTGCGGGCAACCTGCGGCCGACCCGGACGCGAGACGATCGCCGCAACTTTCTTTTGAGAAGATGAGGGCGAGATGGACATGTCGAAAGAGGGAAAGAAAGATTGTACAGAATCCCGGCAAAAAACTTTGCCGATGACTGCCGTTCTTCTGAACCCCGCTTGGGGGCCCCATATCTGTCTGGGTGCCCGATGTCTCGCTTCGTTTGCGAGACGTGGGGATTGTGCACCTGCCTAAAAGACTCCTCGCATCAGAAACTCCCGATTGCCCTCCGCGCCGAGAATGGGTGAGTCGATGAGTTCGGTATGAACACAGCCGAGTTCCAGCAGGCTCCGCCCCACCTTCTCCACCGCCGCCATTTGCGCCGTCTCGTCCCGCACAATCCCTCCCTTGCCGACGAACTCTCTTCCGGCTTCGAATTGGGGTTTGACCAGGACGATCAATTGCCGCCCGCTGCGTTGTTCGGAAGAGACCGGCAAGGCGGCGGCTACCACGGGAGGCAGAACCAGGGTCGCCGAAATAAACGCCACGTCGATCGCGATCAGGTCGACATTCTCGCCGATGACATCTCGCGTGACGTAGCGTGCGTTGGTTTTTTCCAGAAGCCTCACCTGGGGATTCTGGCGCAGCGTGAAATCCATCTGGCCGTAACCGGTGTCGACCGCGATCACATGGTCTGCCCCGTGCTGCAAAAGACAATCGGTGAAGCCGCCGGTGGAAGCGCCGACATCGAGACAAATCTTGCGCGCAACATCGATATGCCAGTGTTCGAGCGCGCGCTCGAGTTTGAGACCACCGCGGCTCACATACTTCAGGTCTTCGCCGAGCAAGCGCAGCGCGGCTTCTCCTTCAACCTGCGCACCGGCTTTTTCTAATTTTTGATCATTGACCAGAACCTTCCCGGCGAGGATGAGGGCTTGGGCGCGTTCGCGGGAGGCGGCGAGTCCTCGGTCGACCAGGAGTTTGTCGAGTCTGATTTTCAAGGCTGGCCCGGTGCCGGAGGGTTAGCGCCGCCTGCGCTTGCTCGCGACCGCACCACGAATGTGTCAGCACTTACGACGGTGCAAAATGCTGAACCGGCTATTGCTGAACCACTTAGAGAGATACTTCCGTGTTTTTCCACAGAATTTTCCACTGTTGTGTTGAAAACTTTTGCGGCTGATGTCTCTGTGCGTCCTGCAGCCATGTACCTTTCTGTCCAACGAAAAGCCGCCCGCAAGGGGCGGCTCTAAGACCATCCTGGAGCAAAGCTATCCGACCACTTCTTCCAGCACCTTCTGGTCGATATCGAAGTTCGAGTGCACGTTCTGCACGTCGTCCTGATCTTCGAGCGCTTCCATCAACCGGATCATGGTCGACGCCTGTTGTCCTTCCAACTTGACGTAGGTGTCAGGAATCATGCTCACGCTGGACGAAGCAGGCTCGATGCCGGCTTTCTTTAAGGCCTCGAGCATGCCTTCATAGGCGGAAGGCGCAGTCAGGATTTCCCAATTCTCGCCATCGTCAATCGGCTCGTCCTCGCCGTTCGCTTCGATGATGATATTCATCAGGTCGTCCGCCTTGGCTGCCGACTTCGGGATGAGGATGTCGCCCTTCTTGCGGAACATATATGCGACGGCGCCGGCTGAGGCCATGTTGCCGCCGTTCTTGCCAAAGCAGTGGCGGATTTCGCTGACCGTGCGGTTGCGGTTATCGGTATTGATATCGAGCAGAACCGCCGCGCCGCCCGGGCCATAGCCTTCGAGAGTGAACTCCTCATACGTGGCGCCGGGCAATTCACCGGTGCCGCGCTGGATGGCGCGCTTGATGTTGTCTTGCGGCATGTTCTCGCTCTTGGCAGCGAGGATGGCGCCGCGCAGTCGCGGATTGGTATCAGGGTCGCCGCCGCCGTTTTTGGCGGCAATGCTGATTTCCTTGATAAGCCGGGTGAATATCTTGCCGCGCTTGGCATCGAGCGCGCCCTTCTTGTGCTTGATTGTGGCCCATTTTGAATGGCCGGACATGGTTAGACCTCGGTTCTAAAAATCGTGAATGGTGCGGGATTCGCCCGTAGAAAAAATCACAGATTGCCTCGTAAGTATGCAGGCGAAAACGAATTATAGCACGAGCAGACCCCGGCAGACGGGGCAGAAAACGCAATCGCCGGAGTAGCGCCCAATCCGCCGTGAGCCGCTGGTGATCCGAGATGTTCAACAGTCTTTATACTTCTTTTATTTGACGGCCATCCGATTGCAACCTACCATTCCGACGGGGCAGTGCGTATGGTGGAACGGGTCATCGGTCACTACCGCATCATCGAAAAAATCGGCTCTGGAGCCATGGGCGAGGTTTTTCGTGCGCGAGACGAAAGACTGCAACGCGATGTGGCCCTCAAGCTGATCCGTCCGTCGTCCAGTTCCAATCCCGACCATCTTCGTCGTTTCGAACTGGAAGCCCGCGCCGTGGCGGCGCTGAATCATCCCAACATCGTCGCCATTTATGACGTTGGTCTCGACCAGGGCTCGCCCTTCATCGTTTGCGAATTGCTTGAAGGCCAGACGCTTCGCAAGAAACTGGCGGAAGGACCGCTGCTGGTTCGCATCGCCATCGACTACGCGCTGCAGATTGTGCAGGGTCTCATCGCGGCGCATGATCGCCGCATCGTTCATCGCGACCTGAAGCCGGAAAATCTTTTTGTCACGAACGATGGGCGGGTGAAGATTCTCGACTTCGGAGTCGCCAAGCTGTGCCTGTCGCCGGAAGACTCCGGCCGCTCTGTGGAAGAGATGCCTACCGTGACCAAGCACGGCACCATGGTGGGCACGGTGGCCTACATGTCGCCCGAGCAACTGCGGGCCAAGCCGGTTGACCACCGCAGCGACATCTTTAGTGCAGGCGCGATTTTTTACGAGATGTTGAGCGCGTGCCGGGCTTTTCGGGGCGAGACCGAAGTAGACACAATGACGGCCGTGCTGCTTGAAGACCCGCCGGAGATCAATCTCGAACAGGCCAAAGTCCCCGCATCATGCCGCCAAATTCTGCGGCATTGTCTGGAGAAGGAGCCGGACAATCGCTTTCAATCGGCGCGGGATCTGGCCTTTGCGCTAGCCACTCTCGCTGAGGGCTCTGGCGGGCAAGCGACCCGCTTCCGAGTGCAGCCGCCGCAAGCGCGAATGGTTCCCTGGGCGCTGGCGGCCGTATTTCTAATTGCGACTCTGTTGTTGCTCGCGAACCGTTGGCCCTCGAAAACCGTTTCTCCCTCATATCGGCGCTTGACCTACGAAAAGGGCACGGTCTACTCGGCGCGCTTCGCGCCCGGTTTTCGGGCAATTGTGTACGGTGCGGCATGGAACGGAAAACCGCTGCAGTTGTTCTCCACGGTTGCAGATTCGCTGTTGAGTCAACCGCTCAACCTTACGGATGCAAAGCTGCTTGCCATTTCCCGGACCGGCGAATTGGCCGTGACACTGCACGGGTCGCATGGGCCCCATCTGGAAACGCGAGGCGGCATGCTTGCCCGCAGCCCGCTTGCCGGCGGTTCTCCCCGCGAAGTTCTTGAGGATGTTTCCTGGGCGGACTGGGGTCCCGAGGGCGAAATCGCGGTGGTTCACCGAGTCGAGAACCGGGATCGAATCGAATACCCGATTGGCCACGTTCTGTACCAGAGCAAGGGCTGGATCAGCCACCTTCGCGTGGCCCCTCAGTCCGGGCGAATCGCGTTCATGGACCACCCCGCGCCAAATGATGATCGTGGGTCGGTTTGCATGCTCGATAACAGCGGTCAGGCTCACGTGCTTTCGCCAGAGTGGGCGTCGGAAGACGGCCTGGCCTGGAGCGCAGACGGCAAAGAAGTTTGGTTCACGGCTATCGAAAAAGGCTTTAGCCGCGACATTCTGGCAGTGGATATGTCTGGAAGGATGCGCACGATCCTGAACCTCCCTGACGGCATGACCCTGGAGGATGTGGCGCCCGATGGCCGCGTACTGGTTAGCCTGGATGCGGAACGCCTTGCCATGGCGACCACTACCAGCGCCGGCGAGACCGTGGACATCTCCTGGCACGAATGGACGATCCCCAAGGATATTTCACAGGACGGCAAATCGGTTCTGTTCGAGGATGCCGGCGAAGGAGCCGGAAACCACTACTGGGTTGCCATTCGCAACCTCGACGGAACACTGCCGACCCAACTGAGTGAGGGCGGCGCGGGTGATCTTTCCCCCGACGGCAAATGGGCGATTGCCCTTATCCCCGGAACGCCGGGACAAGTGAAACTCGTTCCCATCGGCTCCGGTCAACCTCGCAACATCACCGTCCCCGGATTGGATATTAAAACCGGCTACGCCCACTTTCTGGCGGACGGAAAGCACATTGCTCTCAACGCGACGGAACCCGGTCACGCCGTGCGCACCTACCTGGTGGATATAGAAGGAGGGAAACCGGTCCCGATCACTCCGGAAGGAATTACCGGCGGATCCGTCTCACACGACGGCAAATGGATTTTTCGCGCCGGCGACACCGAGGTAGGCGCCGTCTATCCCACGGCCGGCGACGGGCCACCGCACCTCATCCCCGCTCTTGACCCGAAGTTTATTCCAATCCGGTGGTCGGAAGACAACTCTTCAGTTTACGGCTACATTTCAGGACAGGTTCCGACGAAAGTATACAAAGTCAACGTTGCTACCGGCAGCAAAGTCCTGCTGCGCGAGTTGCAGCCCGAGAAAACCGGCGTGGTTACCATCGCTCCGGTGGTTGTGAGCCGTGACGGTTCGCGCTTCGCCTATAGCTACTATGAGGTCTTCTCCGTCCTTTATCTCATCTCCGGCTTGCACTGACCTCCGTCGCTAAGGGCTTGTCTATTCCAAGGGCTCGGAGAAATCCTCCGCCACATAGTGGAAGAAGATAGATGTTGAGGTCTGGCCCTCCGCTAGGGCATGGCGGTAATGGGGCACTTTCGTCCCCCGGTAAAACAAGCCGTCGCCAAGCCCCTGGTAAACCGCCACAGTGCCGCTCGGAGTGCCCAGCCGGATCGGCCACGGGGTCGCCAGATCGGGTTCCGGAGAAAAATCCAGGCACAGAGTAATGCTGAACTCGCACTGGGCCCGGTCGGTGTGCTTTTTCAGTTCGGCGCCGCTGAGATAAGACGCGAAATAAACGTAAGAGGGTTTGACCGCTTCTCCCACGACGGAGCTGACTGCAATCGCCATCTGGTGGTGAAAGAAGCGCGCAACAGGCTCGTTGTGGGCCGCAAAGCGACGCGAACTCTGCTCGTCGCCGAGGCGGATCGCTCCGCGCCGGATCGCATGCCGGTAGTAGCGGCGCAAAGCGGCCACATGAAACGGATGAATCAGGTTGCGGACGGGTACGTATCCCTTCTCTCGAAACTGCGGCAAGCCCTTGCTCACGACTTCCGCCCACTCCGCCAGCCGTCGTTCGGTATAGTTCTGCGCCGTTATGATGCCGGCGTGTGCCAGCAGGAGGCGCACCTCGATGGGAAGAGAAACCGGTACGGGCTCGCCGGCACGTAAAGGCGAAACTGCCGCTTCCAAACGAGGTCCGAGCCAGAAAGGATGCAGGGAACTCGTGGCCGGATCACGCACCCACGCGACCGTTCCCCGCAGGCTGAAATTCTTCAACAACTCACGGTGAGCTTCCAGGTCTTCCGGAACCTGCCCAGCCGGTAACACCACGCAATGCGGGTTGAGAAACAGCGACTGGTCACCAGCGTCTTTCCAGCCGCGCAGCGATTCGAGTTGGCGCCGGGGAATCAAGTGCAGCGGCAACTCATCGAGGAGGCAATGGAACTGCCCGGGGGGAAGGGTTGCGGTATGCGTTTGCCGCATCCCCACCCCCATCAGGCCAGCAATCCATTCCAGCCAGGCAGTGTCGTTTAGTTGTGTAGCCATCCGTTTAGGGTGAAGCGGCTGTCAGCGAAGGCCTGGGATAGACACTTCACTTCGGTTATTTCGTGCATCAGAGAACACGGGAAAAATACGATCTGGTTCTGCTGGGGCACGATTGTCTGGTAGCTGCCCGTCTGAGATTTGCCGCGCGAGTCGTGCAAGCGCAGTTCCCCGCCTTGAAACTGGCGTGGCTCGCGATGGAAAAAGTAGACGAACGTGAGGTGGCGGGACGCGACCGCTGCCTGCCCGTCATCGCTGTGCATGTGAAAAAAATCCCCGTCATTGCTGGCGGTAATTTGAGCTTCCACCTGCGTGATCGGGAACTCCTCCATACCCAACTGATCGAGCACTCTTGGCAGCACACCGCGGATGCGCTCCAGGATGACTTCCTGATGTTTTCCCAGATCGATCAGCACCTGCGAGCGGCGATGGTCGTAATCGACCAATCCAGGTTCCCCCGCAGGAGCTACGACCTCGCTGTTATGGAACTGCGCTTGATGCTCGAGGGCGTAGGAAACCAGTTCGTCAAGCTCTTGCGGCGCCAGAAACTCATCGAGAACGACGCATTGTGCTCGCTTAACTTCGGGGGTCTCCATGACGCCAACACCGCGACCCGAGTCGGCGTGGTTTTGCTCGCCGGCACGGAGTACGGGTGTGCCGATTTGCCGGATGCCTTGAGGTCCAGGGGGCAGGGGTGAATTCGGCGGTTGCGGCCCCGGAGGGTCGCTCATGGGCGCACGCGGACCATGTGGCTGATCGTGCGGATGTGGATGCTCCTTGCCCGGTTTCTTTACGACTCCGGGGCCAGGGGCGTTCGGTGGTTGGGGTCCCGGTGGGATGGGGGCGGGGCAAGCCACGACCGCCGGCAAGCTATCCTCCGCCTCGGTGATCGCCGCCTGCGACAGGATTTGCTCCACAATGCTGCCGCCTAACAACGCAAAGGCTCGATGGGCCACAGTTTCGCCCACCGAGCGCGTTATTGCCGAGGTTACCGCGGATTGAATTGCCGGATCGTTGCTGGCCAGTTTGGAATTTTGCAGGATACTCATCATCAAATCCCGCTCCCGTGGGCTGAGGATTCGTTCATCCTGCATTAACGTTTCAGAGAAAGCGTCAAAAATCTGCTTCGCCGTCATCGCACACTCCTCCCTCTGCTTGCGAATGTTCGTTAAGTTCCTGGGATCGGATGGTGGGAAGACGCTTTCGCGGAGAACACTAACACCCGGGGCTGTGGATATCAACGGCTATATTTAATTTTCAAACCCAACCAGACCACGAGGCCGAGCAAGCGGAATCGAGCGGGTTCGGCCCCGCACACCGCAGGATCCCTGATAAAGATAAAAAAAACAGATGGTCTGTGAAATTTACCGGCTGCGCATTACCGGCTGGGCTTTACCGACTGGCCATGGCGCCCACCATGGAATGGAAGATCTTCATCCCGTCAGTGCCGCCCAATTCGGGCTCAGAAGACCGTTCGGGATGGGGCATCATGCCGACCACGTTTCCGCCGGCATTGCAGATGCCAGCGATGTTATCCAGCGAGCCGTTGGGGTTGGCCGACGGCGAAATCTCGCCCGCTGCAGTTGAGTAGCGCAATACCACGCGGTTGTTTCGATGCAACTCGTCCAGCGTTGCCTGATCGCAGAAGTAATTCCCTTCCATGTGGCCGATGGGGATGGTCAACACTTCTGCCCGCGCGCAGGTGTTGGTGAAGGGAGTCGCGGTGTTTTCCACCCGCACCTGGACCGGTTTGCAGACGTATTTCAGCCCGGTGTTGCGCATAAGTGCCCCCGGCAAAAGCCCCGACTCGCAAAGAATCTGAAAGCCGTTGCAGATTCCGAGCACCAGGCCTCCGCCATCGGCAAAGCGGCGTACCGATTCCATCACGGGAGAGAACTTCGCAATCGCGCCCGTTCGCAAGTAATCGCCAAAAGCAAACCCTCCGGGGACGATGACTGCGTCGCAATTTTGCAGATCATGCGATTCGTGCCACAGAAAAGTCACTGGCTGTTTGGCGACCTGTTGAATGTCCAGTACGCATCGTGATCGCAGTTCGAGCCGGGGAAAATGATGACGCCGAATTTCATCGCATGTCCTTGGTGTGGGAGTTGAGCCCAGTTTAGCACGGCACAGACAAGCGATCCTCGCCTGGCGTAGCAGGGTAGGGAAGAGGTTGGTATCTATTAGGGCTGGGGAGCGGTCCCAGTCGGGCTTTGTGGCGGGATTCCTTTTGCCCTCACAATTGCCCAATGCCACTCCTGCTCGGGGAAGAGAATAAAGTTCAACGGTGTGCGGAAAGTGGCGGTTGCCGATGGCGCCGCCAATCCCTTTCCATGCAGCAGGACGGTCATGTCGGGCTGCTTCTGCGTCGACTCCTGCGCGGAGGCACCAATTGCCGCCGGAACGATCCGCGCCTGTCCGTAGTAAGAAGCCCGGGGTTCGGAGCGGCGCACGATCGTCAGGCCAATGACCACTTCGCGTACCTCCCAGGACGTGCCGTTATGCATTGCGATTTGAAGTGAGTCGCCGTCGATCGATGCCGGTCCGTCCAACTTCACCAGTTCGCTGCGCGGCAAATCGTCCAGCATCATCGGATCGGCTGCCGACGAACTGTTCTTGGCATTGAACGTGAAGCTGCAGGATACGTCGGGTGAAGAAACACGAAAGTTCGTCGTTGCGGGATCAAGCGCGAATACCGGGGAAGAGCCAGAAGCGCGCTCGGTCTCGGCGTCCTTCATGACCTTCGATAAATTGTCGTTGTCGATCACGCCTTCGGCTGCCGCAACTTTCTTGCGCAATTTGCGCGCGATATCTCCCAGAGGAGTGTCACTGTCGCTTTGCGCTCGAAGAGCCGGCGATAGAGTCAGCAGGATGATGGCCCAGGCCATTAGGGCCAACGTCATACGGGTTGCTGTGAGTCGTGACATTTGGGGGTGGACAAGTCGACAATTCGGAACCACGGAAGCCGAAGTGGTTCTAAGTCACATTGTAGTGAGGGCAGGTAACTAAGCGGAGATCACCAAAGTAACACTTTAGGGCTAGAACTTCCGAAGCGGAAAGAGCGATGGGCGCGCGCTGACGAAATGGAGGCGCAACGGGCGCGCGCGCCCAAACCCGGGCCCCAAGCTTGCTAGAGTAGACCCGAAGACCGTAACCGCGACACCGGGTCGGCAACCGGCTGCCGGCGGAATACCCAGCGGGCCACCGCAAAACCCAGAGCTGCGTAACACAGATGCATGAACCTCATAACGACCCCCAACTTCAGATTCGGCTTCCACCACAGGGGAGGATCAGCATCACTATCGGCAAAATAGCAGCGGAATCCGCACTGGACAAGGCCCAACAGTGCCATCACGATGGCACGAAAGTAATTCGGGATGGCACAACTGCCCAGGGTAAACCAGTCTTCGGATGCAATAGAGCGTTCACGAACCCGCCGTTGCCGCCTGGGATTTCTCGGGCAGAGGCGGAAGCGGCTGCCCTTTCTTGGCGTACATGTCACGGTCGGCCAGATCGAGCGATTCTTCCAGCGTCTGACCATCCATCCACTCGGCCACTCCAATGCTCAGGCTCACCGTGAAATCGTCCAGATGGGCGCACTTGTTCCAGTCATTCAAGTACATGTGGATTCTCTCGATGACCTTCTGCGCTTCGAGCGCTGAAGCATCGGTCACTATGACGAATTCATCGCCACCGTAGCGGATGACAGCGTCCGATCCGCGAATCGAGGTGCGCAGCAGGCTGGCGATTTCCGCCAGCACAAAGTCGCCCGTCAAGTGGCCGAAGCGCGTGTTGACCTGTTTGAGTGGTCGACATCGATGAGCATGAAGGTCAGCGGTTTCTTGAGCCGGCGGGCATGGCTGATATAGCGATTGGCCAGGTCTTCCAGCGAGCGCCGGTTATAAATCTCGGTCAGCGGATCGGTGAAGGATTGCAGGCGCACGAGTTCGTTCTGAATGGTCGTCGAAATCATTCTCTCGCGCAGGCGGCGCAGTTCGACGCGGCGGGTTACGAGATAGGTGTTTAGCAGGATCAGCAGCACCATCAAGCCCACAACCAGTTGCCGCGAAACTGTGATTTCGAAGTGCAGGTTCCCGCTCTTGGCGAAGGCCGCGGGCAGAAGGGTTAGAACCAGGCCGCTACCCACGATGAGGCCGGTGATGGAGACAATCCACCATAATTCCGAATCGCGTTTTTCCAGTTTGGCGAGTTCATGATTGACGTTGGCTAGAATGCTGCCCGAGTGGGCTTCCGGCCGGTTCTGGTCGCGCAGGCGGACATCAATCGAGGGCCCGCTGCGCCTCTGCTTAACCACTTGAGGCGACCCCTCCAGCGCGCGCTTTTCCTGGAAGAGCGTCACAAACTCTTCGGACGAGCTCGGGTTCTGCGGCCCGATGGTGAGGTCTTTCAGCCGCTGGTTGATTTCCTGGAGCCGCTCTTGCAACGTTAGATCCCCCCGGGGCGCGAGCCAGGTTCCACCGGGCTCGGTCGCTGCTGCCGACACCGTTTAGTCTAGCTATCGAAGGTGATGGGGGTAAACGTTACCAAGGTTACCTTAGGCAAGGCGGACTGTTTCATTGAGGGAAATTGTTTAACACTAGGCGCCACAAGCTGAGTAGCCTTTCTGTCCGGTGCAGCCCGCGACAATAGGCTGGCAATTGCCTCCCAGAAAGCCAGTTTCTGGATAACCTCCGCTTGCCCTACAACACACCCGGGATGGTCGACTCCTCTCCAACATGCTGCACAGGCTATAATTGCGCCCAAGCATGGCTCTCACCGCTGGCGCGAAACTAGGCCCTTACGAGATTCAATCGCCGCTGGGCGCCGGCGGTATGGGAGAAGTCTATCGCGCCAAGGACACCCGGCTCGACCGAACCGTCGCCATCAAGGTGTTGCCCTCCCATCTTTCCGAGGACCCGGAATTGAAACAACGCATGGAGCGCGAAGCCAAAGCCATTTCCGCGCTTCAACATGCCAATATCTGCACGCTCTACGACATCGGCACTCAGGACGGCACCGGCTTCCTGGTCATGGAGTATCTCGAAGGCCAAACTTTGGCCCTGCGCCTGGCCAAAGGCCCACTGCCGCTGGAGCAGGTTCTGAGGATTGGCACCGAAATCGCGCAGGCGCTGGAGAAGGCGCATGAACAAGGGATCATCCATCGCGATCTGAAACCGGCAAACGTCATGCTCACCAAAGCCGGCGCAAAGCTGATGGACTTTGGACTGGCAAAACCGAAGAAGTCGATTTCGTCGCAAGCCGTCGGCGCTTTCACTCCTTCCACGCCGACCATGAATCTGGCGTCGCTCACCTCGGCCGCGTCACCGCTCACTCAGAAGGGCTCCATCGTCGGAACCTTTCAATATATGGCCCCCGAACTTTTGCAAGGTTCGGAAGCCGACGCGCGCAGCGACCTCTTCAGCTTCGGATGCGTTCTCTACGAAATGATTACAGGACGCCGCGCTTTCGAGGGCAAATCGCAGCTCAGCGTATTCACGGCCATCCTCGAAAAAGACCCGGAGCCCATCGGGGTCAGGCAGCCCCTCGCTCCGCCGATGCTCGATGGCGTGGTGCGTGCGTGCCTCGCCAAAGACCCCGCGGACCGCATCCAATGCGCGCACGACGTCGCTATGGACCTGCGCTGGGTCGACTCGCTCGGCTGCGCTCCGGCAGATCCACAATCTTCTCCCGCGCCAGCCTCAAGCCGCGTTCGATGGTTTGCCGCAATCGCGGCCGCAGTTATTCTCGGAACAGTTGCCGGGTTCTTTCTTCATCGCCCAGCCCCTTCCGCGCCCAGCATCCGCGCAGCGCTTAATCCTCCACCAGGTGGACAATTCCGCTTAACTGACGACGCTGGCGGTCCACCGGTGATTTCGCCCGACGGCGCCTACCTGGCTTTTACTGCGACCGTTGAGGGCAAGACTTCCGTCTGGGTCCGCCCCATGAATTCCAATGATGCCCGGGCGCTCCCTGACACCAGCGACGCCATTTTTCCGTTCTGGTCCCCCGATAGCCGATCTATCGGGTACTTCACTGGGAATAAGTTGAAGACGATCGAGATCGATGGAGGCGCTTCGCAGGTCATTTGTGATGTGACGCTCGGACGCGGCGGCGCTTGGGGGCCGGGCGGCGTGATTGTGTTCTCTGCGTCACCCGTTTCCGCTTTGTGGCAAGTGAACGCCACCGGGGGCGTTCCCGCTCCACTCACAAAACTAGACGGGGCCCACACTTCTCACCGCTGGCCGTTTTTTCTACCCGACGGCAAGCATTTTCTCTACTTAGCTATGCACCACGACCCTTCGAAATCCTCGAACAATGCCATCTACTATGCGTCGCTCGATGGGCGCGAGAATCGTCTGCTCATTCACGCCCAGACCAACGCAATTTATGCTGCCGGTTTCCTTCTGATTGGCCGGGGCGACCAGTTGATCGCGCAGCCGTTCGATCCCGCCACAGGCACGTTGAGTGGCCAGGCGCAGGCCGTCTCTTCGGGTGTTCTGAATGACGTCACGACCTGGCACATGGACGCCTCGGCCTCGGACAGCGGTGTGTTGACATTCGCCAATGGCACGTCCGGCAACGTGCAACTGGTCTGGATGGACCGCACTGGAAAACAGGCGGGCATCGCTGTAGAGAATTTGCAAAACTTGCAGTTTGCCCGCCTTTCGCCACAAGGTGATCGCGTTGCCATTCAGCTCGATTCCGGCATCAATGACATTTGGACACTTGACCTTGCGCGAGGTGTCCGCACCCGGCTCACCTTCGGCCCGGTCGCGAACACTTATCCGGTCTGGTCGCCTGATGGCAAGTGGGTGGCATATGCCTCCTTGCGGTCGGGCGTTGCGGGCATCTACCGCAAGCCCGCCGACGGCAGCGGGGTCGAAGAGATGCTCATGTCGGTTCCGGATGGCAAGGGGCTGATGCCCAGTGACTGGTCACCCGATGGCAAAACTCTGATCTATTCGACTGGCTTTCTCACCGGGAATCAAATTACTTGGGCTCTGCCGTTGGACGGAGAGCGAAAACCTCATCTGGTAGTAGAGCATGCAGTCAACGGAACACTGTCCCCAAACGGCCGGTGGCTCGCTTATACCTTGTTCTCCGGGCAGACAGAAGTCTACGTGGTCGCCTACGGCGGGGGCCAGGGAAAGTGGCAGGTCTCGCCTAATGGCGGGCAGGTGCCGCAGTGGAGCAAAGACGGCAAAGAACTGTACTACTTGGATGGCGCGCAATCCATCGTGGCTGTCCCGGTCAAGGACCTGGGAAATACGCTCGAATTCGGAGCCGGTCAGACGCTGATTAGCCAGTGGACCGTCTTGAGTACGCCGTTTTACAGTGTTTTTCCCGACGGTCAAAAACTCCTGATGGAACGGGTTTCGCAGCAGGTCAGCCAGCCGCTAACCGTCGTCACTAACTTCACTGCCCAGCTAAAAAAATAAACGAGTAACGCTTTGCACCCGGCCTCGATTGGTAACCCGAACCCGAACAAACTGCGCGGCAAACCTCCCCGCGCAAGCGTGCTGTCTTCGAATTGTATCCACGTGATCGTGCCTTGAGAGTCCGGGCCGACTCCCCAAATTCGCATGAGATAATGAGGTATCAGCCGTGGCCCCGTAGCTCAGTTGGATAGAGCAGCGGTTTCCTAAACCGTTGGTCGGCGGTTCGACTCCGCCCGGGGCCCCCATTCCACCGCGGTCCAAACCGGAGTCCTACTGGCCAAGGGACATACCCGGCTAATGGACGACCACCCGGGGGCCGAACGGTTTATGGGAAGAAGGCTCAGCCAGTTGTCACGAAACTGTAAAATCGCCGGCTCGCGAGCGACCAACCTGAATGTCACATTTCTCTTGCCTACAGGCCCGATACCGAGTTTAAGATTGACACATGGCTAAGAAAACAGGAATGAGCGACTCGACCCTTTGGATCGCAGCGATTTGCTTGTTGGCGATCGCGGCATGGACGTACTTTAAGAAGTAGCATCGCGGGCCGAAATCAGCTTAAACGGGTTATCTGACTGTGGTATCTGACAAGTCCGGCCCCGAACCCGTTGAGATGCGGGCCGGCTGAGATGCCTTATTCAATCGCAACGCTGTAGTCCGTGCCCTCCCAGCGATTCTCTTGCGGCCAATAGAATGTGAACGTGATCTGGTTTCCCGCAGGCAACGTAGCTGTGGGCAGGTCGACCACGTGGATTCCAAGGCCGGTGTCACGGGTATTGGTGTCAGCGGATGTTTTCCAGCCATCCATGCTCCAGTGCACCAGTCCTGGATTGAGCAGCACGATGCGCAGCTGTTTTTGCCGGGGCAGGGAACGGCACTTGTTGTTGAACCTCCAGCCAAATACTTGCCGTGTGGGTTTCTCCACCAGATAGCGCTGCACGGTTTGTGGAGGCTGGTCAAAAATTTTGCCGTCACGCAGCGAACGGCGGAGTTTTATGTATTCGGAGTGGGCCCAAACCAAGGGACACGCCGAACCGGTGGGCTTGCCGCGGAACAACTCCAAAGAGGGAATGTCAGCACTGTCCCAGACCTGTTCGGGCAGCAGCCGGCTTTGACCCGTGGTCGAACCCTCCATCACAGCCAGCAAGGCTTCGGCCTCGCGGCGGCGGCCGGCGGCTAGTTCATAGTGGGCGCGCTCCCCGGCCAGCAGCGGCCAGGGACGGCCAATACCGCTGCCATCAAACGGCAAACCGTCTTTGTGCTCGCCATAGCCGTCGCCGTTGTACCGGTACCAGCATGGGCCCTGCGGCAGTGGGGCGCGCAATAGCGCGTCGATGACGCGAATCGTATTCAGAATGCGGGGATCGTCGGGCGCGCGCAATCCGAACCGCACCAGCGCCAGCGAATCGGGACTTACCAGATGCGCCGCGGCCTCTTCGTTGTTTTCTCCGGGCGGACGGTTCTTGATGGGCACGAACCCCTGCGTGGGTGAGGCCGCGCCGTCGGCGTCGGGTGGCGCGATGCGGACATAGTAGCCTTCCACGCCGACTTGCCGCGCCAGATCGCCTCCGGTGGCATAAACCCAGCGCTCGATATTGTCATTCCAGGCATCGGCGGCATCCCGCAGACTGGATGCGGCGTCGCGATGTCCTGTGAGTACGGCGATTTCCGAGGCCGCCAACAGCGCGGAAATTTCCACTGCCAGCGTGAAGGGAGAATAACCCGAGTCCTCTTCCCATCGATCCTGTTGCGTGACCGGCCCGTTGCGCAGGATAAAACTCACGGCGTTGCGAACCATCGGCCACCAGCGCTCCAGTTTGCCCAGATCCGGCGCTGCGTTGCGGCGCAGCAGGTCGAGCAACAGGATAGGGAAGGCGGTCTCGTCCATCTGGACGCCGTTCCAATAGGGGCGTCCATCCAGCCAGAGGTTCTGAGCCCAGTTGCCCGCGGCTTCCTGCGTCGTCTCGAGGTAGCGCAGAACTCTGACCGCGTCGCCGGGCGCCCCTGCCGCAAGCAGAGCGCCCGCTGATTCCACCAGATCGCGCGGCCACACCAGATGATAGCCACCGAGGTCTTCGTCGCCTTTACTGAATCCCCACGGAACCGACAGGCTGGCTATGATGCCGCCCAGAAAATCCTTTGACTCGTGGGTCCGCAAGACCGCGGTCGAGGCGCGATATAAATCGTTCGCGCGCGCCGGTTCATCAAGTTTGAGAAGTGTGCCCTGCCAGTTTCTCCAGTGCATCACGTAATGACGCCGCAGTTCGTCGTAGTCTTCGAGCAGGCTCGATCGCACTTGTTGCCCCGCCTCTGCCCACATGCCGCCGAAGCCGAGCGCCAGCACGAACTCTGCCCCGCAGGCCGCCATATCAATCTCGCCGGTGCAAGCCAGGTTGCCGTTCTCGGCCCGCTGGTACTCCCACTCCATGTGGAAGTGCGCGGAAAGATCCTGCCACCCGTCGGAGTAGCCGACGAATCCCACGGACATCTTTTTCCATGGCGCCGACGAAGCCAGGGCCAGGGTGGCGCCGTCATGCTCGGCGAAGAATGCCGGCAGGCCTTTATAATCGCCGACCCAGGCGGTATTGTGGTCGCCGCCGTTGGCCAGGTGGGGCGAGAGCAGCATATGCAGGCGATAATCCGCGAGCGTTCCCTGCAGCGGTTCGAAGCGAATCTTTTGCAGCACAACGTTGCGGTAGGGGTCGGTGAGCACTTCTTTGTGGACGCGATAACGGCCATCGTTATCGGTGTTGGTCAGATCAAATACGGGGACCCCAGGTTCGAGTGGAGTGCTCTCAAATCTGCAGTGGCGCTTCTCCTCGGAAAAGTAGGACCGGCCGTCGGTCACGATGAAGCCGAGATCGCGGATGCAGGCCTGATCAACTCGCGGATAGTACACTTCGTTCAGGATGCCGTGACTGAGAGTGAACCACACCTTGCTGTGCTGGTTCAAAGCCGTGCCTGTGCCGCTCTTGGCGCTCGAAGTCCAGCGGGCCGGAATTCCGGGCCAGCCGGGGGCATAACGCGTGGGGGAATCGCTCATCCGATGGTTATCTTAAGGCATTCTAAGGAAATAGGGGCGCTGGTTACCTTCGTTTACTTGAGTTTGCTCCGCAGCTGACTGCCCCGGATATTGTGCTATAATCATTTCCAACGCTACTGCCACGGTTTGCTCGTGACGCGGTGATCCGATCTGGATCAAGATTCATCTCCGCTTTTCCTGCCCGCCGTTTAATCAGCGTAAATCCAAGAAAGCTATCGAAATAGCAAGAGCGGCATGGGAACTCACGCCAAGCGTGTAACATCAGGCCTCTCCAGAAAGAACAATACCGAATGACAAGTTTTACCGAACTACCGCTATCTTCTGCTTTACAGCAGAGGCTGGCGACAGCCCAATTCATCACCCCTACGCCTATTCAGGCGGGAGCCATACCCAGCGCCCTTCAGGGCAAAGACGTGCTCGCGACGGCGCAAACCGGCACCGGCAAGACGTTGGCGTTTCTGATTCCGATTATCGAGATGCTGCAGCGCGAACCATCGCAAAAAGTCCGCGTCCTGGTCCTGTTGCCTACGCGCGAACTGGCGATCCAGGTCAACGAAGAATACGAAAAGCTGCGCGGCCGGAATTTGGCCAAAGCCGCGCTGGTGATCGGAGGAGTTTCCGAGAAAAATCAGATTCAAGCGGTGCGTTCCGGCGCCAATCTGGTGATTGCAACCCCTGGGCGGCTGCAGGACTTCATCTCGCGCCGGTTGATTGACCTGCATGAAGTGAAGATCCTCGTGCTGGACGAAGCCGACCGTATGCTCGATATGGGCTTTCTGCCCGCGATCCGCCGCATCCTGGCGATACTGCCGCAACGCCGGCAAACGCTGTGCTTCTCGGCCACTTTGGAGCAGTCCGTTGCCGGTCTGGTACACGACGCCATGCGCGAGCCGGTGCGCGTGGCCATGGGTTCCGTGCTCAAGCCGGTGGAGAGCGTGCGCTTGCAGGCGTATGAAGTGCGTCCGGCCGAGAAGCCCGATGTGCTGCGGCAATTGCTTTATGGCGAGAAAGGCCAGACGCTGATTTTTGCCCGTACCAAGCGCGGCACGGAACGCCTGGCCAAAGAGTTGGCGCGCGAAGGTTTTTCCGCAACCATGATTCACGGCGACCGTTCGCAATCGCAGCGCAACGGAGCGCTCGCCGGGTTCCAGGATGGAAAATTCCAGATCCTGGTTGCCACCGACGTGGCCGCACGCGGCCTCCACATTGATGACGTCGCGCACGTCATCAACTACGATCTGCCCAAGATGGCGGAGGACTTCATTCATCGCGTGGGTCGCACGGGCCGCGCTGGATCGCTCGGGCTGGCCTCGAGCCTGGTGGCGGGAGCCGAAGTGATCGAACTGCGGCACATTGAACGCGTCTTGAAATTGAAAATCGAGCGCAAGCAAATCGACTGGGCGAATGCCGAAAGGTCACAGCATGTTGTCCAAAACACGCTGGCCAGCCGGACTCTGACCAGGTTGCCGGGCGAAGTATTCGCCTAGAGTACCCGGATAATCCGGAAGAGCTGAGAATGAAAAATCAGGGCGCGTCGTGAGACGCGCCCTGATTCATTTACGATTCGATTTGCCGCCGATCTAGTCTTGGATGAGCCTCGGGGACAACCCTCTATGGTTCGGTCTTCTCAGGAATGCGTTCGCGGGGAATGCTGGAAATATCGGCGTCATCGGCCCCCATTTGAAACAGGGCAGCCTGCTCGGCCGCGTGCCGTTGCAATTCGTCCAAATCCAATTCGCTCGAATCGCCCGCCGGCGTCCCTAACGGATCGTCTTTGCGCTGAATGCGGCGTTCGGCCTTGTCGCGCTGCTTTTGCTGGCGCGTGTGTTCTTTCTGGCGTTTAGTAAAACTCGATCGACCTCGTCCTGGCATAACCAATCTCCTGGTATAAATTTGGCAATAAAGTCCTTAGGCGCGGCAAAGTGTTAAGCACGGGCGAATGAAGCTGCCCTTTCGTTCCGCGCGCAGTTGCGCCGCGGTCTCGCTACCAGCGCGGTTCCCGTGGTTGGCGAGCGTGCCCTTGATAGTCATCGCGGCTGCCGCCACCTCCGCCCCCAAACCGTTTCCCGCCACCGCCTCCGCCGCCGCGCGGCGCGTCGGTCTTTGGTTTCGCTTCGTTGATCTTCAGCGCGCGGCCCCCGAGTTCGGTTCCGTTCAATGCGGCGACCGCCTTATCGGCTTCCGCCGGATTTGTCATTTCGACAAATGCAAAGCCGCGTGAGCGGCCGGTGTCGCGGTCCATCACGATGCTGACACGCTCGACTGCGCCATGGGATTCGAACAAGCCACGAAGCTCAGGTTCGGTGGTGCTGTGGGGCAAGTTGCCGACGTATAGATTTTTCATTGTTCTTCTCTCTTCTTTTCTTACGGTTGTTTTTGCGGACGGTGCGCTGCATTGCCGGGCGCGCGTTTACGCTGTTTTTTCTTTAGCCGACACTGGGGGCGGCACGAGATGTTTCTCGGCCAGGGTTTTCAGCATCTTTTCGTTGCTCTGGCGGCGGCTGATTTTCTGCCTGCGCCGCCGGTTGAATCGGGCTTTGTCGCCGTTGACTCCGGACATATTGATCTCCTGCCTGCTCGGTTGATGCCATCTGAACGATGGACTGTGAATGCCGCCTGCTCGGCGGGCATGTCAAATTGCCTGATGTTCTCTATATGTTCTCTACGCGCGAATCGCCGAAATGGCCGAGCCGCGGGGGCGTTCTTCGACGCCAATAAGACCGTCAGTGGATTGAAAACATTTGCTTTCGGAGGTTTTCAGGTTCGACACGGCGCCCGCCTTTCAGAGAATTTCTCAATCGCGAAGGCGCAACGTGCTGTTAGGTTGTCTTCGAGGTCAAGACTTCTAGTATACGCTGCATTTGGGGATTGTGCTCGACGTTGCCGCAGCGCTGGCAACCCACTTTGCGGCAGACTCCTGCGCAGGGCGCGAAGATGCGCCTTCCCTGACGGGCACACTCCGGTAGTATCCTTGGCGGGCACGATTTGACGAGTTACGGTTGCGAGAGCATGGAACCGATCTTCCATAGTCCGGTGATTAGTCCGGTGATTGAATTTCGCGATGTGGCCTATACCTTGCCCAACGGCCAGCCTTTGCTCTCCCGGCTGAATCTGCAAGTGCAACGCGGTGAGACGCTGGTGTTGCTGGGGCGCAGCGGCTCGGGAAAGACCACCACTCTCAAGTTGATCAACCGGCTTCTGAGTCCGAGCAGTGGGGAAGTGCGCGTGAATGGGGCGACCACAGCCGTCGGCGACATCATTGCTCTGCGCCGCAGCATCGGGTACGTCATCCAGGATGCGGGCTTGTTCCCGCACTACACGGTGGAGCGAAACATCGGCCTGGTGCCGCGAATCGAGCGCTGGCCCGCCGACCGCATCCAGCGGCGCGTCGCGGAGATGCTGCTGATGGTCGGGCTTGAGGCGCAGTTGGCCTCGCGTTATCCGCACGAGCTTTCCGGAGGGCAGCGCCAGCGAGTGGGCGTTGCGCGTGCCCTCGCCGCCGACCCCGCGATTCTGCTCATGGACGAACCCTTCGGAGCGCTCGACGCCCTTACTCGCGATCAAATCCAGCGCGAGTTTCTTGGCCTGCAGAGGCGGCTCAATAAAACCGTCGTTTTCGTCACCCACGACCTGCGCGAAGCCTTGCGGCTGGGTTCGCGCATCGCGCTGCTCGAGGCCGGCAAGCTGGTTACAATTCTTGCTCCGAAAGATTTTCTGCGATCAACGCTGCCGCTGGCGGCCGCCTACGTGCGGGCCTTCGGAGACGCACTCGATCCGCCGGCAAATGGAGACGCTTCATGAACTTTTTTCACTTCCTCCTGCAAAACCATGAACAGGTTGTGGAACTCACGCTGGAGCATCTCTGGCTGGTGGGCGTCTCAACTGTGTTTGCGGTCTTGGTGGGCGTGCCCCTGGGCGTTGTGAGCGCGCACTGGCCGGCATGGAACCGGCCGGTGCTGGGAACGGCGAACCTGATTCAGACCATCCCCAGTCTTGCTCTGTTTGGATTTCTGTTGCCGGTGCCGTGGCTCGGGGATCGCGCTGATCGGCTTGCGATTCTGGCTCTCACTCTTTACGCGCTGCTGCCCGTGATCCGCAACACCTACACCGGAATCCGGGGCGTCGATCCGGCGGTGGTCGAAGCTGGGCGCGGTATGGGGCTTACGGAAGGCCAGTTGTTGTGGCAAGTGGAGTTGCCGCTGGCCATGGGCGTGATTTTCTCCGGCGTGCGAGTGGCGGTTGTGGTTTCGGTGGGACTGGCTACCATCGCGGCATTCATTGGCGCGGGCGGCCTGGGCGAGTTTATTTTTCGTGGCGTAGCCATGGTCAATAATCAACTCATTCTGGCCGGAGCCGTTCCCGCCGCAGTCCTGGCTCTGTTGGCCGATTTCAGCCTGGGATGGGTCGAGAAACGTGTGCGGCCCAGATGACAGCCAAGATGACAGCCAAGATGAGATCCGGACACATACAGCACAAGCCCCGAAGTAGCGGCATGTTCGCGGGCGGCCGAGGCCGCGCGATCCTTTTTCTCGTCTTTTTTCTCATCCTCCTGGTTCTGTGCTCGTGCGCGCCCTCGCACTCCGATCGCATCGTAATCGGCTCCAAGAATTTTACCGAGTCGCTGGTGCTCGGCGAATTACTCGCCCAGGAGATTGAGGCGCATACGCACTTGAAAGTGGAGCGCCGCTTCTATCTCGCCGGAACCTACATCTGCCAGCAAGCGCTGCTGGCTGGACGCATCGACGTTTATCCCGAATATACGGGCACCGCGTTAACCGCCATTCTCAAACAGAAAGTTGGAGGCAACAAACAGCAGGTCTATCAAGGAGTGAAGAGCCAATATGAATCCCGCCTCGGTCTCACTCTGGGGCCGCCCTTCGGTTTCAATGACACTTTCGCGATGGAGATTCGCGGGGAGGACGCCCGCCGCCTGAATCTGAAGACCTTGTCGCAGGCGGCCGAGTTCACTCCGCAATGGCGCGCTGGATTCGGTTACGAGTTCATGGAGCGCCCCGATGGCTACGCGGGACTGGCCGCCGCTTACGGCCTGCGCTTTTCCGTGCCGCCTAGGGTCATGGACCTGGGCCTGCTCGCGCTGGCATTGAAACATCACCAGATCGATATGGCGGCCGGAAACGCCACCGACGGCCTGATTCCGGCGCTGGATTTATTCGTGCTCGAAGATGACCGCCATTATTTTCCTCCCTATGAAGCGGTCGCGGTGATCCGCCAGCAAACCTTGCAGCAGCATCCTGAAGTTGGACGGGCGATTGCGGAGTTGGGTGACAGGATTTCCGATCAGGAAATGCAGCAGCTTAACTACGCGCTCGACGGCCAGCATCGCGATGTGAAGGATGTGGCGCGCGAATTTTTGAGCCATAAAGGCCTGCTTCCCTAGATTGTTTTTTGCTGAGACCTTCGCAGCCCGCCGTCATCTAAGCACTTTGCCAGTGGAAACACCGGCGGAGGGGGGTTGCCCGAGCTAGGGGTATTCCCCTATGGTAGGCGGGCGGTCCAAGAGCATAAAATCCCCACTGCCTCGTTCCGGCCGCTGCCGGGTTTCGTCCGCGCCACATTGGGAGAAATGAGAAATGCTTGCCGAGCAAACCGTCGCTGCGACTCCTGAAGATCTCGTCCTAACCGCAAGGCTCGCGGATGCCCGCCAGCGCAGCGACGAACTGTTTGCCCTGGTGCAGCCTGATTCTCTTTACGAACGGCCAATCGCCGAACGTCACCGCATCATTTTTTATGTGGGGCATCTCGAGGCCTTCGATTGGAACCTTCTTCACGAACAGATTCTTGGAGTACAGAGTTTCCATCCAGAGTTTGATCGGCTGTTTGCCTTTGGAATCGATCCGGTGGGCGGCGGATTGCCCGACGATCAACCCACGGCGTGGCCTTCAATTGCCGCGGTGCGGGGGTACGTTAAGAAAATCCGGGCAGTCCTTGATGAAAAGCTCGCGCTTGCCGATTCCGAGCCCCGGCGTGACGGATTTTCACTCGGCACTTTGCTGAACGTAGCCATCGAGCACCGCCTGATGCACGCCGAAACACTGGCCTATATGCTGCACCAGTTGCCCCTGCACCAGAAAATACGGCAAGCGGAACCTGTAAGCGCCGCAACTGCGCCCGTGCTTCCGCAAATGCTGCAGGTCCTCGCAGGCGCGATTACGCTCGGTCTTCCGCGCGGCCAGGGAGTTTTTGGCTGGGACAACGAGTTTGAGGCCCACACCGTCAACGTGCCTGCGTTTGCCACCGATCGCTACAAAGTAACGAACGGGCAATATCTCGAGTTCATGAACGCCGGGGGATACGAAACACCCGCCTTCTGGACTGCCGAGAAACAAGATCGCAAGAAAAAAGATAGCGAGAGAGAAGACAGCGAGAAGAAAGATAGCGCGAAAAAAGACAGCGACGACTGGAACTGGAAGTCCACAAGGGGCATCTCACATCCGGCGTTCTGGAAGCGACAAGGCGACCAGTGGCTGTATCGCACCATGTTCGACGAACTGCCATTGCCGATGGATTGGCCGGTGTATGTGAGTCAGGCGGAAGCGCAAGCCTACGCGCGCTGGGCAGGGAAATCATTGCCCACCGAGGCCGAGTGGCAACGCGCGGCTTACGCCACCCTCAACGGCGGCGAGCAGTCCTACCCGTGGGGTGAACAATCTCCCGACGCGACAGTTGGGAATTTTGATTTCGCGCGATGGAGCCCGGTTTCGGTGAATGCATTTCCCCGGGGCCAGAGCGCCTTTGGGGTCGACGGCATGTTGGGCGACGGATGGGAGTGGACTTCCACCGTATTCGCTCCATTTCCGGGATTCGAGCCCTTTCCGTTTTACCGCGGATACTCGGCTGATTTTTTTGACGG
The DNA here is from genome assembly GCA_963784085.1 of uncultured Acidobacteriaceae bacterium. Taxonomy (GTDB): domain Bacteria; phylum Acidobacteriota; class Terriglobia; order Terriglobales; family Acidobacteriaceae; genus Sulfotelmatobacter. The sequence continues at coordinate 30,233 of CAWAQH010000008.1, read as the reverse complement.
CAAGCACTTCGTTATGAAAGGCGGGTCGGCGCGCACCGCCGCGTGCATGCTGCGGCCCACTTTTCGTAACTGGTTCCAGCCGCATTATCAATTTGTTTATGCCGGATTTCGCTGTGTCAGCCGCTGATGGTTGCTGCAATGCCTGCGAAGGAGGGTACCAATACGATCGAGGGGGTTTACGATATGCTGGTTCACACAATTACCGCGAATGCGGCGTCGGTGTTTGCCGCTGACGTGCGCGCCGGGCTGACCAACCCTATTCAAAAAGAACTTCCCTCGAAATATTTGTACGACGATGTGGGCTCCGCATTGTTTGAAGTGATCAGCCATCTTCCGCAATATGGCTTGACCCGCGCGGATGAGCGCCTGCTGCGCCGGCACGCCACTGAGATTGTGGAGCGCCTGCCCGGGTCGGTCGCGGTGGCGGAGCTGGGCAGCGGCAGCGGAAAGAAAACCCGCTGGATACTGGAAGCTCTCGCCCGCCGCCAGCGAACTTTTTATTATCCGGTGGAAATATCGCGGTCTGCGTTGGCGATGTGCGAGCGCGAGCTTAGGGACATTGATTGCATCAGCATTCTCGGTTTTGAACGCGAGTATCTGGATGGGTTGCTGGAAATCGCCGCGCACCGGCGCAGCCAGCAGCATCTTCTGGTGTTGTTCCTGGGCAGCACCATCGGAAACTTCGATCGTCCGGCGGGACTCCAGTTTCTGGCCGAGGTGCGCCGCATCCTTCGGCCGGGGACTCGCTCCTGCTCGGGACCGATCTGGAAAAGTCCGCACGCGCAATTGCTGGACGCCTACGACGACGAACTCGGCGTGACCGCCGCTTTTAATCTGAATCTGCTGGCGCGCATCAATCGCGAGTTAGATGCCGACTTTCGATCTGACGCACTTCACGCACGTGGCCAGAATCAACCAGACAGCCCGCAGCGTGGAGATGCATTTGCGTTCCAGCGCGGCAAGTCTGTGAACATTCCGGCAGCCGGGCTGACGTGGAATTTCTGGAGGAGGAGACCATCTGGACCGAAAGCAGCCACAAGTATTCTCTTCAGGTGAAGTTTCTCCAGATGGCGGGAAATGCCGGGTTCCGCTGCGAGGCGCAGTGGATCGATGGGCTGGCCGTTTGCGGAGAATCTGCTGATCGCCACATAATTATGGCGTGAGATTGTGGCGCGAGAATGCCGCGTGAGATCGTGACGCGAGTTTGATGTCGCGGTCCCATGCTTTTCGCGATGTTTTGTCTTCCCTAATCTGAAATTCACCTCATCTTGTGTGCCGGAGTTACGCGCAGAAGTAAATCTTTGTAAAGCCATCGGTTTTGTGCGGTGCTCGTTGTAAATTAGTAAGTAGATGAACCGACGGCATATCAGCACAATTCCGCATCCACTTTGGGCATTTGCCATTTTTGTCGCCTCCGCAGGCAGCGTCTATCTCACGCCCCCATGCTTCGCCTTGCAACCCGGCCTGCAAGCTCAGGCGGGCACTCCGGGCACCGTCAGCCGTCCCGTGGGTGCGGTTAAATCCATCGACGGCACAGTGATTACGCTGACACCTGATTCCGGCGCTGACGTCAAAATCAATCTGCAGCCCACAACCCGCATCCTGCGCACCGCTCCCGGCGCGAAAGATCTCAAGAGCGCAACCCCCATCCAGTTGCAGGATCTTCAGATTGGCGATCGCATTCTGGTGGGGGGAAAGATCGCCGACGATAGTTCGTCGGTGATTGCTTCGACGGTTGTGGTGATGAAAAAGTCCGACCTCGAAACCAAGCATAAGCAAGACTTGCAGGACTGGCAGAAGCGCGGAGTGGGTGGGTTGGTCAGTGCCGTGGATCCTGCGGCCGGGACTGTCACCATCTCAGTGGCCAGCTTCACAGGAAAAAAGAACATCGTCATTCATGCGTCGAAGACGACGGCTATTCGCCGCTATCCTCCAGATTCCTGGCAGTTTGACGACGCCAAAGCCAGTACCCTCCAGCAGATACGTCCCGACGATCAGGTGAGTGCTCGTGGCGATCGCAATGCTGATGGCACTGAGTTGACTGCCGAGGAAATTGTTTCGGGGGAATTTCGTAACGTCGCCGGCACCGTCAACTCCGTCGATGCAAGTTCTTCGACGTTGAACGTTCAGGATTTGTTGTCCAAGAAAACGGTAGTGGTTAAGATCGCTCCGGATTCTCTACTTCGCCAGGTGCCTCCGGAAATGGCTCAGCGGATTGCGATGCGCTGGAAAACGGCCGCCGGAAGTGCAACCGGCGTTCCGGGCTCCACGCCCGCCATTCCAGCAACGCCTGCCGGCGCGACGACTGGAGGTGGAACTGGGCCGGGAGGAAACGGCACGAGTGGGCATTTCGGCGGCGGCGCTCCTGATTTTCAGCAGATGATCAATCGCATGCCGGCCGTCACTCTAGCTGACTTACATAAGGGTGATGCGGTGATGATTGTCGCGACGGAGGGAACATCGTCGGAACCGGGCACGGCGGTCAAGCTGATCAGCGGCGTCGAACCGATTTTCCGGGCCGCGCCTAGCGCCAGCGCCGCTCAGTCCATGATGCTGGGGTCGTGGAGCCTTGGCGGTGCTCCGTCGGGAGACGCAGGCGGTCCGTAGTTTGATTTTTCCCCAGGGCAATCCAACGGATTCGAACAGTTCATATGGAATACCTATGTCGTGGAACGGAATAATCGAATGAGAGTTTCTACCTGTCTCTGTTTTACTGTCGTGATGTTGTCGTTGCTGGCATGTGGGAGCTTGGCGGTATCGCAAACAGCGGCGGCGCCGTCTCCGCAGGCCAGTTCCACGGCATTGCGCGGGCAGGTCACTGACCCCTCGGGGGCCGCGATTGCGAACGCCGATGTAGTTCTCACCTCAGGGGATTCCCCGACGCCAATCAAGGCGCACACGAATGGGCAAGGCCAGTATGAATTCACCGGCGTGCCCGCGGGCACATACACATTGAATGTGATTGCCGAAGGATTCAGTGTGTACGAGAACGACAACGTGGTCATCGCCACCGGCCAGCCTCTGCGCCTCAACGTTCCAATGGCCATCGCGGTTGAGGAACAGAAGGTTCAGGTTTCCGATACGGCTCCCACCGTCGATGTGTCTCCCGAGAATAATGCCGGGGCCATCACCATCTCAGGCAAGGAACTGGATGCCCTGCCCGACGATCCCGACGAGTTACTCACGGACTTGCAGGCGTTGGCCGGGCCTTCGGCCGGGCCCAACGGCGGTCAGCTTTATATTGACGGCTTTACCGCCGGTCAACTCCCTCCCAAATCGTCGATTCGCGAGATTCGCATCAATCAAAACCCATTCTCGGCGGAATATGACAAGCTCGGCTACGGACGCATTGAAATCTTCACCAAGCCTGGCACCGATCAACTCCACGGCCAGTTCCTGATTAGCGGGAACGATAAGCCATTCAACACCTCCAACCCGTTCGCCGGCAACGAGCCTGGTTACAACACACTGCAGTACGAAGGCAATGTCGGCGGTACGATTAACAAGAAGGCTTCCTTTTATTTGACCGGGCAGCGCAGAAATATTAACGATCTTTCCGCCATCGACGCTATAGTTCCCGGTCCGAGCGGGGTCCCAGAGTCGCTGATCGAGTCCATCCCCACTCCGCACCAGCGTACGAACCTTAGCGTGCGTTTCGACTATGCGCCGAGCAAAAATAACACCCTGACAGCCCGCTACCAGTACTATCGGGATGCGCAGACCAACAGCGGTATCGGCGGGATTGTGCTGGCTACGCAGGCCTACGATACCGGGTCGACCGAACACACGGTGCAGATCAGCGACACGCAGGTTTTCGGCGCGAAGATCGTCAACGAAACGCGCTTTCAGTTCCTGCGAGACGGAAGCGGCCAGACTGCCGTGAGCACGCTTCCTTCGGTCAATGTTTTTGGCTCGTTCAGCGGCGGCGGCGATGGCCAGATCAGCAGCGACTACCAGAATCATTACGAACTGCAGAACTACACGTCAGTGATTCACGGCAATCACACTCTCAAATTTGGCTTCCGTTTCCGCAACATGACCGAAACCAATACTTCCACCGCGGGTTTCAACGGAACATTTACTTTCTCGACTCTTGCCGACTTTCAAGCGGGGACACCACAGCAACTTACCATCACGCAAGGTTCTCCCTACGCCAGCGTAAGTGTCGGCGATTTCGAGCCCTACGTGCAGGACGATTGGAAAGTTCGGCCAAACATCACGTTCAGCTACGGGCTGCGCTTTGAAACGCAAAACCAGATCCGTGATCATGCCGACCTGGCGCCGCGGCTGGGCATCGCCTGGGGAGTGGGAGGCAAGAACGGCCCTCCAATCGTGGTGATTCGCGGTGGTATGGGCATCTTCTATGACCGTTTTCAATCGCCACAGATCCTGCAGGCCGATCGCTTGAACGGAATTACCCAGCAGCAGTTCATCATTAATAATCCGACTTGCTTCCCGGGATTAAACCTGCCGATTTCCGTTCCCATCTCCAGTTGCGGCACGGCCAGTTCGAGCGGTACGGCGATCTACCAGATCAACCCCTCGGTCTACGCTCCATATACTTTGCAGGCCGCTGTCAGCGTGGAGCGGCAGGTCACCAAGTCCGCAACTCTTACGGTTACTTACCTGAATTCGCGGGGCTTCGATCAGTTGCTCTCCATCAATGCCACTGCGCCGTTTCCCGGCACCCCGTGCTATCCCAACTGCATCACGCCGGCGCAGAATGTTTATCAGTACGTCTCTGAGGGAGTTTTTCGCCAGCAGCAACTCATTGCGAACACGAACATTCGCGTCGGAGCCAAGGTTCAGCTATTCGGGTACTACGTGCTGAATTATGCCAACAGCGATGTGGGCGGACTCTCGAGTTCGAGCGGGGCCTCAAGTTTCGCCTCAAATTCATACGACATCAGTCAGGACTACGGCCGGGCTTCGTTCGACGTTCGCAACCGCTTGTTTGTGGGTGGCTCGACCGGTCTGCCCTACGGCATTCGTCTAAGCCCGTTCCTGGTGGCTAGTTCCGGGACGCCTTTCAACATTACCAGTCCTTATGACCTGAACGGCGATTCGCAATTCATCGACCGGCCGTCGTTCGCCCCGCCCGGAGCTGCTTGTGTTGCGCCCATTTATTGCACGCCGCTCGGAAACTTCAACGGAACGCCGGCACCCCTGGACAAGCCCATCCCGATCAACTACGCAACCGGGCCGACGCATGTGACCATGAACCTGCGGTTGAGCAAGAGCTTTGGATTCGGCCCCAAGGTGAAGCCTGGCACTGGCAACCTGGGTGGGAACCGTGGTGGCGGCGGCGGGCGCGGCGGCCCCCTGTTCGGCGGCGGCGGCCCCATGAATATGAACGGCAATTCCGATCGCCGTTACAACCTCACACTCAGCGCGTCAGGACGCAACATATTCAACAAAGTAAACCTGGGCAACCCGGGCGGAGTGCTGGGGTCTCCACTCTTCGACAAATACAATAGCCTTCAGGGCGGACCTTTCTCTCAGGGCGTGGCCGTGCGTCGGATCGACTTGCAGGCGACTTTCAGCTTCTGATCGTTATTATGTGCCGAGTCGCGCAGGGATGCATTGCCAGAGAGCGCCTCTTCGCCCGCATCGAAGAATGAGTTCAGGTATTCTAAGTCTTCGTACTGGAATCCCGGAATTTCCCAGAGACTAAGGCCACAAATCAGTTTGTCTTCTTTCACCCTAACAAGACGCAAGTTTCTCCGCCTGGCCGTAGCGGCCGGTGCGCTTGCACTTGCCGGGGAGTCCATCCTGATCGAGCCCAATCGCCCGCGCGTTGTGCGCCGGGATTTTGTTCTTCCCCGCTGGCCGGAACGGCTCAATGGCTTCACGGTTGCGCTGCTCAGCGATTTCCACTACGACCCGTATTTCTCGGTTCATCCGCTGCGCTCGTCAATTCCCATCGTGAACAGCCTCCACCCCGATCTGATCGTGCTGGTGGGCGACTTCGTTACCAAGCACATGTTCGGGGACGGCCGGAAGTCAGCTTTTGTGGCCGAACCCTGCGCCCAGCTCTTGCGCCAGATGACCGCGCCTCACGGCCTTTGGGCGGTGATGGGGAACCACGACGAGGGTACGGACTACCGACTTCGTTACCCGCGCGCTGCAAGCCGAGAACATTCATGTGCTGGCCAACCAGTCGCAGGCGATTGAGCAGGATAGCGCACGCTTCTGGCTGGCAGGCGTGAACAACGTCCTCAGCCGGACCGCCGATCTTTCAAAGACGCTGCGCCGCGTTCCGTCCGATGAAGCGGTCGTCTTGCTGGCGCACGAACCAGACTTCGCCGATGAAGCCGCAACTTTTCCCATCGACCTGCAGCTTTCCGGGCACTCCCACGGAGGCCAGATCAGAATCCCGTTGTTGCCGCCGCTCTACCTGCCCAGGATGGCGAAGAAATATGTCTGGGGCGCTTATCGAGTCGGCCCGCTATCCCTCTACACCACAGCGGGTCTGGGAACTATCGGGCTTCCCATGCGTTTGAATTGCCCCCCTGAGATCACCCTGTTGACCTTGCGTCGCTCCGCGTAAACCTGACTGAGCGGCGCGTCGCCTCCCGCGCCCGGCGCACCGAAGCAGCATGAAACATGCAATCGCCTTCACATCAGCACACGCAAGACGCGGAAACCTTCCCTAAACGGGATGATAACAATATACTTATCCACGCTTTCGTCTGGCCCCACAGTTGCCGATAGATAACGGATATCGGGGTTCGCGCAAATGCTTCGTCTCTGGCCATGGTTTGTGATCCTCGCCCTTTCGGCGTCCAGCGCCGCTTCCGAGCAGTTTCCCCCTCCGCATCGGCATCAGGCCGGGTTGGCCGACCGTGAGCATCAGCTCTGGAAGAGCCCAAATCGTGCCGCCGAATTCAGCGACATCCAGCATGTGAGTGCGCGGGCGCGTTGCGAAGATACCCAGCCTCCGGAGGCTCTGACCACCCCCAATCCACTATTGGGCCCGGCGGAAACCGGCTTGAAGGTCAAAGTCAGCTTCATTGTCGGCGCCGATGGGCGCGTGCATAGTCCGCTGATTCTGCAGAGTGCAGGAACCGTAGGGGACCGCAGTGTCCTGCGCACAGTGCGCACCTGGCGGTATCGCCCCGCAACCTGCAATGGCGTACCCACGGAAGCCGAAGGCAAGATCGAGTTCTCTCGCCGTTGAGGTTGGCACAGCCACGTTACTGCCGTTTGGGCTGACTCTTGCCGCCGGCTGCTAAAATGGCGTAATCCGCAGTTACGGTTCACATCGTGGACAAAGACAGAGAAAAGAAGCCTGGCAAAATGCCTGGGTTCGCACCGGACTCCGACGATCCTGTTCCGAGCGTCGGTCCGCATAACCGCGCGCTGGGCGAAATCTACCAGCGCCTCTATCCGGAAATGCGGCGACCGAAGCCGAACCAGGAAGCCATTGCCGCGGCGCTGCAAGCCATGCAGCGGCTGACCATGGAGGCGGATTCGGAAAGGGTGGCGGAGGAAATTACGCCCGAGACCCATTCCGTCGCTCACAAGGCCTGCCGTGTCTGCGGGCATCACAATCGCGACGGCAATAAATTCTGCGGTGCTTGTGGACTTTTGCTCGGAACTGAGGCACCGGCCCAGTCGCTTGACTCATCGCTGGCTCCGACTGCTCTCGCTAGTCCTATGCCTTTCGACCAGGGCGAGCCTGCCCCTCCGGCTCCGATAACACATGCCCAGATAACCCATGCTCGGATAGCCCAGACTCAGCCATCCGCGCCTGAAGACACGCACGAGATTCATCCCTCACCCGGCGCTGCTGCCGGGGTGCATCATTATCATCACCACTACCATCATCACTATTTCCAGGGTGGAGCGGATGCTTCTGCCGTATCCTCCCCACCCCGGTCTAACGCATCCGAGAGCGCACGGGAAGCGGACCGGATGCGAGTGGCCGCGGCTGCCAAGGGCGAACCCATGAGCCGCAGTGAGGCTGCAGTGCGGCGCCTGACGCAGGAATGGGTCCTCGCCTGCAATACACGCCAGCTCGAGGAGTTGCTGGAACTCTATGCTCCGGACGCGCTGGTGCTGCGCTCGAATCTTCCTCCGATTCGCGGAGTCATGGCCGTGCGGGAATTCTTCCACAGCGCGCTCGAAGGAGGTTTGGGAGAAGTGGCCCTCGATCCCATGCGTGTAGAAATTGCCGGCGATCTGGCCCACGAAGTGGGACGCTATAGCGCGCTCGTTCCGGGAACCGTCGGAAAACGCCGCGAGGAACGGGGCAAATATCTCTGGGTCTTTGCCAAGCAGAGCAGCGGAGACTGGAAGCTAGTCTCGGAGTGCTGGTCGAGCGACTTAACGCTCTCTAGTGCGGAGTCTGACTTGCCGAAGACTGCCATCGCGTCCAGTAAGGTTCAACCGCGAAAAGGATCCTAAGTAAGGCCTGACATCCTTTTCACACCTTCACACCTAACTTCTCCAACTCTTCCCGCAGTTGCTCGAGAGACTGCATCTGGATCGTTTTCATCCCCAGTTTCGCAGCGCATTCCAGATTGAGCGCGCGATCGTCAATGAAGCAACATTCTTCGGGGGCGACCTGTGTGATTTCGATCGCCAGACGGTAGATACCGCTTTCCGGTTTGCGCAAGCTCACGAAACAGGAGCTGACGAACAGGCGAAAGATCTGCCGCAAGCCGTATTTCTCGATGCGGTACAGGTTCAACTCGCGGGATTCGTTGTTAATGGTGGACATGAAGTATCGTCCGGAATCGGTGAGAGCGCGAGCGAAGGCAAGAACCTCAGGGATGGGCTGCGAAAGCGAGAACATGTAATCGCGAAACTCGCCGGAAGTGAAGGGACGGTCGCGGTAAAAAATGGTGCGGTCCAGGTACTCGTCGAGCGAAATCTTGCCGCGCTCGAATGACGACACGACCATCTCGTGCCGCGAGTGAAACTCTTCCTCGTCGAGACCAAAGTGTTCGAGAGTAGACATGCGCTCTTTGTGGTCCCAGGCGTTGTTGAGCAGCACTCCTCCAACGTCCCAGAAAATGGCGTGAATCGTGGACACGAGTTCTCCCCTGATTCTTAAGCTTACGATTCTTAAGCTTACGACGGAACCGCACAAAAAGAAAAACCCCGGTCCGCTCAACGCGGACCGGGGTGCGTTCACGCGGTTGTGGCTATTGCGGAGTGAAGTTCTGATGATAGCTCAAACTCACCACGTCCTGGAACATCGGCGTTCCGGGAGGCAGATTGTTCGGGTTCAAGAATTGCGTGTCGAAGAAATAGTTTCGGTTGGGCGGAGCGTAGACCACATTGCAGCACTTGAACACGCCGGTGTTGTATTGCGAATAGTACATGCTGATCATGGAGCCGACGTAATTCACAGTGGCGCCGTTGGCGCCGCGGTCCTCGAGATAGCGCAGGAAGTTGTGCAATCCGCCGTCAGTGCCGAAGTCCTGCAACCCATCTGCGGTGGCCCATCCTGGCTCGGGGAACGGAATGCTTTTGCCTGCGGCGATGGCCATGCGGTAATAGCTGGTATTGCCTGGACGGTCGCCAGCGTTACCCGGCTGCAGGAAGCTCTCGGCATCGGTCCAGCCCACGTTGGCGGTCGGTGTATTCGCGGCCGACGGAGGGTTGGAGAGCAGCGTAACCGTATCGGCAATGATCGCGGCGGCCGAGTGCGGGGTGGTGGGATTTCCGCCGCTGGGCCAGTAGGGATCGTTGACGCCGCTGTTGTAGTCACCGTATACGTAAACCGGCTCCTCCGAAGCGATCGTGAAACCATCACCATAATTTCCGGCCGGGGGGTGAGGTAGGTAGCTCACTCCAGCGGAGTTCATGCCGCCATCCACCAGTCGCAAGGAATGGCGTGGCCCGGTCACCATATTCGTTACCGGCGATCCCGCGCCGGTGTATACCCCGAATGTATTGGCGGTGCCCGCAGCGTTCTCGGAGTCCGAGTTGCAGTTCACCTGGTTCGTGCTAGCTGTAACGGCGGCGGCCGGAATCGGAAAATATGGCGTGCTGGTGTAGGCTCCGGTCAAACCGAATCCCGCAGCCAGGTTCTTCTGTCCATAGTTGTCGAAGTAGCCGTCGAGGTTCACATCTTCTGGAGAGTAGGTGTAATAGGAGGCCGGTTCCAGTTTTCCATCCGGCGCGCCGGTCGAAGAGGAGGCGTTGATGGTATCTTCCAGGCCTGACGTTCCGGTGATGCTGTTGTAAAGGCCGCTACCCGTCGGATTGGGATCGGGCAACATGCCCCGGCGGTCGGAGAAATAGAGGATGTACCCGTTCTCATTGGTGCTGTTGACCAGCGCGCCGCTGCCGGTGGTGTAGGGGCCTGCCTTCTGCAGCCAGAGCCACAAGTTGCCCACGTCCAGTTCCACCGAGTTGATGACGCCGATCGGGCTGCACGGCGTGTAGACCGTCTGATTTTTGGTGCTTGTGATATTGGTGGATCGGGTGTTGATGTCGCGCGGTTCGCCTTCGCGCGAGTCGTAGAAGTTAATCGGCACCCAGTTGCCGGAAGTCCCCGCACCGGTGGCCAAGGTCGCCGGATAGCCGTACTGCGTTTGTTGCAGGATCAGGATAGCCGGGCTGATTCCATTGGAGCACTGTGCGGCCGGAGTAGCGGGGAACAGAGGGCAGGCCGTGCCGCCCCAGGGAGCGGTCGGCGGCTGATCATAGAGACGGCCAAAGCCGTATCCCAGCCACTGCCGCGTGACTCCGACCCATCCGCCGGTTGACGTGCTCAAGTACTCCACTCTCAACCAGACGTTGGCGGCGGTCGGTGCGGCCCCGGCGACATTGGATGGGCTCGCCGTGACCTCTCCAAGAAGCGGCCATGATGTCCACGAGTATGCTGTGCCGGTGGAGGGGTTGGTCGGTGCGACCCAACCGTTGGTGCCCGCCGTGGCCACGCCAAAATACTCGTCAGGAGTTCCTGAGACGCCTGTGTAGCTGAGGGCTGCGTAGGTAGTTGAGCCCCCGTTGAGGGAGGAAATGCCGATTTGCACATCGTCGGCGTCGAGCGAGGCTGCTCCCCGTTCCGGGTGCAGGTCGGCAAGCGTATCAGCCATCAATACGCGAATCGTGGCCTCGGTGTACAGGCGCGAATTGGTCAATAGCGCGGAATCGCTGGCTTGGGGCCGGCGGATGATCTCGATGGAGCCGACGGGCGATGACTGCACGAAAGGCAATTGCAGCTTGGTCGCACCCGTCAACCCGTTGATGATGAAGTTGGCGTAAGTGCCGGTGGAAAGTCCTTTCCAGGCAGAGTTCGCCCCACCTGCGGGCGGGAATCCGCCGCTCCAACTGCCCGCTGAAAGGGTGACACAATTCGCGGCCGGTCCCGAGCCTGGCGCTGGAGGACAGCCTCCGGCGGCGTTGGGTATGTAGGTAGTTCCGCCATAATTGTTGCTGGTCGGCCATCCATTTTCGAGTTGGTCGACGATGATCTGGCCCACGGCCGCAATCTTGTCGGTAAAGGTCAAGGTCGAGCCGGAGGCGAGAAAGAGGTTGCCGTTCGTATGTACGCGTCCGCCAAAGTTGAAGTTCGGGCCGGCAAAATAGTCGCAGTCGTAGGCGCAAAAAACGCCAAATTCGAAGGCGGGAAGCAGGGCCACTTCCACCGTACGGGTGAGATTGATGGATGCACCCGTGGTGTTAATAGAAGTGTTGCTCGTGGCTTCACCGGCGCTCGCCGCACGGGTTGCCGTGACTTGCAGGTTAAACGGTATGAGCGATGCCACCATCCCCTGATCTGAGCCTGCGCCAACGATGTCCCATGAACTGCATGGATTCGGAGGATTCGGGCAAGCCGTGCCGTTGGTCTGGGTTGCGGGCCACGTGATGGACTCGACATAATTCATGTTGGTGATGTTCGAGCCGGTAATGTTCGTGGGGTAGTTCGCGGCTCCGGCGAGGGCCGTGATGGACGCGGCATTGGGGGTCTGCGACGTCTGGTACAACGTAGAAAGCTGGGCGGTCAGGTTCTCAATCCCCGACTCGGCGCCGTAGAAGGCGAGATTGCCCTCCAGGTCGTTATTTCCCATGCGCTGTTCGCTGTAGACCATGTACATCAGGCCTATGGCCAAAGCCGACAACAAGAGCGTCAACAGGAGCGCCGCGATGAGTGTGAACCCTCGCGAATCTTGTGTGCTCTTCCCCATATTTCCTCCTCGAACGTTAAAACGCGAGCCGTAATCCGCCATCATTGGCAATTGGTGGTGCTGTCGCTGTAAGAATTGCAGAAACTCATATTGCGAGCGCTGGCCGAACTTGCCAGATACATGCTCTGGGCCCGGCGGCCTGCCGTAGTCAAACCTTGCCCCATCACCCATATATTGACCTTCTGAATCAGCGCGGGCGAAAGGCCGGCGGCCACCGGATTGGCCTGGTTAGCACTGATCGTGCCGCTCACAGAATTGATCACGTCATAGCTGAACTGCAGGTTGATGATGTTATCGGCAACGGGAACGGCCGTCAGCCCATTCACCTGGCGCATCAGTCGCGGATTTTGCACGGTCGCGCCGGCGGGGGGAACCTGCAGGAAATAGGTGATGGCATAAAGCCGGCAGGCGGTCATGGTCGTGCCGGCGCCCAGAACGGTAGTGAGATTAGCCAGGCTGTTGACGCCAGTCTGGTTAAGGTTCAGAGCGTCGCCGGTGGCAAAATTGATGGTCGTGTTGTTGGGCATGCCCGTGACCTCGGCCACTGCGGCCGCGGTTTGCACGGAGCTTGTACCCTGGTTCCCCGTTCCGTTGCCCGGAGTGCTCACGATAAACAGCATCAGGTCGCCGACATTGAGGCCGCCCGGCGCCAGAATGTTATTGGGAGTGACCGCGCCGTTGACCACGGCCACGGTGGCCTGGGTCGTGCTTGGAAAAGTGAACGTAAAGTTGGTCAGCGGGAAGTTGTAGTCGCAGTAGATCGACGTGATGCTGTCGTTGACTGGCCCGGGAGCGGCGGTAATGACCGCTCCGCCCTGGACCCCGTTGTTGTAACCGGGCAGGAGGCCGGTCAGATAATTGCCGTTCGGGTAAACATCGGCCGTCACGTAACAGGTGCTGCTCTGATTGCAGGCCACCTTGCTTGCCCCGCCCGTGGTGGCCAACTGCATGCCTCCGGTGGGCAGGCCCGCGCCGGCCATGCTGATGTCCTTGGTCATTAACTCAATCGCGGCGCGCATGTTCTGCTGGGTTTCGGCGCGCTGGGTCACGGTGAAGATGGTATTCAGGCCGATGCGGAACAGACTGGTCATGGCGGCCATGGCAACCAGGCCAATGAACGAGGCGATCATCAATTCCAGAAGCGTGAAACCGATTTGCGATTTTGAGCTGCGCGTCTTCATAATATGTCTCAGTGATAGCTCGAGATCATCCCATTCACCGTGTAGGTGCGGGACAGGCCGTACCTGCCGGGTTCGCTGTAAGTGACCGAGATCGTAACCGCGATCAGGTTCGGATTGACGCTGGTCACGCCGCCAATGGTTTGCATCACCGAGTTAAAGGTGATGGTGCGGGTGTAGTTGCTGAGGGTCACCGTTTCGTCGTCGCCATCGCCCAAAATGCCATCGGGCCCGGGCAATACCAGGCATTCAATTCCGCCGGGGCAGGCTACTCCCGTGTCCGGGGCGGTGCAGGCAACGTCGTCAGCGGTGCCAACTAAACCGTCGGGACCGGCGCAGAGCAACGACTGAGGTCCGCTCAGAAAGATTCCGCCGTTGGCAACGTTATTAATCTGAGCGAATGGAACCTGCTGGCTGTTGCGGGCGGTGTAGATGCTTTCCATGGCATCCAGCGCCTTGTGGCGGGCGATCAGGTTTTCCTGTGACCGCTCCGTGGCATCAACCGCGGTCCCCAGGCTGAGAAGCACGCCGCACAAGCCGATCGTCATGACCACGATGGCGACCATGACTTCGACCATGGCGAAGCCGCGCTGACCACGTCCCTTTTTAACGAACTGTTTCGATTGCTTCATTGTTGCACCCACGTAGAAACTCCTGAGACTGGCGATAGCGTCCATCCGCGGACCCTGCCCGTCGCGCCCCAAACCGTGATCGCTCGCGATGCGTAAACGCCGCCAGCCGTTTGCGTGATATACACGATGCCGCTGTTGTAGTTACCCAGGCTGTCTTGCGACGATCCGTCGGGCATGAAGACCACATAATTCAGTGGTTCGCCCGCCAGGGTCTGGCCAAAGTCGATGGGAGCGACTCCCGTGCCGAAGCTGTCCGGCGCGCTGGCCGGAAATCCCGCCTGCACGGCAAAGGCGACATCTGCCGGGATTGAGTAAGTAATCACTTGCTCCAGTGGCGGCGCCGCTCCGGCTCCTACTGCGGGAGGCTGATACTCCACTTGAATGGTTCCGGCCGGGAACCCCGCGGGGTTGAAATTGACGAAATATTCATGCCCCTGCGTGATCGCCAGATTTCGCGCGTTGCGCAGCACCATCAGCGAGGTCTCGTAAGCCGTGTTGACATGACTCTGGTAGAGCAGCGACCGCAATCCCATGTACGTGATTCCCCCGATAATCAGGGAGAAGCTGACAGTGATCATCAGTTCCAGCAGCGAGAACCCGTTCTGCTTGCGCAATGCCATAAATCCTTGTTGCGGGAAGGCCGTTTCGTCAAACCTTCCGCTAATGTTTCGAAATTCCGCTTTGTAACTCACTGAACGCAAAGCCCGCATCTTGGCGGGAACATGGCCAGCACCGCCCGTTCTGCACTCCGGCCATTCTTCATCCTAGGGAGGGGTGACGCCACCGTCAAAGCACTACGGTTCAACGCTGGACTATTGGTCTTTTGTAATCGGAATGGTGACTGAGGTCACCAGATTGACAGCAGTGGAGATAGCGAGTTTCGATGGGGTCCCGGGCGGGCCACAATGACAAAGGTAACTTGTGGGGAGAACGGTGGTGAACCTAGGATGGCAGGCAGGTATGACTCTCACATCGCTACTACTCTGCGCCGATCCCGATGCCGTGGCAATTCTGAGCCGCATCCTGGAAGAACTGGGACTCCGGGTGGAAGTATGTCCGGACGCCGTCCGTGCCACCGTAAGGCTGGCGCAAGAGCGTTTTGACCTGATCCTCTTGGATTGCGAACATCAGTCGGATGTAGTGTCCTTGTTGCAGGAGTGCCGTTCTTCCCGGGCAAATGAGAAGTCGCTGGCCGTGGTTGTGGTGGAAGGGCAGGAAAGCATCCGGGACATGTTTGCGCTTGGGGTCAACTTCGTTCTGTACAAGCCCGTCTCCTACGACCGGGCGTTAAGCACACTGCGTGCAGCGCATGCGGTTCTGCGCCGGGACAAACGCCGCAATTCGCGGACTCCCGTGCACGCGCATGCGACGATCGACTATGTGGGCGTGGAGCAGGCAAAGGCGACGCTGGTGGACCTGGCGGAAGATGGCATGGCTGTGAGTTTTGGCAAGTCGCTGCCGCCTACCTGCAAAGTTTATTTTCAATTTCAACTGCCCGGCCAGACAGCAACCGTCCGGCTCTCCGGCCAGGTGGTTTGGCAGGACTGGAACGGGCGCGCGGGCATCCAGTTTGCCGATGTGCCGAAAGCTTCGCGGCGCGTTCTGGGCGAGTGGTTGCGGATCAACATGGCCGCCGCATCGCAGGCTCCGGCCGGGCAAGCGCTGGAAGTGGAGCACGCCGTCGAGACCCGGGAACATTCCATCGCGGTGGAGCGGCTTGGGGTTGAGAAATACACGGCATCGAAAAAATTCGCGGAGAAGCTGGAGCCAAAAGCGGAAGAAAAAAGGGAAGTGAAGCGGGACGTGACGCCGGAAGAGAAGCAGAAAGAGAAGCAGGAAGCGAAGCAGCGGGATAGAGATGCCTCGGCGCGATTGCGCTCCGATCCCGATAACCGCCGCGGACAAACCCGTTATGCCTGCCGCCTGGGTGCGGAAGTCTACCAGAAGGGAAGTTCGGTGCGTAGCTATTGCCATCTCAGCGATCTGAGCCCTGGCGGATGCTATCTGGAAATGCCTCTGGCCTTTGCTGCCGGAACCGCGATCGAGATTGTTGTGCGCACCCAGGAGTTGAAGTTGCGCTTGAGCGGGGAAGTGAAAGCCTCGCATCCCGGCTACGGGATGGGAGTCTCCTTTCATCTGAACACCAAAGACGAACGCCAGGGCGTGCAACAACTGATCGACTTTGCCGCGGCGGCGGCCGAAAGCAATTAGGCAGTCCCCCGTTACCGGGTACTCCGCATTGATCCCTACTTCACCGGCGCTCGCCACCTTCACGCCCCGCGAATCAGCCGCATATCGCGCGATGCCCTTGTACAGCGCTTCAGCGATCTGCTCGCGATAGCCGTCGCTGCGCAGCTTCTGTTCGTCCGCGGGACTGCTGACGAACGAAACCTCGGCCAGAATTCCTGGCATCGCGGTTTCGGTCAGCACCACGTAAGACGCTTCTTTTACGCCGCGATCGCGCAGTCCGGGATTTTGCACTGACAAGGTTCCGTAGAGCGAGCGTTGCACGCTGGCTGCGAGCCGCCGCGACTGTTCAATTTTTTCGTGGAGTTCAGCGGCCGACAGCACAGCCGAATTCGTGTTGCGCATGATCCGGGTCCCGGCTTTCGAAGTCTTTGTCTTTAGCGTTGGGCGCGGAGAAAAAGTTCGTGTAATAAGTTTCCACGCCGCGCGCTGAAGGCAAATCGCTATAGTTCGCATGGACCGAAATAAACAAATCCGCCTGCGATTGGTTTGCTCTGCCGGCCCGTTCGTCGAGCGGAATGTAATTGTCGTCGTTGCGCGTGAGAATCACGTCTGCGCCAAGGCGGCTTTCGAGCAGCATGCCCAGTCGCTGGGCGATTTCGAGCACGACATCTTTTTCGAGCAAACCTCGCTTGCCCACAGTTCCCAAATCCCAGCCCGCCGTGACCGGCATCCACCACGATGCGCATCTTCGGCACTCGCGCCCGCAGTTGCAATCTTCGCGCGAAGGCGCAGGAACCACGATGGCCAGCTTCTGCGCTTCGACGGGCGCTGCTCCCGGGAAAAGATTTACCTGAGCTTTGGGGTTCGTGCCGCAGCTTCCACACCTGCACCACCAGACGGTAGGGATTCGGCTCCAGGCTGACGGAAAACTCCGGCTTGCCTTTTGTTTCGAGCACAACGCGCGTCACCCCGGAGATAGGTTGCGACAAGCGAACCCGCGCCAGCAGCGAGTCACCACTTCAATCGCTCTTCCGTCCAATTGCAGCAGCCAGCGAGGTGTCGTGCAAATCGAAATAAATGCGCTCGGGAGTAGCCAGCCGATGCGCTTCGTATTGCACCTGGTCTTCCAGGTCGAGCACGACCGTGCTGGATTCGTCGGAAGTCCAATGACGTATTCCGGTGACACGAGGCAACTTCGACCGTTGTCTGCGGCATAACATTCCACTGCCAGCTTCGGCGAGCGCAGCCCTCATCCGCTTGCTCAGACTTGATATGCGGAAGGCGGAGTGCCATCGAAGGCACAAGATGGGACGACCGAAGATGGAGTGCGAAGATGAACGACTGAGATGTCGTGGAAGCGGGGGCCAGGTCGTGATCTTCGGCTCTGGCTGCACTCATACTTGGCTGAGCTGCGCATTTTTCAGTTTCCACCACAACCCTCCGGCCAGCAGCACACTGAATGACCACCAACACCAACACCAGCACGATTCCAGGATGGTGGCCAGCAGACGACGTCAGGCAGTTCGGACGAGCATCGAACACCAATGTTTCGTTGCTGAGGGCGGGGAGTTGAATCTCTTTGGGCTCTGGGTGCGCGAGCGGAGCCGCAGCTACCGCCGTTGGCCGGGACTCGCCGTGTCTTTCGTCAGCGTTCATTTTCAGGGAGGAGTGTCGCCGGGGTAGCCGCCGGCTTGCATGAAATCGGCGGATCCCCCAGTTCCGCTTCAGCCACTTGTGCCGATTCCGCGAAGCGATCTTCATCCTCGGGCTTGAGGGCGCGACAGATTAATTCTGCCATCAGTCCCAGGCTGTTCACGTCGCTGTCGTTGAATCCGAAGGGTTCGGCCGAAAATGCTTCCAGCAGTCCGATTACGCGCCTCCGCCCGCATAGAGGCACGGCCACCATGGACCGCGCGCCGAGTTGCCGGCAGGCGTAAAGGTTTACTCGATCGTCAGTTTCAGTATCGTCACAGCGGATGATCTGTGCTTTGCGGAAACATGCTCCGGAGAAAGCCGAATCCCGCTCGATGCGCTGCACCCACATCCGGCTTGATCGCGCCCGCCGAAGCCCGCAGAACAATTTCGTTGTTTTCCGCCAGCGCGATTCCCAATCCGTCCGCTCCGGTGATGGCGATGGCTCGTTCCGCCACCAATTGGAGACACTTCGTCGAGGACGAATTGCTCGCCCGCTTCGAACTCAGTCGACGCCGCGACGTTTCAAATCCTCTGTGGCGCACGGCCAGCGCTCGCCGCTGCCGCACCTGCTGATGCAGGGCCGAGAATGCGAAAAGTGCTTGCAGGGCATCGCGTCCCGAGGGCCGTAACCGCGACGCCGGATGAAAGGCGACATAAGATTCGGGATGAGAGGCGAGATCATCAGGACTGTCGCGTCCAGACTCAACGGCCACGGTGGCAGCGGCGCCGCGAGGCCGAAGCCAGCTTCGATAGCCGTTTTGGTGGAGGTGGATGACATTGCAATAGCGGCCGGTCACTCGTCGGTGGGCGCGTCGCCAGAGGTCGCGCCCGTGCAACTCTGACGCACTTGCTCGCTTTGATTTGAGTTAACGGACATTCGGCCCGGTTGCAATGACTGCAGATGCCCCTTTGGGCATGGTCCTTTGGTAATACTTGCGCGCGCCTCGATCCGGCGTTCGAGCAGCGCTAGCGCGAGAATCTTGTGACACTAGCACGGAGTTGCACAAGCTCTTGCGTTGAACCACCCAAGTCACTCTCAGCCTTCCGGCGTCAAAACTAGAATCGAATCAAATCAAATCGGCCTTGTTCAGCCAGACTCTTTTTTGGGGAGAGTATGCAGGCAGTCACTTTTCCCGCGAGGCAAACACGCGCCCGCTACCGGCACGAACTGGGCACGCTGACCTACGTCACCCTCGATCAGGCGAACGGGGGTATCATCCGCAACCTGAATGAAGCGGGCGTGGCCGTGCAGGCCGTCGCTGCTCCGCGCCCGCAACAGCGCGTGCGCCTTCGCTTTGAGTTGAGATCTCCCCGCGTGCGCGTGGAAACACTTGGCCAGGTCAGCTGGGCCACCCCTTCGGGACAGTGCGGCATTCGCTTCGTCGACTTGCCGGCCCGTACCCGGCATCAGATCAACCAGTGGATATTTTCCAATCTTCTGCAAAACGCCGCGCGCGAGGATGTTCATCCGCGATCGATGTTTGGGGCTTCGGTGGTTTCGATTGTTCGCGGGGAAGTTCGCGAGCAAGTTCGTGAGGAAGTCCGCGAAGACGCTCGCGAAGATAATGGGTTACTACAGAAAGACGGTCTCACTTTGTCAGGAGCGCCCCGCGCCGCGATCCTCCTGCGGCCCGATTTTGCGGGTGAGGTTCTGCGTTCGCACGGGCCACAGGAGCTTGCCGGCCCGCTTGACCATGCTCATGCCCAACCTCTGCACAATCGAGCTGGCTTTCGCGCCCGCTCTCAGGCCGCAGTCTTCGGTGGCTGGTGGATGGTCTGGTAGTAACTGCGGCGCTGTTGTTGTTCGCTCTGGTGTTTCTGTCGATCACTCACGAACTTCCACGTTGGCCTCTGACTCTAGGCACGGCAGCGGCGGCTATGGCCTTCATCGCAGCGACCTACAGAACGATATTCGCCGTACTCGGAGGATCAAGTGTGGGCGCTCGCCTGGCACAGGCTACATCCCGGATCGAAGAGGAAGCTGAAGAAGAAAATGACAGCATGCGGCTGGAATGTCCCGCCAGGGCCCAGAAGCATGATGATGAGAGCTGTGAGGGGGATGACAGCTAAGAAACTGTTCTGTCCTTAGTTCGCGAAGTACTGTTGTGCCAGCCACAGGCGCAAGGTTCTGCTTCGCTTCCGAGCCCATTTTCACAAAGCGAATGCCCGCATTTCCCTGGCGATCCGACCATGCGATTTCGACCTGGGCCTTGAGCCCGTACTTGGTTCCGGGCAGTTCGAACGATATTTGCGAAGCTTCAGTCGCATCGAATCCATTGTCGATGTGGACCTGCATGCCACCCTGGCTCAAGTTGATGAGCTGCCCGGCGCCGCGCTTCTGGGCACGGCCGGTAAGAGTGACGGGCACTTCCACATCGGCACGGTGATAGAGCAAGCGTCCGTCAAGAATCATGTTGCGCGCGGCGGAGAGCGTGCGCACCGCCTGCTCCACGGAGATGGGCTTATCGAAGGCAAACATCGCGCCGGTCCCGTTCAGGTCGCGCTTGCTCCGGGGAGCGCCCATGATCACCAGCGGCACCGTGTTCACGCGGGGTGATTCCCGGCGCAGTTCGCGAAACAGTTGATCCGTACCGTTCAGGTCGCAGTCCACGATCAGGGCGTCAATCTTCGAGGTCGAGAGCCGGGACAGAGCTTTTTGCGGTTCGCTTTCGACGGCGACATCCATGTGCAAGCCGCCAAGAATGCATTCCAACACGCTGACTTCCTGCCAATCACGCGAAACTACCATCGAGGAGAGTGTCATGCATTCCACTCTACCCATCGCGGTAATCGTGGCGTAGATCACCAACGTAATGCGGGCTTCCCCTATGCCGAAAGCCGAAGGCGACCCATGTTTATGTCTGCGTTTATGTCTGCGATGCCCGATACCAATCGACCGTTCGAGCCAGGCCGTCCTCGAAATTTACCGCTGGTTTATAGCCGAGATGCTTTTCCGCCTGGGAAATATCGGCCAGGGAGTGCTTGATATCGCCGCCGCGCTCCGGCCCGTAAATCGGCTTGCCGGTGTAGGAGGTCAGCTTTTGCAAGTGCCGAAAAGTTTCATTCAGCGTGATGCGGCGCCCCGTTGCCACATTGAATACTCTCCCGGCCACGTCCGCCGCCGGCGCCGCACACGCCAGCAGGTTGGCTGCGACGGCGTTGTCGATGTAAGTAAAGTCGCGGCTCTGCTCACCATCGCCAAAGATCGTGGGCTGCTGCCCCTTCAGCATGAGCGTGATGAACTTCGCCAGCACGCCGGAGTAGGGCGAGGATGGATCCTGCCGTGGACCGAAAATATTGAAATAGCGCAGCGAAACCGTCTCCAATCCGTAGCAGCGGTAAAACGAGATCATGTAGCGCTCACTGGCCAGCTTGGCCACAGCATAGGGAGAGATCGGGTCTGCGTTCATGCCCTCATGTTTGGGAAGCGTCGGCGTGTCGCCATACGCCGACGAAGATGCCGCATAGACCACGCGCTTCACCTTGGCATCGCGCGCTGCGACGAGCACGTTAACCGTTCCATCCACGTTCGCCTGATTGCTGCCGATGGGGTCAAGCACGGATTTTGGTACCGACGGGATCGCAGCCTGATGCAGAACATAATCCATGCCGGCACATGCCTGCTTCATGGCATCCAGATCGAGAAGGTCTGCTTCGCGCAAATCGATCTGTCCCAGGATTTCACTCAGATTCTCCCGTCTGCCCGTCGAAAAATTGTCCACCCCGCGAACCCGCTCGCCCCGTTTCAACAGTTCCCGCGCCAGTGAAGACCCGATGAATCCGCCAATGCCCGTGATCAGGTAGGAAGCCATAGACTTCATCATAAACAATCAACGCGATATTGTGGTCTGTAGCCCGGAAACGGGTAGTGGTGCAATTTGGATTGTCATCCTGAACTAGCGTTATTTGCGCAGTGAAGGATCTGGGCGAGCCGCGCGAAGCGTCGCAGCCTGCCCTGAGAGAGCGAAAGCGACCGAAGGGTTCTTTGCGACGCAGGAATCGCGCGTTTGGCTCGCTTCCTTATCAAACTGCACCACAGCCCGGAAACCCAGCCCGGAAACCCAGAGTAACCGGCGACCGCAAGCAGAGAAGCGGAGACGTTTTAGGATCGGGACGCGGCGGCAGCGGGAAACTCGGCGATGGATTGCCGGATCTTGTTCCACACTTCGTCGCGCCCGGCGCTGGTCTTCGCCGAGAAGGCAATTACAGAAGCAGTGGGATAGGCATCAGACAAGCCTTTCAGCGCGTTGCGCAATTGATTGTTGGACAGTCGATCACTCTTGGTGGCGATCATAAGAAAATCGCGGCCTGAGGCATTGAGAAAATCCAGCAGCTGGCTGTCTTTTTCTTGCGGGGGAACGTTTACGTCGACCAGCGCCAGGCATAGCGCCAGTGTGGGACGGTCGTTGAGATAGGGCTCGATAAACTTGGGCCACTCGGCTGAAATTTCGCGGGAGAGCTTGGCGTAGCCGTAACCGGGGAGATCGGCGAAGATGAGCTCAGGCTGCGGCTTTCCCGCCCACCGCACTTCGAAGAAGTTGATGGCGCGCGTGCGCCCCGGAGTGGAACTGGTGCGGGCGATCTTGTCACCGATCAGTGTGTTGATCACGCTGGACTTGCCCACGTTGGAGCGCCCGAGGAATGCGACCTCTGGCAGGCTGGGAGCTGGGAAGTGAGCGGCATCAGTGGCCGATGCCATAAATCGCGCGATAACCCTCATGAGCTAGTGTGCAATGCGGCGAGGAACATTGGCAAGCTGAGCTAATGGGCGGGCAGGAGCTACGTTGGCATCTATGCCAGAGTCCAGCACATTTCCTTTTTTGAATCACGAAAGCAATCGGGGCATATCCAGTGATGATTGTCGCTGGTTGCGTATCCCTCCGGTAGAGCGCCCGTTGACGATTCCATGAACTTTGTCCAACAGCACTCGCAGTGGTCGTGATCCCACGTTTCGCTGTAGCGAACGTACTTGCTGAAGTGGAGTATTTCACCTTTTGTCTGTTTTGCGTTGTCAAGGCGCCAGTCAGTCATCTCGTCGCTCAGCGCGTCGTGTCCCGCGACGAAACTGCTTGCTCAGCGTGAGCGCCTGATGCTGGTACGACGACCCGATGTTGGTCCCATAAATTTTCTCCGGCCTCGACAGCAGAGGCATGTAGTTCAGCCGGCCGACGAGCTGCCCGTGCTCGATCAGGAAAGGAACTTCGTGGGCGCGAACTTCGAGCACGGCGCGCGTTCCCTTGATGTCGTTCGAACCGTAGCCGAAGCCGGGATCGAAGAATCCGGCGTAGTGAATGCGAAACTCGCCGTCGGAAGGATCGAAGGGTACCATTTCGGCGGCAAATTCGGCGGGAACGCGCACTCGTTCCCGCGAGGCGAGAATGTAGAAGTCGCCGGTATGAAGAATCAGAGACTTGCTTGCGGTCTGGTGGCGGGCTTCCCAGAATTCATCGGGAGCGTAATGATCGATTTTTGACAAATCGATGACCGGGGCATTGGCGCGGGCGCGGTAGGCAATGACTTCGTTCTTGTCGGCGGCGTCCAGATTGACCGTGATGCGCAGGCCGCGGTCGGTCACGGCGCGCGTCGGCGTTGTGTCTTCGTCAAGATAGACGAGAGTTTCCTCGCGATCGAGTTTTCTGATTTCCTTGTCCTGAGAGCCGGCAGTGCCCTGGACGAAGCGCAGTTGGTTCAGCCTCATACCCGCGCGAATGGCGACGGTGAAGGTACGGGAAACCACTTCGGCGTAGAGTTTGCCCTTATATCCGGGCGGCACGCGATCGAACTCGACGCCATAATCGGTGAGGAGCCGGACAAAAATGTCGAGCCGTCCCGTCGTGCTCTTGGGATTGGCTTTGCCGGAAATGTTCGCGGGAAGATTCACCTCCTCCAGCACCGGCACGATGTAGACGCAGTCTTTTTCGAACACGGCGGCGCTGGTCAGATCAACCCGCGTCATGCGGAGGTCTTTGATCTTGGCTTCGACCGTGCTATTTGGGCCGGGCAGAAAACTGGCGCGAACGCGATGCGCCACATCGCCCAGGCGCAGGTCGAGGCTGGCGGGTTGGATGTGATCGGGATTGATGGCGGGCGTGGCGCTGACCTGGCCGCGAGCGATCAGGTTGCTGATGTCCTGCGAAGGGAGGATTCCCGTGGTGCGCGCCTGCGCCGGTTCCGCGAGCGATTCAGGGCCGTTTTCGAAGGCGATCTGACTTTGGTTGGATGTGGACATCTTCAAGATTCCCCGCGTCTCTTCACGGTAGGATCATAACTGCGGCTGGAAGAAAAGTCTTGCGGTCTTACTGGCAACTGGATACTGGCAACTGGCCACTGCTCTTCTACTGATGGGCTGCCGGGCCATCCTCTGTGCCTGAGGTCAACGGCGCAATCGGCTGCACGGTTTCTTCCTCGAGGATCGAGGGCAGCGGCGATTCGAGCGCGATCTGCAGCACTTGGTCCATGGTGTCAACGAAGTGCAGCTTCATGGCGTTGCGTAGATTCTCAGGAACCTCGGCGAGATCTTTTTCATTGTCCTGCGGCAAGATGACTTCGAAAAGTCCGGCGCGGTGCGCGGCCAGAAGCTTCTCTTTGAGGCCGCCGATGGGCAGAACTTTTCCGCGCAGTGTAATCTCTCCCGTCATAGCCAGGTCGCGCCGCACCGGAATCTTGCTGAGGGCGCTGGCAATTGCGGTCGCAATGGTGATACCGGCCGAAGGCCCATCCTTCGGGATCGCGCCTTCCGGCACATGCACGTGCAGATCGAGAGTGCGATAGAAGTCGCGAGTCAGCCCGAGACGGTGAGCGCGCGAGCGCACATAGGACAACGCCGCCTGCGCCGATTCCTGCATGACATCGCCAAGCTTGCCGGTGAGCGTGAGCTTGCCTTTGCCATCGACCGCCGTGGCTTCGGTGCTGAGAATGGAGCCGCCGACTTCAGTCCAGGCAAGGCCGGTGACCAATCCGACTTCGCTCTTTTCGTGGGCCAGCGTGTCGCGGAATTTGATCACGCCGAGGAAGTCGGTGACGTTTGCGCCGGTCACGGCGATGGTGTAGTTCTCGCCCTCTTTCACCACTTTGCGCGCGACCTTACGGCAGACGTTGCCGATTTCACGCTCGAGGTTGCGGACCCCGGCTTCGCGCGTGTAGGCGCGGATCAGTGTGGTGATGGCATCGTCGGAGAACTTCACGTTTTTCTCCGACAAACCAGCTTGCAACATTTGTTTCTTGACCAGAAACTGCTTTGCGATCTCAACCTTTTCCTGCTCGGTGTAGCCGTGCAGGCGCAGCACTTCCATGCGGTCCTGCAAGGCGGGAGGTATGGTGTGCATCACGTTCGCAGTGGCCACGAAGAAAACCTGCGAGAGATCGTATTCGACGTCGAGGTAGTGGTCGACGAACATGAAATTCTGCTCAGGATCGAGCACTTCGAGCAGCGCCGCCGAGGGGTCGCCGCGGAAGTCCATCGACATCTTGTCGACTTCATCGAGCATGAAGACTGGGTTCTTGGTGCCCGCCTTCTTCATCATCTGAATAATCTGACCCGGCAAAGCGCCGATATAAGTGCGGCGATGGCCCCGGATTTCGGCTTCATCGCGCACTCCGCCCAGGGACATGCGCACAAACTTGCGCCCCGTGGCCTTGGCGATGGACATGCCCAGCGAAGTTTTGCCCACGCCCGGAGGTCCGACGAAACAGAGAATCGAACCCTTGGGATTTTTCACCAACTGGCGCACGGCAAGGAATTCGAGAATGCGTTCTTTGATCTTTTCCAGGCCGTAATGATCTTCGTTAAGAACTTTTTCCGCACGCGAGATATTGCGGATTTCTTTCGAGCGCTTTTTCCACGGCACCGCGAGTAGCCAGTCGAGGTAATTGCGTGAAACCGTGGATTCGGCCGACATGGGAGGCATCGCTTCGAGCTTCTTCAGTTCCTGCAGCGCCTTGTCCTTCACCTCTTTCGGCATGCCGGCGGCTTCAACTTTTTTCTTCAACTCGTCGAATTCGCTCTTCTCGCCGCGGCCCAGTTCCTTCTGAATGGCCTTGATCTTTTCGTTGAGGTAATACTCTTTTTGCGCCTTCTCCATCTGCCGCTTCACGCGCGACTGAATGGTGCGGTCGACATTCAGCTTTTCAATCTCGACATCGAGCACGTCGGCAATCCGGTTCAGGCGCTCGGAAGGATCGAAAATGTCCAGCAGTTCCTGCTTCTCTTCAATTGAAAGTTGCAGGTTCGCGGCGATAATGTCGGTGAGCTTGGCGGGATCTTCCATGCGCACGGCCGAGATCATGGTCTCGTAATTCAGCGCCTGGCAGAGCTTCACGTACTGCTCGAACAGCGTGGTCACCCGTTGCATACCGGCTTCAATCTGCGCGTTCATCTCGACCGGATAACGGGCCACGCGCACGCTGGCCTGCATGTAGCCATCGGCGTCGGTGGCCTGCAGAAGCCGGCCGCGCTCAATGCCTTCCACCAGAACCTTAATGTTGCCGTCGGGCAGCTTCAGGCTCTGCACGATGTTGACAATGGTGCCGACCTGGTAGATCTCATTGGACTTGGGTTCGTCGATGGAGGCATCGTGCTGCGTGGCGAGGAAGATTTTCTTGTCCGCTGCCAAAGCCTCTTCGAGGGCGCGCACACTCGATTCGCGGCCCACGACGAACGGCGTCATCATAAAAGGGAAGATGACCACGTCCCGAATGGGCATCATGGGCAGCTTCTTGGTTTCGAATTTTTCCTTGGATGTGGTCATCAATCTCCCGGAGTTGTGCCGAAAGCCAACCGTGATGCGCCTGCCCCAGCCAAGCGTCTGTCAACAGTCTACTACCAGAACGTGCTTCGTAAATGGCCTGCCAGTGCCGGTCCTCATACGCCAAAACCTGCTTCAGTTAAGGCTCTACCCGGCCTTTTCCAGTGTGGCTACCGAGGCGCTGCGCTTCTCCACCATCTCGCGCGTGACTTCGAATTCCTTCAGCTTCTTCTGGCTGGGCAGGTGGAACATCAGGTCGAGCATCAGTTCTTCCAGAATCATGCGCAGGCCGCGGGCGCCCACTTTGCGAGCCATAGCCTGGCGTGCGATCGCGCGCAGAGCTTCTTCGCTGAACTTCAGGCGCACATTCTCGAATTCAAACAAGCGTTGATACTGCTTGATGATGGCATTCTTGGGGCGGGTGAGTATCTCGATGAGCGCGAACTCGTCCAGATCCTCGAGCATGCCGACGACAGGCATCCGGCCGACAAATTCCGGGATCAGGCCGAACTTGATCAAATCTTCCGGCTGGATTTCGCTCAGGAGTTCGAAGTTGCGCTTTTTTGCCACAACCACATCTTCTTTGTCTGCATCCTCGCCGCCCCGGAAGCCGAGTGACTTTTTTCCTACCCGCCTGCCGATAATCTTTTCCAGACCCACGAATGCCCCGCCGCAAATGAAAAGAATATTCGTTGTATCGACGGGAGTGAATTCCTGGTGCGGATGTTTGCGTCCGCCCTGCGGCGGAACGTTGGCGATGGTTCCTTCCAGAATCTTGAGCAGGGCTTGCTGCACGCCTTCGCCGGAAACGTCACGGGTAATCGAAGGATTTTCGTCCTTACGTCCGATCTTGTCGATTTCGTCGATGTAGATCATGCCCGTCTGGGCACGGCTCACATCGCCCTCGGCGGCCTGCAGAAGCTTGAGAATAATGTTCTCGACATCCTCGCCCACGTACCCGGCTTCGGTAAGCGTGGTGGCATCGACGATGGCGAAGGGTACATCCAACATGCGGGCCAGGGTTTGGGCCAGCAGCGTTTTGCCTGTCCCAGTGGGACCGATGAGCAGAATGTTTGACTTGCTCAATTCGATTCCGTCGCCCGCCGACTTCTGCCGGTTCATGAAAATGCGCTTGTAGTGGTTGTAGACTGCGACCGCGAGCTTTTTCTTTGTCTGCTCCTGCCCGATGACGTATTCATCGAGGAAGGTCTTGACCTCCTGCGGCTTGGGTAACTGGTTCGGGGTAGCCGAGGCTGGAGTGGCGGTGCGATCGTCTTCGAGAATCGAGTTGCAGACCGCCACGCACTCATCGCAGATATAAGCGCGGGGATAATCGCTGGGCGACGAGATGAGTTTGGCCACGGCATCCTGCGACTTATGGCAGAACGAGCAACGCAAAATCTCGTCGGACGACTTGGTTTTCACTCGCTTTTACTCCCCCGATAAGAATTGAACTCAGCTTCAACGCGCAACTCTCAGGCGCGAAAATGGATCATACCGCTTTTGCCGTCTTGTAGATGATATCGTCTATGATTCCGTACTCCTTGGCCTGCTGCGCGTTCATGATGAAGTCGCGCTCCACGTCCTTTTCCACCTTATCGAGTTTTTGTCCGCTGTGCTTGGAGAGTAACTGATTGGTAATCTCCCGCATGCGGAGAATCTCTCGCGCGTGGATGTCGATGTCGGTCGCCTGACCGGACAATCCTCCCATCGACGGCTGATGAATAAGGATGCGCGAATTGGGCAGCGCGAGCCGCTTCTTCGACTCTCCTGCCGCCAGCAGCAGGGCGGCCATGGATGCGGCCTGGCCCACGCATAACGTCATCACATCATTTTTTACGTATTGCATGGTGTCGTAGATCGCCATGCCCGCCGTGATCGAACCTCCCGGCGAATTGATATAGAGCTGAATGTCTTTTTCGGGATCTTCCTGCGCCAGAAACAGCATCTGCGCGATCACCAGGTTGGCGATGTTGTCGTCAATCGGCGTGCCGATGAAAATAATGTTATCGCGGAGCAGCCGGGAATAAATGTCGTAGGCGCGTTCGCCCCGCCCGGTTTGCTCAATCACCATCGGTACCAACATCATCTGCGGATCGTTTGGCTTCATGATTTTCCCAATCTAACTACCAGACTTGCCACACTCCGTCCCGAGCTATCGGTTCCGTTCTCGGGGAGGGTTGAAAGCGCTCCGCATCGTTTTTCGATCTATGCGGACTGATGATAAAGAAATTCGAGGGTCTTCTCACTGCGGATTCTATTCCGGATTCTATCGAGGCCTCCATCCTGTGTCAATCGAGCTTGCACCGCTTCCGGCGTTTGCTTTGATTGCCGTGCCAGTGCTTCCACCTCCCGCTTTACATCGTCGTCGCTGACCTCAATTTTCTCCAGATCGGCGACACGCTCGAGCAGCAGGGAAGACTTCACATCCTGCACCGCTTGCTCTCTCTGACCGGCGCGAAGGCGGGGCAGATCCATTTTCTTCAGGTCTTCCATCTTCATGCCCTGCGCGGCCAAGGCGCGCAGACCGCGCTCCAGACGCAGATCGATCTGACGGTCCACCAAAGACTCCGGCACTTCGAAATCGTTGCGCTTGACCAGTTCAGCCACCAGTTTATCTTTCGCCTCATGCTCGGCGGTGTGACGTTTCTCCGCTTCCATATTCTCGCGAATCTGCTTGCGAACCTGGTCGAGGCTGGTGAACTCACCCAGTGCTTTCGCAAAGTCATCGTTAAGTTCGGGCAGGTTCTTTTGCTTGATGCCATTCACCTTCACGGTGTAGACAAAAGTCTTGCCCGCCAGGCGTTTGTCGGGAGTATCTTCCGGGTAAACCACATCGAAAGTACGTTCATCGCCGGCGGATGCGCCGGTAAGGTGCTGGCTGAACTCGGCGACTGTGTTCTTGCCCCCGATTTCGATCAGCACATCGTCCATGTGGACTGGATTGGCTTTGGCCTCGGCGACATCGGCTCCGTTTTTGGGCTTGCCATCCATCGAGGCCTGGGCAAAGTCGCCTTCGGCGAGGCTCCGTCCCTCAATGGTGTCGTAGGTTGCGCGCTGCTCGCGCAAGCTGTTGAATGCCTGTTCGACTTCGTCATCGGTGATCGCGATCTGCGGATGGTCGGCGCGCAACTCCTTGTAGCCTTCGACCTGA
This sequence comes from uncultured Acidobacteriaceae bacterium, assembly GCA_963784085.1. Taxonomy (GTDB): domain Bacteria; phylum Acidobacteriota; class Terriglobia; order Terriglobales; family Acidobacteriaceae; genus Sulfotelmatobacter. The sequence continues at coordinate 491 of CAWAQH010000008.1, read as the reverse complement.
ATTTCCGGCAGCACCTCAAAACTGGCCTTGAAGGTGAGCGGCTCGCCGTCGTGCATGTGCAGGTCGGTGACGCGCGGCTGCGAGACCGGGATCAGGCCCTGCTTCTCGGCCTCCCGTCGAAAATATTTTGGGATCAGAGCCTCGGCCACATCGTTCTTGAGGCCATCACCGAAGCGCTGCTTGATGATGGACGCGGGCACGTGCCCCGAACGAAACCCCGGCAAGCGCGCACTCTTCTGATAGCGCGCAATCTGCACTTCGGTCTCACGAGCAACCTCGGCGGCCGGAATCTCAACCGAGATCTCGCGCTTGATGTCTTTCTTGTTCGCGTCTGTCTTAGCGGTGTCCGTCTTGGCCGCGTCGGTAGTCTCTGTAGGGCTCACATTCCGCCTTTCACTCGCCGTTGGATCCAGAGGCTCCGTCGAGCAAGCGGAACCAGACCGAATTCATACGGCGTTAACTTGAGTGTAAAGACAGAAGGAAGCAGCGTC
>CAWAQH010000007.1:0-27072 GCA_963784085.1 uncultured Acidobacteriaceae bacterium | reverse complement strand
GACCGGCATCGCCTGCGGAAGCTTAGCTAGTGGTTAGCGAGGCCAAGGGCCGGCGATTCTAATTGTCGTCTCTGCTACGCCGAAGCCGATTTTCCGAAGCCAAGAAGCCGTGAGTAGTTTCGCACGTCTGCCGATGAAACACTACCCACTCAACAGCGCTCGCTACCCACTGACTGTCTCCACCTCAACCAAGACGGAATAAAACGTGGCGGAGTTGCCCAGATCGGAAAGTTTTTCTGAGGTGAGGACGTTAATATTCCGAAATCCTGGCGCCAGCTTCGCCCAGTTCAGCTTCGCGGCAACTACTCCAGCCGGGACTGCACCGTCGACCTGGGCCTTCAAAAAAATTTCTCCGCGGCGATTGTAGACCCTTACGGTTGCTCCATCACGAATTCCACGCGCGCGCGCATCCGCAGGGTGCATTTCGAGAAGGTTGGTCTGTTCCATCTGCTGCGCCGATGGGAGATTGCAAAATGTCGAGTTCAGGAAGTTATCGGCCTTGCGGGCCAGCAGTTCGAGCGGGAAGGTTGATTTTTCGCCACCGTGACGGGACTCGAGCGGAGGCGCAAATTCAGCAACCGGATCAAGCCCCTGCGCTTTCATGGCTTCACTGTAAAGCTCAGCCTTCCCCGAGGGCGTGCGGAAGTTGCCGTTGGCGAATGGAAGAAAGGGCTCTGGCTGACCACCGGCCACCGACCACTGGCCACCGAAGTTAAGCCGCACCTGGCGCTCGCGCTGCAGCCGCTCGCGAGTGATGCCCTGCAACCACGGGTTGGGAGAATCGAGGGCGTCGTCGATCATCCCGTCGATGCTCTGGTTGAAGCACGCGTCCGTGAATCCCATCCGCTGGGCGAGCGCGCGGAAGACTTCAACATTGGAGCGGCACTCGGCCAGGGGGACGATGGCCTGGTCTGACACCTGCAGGTAGTAATGGCCGTAGGCGGCTACCAAGTCCTTGTGCTCGAAAAATGTGGTCGACGGCAACACGATGTCGGCGTAATCGGTGGTATCGGTAAAGAATTGCTCGTGGACGACGGTAAATAGATCCGCACGCTTCAACCCGCGCACTACTTCATTGTGATTGGGACAAACCGCTGCCGGATTTGAGTTGTAAACAAACAGCGCCTTCACTGGAGGATCATTCAGCGTGTTCAGCACCTTGCCCAGTTCGACCATGTTCAGGGTTCGAGGCGCGATCCAACTCATCGGACTTCAAGTCCGGCCGCGTGAGCGCGTCCTTATTCAGGCCGAACGAGCCGCTGGTGGACAACTGCAAACCTCCGCCAACTGCCTTCCATGAGCCGGTAATGCAGGGCAACATGGCGATGGCACGCGTGGCCATGCCGCCGCCTTCGGAGCGCTGCACGCCATAATTCAAGCGGAGCACGGCCGGCCTCACCGTGGCATATTCGAGCGCCAGCTTGCGAATGTCTTCCGCCGCAATCCCCGTCCACTGCGCCACTTGCTCCGGCGGATAGGCTTTCACTTTCTCGCGCAACTCGTCGAAGCCCAGCGTGTACTTCTCGACATAATCGGCATCGTGCAGCCCCTCGCCGATGATGACGTGCATCATCGCCAGCGCCAGCGCCGCGTCGGTGCCGGGATTGATTGGAAGATACCAGTCGGCACAAGCCGCGGTGCGCGTGCGGTAAGGATCGATCACCACCAGCTTCGCGCCTTTGCGCCGTGCTTCTTCAATAAACGGCCAGAGGTGAACATTGTTTCCGTGGATATTCGAAGCCCAAGCGATGATGTAACGGGAATGAGGAAACTGTTCCGGCTCGGTTCCAAGTTTCACGCCGAGCACGGAAATCAGCCCAGCCTCGCCCGCCGCCGAACAAATCGCCCGCTCCAGTTGAGAAGCTCCGAGCCGGCCGAAAAAGCGGCGATCCATGGAGGCGCCATTCAGCGCACCCAGCGTGCCACCGTAGGAAAAGGGCAGGATCGCCTCGCTGCCGAAGTCGGCAGTGATGCTTTTGAAACGGGAAGCGATCTCGTCCAGCGCCTCATCCCATGTAATGCGCTGCCAGTTTGGTGAGGATCTACTTGTGTGGGGACAGCGGGCCCCGGCTGTCCAGGAGCGAAGCTCCGCGTCTTTGTTTCCACACCCTTCGCCGCAATCCTCCGCATCGGGTACAGCACGCGGTCCGGCGAATAAACCCGTTCCAAGTACTTTGCCACTTTCCCGCACAAAAATCCCCGCGTGACGGGATGTTCAGGGTCGCCCTGAATCCGGGTGGCCTGCCCGTCCTGCACGGTGATTAACACTCCGCAGGCATCGGGGCAATCGTGCGGGCACGCGGCATGGACGACTTGCTTCACATTGCGATTATAAAGGCGGGCCCATCGAAAACGCGGCGGAAGCCGGCGGGCGGGGAATATTTGCGTCTGAAGTGCGCCTGAAGTCACGCCCCTTCAGCAGTCTGAGGATGAGGATAACGATGGAAGGCTACTTGATCTCCATCACTTCTTTTTCTTGGCCTTGCTCATCTCTTCCATCTTCTTGATTTCGTCGTCGGTGAGCTTCTGGATCTCTTCGAGGGCGCGCTTCTCGTCGTCTTCGGTGATTTTTTTGTCTTTCATTGCCTTCTTGATGGCGTCGTTGCCGTCGCGGCGGATATTGCGGACCGCGGTGCGGTGCTCTTCAAGAATTTTGTGCAGGTGCTTCACCATTTCCTTGCGGCGCTCTTCGGTGAGCGCGGGAACGGGCACGCGGATGAGCTTGCCGTCGTTCATGGGATTCAGGCCCAGTTCGGCGGAGCGAATGGCCTTTTCGATCGCCGCCATCTGGGAGGTATCGAAGGGCTGCACGGTGATCATCTGCGGCTCGGGCGCGTGCACCTGCGCGATCTGATTCAGCGGCATCTGCGAGCCGTAGTAGTCGACGCTTACGCTATCGAGCATGTGCACGATGGCGCGTCCGGTGCGCGTGGCGGCCATCGCGTTGCGGAAGTCTTCGACGGCTTTATCCATGCGCGTCTTCAGTTGGACGTAAGTGTCTTTGAGGCCCGGAATCGCGGCCATTGTGGCTTGAGCCATATCATCAGCTCCGTAAGAGATTGAGATATCAAAACGCTGAATTATAAACCCAAATAGAATTTATGCCACGGATTTTCACGGATTACCACGGATCGAGATCGATGAAGATCCGTGAGAATCCGTGAAATCCGTGGCCAAGTCTTACGCGCTCACCACTCGAACCGATTTTCTCTCCGCAGCACGACGCGGCGAATATTGCCGTGCTGGTTTAGGTTGAAGACGATGATCGGCAGATTGTTGTCTTTGCACAGGCTGATCGCGGTCGAGTCCATCACTTTCAAGCCCAGCTTCAGCACGTCCATGTAGGTGATGTCGTCAAATTTCTTGGCGTCTTTCACCTTCATGGGATCGGCGTCGTAGATGCCATCGACTTTTGTGGCTTTGAGGATGGCATCGGCTTTGATCTCCATGGCGCGCAGCGAGGCGGCGGTGTCGGTTGAAAAATAGGGATTGCCGGTGCCGCCGGCGAAGATGACGATGCGGCCTTTTTCCAGATGACGGATGGCGCGGCGGCGGATGAACGGCTCGGCGACCTGGTTCATCTCGATGGCGGTCTGCACGCGGGTGTAGACTTTCTGCTTTTCGAGCGCGTCCTGCAAGGCGAGGGCGTTGATCACGGTGGCCAGCATGCCCATGTGGTCGGCGGAGACGCGATCCATGTTTTTGGCCTGGTCGGCGACGCCGCGGAAAAAATTGCCGCCGCCGACGACGATGGCGATCTGGACGCCGAGTTTGTGGACGTCGGCGAGTTCCGCCGCGACTTCGTGAATGCGCGTGGTGTCCACGCCGAAGCCCTGATTGGCGGCCAGAGCTTCGCCGGAAATCTTGAGCAGAACGCGCTTGAAGGCGGGGTCGTGCATGTAAAAGTTTCAGGTCCGGTTCCCCTTCGTCTCGATCCGTCAGGTCCGATCGCTACGGCAGGCATGAACAAAAGGCGCGCCGCAGCGCGCCTGAATTACTCCGGCTTTCTGTTCGTGCGACGCTGCCTTCGGCTTCTGGCTGGTGAAGGCGACGGTCGCGCTCGCGTCGCCCACTTTGAAACGCGCGAAGCGGCGGACGCTGATATTCTCGCCCAGCTTGCCGATCTTGGCCGCGATCAGTTGCGCGATCTACATGGTCTGGTCCTTGATGAAGGGCTGCTCGAGCAGGCAGACCTCTTCGTAGAACTTTTCCATCTTGCCGGCTGACCATCTTCTCGGCGATGTTCGCGCGGCTTGCCGCTGGCAATGGCCTGGGCCAGGAAAATATCTTTCTCGCGCTCGAAGTCTGCCGGCGTAACGTCTTCTTTGCGGACGTACTTCGGATCGCTGGCCGCGATGTGCATGGCGATATCGTGCACCAGTTCCTTGAAGTCGTCGGTGCGGGCGACGAAATCGCTCTCGCAGTTGACTTCGACGAGCACGCCGATCTTGCCGCCGGCGTGAATGTAGCTGGCGACCGAGCCTTCGCTGGTGACGCGCGTCGCTTTCTTGGCCGGCAACCGAGACGCCCTTTTTGCGCAGCAAGACAATCGCCTGCTCCATGTCGCCCTTGGCTTCGGTGAGGGCCTGTTTGCAATCCATCATAGGCGCTCCGGTCTTTTCGCGAAGCTCTTTTACTTGTGCGGCAGAAATGTTTGCCATAGTAGTGCTCATATAATTCGATTTCCGTTTTCTTTTTTGAGTTTCGACTGATGACCTTCGGCTCAGGCTGCTCGAAACTGGGAACCTGAAACTGCTTCTGACAAACTTTGACCCGCGCCGGGAATTTCTAAGCATGACCCGCGCGGGTCTGATTTCCAATGCCCGGTTTTTTGCTGGCTACTTGCTACGGACAACGCTCTAAACCGTCTGGCTCTCGACCTGTGGAGCATCGTCATCTTCGTTCGCAACCGGCTTCTTGTGGGTTCCCGCGGCCGCCATCACTTCTTCCATGCTGATTTCTTCACCTCGCCATCCGCCGTCGCGGCCTTGTGCCGTCGCGTCCATATCGGCGCCGTCTATTGCTCCGGCGCCGCTTCCTGTGCCTGCGCTTGTTCAGTGGCAGCCTCATGTCGGCGATCTGCTTGTCGGTCATCAACTGCGCGCCTTCGGCGATCGATTCCGAAATCTTCGAGGTAAACAGGCGAATCGCCCGCAACGCGTCGTCGTTGCCGGGAATCACGTAATCCACTTCGCTGGGATCGCAATTGGTATCGACCACGGCGACCACAGGAATGCCCAGCTTGCGCGCCTCGCGCACCGCGATCTGCTCTTTGTTCGAATCGATCACAAAAACCGCATCCGGCAACCGGGTCATGTTCTTGATACCGGCCAGGTTGGCCTGCAGGTGCTTGCGCTCGCGCTCGAGCTTGATGACTTCCTTTTTCGGCAGCAGCTCGTAGCGGCCATCCGTGGCCATCTCGTCGAGCTCCTTCAGCCGCTTGACCGATTTTTGCACGGTCACCCAGTTGGTGAGCAGTCCGCCCAGCCAGCGCTGGTTAATGTAGAAGCCGCCGCACTTGGTGGCCTCTTCGGCGATGGCGTCCTGTGCCTGGCGCTTGGTGCCCACGAACAGCACAATTTTGCCGTCGGCCGCCAGATCCTGGACAAACTTCGACGCCTCCTTGAACATCTTCAGCGTCTTCTGCAAATCGATGATGTAGATACCGTTGCGCTCGCCGAAGATGTATTCCTTCATCTTGGGATTCCAGCGCTTCGTCTGATGCCCGAAGTGAACACCTGCTTCGAGCAACTCCTTCATGGTGATAGTAGCCAATGAACCTCCTTATTTAGTCTGCATCGGGAAATAGTTCTCCAGTACCTAGTACCCAGTACCAGAAAAACCTCCGGTTTCTGGATACTGGCAACTGGGTATTGCTCTCCGATTGCCATTCCCGTCCCGCGCCGCGAGGCTCGGGAAGAATTGAACACCAAAACAGTTTCCAGTTTCCGGTGTTCTAGCCAAAACTAAAACGCTCGTCATTCCGACCCCAAGCGAAGCGAGCTGAGGAATCTCTATCTCTTGCTGAACTGGAAGCGCTTGCGCGCGCCCTTCTGGCCGTACTTTTTGCGCTCTTTGCCGCGCGAGTCGCGAGTGACCATGCCCTCAGCCTTCAGCTTGCCGCGCAGTTCGGCATTGAACTGCATCAAGGCGCGAGCGATGCCGAGCTTGACCGCATCGGCCTGGCCGCGAACGCCGCCGCCCAGCACGCTGGCGATAATGTTGAACGAAGCTGCCGAGTCTGTCGAAGCCAGCGGAGCCTTTGCTGCCGAGCGCTGCGCCGGCGTCACAAAATACTCTTCGAACGCCCGTCCGTTCACCTTGAAGTCACCGCTGCCGGGACGCAGATAAACGCGCGCGATCGCGCGCTTGCGACGTCCCGTTCCGTAGTATTGAACTAATTCTGCCATTTTTAGCTTTGAGCCACTAGCGCTGAGCTCCGAGCAAACCACCCGAACCCCCGCATCTTGACTCTTAACCTTTCCAAGTTTTCAAAGTTGCTCGAAGCTCAAACTCAGAGCTCGTAGCTCGTAGCTGTCCTATGCCCGCACTTCCAGCTTCAAATCCTGCGGCTTCTGCGCCTCGTGAGGATGCTTGTCGCCCTTGTAGACGTTCAGCTTCGAGAACATGTGCGCCGCGAGTTTGTTCTTCGGCAACATGCGCTTCACCGCATCCTGAATGATCTTTTCCGGCTTGCGCGCCAAACGCTTGCGGTAATCCTCGGTGCGCAGGCCGCCGGGATAGCCGGTGTAGTGGTGATACTGCTTCTGCTCGGACTTTACGCCCGTAGTCTTGATCTTCTCCGCGTTGACCACGATCACGTGATCGCCGGTATCGAGGAATGGTGTGTACTGCGGATTTTCTTTGCCCATGAGGATGCGCGCTACCTGCGAGGCCAGACGACCGAGCGTCTGCCCATCCGCATCCACGACGTACCACTTGCGCACAATTTCCCCCGGTGAAGGGAAATAAGTTGACATCTGAAATCTCCCAGAAATGAAAAAATGCGAAACGCGATTGAAATTACAAAGAAGACCGCTCGTTGATTCCCCGGCGAGGACGCCAGACCATCAGGCGGGCAACCGCGAGACTTCCCAAAGACTTAAAGATACCGGAGGCCGCAGAGAATTGTCAACGTAGAGTTAATCAAGGTAGTGTCACAAACTGGCAACTGCCCTACTCGTACGCCAGCGCCTCAATCGGATCCTTGCCGCCGCCTTGAACGCCGGATACAGCGCCCCGGCCAGATGCCCCCAGCACCGCTACTAATACAGACCAGGCAATCCAATCTCGCAGTGACGACAACCTGCACCAGCGGGAAGCGATGCGCGAATGGCCCAGCTCGCCGCCAGACTGAAAACGATGCCCACGACGATGCCGGCGACGGCCAGCAATCCGGTCTCCCGCAGGATCGCGCTGACGATGTAGAACTTCGAGGCGCCCATCGCCTTCAGGATTCCGATCTCGCGCGTGCGCTCCATCACGGCGGCGTACATGGATTGGAAAATCACCAGAAAGCCGATGATCAGGCTCACCCCAATCACCACCGCCGATGAAAGGCCGGAAGCCGGGCAGGTTGCTGGGCGTCATCATGCTGAGATATTCCGGCGTCGACAGCACCGTATATTTCTCCATGCCAGGCTGGTTCTTTACTTCGGCCACGACCTGCTCGGCATTGGCAGGGTCGTCGAGTTTCAGGTAAAAGACCTGAGGCTTTATCCTTGGCGCCGATGAGTTCTTGCAGCGTGGCGAGCGGCAGGAACTTGCGCGCGCCCCGGCCGTTCTCCACAATCGCCGCCAACGCGAAATTTGTTGTTCAGCACCTCCATCGTGTCGCCCACTTTCACATGCTTCTGGCGCGCAATGTAGTCATCCACCAAGAAGTCGTTTGGGCCCTGGAACGGTCCGCCCTCCAAGTATTGAAACGGTCCGCCCAGGCTTCGAAGCTTGGGAGATCGATTCCGTCAATCACTTCGATGCGCCCGCCGTGGAAAGCTGCCAGAATCACCGGACTCACCACCTTGACATGCGGCATGCCGCGCAGGATGTCGGCAACCTTGACCGAAACCGGCGCACCGCTGATGCCGGCGAGAAATGACGATCCCGGCGGCTGCACAATCATGTCCGCGCCGATGCCGGCGGTGCGGTTCTTGGAGTCGTTCATGATGCCGTAGCACAAGCCCGCGATCAGCAGGATCAGCGCCACTTCGAGGCGCGATGGCCACGATGCTGATCAGCGACCGGATGGGCCGATGAACCAGATTGGCGACCACCATTTTGTTCATCATGGTTTATTGAATTATCAGAGCTGTTTACGGGACGACGGGTAGCGCCTATTGCTCGCCGCTGCATCCCCATCGGCGGCGCATGCGCGGCGCTCGATTGCGGATGGTCGCAGATGCACCACCTCGGCTCCCGGCGGCTGCTGCAAGGCGAACTGATCGTCCCTGAGCGGCTTGTTGATTTCCAGCTTCAACATGTTCAGGGTGATGTCGTACTCCTCCTGCGGCCGGAAAATCTCGATGCGCGAGGGGAAACTGACTCCATCGTAATCCTTGTAGTTGGCATAGCGGGCATCGGTCACCAGCTTGCCCTGTTCATCATAGATGTACTGGCGATGAGGCTGCAGGTCAGTGCGGCTGAAAACGATCTTTCGCGAAAGCCATCCAGCCTTGTCGCCCGTCTTGCGGATCACGATCAGTTCGTAGTCTTCCTGCAGGACGCGATGGCCCTTGGCGTCGTGCAGAATCTCTTCGCTGTTTTCCAGTACCGCGATCTCATGTTCGGGATCGATGGGCCGGATCAGGAGCGCATCGTAAATATCCTGCGGCCGGATGGCTCTCCATGGGCTGGTCCGGATCGTGCGTCTGCACGTCGTTCCGCCCCATGACGAAACGGTTCTTGCGGCGGAATCCACAGCTTGAACTCCTCGCCGTCGCTCACCATGTCAAAGGCGGTGGTGCGCACGATCGGCAGCAGGCCGATCATGTGCAGCATCGCCGGCTTGCGGGCCAGCACATAGCCGCGAATCTCTTTGTAATCGGTGACTGGCCTTTTTTTGCCCCGCCCACGGAGGTGTCGATATCGACGGTCGCCTGCAGCGACTGGATTTTCTCCGCCTGCTGGTTGATTTGTCAATCAATCGCGGTTGCGAGGTTTCCTTAAGCGGAGCCTTGGAGTAGGTTTCCTCCACCGGGCGCGTGCGAAACAGACAACCCGTCGTGGGCAGCATTGCCACAGCAAAGTCAGCGCGGCCCAAAAGGGCGAGATACGGTCTCATGAAGGTTCGGGTGACTCCTCCGAACATTTGAGTATACCGCGGCGGGAAAGGGTGCAAAACAAGTAGATAGCGCGATTCAGACTACTGGGTTCGCGGCACCAAACTGCAGCATACTTCAAGTCAGCTATCGCCCCCTTCATCATCTAAACTGTCGCCATCACCGTGCGCAAAATACTCTGGCTCGTCCTGATCGCAGCGGTCGCTTTCGCGGGTTGGTTCGCCTGGGCTGTGCTGACTCCGGTCGAACCGCCGCCGCGACACTTTTGTGATGCTGCGTCCGGGATACTCCAGCCGCCGCATCGCCGCCGAACTCAAGGCCAGCGGCGTGATTCGCAGCGAACGAGCCTTCATTCTCTGGCACTACTTGCATCGCGGCCGATCGCTGAAGGCGGGAGAATATCTCTTCGAGAAGCCGGCCAACATCATTGACGTGCAGAAACGGCTGCGCCGCGGCGACGTCTACCTTCACACCGTGGTCGTCCCGGAAGGCTTCACCATGTTCGACATCGCCCGCGCCGTCGAAGCTGCCGGACTTGGCCCGGCGGATGATTTCCTGAAAGCAGCGCAGTCTGATACCGCGCTGATCGCTGACATCGCTCCCGGCGCGCATCCGCTCGAAGGATATCTTTTCCCCGACACCTACGAGTTCAGCCGCATGATGGACATGCACGATATGGCCGCAGCTATGGTCAAGCAGTTCCGCCAGGTCGCAGGCCAGATTGGATTGATTCGGCGACCGCGGCGACGCATCCCCACGTCAATCGAGATCAATGGCCCAGCTTTCGGATCCAACCGGTCCCCGCTGAGCTCACGGTGACCATGGCGTCAATCGTCGAGAAAGAAACCGCCGTGGCCGAGGAGCGGCCCGCTCGTCGCCAGCATTTACTACAACCGGCTGGCGAAAAACATCGCGCTCGACGCCGACCCGAGCATCATTTATGCAGAGCTCTTAGCCGGAACCTACACTGGCGCGCTTCACCATGCCGACATGCAGTTCAACTCGCCATATAACACCTACATACACGCGGGACTTCCGCCGGGGCCGATCGCCAATCCCGGGAAAAGCGCCCTGGAAGCCGCCATGCATCCGGCACAAGGCGACTACTATTACTTCGTCGCCGACGCCGCAGGGCCACCACCGCTTCGCGCGCACGATCGAAGAGCACAATAAGAATGTCGCCGCGTACCGGCGGGCGGTGCGCAAGCGAGCGAGTTCCCCTTCGCCGTAGTAGCTTGAACTCACCATGAACACAGGGGGACAGGGAGCAGGCAACCTACCTTAGCGAGAACTGCGGCTTTCCATCCAGCCTTGCAGAATCAGGACTGCGGCCATGCGGTCCACTGCTTTGGCGCGCTTCTCGATCGACATGTCGGTCTCGCGCAGCAGGCGGTTGGCCTCGGCCGAGGTAAGGCGCTCATCCCACAAGTGCACCGGCAGCCGGAACCGCTTGCGCAGGTCTTCGGCAAACAACAGCATCTTGTCCGATTGCGTGCCTTCGGCCCCGCTCATGCGCAGGGGAAGGCCGACGACGATCTCCCGGATTGCGTATTCGCGGATCACTTTCTCTAAGGCGGCGAGGTCGGTACGTTTGTTGCGGCGCTCGAGGGTTTCGAGCCCCTGGGCGGTAATGCCGAGCGGATCGGATACGGCGATTCCTATTCTTCTGGCGCCCACGTCCAAGCCGAGGATCCTTCCTGGCCGGTTTGACTTCCCTGTTTCGTTTTCCGCGGCAAGGCTCACGACGCCATTATAAGCACCAGGGGAAGCATGTACGGGCAGGCGCGTTCGCGCGCCTCGCCCACATCGCCGCTATTCGCGGGCTTGTTCGCGCGCTTATTCGCGGTCTGGGGTAACCCATTTACCCACAATTACTTACAATTTCTCCCGTGGCCAACTCCGCGTCTATCCTTGCTATTAGGCCCATTTCGGGATAGTCTATGGACAGTAAAGACAGCTCTCGCCCCCTTGTTCTCCTGCCCCTGGGTTTTTTTGATTATGAGTGGTACGGACCTGAACTTTCACATCGGCGACAAGGTCGTCTATCCCAACCACGGGGTGGGGGTCATCGAACAGATCAGCAGCCGGTCGATCGGCGCGACCGTGGAAAAGTTCTACCTCCTCAATATTAAAGCCAGCAGCCTCAAGGTGATGGTGCCTTGTAATAATGTAGGCAGCGTAGGCATTCGGCGGGTGGTTCGCAATGGCGAGGTACAGAAAATTCTGGATTTTCTGGCTGTCAGCGACGACCTGAGCACCGCCGACTGGAAAGACCGGTTCAAAGAGAACTCCGACCGCATGCGGAGCGGTTCGCTCTACGAAGTGGCGGGAGTGCTCAAGAGCCTGATCGCGCTGCATCAGGCCAAGCCGCTTTCGTTCCGCGAAAAGAAGATGCTGGAACGCGCCCGCTACCTGCTGGTCAGCGAAATCGCCCTCTCGCGCAATGTGGAAGAGACCAAGATCGAAGAATTGCTCTCCCTCGCCCTGGGCAAATGTAATCTACGCTTTCCTGAAGCCTCAGAATTCCAAGCCTAAGTCAACCGTCGTAATCCACCTGTTTTCAAATTAGGCAAATATCGTTCCCCGTTCATTTTGCCGGCACTTGGCGACATCCGCGCCCGTAATTACCTTTAATCCTCCCGCCCAAGCAAACCGGCCAACTTACGACCAGTGGCCCAGACCCAGGACTTCGAAGGCTACTGGCTGTTTTTCCTCAAAAATCAGGCTTTTGTCGATGGCGATGGTTTCCCCCTGGTAGCGGCGGAGGGCGTACCACACGGCTGCGGAGAAAGGTTCCTGGCATTTTGTGTTCGTCCCGGGTGTGTTCGCCCCGTCGTTGCGTTTGTCGCATAGGGGCTCGTTCCATTTTCTGCCCTTCACGTAGTCCACATGAGCGATTCCTGGATTATAATGATTCTCATCTAACAATAAGGCTTGTCCGGTGGAATCTGCTCACTCACAATTTCGGGAACTGGCCTGGAAGCACGGGCTCGCCGCGACGCATCAGCGGCAGGTGATCTATGAGGCGATTGTGGCTGCGCCGGGGCACTATTCCGCGGAGCACGTTTATGCCGAAGTGCGGCGGCGGATTCCGTCGATTTCGCTGGCTACCGTCTACAACAACCTGAGGCTCTTCGTGGAGCATGGACTGCTGCGCGAAGTGAGTCCTCATACTTCCATGCTGATGGTGGAAGGCAATCTCGAACCGCATCATCACCTGGTGTGCACGCGCTGCAAGGCGGTGCAGGATGTGGAAGGTGATTTCATCAACTACAAGAAGCTGTCGCGGCAGGTGCCGCGGGGCTTTGATTTGACCTCGCCGCTGGTAGAGGTTTTCGGGCTTTGCCAGCGCTGCCGTGCCAGAACCTAGCGCACAAGAATCGGACGAGTAACAACAAGAGCCAGGGCCCAGGGTTTTTGGGCCGGTTCGAGACAACTTCATAAGCGAAAGAGGAAATTATGTCTGAAGAAAAGCAAGTACTGGCCGGCACGCCCGGCCCCGGCAATAAGGACCCCGAGGTATCACCAGAAGGCAAATGCCCGGTCATGCACGGCAAACAGATACCAGGCTGGACTCCTTCGAATGCAGACTGGTGGCCGAATCAGCTGAACCTGAAAGTGCTTCACCAGCACTCGCCCCTGTCCGATCCCATGGAGAAGAAATTTGATTACGCCAAAGAATTCAAAAGCCTCGACTTGAAAGCGGTGATCAAGGACCTGCATGCGCTGATGACGGACTCGCAGGACTGGTGGCCGGCCGACTTTGGCCATTACGGCGGCCTTTTCATCCGTATGGCGTGGCACAGCGCGGGTACCTACCGCATCCATGACGGGCGCGGCGGAGCCGGCTCGGGGCAACAGCGTTTTGCGCCGCTCAACAGCTGGCCCGACAACGTGAACCTGGACAAGGCGCGCCGGTTGCTCTGGCCCATCAAGCAGAAATATGGGCGGAAGATTTCCTGGGCCGACCTGATGATTCTTGCCGGCAACGTCGCGCTCGAGTCGATGGGCTTCAAGACGTACGGTTTCGCGGGCGGCCGCGAAGATGTGTGGGAGCCGGAAGAGTACGTCAACTGGGGGCCGGAGAGCGAGTGGCTGGGGGACAAGCGCTACAAAGGCGATCGTGAACTCGACAATCCCCTGGGCGCGGTGCAGATGGGATTGATTTACGTGAATCCGGAAGGGCCGAACGGCAAACCTGATCCGCTTGCGGCAGCCCGGGACATTCGCGAAACTTTCGCGCGTATGGCGATGAACGACGAGGAAACGGTTGCGCTGATTGCCGGCGGACACACCTTCGGCAAGACGCACGGCGCCGCAGAACCGCCCAAGTATGTTGGGCCCGAACCCGAGGGCGCCGCCATTGAGTTGCAAGGCCTCGGCTGGAAAAACAGCTTCGGCAAAGGTCACGGCGACCAGACGATCAGCAGCGGCCTGGAAGTGACCTGGACCACGACGCCCACGAAGTGGAGCAACAACTTCTTCGAAAATCTGTTCAGCTACGAATGGGAACTGACAAAGAGTCCGGCCGGCGCGCAACAGTGGAGACCGAAAAATGGTGCGGGCACCGGGACAGTTCCGGATGCGCACAACCCCAAGAAGCATCATGCGCCCTCTATGCTGACTACGGACCTGGCTTTGCGGTTCGATCCGGCTTACGAAAAGGTCTCGCGGCGTTTTTATGAGAATCCGGTTGAGTTCGCCAATGCCTTCGCGAAGGCGTGGTACAAGCTGACGCACCGCGACATGGGGCCGATTTCGCGTTATCTTGGCCCGATGGTTCCGAAGAAGCCGCTGCTATGGCAGGACCCGGTTCCGGCAGTGGATCACAAGTTAATCGGCGAGAAAGAGATTGCCGCCCTTAAGGCCAGGATTCTCGCATCCGGACTGTCGATCTCGCAGCTGGTATCGGCTGCGTGGGCTTCGGCGGCGAGTTTCCGGGGTTCGGACAAGCGCGGCGGGGCCAACGGGGCGCGCTTGCGCCTGGCGCCGCAAAAGGGCTGGGAGGTGAACCAGCCGGCGGAGCTGGCGAAGGTCATCAAGAAGCTGGAGGCGATCCAGAAGGAGTTCAACAAAGCGAAATCCGGAAAGCAAGTTTCGCTGGCTGACCTCATCGTTCTGGGGGGATGCGCGGCCGTGGAGGAGGCTGCGAAGAAGGCGGGCTCTAAGGTCAAAGTTCCCTTCTCGCCGGGGCGCACGGATGCTTCGCAAGCGCAGACCGATGTACACGCATTTGCCGTATTGGAGCCGACCGCGGATGGGTTCCGAAATTACCTTCGCGCGGGACACGAGAGACCGGCGGAAGAGCTATTGCTCGACAAGGCGCAGCTGCTGACCCTGACTGCTCCTGAAATGACGGTTCTAGTCGGCGGCATGCGCGCGCTGGATGCGAACTTCGGCGGGTCCAAACACGGCGTCTTCACTAAGCGGAAGGAGACGCTGACCAATGATTTTTTCGTCAACCTGCTCAGCATGAATACGGAGTGGAAGCCGTCCTCCACTGCGGGCATGTTTGAGGGGCGCGATCGCAAGACAGGTGAAATCAAATGGACCGGCACCCGGGTTGATCTGGTCTTCGGTTCAAACTCGCAGCTCCGGGCCATTGCGGAAGTCTACGCCTGTGACGACTCGAAGCAGGCATTTGCCAAGGACTTCGTTGCCGCATGGAGCAAGGTCATGAATCTGGATCGGTATGATCTGGCGTGAGGTTGCGGCGGGCTGACGCGCGGTCGTCCCCATACGACCGCGCGCTCGCGAAAATGACTGCCCTGCCTTTTGCAACGAACGCAAGGGTGGGGCAGGCACTTTTCGCAGCCCCTGCACTCCTTCCTGCACTACTCTTCCCTTTTCTGGCCACCTTGTGATTGGGTGTACCCATCCCTTCTGGGATTCCCTACTTTCGACTGGCGAAAGTGTCATGGCTCGTGCAGTTTGGTCGGGAAAAATCTGCATCATAGGGAGGAAAGCTCGGGGACGAAGAGTCAGGTCGTAAGAGTGCATCACTTCGGTTATTTGTTTGGGCGACGCCGTAGAGGGTAAAGTTAAATTACGCATGGTCCTGCAATTTAAGTCTGGAATGGTTCTGGCGGTGGTCACTCTGGGATGGACGCTGCTGTGTCCGGCACAATCTCCACAGCAGGGGCAGGCGGCCGATGGGACGCAGACCATTTCTGGCCAGGCGATTACCCCGGGAGATCAACCGTCAGCGCCGGGAAGCGTAAATGGAACGGTCGTTGATGCGAGCGGAGCGGTAGTGGCGGGAGCGCGGGTGAAGCTTACGGAGGAAGATGCTTCGCAGGCGCTGGAGGCGGTAGCAGACCTTGACGGGCAATTCTTTTTCCCGAAGGTCGCTCCGGGGGCGTTCAAGTTGACCATTACGTCAGCGGGCCTGGCTGCACAAACCTACTCAGGAGTGGTGCATCCGGGGCAAACGGAGACGATCCCGCGGGTGGTGTTGGCGGTGGCGCCGAATGTTACAGAAGTGGATGTCGGGGTCTCGCGCTTCGAAGTGGCGGAAGAGCAGATCAGGGTGGAAGAGAAGCAGCGAGTGCTGGGAGTGATTCCGAATTTTTACGTGACGTACGTTCCCAATGCAGCTCCGCTCAGCACGAAACTGAAGTTTGAGCTGGCGTGGAAATCGGTGATCGACCCTTTTACTTTCGTCGTGGTCGGGGGCGCGGCGGGAGTGGAGCAGTGGCAGAATCACTTCGAGGGTTACGGGCAGGGCGCCGAGGGCTATGCCAAGCGCTTCGGCGCCGGGTACGCCGACACGGTGACGAGCACCTTTATCGGAGGGGCGATACTGCCGGCGCTGCTGAAACAGGACCCGCGTTATTTCTACAAAGGGACCGGAAGCCGGTCGTCGCGGATTTTCTACGCGATCAGCATGGCGGTGATCTGCAAGGGTGACAATGGAAAATGGCAGCTCAATTATTCGGGCATCCTCGGGAGCCTGGCCGCGGGAGGAATTTCGAATCTTTACTATCCGGCACAGGACCGTAACGGGGCCTCGTTGACCTTCGAAAATGCGGGCATCTCGGTCGCATCGAGTGCGGTCGGCAACCTGCTGCAGGAGTTCGTGATACGAAAGTTGACGCCGAAGTTGCCGAAGCCCGGGCCTCAGCAGTAGGGCAATTGGGGAACGATCCTTCCCAATCCATCGTTTCAAAATCTATGGGGATGTTCTAGTGGCCTTCGCGGCGGCGGAGGTAGTCGATGAACATTTGTTCCACGGGCTTGTCATAGGCCATCAGGACGTGGCGGACAGTATGGCCGCTCACGAAGTGGCAGACTTCTTCGGCGAGATTTTTGGCGTGATCGCCGGCGCGTTCGAGGGACTGGGTCATGAAGATGACTTGCAGGCTGGCTTGGCGAACGATATTTTCCGGGTTTTCGATGTGGCGGAGGAAGATGAGGTTGCGCAGGCGATCCATTTCGGAGTCGGAGCGGATCACGTCGACGGCCTTGCCGACATCGCGGGCGGAGAACGCAGTGCCGGCGTCGGTGAGCATTTTTTCGAGGATGGTCGCCATGTGGGTGAGGTCGCGGGTGTCCTCGGAATCGATGCGGCCGGATGCGGCCTGGGCGCTGTTGGCGAAGCTGAGCAGCAGGTCGCCGATGCGCTCAAGGCTGATCATGAACTTCATGCAGGCGAGGAGTTCGCGGGCGGCGGCGGGTACGACTTCAGTGATGGCGGTGGTGACGGCAGTGTCGATTTCCATATCGAGCGCGTCAAGTTCGCGCTCGCGCTGGCGGAGAGAATTTAGTAGCGGGGCGGAGCCGGTAGCAATCCCTTCGGCGGCCGCGCTGGCGGCTTCTTTGGCCAGGCGACAGGCCTCCACGGTGCGGCGGACGATGTGCTCGTGGGCGGGCTCGGGCGGAAGGCTTCGAACGCGGGCAGTGCTCATGAGGGAATCCCTCTGGCGCATGCTGGAACTGCGCGGACCTATTAATTCTGATTTTGCCGTACCCATAGGTGCAAGGTCAACGGCTCAGGCTAGCCTTTAGATTCTGCGGACGGGTTACGGGGACGTGAATTTTTGGTCATTTTTCGTAAGGGCCTCGGCGGTCGAAGGCGACGTTTTCCGGGCCTTGCGCCACACGACGGAGCTTGGAACGCGGCGGCGCTTCGAATTATTTGTCAGATGGCTTGCGGATGAACCGCGGGCCTACTTGTGGCGATGCTGATTCTGTTGCTTGGCTTGTTTCCGCAGTTGTTTCTGGTATTTCTTCATGGCCTTCTGTTGCCGCTTGGCTTGCTTCCTTTCGTACTTCTGCTGCTGCTTGGCAGCTCTGCGGGCCTCTTTGCCATTTTCACCGATGCTCCTGTTTTCTTTGTGGGAAGGCACGGGCATCGACCAGGCGACGGTTGAGGCGAGTACGAGGATGAGTGCGGCGAGTCGTTTCATAACGTCTCCGAGGAGAGTGCTGCATTAATGTTACACCGAGGCTGTGCCCAGCCAAGGTAAACCGGGCGGCGGCGTGTTCCGATAGTAACCGTTAGAACGGGTGGCGGAGCGAATCTTGCCGGGTGTTTTCAGCGAGCGATGGGGGAAACTCACGAAAAAAGTGGAAATCTTCCCGAGCCGAGAATATGCGGACTTGCGTCGCGAAGCAGGGGCACGATGGAGCCGGGCCAATCGTAATATCGCGCTTGTCTTCGGTGAGCCACACAATGCTGGAATGGGCCTCGTGATTCTCGAGTTTCTGCAACGGATCGCAATTGGCGTTGGCGCTGTACTGCTGCTGTTCCTGGTAATTCACTTTGGGATGCCCAAGCGTTCGACGGCCAGCATTCGTCGTCGTAGAACGAACTAAGCTCCGGCTCGGTATCTCGGTCCCACCTGGTTTGACCTGATTGGCGCGGGCGTGAGATATTGACTGTCCTCTCCGCTGGAAATCGGCCTGTGCTGGCGGAGGTGGTGGTCTCCCATGGTCCGCCTCATTCCGAAAGATACAAGTTTCTTCCAGATGTTCTCCGCGATGTCCGACAATCTGATTGCCGGAGCGCGAGCTTTGGTCGATCTGTTCGCAGACTATCGGGACGTGGAAAGCAGAATCGATGCTGTCCGCCGCATCGAGCGCGAAGGCGACGAACTCACCCACGCCATCTTGACCAAACTGAACCAGACATTCATTACGCCCTTCGACCGTGAAGATATCCACCAACTGGCCTCGAAGCTCGATGACGTTCTGGATTTCATCAACGCCTCCGGCGCACGTCTCGTGATGTATCGCATCGTGGATCCACCGCCAGCGGCCGGGCCGCTGGCCAAGATCATCCTCGCGCAATGCCAGGAATTGCAAAAGGCTGTGTCCCTGATGCAGAAGAACGGGAACATTCTGGCCCATTGCGTGGAGATCAACCGCCTGGAGAACGAAGCGGACATGGTGTCACAGCAGGCCATCGCCAAATTGTTTGAATCCGAGAAAGATCCCATTACCCTGATTAAAGTGAAAGAATTGCTGGAATTCCTCGAGCGAGCAACCGACAAGGCCGAAGACGTGGCCAACGTGCTCGAAACCGTGGTACTGAAAAACACCTGAAAGCGTTCTAAAATCCCGGCGAACAGGAAAACTGGTGAAGCCCGACCTGCTGCTGCTGATTATCACCGTCGTCGTTGCGCTGGCTTTCGATTTTCTGAACGGATTTCACGACGCTGCCAATAGCATCGCGACCGTCGTGTCGACGCGAGTCTTGTCTCCAAAACTGGCGGTGGCGTGGGCCGCGTTCTTCAATTTTGTGGCGGCGTTTGTTCTGGGAACGGCAGTGGCCAAGACCATCGGCTCGGGGATGCTGCACGTCGACCAGGTAAGCCAGTATGTGGTGATCACTGGGCTGTTCGGCGCCATCGTTTGGGACCTGCTGACGTGGTGGTGGGGCCTGCCGACCTCCTCGTCGCATGCCCTGATCGGGGGGTTGGCCGGGGCCGCGATAATCCGTTCCGGATGGAGCGTCATCATTGTTCAGGGCTGGTATAAGACGCTGATCTTTATTGTAGTGGCTCCGGTCATGGGGCTGGTTCTGGGCTTTTCATTTATGGTCGCGATCTTCTGGCTTCTGCGCGACAAGCCTCCACAGAAAATTGACGTATGGTTTCGCAAGCTGCAGCTTCTTTCGGCGGCCGCGTATAGCCTGGGTCACGGGGGCAACGACGCGCAAAAGACCATGGGGATTGTGGCCAGCGCGCTGTATGGAGCCCACTATCTGAGCACGTCGGAGCTCGCCGGGGGCTGGGGGAAGTTTCACTGGCCCATCATTCTGGCGGCGCACACGGCAATTGCCCTGGGCACATACTTTGGCGGCTGGCGGATTGTCCATACCATGGGCTCGCGCATTACCAAGCTCAAGCCCGTGGGAGGATTTTGCGCCGAGACTGCGGGAGCGATCACTTTATTTTCCACTGCCCTCGCCGGAATCCCGGTGAGCACGACGCACACCATTACGGGAGCGATCGTCGGCGTGGGAGCGACGCACCGGTTGTCAGCCGTGCGATGGGGAGTGGCGCGGCGTATTGTGTGGGCCTGGGTGGTGACGATTCCGGCCTCAGCGCTGGTGGCGGCGATAGCCTTCTGGATCGTGCGGTGGATTCATCCCGGAGCGTAAGTTGAGTCGCTGCGAGCCGAGAGCGGCGGGTTGATACATAAGCCGCCGGCGTTACTCTACGGGGCGCCGGGCTTCGCCCAGGCTTGGACGGCAGAGGGGGCCGTCGCCACATGATCTGTGCTTGTCCTGACTCTTCTTTGTCCTGGCTCTAGCTTGTTCTGACTCTTGCTCTCCTGACTCTGGGTAGTGTCCTAATTTCGCTTTTTCACCACAGAGGCACAGAGAAGCCCAACTGCGTGACGAATCCGCCCCTTAGTGGCTTTTACAGGTCCGAGGTTTTCTCTGTGACTCTGTGACTCTGTGGTGAAAAATGGCAGATCAGGACACTACTTGACTCTGGTAGTTCTTGCGTTCGTTTCCTAGGCCGTGGGGAGGGTGAAGAGGAATGTGCTGCCGTGGGCGAGTTCGCTTTCGGCGCGGATGGAGCCGCCGTGGGCCAGCATGATGTGTTTGGCGATGGCGAGGCCGAGACCGGTCCCCCCCGACTCGCGAGAACGGGCTTTGTCGACGCGATAAAAGCGTTCGAACAGACGGGGAAGATGCTCGGAGGCGATGCCGCCGCCGAAATCCTGGACGGAGAATTCCACGGCGTGGGGCACGGCGCGGGCTCCGAGGATGATCCGGCCTCGGGAGGGTGCGTTTTTCGCGCCGTATTTCAGAGCGTTGTCGATCAGGTTGGAAAAAACCTGGTGAATGGCTTCGCGGTCGGCCAGGACATGAGGAAGGTTTTGAATTGCAGAGTCGGGTTCCGCGCCGGAGGCTGACGAACTCTGAACCTGCAGATCCTTTATTTGCTGATCGACTACTTGCACATCGACGATTTGCAGATCGACGCCGTGACTGCGTGCGATTTCGCGAAAGCTTTCTTCGGCGTCGTGGAGAAGCTCGATGGGAGGGACGGACTCGGCGTCGAAACGTGTTTCGCCGGATTCGACGCGGGCCAGGGTAAGCAGATCCTCGGTAAGGCGCGACATGCGGGAGGAATTTTTGCGGATGATTTCGAGAAACTCGCGGGAGGGCGCGACATTATCGGGAGTGCTGTCGAGCAGCGTTTCGGCATAGCCCTGAATCGAGGTGAGCGGGGTGCGAAGTTCGTGGGAAACGTTGGCGATGAAGTCGCGGCGGGTTTTCTCGACGCGTTCGGTTTCGGTGAGGTCGCGGAGCACGGCGACGGCGCCGCCATCCGGCAGGGGCGCGGCGGTTACGTCGAAGGCGCGGCCGGGAACGATGGAAGTGGCGCGCGCGGTTTTGACTTCCCGGGAAATAGCGGCCTCGGTAACGGTGGCGAGAAAATCCGGATCGCGAATGGTCTCGACGACGGGCTGGTGAAGGCGGGCGCCTTGCGGAACCAGGCGATCCATGGGTTGGTTGGCCCATTGCACGAGACCGTCGGCACCGACGGCAATCACGGCGTCCTGCATGCTGTTGAGCAGGGTTTCGAGCTGGCGCTGGCTGAAGCGGACGGCCTCGAAACTTTCCTCGACGCGGCGGGCGGTACGATCGATGGCAGCAGCGACGCGGCCGATTTCGTCCTGTGAATTTTCCTGGATGCGGGCCCGAAGGTCACCTTCCGCAATACGGGCGGCAACGTCGACGATGCGCTCCAGGCGCCGCGCACTCCAATGCGCGGCGATGGCGGCCACCAGCAGCGCGAAGAAGAACACCACAACGGAGGCCAGCTCCAGCCGATGGTGGACCTGCAGCGATACGGCTTCGACATCGGAGAGCGGGTAAGCCAGGCGCACCGCTCCGCCAGAGATGGGCGCGGCCACATAAAGGAAGGGAATGCCAATGGTGGCGCTGCGGCGCTCGTTGCTGCCCATTTTCCCGGACAGAGCGGCCGCGAACTCCGGGCGGGCGGCGTGGTTTTCCATGCCCGAAGGATGGGCTTCCGAATCGGCCAGGACCTGGCCCGTGGGATCGATGATGGTGACTCGCGCCCCCGCAGCCTGCCCCTCCTGGGCGGCGATGTCGCTGAGAGAGTGAGCACGGTCAGTTTCGACGCGATGCGCGAGAAGCTGAGTTTTCTGGGTGAGATTGCGCTCAATCTCGGTGCGTAGCGAAGCTTCCCAGGCGCTACCGATCAGAACATCAAAGATTACGGCGGATGCGATGATGACGACCAGAAAAGCCGCCAGCAGCTTGAAAAAGATCTGGTTCCTCACGGCTCTCTCACTTTAGCGCGTCTCCCTTGGGCGCCTCGAAGCGGTAGCCGGCGCCGCGGACAGTCTTGAGGTAGCGTGGGTTTTCGGGATCGGGCTCGATCTTTTCGCGGATGCGGCGGACATAAACGTCAACCGATCGCGGAGTCACGTAGGAGGTGTCGCGCCAAACGGAATCGAGAAGATGATCGCGGGAAAAAACGCGGCCGAGATGGCGGGCGAAATAATCGAGCAGGCGAAACTCGGTGGCTGTGGTGGGAACGATTTGCCCGCGGACGGTGAGGATCATGGCGGCGGGGTCGATGGCGATGTCGCCGACGGTAAGGGGACTGGGCGGCAGCGGGCGCTCGAAGCGGCGCAGGACGGCTTTGACGCGGGCGACCAGTTCTCGCGGACTGAAGGGCTTGGCAATGTAGTCGTCGGCGCCGATCTCGAGGCCGAGAACTCGATCGGCTTCACTGCTCTTGGCGGTGAGAAAAATTACCGGCACGGAGGCAAGGCCGGGAGTCTGGCGGACGGTGCGGCAGAGCTCGAGTCCATCCTTGCCGGGAACCATGATGTCGAGCACGAACAGAGCAGGGCGTTGGCGCTCCGCGTCGGCAATTACGCTGGAGCCGTTGGCGTAGACGCGGACGGAGAAACCATCGTTCTCCAGATGGTGGCGAACGAGGCGGGAAATATCTGGATCGTCTTCGACGACGAGGATGTTGGGTTTCACGGATTCATTGTAGCTAAGGGAGTTGCCAGTACCTAGTACCGAGTACCGAGTAGCGGGCGGGATGCGGCAATTTTTATCGGATTGTAACAATCGGGGTGGAAGAACGGGTGGTTGCTAAAAAAATGGGCTGCACGAATCGGAATAGACAACCGTTCTCTGAGGTGAAGGTTGCACCCTGAAATGGAAGATATACAGCCGATCCCGCCGAAACAGACGCCTCTCATTTCGATTTTTGCAGTTGTTGGACTCGTCCTTGGTGCGTGCATCTGGTTCACAATCTACTACCTTCGGCCTGCGATGCGTCTTGGGGATGTTGACTCCGCGATCGGTGCCCTGGGGATGGTGAATAGCGCCGAAAGGCATTTTGCTCAAACGCACCCCGAGCGTGTGTACGCTTGTGCGTTTGCGGACCTTGCCGCCAATGAATTGCCTCGTGGAATCACCACAAGCGGCCAGAGAAATGGCTACACGTTTGAGCTTAGTTGTCCCAGCGGGGACGCACCCGGTCGAAGGTATCAAATCACCGCACGTCCGCTGGGAAAAGATATGTCAGCGTATTGCTCCGATCAATCCGGCATTGTGAAGTATGACGAAAGTGGGTCGACAATTCGGTGCCTGCTGAGCGGAACTGGGTTGTGATTTTGCCTTATCCCCTGGAGCGAAGCGCGGCGGGGCGAAGACGAAGTTGCCGGAAAGTGGCGGGAAAGCGGTGACGGAACGGCCGGGTTAAGCTCTGCGCTGTTTAAATCCAGGGATTGAAGATGTCTTTGAGCACGGTAAAGTGCCGAACGTTGCGAGTCACGAGTGTCAGGTCATGCACTTGCGCAGTCGCCGCCAGGAACCCGTCGATGGCGTTGATCGGTTTTCCGGTCGATGCGCACAGAGCGACGATTCGTGCCCATGCGTCGGCAACTCCCTGACTGACCGAAAGTATCCTGCCTTCAAACCGCTGCGGCAGGTCGTGCTCGAGCCACTGCTCATACCGCCGCCGACGGCCTCCTGCGGCCATACGCTCGATTCCATACCGCACTTCTGCCAGCGTAACGACGCTGAGAAACAGGCTGTCTTCGTCGATCGCGGCCATCCAGGCGATGACACTCGGATTGGGCCGGGGCTTTTGCCACTCCGAAATAGCGTTGGTATCGAGCAGAAAGGTCATAGATCTACTCGGCGAGGGCGAGTGCGGCGCGGAAGCTTCAATCCTCCCTCCCGCAGCGGGGAGCGCCCAAAGAAATCCGCAAGAGTTCCAACGCGTTTAGTTTTTCGCTGCCACTCGGCAGCATCGACCACGACAACCGCAGTACGGCCTTTGCGGGTAACGGTCTGCGGGCCTTCCGACATGGCGCGGTCGATGACTTCACTGAATTTCGCTTTGGCTTGGGCCACGGTCCAGGTTTGCGCGCTCATGGGGCGGATCCTCCCAGATTCCAGATGACTATCATGGTCATTATAGTCATAATACGAGTTTAGAACAACCGTCTACCGGGAAGAACGCGGCTCGGGTTGCTCGCTGGACAGCCGAGGGCGGCTGTCCCTACATGAGTCGTGATGATTTCGCTCAACTCTTTGCGGTGAAGGCCAGCGTCAGCAGAGTCTTCTGTTCTACTTCGTGCGCCTTGGCGCTGCCGGTTGCGGGGCTAGCGCTCGAGCTGCGTTTTACCGAGAGCACGTGTCTTTCGCCGGCTATGCGTTGGAGGCGGGGCAGCATGTTGAAGAGAGCCCCCATGTTGGCGGGCTCTTCCTGTACCCAGACAATCTCACCGGCTTCGCCGTGGCGGGCAAATTCCGCCGCGAGTTCCTTCTCCGGGAAGGGATAGAGCTGTTCGACGAACACAATGGCCGTGCTCGTGTCTTTTCTCTTCTTGCGTTCGGCTTTCAGTTCGTGGCCGATCTTTCCGGTGCAGACCAGGACGCGAGTCGGCTTCTCCGATTTCGGTGTCGGGAATCACGTTGTGAAAACTTGCGCGGGAGAAATCGGCGATGGGCGAAGAGGCATCGGGATGGCGCAGCATGCTTTTCGGGGTAAACACGACCAGCGGCTTGCGCCAGTGGCGCAGGGCTTGACGCCGCAGAAGATGAAAATATTGGGCGGCGTTTGAGGGCTGCGCGATCTGAATGTTGTGCTTGGCGGCCAGTTGCAGGAAGCGCTCGATGCGGGCGCTGGAATGCTCCGGGCCCTGGCCTTCGTAGCCGTGGGGCAGAAGCAGCACCACGCCGGAGAGCAGGCTCCACTTGTCTTCGCCGGCGGAGATGAACTGATCGATGATGGCTTGCGCGACGTTGACGAAGTCGCCGAACTGCGCCTCCCAGAGAACGAGAGCTTCGGGATAGTCGCGGCTGTAGCCGTATTCAAAGCCGAGCACGCCCGGCTTCGGAAAGCGTTGAGTTGTAGATTTCGCAGCGGGCCTGACCGGCCGCGATGTTTTCGAGCGGGACGTATTCGTTCTCGTTTTCGATGTCGATGAGAACGGAGTGGCGCTGGTTGAAGGTGCCGCGGCGGGAGTCCTGCCCGCGAGAGACGCACCGGGATTCCGGCTTTTGCCAGGCTGGCGAAAGCCAGGGCTTCGGCCATGCCGTAATCCACGAGCGCTTGCCTGCGCCCATTTCGGCGCGCTGCTCCAGCAGCTTCTTCACTTTGGGATGGATGTGAAAGCCTTCGGGATAAGTAGTGAGGCGCGCGGTAAGCTCGGCCAATTCTTCGGTCGAGAGTCCGGTTTCCACTTCGTATTCCGGCTTGTGCAGGCCCCCGTAATATTTGTCCCAATAGTTGGGCAGGTCGCGCAGCGTCGGCTTCTTGGTGAGTTTGCCGGCCTGTTTCTGCGCGGCTTCGAATTCGGCCTTGATGGCGGCGGCTTGCGCGGGAGCGTCGGTTGCGCCGATGTCGTCGGCATAAATTTCCCAGAGCGGCGGATGCTCTTTGATTTTTTTGTAGAGCAGCGGCTGCGTGATGGTGGGATCGTCGACTTCGCTGTGGCCGTGGCGGCGGTAGCCGATCAGGTCGATGACCACGTCGGTGCCGAAGCTGGTAGCGGTATTCGGTGGCGATGCGCGCGACGCGGACTACGGCGTCCACATCTTCGCCATTGACGTGAAAGATGGGAATCGACTGGCGGCGGGCGATGCAGGCGGCGAAGCGCGTGGAGTGTTCCTCGCAGATAACTGGTGGTGAATCCCGAGCAGGTTGTTGACGATCACGTGGATCGTGCCGCCACGGTGTAGCCGGGAAGGTCGGCGTAGTTCATGGTCTCGGCGAGGATGCCTTGTCCGGCGAAAGCGGCATCGCCGTGAACGAGCAGCGGGAGATATTTTTCGCGGCCGCCTTCGCCGGTGCGGTCCTGCTTGGCGCGGGTGCGGCCGACGGTCACGGGATCGACGGCCTCCAGATGGCTGGGATTCGAAACCAGGTGGATGTGAACTTTGGCGCCGCTGCGCGTGACGTATTCGCCGGTCGCGCCCATGTGGTATTTCACGTCGCCGCGAGCCGAGAACGCTGCGCGGATCGACGTCTTCAAAGCCGGCAAAAATTTCTTCCGCGGGCCGGCTTGGCCACGTGGGCGATTACGTTGAGGCGGCCGCGATGGCTCATGCCCATGACCAATTCGGTGGCGCCAGGCGAGAGCCGGTGTCGAGAATTTCATCGACCAGCGGAATCAGCGCGGTGACGCCTTCGAGCGAAAAGCGCTTGCTGCCGAGATAACGCTGCTGCATGACCTGCTCGAAGACATCGGCGCGGATGAGCATGATCGAGAATGCGCGGCTGGTCTTTTTCTGTAACCTCGAAACCCTGAGACGGCGATCCATGTGCTCGTAAATCCAGCGGCGGCGTTCGGGGGAGTAGATGTGGTTGATCTCGACCCCAATCGTCTGAGAGTAGATGGCGCGGGCTTCGCGCGCGTATTCGCTTTCGATCCGGAGTTCGGGAGTGGGACGCGGCGAAGATAGCCGAGGGGATCGAGATCGCCTTCGAGATATCCCCATTGGCGATAGGCATTGAATGCGCGTTCGTGGTCGGAGTTTTGCGGGGGCTCGATCACGACGGCTTTTGCTCCGCCGTTGGACTTGGATTTCGGGGTCGGCATGTTGGGCGCTGACATATCGTGATACTTAGGATAACGGATGCGGCGCGGGATGAGGGGGATTCTGAGGTTCGAAGAACCCAGAAATGCGGATATAGCGCTGGCAAATCTGCGTATCAGCCTATTTTGCGCACCTTCAGCTCCGCAGCTCCGCTTTTTGCGCTTCATTCATAGCACCGTGGTTGCGCACCAGCGAGGCGCAGCACAGAACCCGCAGTTTTTGGGGAAGCCT